>NZ_CP031598.1:0-1361293 GCF_008728195.1 Roseovarius indicus
ATGACTAAAGAGCAATGGGGCCAGTTGAAACAGGAACTCCTGGGTACCGTCGGGAAACACAATTTCGCAAACTGGATCGAGCCGCTGGAGCTGTCTGATGTCAGCGACGGCGTGGTGACGTTCAACGTGCCGACCACCTTCACGGGCAATTACGTGTCGCGCAACTTCGGTGACCTCATCCTGTTCCAGGTGAACACCGTGTCGCCGGAAATTCGCCGGGTGCATTTCCGCGTGCCTGCCAATGGCAACGTCCGGCCAGAGCCCTCCGCCCCCAAGCCGCGGGCCGCACGCCCCGCGGCCCAGGCCGCCGTTTCCCAAGCCGAAGGCCAGGTGCCTGCCGCGCCGCTCGATGACCGGTTCACCTTCGACAATTTCGTGGTCGGCAAGCCCAACGAACTGGCCCATGCCGCGGCACGCCGCGTGGCCGAGGGCGGCCCGGTGACCTTCAACCCGCTGTTTCTGTATGGCGGCGTCGGCCTTGGTAAAACGCACCTGATGCACGCCATCGCGTGGGAGCTTCAGAGCAAACGGCCGGACCTCAACGTCGTCTACCTGTCGGCGGAACAGTTCATGTACCGCTTCGTGCAGGCGCTGCGCGACCGCAAGATGATGGACTTCAAGGAGATGTTCCGCTCGGTCGACGTGCTGATGGTCGACGACGTGCAGTTCATCGCCGGCAAGGACAGCACGCAGGAAGAGTTTTTCCACACGTTCAATGCGCTCGTGGACCAGAACAAGCAGATCGTCATCTCGGCCGACCGCGCCCCGGGCGAGATCGAGAACCTCGAGGACAGGATCAAGTCGCGCCTGCAATGCGGCCTCGTCGTTGATCTACATCCGACCGACTATGAGCTGCGCCTTGGTATCCTGCAGTCCAAGGTCGATCGCTTTCGCAACGACTATCCCGGCCTGCAGATGGCAGACGGTGTGCTCGAATTCCTTGCCCACCGGATCAGCACCAATGTTCGCGTGCTCGAAGGCGCGCTGACCCGGCTTTACGCCTTCGCCTCGCTTGTGGGCCATGAGATCACGCTCGAGCTGGCGCAGGACTGTCTTGCCGACATTCTCCGCGCCTCCGAGCGGAAGATCTCGATCGAGGAAATCCAGCGGCAGGTGTCGGAGCATTACAACATCCGCCTGTCCGACATGATCGGCCCCAAGCGGGTGCGCACCTTTGCCCGTCCGCGGCAGGTAGCGATGTATCTGTGCAAGCAGATGACCAGCCGCTCGCTCCCGGAAATCGGCCGCCGGTTCGGGGGCCGGGATCATACGACCGTGATGCACGGCGTGAAGCGGATCGACGAGCTGCGCCACCAGGATGCGCAGATCGCCGAAGACCTCGAACTTCTGCGCCGGACGCTGGAAGGGTAATCACCTGCTGTCCCGAAAATGCAACCGGTCCTGCCTTTGGCAGGGCCGCCCTTGACCCTGTGCGGTAATGGGCCGAAAACAGCACGAAAAGGCTTGAGCGTTAAAGGGAGTTTGCTACGGTGCGCTTCCCGGCACGCAGATCAGGGAGCGAGGGCATGAAACTCAGCATCGAACGCGGCACACTGCTCAAGGCAGTGTCACAGGCCCAGTCTGTGGTCGAACGCCGCAACACGATCCCGATCCTCGCCAATGTGCTGATCGAGGCCGAGGGCGATACGGTTCAGTTCCGCGCCACGGATCTCGATATCGAGGTGGTCGACAAGGCACCGGCCAAGGTGGAACGGGCCGGGGCGACGACGGTGTCGGCCGTCACCCTTCACGAGATCATCCGGAAGCTGCCCGACGGGGCATTGGTGACGCTGACCGACGATGGTGCGTCTGGGCGAATGTCGGTCGAGGCGGGACGCTCGAACTTCTCGCTGGCGACCCTGCCGCGAGAGGATTTCCCGGTAATGGCATCGTCGGAATATACCTGCAATTTCACCGCCGATGCTCCGGTGCTGCGGCGGCTTTTCGACAAGTCGAAATTCGCCATCTCGACCGAGGAAACACGCTATTACCTGAACGGCGTCTACATGCATGTGGCCGATGGTGATGGAGGCCAGGTTCTGCGCTGCGTGGCCACCGATGGTCACCGCCTTGCCCGGATCGATGCCGACCTGCCTGAGGGCGCGGCGGACATGCCCGGCGTGATCGTGCCCCGCAAGACGGTGGGCGAGCTGCGCAAGCTCCTGGACGATGACGAGGCCAAGATTGCCGTGTCGGTTTCGGAGACCAAGGTGCGCTTTGCCACGCCCGACATCACCCTGACCTCGAAGGTCATCGACGGCACCTTCCCCGACTACACCCGCGTCATTCCCACCGGCAACACCCGCCGGCTGGAGGTCGACGCCAGCGAGTTCGCGCAGGCGGTCGACCGGGTTGCCACCGTCAGCTCGGAACGCTCGCGCGCCGTCAAACTGGCGCTCGACGAAGACCGTCTGGTGCTGTCGGTCAACGCACCCGACAGCGGCAATGCCGAGGAAGAGCTGGCCGTGGCCTATGGCGACGATCACCTCGAGATCGGGTTCAACGCCAAGTACTTGCTGGAGATTGCCAGCCAGGTCGACCGCGAGAATGCCGTCTTCCTGTTCAACTCCTCGGGCGATCCGACGCTGATGCGCGAGGGGAACGACACCAGCGCGGTCTATGTCGTGATGCCGATGCGGGTGTGAGGTAGCCTGATTGGCGCTGAAGTATCACCCAAAACAAGGTACGTTGGTACTGGTCCACTTTGATCGCGCTTTCAAACAACCGGAAATGGTCAAGTCTCGACCGTGCATAGTGATATCAAAAAGGATCAAACAACGCCCGAACTTGGTCACCGTTGTGCCACTCAGTACGACGCCGCCCGATCCTGTCATGCCGTATCATTGCGAGATCGAGATTGATTTGGATTTGCCGCCGAGGTGGCGCGCTAAGACTTGTTGGGTAAAGGGCGACATGATCTATTCTTTGAGTTTTGAGCGGGTCAACCTTTTCAATCTGGGGCGTGGCGAAGACGGGCGCCGACGATACCAAACGTCAACGATTTCTCAGGATTCTTTTGACAAGGTTCAGAATTGCGTACGAGCTGCGCTCGATCTGTGAGGGTTGACAACGAGCCTACCCGTGAGCATATTTCAAACTGATGCGGCTCTGGAAACATCCGCTTCAAGACCTCATTAGTTTGAGGCCATCAGGCCCTCCGGCAATACCAAGCCGCGACCTGATGCAGATTGAGCCCCGCCTCGGCGGGGCTTTTTCGTGGCTGGCTTTTTGCATTTGAGGTAAGGGCGTTAGCATGAACCTTTACCTTTCCCGCCTGACCCTGTCTCACTACCGCTCGCACAAGGGGGCGGCGCTGGCGCTGGATGCGCGGCCGGTGGCGATCTACGGGCCGAACGGGGCGGGGAAGACCAACCTTCTGGAGGCGGTGTCGCTGTTTTCGCCGGGCCGCGGTTTGCGGCGGGCGGCGGCGCAGGACATGGCGCGGCGGCCGGAAAGCCTTGGGTGGAAGGTCACGGGGCACCTGCATTCCCTGCATCAGATCCACGAGGTCGAGATCTGGTCGGAGGAGGGCCAGTCGCGGCAGGTGAAGATCGACGGCAAGGCCGCGAGCCAGGTGGCGCTGGGGCGCATTGCGCGGGTGCTGTGGCTGATCCCGTCGATGGACAGGCTGTGGATCGAAGGGGCCGAGGGGCGGCGGCGGTTTCTGGACCGGATGACGATGAGCTTCGAGCCCGCCCATGCCGATGTTTCACTGGCCTATGAGAAGGCGATGCGGGAGCGGAACCGGCTGCTGAAGGACCAGGTGCGCGACGGGCATTGGTATGTCGCGCTGGAGCGGCAGATGGCGGAGGCCGGGGTGGCCATTCACCGGAACCGCCAGAAGGCGCTGGCGGAGCTTCAGGCGGCGCAGCAGGAGGCGGAGACGGCCTTTCCGACGGCCGAGCTGGAGCTGACCATGTCGGAGGGGGAAATGCCGGAGACGGAAGCGGATTTTCGCGAGGCGCTGCATGAAAGCCGGTTCCGCGACCTGGCCGCCGGGCGGACGTTGGTGGGGCCGCACAGGGCTGATTTATATGGGGTTTATGCCGCCAAGGGGGTGCCGGCGAAGGACTGTTCGACGGGGGAGCAGAAGGCGCTTTTGATCTCGCTGATCCTGGCCAACGGGCGGGCCCTGGCAAGGGAGTTCGGGGCGCCGCCGATCCTGCTCTTGGACGAGGTGGCGGCGCATCTGGATGCGGGCCGGAGGGCGGCGCTCTATGATGAGGTCTGTGCGCTGGGGGCGCAGGCGTGGATGACCGGGACGGGGGCGGAACTGTTCGAGGAACTGGGCGAGCGGGCACAGTTGATCGAAGTGACGGAAGCAGAAAGTATCAGCAAAATCAGTGGGAAAGATGCGTCATGACCAATCCTCAACGCGTGACTCTCATCACTCTTGGTGTCGCCGATCTGGACAGATCCAAGGCGTTTTACGGGGCTTTGGGGTGGGTGCCGGCGGAGGAGCAGGAGGGGGTCGCTTTCTACCAGATGCAAGGTATGGCCTTGGGATTGTTCGGAAAAGCGGCGTTGGCGGAGGACCAGGGAAGGGGTGGCGCCGAGCTGGGCACCGGGGCGATGACGCTGGCGCAGAACTTTGCGACCGAGGCGGAGGTGGATGACGCCTTTGATGCTGCCGTGGCGGCGGGGGCCAAGGTGTTGAAACGGCCGGAGAAAGTGTTCTGGGGCGGGTATTCGGGCTATTATGCCGACCCGGACGGGCATGTCTGGGAAGTGGCGATGAACCCGTTCTGGCCGCTGGGGGAGGACGGGTCGCTGACGCTTCCCGGGGCGGGGTGAACGGCGTCGGTCTTCGCGGTGGCGGCAGAAAAGGGTTAACGGCCTTGTTTTGCTGGGATTTCGACGTCGGTATCACGTCGGTATTACGTCGGTATCGCGTCGGTGCGGGGGTCTGTAGAGGGGTTGGTTAATGTGGCGTGCGGTAAGAGGCTGCGCGAGATGTGGTGTGGCGCGCAACACCCGGCGGAGGGCGTGAGGTGAGCGTCTCGGTTCTGCTGCTGCGCGGCATCAACGTGGGCGGGCGCAATGCGTTGCCGATGGCGGAGCTGCGGGTGCTGCTGGAGGGGTTGGGGGCCGAGGACATCGCGACCTATATCCAGAGCGGCAATGCCGTGTTTCGCGGCGAGGTGACGGCGGAGTCCGTCGCCGACGGGATCGAGGCCGCGAAGGGCTTTCGGCCGCAGGCGCTGGTGATGTCCCGCGACCGGCTGGCCAAGGTCATGGCGGCCAACCCGTTCCCCGAAGAGGGGGCGGCGGATGGCAAGTCGGTGCATGTCTGGTTTTTCGAGGGCAACCCGAAGGCGCTGGAGGACGAGACGCTGGCGCTTGCAACGCCGAGTGAGCGGGTCGAGGTGACGGGCGAGGCCGGCTATCTGCATGCCCCCGATGGGATCGGGCGGTCGAAGCTGGCCGCGACGCTGGAAAAGGCGCTGGGCGTGCCGTCGACGGCGCGGAACTGGCGCACGGTCATGGCCATCGCGAAGCTCGTGGAAGAGCGCCGATGACGCTGGGCCTGTGGGACATGGCGCTTTATGCCGGGGCGCTCTTCATCCTGTTCATCACGCCCGGGCCGGTCTGGCTGGCGGTGATGGCGCGCACGCTGTCGGGCGGGGCGGGGGCCGCGCTTCCACTGGCAGCGGGTGTGGTTGTCGGAGACGTCCTGTGGTCGCTTCTGGCGGTGCTGGGGGTGTCGTGGGTCGTTGGGGCGTTCGACGGCTTCATGACGGTGCTGAAGCTGGTGGCGGTGGTGACGTTCGCGGGCATGGGCGTGATGCTCATCCGCAATGCCAGCCGCAGCATCGTGGCCGACAGCCGCCTGACCCGGCCGGGGATGTGGGCGGGGTTCATGGCGGGGCTGGCGGCGATCCTCGGGAACCCCAAGGCGATCCTGTTCTACATGGGCGTTCTGCCGGGGTTCTTCGACCTTGGGCAGGTCACGCCCGGCGATATCGCGGTGATCGTCGTGCTATCGGCCATCGTGCCCTTCGTGGGCAACATGGGGATGGCGCTTTTCCTGGATCGGGTGCGGCGGTTGATGACCTCTCCGACGGCGCTCAGGCGGACGAACCTGGCCTCTGGCGGGCTGTTGATTTTGGTGGCGGTGGTGATTGCGGTGACGTGATCGGGGTGCACATCGACGGCGTTGTTGCGTCACGTCATTCGCGGGGGAATAGTGGGGCGGGAACGAAGGCCGAGGAGAGACGGATGGCGCGGCGCACGACCGAGGCGTTATGGGCAGAGATCGACCGGTGTGACGCGTTCCTGCGGATCGCCGAGGATTTCGCGAAGGTGTCTTTTCCCGAGGAAGCGGCGTTGCGCGAAGCGGTAGCAGCTCTGCCGGACAAGGATGCCTTTGTGGCGAGCGGTCTGAGGAACGGCGCCACTCTGCCGCAAATACTGAGTGGTTACGAGCAGGCGGTGAACGATCACATGGCCGCGTTTGCCATGACGGCGCCGGATGCGGTGGCCTATGCGACCGGTCTTCGCGCGTATTACCGCGAGCGGACCGGCCGGGAATTGCTGTCGGATTTTCCGCCGCCGACGCGCAAGTTGAAGGCGATCGTCAAGCGCGGGAAGATCCGGAACGACACGGAATTCTACCTTGTGAAAGAGTGCGTCGACGATTTGGAAGATGACCCGAAAACCGAAGCGTTGGGGCGGGATTTGCGGGAGTTGCTCGGCGCCTACGAGGCCGGTGGCTGAGGCCCGGCGGGCCGGGAGGGGCCGCTGAGCGGTGGGTGCATTTCCGGATGCCGGATTCCGGGCGCGGGACGCGCGGAAAAACGCTGTGTGACAGCCTGCGAAAACTGCCGCCGATTGCGTGACATTCCCCCCGGAAAATCGTATAAAATCGCAAAGTTAAGAAGGATAGCCCGCATGGCAGAAGCAGTACCGGCGCGCGAAGAATACGGCGCCGATTCCATCAAGGTTCTCAAGGGGTTGGAGGCCGTGCGCAAACGGCCTGGCATGTATATCGGTGATACCGACGATGGCTCGGGTCTGCATCACATGGTGTACGAGGTCGTCGATAACGGGATCGACGAGGCGCTGGCGGGCCATGCGGACGTTGTGACGGTCACGATTCACGGCGATTCAAGCGTTTCGGTTAGCGATAACGGCCGCGGGATTCCGGTGGAGATGCACGAGGAAGAGGGCGTTTCGGCGGCCGAGGTCATCATGACCCAGCTGCATGCCGGGGGTAAGTTCGACAGCAACTCGTACAAGGTGTCGGGCGGTCTGCACGGGGTCGGTGTTTCGGTGGTGAACGCGCTGTCCGACTGGCTGGAGCTGCGGATCTGGCGGAGCGGCAAGGAGCATGTCGCGCGCTTCGAGGGCGGCGAGACGGTCGAGCACCTGAAGGTGGTGGCCGATGCCGATGGCAAGCGCGGCACCGAGGTGCGGTTTTTGGCGTCGACCGACACGTTCTCGAACCTCGAGTACAATTTCGAGACGCTGGAGAAGCGGCTGCGCGAGCTGGCGTTTCTGAATTCCGGCGTGCGCATCCGGCTGCGCGACGAGCGGCCGGAAGAGGCGCTGGAGTCGGAGCTGCATTACGAGGGCGGGGTCAAGGAGTTCGTCAAGTATCTCGACCGGCACAAGGCGCCGATGCTGCCCGAGCCGATCTTCATCACCGGGGAGCGGGACGATATCCAGGTGGAAGTGGCGATGTGGTGGAACGACAGCTATCACGAGACGGTGCTGCCCTTTACCAACAACATTCCGCAACGGGATGGCGGGACGCACCTTGCCGGGTTCCGGGGCGCGCTGACGCGGGTGATGCAGAAATACGCCGCCGAAAGCGGGATCGCCAAGAAGGAGAAGGTGACGTTCACTGGGGACGATGCGCGCGAGGGGCTGACCTGTGTGCTGTCGGTGAAGGTGCCGGACCCGAAGTTTTCGAGCCAGACGAAAGACAAGCTGGTGAGTTCGGAGGTGCGGCCGGCGGTCGAGGGGCTGATGAACGAGAAGCTGTCGGAGTGGTTCGAGGAGAACCCCAACGAGGCACGGCAGATCGTCGGCAAGATCATGGAAGCCGCTCTGGCGCGGGAGGCGGCAAGGAAGGCGCGCGAGCTGACCCGGCGGAAGAACCCGATGGACATGAACTTCCTCAGCAGCAAGCTGAAGGATTGTTCGGACAAGAACCCGGCCAACACCGAGATCTTCCTGGTGGAGGGTGACAGCGCCGGCGGGTCGGCCCAGACCGGGCGGGACCGGGCCACGCAGGCCATCCTGCCGCTGAAGGGCAAGATCCTGAACGTGGAACGGGCGCGGTTCGACCGGATGCTGGGCAGCCAGGAGATCGGCAACATGGTGATGGCGCTCGGCACCGGGATCGGGCGGGACGAGTTCGACATCTCGAAGCTGCGCTATCACAAGATCATCATCATGACGGATGCCGACGTTGATGGCGCGCATATCCGGACGCTGTTGCTGACCTTCTTCTACCGGCAGATGCCGGAGCTGATCGAGGGCGGGTATCTCTATATTGCGCAGCCGCCGCTCTACAAGGTGTCGCGGGGCAAGTCGGAGGTCTACCTCAAGGACGAGGCGGCGATGCAGGATTACCTGATCCAGCAGGGGACCGAGGACGCGGTGCTGCGGCTTGGTTCGGGCGAGGAGATCGTCGGACAGGATCTTGTCCGCGTGGTCGAGGAGGCGCGGCAGACCAAGCGGATTCTCGATGCCTTCCCGACGCATTACCCCCGCAACATCCTTGAGCAGGCGGCGATTGCCGAGGCGTTCCTGCCGGGGCGGGCCGATGCGGATTTGCAGGGCGTGGCCGATGCGGTGGCGAAGCGGCTTGACCTCATTGCGGTGGAATACGAGCGCGGCTGGCAGGGCCGGCCGACGCAGGATCACGGTATCCGCCTGACCCGCATGGTGCGCGGGGTCGAGGAGGTGCGCACGCTGGATGGCCCGGTGCTGCGGTCGGGTGAGGCGAAGCGTCTGGCGCAGCTGACGCAGTCGCTGCGGGAGGTGTATACCCGGCCGGCGTCCCTGCACCGCAAGGACCGGTTCCAGGCGATCTATGGCCCGCTGGACCTGCTGGATGCGATCCTGAAGGAAGGCGAGAAGGGGCTGGCGTTGCAGCGGTACAAGGGGCTGGGCGAGATGAACCCGAACCAGCTTTGGGAAACCACGCTGGACCCCGAGGCGCGGACGCTGTTGCAGGTCAAGATCGACGACGTGGCCGAGGCGGACGACCTGTTCACCAAGCTGATGGGCGACGTGGTGGAGCCGCGGCGCGAGTTCATCCAGCAGAACGCGCTGAGCGTCGAGAACCTCGACTTCTAGGCTTTTGTGGGATCGCGCATGATCATGCGCGGCCCCCCACGGGCTTGTGCGGGTCGCATGAATGGAGATGCCGAGACCGACGGAAAGATCGCTTCGAGTTCTGAGAGCTTCGGAGTTCGCTTTATTTCGTCGGCTCGAACGGACCCAGGCATACGACATCCGACGTCTGGTTTGCAGGAAAGACCATTTGCTGGACTGCGTGACGGTGACGCTTAACGCCTGCGGCCAAACAGGCACGACCGTCTGCCTTATCGCGCCAGCGCCCGGGCCACATGGGCCGGGCCGACGGGGCGGATGCCCGTCGGGTTCAGGGCCTTGATCGAATAGTAGCCCCTGGTGATGTGATCCATGTTCACGGTCTCGCGCACGCCGGGAAGGTCAAGGATGCGCTGCTGGAAGGCCGAAAGGCGCGGGTAATCCGCGATCTGGCGGAGGTTGGTCTTGAAGAGACCGTGATAGGCCGCGTCAAAGCGGATGAGGGTCACGAAGGTCCGGATATCGGTCTCGGTCAGGCGATTGCCGAACAGGTAGTCGCCGGTCAGGCGACCCTCCAGCATGTCGAGCGTGTCGAAGACACCGGCGACGGCTTCGTCATAGGCCTCCTGCGAGCTGGCGAAGCCGGCCTTGTAGACCCCGTTGTTGAGCTTGTCGTAGATCACGGGGTTCAGGGTGTCGATTTCCGCGGCCAGATCCGTAGGGTAAAGCCGCAGGTCCGAGGGCACCAGTCCCTCGAAGGCGGTGTCGAACATCCGCAGGATGTCGGCGCTTTCGTTGTTGACCATGACGTTGCGCGTCATGTCCCACAGCACCGGCACGGTGGCCCGGCCGGTGAAATGCGGCTCGGCGCGGGTGTAGATCTCGTGCATGTAGCGCGCCCCGAAAAGCGGGTCGTCCTGCGCCCCGTCATAGCCGCCGAATTGCCAACCCTGGGCCGAGATCACCGGGTTGACCACGGTCACCGGGATCACCTTGTCCAGTCCTTTCAGCTTGCGCGCGATCAGCGTGCGCGACGCCCAGGGGCAGATCAGCGCGACGTAGAGGCGATAGCGCCCGGGCTCGGCCTCGAAGCCACCTTCGCCGGTGGGCCCGGCGCTGCCATCCGGCGTGACCCAGTTGCGGAAGCTCGACACCTGCCGCACGAAACGGCCTTTCTCGTCGGCCTTCTGCACGGGTTGCCAGTTCTCGATCCATTTTCCGTCGACAAGCATTGCCGGTCTCCTCAGGCTGCGTGGAACACGAAGGACCGCATCGAGACCGAGGCAAGGTCGATGCTGTCCGTCATGAAGGTCAGGTCGTCGTGCGCATCCGACGCGCCGGCGATGGTCAGGGCGGGCAGGTAATGGTCGACCGTGGGATGGGCCATTTGCAGAAGCGAGCCCAGCCCGGCGCGGTTGCCGAGGGCGGCGAAATCGCGGTCGGTCAGGCGGTCGGTGAAGAGCTGGTCGAAGGCCAACGCAAAATCATGCGGCTTGCCGGCGTAGCTCATGGCGCGCAGGTTGTGCACCACGTTGCCCGAGCCGAGGATCAGGACGCCCCGGTCGCGCAGTTGCGACAGCGTGCGGCCGATTTCGAGCTGGTAGTCGAGGTCGCGGCTCATGTCGATCGAGACCTGGAAGACCGGCACGTCGGCGTCGGGATAGAGGAATTTCAGAACCGACCAGGCGCCGTGATCGAGGCCCCAGGTGTCATCGCCCTCGCCGTGGTGGCTGGCCAGAAGCGACACGACTTCACGCGCGAGGTCGGGTTGGCCGTGCGCCGGGTAGCTTTCGGCATAGAGCGCGTCGGGGAAACCGTAGAAATCGTGGATGGTGCGGGGCATCTCGGAGACGTCGACCAGCGTGGTGCCCCGGGTCATCCAGTGGGCCGAGACGACAAGGATCGCCTTCGGCCGGGGAAGGGCGGCGCCCAGGTCGCTCCAGGCGCGGCTGTAGGGTGTGTCCTCGATGGCGTTCATCGGGCTGCCGTGACCGAGGAACACCAGCGGCATGCGATCGGAGGGGCCGAAGCCGTCTTTCAGATCATCGAGAGTGCGGCGCGTGAGCATGGGCTTGGCCTTTCGTGTCAGGGCGTGATGCGCGCCGGGTTTGCGGCCCGGCGCGCGGTGTTTCAACGGTAGGAGAAAAGATACATGGCCACCATCTCGGCATTCTTCGGCGTGGCATGGTCGAAGCCGTAATAGGCGCCGTATTTCGGCCGCAGCGTTTCGGTGGCGTGCTTGCCCACCTCCGCGATCCAGTTGGACAGGAACGGGGTGTGCGCGTTCACCGCGGCCGGATCTTCGACCCCGGCGCCCCATGGCACGGCGCCCAGGGCCTCGCCCACGGCCGCCTCGAGGTCGCCGAGGAACTGGCGGTAGAAGGCCACGTCGGCGCGGGAGCCGACATTGCCGTGACCGCCCGACAGGTAATCCCATTCCAGCGCGTCGATCTGTTCGATCAGGTCGCGGTAGCCCAAGTAGCCCTCGGCCCCGGCGAACGACCAGAACGGCGGCTGGTCGGGGTTGATGACGTCGGGCACATGCACCACGCCGGTGCCTTCCAGTACATAGGCCGCGTGGTCATGGGCATGGGTCTCGGCCTCGAAGGGGGCGACGCGCACGGTCAGGCCCTCGAAGGTGAAGCTGGCGGTTTCGGGCGCGATCACCTCGGTGGGGCGGGGCAGATTGGAGCCGAGCCGCTCCATCAGGTCGGCGGTCGCCTGCGTCGCGATGATCCGCACGCCGGGGTTGGCGCCGATCAGGGCCGGGGCGCCGGCGATGTGGTCGGCGTGGTCGTGGCTGTAGAGGATCGCGTTGATCGGCAGGTCGGTCACCTTGTCGATGGCGGCCTCGATGGCATCGCTGCGCCCTTCCAGCGCGTCGAACAGCAGCACGCCCTCTTCACCGACGTAGAATACGGTGCCGTAGAACTGGCTCTGGAAGAAATACACCCGGTCGGTCAGCCGCTGCAGGATGTAATCCTGCGTGACGTTCTTGGTGTAGAGCTTCTCGATCTTCACGCCGGGCGCCAGCGCCTCGGTGGCGGATTCGGGCACATAGGTGGCATCGACGGTCGAGGGCGCCTCGGTGATGTCCTGCGCGAGGACGGGGGCGGCGAGAGACAGGCCCACCGCCGCGAGGAGGGCGAAGGAGGAGGTCAGGGTCACTCTGCGAAACATGGGTCTTGTCCTTTGAGGTGATCGCTTCGGAGGGAAATCAGGCGAATTGACCAAGCGCGCGGTCGAGCACGGGGATGCGCAGGGCATGGGCCCCTTTCCCAAGCAGGGCGATCGCGCCCTGCACGGCCACCCAGAACAGCGGGAATTCCCAGCCGCCGCCCTCTGCCGAGAACTGCCAGCCATTGCCGGCATGCACCCAGGTCGCGCCCAGCAGCACCGGGATCAGCCCCAGCGACACCAGCCGGACGGCCACGCCGAGGATCAGGGCCACGCCACCCGCCAGCTCTGCGGCGATGGTGAGATAGGCCAGCACACCCGGCAGGCCGAGGCTTTCGAAATACCCCACGGTGCCGGCAATGGTGAACACGTTCACTTTCAGCAGGCCGTGGGCGAGGAAGAGGGCGCCGCTCGAGACGCGCAACAGCGTGGCGGCGTAGTCGGAAGAGGTCAGCTTGGTCATGTCGCTATTCCATTCAGGGGCCCGGTGCGCCATCTGCGGCCCCGGGCGGTTGATCTGACCGGAAATTACGCCTTGTCATCTATCAACGAAATGGCGAAGCTGTTGGATGACTATCCATAAAATGTTCGCAATTAGATCCTGATGGACACGCTCGACCAGCTTCGTGCCTTCGTGGCCACCGCCAAGACAGGCTCTTTCACCGCGGCGGCGGACCAGCTTGGCGTGTCGAACCGGCTGACCTCGAAATACGTGGCCGAGCTGGAGCATCGCCTTGGCGTGCGGCTTTTGCAACGGACCACCCGCAAGGTCGGGCTGACCCCGGCGGGCGAGGACCTGCTGGCGCGCGCGCCTTTCCTGCTGGACGAGCTCGACGATCTGTTGGGCGATATCTCGGAAGGGTCGCGCGGGTTTACCGGCGTGATCCGGGTTTCGGCCCCGGTGACCTTCGGGGAAATCTACGTGGGCCGCATGCTTGCCCGCTTTGCCGCCCGGAACCCGGGGCTGACCTTCGATATCCGGCTCAGCGACGGCTTCGTCGACCTGGCCGGCGACGGGATCGACCTTGCGTTTCGCATCGGGCGGTCGGACATGCTGTCGCTCAAGGCGCGGAAGCTGGGGGAAATCCGGTCGATCGCGGTGGCGAGCCCGGAGTACCTTGCACAACATGGCGCCCCGGCCGATCCTTCGGACCTCGCCAGGCATGACTGCATTCTCGACACCAACCGTCGCACACCGCGCCGCTGGACCTTCTACCGGCAGGGGGAAGAGATCGGGGCGGAGGTGAAGGGCCGTTTCCAGGTCAATTCCGCCCGGGCCGCTGTCGAACTGGCGGCGGACGGGCTGGGGATTTGCTATACCCCGCGTTTCGCCCTCAACGACGAGCTGGAGACCGGTGCGCTTGTTCCGGTGCTACAGGATTTCCAGGGTCTCGCGGTCGAGATCAACGCGGTCTATCTCGAAGGCCGGGCGTTGCCCCGAAAGATCCGGGCGCTGATCGATTTTGCCGTAGAGGACATTCGCCTTTCGGGGACGTTGTAGCGGAGGATGCGGGGGCCGATGGATGCCCCCCCGGCGCTGATGGTGGGCAGTCTGCCGCGTGTGGATTGTCTTGTTGCCGCGCTTTATGGTCTGGTCGTCAGACGTGCCGTGCCCGGCGGCATCCGGCAACCGAAGGAGCCGTGGAATGACCAATTCCGACGAGACAGTTCCGCATGTCATCATGGCGCCGCGGAGCCCGGATTTTTCCTTCGGGGTCGATGTGCATGACCGCTATGAGATCGACATACCCAAGGAACGGCTGGAGGCGATGTCGCCGCTCAAGCGCAGGCTCATCAAGGGGCCGGCGAAACGGGTGACGCTGACGGGTGATGACCGCGAGGGGGCGAAATGGCGCCCTTTGCCGCCGTTCTTCATGGCGGGCGGTTTGACCATCTCGGAACCCCTGGCCGACCTGCTTCGGGGGTTCGACCTTGGGCCGGCCCTGATCCGCCCGGTCGAATTGACGGCGCCGAAAGGGGCGGACCGGGGGCTGGCCTATTACTCGCTGGTGGTGAAGCCGGTTTCACCGACCTACCCGGTGATCATCGACCGGTGCCGGAACCTGGTGCCGGAGCAACCCGGGGACAGCCAGCGCTTTGTCGAATTCGATGTCGGAGCCGGCGATATCGTCCTGTCCGCTGAGCAGCAGGGGACGGCGGACCTTTGGTATGACCCCGGCCTTTTCAGTGTCTATTTTGCGTCCGGTGCGCTTTCGCAGGCCCTGATCGAGGCCGGAATGGCCGAGGCGCTTTGGCTGGTTCCCTGTTCTTTTGACTGACGCGCGGCGCGGTCAGCGGCCAGCGGCGTCGGAGCGGAGGGCGGCGAGGAGGTCGTGAAAGCGGTCGCCCTGGATGAGGACGTGACCGCGCATGGCCTGTTCGGCGGCCGCGTCGTCGCCGTCGCGGATGGCGGCGACCACGGCCTCGTGTTCGTTGAAAGAGCGCTTCACCCGGTTGCGCACCTGCAGCTGGATGCGGCGATAGGGTTGCAGCATCGCGTGGAGGCGCATGGCCTCCTGCGCGATGAAGGCGTTGTGGGTGGCGCGGTAGATGCAGGCGTGGAAGGCCGAGTTTTCGGCATAGTAGTCGTCGAAGCGCTCGTCCGCGGCCAGTTGGCGGCAGGCCTCGTGCCTAGCCTCGAGTTCCGCAAGCTCGGTGTCGGTGATGCGGCGTGCGGCGAGGCGGGCGCATGTCGCTTCCATCTCGGCCATCGCCTCGAACCGCTCGGCCAGTTCCTCGACATTCCATTCGGACACGAAGGTGCCCTGTTTGGAGTGGATGCGGACAAGGCCCGAGGCCTCGAGCTGTTGCAGGGCTTCGCGGATCGGTGTGCGCGAGCATTCGAATTCCTGCGCGAGCATCGCGGGATCAAGCCGCGTGCCGGGCACGAATCGGCCATTCACGATCGCGTTTTCCAGGGCTTCGCGAATGCGAACCGTGTTGGACTTGCGTGCCATGTGCGGTGACCTCCTCCCCAAAAGGTAGAGGAAATATAGTTGGTTGGCTGATAAATATCCATAGCTTATTCTGTTATATACAACAGAATGGGCAAAATGTATAAGATGGGTATGCAACAGGAGGATTGCCGATGGCAGTGACGGCGCTGCCGGCCTGATTGTTTTCCAAACCGACCCTGACCGCAGAGCGGAGACCTGACTGATGACTTGCACGATCCATGACATGTTCGACCGCCGTTGCGAGGCAGACGGAGAGAAGGTGCTGTTCGAACTGAAAGAGCGGCCGAACGTGAGCTATGCCGCAACGCGGGCCACGGTGCGGCGGCTGGCGAGCGTGCTGACCGAGCTGGGCGTCGGCCCGGGGGACCGTGTGGCCGCGCAGGTGAAGAAGAGCCCCGAGGCGGTGATGCTGTACCTGGCCTGTCTTCGGGCGGGGGCCGTGTTTCTGCCGCTCAACACGGGCTATACGGGGGCGGAGATCGACTATTTCCTAGGGGATGCCGAGCCGCGGCTGTTCGTGTGCACGCCGGAGACGCTTGACGCGCATTTGCCGCGCGGCTCGGCGGCGATGGCGGTGGAGAGCCTGGGCACGGTTGGCGACGGGACGTTGATGGCGCGTGCCGCCGGGGCGACAGAGCAGGCGCAGGCGGTGGCGCGCGCGGCCGATGACCCGGCCGCGATCCTGTATACCTCGGGGACGACCGGGCGATCGAAAGGTGCGATCCTGAGCCATGGGAACCTTGCGTCGAACGCTGTCGCGCTGAACGAAACCTGGCGGTTTTCCGAGAATGACCGGCTGATCCACGCGCTGCCGATCTTTCACACGCACGGTCTTTTCGTGGCGTGCAACATGGCGCTTGCGAGCGGGGCGACGCTGATTTTCCTGACGCGGTTCGACCCCGACGAGATCATCGACGAGATGGCCGACGCGACGGTGCTGATGGGGGTGCCGACCTTTTACACGCGGCTTCTGGCCTCGCCCCGGCTCGACCCGTTGGCGACGGCGGCGATGCGGCTGTTCGTGTCGGGCTCTGCGCCGCTTCAGGAGCAGACGCACGCCCGGTTTGCCGAGCGCACGGGGCACACTATCCTGGAACGCTATGGGATGACCGAGACCTGCATGATCGCCTCGAACCCCTATGACGGAGAGCGCCGCGTCGGGGCAGTGGGTTTCCCGCTGCCGGAGGTGGAGGTGCGGGTGACCGACCTCGAGACCGGGGACGTGGTGCCGGGGGGCGAGACCGGCGCGATCGAGGTGCGGGGCCCGAACGTGTTCCAGGGCTATTGGCGGATGCCGGAGAAAACCGCAGACGAGTTTCGCGACGACGGTTTTTTCATCACCGGGGACCTCGGCCGGATGGATGCCGACGGCTATCTGCATATTGTCGGACGAAACAAGGATCTGGTGATCACCGGTGGGTACAACGTTTACCCGAAGGAGATCGAGACGATGATCGATGCCCTGCCGGAGGTGGCGGAATCTGCCGTCGTCGGCTTGCCGCACCCGGATTTCGGCGAAGGCGTCACGGCCATCGT
Organism: Roseovarius indicus; assembly: GCF_008728195.1. Classification (NCBI taxonomy): domain Bacteria; kingdom Pseudomonadati; phylum Pseudomonadota; class Alphaproteobacteria; order Rhodobacterales; family Roseobacteraceae; genus Roseovarius; species Roseovarius indicus. The sequence continues at coordinate 16,956 of NZ_CP031598.1, forward strand.
GGTGCCGAAGGACGGGGCCGTGATCGACAAGGCGTGCGTGCTGGATGCGCTGTCGGGCACGCTGGCAAGGTACAAGCAGCCCAAGACGGTGATGGTGGTCGACGCGCTGCCGCGTAACGTGATGGGCAAGGTGCAGAAGAACGAATTGCGGGGCCGGTTTGCCGATCTTTATGCGCCCGCCCGGCCCACGAGCGACGCGTAGGAGGACTGCACCATGGATACGCTGACAAAGACTTTTGAAACGGGAGGACCGAACATGAGCGCCAAGCCGAGTACCACTGACGAATTCATCGAGATGACCGCGACGCAGGCCGTGGGGCTGCTGAAGTCGGGGGAGGCGACGCCGCTGGATTTCGTCGATGCCGCGATTGCCCGGATCGAGGAGGTCGAGCCGGATATCAACGCCCTGCCCATCCGGTTCTTCGAGGAGGCGCGGGCCGCGGCCAAGGCGTTCCCCTCGCAGGCGCATGCCGGGGCCGACCGGCCCGGCTGGCTGGCCGGGCTGCCGGTGGTGGTGAAGGATTACAACGACGTGGGCGGGCAGCTGACGACCTATGGCTCGCCGATCTTTGCCGAGAACAGGGTCGAGGCATCGGATTATACCGTCGAGACGCTGGAGGAGAGCGGCGGCATTCCGATGGCCAAGTCGAACGTGCCGGAGATTGCGGGCGCGAACACGTTCAACCCGGTCTTCGGGGCCACCCGCAACCCGTGGGACCAGCGGATGACGGTTGGCGGATCGTCGGGCGGGTCGGCCGCCGCGCTGGCCGTGGGCGAGGCGTGGCTTGCGACGGGCAACGACCTTGGCGGCAGCCTGCGCATCCCGGCGAGCTATTGCGGGATCGTGGGGCTGCGCCCCAGTGTCGGCCGGGTTCCCCGGGGCGCCGGGCTGCCCGCGTTCGACCCGCTTTGGGTGGAAGGCCCGATGGCGCGGAACGTGGCGGATACGGCGCTGATGCTCGATTCGCTCGCACATGGTCACGGGCGTGACCCGCTGTCTCATCCGGCGCCAAGCGTGCCCTTTGTCGAGGCGGTCAAGGCGCCGAAAGCGCCGAAGCGCGTGGCCTATACGCCCGATCTGAACCTGTCGCTGGTCGACCCGGAGGTGGCCGAGACGTGCCGCGCCGGCGCGATGGCCTTTTCGGCCGTGGGCGCCGGGGTGGACGAGGCGTGCCCGGATTTCTCGGGCGGGCTGGAGGCGTTCCAGACGCTGCGTGCCATTCTCGTGGCCAGCGTGCGGGGCGACCTTCTGGAAACCGACCGCGACCTGGTCGCGCCCGAGATCATCTGGAACATCGAGAAGGGTCAGAACATCACGGCCGACGAAGTGCTGCAGGCGGAGCGCGCGCGTGCCGCCATTTTCCACAAGGTCGCGGCGTTCTTCGAGACATACGACATCCTGGCCTGTCCGACGGTCGCGGTGCCGCCCTACCCGGTGGAACAGCGGTTCCCGACCCATATCGGCGACACGGAGCTGACCACGTATATCGACTGGATGTTCCTGACCTTCGTCATCACGCTGACCGGCTGTCCGGCGATTTCCGTGCCTTGCGGGACGACCCGCTCGGGGTTGCCCGTGGGACTTCAACTGATAGGCAAGCCCAAGGGCGACTTTGACCTGTTGTCGGCCGCGCAGCTTCTGGAAACCGAAATGGGGCTTGCGGACCAAATGCCGATACGCCCGCGAAAATCATAAATAGGGAGAATATTCAATATGTTACAGGGTATAACCCGCGCGTCCGTGCAAATGGTGGAGCGTTACCTGCCGGATGCGTTCGTTCTGGTCCTGATTCTGACGCTTGTGGTGTTCGGGGGCGGGATGCTGATCGAGGGGCACGGGCCCGTTGCGATGGCTGCATTCTGGGGCGAGGGGTTCTGGAACCTGCTGAGCTTTGCCATGCAGATGGTGCTCATCCTGGTGTCGGGTTTCGTTGTCGCGAGCACGCCGATTTTCAAGAAGCTGCTTCAGGCGCTGGCCCGGATGGCCAACACGCCGGGGCAGGGCATCGTTCTCGTCACGGTCGTCTCGTTGTTCGCGGCGTGGGTAAACTGGGGTTTCGGGCTGGTTATCGGGGCTCTGTTTGCGCGGGAACTGGCGCGCTGCCTGCCCAATCTCGACTATCGGCTGGCCATCGCGAGCGCCTATAGCGGGTTCATGGTGTGGCATGGCGGGCTTTCGGGTTCGGTGCCGCTGGTGATCGCGACCGAGGACCATTTCACGGTCGACATGATCGGGGTGATCCCCACCAGCGAAACGATCTTCTCGGTGATGAATCTTGGTATCGTGCTGGGGCTGTTCATCGTGGTGCCGCTGGTCAACTGGATGATCATGCCGTCGAAGGAAGACACCGTGACGGTCGACCCGGCCAAGCTGGTCGAGGAGGAAGAAGAGGTGACCGAGGCGGCGAACACCCCCTCGACGCGGCTGGAAAACAGCATGGTGCTGTCGATCGCGTCGGGTGTGCTGGGCATGGTTTACGTCCTTTACTACATCTTCGGCACCGATGGCGGGCTTAACCTGAACATCGTCAACTTCACGCTGATCTTCGTGGGGATCCTGCTGCATGGCCGGCCCTCGCAGTTCCTGGCATCGGTCAAGAAGGCCGTGAACGGGGCCAGCGGTATCATCATCCAGTTCCCGTTCTACGCGGGGATCATGGGCATGATGGTCGGCTCGGGGCTGGCGGTGACGCTGTCTAACGCGTTCGTCGATATCTCGTCGGCCCAGAGCCTGCCGTTCTTCACCTTCCTGTCGGCGGGTATCGTCAACATGTTCGTGCCGTCGGGCGGCGGGCAATGGGCCGTGCAGGCGCCGATCATGCTGGAAGCCGGCAGGGCGCTTGGGGTCGACCCGGCCCGCACGGCGATGGCGGTGGCCTGGGGCGATACCTGGACCAACCTGATCCAGCCGTTCTGGGCGCTGCCCGCGCTGGCGATCGCGGGGCTGTCGGCCAAGGACATCATGGGCTTCTGCCTGATCGTCCTGGTGGCGAGCGGCGTGGTGATCGGCCTCGGGCTGACCTTCCTGCCCTGACGGCGGGACATGAGGAAGGATGGCGCGGGCGGCATGATGTGCCGCCCGCGCTGCCGTTTCGGGGTATGAGTGACGGTCGGCGGCATCGGGTTTGGGCCGGGGTGTGGCGGTACAATGGGTGCCGGTGGTCCGGTCGCGACCGGGGATGTCGCAATTGACATGGATTTGCCTAGCACGCTCCTGAAGGATCGGGGGAGAAGGAGGCCAGCCATGACCATCCGCAGCCGGGGCGATTGCCGAGATCGAGACGCTGGTACGCGCCCTGTCGTCGCCTCGAACCGGGCGATGATGGTCGAGGCCATGGCCGGCTTTTCCGACCCCCTGCCCGGATATGGGCGATTTCCTGAAAGGATTTTTCGATGAACAAGCCCATGAGTGCCGTCGCCCGCCCCGGCGCAGAGCAGTTTGCGCAGATCGCGGAATTTGCGCTGACCCGAGAGCTTGCCGTGCCGGAGCACGCGATGCGGCATGCGGCGACATTGCTGATCGACACGCTGGGGGTGGCGGCAGGCGCCACGCGGCTGAAGGTTGGCGGGATCGCGCGGGAGTTCGCGGTGGATTTTCACGGGGCGGGTCGTGCGGAGTTTGCGGCGCCGATGTTGTTTGACGGGCGGGTGGTGAGCATGCCCGGCGCGGCCTGGGCCTTGGCAACGCAGATCGACAACCTCGATGGGCATGACGGGTATTACCCGACGAAGGGCCATATCGGCTGTGCCGTGGTGCCGGCGCTGTTCGCCTTTGCCGAGCGGCACCCCGAGTTGACCGGGCCGGAGGCGTTGCGGGCGATGGTGGTGGCCTACGAGGTGGCGACGCGGGCAGCGGTGGCGCTGCATGGGACGGTGAGCGATTACCACACCTCGGGCGCATGGAACGGGCTGGGGGTGGCGGCGCTGGGCTGTCATTTGGAGGGCGCCGATGCGGAGACGCTGCGCCACGCGATGGGGATTGCCGAGTATCATGGGCCAAGAAGCCAGATGATGCGGGAGATCGACAACCCGACGATGCTGCATGACGGGTCGGGCATGGGGGCGCTGGTGGGGGTGAACGCGGCGCTTCTGGCGATGCGGGGGTTTACCGGGGCGCCGGCGATCACCGCCGAGGCGCCGGAGGTTGCGGCCTACTGGGCCGATCTTGGGGCCGAGTGGACGGTGGCGGAGAACTACATCAAGCCCTATCCGAGCTGTCGCTGGGGGCATCCGGCGGTGGATGCAATGCGGAAATTGCGGGAAGAGCACGGCCTGACCGCCGACCAGGTTGCGGCGGTCGAGGTGCGGACCTTCGACGAGGCGGCGAGGTTGTATGCGGGGATGCCCGAGACGACGACGCAGGCGCAGTATTCGCTGCATTACGTCGTGGCGGTGATGTTGCAGCATGGCACGCTCGCGCCGCGGCACGTGGCGGATGAGGGGTTGGACGACCCGGACGTTGCCGCGATCATCCCCCGGATCACCGCCGTGGCGACGGACAAGCACAATGCCCGCTTTCCCGCGAGCCGCTGGTCGGATATCGAGGTGACGCTGACGGATGGCCGCAAGCTGACTTCGGGCGATGTGCCCGCCAGCGGTGGCCCCGGCGCATGGCGCACCGATGCCGAGGTCGAGGCGAAGTTCCACGATTTCTGCGAGGGCGTGCTTTCACCCGCCCGCAGCCGCGCCATCTGGGCGATGCGGGATGCAATGCTGGACAACACGGTGAAGCTGGCCGAGCTGACGCGGCTGATCACCCCGGAAGGAGACGCATGACCAAGGACGCCCCCAGAGTCATCATCATGAACGACAATCCCGGGCCGATGACGGCGCGGTTGCGGCAGGCCGTGCCCGAGGCCGAGGTGGCCGAGCTGACCCGGTACGAGGATACCGAAAGGATGCTGGCGGAGTTCAGGCCGGACGTGGTGTATTCGATCAAGTTTGCCGGGAACGAGGGCTTTCCGACTGATCTGCTGATGGGGCCGGAGGGGCCGGGTTGGGTATCGGTCGGCGGATCGGGCTGCGATCACCTTGGCCGGTGGGATGCCGAGCAGACGACAGTGACCAATTCCGCCGGGGTGGCGGCGCATATGATGGCGGAATACGCCTTTGGCTGTGCGCTGCATTTCAGCCTCGATATCGAGGGGCTGGCGCGGGACAAGGCGGAGAGGCATTGGCGCGGGTCGCGGTTGATGACCTCGCTCAAGGGCAAGACGCTGCTGATCGTGGGGCTGGGCCAGACCGGGCAGGCCGTGGCGAAACGGGCGCAGGCGTTCGGGATGCATGTGATCGGGACACGGGCGCGGCCGGAGCCGATGGAGAACCTCGACGAGGTGCATGCGGCGGAGGATCTGCCGAAGCTGTGGGGGCAAGCGGACATGATCGTGGTGTCGGTGCCGCTGTTGCCGTCGACGCGAGGTTTGATCGGGGCGGAGGATTTCGCGGCGATGAAGCCGTCGGCCGTGCTGGTGGATGTCTCGCGCGGGGGCGTGATCGACAGTGACGCGCTGCTCGAGGCGTTGCAGGCGCGGCGGATCGCGGGTGCGGGGCTCGATGTGTTCGCCGAGGAGCCGCTGCCGGAGGAGAGCCCGTTCTGGGATCTCGACAACATCATCCTGTCGCCGCACAGTTCGGGCGTTTACGAGGGGTGGGACCTGAATTCCTTCGACATGTTCATCGAGAACCTGAAGCGGTGGCAGAAGGGCGAGACGCTGAAGAACATTGTCGACCCGGGGCGCGGGTACTGAGGGAGGACCAACCCATGGCCGAGCGGTTTCGCGGTGTCATCACGCCGATCCTGACGCCTTACAACGACGATTTCAGCATTGCCGAGGATCTTTACCTCGCCCATGCCGGGGCCTGCCTGGCGGGCGGGGCGCATTACATCTCGCCCTTCGGCACCACGTCGGAGGCACTGAGCCAGTCGATGCGGGAACGGATGGCGATGGTGGAGCTGCTGGCCTCTTCCGGCACGGCAAGGCCGGGGCAGATGATGCCGGGCACGGGGCTGTGCAACATGGAGGAGACGGCGACTCTCTGCCGGCATGCGGTGGAGCTGGGCTGTGCGGCGGTGATGACGTTGCCGCCGTTTTTCTTCGTCAATGCGGGGGACGAGGGGCTTTACCGGTATTTCAGCGGGTTGATCGAAAGTGTTGGGTCGGACCGGTTGAAGGTGTGTTTGTATCACATCCCGCAGATGGCGGGGATCGGGGTATCGCCCGGCTTGGCGGCGCGGTTGAACGCGGCCTTTCCCGAGGTGGTGGTGGCCTACAAGGACAGCTCCGGCAATTGGGAGAACACCAAGGCGGTGATTGAGGCGGCGCCGGGAATCTCGGTGTTTCCGGGGTCGGAGAGCTACCTGGTCGACGCGGTGAAGCTGGGCGGGGGCGGGTGTATCTCGGCCAGCTGCAATTCGAACGTGGCGGCGATCCGGGGGGTGTACGACCTGGCGGCGGCGGGGAAATGGGAGGCGGCCGCGGCGGCGTTGGGGCCGGTCAACGTGCATCGCAAGGCGGTGCAGGATGGCGGGCTGATCCCGGCGCTGAAGGCGTTGAAGGCGTACCAGTCGGGGGATGCGCGGTGGCTGAACCTGCGGCCGCCGCTGGAGAACGCGGACCCGGCGCTGGGCGAAAGGCTGGCTGCGACGCTTTGAGGGCGTCGCCGGAATTTTGGAAAATTCCGGGGTAGAAAATGCGTATTTTCTACCCCGTTTTCCGGGCGGAAAACGGCGCGCGCCGGTCAGTTTATGGTCGAGTTGAGGCCTTCGGGCTGTCCGACGACGACGAAGGTCAGCTTATCGGGGTCGAGCCGTTCCCGCGCCACCCGGTTCACGTCTTCCAGCGTCACGGCGTTCATCTTGTCGTTGCGCGTGGCGATGTAATCCTTGGACAGGCCATCGACCTGCATGCCCACGGCGATATCGGCAATCGGGCCGTTGCCGTCGAAGCGGAGGGGGTAGGCGCCGGTGATGTAGGTCTTGGCGTCTTCCAGTTCCTCGGCGGTGACGCCGTTTTCCTTGACGCTGGCCCACTGGTCGCGGATCACCTCGATCGCCTCGGCAACCCGGTCGTTGGCCGAGGAGACCGAGCCGATCCATGTCTGGGCGTTGTCCTTGAGCGACAGGTAGGAGTAGATGCCGTAGGTCAGGCCGCGTTTCTGGCGCACCTCGGTCATCAGCCGGGACGAGAAGCCGCCGCCGCCGATGATGTGGTTGAGGACGTAGGCGGCGAAGAAATCGGGATCGTCGCGTTCGAGGCCCGGCTGGCCGAAGATGACGGCCGATTGCGGGGTATCGTAGTCGACAACCTGAACGCCGCCCGGCAGGTTCACGTCGGCCTCGCCCGGCAGGGGCGCGCCGGTTTCGGGCAGGTCGCCGAGCAGGTCGTCGATCAGGGTTGCGAGCTCGTCCTCGGAGATGTCGCCGACGGCGCTGACATAGACCCTGTCACGGGCGAAAACGGCCTTGTGGGCGGCCTCGAGGTCTTCGCGGGTCAGGGCGCCGACGCTTTCGATGGTGCCGTTTTCCGGCGTGCCATAGGGGTGATCGCCGAAGACGAGCTTGCCGAAGGCGTTGCGCACGATCTCGTCGGGGTCTTTCAGGTCGGATTGCAGGATCGAGACGATCTGGGCCCGGACCCGTTCGACGGCCTGCGGGTTGAAGGCCGGGTCGGCGATGCTGGCGCGCAGGAGGTCTATCGCCTCGTCGCGGGTTTCGGTGAGGAAGCGGGCCGAGACGCTGACCGCGTCGTCGCTGGCGTTGTAGGAGAATTCGGCCGCCAGCTCCTCGGCGGCGCGGGCGAACCCGCGGGAATCGAGATCGCCGCTGCCTTCTTCAAGCAGGGCGGTCATCAGGCTGACGGCGCCGCGCTTGCCTTCGGCGTCGAGCGAGGTGCCGCCGCGAAAGCGCAGCTCCAGCGCCACGAAGGGCAGGGAGTGTTCCTCGACCAGCCAGGCCTCGATACCGCCGGGGGTTGTGACTTCCTTGATGTCGACCTCGGCCCGGGCGGGCAGGGCGGTGAGCGTCAGCGCGAGCGCCAACAGCGGCGCGAAGAGAACTCGTACGTGGATCATTGGGTCACCTCCGACGCCTTCATGTAGCCTGTGACGGCCTTGTCGCGGTTGAACACCTTGCGGGCGGCGTTCAGCACGTCTTCCTCGGTCACGTTCTGGAGAAGCCCGGGCCATGCCTGAACATCCTCGACGGTCAGACCCTGGGTCAGGGCCCGGCCATAGCGGTTCGCAACCTGGTAGACATCGTCGCGGGCATAGATCTGGTCGGCGTTCAGGAGGCTCTTGATGCGGTCGAGCCGGCCGGGGGCGATGCCTTCTTCGAGGAAGTTGGCGATCACCTCGTCCAGATCCGCTTCGAGCTGTTCCAGCGTCACGCCGGGTGCCGGGGCGAGGATCAGGTCGAAGGTCGTGTCATCGAGGGATTTGCCGCTGTAATAGGCCGAGGTGTAGACGGCCTTGCGGTCTTCGAACTGCAGCTTCTCGGACAGGAGCGAGGTGGTTCCGCCGCCGAGCACCTCGGCCAGGACGGTCAGCGCGGCGGCCTCTTCCTGGTCACCGCTGTCGCGCTCGGGGGCGAGGTAGCTGCGCATCACGTAGGGTTGGCCGACGCGGGGGTCTTCGTAGATAAGCCGGCGTTCGGCCATCTGGCGCGGCTCCTGCGGGCGGGCGCGTTCGGGCAGGTCGGGGTTGGCCGGCAGCGCGCCGTAATACTGGTCGGCGAGCGCCTTGACCTCGTCGGGCTGGACGTCGCCGGCGACGATCAGGACCGCGTTGTTCGGGGCGTAGTAGGTTTCGTAATAGTCGAGCGCATCGTCGAGATCGAGGTCGAGCATCTCGTGCTGCCAGCCGATGATCGGCACGCCGTAGCGGTGGTTGAGATACTGCGCCGCGCTGGCCTGTTCGCGGAAGAGGGCGCCGGGGTTGTTCTCGACCCGCATGTTGCGTTCCTCGATGATCACGTCGCGTTCGGTCGCGATGACGGATTCGTCGAGCTGGAGATTCACCATGCGGTCGCTCTCCATCTTCATCATCAGTTCGAGACGGTCGGCGGCGACGCGCTGGTAATAGGCGGTGTAGTCGTAGCTGGTGAAGGCGTTGTCGCGGCCGCCGTTGCGGGCGACGGTGGCCGAGAACTCGCCGTCGTCGAGGGTTTCGGTGCCTTTGAAGAGCAGGTGTTCGAGGAAGTGCGCGACGCCCGAGACGCCGGGCTTTTCATCGGCCGAGCCGGCCTTGTACCACACCATGTGCACGACCACGGGGGCGCGGTGATCTTCCACGACGATCACCTCCATCCCGTTGTCGAGCCTGTAGGATGTGACCTGATCGTCGGCCTGCGCCGTACCTGCCGCCGTGACCACCACGGCGAGCATGGCCAGAAATCGTTTCATGACCTGCCTCCTTGCCCTGAACCCATTTCACGAACGGGTATACCTGCGAAGATACGGCTGTACCAACGCAATTCAAGCAGTCTGACCGGGTTGTGACTGTGCCGAGGCTCAGCGCGAGGACGGCGGCGGCGCGGTGGGCGTGATCACGCCGGCATTGCGCATGCGGCGCTGCTCGGCATCCGAATCAAGCCACTGGCGCTTGTAGGCGTCGGTGTAGTTGTCGCGCGGCCCGATGCGGAAAATGTTCCGGCGCCCGTAGTTGCGGCGGATTTCCTTGTCTTCCACGCGCAGGCGCTGGCGGATCGTCGGATCGGTGCCATAGCGGGCGGCATGGCGGACGAGGCCCGCGTCGCCCGGGGCGACGCCCGCGTCGGCCGTGGCGGCCGGGTTGCCGCCAAGGGCGGCGATGCCGTCGGCCTTGGGGTTCTGATCGGTGCGGTTCGCGGCGCCCGGCTGCGGGGTCGGCAGGGCGGCATAGCTTTCGGGAGCCTCGAGCGGTTTGCCCGGTGCGATCGAGAACTCGTCCGGCCCGTCGCCGGTGTTCTTGAACCGGGTCAGCGTGACATCGCGGTCGCGCGAACACGCGGCCACCACAAGCACCAGCCCAATCATCATGATCTTCCGCGGCAGCATCATCCGCAAATCTCCCAAACTCGTCGCGCCACGTCTAACCCATCACGAAGAAAAGGTCACGCGGCCTTTTTCTCGCCCGTGAAGATTACCATACCGACGGCCCCGGCGAAAACCGCGATATCGGCCACGTTGAAGGCGTAAGGGTTGTCTATGCCACAGCAGGACATGTTCAGGAAGTCGGCGACGGCCCCGTAGACCAGCCTGTCCACGACATTGCCCATGGCCCCGCCGATCAGCAGGCCGGCGGCGATTTTTTGCCAGATGCCGCCAGGTTCGCGCCGGATCCACCACAGGACGACGCCCGAGATCAGCAGGGCGATTCCGATCAGGATCCAGCGGGTGGTGTCGGTGTCGCCCTGGAAGAGGCCGAAATTGATGCCGTAGTTCCACGCCATCTTGAAGTTCAGGAAGGGCGGCCAGATGGGCATGTCGCGCAGGCGGTCGAGCTCGAGCACGTGCACGACCCAGTACTTGGTGATCTGGTCGACGAGGAAGGTGAGGACCCCGGCGATGAAAACGGTGGGCATCTTGTTCTCCTGACGCGTGGCGCCGGTGTTAGTGCCGGAAGTGGCGCATGCCGGTCAAGACCATGGCGAGCCCGGCCTCGTCGGCGGCGGCGATGACGTCGTCGTCGCGCATCGAACCGCCGGGCTGGATCACGGCGGTCGCCCCGGCCTCGGCCGCGGTCAGCAGGCCGTCGGCGAAGGGGAAGAACGCGTCCGATGCGACGACGCTGCCCTGGGTGAGCGGGGCGTCGAGGCCGAGTTCGGCGGCCATGTCCTGCGATTTGCGGGCGGCGATGCGGCAGCTGTCGACGCGGCTCATCTGGCCGGCGCCGACGCCGACGGTGGCGCCGTCCTTGACGTAGACGATGGCGTTGGACTTGACGTGCTTGGCGACTTTCCACGCGAACAGCATGTCGGACATCTCGCGGTCGGTCGGCGCGCGCTTGGTGACGACGCGGAGATCGGTGACGTTGACCTGGCCGTTGTCCTTGTCTTGCACGAGAAGGCCGCCGGAGACCTGTTTGAAGGCCAGCGCGGGGGCGCCCGGACTGGCGAGGCCATCGGTGGTCAGGAGGCGCAGGTTCTTCTTGGCGGCGAAGATCGCCTTTGCGTCGTCATCGGCGCCGGGGGCGATGACCACCTCGGTGAAGATCTTCGCGATCTCCTCGGCGGTTTCGCCGTCGAGGGGCTGGTTGAGGGCGATGATGCCGCCGAAGGCGCTGGTGCGGTCGCAATCGAAGGCGCGCATGTAGGCCTCGCGCAACGTCGGCCCTTGGGCCACGCCGCAGGGGTTGGCGTGCTTGATGATGGCGCAGGCGGGGCCGTCTTCGGTGGGGTATTCGCTGACCAGTTCGAAGGCGGCGTCAGTGTCGTTGATGTTGTTGTAGCTCAGTTCCTTACCCTGGTGCTGGGTGGCGGTGGCGACGCCGGGGCGGGAGGAGCCGTCCTTGTAGAAGGCGGCGGACTGGTGCGGGTTCTCGCCATAGCGGAGGGTTTGCGCCAGCGTGCCGGCGAAGGCGCGGCGGCGGGGGGTTTTCTCGCCCAGCGCCTGTGCCATCCAGCCCGACACGGCGGCGTCATAGGCGCCGGTGCGGGCATAGGCGGTCAGCGCGAGGCGCTGGCGGAACTCGTAAGTGGTTTGGCCGTCATTGGCGTCGAGCTCGTCGAGGAGGGGCTGGTAATCCTCGACATCGACGACCACCGAGACGAAGGCGTGGTTCTTGGCCGCCGCGCGGATCATGGCCGGGCCGCCGATATCGATGTTCTCGATGCAGGTGTCGTAATCGGCGCCCTTGGCGACCGTTTCCTCGAACGGGTAGAGGTTGACGACCAGAAGGTCGATCGGGCCGATGCCGTGCTGTTCCATCGCCGCCACGTGATCGGCATTGTCGCGCAGCGCCAGCAGGCCGCCATGCACCATCGGGTGCAGGGTTTTCACCCGACCGTCCATCATCTCGGGGAAGCCTGTCACCTCGGCCACGTCGCGCACGTCGAGCCCGGCTTCGCGAAGCGTCTTGGCGCTGCCGCCGGTCGACAGGAGTTCGACCCCGCGCTCGGACAGGGCCTTGCCCAGCCGGACCAGCCCGGTCTTGTCGGAAACGGAAAGAAGGGCGCGGCGAAGGGGCGCAAGATCGGTCATCGGCAGCATGTCCTTGGTCGGTTCAGGTCAGTATTCGGTCACCGGGTCGCGCGCGTCCCGCGCCAGATCGCGGATACCGATGGGCGAGTCCTGCGGCTTGGCCAGTGACCATCTCACGCGGGTCGCATACTCCATCATGCGGCCGGATAGAACAATCTGTTTGGTCGCACGGGGCTTGAGGCGCGTTTTTTCGAGGTAAACGCTGCCCTCGACGGTGATATCGACGTTTCCGTCGACCCGCATGACCCAGATTTCGCCGCTCATCAGCGCCATCGAGGCCGCGGTGCCGCCCATGTCGAGAGAGACGTCGACATCGGGATGCAGGTGAAAGCGGATGTCGAACGGGATGCCTTCGAGGCCGGAGGTATCGAGCGCCTTGTCGAAGCGTTCCTTGTCGCCGTCGTCGAGCGTGACGAGCATGTCTTCGCCCGCCAGCCCGCGCCCGTCGAAGGTGAGTTCCAGCTTGCGCACATGGGTGAGGCCGTATTCCCGGACATAGCCGTCGTGACCGCCCTCGAAGCGCAGCCCGTCGGAGGCCTGGCTGACCTCGATGGGCACGCGGCGGGGGGCGCTGACGAGGTACTCGTGGCCGTCGCGCAGGGCGCCCAGCCGGGCGCTGGACTGTTCGTTCAGCACCAGCGTGGAATGCGAGGGGGTGGCGCGCCCGGCGCGGCGCCATTCCAGCCCGAAATTGGCGCCCGAGCCGCAGTTGACGATGAGCGGCCGGCGGCCCGAGGTCAGTTCGAAGGCCAGGGTGGAGGCGTGCGCATCGCCCGAGGCCTTGGCGGCAGGGGGTGGCGAGGCATCGACGATGACGCTGGTGCGGCCCGCGCTGAGCCGGGCAAAGCCCATCGACAGCCCGTTCGCCGCGCGGGTTTTCACGCCGCTGTTGGCGAGCGCGTGGTCGAGCCGGCCCTCGAGGCCCTTGCCGCCGCCGTGGAACCGCGCCAGCCCGCCATCGGCGTGGCGCAGGGTGCGCAGGGTCGGGGCAATGCGTTCGATGGCCGACCAATGGGCATTGCTGACGCCCTTGCCGGATTCGCTGAGCGCGACGGCGGCCCATGTCAGCAGGGTGAAGACGTCGAGCAGTTCCTCGGGATTTCGGGTGGGCAGGCCGCCCTGGGCGTCGATCTTCTCGGCGCATTCCCTGTCGAGCGCGGCGACGGCGGGGGCGACCTGGTTTTCCATGCCTTCGAGGGAAATGCCGGCATAGATCAGGCCGGTGAGGGCCTCGAAGCGGGGCAGGCCGGGGGCGGTGGCGCCCCAGCGGCGGCCGAGGAAGATGGTTTGGGCCGCCATCGAGCGGTAGAAGGCGTGGGAATCCTCGCTGCCGCGGCCGCTGAGGAGGAAGAAGGCGTGGCTGATCCAGCGGATCAGGCGGCGGCCGGTGAGGTCGGGTGTCCAACCCGGGCCGCGGCCGCGCCCGTAATGGTCGATCCAGCCCCAGAGCCATTCCTGTGCCCGGGCGCGGGCCGGCGCGTCGCCGGCGGCGACGAGGTCGTCGAGCCAGCCGAAGCCGTGCAGCGCCTCGGCGAAGGCGTGGTCGGGCGGCTCGATCTCCCACATGTCGGCGTCGGGTTTCTGGATCAGGTGCCCGGCGAAGAGGAAATTTCCGGCGGCCAGTTGGCGCCCGCGGGCATAGCTGCCGATGGTGCGCGGTTCGGGTTGCGAGACGAACGCGGTGGCCGGCCGGCCCATGACCGCCCGTCGGGCCGCGACCCGGTTCTGAAAACGCGTCCAGCGCGCGGTCAGCTTTTCCGCTGTTGCCATGCCTCTTGCCTCTTCGCGCTCTTTCCGGCGCCGTTCGTGGCAGTATAGCGCGGGCGGGAGGTCAAGTCACGGCAGATTGCATGCCGCAAGGTAAACGGTGGAGACGCGCCATTGGCCCCGAGCGCCAGGGCGATCGGGGGTGAGAAGTGGCCGGACTGTCGTGAAAGGGCGCCGGGCGCCTCAGGCGTTGACCAGCGCCATGAAGATCAGCGCCACGACGATCAGGACACAGGCCCAGGCCGTGAAACGGATGAAGCCCTCGAAGGTCTTCTCCTGGGTTTCGATATCCATCTCGCCATGCTTGTGGTCAGCCATCTGGGGTCGTTCCCTGCTTGGAAAATACTCGGTCGGTGCGTTGGATACTGCATTTGCCGGGGGCTGTCACCACCCTGTGGGCGGTTGGGCCCGAAATGTCGCAATGCCGGTCGGTCAGGCGCGTTCGAGGTCTTCGACGAGGCGGAATCCGATGCGGTTGGGTTCGGCGTGTTCGATCATCTTGGGCAGGGCGCGCAGCATGACGTTGAGCTGGGTGACATGCTGGATGAGCTGGGTTTTCACGCCGTGGGCGTCGCTGCCGTAGAAGGTGACGATATCGGGGTCGAAAAAGCCCATCCCCTCGATCCGGATGACGCCGGCCTCGGCCCCGGCGAAGCCGATGGCGATCTCGTGTTCGTTGTCGAGGGTCTTCTCGAAGTTCTGGATATAGAGGATCAGGCGTTCATAGGCCCATTGGGCTTCGCTTTTTTCCTCGACCGGGGAGAGGGTTACGCCGTTGGTCACGTCGCGCCCGCCCTTGCAGGTTTCGGGGTCGGCGTGAACCTCGTGACAACGCGGAATGGCATCGTTCTCCGCCGCCTCGGCGGCCGTTCTGATCTTGTCATCCATCGTCTGCCCACTCCCTGCTCTGCCACAGCCATGCGCCGTCGTCGCGGCGCCAGCGCGTGATTTCGCCAGCGTGATGGAGATGATTGAGATGCGCAACCGCCTCGACGAGGGCGAGGCCGTAGATGCCCTTGTCGATGGTGCGCTTGAAGAGCGGCGGGAAGCAGTCGGCGGCGGTGCGCGGTTCGGTCAGGTGGGCGCGGAGGCGGTCGAGGGCGCCGTGGTGATTCTCGATCAGTTGGCGCATGCGCATGGGCAGGCCGTAGAAGGGCCGTTTGTGGCCGCTCAGCACGAAGTGATGTTCGCGCGCCAGCGACCGGAAGCGACCGCAGGCTTCCAGCCATTCGGCGACGGGGTCGGCCTCGGGTTCGGTGGGGTGAACGCCGATATTGGGGCTGATGGAGGAGATGATCTGGTCGCCGGCGATGACGAGATTGTCGTCGCGGCTCCAGAGGGTGAGGTGTTCGGGGGCGTGGCCGTTGCCGATATGGATATCCCAGCAGCGGCCGCCGGCGCGGAGGGTGTCGCCTTCCTTGACGCGCGTGTAGCCCAGCGGCAGCGGGTGGCAGACATCGGAGAAGTTGAAGGGGCGTTCGGTCTTTCGGGCGTCGTATATCTCGGGGTCCATGCCCGAGGCGCGCCAGTAGTCGAGCGCCTGTTGGGTGGGCTTTTCCTCGGTGTCGAGGATGAGCATCCGGGAAAACAGCCAGGCGGTGCGGGTGGTGACCAGCTCGGCGCCGAAGCGGTCCATCAGCCAGCCGGCCATGCCGACGTGGTCGGGGTGGTGGTGGGTGAGGATGATGCGCGAGACGGGTTTGCCCTTGAGCGGGCCGTCGAGCAGGCCCTCCCAGAGCGTCACGCTGTGGTCGGTCTTCATGCCGGTGTCGACCAAGGTCCAGCTGTCGCCGTCGTCGAGGGCGTAGACATTGACGTGGTCGAGCGCCATCGGCAGGGGCAGACGGATCCAGAGGACGCCCGGCGCCACCTCGAGGGCGGCGCCGTTTTCCGGCGGGTCGGGGAAGGGGTAGCGCAGCTTCTGGTTCGGTCCGTCCGTCATGCGACGAGGTCGTCGGGGGTGAGCGCGTAGAGGTCTTCCGACCCGGCCGTGGCATGGGCCAGTTGGGCCGTATGCTCGGGCAGCAGGCGCTGGATATAGAACCGCGCCAGCCGGGTGCGTTTGCCCTCGCCGCCTTCGGCCTGTGCGGCGCAGAGGTGGAAATGGGCGCCGAGCACGCGGGCCCAGGCCCGGAGGAAGGGGACGGAGCCGGCGAAGCGGTCGGTGACGTTCTTCTGCGAGACCATCCACTCGGTCGCCTCGCGCAGCGATTCGGTGGCGTTCCACACCGGTTCGGCCAGGTCCGGCAGGGTGGCGCGGGCGCCTTCGGCGTGGCGCTCGATTTCATCCAGCAGCGCGTAGGCGGCCTCGCCCCCGTCCATCAGCTTGCGGCCGGCAAGGTCCATCGACTGGATGCCGTTGGTGCCCTCGTAGATGGCGGTGACGCGGACGTCGCGGGCGTACTGGGCGGCGCCGGTTTCCTCGATATAGCCCATGCCGCCATGCACCTGGATGCCCAGATCGCTGACATTGGCGCCGGTTTCGGTGCCGAAGGCCTTGGTGATGGGCGTGAGGAAGGCGGCGCGGGCGGCCCAGTCGGCCTCGCCCGTGGCGTGGGCCATGTCGATCGCGACGGCATTGGCCAGCGCGATGGCGCGGGCGGCGGCGGTTTCGGCCTTCATCGTGGTCAGCATCCGGCGGACGTCGGCGTGATCCATGATGGTGCCGGTGCCGTTCTCGAGGGGCGTCTTGCCCTGGGTGCGGTCCTGGGCATAGGCCATCGCGTGTTGCAGCGCGCCTTCGGCGGTGCCGATGCCCTGAACGCCGACGCCGAGGCGGGCGTTGTTCATCATGGTGAACATGCAGCGCATGCCGTCGTTTTCCTCGCCGATGAGCCAGCCCTGGGCGCCGTCATATTGCATGACAGCGGTCGGGCTGCCGTGCAGGCCCATCTTGTGTTCGAGGCTGACGACCTTGAGGTCGTTGGCCTTGCCGGGCGCGCCGTTCTCGTCGGGGATGTATTTCGGCACGAGGAACAGGCTGATCCCCTTGGTGCCGGGCACGCTGTCGGGGAGACGGGCGAGGACGAGGTGGCAGACATTCTCGGTGAAATCGTTGTCGCCCCAGCTGATGTAGATCTTCTGGCCGGTGATGGCGTAAGAGCCGTCATCGTTGGGCTCGGCGCGGGTGCGAAGCGCGCCCACGTCGCTGCCGGCCTGTGCTTCGGTCAGGTTCATCGTGCCGGACCATTCGCCGGAGATGAGCTTGGGCAGGTAGGTTTCGCGAATCGCGTCGCTGGCGTGGTTTTCCAGCGCCTCGATCTGGCCCTGCGTCATCAGGGGGTTGAGTTGCAGGCTGAGGCAGGCGCTGCTCATCATCTCGTTGACGGCGGTGGTCACGGCCATCGGCAGACCCATGCCCCCGTTCTCCTGGCTGGCGGAGATCGAGACCCAGCCGCCCTCGGCAATGGCCTTGTAGCCTTCGTCGAAGCCGGGGCTGGTGCGGACGACGCCGTTTTCCAGCTTGGCGGGGTGCAGGTCGCCGTTGCGTTGCAGGGGGGCGAGCACCTCTTCGCACATGCGGCCGGCCTCGTTGAGGATGGCGGTGACCATGTCGGGCGTGGCGTCGGCGAACCGTTCGGTCGCGACGACGTCCTCGAGTTTCACGACATGGGAAAATAGAAAATTGAATTCCTCGACAGGGGCGCGATATGGCATCGAAAATCTCCTGATTTGGTCGGTCCCGGCGGCTTGCGTGGCTTGGCTTAACGGGCTTCGGCCTTTATGCATCCGGGCTAGGCATAGCGTAGCGGGTGCCGCACTTCCATCAACTAAAACGCCGCGTCAGAACCACCATGAGCCATGAGACCACCCTGTTGACCGCCGATGCCGCCGGGTTTGCCCGCGCCGCAGAGGTGTTGCGGGGCGGTGAGTTGGTCGCCTTTCCGACCGAGACGGTTTACGGGCTGGGGGGCGATGCGACGAACGACATGGCGGTGGCGCGGATCTTCGAGGCGAAGGGGCGGCCGCGGTTCAACCCGCTGATCGTGCATGTCGATCGGATCGAGACGGCGCAGGGGTTTGTCGAGTGGTCGCACGAGGCGGAGGTTCTCGCCAGTGCGTTCTGGCCGGGGCCGCTGACGCTGGTGTTGCCGATCAAGGCGGGGGCCGGGATTTCGCCGCTGGTGACGGCCGATCTGCCGTCGCTCGCCGTGCGGGTGCCGGCGCATCCGGTGGCGCGGGAGTTGTTGCGGGTTTTCGGCGGGCCGGTGGCGGCGCCGTCGGCCAACCCGTCTGGCCGGATCAGCCCGACCACGGCGGCGCATGTGGCGGCCGGTTTGGCGGGGCGGATCGGGGCGATCCTGGATGGCGGGGCCTGTGAGGTTGGGGTGGAATCAACCATTGTCGGGCTGACGGACGGGCCGACTTTGCTGCGGCCCGGCGGGTTGCCGGCGGAGGCCATCGAGCAGGCGCTGGGCGGGCCTTTGGCCCGGAATGGCGCGGGAGATGCGGTGACGGCGCCGGGGCAGCTGGCGTCGCATTACGCGCCGGGGGCCACGGTAAGGCTGGAGGCCGAGAGCCGGCGTGAGGGCGAGGTTTTGCTGGGGTTCGGGAAGGTCGAGTGCGATCTCAACCTGTCGGCTTCGGGTGATCTGACGGAGGCGGCGGCGAACCTTTTCGCGCATCTGCACGCGCTGGATGCGAAGGGTGCGCCGATTGCCGTGTCGCCCATTCCCGAAACCGGGCTGGGCCGGGCGATCAACGACCGGCTGCGCCGGGCCGCGGCCCCGCGCGACTGAAGGCGCGCCACCGAAAGGTTGCGCGCCCTTGTTTCAATCAATCGGGGGCAAGCCGGTCAGGCCGTCACTGACAGCGTTTTTCGGCTTCTTCCACGGCTGCGGTGAAGCCCAGCAGCGAGAAGGTGTCCTTGGTCGTCGTGCCCCGGCTGGACCGTGCGGTGAGAACCGCGTCGGTGCCGCGCTTGAGGGCCGCGATGATCTTGGCGTCGTCTGCCGTGCTGGCCGGCCAGGCCCATTCGCCCTCGGTGAACAGCTCGAACTCGGTCCCGCCGATGTTGAGGTTCACGGTCGAGGACGACGCGAACGGATAGCCGCCGGTAAAGGTGAGCTGGCCCTCGACCCCGGCATCGGGGCGGTAGAACGCCATCAGAAGGATGTCGCCCCGGCGCACGGCCACGACGCGGCCTTCCTTGGTGTTGACGGTTTCCGTGGGCGAGGACACGGCCCAGCATTCGCGCGGGTCATTGTCTTCGAAAACGCTCCACGCCGTGTTCGCGGCGACCTGGTTGGTGCTTTCTTCCTGCGCCTGTACGACCGTGCCGGTCGCGGTTGCCGCGATGAAGGCGCCCGTCAGCAGGCGCAAGGCAGTCAGGCGTGCCATCGGTGATCCCATTCGTCTCCAGCCTCCAAAGCTGTCCTTAGCCTCAAATTCTTGAACCGCCCGCGCCGCTTAACCGGTTTTGTATTGCGGGTCGGCCATTTTCCCTCGACATTGCAATATTAGCCTGAAAGTGGCGAGACATGAAAGGATCAATTGGCAAGTTTTCGCGTGCGCTCGCGCAGGCGTGAGCCTTGCCAGGAAGGTGAATGATGACAGGCCCGGCCCCCTTGACCGAAATCTGGCGCGGACCGATGGCGGAGAGCCGTCACACCGGCCATGCCGTGATCTGTGACGGAAGCGGTGAAATCGTCGAGGCCTGGGGCAACCCGGCCGAGGCCGTTTACCCCCGCAGTTCGGCGAAGATGATCCAGGCTTTGCCGCTGATCGAGAGCGGTGCGGCCGGGGCTTACGGGCTGACGGCCGAGCAGCTGGCGCTGGCCTGTGCGTCGCATAACGGGGCGGCGATTCACACGGATCGGGTGAAAGCGTGGCTGGCGGATCTGGGGCTGGGGGACGATGATTTCCGCTGTGGCCCGCAGGTGCCGGATGACGATGCGGCGCGGTTCGCCTTGATCCGGGCGTATGAGGCGCCCTGCCAGGTGCACAACAACTGCTCGGGCAAGCATGCCGGGTTTCTGACGCTGGCGCAGCATCTGGGGGCCGGGCCCGAGTATGTCGAGCCGGATCATCCGGTGCAGAAAGCCTGTCTTGCGGCCTTCGAGGAGGTGACGGGCGAGGAGAGCCCGGGCTATGGCATCGACGGGTGTTCGGCGCCCAACTTCATCACCTCGCTGCACGGGATGGCGCGGGCGATGGCGCGGTTTGCCTGTGCCGAGGACGGCAAGGATGCGAGGCAGAGTGCGCAGCACCGGCTGTGGCAAGCGATGGTCGCGCATCCGGAGCTGGTGGCCGGCGAGGGGCGGGCCTGTACCGAGCTGATGCGGGCCTGTTCGGAGCCCGTGGCGCTCAAGACCGGGGCGGAGGGGTTCTTTATCGCGATCCTGCCGAGCCGGCAGATGGGCATCGCGCTCAAGATCACCGACGGGGCCACGCGGGCGGCGGAATGCACCATTGCGGCGCTGCTGGTGCGGCTGGGGGTGCTCGACCCCGGGCACCCGGCGGCGCGGGCCCGCCTGAATGCGCCGATCCGCAACCGCCGGGGGATCGAGACCGGGCGGATCGTGCCGGACGCCGGCCTGCTCTGAGCCTTTGGCGGTTCCATCCGGGCGGGCACCCTTCGGTTTCCCGCCTATAGCCGCCGTGCCTGTCCGCGGGTTCCCGCCACCGGTAGGGAATATGGCCCGATGTGGCAGTCTCCCGCTTGTCGGAAGGGGCTGTTTTGGCTCTTTCCCGCGACTTTCGGGGCTGGAACGCACCGGGCGCAGACAAGGCGCCGGACACTCCCCATGTTGGATCGTGAGAGCACCACTCTCGGAACACGAACCTACAAAGGGAAAGTTTTCATGTTCAAGAAACTCACGACCGCAAGCCTTCTCGTGGCTTTCGTCCTGCCTGCGGCCGCGATTGCCGATATGGCTATGAAGATGGATGCAGACGGTGACGGCGCTGTCACGATGTCGGAATTCAACGAGGCGATGCCCGATGCCGGGACCGAAGTGTTCGCCGAGATTGATGCCGATGCGAACGGCGCGCTGAGCGAAGCGGAGATCGCCGCGGCGACCGAGAGCGGGCTGCTTCCGGGGGCTGCCTCGGAAGGCTAAGGCCAACCTCCTCCCGGGGGTGCTTGCGGGCGGTTGTGCCCGCAGGCGTGCCCAACCCGTGCGCCGGCCTCAGGACACCCCCAAATCCCCGGTCGGCAGCGGGACATCAACCACGTCTGCGCAGCTACATCTGGCATGATCGCTCGCAGCACTCCGGGTTGGATGCCGCGTCGCCATCTGGCGGCGCGGCATTTTTTATTGGCTTGCCCTGCGGCGGGTTTTCCAACATCATCGGCGGCGTTCTCAGGGCGGGGCGAAATTCCCCACCGGCGGTAAGGGGCGCATGCCTCAAGCCCGCGAGCGCATCGGGGTTGCAAAGCTTCGATGGTCAAGCAGATCCGGTGCGATTCCGGAGCCGACGGTTACAGTCCGGATGGAAGAGAACGCCGGGTTTCAGGGGGTTTCCCCTGCCTTTCCCGTCGTCCTGCGCCTTGGGTGAGAAGTGTCGATGATGGAAAGGAGCAAACCCATGACACGCACCCGATACGCCTTTATCAAGGCCAACTGGCACGCCGAGACCGTCGATCAGGCGCTGGCCGGATTCTGTGAGCTTATTCCGCGAGAGCAGGTTGATGTGTTCGACGTGCCCGGTGCGTTCGAGATGCCGCTTTTGGCGCGCGACCTGGCCCGGACGGGGCAGTATGCCGCCGTGGCGGCGGCGGCCTTCGTGGTGGATGGCGGGATATACCGGCATGACTTCGTGGCGCAGGCCGTGGTGGACGGGCTGATGCGGGCCGGGATGGATAGCGACGTGCCGGTTCTGTCGGTGTCGCTGACGCCGCACCAGTACCAGGAGACCGAGCATCATACCGCGATCTTCAAGGCGCATTTCGTCGAGAAGGGGCGGGAGGCGGCGCAGGCCGCGCTGATGATCGGCAAGACGCGGGAAGGGTTGAGCGCGGCCGCCTAGGCATCGCCCAGGTAGTCGCGCAAGGCGTCCGGCGGGTCGGCGAAGAGCTTGGCCGTTTCCGCCGGGGGCCGGGCTGTGCCGTCTGTCACCAGGATCACCTCGTCGGCGACGCGGCGGGCGTCGTCGGGTTCGTGGCTGACCATCAGGACGGTGGCGCCGGTTTCGCGGGCGAGCTCGGCGACGAGGTCGAGCATCTCGGCCTTGAGCGCGGGGCCGAGGGCGGCGAAGGGTTCGTCGAGGAGGAAGATCTCGCGGTCCTGTACCATGAGTCGGGCGAGGGCGATGCGCGCCCGCTGGCCGCCGGAGAGGGCGCCGGGTTTGCGGGGGCCGAGCCCGTCCAGCCCGACGCGGGTGAGGGCGGCGTCGACGCGGATCTTGTCGTCGTTCGAGAGGCGCAGGCGGGGGTCGATGCCGAGGCCCACGTTCTGGGCGGCGGTCAGGTGGGGGAAAAGGTTGCCGTCCTGGAAGAGCATGGCGACGGGGCGTTTGCCGGGCTCGGTGTCGGACAAGGGGTTGGCATTCCAGTATATTTCACCTTGGGAGAGGGGCAGGAAGCCGGCGACGGCCTCCAGAAGGGTTGTCTTGCCGCCGCCCGAGGGGCCGATGACGGCGACGATCTTGCCGGTTTCGACGGTCAGGTCGGCGGCGAGGCGGAAGCCGCCATTGTCGATGGTGCAGGTTTCAAACTTCAGCATGGTAGCGGCCTCCTCTGTCGAGAAGCCAGAAGGTGCCGACCGACAGGAGCAATAACAGCAGGGCGCCGCCCGCCGCGGCCTCCATCTGGTAGGAGCCCATGAGGCGGTAGATCTGGAGGGGGAGGGTGGCGATGTCGGGGTCGGCGAAGAGGGTGATGACGCCGAGATCACCGATGGACAGGGCCATGCCGAGGCCGGCGGCAAAGCCGATTTGCGCCCGCATCCGGGGCAGGAAGACGCGCCAGAGGAAGGGGCCGTGGGCCATGTCGAGGGAGAGGCCGAGCTTGCCGTAGCGCTCGACGATGTCGCGGGCGCGGGGGACGAGGATGCGCATGGCGAAAGGCAAGGACATCAGGGCGTTGACCAGGGCAGTGACGGGCAGGGCGAGGAGGAACGGGTCGGCCACCGGACGGATCAGGATGAAGAGGCCGGTGCCGATCACGAGAGGGGAGGCGGCGAGGCCGAGGAGGCCCGCGACCTCGATGATGTTGTGGCGCCCTTGGGCGATGGCGGCGGCCATGGGGAGGGCGGCGAGAAGGAGGAGCAGGGTGGAGGCGGTGGCGACGAGGAGGGAGACGCCGGCGGCTTTCCAGACGACGAAGGGCAGGCCCGCAAAGCCGGGCACGCCCGAGGCGACGATGGCCCCGAGCGGGAGCAGCAGGAAGGCTGCTGCGAGGGCGATCCAGACCGTGTCGGTCAGGCGCGCTATGGTGGTTCGACCGTCCCAACGTCTTAAGGAACGGTCAAGGCCGGTGCCGAATCCGGTGCCTTGAGCCAGCCGAATCGCCACCATGGCGGCGGCTGTGGCGA
Source organism: Roseovarius indicus (assembly GCF_008728195.1). Taxonomy (NCBI): domain Bacteria; kingdom Pseudomonadati; phylum Pseudomonadota; class Alphaproteobacteria; order Rhodobacterales; family Roseobacteraceae; genus Roseovarius; species Roseovarius indicus. The sequence continues at coordinate 40,375 of NZ_CP031598.1, forward strand.
TGAGGATCTGCAAGCCGGACAGCAGTGCCGCGCGGCCAAGATCGAATTCAAACCTGAAGGCCTGGTAAATGCCGAGTTCTATGGTGGTGGCCTTGGGCCCGCCGCCGAGGGTGAGGGCGACCGCGAAGCTGGTGAGGCAGATGGCGAAGACCACGGCCAGAGCGCCGGGGATGACCTGACGCAGGAGGGGCCATTCGATCAGGCGGAACATGGCGCGGGCGTCGAAGCCAAGCTGGGCGGCGAGGCGGAAGCGTTCGGCCGGCACCTCCTGCCAGCCCTGAAGGATGAGGCGGGTGGCGAGCGGCAGGTTGAGGAAGACATGGGCGAGAACGACGCCGTGCAGCCCGTAGATGCGGATCGGGTCGAGGCCGAAGGTTCCGAGAAGGGAGCTGATCCATCCGGCGCGGCCGAAGACCTCGAGCAGGCCGAGGATGGCGACGATCACCGGAAGGATGAAGGGCACGCCGAGAAGCGCGATGAGAGCCGAGCGCCCGGCGAAGCGGCGGCGGGCCAGCGCGCGGGCGACGGGGATGGCGAGGCCGACGCTGATGAGGGCCGAAAGGCTGGCTTGCAGGATGGTGAAGCGCACGGCGGCCCAGTCGGCGGCGGAGAGCCCGCCGCCGGTTTCGGCCCGCCATGCGACGGCGGCCAGCGTGCCGAGGACGAGCGCGGCGAGGAACCCCGCCGCGCCGTAGCCCGGGCCTGCGCTTACTGGCTGAGCGCGTTTTGCCACTCGGTCAGGGCCTCTTCCCGGATGGCTGCCGCTTCTTCGGCGGGCAGGAGCAGGGATTTTTCCGGCTTGATCAGGGTGTCGAAGCCATCGGCGAGACCGTCGTCGGGCATGACGGCGGGGTACATCCAGTTGGTGGTGGGAATGACCGACTGGAACGCGTCGGTGACCATGAATTGCAGGAACTCATCGGCCAGCTCGGGCTGGTCGGTGCTGGCCAGTTTGCCGGCGACTTCGACCTGCATGTAATGGCCCTCGTCGAAGGCGGCGGCGGCCTTGGTGTCATCCTCTTCCGCGATCAGGTGATAGGCGGGGGAGGTGGTGTAGGACAGGACCATGTCGGCCTCGCCTTCCATGAAGAGGCCATAGGCCTCGGACCAGCCCTTGGTGACGGTGACGATATTGTCGGAGAGGCCTTCCCAGATTTCCGGCGCCTCGTCGCCATAGGCGGCTTTCACCCAGAGGAGCAGGCCGAGGCCGGGGGTGGAGGAGCGGGGATCCTGGATCAGGATGGTCTTGTCGCTGTCGGCGAGTTCCCGGAAGCTTGTGGGGGCGTCGTTGGCGGCCTCGTGGATGAAGGCGAAATAGCCCCAGTCGTAGGGGACGAACACCGGGTCGGTCCATTCGACGGGCATGTCATAGGTGGCGTCGACCGAGTGTTCGGCGAAGAGGCCGGTTTCCTTGGCCGCCGCGATCAGGTTGGTGTCGAGGCCGAGGACGATGTCGGCGTCGGAGCGGTCGCCCTCGAGCCGGACGCGGGCCAAGAGGGCCGCGCCATCCTCGACGCCGACGAGCTTGAGGTCGCAGTCACAGGTTTCCTCGAACGCCGCCTCGATCTTGGGGCCGGGGCCCCATTCGGCGACGAAACTGTCGTAAGTATAGACGGTCAGTTCAGGTGTCTGGGCCGAGGCGGCCGTGGCACACAGAAGTCCCGCTGCAAATGTAAGATGCTTCATGTCATCCTCCTTTGCGGCGTGAGGGCAAGGGCGGATGATGCGTCCTTTACCTTCCCTCCGCCGGTTCTAGCCGGTTCAGGTTCAACGGGTTCGCTTTTGGCATCTCAGCCCTGGGCCAGTGGCCCACGGCACCCCGAGGTAGGCAGGACAGTAGGGTGGGCAGAGGGGGATGACAAGGGGGCGCCGGGGCGCCCCGCCTGTCGCTGGACCGTCAGGCGTTCTGGGTGTTCATCTCGCCGATCGGCGCCACCTCGACCGAGCCGCCGGTGGCGAGGATCGGGCAGCCCTTGGCCATCTCGCAGGCGGTTTCGATGTCGTCGGCTTCGACGATGGAGTAGCCCGCCAGCGGATTCGTGCCGCCATTGTGGGCGATGCCGGCGACGCGGACGGTCTTGGCCCAGCCGACGGGGCCGCCTTCGTCGATGCAGGCCTGGCCCATGTCGTTCATCCAGTTCTGCCAGCGGGTCAGCTCCTCCTCCTCGGAAACCTCATATTCTTCAGCATTTCCGCCATGATAGGCGAGAATGTATCTCGGCATATTGCTTACCTCCTCACGCGTTTTGGACGGTGGAGGATACCATGCCCGGCGGCGGAGATTCAGGGGGGCGGCGGCCGGAAAGGGTAAACGGCCATATTTTGCTGGTATTTCGACGTCGGTATCACGTCGGTATTCTGTCGGTATCGCGTCGGTGCGGGTGTCAGTGGGGCGGGGGGTTGATGTGGCGCGCGGTGCGCAACGGCCAAGATGTGGGGCAGGGCGCAACACCGGCGGCGCGGGCAGGGGTGTCAGGCGCCGGGTGTTCCGGTGCCGGTTTCGCCGGGGGGAGTGGTGGCGCGGCCGACGATGGTGCGGAGCGTGCGCACGTCGATGGGTTTCTGCAGGAACGGCAGGCCGGCGGCGGCCTCGATCGCCTCGCGCTGGGCCTCGGAGGCGTAGCCCGACATCAGGATCACCTCGATGCCCGGGTAGCGCTGGCGGATGCGGTCGGCGAGGTGGTGGCCCTGCATCTCGCCGGGCATGACGATGTCGGTCAGCACCACCTCGGGCAGCGGCCCGGCGTCGAGCGTGGCGAGGGCCTGGGTGGCGTCATGGGCGGTGCGGACGTCGTGGCCGCTGCGCTCGAGCTGGGCCTTCATCACGCGGGTGAGCGCCTCGTCATCGTCGACGATGAGGACGCCGCCGGGCGCAGCCGCGGCGTCTTTCGGCTCGTCCCTGGCCGGGGTGACGCCGGCCGCGCGGCCCGAAGTGGCCGGGAAGGCCATGGTCACGAGCGTGCCGCTGCCCGGGGCCGCGTCGATCCGCAGGCCGCCGTCGGACTGGCGGCAGAAGCCCGCGACGGTGGAGAGGCCGAGACCGGTGCCCTCGCCGACCTTCTTGGTGGTGAAGAAGGGTTCGGCGGCCTGTTCGGCGATTTCGGGGGTCATGCCCTCGCCGGTGTCTTCGATGGCGAGGGTGGCGTAGGTGCCGTCGGGCAGGGTTTCGGCGCCGTGAAAGCCGTTGACGGTGGCGCCGCTGAGATGTTCGCGCCGCCCGGTGAGGTGGATCTCGCCGCCCTCGGGCAGGGCGTCGCGGGCGTTGATGAGCACGTTGAGCACGGCCTGTTGCAGCGCCGCCGGGTCGACGCGCAGGGTGAGGCCGGTTTCGTCGAATTGCCGGGTGATCGAGATGTTGGCCGGGCAGACGCGGCGGAACATGGCGATGGCGCCGTCGACCTCGGATTCGAGGTCGATGGGTTTCGGGCTGAGCTGTGACTTGCGCCCGTAGGCGAGCAGCTGGCGGGTCAGCTGGGCGGCGCGGTTCGAGGCGGCGATCGCCTCGGACAGATAGGTGCGCTGGTTGGTGCGGTTGCTGTCTTCGTCGAGCAGTTCGAGATTGCCGAGGATGACGTTGAGCGTGTTGTTGAAATCATGCGCCACGCCGCCGACGAGCTTGCCCAGCGCCGCGACCTTTTCCGAGCGGGCGGCGGCGAGCTCGGTCTGCTGGCGGTGCATCTCGCTTCGCAGGTAGGCGGCCTCGGCCTCGGTGCTGCGGCGTTCGGCGAGGTTGGTGAGGTGGGCGAAGCCGATCACCGCCGTGACGGTCGAGGCGATGACGAGGAAGGTGAGGACGGCGAGGCGGAACTCGATGGTCATGAACTCGCGTTCGACCGCCTCGGCCACGATCAGGGCGAGGAGGAGCGGCACGACGATGGTGACCGGCAGCACGCGGCGGGCCATGCGGCTGCCCGGTTCTTGCGAGAGAAGCACCTCGATCCAGCCGCGGCGGGGGTCTGTCAGCAGCAGGGCGAGGAAGATGGCCACGTGGGCCAGCGCGGTGTGCAGCGCCATCAGCGTGTAGAGCGGGTTGTAGAACAGGGTCTGGGCGCCGAAGACATAGCCCACCAGCGGGATCGAGGCGACGACGAGCCCGGTGGTATCGACCAGGATAGAGGCCGTGCCGAGCCGGAGCGAGCGCAGCAGCAGGCTGAGGCCGAGCAGCGCCGCGCAGAGGACGCTGGCCATCGACATGGCGTCGGTGCCGCGGAGTTCTGCCGGGGTGAGGCTGGTGACCTGTTCGAGCGAGATGATCACGAAGATGGCGGCGGCGCACAGGAAGGGCACCCATCTCGGCCCGTTCCTGAGCAGCACGACCGTGCCGGCGCCGCCCACGAGCAGCGTCAGGGCCGTGGCCGGGACCATGGCCGGCAGGCCCGGCGCGACCCGGCGGAGCCAGTCGATGTCGAGCCCCCAGCCGAACACCAGCACGATGGCCGCACCCAGCGCCACCGACACGGCAAGGCCGAGGCCGAGGCGGGGCGGATCGATGGTGTCGAGGCCATAAGAGGCCGAGGTGTCGTGCATATGATTCGCCACCCCTTTGCGCTCGTGAGTAATAAAATGCACATTTTATATACATCTTTTGGACGCTTTCGGCGACCGGTTTCGCGTGGAAAGAGTCTCATGTGCGAACATGCCTTGGCGTCAGGGGGCTGGGTTAGGCCGATTTTAAAGGGTTTTCCCGTATCACCGCGGTGTTTTCAAACCTGCGGAGCGCGCGATGCCGACGATTGCCGTCTATGACTGGAGCGTGGTCAGCCATGACGGTGCGCTGACGACAGACCAGCTTGTGAGCGACGACCACGCCAACGACCCGGCCGCGGCGGGGTATGACCCGGGGCGGGCCAGCTGGACGGGGATCACCTATACCTATTCCGGCGCGACGCCGACGCAGATCCTGGTATCGGATGACGATGCCCGGTTCGACGACGACATGAACGATGTCGGGTCCGGGCAGGTGCTGTTGGAGGATGTGACGCTCAACGGTGTGACCTATGCCGCGGGGTCGACGGTGGAGAACGAGTTCGTCCTGGTGCAGGACGGGAACATCGAGGTCTACGTTCTGCGGATCGATGGCGACAATGTCGGGCTGATACCCGCGTCGAACCTGCCGGCACCCTTTGCCGGGGCGCAGTTTTCGCCGGATTCGAGCCGCGACGGGGTTGCCGCGAACAGCAGTGACGGCGGGACGAACACGGAGGATTACACCAACGTCATCTGTTTCGCCGCCAGCGTGCGGATTGCCACGCCGGGGGGCGTCGTGCGGGCCGGCGCCCTGCGGGCCGGGGCGATGGTGATGACGGTCGACCGCGGGGCGCAGCCGCTTTTGTGGGTGGGCCGGCAGACGGTGGTGTTTTCCGGGCCGGAGGATCATCGCCGCCCGGTGCGGATCAGGGCCGGGGCGCTGGGCCCGGGGCGGCCGGCGCGGGACCTGGTGGTATCGCCCCAGCACCGGGTGCTGGTGGAGAGCGGGGCAGGCGCGGCGCTAGGCCCGGCGGTGGGGTTCGTGAAGCTGCCGGGCGTGTCGCGGATGCGTGGGCGGCGGCGGGTCACCTACGTGCACCTGCTGCTGGCGCGGCACGAGCTGCTCTGGGCCGAGGGGCAGGTGTGCGAGAGCTTCTTTCCGGGCCGGATGGCGCTTCGGATGCTGCGGCCGGCCGACCGGGCCGCGGTTCTGGCCTGCTGGGGCCTGTCGGAAAGCGGGGCGCCGGAGGCGGCGGCGGTGCGCCCTTTGCTGACCCGGCGGGAGACGGCGGCGCGAATGGCCGCGATTGCAGCGCGGCGGCCGGCGGATGCCGGCGTGGCGGGGAATGCGAAACTTCTGTGAAGATTGGCGAACCGGTCTTCGCGGGGCCGGGATGGGCCTTAGGTGGTGAGGCGTCATAATCAGGAAGGGAGGCCGTCATGGATGCCGCAGCCAAAGAAGCCCTGTCGAGGGAAATGACCTATTACGTGACCCGCGAGACGCAGGCCGGCGGGCAGTATTTCGTGCATTCGGAGTTCTGCGCGGTGCTGCCGCCGGACAACACGCTCGAGACCGTGGGGGTGTTTGCCGACAGCGGCGAGGCGCTGGAGGCGGCAAGGGATGGGCGCGACCCGGTCAACGCCTGTGCGACCTGTTCGCCGGAGTGCCACGTGCCCGACCACGCGGGCGGGGCGCGGGCGTTCGACACGCGCGAGGCGGCATTGAAGAGGGACGGCGTTTAGGCCGGGCGGGGCCGGAATTTTTGAAAATTCCGGACCGGAAAATTCGAATTTTCCGGACCGTTTTCTTGGAAGAAAACGGGGTCGACCGCGAGGGTTCAGCCGAACTCTGCCCGCGCGTAGCCTTGCAGGAAGAGGAGTGCGGTCAGGTCGCCGTGATTGACGCGCACCTCGCATTCGGCGGCGACGGAGGGTTTGGCATGGAGCGCCACGCCGGTGCCGGCCAGGCCGAGCATCCCGAGGTCGTTGGCCCCGTCGCCCACCGCGACCACGTCGGCCGGCGTGATGCCGAGGCGGGTGGTGATGTCGTGGAGCGCCTGAACCTTGGCGTCGCGGCCGAGGATGGGCTGGGCGACGTGGCCGGTGAGGGTGCCATTCTCGATCAGCAGCGTGTTGGCGCGGTTCTCGTCGAAGCCGAGATCGGCCGCGACTTTCGCCGTGAAGGCCGTGAACCCGCCGGAGACGAGGGCCGTGTAGGCGCCGTGGGCTTTCATCGTGGCGAGCAGCTCGGGCCCGCCGGGCATCAGGGTGATGCGGGCGGCCAGCACGTCGGCGATGACGGTTTCGGGCAGGTCCTTGAGGAGCGCGACGCGTTCGGTGAGCGCGCCTTCGAAGTCGAGCTCGCCGTTCATGGCGCGGGCGGTGATGTCGCGGACATGGGGGCCGACGCCGGCTTCCTCGGCCAGCTCGTCGATGCATTCCTGCTGGATCATGGTGCTGTCCATATCTGCCAGCAGCATTTTCTTGCGACGGTTTTCGGCCGGTTGGATGACGAGGTCGGTCGCGCCTTTCTGGAGGTCGTCCCACACTTCCCAGCGGTTGCCGGGGATGGTCTCCATCGGGAATTCGGCGGCCTCGTCTGCGGAGAGCCATTGCGCGTCGCCGCCGCCCCACGCGTTGCGCAGGCTGTCGACGAGCGCGGGCTGCAGCGTGCCGCGCGGGGCGATCAGGGTGGCGATGTACATGGGCGGCCCTCCGTCGGTTGAAGTGTCGGTGGGGATAGACCACAGGCACCGGCGGAGGACCAGCGGGTTTTGGCGGGCGCCTCAGTCAACGTCGGGGAGCGGCGGAATGGTGCGCAGGTAGAGGATCAGCGCGGCGAGGTCGTCTTCGGTCATCCGGGCGAGGTAGGGGTAGGGCATCGGCGGCAGCATGGGCGAGCCGTCGGGGCGCTGGGCCTTGGTGACCATGTCGGCGATCTCGCCATCGGAATATTCGGCCAGCCCGTCGGCATGGCTGGTGATGTTGGAGGCGATGGAGATGCCCCACGGCCCCTCGATGATCAGCCCGCCGCGGCCGAGATCGGTATCGAGCATCGGCCCGGTGGGCCCGAAGGGCGTGTGGCATTCGAGGCAGTGGGCCACGGGACCGGCGAGGTAGGCGCCGTAGTCGACGGTCACGCCGCGGGGGATGTCGGCGACGGTGTCGACGGGCGGCCCGTAGGCCGGGGGCAGGGGGATCTTGTAGTCCGACAGCGGCACGGTGTTTTCCACCGGCGGCAGGGTGCGCAGGTAGGCGACGATGGCGGACAGGTCGGTGTCCGAGAGGCCACGATACATCGAGAAGGGCATGGGCGGGCCGATGAGAGAGCCGTCGGGGCGGAGGCCCTCGCGGATGGCGCGGGCGAGCTCGGCGTCGGACCAGGTGCCGACGGCGCCGGCCGGGGTGATGTTGGGCGCGTAGGCGGTGAATTCGGGCATCTCGATCACGAAGCGGCCGGCGAGGTTCTGGCCGAGAACGGGGTTGCCGGTGTCGTCGATGGGGGAATGGCAGTTGCCGCAGCCGGCCGGGCCTTCGACGAGGTAGGCGCCGCGCTCTTCGAGGGTTTCGGCGGCGGTCTGGGAGGGGGCCGCAAGGCTGGCGAAGCCCGAGAGGGCGAGGCTGGCGATGAGTAATTTGTGGTGCATGAAATGAGTCCTGTCGGTAAGCCACGGGGGGTTCACGGAGCCCCGGGCCGGTTCGTCCTGTTTCCGTCAGGTCAGACTATCACGGGTCTTTCCCGTTTCTGTCAGTTTTCCGACACGGCCGTTTCCGATCGGAACCGGAGGCGTCGCAAATTGACGTCAAACCGGCGCTGAGGGGCGATTTCTGCGCTTGCAAAGGCCGCGAAAGAGACGTACGTCCGTCCGTGGGACACCCCTCCCCAACGAGGGGCGCTTATCTGGAAGGGTAGCAAAAATGGCTATTTCGCAACCGGCAACGCGGCCGGGTAATCCGCGTTTCTCCTCTGGCCCCTGTGCCAAACCCCCCGTTTTCAAGCTCGAGAATCTGAAGGACGCGCCGCTGGGCCGTTCTCACCGTGCCGCCGTGGGCAAGGCCAAGCTGAAGGCCGCCATCGAGGGCACGCGCGAGGTTCTGGGCATCCCCGAGGACTACAAGATCGGCATCGTGCCGGCGTCGGATACCGGCGCCGTGGAGATGGCGATGTGGAACCTCTTGGGCGAGCGCAAGGTCGAGATGCTGGCCTGGGAGAGCTTCGGCTCGGGCTGGGTGACCGATGCGGTCAAGCAGCTGAAACTCGATGCCGAGGTGAAGACCGCCGAGTATGGCGAGATCGTCGACCTCGACGGTGTCGATACCGACAATGACGTGGTGTTCACCTGGAACGGCACGACGAGCGGCGTTCGGGTGCCGAATGGCGACTGGATCAAGGAAGATCGCGCCGGGCTGACGATCTGCGATGCGACCTCGGCGGCGTTTGCGCAGCACCTGCCGTGGGACAAGCTGGATGTGACCACGTTCAGCTGGCAGAAGGTTCTGGGCGGCGAGGCCGCGCATGGCATGCTGATTTTGAGCCCGCGGGCGGTAGAGCGGCTGGAAAGCTACACGCCGCCGTGGCCGCTGCCGAAGATTTTCCGCCTGACCAAGGGCGGCAAGCTGATCGACGGCATCTTCGAGGGCGCGACGATCAACACGCCGTCGATGCTGGCGGTGGAGGATTACTTGCTGGCGCTCGACTGGGCGCGGTCGGTGGGCGGCATGGAGGGCTTGCGCGAGCGGGCCTATGCCAACCTTGCCGTGGTGCAGGGGTTCGTGGCCGAGAATGACTGGATTTCCTTCCTGGCGAAGGACCCGGCGATCCGGTCGAACACCTCGGTCTGCCTGATGTTCACCGATGAGCGGATCAAGGATGGCGCCGGGTTCGCCAAGGCCGTGGCCAAGCGGCTGGAGGCGGAAGAGGTGGCGTATGACATCGGCTCGTACCGCGATGCGCCGGCGGGTTTGCGGATCTGGTGCGGCGGGACGGTGGAGACATCGGACGTGGCCGCGCTGATGCCGTGGATCAAGTGGGCCTTCGAGGCCGAGATCGCGGCGCTCTCCGAGACCGCGTGAGACCCGTGCCGGGCTGAAGCCCGGCCTACGAGATGTTCCGTAGGGCGGGCTTCAGCCCGCCACACTTCGACCAATTTCAATCTAAAGGACCAGGAAAAATGGCTCCCAAGGTACTTGTTTCCGACAAGCTGTCGGACACCGCAGTTCAGATCTTCCGCGACCGGGGGATCGATGTCGACTTCATGCCCGAGCTGGGCAAGGACAAGGACAAGCTTGCCGAGGTGATCGGCGAGTATGACGGCCTTGCGATCCGCTCGGCCACCAAGGTGACGGCGAAGCTTCTCGAGAATGCCCCGAACCTGAAGGTGATCGGGCGGGCCGGGATCGGCACCGACAATGTCGACAAGGAGGCCGCGTCGAAAAAGGGCATCATCGTGATGAACACGCCCTACGGCAACATGATCACCACCGCCGAGCATGCGATCGCGATGATGTTTGCCGTGGCGCGGCAGATCCCCGAGGCGAGCGCCTCGACCCAGGCCGGGAAGTGGGAGAAGTCGAAATTCATGGGTGTCGAGCTGACCGGCAAGACGTTGGGCGTGATCGGGGCCGGGAATATCGGCGGTATCGTCTGCGACCGGGCGCGCGGGCTGAAGATGAAGGTGGTGGCCTATGACCCGTTCCTGAGCCAGGAGAAGGCCGACAAGATGGGGGTCGAGAAGGTCGAGCTGGACGAACTGCTGAAGCGGGCGGATTTCGTCACGCTGCACGTGCCGCTGACCGACCAGACGAAGAACATCCTTTCCCGCGAGAACATGGAGAAGATGAAGAAGGGCGCGCGCGTCATCAACTGTGCCCGTGGCGGGCTGGTCGACGAGGAGGCGCTGGCCGATCTGCTGAAGTCGGGCCATATCGGGGCCGCCGCCTTCGACGTGTTCACGGTGGAGCCGGCGACGGAGAACCCGCTCTTCGGCCTGCCCAACGTCGTGTGCACGCCGCACCTTGGTGCCGCGACGACCGAGGCGCAGGAGAACGTGGCGCTGCAGGTGGCCGAGCAGATGTCGGACTACCTTTTGACGGGCGCCGTGAGCAACGCGCTCAACATGCCGTCGGTGACCGCCGAGGAGGCCAAGGTGATGGGGCCGTGGATCAAGCTGTCGGATCACCTGGGCGGGTTCATCGGCCAGATGACCGACGAGCCGATCAAGGCGATCAACATCCTGTATGACGGGGTGGTGGCCGACATGAACCTCGAGGCGCTGACCTGTTCGGCGGTGGCGGGGATCATGAAATCGGTGAACCCCGAGGTGAACATGGTCTCCGCGCCCCTGATGGCGAAGGAGAAGGGGGTGAAGATCTCGACTACGCGGCAGGACAAGTCGGGCGCCTTCGAGGGGTATATCAAGCTGACGGTGGTGACCGACAAGCGCGAGCGCTCGATCGGGGGCACGGTGTTCAGCGACGGGAAGCCGCGGTTCATCCAGATCAAGGGGATCAACATCGATGCCGAGATCGGGGAGCACATGCTTTACACCACCAACAAGGACGAGCCGGGCATCATCGGTGCGCTGGGCCTGACCCTTGGCGGGAATGGCGTGAACATCGCGAACTTCACGCTGGGCCGGTCGGCGGCCGGGGGCGAGGCGATTGCCTTGCTTTACGTGGATGCGCCGGTGGGCAAGGACGTGATCGCCAAGCTGCACGAGACGGGCAAATTCCAGCAGATCGCGCCGCTGCAGTTCGACGTGCACTGAGGGTGCGCGTGAGGAATGAGGGAAACGCCGCCCTTCGGGGCGGCGTTTTTCGTTTGTGGTGAGGGGGTGCGCCTTGCGCGGCTTCACTGGCGTGGGTGGCTCAAACGGGTTGCGCCCGGGCGCGGTACCGGCCACCTATAGCGCATGAGTATTCTCGCCATTCCCGATATTCATGGTTACCGCTCGGAGCTTGACCGGGTTCTGGCGGTTGCCGATGCGCAGCGCGGGCCCGAGGCGAAGATCGTCTTTCTCGGTGATCTGACCGACCGGGGGCCGGATAGCCGGGGGGTGATCCAGACGATCATCGAGGAGATCGAGGCCGGGCGCGACTGGGTCGTGGTGAGGGGGAACCACGACCAGATGTTTCTCGACTTCCTGCGCGATCCGGGGCCGGGGGCGCGGTGGATGAACGGGAATATCGGCGGGACGGAGACGATGATCTCTTACGGTGCCGGGGAGGCGATGGCGCAGCGCGACTGGCGGGCGGCTGCGGATTGCGTGCCCGAGGCGCATCGGGATTTCCTGGAGAGCCTGCCGTTTTACCACGAGACCGATGCGCAGTTCTTCGTGCATGCCGGGATCAGGCCGGGCGTGCCGCTGGGGGCGCAGGACGAGCATGACCTGCTGTGGATCCGGGACGAGTTTCACGAGGACGGGCGGGACCATGGCAAGCTGATCGTGCATGGGCATACGCCGGTCGAACGGCCGCGGCACTACGGCAACCGGGTCAACCTCGATGCCGGGGCGGGGTTCGGGCGGCCCTTGTGCGTGGCCGAGATCGAGGGGCGCGATGCGTGGCTGCTGACGGGGGCGGGCCGGGTGCCGCTGGAGCCCTGAGGCGGGTTGCGACGCCAAGTCCTGTTTCCTTCCGGCATCCTGCAGTATACCGATTTCGACAACATCGAATCCCGAGGAGCTTCCCATGACCGACATCGTTCTTCTTGACGGCGCGCGTACCGCCATTGGCACTTTTGGCGGATCGCTCGCCGGCACGCCGCCCACGACGCTTGGCGCGCATGTGGCAAAGGCCGCGATGGAGCGGTCGGGGGTCGAGCCGGGGCAGATTGGCAACGTGGTTTACGGCACCGTGATCAACACCGAACCGCGCGACATGTACCTGTCGCGGGTGGCGATGATCGAGGCGGGCATTCCCGACAGCACGCCGGCGATGAACGTGAACCGGCTGTGCGGCTCCGGCGCGCAGGCGGTGGTGTCGGTGGTGCAGTCGCTGATGCTGGGCGATGCCGATTTCGGGCTGGCCGGCGGGGCCGAGAACATGAGCCGGTCGCCTTTCATCATCCCCGATCAGCGCTGGGGCGCGAAGATGGGTGACGTGAAGACGCTCGACATGATGCTGGGGGCTTTGAATTGCCCGTTCGGCACGGGGCACATGGGGGTGACCGCCGAGAACGTGGCGGGCGAGCATGACGTGAGCCGCGAGGACCAGGACGCGTTCGCGCTGGAAAGCCAGAAGCGGGCGGCGAAGGCGATCGAAGAGGGCTATTTCAAGTCGCAGATTGCGCCGATCGAAGTGAAGGTAAAGCGCGACATGGTGCCGTTCGAAACGGATGAGCACCCGAAGCCGACGACCGCCGAGGGGCTGGCCGGGCTGCGGCCGGCGTTCCAGAAGGATGGCAGCGTGACGGCGGGCAACGCCAGCGGCATCAACGATGGCGCGGCGGCCGTGGTGCTGGCGCGGGCGGAGGCCGCCGAGAAGGCCGGGCTGAAGCCCAAGGCGCGCGTGCTGGGTTATGCCGTGGCCGGTGTGCGGCCCGAGGTGATGGGCATCGGCCCGGTGCCGGCGGTCGAGAAGCTGCTGGAGAAGACGGGGCTTTCGGTTGGCGATTTCGACGTGATCGAGTCGAACGAGGCCTTTGCCGCGCAGGCGATTGCCGTGAACCGGGGGCTTGGGCTGGATACGGCCAAGGTGAACCCGAATGGTGGGGCGATTGCGCTGGGCCACCCGGTGGGGGCCACGGGCGCGATCCTGACGGTGAAGGCGCTGTATGAGCTGGAGCGGATTGGCGGGAAGAAGGCGCTGATCACCATGTGCATCGGCGGTGGCCAGGGTATCGCGCTGGCGATCGAGACGATGTAAGCCGTATCGCGACAGTTTCGAGATTGAGGGGAGTCCCGGGCTTTGTCCGGGGCTTCTTTTTTGTGGTGGGGTGGTGGGTTTCACCTACCCTACGGGGGTGTATGGTTCGACAGGTGGAGGTGGGTTGGCATCCACCCTACGGGAGCGTATGTCGCGTTTGGGAGACTTGGAGGCCAGGCCCGTGGCGGGGCGCGTTACGGCGTTGTCAGGCCGTGCTTGTTGAGGATCTGGTCGGTTTCGGTTTCCCACCGGGCGCGGAGTTCGACATTGGGAGTATGGCGGAGGCCCATGGCTTTCAGCGCGTCGAATTTCTGTGACGTCGTGGTGCCGAAGGAGGCCGCGACGCGGGGCCACCAGTAATCGACAGAGGCTTGCAGGGTGGCCTTGTCCTCGGTTTCGAGGAGGCGGTCGATGCCTTCGAGCGCGAGCTCGGCATGGTGCTCCTCGACCGGGAGGATGGCGCGGAAGGCTTCCGACAGGGGCTGGTAGGAGACGTGGGTCATCTCGCCCAGCTGGACCACCACGGCGCGGCCCATCAGGAGGTTCATCACCACGGCGTCGGCCCAGCCTTCGATGGGGTAGTTCAGCACCGAGAGGCGCATGTCGTGCTCGCCCCGCTTGGTGCCGATATCTGCGTCGCGGTCGAGCCGGGTCGTCCACGGGTGGTGGTTGGCGTAGCGGTCGGTGTCGGCGCCGAACTCGCCCATGATGCGCAGGACGCGGTCGGCGTTGTCGGTCTTTTCCAGCACGATACGGGCGGCGGCGATGCGTTCCTTGATGCCGGGGCCGGAGTTGATGAGGTCGGCGAAGCCGGCCGCGCCCGCCAGCGAGCTGTCGACGAAGCTGGCCATCATCTTGAGCAGTTCGGCACGGTAGCGCGGGGGCACGTTGGCCGGGCTGGTCAGCTTGCCGCCTTGTGCGAGGTAGTCGGAAAGGGGCATGTCCTCGGCCATTCTCGTGGCCTCCTTTACTGGTCGTAGTCGACGGTGACGCGGTCGGTGACGGCGTAGGACTGGCAGGAGAGCACGTAGCCCTTTTCCACCTCGTAATCCTCGAGCGCGTGGTTGGTGAGCATCTCGACTTCGCCCTCGATCACCCGGCAGCGGCAGGTCGAGCAGACGCCGGCCTTGCAGGCGAAGGGGGCGTCGAGGTCGTTGGCGAGCGCGGCTTCGAGAATGCTTTGATCCTTGTCGGCGGTGACGGTGCGGGTGGCGCCGTCGAGCGTGACGGCGACGGTGGTGGTATCGGCCTTGGTGTCGGAGGATTTGGGCAGGGCGGCGCGCTTGAGGCGGCCGGGCTGGGCGGAGGCGAAGAGCTCGAACTTGATGTTGGCGTCGTCGAGCCCGGCCTTGCGCAGCGCCGAGGCGATCCCGAGCATCATCGGTTCCGGCCCGCAGATGAAGGCGGTGTCGATGGAGGCGGCGTCGATCCAGCCGCTGTCGAACAGCTGGGCGCATTTTTCTTCCGTCACGAGGCCGGTGAAGAGGTCGATCTCCTGCGCGTCGGTTTCGAGCACGTGGATCACGTTGAAGCGGCCGAGATAGATGTTCTTGAGGTCGTCTAGCTCTTCCCGGAACATGATCGTGTTCACGCCCTTGTTGGCGTAGACGAGCGTGAAGGTGGAGTGCGGTTCCTGCGCCAGCGTGGTCTTGATGATCGAGAGGACCGGGGTGATGCCCGAGCCGCCGGCGAAGCCGAGGTAGTTGTTGCGGTTCGCGGGGTCGAGTTGCGTGAAGAAACCGCCCATCGGGGGCATGGCCTGCAGCACCTCGCCCGGTTGAAGGTCTTCGTTGGCCCAGGTGGAGAAGGCGCCGCCATCGACGCGCTTGATGCCGACCTGAAGCACGCCGTCTTCCTTGCCGGCGCAGATCGAGTAGGAGCGGCGGAGTTCCTCGCCGTCGAAATCGCGGCGGAAGGTCAGGTATTGGCCCTGGGTGAAGTCGAAATGCTCGGCCGCGCCATTGACGGGCTTCAGCGTGACGACCACCGCATCGCGGATGGTCTTGCGTATATCGGTGACTTCGAGATCGTGGAACCGGGACATGGCGTTTCTCAGATGCACTTGAAATAGTCGAAGGGTTCGAGGCAGTCGCGGCAGCGCCACTGGGCCTTGCAGGGGGTCGAGCCGAACTGGCTGAGGCGTTCTAGGTTGTCGCTTTGGCAGCGAGGGCAGGCCTTGGGGCCGCCCGCCGGTTGAGGTGGCGCAATGCCGTAGGCTTCGAGCTTCTGGCGGCCTTCCTCGGTCATCCAGTCGGTTGTCCAGGCGGGGCTGAGCTGGCGTTTGAGGTCCAGCTTGTCGATGCCGTGGCTGCGCAGGGCGGTCTCGATCTCCATGTTGATGAGCGAGGTGGCCGGGCAGCCGGAATAGGTTGGCGTGACGGTGACGGTAAGGGTGTCGTCGTGCCACGCGACATCGCGGATGATGCCGAGATCGGTGAGCGAAATCGCCGGGATTTCCGGGTCGGGGATCTCGTTCAGCCAGGTCCAGACCTGTTCGGTGCTTGGCCGTTGCATGGCGGTTACCATGTGTTGCCCGGGTAGGCGCGCTGGAGCCACTGCATCTGGGTCAGGATGTGGCCCAGGTGCTCGGTATGCATTTCGCCGGTGCGGCCGCCGTGATGGGTGAAGCGGTCTTCGGGCAGGGTGAGGGTGGCCTTGGCCATGACGCGCTCGAGGAAATCGTCGTATTCGGCGCGCAGGCTGGCCGGATCGGGGGCGATGCCGGCGGCGGTGATGGCGGCGTCGCCTTCATCGGAGAGGAAGAATTCACCCACGTAGGGGTAGAGGTAGTCGAGGGCGGCCTGCATGCGCTTGTGGCTTTCCTCGGTGCCGTCGCCGAGGCCCACGACCGTGTCGGCGGAGCGTTCGACGTGGTAGGAGACCTCCTTGGCGGCCTTCTCGGCGATCTCGGCGACGCGGGGGTCGGAGGAGTTGGCCAGCCGCGGCATCAGGATCGACGACCACGCGTCGAAGAAGAACTGGCGCATGAGGGTCTGGCCGAAATCGCCGTTGGGCAGCTCGACCAGCAGGACATTGCGGAAATCCCACGCGTCGCGGAGGAAGGCGAGGTCGTCGGCGGTTTGGCCTTTGCCCTCGATTTCGGCCGCGTAGCCGAGCCAGAGCTGGGTCTGGCCGATCAGGTCGAGCGCGGTGTTGGCAAGTGCGATGTCCTCTTCCAGCACAGGGGCCTTGCCGCACCATTCCGACACGCGGTGGCTGAGGATGAGGGTGTTGTCCCCCATCCGCAGCAGGAATTGCAGCAGCGCGGTCTGGTCGATATCGGCCATTACATGTGCCCCACGTCGTCGGGAATGTCGTAGAAGGTCGGGTGGCGGTAGATCTTGCTTTCGGAGGGCTCGAAGAGGGGCCCCTTTTCGCCCGGCGCGGTGGCCGAGATGTGGCGGCTTTCCACGACCCAGATCGAGACGCCCTCGTTGCGGCGGGTATAGACGTCGCGGGCGTTCTTGATCGCCATCTCGGCGTCGGGCGCGTGGAGGGAGCCCACGTGCCGGTGGTTCAGGCCGTGCTGGCCGCGGATGAACACCTCCCACAGGGGCCATTCATGGCGGGGGGATTTGCCCTTGCCCTCGCTGTCGGGCAGTTCGCCGGGGGTGACGGAACTCATATGCGTGGTCTCCTATTCCGCCGCGACCTTGCGGGCGGCGTTCTTGCGGGCGTGGGCGAGCAGGCCGTCGCGGACCCATTGCCCCTCGTTCCAGGCTTTCTGGCGGGCGCCGAGGCGTTCGGCGTTGCAGGGGCCGTTGCCCTTGAGGACGTTGAAGAACTCGTCCCAGTCGGGCTGGGAATAGTCGTAATGGCCGCGCTCCTCGTTCCACTTGAGGTTCTCGTCGGGGACGGTGAGGCCGAGGAATTCGGCCTGCGGCACGGTCTGGTCGACGAATTTCTGGCGCAGCTCGTCATTGGTGTTCATCTTGATCTTCCACGCCATCGACTGGGCCGAGTGGACGCTTTCGGCGTCGGACGGGCCGAACATCATCAGCGAGGGGTACCAGAAGCGGTTCAGCGCATCCTGGGCCATGCGTTTCTGGGCCTCGGAGCCTTGCGCCATCTTCATCATGATGTCGTAGCCCTGCCGCTGGTGGAAGCTTTCCTCCTTGCAGATGCGGATCATGGCGCGGGAATAGGGGCCGTAGGAGGTGCGTTGCAGGGGCACCTGGTTCATGATGGCGGCGCCGTCGACCAGCCAGCCCACCGCGCCCATGTCGGCCCAGGTGAGGGTGGGGTAGTTGAAGATCGAGGAGTATTTCATCTTCCCCGAGAGAAGCTGTTCGGTCATGTCGTCGCGCGAGATACCGAGGGTTTCGGCGGCGGCATAGAGGTAGAGGCCGTGGCCGGCCTCGTCCTGCACCTTGGCCAAGAGGATCATCTTGCGTTCCAGCGTGGGGGCGCGGGTGATCCAGTTGCCCTCGGGCAATTGGCCGACGATTTCGGAGTGGGCGTGCTGGCCGATCTGGCGGATCAGCGTCTTGCGGTAGCCTTCGGGCATCCAGTCGCGGGGCTCGATCTTGATGTCCTCGTCGATGCGATCCTGAAAGGCGCGTTCCTCGTCCGACATTTCTTCGCGGGTTTTGACGCCCTTGCCGGTGCTTTTGACCATCTGTGCGTACATCTGTGCGGTCCTCCCGTTCGTCGCGCTGAATTAACCGACCGTGCGGTCGAAGTAGGGTAATCGGTGATTCGCTTCAAGGGAAATGTTACGATTTCCAAAAAAGCGGCAGTATTCTGTAACAGTTTGGGCCGCGCGGATCAGAGCCGCTTGGCCACTTCCTCGAGCATCACTTCGGTTGCGCCGCCGCCGATTGCCTGAACGCGGGCGTCGCGGGTCATCCGTTCGATGGTGGCCTCGCGCATGTAGCCGAAACCGCCGTGGAACTGGAGGCAATCATACATGACTTCGTTGACCAGTTCACCGCACAAGGCCTTGATCATGGAGACCTCGCGCGTGACCTCCTCTCCGTTGGCATCGCGGGCTGCGGTGGCGTAGACGAATTGCCGGGCGGCAGCGACGCGGGCGGCGAGCATGGAGAGGCGCTGGCGGATGGCCTGCTTGTCCCAGAGGGGCGCGCCGAAGGCCTTGCGGGTCTTGACGTAGTCGAGGGTGAGGTCGAGGGCGGCCTGGGCTTCGCCCATCGCCATGGCGCCGAGGACGATACGCTCGTTCTGGAAGTTCTTCATGATGGCGTAGAAGCCGCGGCCTTCCTGCCCGAGGATGTTCTCGGCGGGGATGCGACAGTTGTCGAAGGAGAGTTCCGCCGTGTCGGAGGAGCGCCAGCCGTGCTTGTCGAGGGCGCGGGAGACGGTGAAGCCGGGGGTGTCTTTTTCGACGAGGAACATGGTGACCGACTGGCTGGCGGGGCCTTGCGCATCGGTTTTGGCGGCGACGCAGTAGAGGTTGGCGTGCACGCCGTTGGTGATGAACATCTTGGCGCCGTTGAGGATGAAATCGTCGCCGTCGCGGCGGGCGGTGGTGCGGATGCCCTTCACGTCGGAACCGGCGTCGGGCTCGGTGACGCCGACGGCGGTGATGGTGTCGCCCGAGACGATGCCGGGCATGTGGGCCGCTTTCTGGGCCTCGTTGCCGGCGTTGAAGAGGTGGACGGAGGCCATGTCGGTATGGACCAGCACGGTGATGGCGAAGCCCGCGTAGGTGGAGCGGCCGAGCTCCTCGGCCAGAACGGCCGTTGCGCGGGTGTCCATGGCGGCGCCGCCGTATTCCTCGGGGTAGCGGATGCCGAGGAAACCGAGCGCGCCCATCTCGCGCAGCACGTCGCGGGGGACGGCGCCGTCAACCTCCCATTGGTCGGCGTGGGGTTGCACCTTCTCGGCCACGAAGCGGCGCAGCTGATCGCGCAGCATTTCGTGTTCCTCTGTCAGGAACAGGTGATGTGTCATGCGTCCTCCCTTGGCCCGTGCGGGTTCAGGGCACGGTCGGGGCATCTGAGCGCAGGACCGGGATCAATGCAATGGGTGTGTCAGGCGTAGCGCCGCTCGTCGGTGAGTTCGGGCTGACGCTCTGTCATGTCTTCGCGCATGGTGATGTAGAAGGTGCTGCCGACGCCCTCGACGCTTTCGAAATCGATCTCGCCGCCATGGGCCTGCATGATGTGCCGCGAGATGTTCATGCCGAGCCCGGTGCCGCCGTGGCGGCGGATGTCGGTGGAATTGACCTGGCTGAACTGCTCGAAGACCTTGTCGAACGAGGCCTCGGAGATGCCGATGCCGTGGTCTTTGACGGCGAGCGTGACCTGCTCGTCATGGGCGGCGAGGCTGATTTCGACCTGGCCGCCGGGATCGGAGAACTTGGCGGCGTTCGAGAGCATGTTGACCAGCACCTGTTCGAGGCGCTTGCGGTCGGCGTTGACCCAGAATTCGCGCCTGGGCGGTTCGATCTTCAGCTCGACGTTGAACTCGTCGGCGTAGGGGCGCGTGCGCTCGACCGTGGCGATGGACATGGCGCCGAGCTCGATCGGCTCGAGGTGGAGATCGAGCCGGCCGGATTCGGCGCGCTGGAGGTCGAGCAGGTCGTTGACGAGGTTGGCGAGGCTCTCGCTGTTGGAATTGGCCATGTTGAAGAGGTGCTGCATTTTCGGCGGCACCGGCCCGAGCGCGCCGGAGCTGATGACCTGGAGCGAGCCCTTGATGGCGGTCAGCGGCGTGCGCAGCTCGTGGCTGACGGTGGCGAGGAATTCCTGCTTGGCGTTGTAGGCGGTCTTGGTCTTCTCGT
The DNA here is from genome assembly GCF_008728195.1 of Roseovarius indicus. Taxonomy (NCBI): domain Bacteria; kingdom Pseudomonadati; phylum Pseudomonadota; class Alphaproteobacteria; order Rhodobacterales; family Roseobacteraceae; genus Roseovarius; species Roseovarius indicus. Next base: position 60,452 of record NZ_CP031598.1, read on the forward strand.
GCTCGGCCACCAGCGCGTTGATGTAGCGCAGGTTCTTGACGTAGCCGACGAGGAAGCTTCGGCTGCATTCGATGATGAAGGACAGCACGAAGAGCACGGTGAAGAATTGCAGCCAGAGCGGCGAGCTGAGGGGCGGCTGGGCGACGACGAGATCGCGGATCGGGATGAAGAGCAGCGCCAGCACGTAGATCGACAGGCGCAGCACCAGCACCGAGAGGAACTGGTGATTGTTGATGCAGGCAAAGATCGATGCCGAGAAAAGCATGAAGAGTGCCCAGAAATGCATCGTTTGGCCTTGCTGGGCGGCCAGCGAGATCGAGAAGAAGGCGATGACCGTGGCGCTGAAGAACGTGCCGATGTATATCATTCGGACGTAATGCCGGGCCTTTGACCAGTCGCGGTCGCGCCAGCGGAGAATGCGGTTGAAGACGTGACCGTCGAACGCTTCTCCCAGCCAGACCATCGCGTAGAACGCAAGTGCCGTAGAGGCATCGTAGTAATACCCGGCTAGCAAAATGGCGGCACTGTAGATTATGATTCGCTGGAGAAACAGTTGACGGCCGACGACGGCATAGTCCCGCAATCGTCGTTTCAGGGAAACGATGTCCGTCGGCCCCGCAAGGGAGGATCGAATAACTTCAAGCCCTGGGATCATGTTCCTAGCCAAATCAGTTGCAACCAAAGCGTTAACCAGCAATAATGGCACAACTTTGGCTGGCGTGTGAGTAGTGTGGTTTCCAGGAGGTAATATCCGGGCTTAAGGGCCCAAGTTAGGCAAAAAAAAGAAAAAATCGCAGCTCTGAGGCAGTAATAAGGTGGGCTATCAATCTGTAACGAATTTGCAGGGAAGGGCGAAGCGCGTCTTCCCTGAACTGGAGCCGGCCGGCGGCCGGCAAATGGTATGGCACAGCGACGCCACGCCGGAACCCGCCTCGAAAGAGGCAGGCCGGGCCAACTTTGCGAAACCGCCGACCCTTCGTGCAACGACCCTTTCGGTCACCAACTTTCATCGGCATGGCGAGCTCTATGCCGAGTTCCTGAAGGCCCGAAAACGGGTTTTCATCGACGGCAAGGGGTGGGACCTGCCCTCTACGGAGGGTATGGAGTTTGACCAATATGACACACCTCTGAGCCGCTGGATCGTGGTTCACGAGTTCGGAGAAGTGCTGGCGGGGATCCGTCTGACGCCCTCGACGGCGCAGTGCGGGATCTACAGTTACATGCTGCGCGACGCGCAGCGCGGGCTGTTGAGCGACATCCCCGCGACGGTGCTTCACTACCGGGCGCCCGTGTCGGAGAAGATATGGGAGGCCGCGCGGCTTTTCGTGTCGGACGGCCAGCCGGCGAGCCGGCGGTCGCTGTTGCAGAAGACCCTTCTTCTGTCGATGGCGCGGTCGGCGGTCGAGGTTGGGGCGACGCAGGTGATCGGGATCGTGCCGGCGGTGTTTCAGCGCTGGATGTCGCGGATCGGCATGAGCGCCCTTCCCATCGGTCCGAAGATGGAGATCGACGGCGACCGGACCCAGGCCGCGATGATGAACGTGCGGGCGCTGGTGGAGGGGCTGACGAACGACGGATAGGCGGACTGCCTGTTGCGTTGTGGTCAGATTGCCTTAGAAGCTCTGCGGGATGATCGTTTGTCCGATACCTGTGGCTGGCGGGGTGTTCCGTCATGACCGATGAGGCCCGGCTGAGGGTGCCGCGCCCGCCGAGCCTGCGCGAGCATGTGCAGGAGACGGTGCGGTCGTCGATCCTGAATGGCGAGTTTCGCCCCGGCGAGCACCTGATCGAACGGGAGCTGTGCGAGGCGATGCAGGTGAGCCGCCCGCTGTTGCGGGAGGCGCTGGCGCACCTGGAGGCGCGGGGGCTGATCGACCGGGTGCCGTCGCGCGGGTTCGTGGTGGCGACGCCGACGATCGAGAAGGTGCAGGCGCTGTACGAGGTGCGGGGCGCGATCGAGGCGCTGGCGGCGCAGTACTTCGCCGAGCGTGCGACGGCCGAGGACGTGGCGCTGCTGCGGTCGCGGCTGGAGGTGCTGAAAAGCCTGTCGGACCGGCCGGATCTTGGCCGGGTGCGGGCGGCGACATCCGAGTTTTACGATGTGCTGATGAGCCGGTGCGGGAATTCCGAGATCCGCACGGTGCTGGAGCCGGTGCTTGACCGGGTGGCGTTCATGCGGACGCAATCGATGACGCGGCCGGGCCGGTTCGACAAGAGCGTGGCCGAGATCGGGCGGATCGTCGATGCGATCGGCCGGGGCGATGCAGAGGCGGCCAGGGTGCTGAGCGTCGAGCATGTCGAGGCGGCCGGTGTGTCGGCGCTGGAGAGCCTGCGGGAGACGGCCGCGGCGGGCTGAGCCGGTCATTCCATTTTTTGTGCGAGATCCGGGGTTTCCCCGGCCGGAGGGCGGTCGGGGCGTGTGAGCTATTGCATTTCGCGCGGCCTCTGTCAGATTGTATGACAATCTTGATGGCTTTTTCATGCTCAGAGGATCGAATCGAACATGACCCTGACCGAGACCGCCTATGACATTGCCGGCCCGGAAGACGGGCCGCCGGTGGTTCTGATCCACGGGCTGGGGTTGAGCCGGGCGATCTGGGCCGGGCTGCTGCCGGCGCTGGCGGCGGAGCATCGGGTGCTGTCCTACGATTTTCCCGGGCATGGGCAGAGCGGGCCGGCGACGCGGAAGATGTCGCTGGAGCTGTATGCGGAGCAGGTGCGCGGGCTGATGGATGCGGCGGGGATGGAAAGCGCGACGGTGATCGGGTTTTCGCTTGGCGGGATGATCAACCGGAAGCTGGCGATGATGGCGCCCGAGCGGGTGCGGGCGCTGGCCATTCTGAATTCACCGCATGAACGGAGCCCGGAGGCACAGGCGCGGGTGGAAGCGCAGGCCGACCAGAGCGCGCAGGGCGGGCCGGGGGCGACCATCGACGCGGCGCTGGCGCGGTGGTTCACGGAAGGGTTTCGGGAAGAGCATGAGGATGTGGTCGAGGCGGTGCGGGCGCAGGTGCTGTCGTGTGACCCGGCGAGCTATGCCGATGCGCGCTCGGTCCTGGCGCACGGGGTGAAGGAGCTGATCGCACCGGAGCCGCCGTTGGCCCTGCCGACGCTGATTGCCACGTCGGAGAATGACAGCGGCAGCACGCCGGGGATGGCGCGGGCGATGCAGGACGAGATTGCCGGATCGGTACTGGAGATCGTGCCGAAGGTGAAACACCTCGGCTTGCTGGAGCGGCCGGAGGTATTCGAACGGATGCTGTTGGCTTTTCTTGACCGGGTTGAGGCCGGAGAGGCGCCCGCTGTGCGACGGGGGGTGGCCGGATGATGGACGAGGACAAGTATCAAGGCCCCGCCCTGCTTGGTTTCGTGCTCCGCGTCGTCGGGCTGACGCTGTTTGCCTACATGGCCTATGCCACGCTTTACGGGCCCTACAAGACGACGGTGGTGCACCTGGCGCTGTTTGCCGCCGCGATGCTGTTCATCGCCTTTCTCGGGCGGGGCCGGTCGGAGGTGCCCGGGATGCGGGCGGTGCAATGGGGGCTGGACGTGGTGGCCGCCGTCGCGGCGGTGGGCAGCATGGGGTACCTGGTGGTCGAGTACGAGCGGCTGCTGAACCTGTGGGGGTCGAGTTACCTGACGCAGATGGATGTCTGGGTTGGGTTCGTGATGGTGGCCGTGGCGCTGGAGGCGGCGCGGCGGCAATCGATAGTGCTGGCGCTGCTGGGTCTGGCGGGGGTGGCCTACATGATGTGGGGCAACCTGCTGCCGGGTGTGTTTGCCCATGCGGGGATGGATGCGCAGCGGTTTGCCTACATCGTGGCCTATACCAGCGAGGGGCTGTTCGGCACCGGGCTTCAGGTGGCGGCGACCTACCTGTTCATGTTCATGATGTTCGGGGCGACGCTGCAGGCGACGAAGACGGGTGATTTCATCATCAACCTCGCCAATGCGGGGCTGGGGCGGCAGACCGGGGGTGCCGCGAAGGGTTCTATGGCGGCAAGTGCCGGGCTGGGCACGATGGTGGGCAGCGCGGTGGGCAATGTCGTGGCGACGGGGACGTTCACCATTCCGCTGATGATCAGGACCGGGTTCAGGCGGCATGTGGCGGCGGCGGTGGAGACCAACACCTCGGAAGGGGCGCAGCTGGTGCCGCCGATCATGGGGGCGGCGGCCTTCATCATGGCGCAGATCACCGGCATTTCCTATGCGACCATCGCGGTGGCCGCGATCATTCCGGCCGTGCTGTATTACCTGTCGCTCTACTGGGTCATTCATATCGAGGCGCTGAAGGAAGGGCTTCGGGGGATGCCGGAGGACGAGATCCCCTCGGCAAAGGAGACGATGAAGGATGGCTGGCACCTGCTGATCGCGCCGGTGCTGCTGTTCTGGCTGCTGATCGTCGAGAGTTACACGCCGGCCTATGCCAGCCTGATCGCGCTGGCGGTGGCGCTGTTGGCCGGTATGGCAAGGGCGGTGACGCGGGTGCCGATAAGGGAGCTGGTGGGCCAGTTCGATACCGGGATCCGTCAGGCGGCGGGTATCACGGCGCTGATCATCTCGATCGGGATCTTGCAGGCGGCGATCGTGGCGACGGGGCTGGGGCCGAGGCTGACGGAGATCATTCTGAGCGTGAGTGACGGGTCGCTGATATTGACGGCCTTGCTGACGGTGGTGGCGGCGACGCTGCTGGGGATGGGGATGCCGACGCCGATTGCGTATCTGCTGCTGGCGATGTTCGCGGCGCCGGCGCTGATCACGGCGGGCGCGCCGAAGCTGGGGGCGCATCTGTTTCTGTTCTACTTTGCCATCAAGTCGGGCTCGACCCCGCCGGTGGCCTTGGTGGCGGTGGTGGCGGCGGGGATCGCCAAGGCGAACTGGTGGCGGACCTCCGTCACGGCCTTCGTGCATTCGCTGCCCGGGTTCATCGTGGCCTTCATGTTCCTTTATTCCGATGCGCTGCTGATGCAGGGCGCGCCGTTGCAGATTGCGGCGGCGGCGGTCAGCGCGGGCGTCGGCGTGTTCGCCATGGCGGCCGGCATTCAGGGCTGGTGCGGCGACTGGATCAGCTGGCCGGAGCGGGCTGCGCTGGTGGCGGCGGCCATCTCACTCATCAATCCCGGAAGCCTGACCGACGTCGCCGGGTTCGCCGTCGTCGGGGGAATCCTTGCGTTCCGGCTTGTCCGGAAACGCGGGCCAGAAAGCGAGACCCGTGAAACCAGAAGTCCAACAAAGGAGATCTGACATGATCATGAAACGCGTGACCACCCTTGCCGCGGCGATTGCCGCGACCACGATGCTGAGCGTTCCCGCGCAGGCGCAGGAGCAGGTGTCGATCGGCACCAGCTCTTCGGGGGCGGGGCCCTATGTGAACGGGGCGCTGATGGCGGATGTCGCCAACAAGGCGCAGGAAGACTACAGCTTTTCGATCCAGACGACGGGCGGGTACAAGGATAATCTTGGCCTCGTGCTGACCGACAAGGTGGATTTCGCGCTGAACACGCTGATCGACCTGAGCTTTGCCTATAACCAGAAGGGTGCCTTTGCCGACTCTCCCATGGCGGAGGATTTCAAGGACCTGCGGTTCCTGTTCGTCTTCGGCGTGGTGCCGCACAATGTGTTCGTGCGCGAGGATAGCGGGATTGCGACGCTCGACGATATCAAGGGGAAGAAGTTCAACATCAACGTGCCGTCGAGTTTTACCCACGGGCTGAACCTCGAGCTGCTGAAGGCGGCGGGGATTTCGCTGGATGATTTCGAGCCCGGCACGGTGTCGACGGGGCAGGTGTTCGACGAGGTGCAGAACGGGGTCTTTGCCGGGGGCAGCCATGTCTACCAGCTTGGCCTTGGCAATGCGCAGCGGCTGTCATCGACCATGGCGATCGACTATCTCGATATCCCGCAGGAGGTGATCGAGACGATGAATGCCTCCTATGACGGGCTGCTGGTGCCGTTCACCATTCCGGCGGGCACGTATAGCGGGCAGGACGAGCCGGTCGAGACCTTCGGGCTGGCGCAGGTGCTGTTCACCGACGCGGATGCGGATGAAGAGATGATCTATCAGTTCACCAAGGCGTTCTGGGAAGGTCTGGACGGGCTGCAGGCGGAGAACACGTCCTTTGCGGGCCTGACGCAGGAGACCGGGGCGAAGGATTACGGCGTGCCGATGCATCCGGGGGCCGAGAAGTATTTCGCGGAGATCGGCCTGCGCTAAGGCGCGGGGTTTCTGCCTGACATGATTGGCGGCGGCGCGGGGCGACCCGGGCCGCCGTTTTTCGTGGGTCAGAGAAGTTTGTGCATCTGGCGGAGGTCGGTGGTGCCGATCTCGTCGACGACTTTCGAGCGGAGGTCGCGCATGGCGTCGAGCCACTTGTCGTAATCGGCGGATTTGAAGGCGACGAAACGGGCGATTTCGGGGTGCGGCAGGATGAGGAAGGTTTCGCGGCCGATGCCTTCGACGACGGTGTCGGCGACGGCTTCGGGGGTGAGGAGGCCGGGCGCATCGGCCGGCTCGGCATAACCGAGAAGCGGTGTGGCCACGTATTGCGGGCAGATGACCGAGACGCGGATGCCGTCGCGCCCGTGGGTGATGGCCAGGGATTCGGCGAAGCCCACGGCGGCGTGCTTGGTGGTGGAATAGGCGGCGTCGCCGATCTGGCTGAGCAGGCCGGCGGCGGAGGCCATTTGCAGCAGGTAGCCGTAGCCGCGTTCGATCATGCCGGGGAGAACGGCGCGGGCGGCATGGACATGGGCCATTACATGCACCGCCCAGGCGCGGGCCCAGACATCGTTGGAGGCGGAGGCGGCGTGGGAGGGTTCGCCCTGCGCCAGGCCGGCGTTGGAGCAGAAGAGGTCGATGGGGCCGAACGCGGCCTCGGTGGTGGCGACGAGGGTTTGAATGTCGGCTTCCCGCGTGACGTCGCAGGGGACGCCCAGGCCGCCGATCTCCTCGGCCAATGCGCGGGCGGCATCACCGTCGAGATCGGCCACCGCGACGCGGGCGCCCTCGGCTGCGAAGCGCCGTGCCAGGGCCGCGCCGATTCCGCTGGCGCCGCCGGTGACGATGGCTGTCTTGCCGTTCAGGTGCATTGATTCCCTCCTATCCGCGTGCCGGGTGGCCGGGGTTCAACCCCCTCGGGAGGGTGGTACGGGAGAATGGATGATTCGATGACAGGAAATCGGCGAGGGAGGCCAAAGGGTTATCCACAGGGCCGCCGCGCGGGGGCGATTGAAACGAAAAATGTGATCGAAGAAACCTTCCCAGATTGGGTTTTAGAGGCCATGATCCGAAGTCTCGCACCACGCTACCCACCCTTGTGAACCTCGCACCGGGCCAGTGTCCGGGGTGAATGGATTCTGCCCGGAGATACCACATGACCCTGCTGCTCGGCTGGCCCGAAAGCCATGACTTTGACACACCGGTTGGCTTTGCCCCCGCCAGACCGCGTGTTCGGACTGACAAGCCCCTCCAAGACCCCAATGCCGAGGGTCACTGGCTTTGCATCGCGCCGACGGGTACCGGGAAATCGGCCTCTTTCGCCATTCCGCAGCTGCTGAGCTACCCCGGGTCGGTCGTGGCCGTCGATATCAAGGGCGAGCTGGTGGCGACGACGGCGCGCTATCGGCGCACGCTTGGCGAGGTGCTGGTGATCGACCCGTTTCAGCTTGTCTCGGACGGGAGCGGCGCGTTGAACCCGCTGAGCCATATCTCGGCCGACAGCGACAGCCTGATCGACGATGCGCACACGATGGCGAACCTGTTCAGCAAGGAGCACTTGCAGGGCAACACGCAGGACCCGTTCTGGGATCAGTGGGGGCAGGATGTGATCGCGGCGCTGATCGTGCACGCGATCTGTGACGAAGACCCGGCGCGGCGCACGCTTGGGCAGGTCTACGAGCGGTTTCACGCGGGGGATTCCTATTACGAGCTTGCCATCATGCTGGACCATATGAAGGTGCACCCGTTCGCGGAAAGCAAGCTGAGCACATACCTGAACCTGCCGGACGTGACGCGGGGCGGGGTGATGGCGACGGTGTGCCAGCAGTTGCGCACATTGGCCGGGGAGGGTGTGCGGCGGAGCCTTGGCGGCAACAGCATCGACCTGGCGGCGCTGAGCGACGGGGCGCCGAGCACGATCTACCTCGTGTTGCCGCCCGACCGGCTGCATTCGCACAGCCCCGTCGTTCGCCTGATCCTGACGGCGGTTTTGCAACGGTTGTTGCGGCGCCGGCAGCGGCCCGACCCGCCGACCCTGCTGCTGGTGGATGAGGCGGGCCAGCTTGGCGCGATGCCCGCGCTGAGTGCGGCGATCACGCTGGGCCGGGGGTTCGGGATACGCGCCGTGCTGTTGATGCAGAGCCTGGCGCAGCTGCGCAACGCCTACGGGGATGAACACGAGGCGATTCTGGAGAATTGCTCGTTGTTGACGATGGGAAAGCACACGGCGTTTTCGATGGCGCGGCAGCTGGCCGACCAGGGGTTCGGCGACGTGTCTGCCGAGAGGCTGTTCGGGTTGTCGGGGCGGCAGGTGATGATCCGCACGAATGGCGAGCCGAGCCGCAGCCTGCGCAAGCTGGACTATCGGCATGATGCGCTGTTCAAGGGGCGGTTCGACGGCAACCCGCTTTACGGAACGACGGCGGGCTGAGGCGGCGGGGGCGCCTGCGCCTCGCTGGTGCGCCCCAGGTCCTGGCTGTATCAGGGGACGATTTCGAGCTCGGCGATTTCGTCTCCGCGCAGGATGAAGCGGTAGCGCAGGTCGACCGGGCTTCCGGGGAAGTTGCCGACGAGATGGCTGGTGACGATGGTGTGCGCGCCTTCGGTGGTCAGCGCGAAGGGTTCGACGGTGTAGGTGTACTGGGTGGAAGCGTTGGCCATCCATTGGCGGATCGCCTCGCGGCCGGTGTAGGTATTGCCCTCGTCGACGACGGTGGCGTCGTCGGTGAAGCACTCGGATATGGCCTGGGCATTGCCCTTCTTGTCGGCAGAGAAGTAGCGGGCGATCACGGTGGGAAGTTCGGGCTTCATGGTCGGTCTCCTGTTTCGGGGCGGCGGTTGCCGGGACTGGCGAGACCTAATCTAAGGGCTGGCGCGAATTCGATAATCAGGACAAATCAAGACGTCGAATTTCGGTTTTCGGGATAATGGGCCGGAAGGGTCGGGGCGTACATTATTCCGGAAATCGAAATGGCGCATACCGAATTATCCCACTTATTCGAATGCGAGGCGCCGCGTAGATTTTGCGGGAGACATCAGCCTGCAACAACCTGGAGACCAGATATGGCCGATTTCCTGAACCTGGCCGGCAAGCGTGCCCTAGTCACCGGCGGCACACAAGGCGCCGGTGCCGCGACCGTCGATCTGCTGCGCGAGCTTGGCGCACATGTCCTGACAACGGCGCGGTCGCGCCCGGAAACCCTGGCCGCGGATGGCTTCGTCGCCGCGGACCTGAGCACGGCCGAGGGTTGCAAGGCGGTTGCCGACGCGGTGCAGGGCACGCTGGGCGGTGTCGATATCGTCGTGCACATGGTGGGCGGGTCGTCGGCGCCGGGGGGCGGCCACGCGGCACTTGGCGACGTCGAGTGGCAGAGGGAGCTTGACCTGAACCTGTTTCCGGCGGTGCGGCTTGACCGCGTGCTGGTGCCGCAGATGGTGGCGCAGGGGCATGGCGTTGTGGTTCACGTGACGTCGATCCAGCGGGTGCTGCCGCTGCCCGATGCCACGACGGCCTATGCCGCGGCCAAGGCCGCGCTCTCGGCTTACAGCAAGAGCCTTTCCAAAGAGGTCTCGCCGAAAGGCGTTCGCGTGGTGCGGGTTTCGCCGGGCTGGATCGAGACCGAGGCGTCGGTGCGACTGGCGGAGCGGCTCGCCGCGGAGAAGGGGACGGATTACGAAGGCGGCAAAGAGATCATCATGCAGTCGCTTGGTGGCATCCCGATCGGCCGCCCGAGCAAGCCCGATGAGGTTGCCAACCTGATCGCCTTTCTGGTGTCGGACCGCGCGGCCACGATCACGGGCACCGAATACACCATCGACGGCGGGACGGTGCCGACCGTCTGACCACTGGCGCCCCTTTGGCGGTATCGCCGGCGGGCCATGGCTTGTCGGGGCGAAGACACCTTTTGACATGACATCACCCCCCTCTGCGGAGATCCCATCACATGGACACCCATCGAACCCGGGCGGCGCACGACATCGGCGCGGCCAATCAGAACGCCCTGCGCCGGACCCTGCGCGCCGAGTATGATTTCATCGTCTGCGGCGCGGGGTCCAGCGGGTCGGTCGTTGCCGCCCGGCTGGCCGAACAGCCCGAGGTCAGCGTGCTGCTGCTGGAGGCGGGCGGTGATGACCGGGCCGAGACGGTCGACATTCCGGCCATGTGGCCGCTGAACCTTGGCAGCGCGCGGGACTGGGGGTTTTCCGGCCAGCCCAGCCCGGCGCTGGGAGGGCGGCGGCTTCCGCTCAGCATGGGCAAGGGGTTGGGCGGCGGATCGAGCATCAATGTCATGGTCTGGGCCCGCGGGCACAGGGAGGACTGGGACCATTTCGCCTCGGAATCGGGTGATCTGGCGTGGGGGTACCAATCGGTTCTGGGGTATTATCGCCGCATCGAGGACTGGCAGGGCGCACCTGACGGTCGGAGGCGCGGGACGGGCGGGCCGGTGCACGTGGAACAGCCGGCCGCGCCCCAGCCCGCCGCCCGCGCGATGGTGGAGGCCGCCGGGCACATGGGCATCCCGGTCTTCGACAGCCCGAATGGCCGGATGATGGAAGGGCCCGGTGGCGCTGCCATCGCGGAGCTTCGCATTCGCGAGGGTCGGCGCCAGTCGGTGTTTCATTCTTATGTGCATCCGCTGCTGCATCGGCCCAACCTGACCGTCCTGACGGGAGCCCTCGTGACGCGTGTCGTGATGGAGGGGGCGTCGGCCGTGGGGGTGGAGGTTCTGCTCGACGGCACGTTGCGCGAGGTTCGGGCGCGGTGCGAGACGATCCTGTCGCTCGGCGCCGTTCAGACGCCGAAGGTGCTGATGCAGTCGGGGATCGGGCCGGAGGACGAGCTTGGACGGCACGGCATCAGGACCATTCAGGCCCTTGCCGGGGTGGGGCGCAACCACCAGGATCACCTCGCCTTTGGCTGTACCTGGGCGTATCGCAAGGCCGAGGAGGTCGGCGGGGGTGGGTGCGAGGCAACGCTGTACTGGCAGAGTGACTCGCGCCTGCGCAAACCGGATATCCTGCAATGCCAGCTGGAGTTTCCGGTGCCGGCCCCGGTGGAGGCCGGCATCGAGACGCCGGAGCATGGCTGGACGATGTTCGCGGGGCTGGCCCAGCCGAAAAGCCGCGGGCGCCTGAGGCTGTCGGGCCCGAATGCGGGCGATCCGATCCTGATCGAACCGAATTCGCTGAGCGAGCCGGAGGATGTGGCGACCGCCTTTGCCGCCGTGGAGATGTGCCGCGAGATCGGCAATCACCAGGCGTTTGCGCCGCTTGTCCGGCAGGAGGTCGCGCCCGGCTCGCGGGATCGCAGGGAGATGGCCGATTTCCTGCGCAACTCGGCGGTTACCTATTGGCACCAGTCCTGTACGGCCAAGATGGGACGCGACGAGATGTCGGTCGTCGATCATGAGCTCAGGGTCTACGGGATCGAGAGGCTGCGCATCGCCGATGCGTCGATCATGCCGCGCATCACGGTTGGCAACACGATGGCGCCCTGTGTCGTGATCGGCGAACGCGCCGCGGACATGATCGGCCGGCGGCATGGCCTCGCGCAGGCCGGGACGGGGGCCGACGCCGTGAGCTGAGGCGGGGCGGGCGGACGGGTCAAATCCGGTTGCGCGATCGCCCTGCGAAACAGGCTTCCGCCGCGGTGGGATTCATGGCTTAGTTTGTCCGCAATGGCGGATCAGGTTGCCGGACAGCTTCGGGAGGTTCGGGCGTGTCGGAAGAGCCTTTCACCTCGGGTCTGGACCGGATCGACCGGAATATCCTGCGCGCGCTTCAGAAGGACGCGCGCATCGCCAATTCCGATCTGGCCAGGCTGGTGAATGTCAGTGCCGCGACCTGTCATCGGCGCACGCAGCGCCTGCTTGAGAACAGGTTCATTTCGTCGGTCCGGGCGCAGATCGCGCCTGCCGGCGTGGGGCTGGGGACGCTGGTGATGGTCGGCGTCGTGCTGGACAGGTCGACGCCGGAGAGCTTTGCGGAGTTCGAGAAGGTGGTTGGCGGGATGAAAGAGGTTCTCGACTGCAACCTCGTGGCCGGGGATTTCGATTACCTGTTGAAGATCAGGACGCGCGACATGGAGGGCTTCAACGTGCTGCATGGCAAGAAGCTGATCACCTTGCCGGGTGTCCGGCAGATCCGGACTTTTTTCGTGCTGAAGGAGGTCAAGGACAATGCGCCGCTGGCGTTCTGAGCTGGCCCACGGGCCGAGACCCGCAGCGGGCGGGGCCGGCCCGACAGTGGCTGGAGAAGAGGCGGGCAGGCCGCCCTTACCGGTCGCGCGGCGGCGGTCACCTGCTTCGTGAGGAGCGGGCCAGCTCGCGGGCGAGGTCGACGAAGACCTTGAACGCGGCGGGCGGGTTGCGACGGCTGGGGTAGTAGAGGCACAGGGGCGCGGTTGGGGGCGTCCATTCGTCGAGTAGTCGGACGAGGCGGCCCGCCGCGATATCGTCGCGCACGTTCGATTCCATGAAATACCCGATGCCTAGGCCGTTGAGCACCGCGGTTCGGGCGAGGCTGGCTTCGTCGAGGGTGATCGGGCCGTCGACATCCACCTGCACGGGCCGCCCGTCGGATTCGAACTGCCAGCGGAACAGCGCGCCATTCGGCAGGCGGACGCGGATGCAGGGATGCGCCTTGAGGTCGGAGGGGACGCGCGGCAGCTCGCGGTTTTCGAGATAGGAGGGCGCGGCCACCACGGCGTGGCGCCGGGGCGGGCCCAGCGGAATGGCGATCATGTCCGAGGGCACGAGGTGCTGGCTGCGCACGCCGAAATCGAACCCGTCCGCGACGATGTCGACAAGGTTTCCTTCTGTCACGAGGTCGATCTGAACCTTGGGAAAGCGCTTGAGAAACTCGAGGACGAGGGGCGAGAGGATCTCCTGGGCGGCCGTTGCGAAGGTGTTGATGCGCAAGGTGCCGGAGGGTGTTTCCTGTTGCGAGCGCACGGTGTCGAGCGCCTGGTGGATATCTCGCACGGCGGGGCTGACCTGGTCGACGAACCGGTGGCCTGCTTCCGTGAGCGAGACGCTGCGCGTGGTGCGATTGAAAAGGCGGACACCCAACTGCCCCTCGAGCTTTGCAATCGCGTTGCTGAGAGCGCTGGTCGACATCCCCAGGTCGAGCGCCGCGGCCCGGAAGGAGCCCCGGCGGCTGATCGCGAGCACAGCATCGAAGTCGGTGAGCTTGTAGGTCTTCATTATCCCAAAAACCGGAATTCAACATCTCACTTTATCCCAATTATCAGTACGCCGTCAAAGCCATAGATTTGAATCACGCAACACTTGAGGGAAAGGACAGAGAGTTTCAGCGCTGACCAACGAGGGGACCCGGCGTTGCCCGGAGCCCTGGGAGACGGCGGCGCGAAGGTCGGTGACGAGGGGCAGGGCAAGGCAAGGCCCGCACCCGAATGCCACAAGAGCCCGGACGAGCGAGGCGCCGATTCGATCAATCCGGGCATGAAAGGATCTTTCATCTCTGGCTGACGAAACGGCGGATTTGCCCCGGAATTTCTCCTTCCGTGCAGAATCCTCGCCAGATCCCAAGGTCAAGTCGAAAGCACCCGTCAGGGCGGAAACGCTACCATGTCGACGCCTGCGACGGGGATGCACTCCAGCAAAAATACTCCGGAACGCCGCCCTCCCACGGCCTTTATGGACCCATCAGAACAACATGAAGAGAGGAACTTCGAATGTCCAAGAAACTCAGAACTGCCGTCGCCGCGGCCGCCGCCGCCGCGACCATGACCGCCAGCGCGACCGCGCAGGAAACGATACCGCAGGACCAGCCGGTCAGGTCCGTCGTCCTGGTGCATGGCGCCTTTGCCGACGGGTCGGGATGGCGCGGGGTGTACGACATCCTTACGGCGCGCGGCTATCGCGTCAGTATCGTGCAGAACCCCCTGACGTCGCTCGCCGATGACGTGGCTGCGACCGACCGCATTCTCGAACGCCAGGAGGGGCCGTCGATCCTTGTCGGGCATTCCTATGGCGGGACGGTCATCACGGAGGCCGGGATCAACCCGAAGGTTGCGGCGCTGGTATACGTCTCGGCGCTTGCGCCGGACGTGGGCGAAACGACGGGCGATCAGTTCGCCGACATTCCCGCGCCGCCCGAATTCATCATCGAGACGGGCGAGGACGGGTTCGGCTTCGTTAACCTGGAAGAGTTCAAGACTGGCTTTGCCGGTGACACGACCGACGCCGACGCCGCGTTCCTGCGGGACAGCCAGGTGCCCATCAACATGGAGATCTTCGGAACGCCGGTGACACACGCGGCCTGGAAGGAGAAACCGAGCTGGGCCGTGATCGCGACCGAGGACAAGGCGATCGACCCCAGGTTGCTGCGCGAGACGGCCGAGCGGATCGGCGCGGTCCCGGTCGAGGTTCCGGCGAGCCACGTGGTGTTCCTGACCCGGCCCGGCGAGGTCGCCGACGTGATCGACACGGCGGCCCGCGCCTCTGGCGGAAGCTGACCGCAACCCATGCCTGCGGCGGGCCAGCCCCGCCGCAGGACGTCACCTGACCGCCTGCCCGGACGAGCCGCCGCGCTTGCCCCCTGCAGACATTGAAATCTCACGTCCGGTTCGTCCCCCCAACCATGGAGTCAAACATGTGCCAGACGACCCTGAAGGCCCTCTTCTCGTGGACCGTCATTTTGTTCTTCATCTCGGTGGCGGCGTTTTCCATCGCCACCTGGATCGTCGCCAGCGAAAGCACCGCCCGCCGCCGCAGCCTTGCGGACCGGGCCTGCGCCCCGCACGACGCCGACCCCTGTCAAACCGTCACGTCCGGGGCCTTGGCATGACCGGGCCGGCGTCCTTCCTGATGACCCGCCGCGCGGCGATTGCCGGGGGCGCGGGGCTGATGCTTGCGGCGTCGGCGCCCATTCCCCTGGCCCCCGAAGCGCGGGCCGATCCTTCCTCATCCATCAAAGGACCAGAGACCATGACCTACATCACCGCCAATGACGGTACGCAGATCTTCTATCGCGATTGGGGCCCGCGCGCCGCGCAACCGATCGTCTTTCACCATGGCTGGCCCCTGACGGCCGACGAATGGGATGCCCAGATGCTGTATTTCCTCGACAAGGGCTTTCGCGTGATCGCGTTCGACCGGCGCGGGCACGGGCGGTCTGGCCAGACGGAGACGGGCAACGAGATGGACACCTATGCCGCCGATGTCATCGCGCTGGCGGATGTGCTTGACCTGAAGGACGCGGTTCACGTGGGCCATTCCACCGGCGGTGGCGAGGTCGTGCATTATGCCGCGCGGGCGACGCCAGGGCGGGTGGCGAAGCTGGTCCTGATCGGGGCCGTGCCGCCGGTGATGGTGAAGCAGGACAGCAACCCCGGCGGCACGCCGCTCGAGGTGTTCGACGGCTTCCGCGAGGCGCTTTCCGCGAACCGGCCGCAATTCTACCTCGACGTGGCGTCGGGGCCGTTCTACGGCTTCAACCGCCCCGGCGCCGAGGTGAGCGAGGGCCTGATCCGCAACTGGTGGCGGCAGGGGATGCAGGGGAGCGCCAAGGCGCATTACGATTGCATCAAGGCCTTCTCGGAGACCGACTTCACGGAGGATCTGAAGGCGATCCGGCTGCCCGTGCTGGTGATGCATGGCGATGACGACCAGGTCGTGCCCTTCGAGGCCTCCGCGGCCCTGACGGTGGAGATCATGTCGAACGCCACGCTCAAGGTCTATGAGGGCGCCTCGCATGGGATGGCGGCCACGATGGCGGGCAGGATCAACGAGGATATCCTGGGCTTTCTGCAATCCAGCTGACGGGTGCGCCTGTTTCGTTGGGCGCGCCGTTGCGGGCGCTTTTGCCAAGCTTCCCCCGCGTTTTCGCCGGGGGGAGCTTTTTTGCCGGGCGGGCTTATTTGCGGGTTTGATTTCGGGAACGGGGCCGTTATCGGGCGAACTTTTCTGGCGACTGTGGCTTTGCGCCTGATCGTCTTGGACGATTCGAAGCCTGGGAAGGTGTTTTGTGGAAGCGCGAGCCACTGCCTTGAGGTCTGACAGTCCCCGCCTGACAACCGGGCAATGGCCGATCACGGGCTTCCGGGGAAGCCGGGCCATGTTGTTCAAGTCCTTGAAAACAGTGGTGAGCCGTGCAGGATTCGAACCTGCGACCCACTGATTAAAAGTCAGTTGCTCTACCAACTGAGCTAACGGCCCACTAGGCGGCCTATCTAGAAAGAGGCGGGGGGGCGGTCAACCCATAATTTGGGGAATTTCACGCGCCCGCTGGATTCGTTGCAGGCGGGCCGTTATATGCCGCCCCATGAGCACGCGTGAGCATAGCGGATTGCCCTTCATGAAGATGCACGGGCTGGGGAACGACTTTGTCGTGCTCGACGGGCGTGCGCGCGATATCGCGGTGTCGGAGGGGCTGGCCGTGGCGCTGGGCAACCGGCGGACGGGGATCGGGTTCGACCAGCTGGCATTGATCGAAACGGGCGATGGCGGGGCGGATGCGCGTCTGACGTTCTGGAATGCCGACGGGTCGTTGTCGGCGGCGTGTGGCAATGCGACGCGGTGCATTGCGCGGTTCCTGATGGACGAGACGGGGCGGGACCGGCTGCACCTGGTGACGGCGCGGGGGGATTTGTACGCGGTGGATGCCGGGCAGGGGCTGACCTCGGTGAATATGGGTCAGCCCCAGCTTGAGTGGGACGAGATTCCGCTGGCCGAGGAGATGGAGACGCTGGAATTGCCGATCGAGGGGGCGCCGACCGCCACCGGCATGGGCAATCCGCATTGCACCTTCTTTGTCGAGAATGCCGAAGCGGTGCCGCTGGAGCAGTTCGGGCCGCGTTATGAGCATCATCCGCTTTATCCCGAGCGCACCAATGTGCAGGTGGCGAGTGTCATAGGCCCTGATCACCTGCGGATGCGGGTGTGGGAGCGGGGTGCCGGGCTGACGCTGGCGTCGGGCTCGTCGTCCTGTGCCGCGGCGGTGGCGGCGGCACGGCGGGGGCTGACGGGGCGCAAGGTGCGGGTCGATCTGGATGGCGGGACGCTTTGGATCGACTGGCAAGAGGATGGCGTCTGGATGACCGGGCCGACGGTGCATGTCTGTGACGGGGTGATCACGGCCAATTTCCTTGGGGGTGTGGCATGAGTGCGCCTGTGTTCTCGACGCTGGGCTGCCGGCTGAACGCCTACGAGACCGAGGCGATGAAGGAGCTGGCGGGGTCGGTGGGCCTCGACAACGCGGTGGTGGTGAACACCTGCGCGGTGACGGCCGAGGCCGTGCGCAAGGCGCGGCAGGAGATAAGGCGGCTCAGGCGGGAGAACCCGGGCGCGCGGCTGATCGTGACGGGCTGTGCGGCGCAGACCGAGCCGGAGACGTTTTCGACGATGGACGAGGTGGACGCCGTCATCGGCAATACCGAGAAGATGCAGCCGGAGACGTGGCGCGGGATGGCGGCCGATTTCATCGGGCAGACGGAGACCGTGCAGGTCGATGACATCATGTCGGTGACCGAGACGGCCGGGCATCTGATCGACGGGTTCGGGACGCGGAGCCGCGCTTACGTGCAGGTGCAGAACGGGTGCGATCATCGGTGTACGTTCTGCATCATTCCCTATGGCCGGGGGAATTCGCGGTCTGTGCCCGCCGGTGTGGTGGTGGAGCAGATCAAGCGTCTGGTGGGCAAGGGGTTCAACGAGGTCGTGCTGACGGGCGTCGATTTGACGAGTTGGGGGGCCGATCTACCGGCGGAGCCGAAGCTGGGCGATCTGGTGATGCGGATCCTGAAGCTGGTGCCGGATCTGCCTAGGCTGCGGATTTCCTCGATCGATTCGATCGAGGTGGACGAGAACCTGATGCAGGCGATTGCGACGGAGAGGCGGCTGATGCCGCATCTGCATTTGTCGTTGCAGCATGGCGACGACCTGATCCTGAAGCGGATGAAGCGGCGGCATTTGCGGGATGACGCGATCCGGTTTGCCGAGGAGGCAAGGCGGCTGCGGCCGGACATGACCTTCGGGGCCGATATCATCGCCGGGTTCCCGACCGAGAGCGCGGCGGCGTTCGAGAATTCGCTGAAGCTGGTGGAGGAATGCCATCTGACATGGCTGCATGTCTTCCCCTACAGCCCGCGGCCGGGGACGCCCGCGGCAAGGATGCCGCAGGTGAACGGCAAGGACATCAAGGCGCGGGCCGCGCGGCTTCGGACGGCGGGGGAGGCGCGCGTGGCGGCGCATCTCGAGGAACAGCAGGGCCGGGCGCACAGGGTGCTGATGGAAAACCCGCGCATGGGCCGGACCGAGCAGTTCACGGAAGTGGTGTTCGGGGCCGACCGCGCGGAAGGCGCCATCGTCGACGTCACTGTAACCGGTGTTAAGGGACATCAGCTTACCGCAGCGTAATCTTCATGCTAGTCTCAGCCTTTTTAAGGGAGGATTTGCATGGATACGGAAGGGACGATCCGGGCCGCGGTGGCTGCGTTCAGCGAGGGGGACGACGCGGAATTCGACGCACTTCTTAGCGATGATCTACATTACTCGATCAATGCGCAACCGGAGGTGGGGCCGTTCTGTGCCGAGGTCGATTGCAAGCCGGCGTTCTACGAGGCGATGGGCAGGATTCTCGCGGAGTGGGAGATTCGCGACTACCGGATCATCGACCTGATCGTCAGCGGCAACCGGGGGGCTGCGCAGATTGCCTATACGGCGCTTCGACACAGCGGCGAGGCGCAGTTCGAGGCAAGACTGGCGCTGTTCCTGACGGTGGAAGACGGCAAGCTGACCGAGATTCACGAATATCACGATACGGCCGCGCTGGGCAGCGGGCCGACGGCGGTGGGATGAGGCCGGAGTGTGATGGTACAATGCGGCCGTTGCGCCGGGGGGGCTGACGGATAAGGTGGGTTGGTACCCATCTTCTGGAAGCTGTCATGCACCCGAACCCGGCCTTTCGCCAATCGCCCGAGGCGCGCAATATCGCCTTTTCCCGCGCGCAGGGATTTGGCCTGCTTTGCGTCGGGACCGAGGGGGCGCCGCTGGTCAGCCATATCCCGTTTCTCTTGTCGGAGGATGGCCGACGGGCGGAGTTTCATCTCGTGCGCTCGAACCCGATTGCCCGGCTGCTCGCCGCGCCCTTGCAGGCGCGTCTCGCGGTGCAGGGGGCGCATTCCTATGTTTCGCCGGACTGGTACGGGGTCGAGGATCAGGTGCCGACGTGGAACTACATCGCCGTACATCTTGTCGGAGAGGTGCGTTTGCAGCCGCAGGAGGCGCTGCACGACCTGCTTGACCGGCAGTCGGCGCTTTTCGAGGAAAAGCTTGCGCCGAAGCCGGCCTGGACCACGTCGAAGATGAGCGAGGGGGTGATGGAGCGGATGATGCGCCAGATCGTGCCCTGCGCGATGGATGTGGGGGAGATCGACGGGACGTGGAAGCTGAGCCAGAACAAGCCGGACGAGGTGCGCGAGCGGGCCGCGGAGCAGGTTGAGGGGCATGGCATGGGTCAGGAGATCGCGACGCTCGCCGCCCATATGCGGGCCCCGGACGGATAGCGATGGACAGGGCGCGGGTGCGGGCCTAGCCTCTTGCCGAACAGACAAGGGATACCCCACATGAAATTGATCAGCGCCAGCCCCTCGCCCTTTGCCCGGAAGGTGAGGGTTCTGCTGCACGAGACCGGCCAGAGCGATGCGGTCGAGGTGGTCGACGTGATGACCACCGCCACCAACACCAACCCAGAGGTCGCCGCCGCCAACCCGGCGGGCAAGGTGCCGGCGCTGGTGCGCGAGGACGGCCCGACGGTGTATGACAGCCGGGTGATCTGTCGGTTTCTCGATGCGAAATACGCAGCCGGGCTTTACCCCGAGAGCCGGATTTTCGATACGCTGACGCTGGAGGCGACGGCGGATGCGATGATGGATGCCGCGTTGCTGATGGTCTACGAGCACCGGGTGCGGCCGCCGGAGAAGGTGTTCGACGGCTGGGTCGACGCGCAATGGGGCAAGGTGGCCCGCTGTGTCGAGGCGGTGAACGGGCGGTGGATGAGCCACCTGAACGGGCCGCTGGACATGAGCCATATCGCCATGGGCTGTGCGCTGGGCTATCTCGATTTCCGCCTGCCCGACCGGAACTGGCGCGAGGGTGCCGGAGCGCTGGATGACTGGTTCGCGGTGTTCAGTGCGCGCGAGAGCATGACGGCGACCGCGCCGGTGTAGCGCGCGCGAGGAGGCGGGGATGGCCCATATCGATTTCTGGTACTCGATTGGCAGCACCTACACCTATCTCACCGTGCCGCGTATCGAAGAGGCCGCGCGCGTCGCCGGGGTCGGCCTGCGCTGGCGGCCGTTCAACGTGCGCACGGTGATGGTCGAGCAGAACAACATCCCCTTCATGAACAAGCCTGTGAAGGCGGCCTATATGTGGCGCGATATCGGGCGGCGGGCGGAACGCTATGGGCTGACGCCGCATCTGCCGGCGCCCTACCCGCTGGCGGGGCTGGAGCTGGCGAACCGCGTGGCGGTTCTGGGCGAGGAAGAGGGCTGGGTCGCGGCCTATACCCGGGCCACCTATCGCCGCTGGTTCGAGGAGGGGCAACCGGCGGGCGAGGAGCCGAATCTGAGCGAAAGCATTGCCGAAACGGGGCTCGACCCGGCGCGCGTGATCGAGGAAGCGCGGAGCGAGGCGACCGGCGCCGTGCTTGACGCGGTGACGGAGGAGGCGATGGGGCTGGGGGTCTTCGGCTCGCCCAGCTTCGTTGTGGGCGCGGAGGTGTTCTGGGGCGACGACCGGCTTGACGACGCGCTGGACTGGGCCAGGGGTTTGGGCTCGGGCGGGTAAGTGCCGCGCCCCCGGAGGGACGCGGCGCGCGGTTGTCAGTCCAGACGCGCCCGCAGCCCCGGCAGGCGCGAGAGCAGTACGAGATCGAATAGCAGCACCGCGATCAGCGTGAGCCCCGCCAGCGGGAAGGCCAGCGATACGACGAGCCCCACCAGCACCGCGCCGCGCCAGAGCGGCAGATCGGCGGGCGGGGGTGGCGGTGACAGGCGAAGCTGGCCACGCGGACGGCGTTTCCACCACATGACCACGCCGCTTGCGCAGAGGAAGAGAACCGACAGGCAGACCGCGGTGTTGGCCAGAACGCTCCACAGGCCGAGGGTGCCCATATGCAGGGCGATGCCCACGGCCATGGCCTTGCCGAACCACGAATAATCGTCATAGCGCACATCGGCGAGGATCTTGCCGGTGTAGCGGTCGATATGGGTGGTGCGGTCGGAGGTGGGATCGGTGCTGTCGGTGCTCATCGAATCGCGGCTGAGCGTCCAGACACCGGTTTCGCCCCTGGGCAGGTTCATCTGGTAGCGCCCGTCGAAGCCGATCTGCCGGGCGAAGGCATCGACGGTGTCGACCGTAAGTGGACCGGCGAGACCTTCGGCCCCCGCATTGCTGCCCGATGCGGGCATCGGGGTCTGTTCCAGCGCCCAGGGGACTTCCTTGGGGCCGTGGTTCATGCTGGCGTGAGTGCTGTCGGAGAGGGGCACGTCGATGCCCCATTTCCCGGCGGGGAACTGGTTCCACGCCTGCACCATCTTCTCGCCCCAGACGCCGGACCAGGACAGGCCGGAGACCAGGAAGAACAGCAGGATCACCGAGACCCAGAGGCCCACGGCCCCGTGCAGGGCGCGCCATGCAGCGCGCCCGCGACCGAGGCGCGGCAGGAGCGCGCGGGCCAGGCCGGTACCGCGGGGCCACCACAGGTAGAGCCCGGTGGCGATCAGCACCATGCCGAGGGAGGCCGCGATCTCGATCATCCGGTCGCCGGTGACGCCGAGCAGCAGGTCGGCGTGGATGTTGTCCATCAGGTCGTACCAGCCGCTGCGGCGCGGGAAGGTGTCGAGCACGTCGGCGGTGTAGGGATCGACGGCGACCATCGTGGCGGTGCCGTCACGGTCGACGCGGAAGATGGCTGCGAGGTCGGGGGCGCGGGGGGCGACGTACTGGACAAGGGTGCTGTCCGGAACGGCCGCGAGGGCCGCATCGGCCTGGGCCGAGACGGCGAGCGGTGTGTCTTGCGGGGTGACGGGCAGGCGTTCGCCATCGCGCCCGTCGATCCAGGCGAGCCAGAGCATGGCCATGCCGGTGAGGGCGAGCATGATGAAAAAGGGGATGATGTAGAGCCCGGCGTAGAAGTGCCAGCGCCATGCCGCGCGATAGAAGGGGGAGGCGGTCACGGGGGCCGCTTGGGCACGCGAGGGCGCGCCGGTCAGGTCGGTCGAAACCATGGGATAGGTCCTCTGAACAGGAAATGTAGGTCTGGGTTTTCGGTTCAGAGGAGGCGCGGCGGGGCGCGGGGGGATTGCAGGAGGAAGGGCGGCGCCACGCGGGCGGCGAAGGCGCGCAACCGGGCGTCGGCCGGGTGGGCAATGGTGACGTGGGGCAGGGCATGGCCCTGGGCGCCGGTCTCGGTGGCAAGCTGCTGCACTGACCAGTCGCAGCGCTCGTGCGTCCGCTCGACCGGGTCGCCGTTTTCGTCGAGCGTGATGGTGACGGTTTCACCGCCGGTACACAGTACGAGGGTCAGCCCGCCGTTCAGCCAGGCCGGCATCGTGCCGGGCGCGACGCCCGCGTATAACGCGAAGACCAGGACGAATAAGGCCCCGAAACGAGGGAAGCGCCGGCTGGGCCGGCGCTCCGCTGTCATCTGGCGAGCCTTTCGGCTGTCATGTCCGCGGCCCCGATCAGAAGCTGTAGCTGATGCCGAAGTTGATGGCGTGGGTGGTCAGCTCGGTGCTGAGTCGGCCGGGCACCTGGCCGGGCACGGCCGGGTCGGCGTCGAGCGTGATGTCGTTGTCGGACCAGGTGATCTGGTATTCGCCGAACAGCGCCCAGCGGTCGTTCAGGTCGTATTTCATGCCCGCGATCCCGCGCAGCGCGATGCCGGTCTGTTCGTAATCGAAGGTGCGGTTCGTCGCGCCGATCACCTGTGCGTCGACATGGGGAATCGCGAGACCGACGCCGGCGCCGAGATAGGGCGTGAAGTTCGAGCCCTTGAAGTAACCGGGCCAGCGTTTCATCACGTTGGCGGTGATGATGTTGTGGCCGTCGGACAGCTCGAGCCGGCCGAGGCCGAGGGCTGCGAGGTCGCCGGCCGAGGCATAGGCCTTGGTGTGCGTGCCCTCGACGCCGAAGCCGAAGTTGTTCGACGTCCACCAGGTGGCGCGGCCGCCGTAGTAGATCGGGGCCTCGAACGGCTTGCCGTCCCAGTTGAACTTGCGGTTGAAGGGGGCACCGCCGGGCAGCGTGCCGCTGCCGTTACTGTCGGAAACCCCTTGCCAGCCGAGGTAGAAGCTGAGTTCCATCTCTGCGGCGGCCGGGCTGGCCAGCAGGACAAGGGCGGCGAGGGCGGATTTGGCGTAGCGCAACATATCTGGGAGACTCTTTTTCCGGGGTACGGTCGGGTTTCTGCTTACACGCCGATGCCCGGGGCGACAAGCGCGACACAAGAGCACCCTTCCCAAATCGTGTCGAATGTGCACTGGACGCCTTGAAAAAGGCCCGCTAAATAGCGGGTCGGAAACGTGCCCGGTGCTATTGCGCCGTGGTCATGTCATTGAGATGATGAACTTGGCCGGTTCCGGCTTGAGAATGGAGTAAACCTCGTGTCCCACCAAGAAGATCACGAAGGCACTCGTAGGGATTTCCTCTACTATGCCACCGCAGGTGCAGGTGTCGTCACCGCAGGGGCCGTTGTCTGGCCGCTTGTGAACCAGATGAACCCCTCGGCCGACGTTCAGGCGCTGAGCTCGATCCGGGTGGATGTTTCAGGCGTTTCCGCGGGAACGCAGCTGACGGTAAAATGGCTGGGCAAGCCGGTCTTCATCCGCCGCCGTACCGAGGACGAGATCGCCAATGCGCGCGAAACCGAGGTTTCGTCGCTGCCCGACGGTTTGGCGCGGAACGCCAACCTGCCGGCCGACGCGCCGGCGACCGACGAGAACCGTGCGCTCGACGAATCGGGCGAGTGGCTGGTCGAGATGGGCGTGTGCACGCACCTTGGCTGTGTGCCGCTGGGCAATGCCGGCGATTTCGGCGGCTGGTTCTGCCCCTGCCACGGCTCGCACTACGACCTGGCGGGCCGCATCCGCAAAGGCCCCGCGCCCGAGAACCTGCCGGTTCCGATCGCGGAATTCGTCGACGACACCACGATCAAACTGGGATAAGGAAGCGCGTTCATGTCCGGAATTCCGCACGATCATTACGAACCGAAAACGGGCGCCGAGAAGTGGCTGCACAAGCGGCTTCCCATCGTGGGCCTGTTGTATGACACGCTGATGATCCCCACCCCCAAGAACCTCAACTGGATGTGGATCTGGGGGATCGTTCTTACTTTCTGCCTGGCGCTGCAGATCATCACCGGCATCGTCCTGGTGATGCACTACACGCCGCATGTCGACATGGCCTTCGCCTCGATCGAGCACATCATGCGCAACGTGAATGGCGGTCACATGATCCGCTATCTGCACATGAACGGCGCCTCGCTGTTCTTCTTCGCCGTCTATATCCACATCTTCCGCGGCCTCTACTACGGCTCGTACAAGGCCCCGCGCGAGATCACCTGGATCGTCGGCATGCTGATCTACCTGATGATGATGGGCACGGCCTTCATGGGCTACGTTCTGCCCTGGGGTCAGATGTCGTTCTGGGGTGCCACGGTGATCACCGGCCTCTTCGGCGCGATCCCGTTCATCGGCGAGGGCATCCAGACCTGGCTTCTGGGCGGACCGGCGGTGGACAACGCCACGCTGAACCGGTTCTTCAGCCTGCACTACCTGCTGCCCTTCGTGATCGCCGCGCTGGTCGCCGTACACATCTGGGCCTTCCACTCGACGGGCAACAACAACCCGACCGGTGTCGACGTGCGCCGCGGCTCGAAGGCCGAGGCCCAGAAGGACACGGTTCCGTTCTGGCCCTACTTCGTCATCAAGGACCTGTTCGCCCTGGGCGTCATCATGGTGGTGTTCTTCGCCATCGTGGGCTTCATGCCGAACTACCTGGGTCACCCCGACAACTATATCGAGGCGAACCCGCTGGCGACGCCGTCGCACATCGTGCCCGAATGGTACTTCCTGCCGTTCTACGCGATCCTGCGGGCCTTTACCGCCGACGTCTGGGTGGTGATGCTGGCGAGCTGGATCACCGGCGGCATCGTCAACGCCAAGTTCTTCGGCGTGCTGGCCATGTTCGGCGCGATCGTGGTGATGGCGCTGGTGCCGTGGCTCGACACCTCGTCGGTGCGCTCGGGTCGGTACCGGCCGATGTTCAAGTGGTGGTTCTGGCTGCTGGCGATCGACTTCGTCGTGCTGATGTGGGCCGGAGCCATGCCGGCAGAGCCGCCCTACTCGACCATCTCGCTGATCGGGGCCGCCTACTGGTTCGCCTACTTCCTGGTCATCCTGCCGATCCTCGGCGTGATCGAGAAGCCGGAGGCGCAGCCGGAGACCATCGAGGACGACTTCAAGGCCCATTACGGCAAAGCCGAAACGCCGGCCGAGTAAAGAAAGGAAACGGGACAATGTTGAAAAAGATTGCGATCTCCGCAGTTGCCGCCCTGACCCTTTCGGGCACAGGCGCACTGGCGGCCGGCGGCGAGAGCCACATCCACGATGTGGACTTCTCGTTCGAGGGCCCGTTCGGGTCGTTCGACCAGAACCAGCTTCAGCGCGGTCTGAAGGTCTATACCGAGGTCTGCTCGGCGTGCCACGGCATGTCTTACGTGCCGCTCCGGACGCTGGGTGACGAGGGCGGGCCCAACCTGCCCGATGACCAGGTACGGGCCTATGCCGAGAATTACGAGGTCTTCGACCCCGAGCTCGACGATTACCGCACCGCCAAGCCGACCGACCATTTCCCCGGCTCGAACGTGGAAAACGCGCCCGACCTGAGCCTGATGGCGAAGAAGCGCGCCGGGTTCCACGGGCCGTATGGGACCGGGATCAACCAGCTGGTCAAAGGCATGGGCGGCCCGGAATACATCGTGGCCATCCTGACCGGCTATGAGGAAGCGCCGGAATGTGCGCCCGAGGATTTCCCCGGGAGCTACAACACCGCGTTCAGCGCCGGGGGCTATCCGCCGGAATGTCTTGACGAGAACGGCAAGCATACCGTGCCGGGCAGCTGGATCGCGATGGCGCAGCCGCTCTGGGGCGAGGATGTCGAGTTTGACGATGGTCACTCGAACGAGCTGCACCACGAGGCCGAGGACGTGGCCGCGTTCCTGATGTGGGCCGCCGAGCCGAAGATGATGGCGCGCAAGCAGGCCGGTCTGGCGGGGGTGATCTTCCTGACGGTTCTGTCGGTGCTGCTGTACCTGACGAACAAGCGTCTGTGGGCGCCGATCAAGGGCAAGAAAACGTCCTGATCCGCGAGCCTGACGAATTGAGAAACCCCCGCCCATCGTGGCGGGGGTTTTTCTTTTGGCGGGTGTCGGAAGGGGGCGCTGCCCCCGCCGTTGAAACCCCGAGGGGTTTCAACGACTCCCCCAGGGTATTTTGGCCAAGAAAATGCGGGGCGGGGCGCGGAACGGCCGCCGGACCGCGACCAGATCAGGCGCCGCGAGGCATGGGGTTGCGGGCCTTGTTGTAGGGCAGCCAGTCGGTGATTTCGGGATAGTACATGTCGCGCCACTGGCGGACGCGGGGGTTCATCACCCGGCGCCAGACCGGCGGGACCATCGCCGCCATTGTCATGATCGGGTAGCCGTAGGGCAGCTGGGGGGCCTCGTCGACGCCGTAGTTCTGCAGCAGCGGAAAGCGGCGGTCGGGCTTGTAGTGGTGGTCGGAGTGGCGCTGGAGGTTGATGAGGAGCCAGTTCGAGGCCTTGTGCGCCGCGTTCCAGCTGTGCTGGGGTTTGACGTGTTCGTACTTGCCCTCGCCCAGGTGTTTGCGGGTGAGGCCGTAATGTTCGACATAGTTGACGAGTTCGAGCTGCCAGACCGCGACGAAGGCCTGCCAGAGGAAGAGGAAGAGCCCGGCCCAGCCGCCGATGAGGATGGCGAGGAGCAGCATGAAGGCTTGCAGGGCCCAGTAGCGAAAGAACGGGTTGGAGAGCTCTGTCCAGGGCAGGCCCTTGCGCGCCAGCATGGCCTGTTCGGCCTTGAAGGAGGATTTCAGCGAGCCGATCAGCACGCGCGGGAAGAAGCGGTGGAACCCCTCGTTGTAGCGGGCCGTCACCGGGTCGCGCGGCGTGCCGACATGGCGGTGATGCACCTGGAGGTGCTCGGAGCGGAAATGGGAGTAGAGCACCATGGAGAGCAGCACGTCGCCGAGGAAGCGTTCGCCGCGGTCCTTCTGATGCATGAGCTCGTGGGAGTAGTTGATGCCCACGGTGCCGGTGATGACGCCCACGCCGAAGAAGAGCACGATGGTTTCCAGCGCCGAGAGATGCGCGTCGCCCGGGCCGGTAACGTACCATATCAGCCCGAAGAGAAGGCAGAACTGGATGGGCGGCCAGACGAGGGTGATGAGCTTGTACCAGGTGAGGTCGTCCTCGCCGGCTTCGAGGTCGGCGTTTTCGAGGTTCAGGCCGAGGATCGCGTCGAGGATCGAGAAGAAATACCACGTGACGATGGGCAGGAGGATCACCGTCCAGCTGCCGACGGCGGCGCCGAGGATGGCGACCGGCACGAGGAGGAGCGACATCCAGAACGGCACCGCGTTCTGCAGTCTGGCCACCTGGTTGGCAGGGATCATGGCGTGCTCTCCTCGGTTTTGCCCCTGACGGGTTTAGCCGACATTTTCGAAGCTTCCATGCGCCAAGTCAAAAACCTTTCTCATGACGGTGGGTAACGAAGCGGGGCGGAACTCGTGCCGGGGGATGAAGGTGCCGTGTTCCGGCTCGGCATCGGGGGGCAGGTTGGCCACGTCGATTTTCAGGCGCAGGTGGAAATGGGTGAAGGTGTGGCGGGCTTCTTCCGTCAGGCGGTGCCAGTCGGCCTTTATCGGCGGGGCGGCGCGGGGGTCTTCGTTCCAGTCGCTGCCGGGCCAGCCCAGCATGCCGCCCAAAAGGCCGCTATCGGGACGGCGTTCCAGCAGCCAGGCGCCATCGGCGCGGCGGGCGACATAGGCGTAGCCATAGCGGGTGGGCTTGGTTTTCTTGGGCGCCTTGACGGGAAGCTCGGCCTGAATGCCGGCGGTGCGGGCGAGGCAGGGCTCGCGCCAGGGGCAGATGCCGCAGGCGGGGCTTCGCGGCGTGCAGATGGTGGCGCCGAGGTCCATCACGGCCTGGGCATAGCAGCCGGGGCGGTGGTTTGGCGTCATCTCGGCGGCGGCGGCTTTCATCTCGGGTTTGGCGGCGGGCATGGGGGTGCGGATGTCGAAGAGGCGGGCCATCACACGCTCGACATTGCCGTCGACCACGACTTCCGGCTCATCGAAGGCGATGGCGGAGATGGCGGCGGCGGTATAGGGGCCGATGCCGGGCAACGCCTGCAGCCCCTCGCGGGTTTCGGGGAAGCGGCCGCCATGCTCATCGGCCACCACGCGGGCGCATTTCAGGAGGTTGCGGGCGCGGGCGTAGTAGCCAAGGCCCGCCCATTCGCCCATCACCATGCCATCCTCGGCGCGGGCGAGGTCGGTGACCGTGGGCCAGAGCGTGGTGAAGCGTTCGAAATAGGCCTTTACCGCCGCGACAGTGGTCTGTTGCAGCATCACCTCGGAGAGCCACACGCGGTAAGGGTCGGGCCGCACGCCCGCCGCCCGCGCCGAGGGCCCCACGCGCCATGGCAGGTCGCGCGCATGGCGGTCGTACCAGTCGAGGATGTCCTGAACCTGCCTGTCACGCATCTGTTATGCCTCTCCCTCATCTCGGGGGCTGTCATCGCCCGTTACTTCGCATAAGTTAGGGCAGAACCGCCGGGAGGTCAGCCATGCCCGCCCACAAGGGCACAACATTCGGTTTCAAGCGCGGCGCGACGCTGCTGGGCCCGCAGATCCGCAAGGCGTCGGAGACGCGCGGCTTTGCTGTGAGCCGCGTGCTGACCCATTGGGCCGAGATCGTGGGGGAAGACCTTGCCGCCATCGCCCGCCCCGTCGAGGTCAGTTATGGCCGGCAGGGGTTCGGCGCAACCCTGTCTGTTCTGACCACCGGCGCGCAGGCCCCGATGCTGGAAATGCAGAAGGAGACCCTGCGCGAGCGGGTGAACGCGGCCTATGGCTATAACGCCATCGCGCGCATCCGCATCACCCAGACCGCGCCCACCGGCTTTGCCGAGGGGCAGGTGGCATTCGAGACGCGCCCGAAGGCCAAGCCGGTCGCCAAGCCCGACCCGGAGGCCGAGCGCCACGCGGCCGAGATTGCCGCGCCGGTCCATGACGAGGGGCTGAGGCAGGCCCTTGAAGCCCTGGGCCGGAACGTTTTATCCAGACGCAAACCCTGACCAAAGGAATTCCGCGATGAACCGCATGATCGTTTCCGGGGGCCTGGCCCTCGCTCTTGTTGCCGGCCTGGCCTGGTGGCTGAACTCGGCCCCGACGCCGGCGCAGTCCGAGCTGCCTTTCGCCGCCGTCAACGCGCAGGAAAGCGACGCCGAGACCGAGGAAGGCGCAGAAGCCGCCGAGGAGGAGATCGACACCTCGACCATTGTCGAGATGTCGATGGGCAACCCCGACGCCGAGGTCACGCTGATCGAATACGCGTCGTTCACCTGCCCGCATTGCGCCAACTTCCACCAGAACCAGTTCAAGGAGCTGAAGGCGGATTACATCGACACCGACAAGATCAACTTCATCTACCGTGATGTCTATTTCGACCGCTACGGCCTGTGGGCCGCGATGGTCGCGCGCTGTGGCGGGCAGGAACGGTTCTTCGGCATTTCCGACATGCTTTATACCCAGCAGCGCGACTGGATCGGTAACGGGCAGGACCCGGTCGCGATCGCCGACCGGCTGCGCAAGATCGGTAAGGTTGCCGGGCTGGACGACGATCAGCTCGAGGCGTGCCTGACCGACAACCAGAAGGCCAAGACGTTGGTCGCCTGGTACCAGGAGAACGCCGAGGAAGACGATATCACCTCGACGCCGACGCTGGTGATTAACGGCGAGAAGCACTCGAACATGGCCTATGACGAGCTGAAAGAGGTTCTCGACGAGGCGCTCGGCGAATGAAGCAGGCACCGCTGGCCGGGTTGAAGGTTGTCGAGCTGGCCCGCATCCTGGCCGGGCCGTGGGCCGGGCAGACGCTGGCCGACCTGGGCGCCGAAGTGATCAAGGTGGAAAGCCCCGCGGGCGACGATACCCGCGCGTGGGGCCCGCCCTTCATCGAGCGAGAGGGCGACCGGACGGCGGCCTATTTCCATTCCTGCAACCGGGGCAAGGCCAGCGTGGCCGTCGATTTCCGCACCGAGGCGGGGCAGGCCCGGGTGCGGGAGCTGGTGGCGGATGCGGATATCCTGATCGAGAATTTCAAGGTGGGTGGTCTGGCCAAGTACGGCCTGGATTATGCCAGCCTGTCGGAGCTGAACCCCGGGCTGATCTATTGCTCGATCACCGGGTTCGGGCAGGATGGGCCGTATGCGCACCGGGCCGGGTATGACTACATCATCCAGGGCATGTCGGGGCTGATGTCGATCACCGGCGAGCCCGAGGGCCAGCCGCAGCGTGCGGGCGTGGCGGTGACGGACCTGTTCACCGGGCTCTATTCCGTGGCCGGTATCCTTGCCGCGCTGCATCAGCGCGAGCGTACCGGGCGGGGGCAGCATATCGACATGGCGCTGCTCGATTGCGCCGTGGCGGCGACGGCGAACCAGGCGATGAACTATCTCTCGACCGGCACGCCGCCGGGACGGACGGGGAATTATCACCCCAACCTTGCACCCTACCAGGTGTTCGACTGTGCCGACGGCTATATCATCATCGCCACGGGCAATGATGCGCAATACCAGCGGCTGTGCCGGGTGCTGGGCTGTGATGACCTGGCGGAGGCGCCGGAGTATCTGAGGAACGCCGACCGGGTGGCGAATCGGGAGGCGTTGATCGCAGCGCTGACGGCGCGGACGGTGACGTTTTCCAAGGCCGGTCTGCTGGCGGCCTGCGAAGCCGATGGCATTCCCGCCGGGCCGATCAACGACCTGTCGGAAGTGTTCGACGACCCGCAGGTGAAGGCGCGGGGGATGCAGGTGGATTTCGACGGCGTGCCGGGGGTGCGCGGGCCCTTCAGGTTCTCCGATGCCGACCTCGCGCTGAACCGGGCGTCGCCGAAGCTGGGCGAGGATGGGTAATATGTGGGGTGGTGGGTTTCACCCACCCTACAACAGCTTATCCAACGCCTGATCGAAGGCCGACCAATCCTCTATTTCGAGTCTAACCGGCAGGGTCAGCACCTTCTGGCGGAAGGCTTGTGGCAGGCGAACGGCGTCTTTCTCGGTGGTGACAAGCTGGGCGTTCAGCAGTTTCGCCTCGGCTTCCAGCCGTGTCATCAGGGCCTGCGTCAGCGGCTGGTGATCCTCCAGCGCCTCGGCGCGGGAGAGTTCGGCGCCGAGCGAGCGGAGGGTGGCGAAGAATTTCTCGGGGTGGCCTATGCCGGCGAAGGCGAGGAAGCGGGTGTCGGACCAGTCCATGCCGGTTTGCAGCGGGGCGAGGTGGCCGGTGAGCCTAGGTTTGGTGATCGCCTGACCCCAGTCTTTTTGAAAGGTTTCCTGCGCGGGTTCGGGCCCGATGCTGAGCAGCAGGTCGGCGCGGGAGAGGCCGGCCGCTACGGGCTCGCGCAGGGGGCCGGCGGGAATGCAAAGCCCGTTGCCGAAGCCCTTGGCAGCGTCGACCACGACGAGCGAGAGATCTTTCGCCACGGAGGGGTTTTGGAACCCGTCATCCATTACGATCACATCGGCCCCGGCCTTGACGGCGGCCTGGGCGGCAGCCGCCCGGTCGCGGCCGATCCAGACGCGGGTGAAGGCGGCGATTAGCAGGGGTTCGTCGCCCACTTCTGCATAACCGTGGGTCTTCGGGTCGACCTCGACCGGGCCGGTCAGGGTGCCACCATAGCCACGGGAGACGACGGCGGGGGTGAGACCCTTCTCCTGCAGCCGTTGGACCAGAGCGATCACGGTTGGGGTCTTGCCCGTGCCGCCGGCGTTGAGATTGCCGACGCAGATGACCGGCACGCCGGGCTTCACGCCTTGCCCGCGCGCCAGCCGCCGGGCGGTGGCGCGGGCGTAGAGGGCGCCCAGGGGCGACAGCAGCCGCGCCATCGCACCGGGCTTCGTTGGGGGATTGTCCCAGAAGGGCGGCGCGCGCATCAGGTGACCGTCCGTTCGTCGAGCGCGGTGAGGATGGCGTCGACGAGCTGATCCATCACCGCGGCGCTTTGGGTGGCGACGTCCCACGCGGCGTGGGCCATGGCGGCCGACTGGTCGGGCGGGATGACGCGCTGTACGGCCTCGGCGAGCGTGTGGACATCGCGGACGATGCGGGCCGCGCCGGCCTCGGCGAAGCGGGAATAGGCGGCGAGATAGGTGCGGATATTGGGCCCGTATAGGATGGCCGAGCCGTGTGCCGCCGGTTCGTTCGGGTCGCTGCCATGGGCGCCGGCGATGAGCGAACTGCCCATGAAGCAGATCGGGGAAATCCGGTACCAGAGGCCGAGCTCGCCGCGGGTGTCGGCAAGGATCACCTGGGTCGTTTCATCCGGAAGGGACCCTTCCGACCAGGTGATGTAGCGCATGCCGCTGGCCTTGAGCGCCTCGTGATAGGGGGCTGTGTCGTCGGGGTCGGCGGGGGCGATGACCAGAAGGACACGGTGCGACATGCCGATCACCGCCTCGTTCGCTTCGAGCACGGTGGAGAGTTCATCCACATGCAGGCGCGCCGCCAGCCAGATCGGGCGGCCGCGCAAGAGGCCGGTCAGCTCTTCGTGGTCGCTTTCGTTATAGGGCAGGGGCTTCGATTCCTCGCGCAGGGCGCCGGTGACGCGGATCGTGGTGTCGCGCAGGCCGACGCGGCGGCGGAGGAAGGTTTCGGTGCCCTGCGTGCGGGCCATGATGAAGGCGAAGCGGCGTAGGGCGGTGCGGCTGGAGCTGGGCAGAAGGCGCCAGCCGGGCTGGGTGAGCCGGGCTTCGTCGGCGTCGACGAGGTAGAGCGGCATGCCGGTGCGGTGGGCGGCGCTCAGGATGGCGGGTTTCAGGTCACCGGCTGTCCAGACGCAGAGATCGGGGCGCCAGTGAGAGACGAACGCCTGGGCCGCAGCGGAGGTGTCGGCAGGGGTGGGGTGGATATAGACGCTCGCCGGCTCCTGCGGGAGGATATCGGGGGCGCCGGTCAACAGAACGTGGATGTCGGGCCGGGCGTTGGCCAGCCGGTCGGCAAGATGTAGCGCCACGTCGGCATGGGTGCGGGTGGTGGCGTGGCACCAGACGACCTCGCCCTCGGGACGCGAGGGCAGGTCTGCCTCGTGCTCGCCCGTGCCCGCTGGGGCCGGGCTCAGGTATGACCCCAGTTTGCGCGCCCCTCCCATGGCCGGATCAGCCGAGTCGCGCGGTCGCGGGCGCCGCGGCCTCTTGATCGCGGAGGCGGTGCTGGCTGTGTGTCATGGCGCGTCCTCTCGCGGGCCTCAAATCGGGCGCAGGGTAGACCTTTGCCCGGCAGGGTCAAGCATGGCGCCTTGACGGAAGCCGGGAAAGGGGCGAGTCAGGATGGCAGTCACAAGCGGGATATTCCACCTCATGCCCAAGCCCTTCCTCGTGCTGCAACTGCGCCCCGAAACCGAGGCCGCCGACGATGAATTCGCGGCGATCCTGCGCAAGGGCGGGCTGGAGGAGGGGCAGGTGCGGCGCATCCGGCTGGATCAGGAGGATCTGCCGGGCGATCTGCGGCTTGACGCGTTGTCTGGCGTGATTGTGGGCGGCGGCCCCGGCTGTGTGAGTGACGCGCCGGAGGAGAAATCGCAGGTCGAGGCCCGGATCGAGGCGCAGGTGCTGTCGCTGATGCCGGAGATCACAGAGCGCGACTTTCCCTTTCTCGGCTGCTGCTATGGGATCGGTATTCTGGGCAAGCACCTGGCCGGCGATGTCAGCAAGCGGGCGCATTCGGAGCCGGTTGGCACCTCGGCCTGCGAGGTGACGGCGGAGGGGAAGGACGACCCACTGCTGGATGGTGTGCCGACGGCGTTCGATGCGTTCGTGGGCCACAAGGAGGCATTGCAGGCGCTGCCGCAGGGGTGCGTGCATCTGGTCAGGTCGGAGGCCTGCCCGTTCCAGATGGTCCGGCATGGCGCGCATGTCTATGCCACGCAATTCCACCCCGAGGCCGATGCGGACGGGTTCGAGACCCGTATCCGCATCTATCGCAACAAGGGGTATTTTCCGCCCGAGACGGCGGATGAGCTGATCTGCATGTGCCGTGCGGCCGAGGTATTCGCGCCGGAGATGATCCTGCGGAACTTCGTGGCGCGGTACGGCTAGAGGCTTACGCCTCCTCGACCGCCTCGATCATGTCGACCCGGGTGGCGTGGCGGCCGCCTTCGAACTCGGCCTCGAGGAAGGCATCGACGATGTCGAGCGCCAGCCCCTCGCCCACGACCCGCGCGCCCAGCGACAGGATGTTGGCGTCGTTGTGCTGGCGGATCATCCGGGCGGAGAACGTGTCGGAGCAGACACCGCAGCGGATGCCCTTCACCTTGTTGGCGGCCATCATGATGCCCTGACCTGTGCCGCAGAGGATGATACCGAGCGCGCAATCGCCCGAGGCGACCTTTTCGGCGGCGGCCTGCCCGTGCTTGGGGTAATGGGTGCTTTCGGGGGTCATCGGCCCGATATCGACGGCTTCCCATCCGGCGGCGGTGATGTGCTCGGCGATCGCCTGGCGAAGCGCGATGGCGGCGTGGTCGCTGGAAAGGACGATGCGTTTGCTGGCTGTCATGGGAAGGCCCCGATCTAGGATGGTGTCGCTGGGAGGTGGCCGTTGGCCGGTCACCGCCCGACTAGCAAACGTACCGGGGTTTCGGAAGCCCCAAAGGAAAAGGCCGCGGGCGATGCCGCGGCCTTTTCGTTGACTGTGATCCGGATCACTCTTTGCCGGTGAGCGCCGTGAGACCCTTGAGGATGTCGATGGCGTAGGCCAGCTGGTAATCCTCGTCGCGCAGCTTGGCGGCCTCTTCGGCGCGCTCCTGCTCTTCCTCGATCTGGCGGATCTCGTCTTCGGAGAGGCTGTCATTGTCCAGCCGGCCGCGCAGATCGGCTTCAGAGCGCGAGCGCGGGGTGGTCGATTCCTCCTCGTCGTCCTCTTCGCTGGCGGCGGGGCGGCGGGGCTGGGCGACGACGATGTCGGGCGACACGCCGAGCGCCTGGATCGAA
The DNA here is from genome assembly GCF_008728195.1 of Roseovarius indicus. NCBI lineage: Bacteria > Pseudomonadati > Pseudomonadota > Alphaproteobacteria > Rhodobacterales > Roseobacteraceae > Roseovarius > Roseovarius indicus. Next base: position 95,982 of record NZ_CP031598.1, read on the forward strand.
CGGCCCGACGGCGTGTAGTAGCGGGCTGTCGTGAGGCGCATCGCGCCGTCACCGCGCAGCGGCATGACCGTCTGGACCGAGCCCTTGCCGAAGCTCTTGGTGCCGACCACGATGGCGCGGCGGTGATCCTTGAGGGCGCCGGCAACGATTTCCGATGCGCTGGCCGAGCCGCCGTTGATCAGGACCACCATCGGCAGACCTTCGGCCAGGTCGCCGGCGGTGGCGTTGAAACGCTCGCCATCCTCGGGGTTGCGGCCCCGGGTGCTGACGATCTCGCCCTTGTCGAGGAACGCGTCGGAGACCTTGATCGCCTGGGTCAGAAGGCCGCCCGGGTTGTTGCGCAAGTCGAGCACGATGCCCGAGACCTTGTCCATGCCGCCGGCTTCCTCGACCTGTTCGTTGAACCCGCTTTCGAGGTTCTTGAAGGTCTGGTCGTTGAAGGTCGTCACGCGCAGGACCACGGTGTTGCGCTCGGTCCGGGCGCGGACGGCGGTCAGCTTGATCGTGTCGCGGATGATCGACAGGTCGAAGGGTTCGGCCTCGCCTTCGCGCACCACGGTGATGACGATTTCCGAGCCGACCGGGCCGCGCATCATGTCGACCGCCTCGTCGAGGGTCAGGCCGAGGACGCTTTCGCCGTCGACATGGGTGATGAAATCGCCCGCCTCGACGCCGGCATTATCAGCCGGGGTGCCGTCGATCGGCGAGACGACCTTCACGAAGCCCTCTTCCTGGGTCACCTCGATGCCGAGGCCGCCGAACTCGCCACGGGTCTGCACGCGCATGTCGGCGGCGTCGTCGGGCGAGAGGTAGCTGGAATGCGGGTCGAGCGAGGTCAGCATGCCGTTGATGGCGGCCTCGATCAGCTCGCCCTCGTCGACCTCTTCGACATATTGGGAACGGATACGTTCGAAGATGTCGCCGAACAGGTCGAGCTGTTCATAGACATTCGTCGTCTTGGCGGCCTCCTGCGCCAGCAGGGGCGCGGCGACCTGGGTTGTCACGACCACGCTGGCCAGCGTTCCGGCCAGCGCAGCCATCAGGAATTTCTTCATGGGTTCGTCATCCTCTGTCTGTCTTGAACCACGCTTCTGGATCTACCGGCGTGTTGTCCTGCCTGACCTCTACATAAAGCGTTTCCGTCTGTCCGGCACCCGTGCCGCTGCCCTCGCGGGTCAGAAGATCATCAGCGCCGGTATCCGGGCCGCCCATAAGGCCGACCGGGCTGCCGCCTGGCAGCACCTCGCCTGTCTTCCCATAGACCACATCAAGCCCAGCAATCACAAGTAAAATGCCTGCCTGTGGCTCGAGAATGATCACATTCCCGTAATCCAGCAACGAGCCGCGATAGCGCACCGTGGCAGGGGCGGGGGTGGTCACCAATGCGCGCGGCCGGGTGGCCATCACGATGCCGGGGCGTGTGATGCCGGCGGCGTCGGCCTCGCCCGCGCGGCGCAGGATGGTACCCTTGACCGGCAGCGGCAGTTCGCCCTTGCGGTCGGAGATACCCGGCAGGCTTCCGGGGGCCTCGTTCACCGCGATCTGGCTGAGGCCGCTGGCGAACCCTTCGAGCGTTTCGGTCGAGGCCACCAGAAGAGCGGTCTGCACCGGGTCCTCGGTGAAGCGTTTGGGCAGGTCGGTGCGGTCGGCGATGGCCTGGCTGAGGGCGGTGCGGGCGGCCTGGGCGCCGGAGAGCCCTTCCTGGAGCTTGCCCGCCGCGCTTTCCTGAAGGGCGCGCAGCACGCTGACCTCCTGCAGATCCTTGCGGAGAGCGCTGGCGCGCTGGTTGAGCGCCGGGGCCACCTCGGCCAGGATCATGCCGGAGCGGGCCGTGCCGACCGGGCCGGAGGGATGAACAAGCTGCACCGGGGCTGGCGAGGCACCGATGCCCTGCAGAACGCCCAGCAATTGGGCGATTTCGCCCTCGCGGGCTTGCAGGTCGCGCGAGAGCACCTCTTCACGGATGGCGGCGCGGCGGAGCCCCTCGCGCATGGCTTCGAGCCCGTCCTCGTAGGCGCGGATCGCCTCGGTCAGGGCGCGCACGCGGTTGCGGGCGCCATCGGCCTCGTCGAGCAGCGTGCCGGCCTCCGACAGGCGGGTGGCGGCGGCGCGGGCGGCTTCGGCCGGCTCGGGCGTGTCCTGCGCCGTGGCGGCGCCGGTCAGGAAAACGGCTATGAGCGCGGCCGCCAGCCTCATGAAAGCAGGCTCTCCCCGGTCATTTCCTCGGGTTTGGACAGGCCCATCAGGTCAAGGAGGGTCGGCGCAAGGTCGGCCAGTCGGCCGGCGTGCAGGGTCGCGCCCTCGGGCCCGCCGGTCAGGATGACGGGCACCGGGTTCAGGGTGTGGGCGGTATGGGGTTTGCCGGTCTTGGGGTCGATCATGGTTTCGCAATTGCCGTGGTCTGCTGTCACGATCATCGCGCCGCCGGCCTTGTCAAGCGCGTCGAGCACCCGGCCCAGCCCCTGATCCACCGCCTCGCAGGCGGCGATGGCGGCGGAGAGGTCGCCGGTATGGCCCACCATGTCGGGGTTGGCGTAGTTCACCACGATCAGGTCGAAGCCCTGTTCGATGGCTTGGACGAAGTGATCTGTCACCTCGGCCGCCGACATTTCGGGCTGAAGGTCGTAGGTGGCCACCTTGGGGGAGGGGGCCATGTAGCGCTCTTCCCCGTCTTCGGGGGTTTCCTTGCCGCCGTTCAGGAAGAAGGTGACATGGGGGTATTTCTCGGTCTCGGCGGCGTGGAACTGCGTGAGGCCCTGCTTGGCGACCCATTCGCTCAGCGTATTTTCGGGGCGCTCGTCGGGGAAGATGCAATCCATGTAGGTGGAGTGGCGGCGGGAATACTCGGTAAAGCCGCTGACGATGGCGAAGTCGGGCCGTTTGCCGGTGTCGAAACTGTCGAAATCGGGGTCGGCAAAGGCGGCGAGGATCTCGCGTGCGCGGTCGGCGCGGAAGTTGAGGCAGAGGATGCCGTCGCCGTCTGTCATGCCTGCGTAGTCGCCCAGCACGCGGGGCTTGATGAACTCGTCGGTGCGGCCCTTGTCATAGGCGTTGGCGATGCCCTCGGCCGCGGTTTCTGCTGTGTAGCCCTTGCCCTGTGCCAGCGCCTCGTAGGCCAGTTGCACGCGTTCCCAGCGGTTGTCGCGGTCCATCGCGTAATAGCGGCCCGAAACGGTGGCGATATAGGCCCCCTTGGGCAGCGAGCGGCGCAGCGCCTCGAGATAGGATTTGGCCGAGACCGGCGCCACGTCGCGCCCGTCGGTGAAGGCGTGGATGGCGACGGGAATGCCCTGATCGGTCAGCGCGTTGGCGGCGGCGATCATGTGGGTGATATGCGAATGCACGCCACCGTCGGAGAGGACGCCGAGGATATGCGCGGTGCCGCCCGAGGCCTTCATCTTGTCGACGAAGCGCAGCACGCCGGGCAGGGTAGCAAAGGCGCCGGTTTCGATTGCCTGATCGATGCGGCGCAGGTCCATCTCGACCACGCGGCCGGCACCGATATTCATGTGGCCGACTTCCGAATTGCCCATCTGCCCTTCGGGCAGGCCGACGTCGGGGCCGTGGGTTATCAGCGTGGAGTTGGGGCAAGTGGCCATCAGCCGGTCGAAATTCGGGGTGTCGGCCAGCACGGGTGCGTTGGCCTCGGTCCGGTCGGACAGCCCCCATCCATCGAGGATGCACAGCACAACGGGTTTGGGTACGCTCATGGTCTCTCCTGCCTGTCTGGGCGCCTTCTAGCGCCATCGCGGGAGAGGGGAAACTGGTTTGCGGTAACAGGCGGGGATATGCCGCGGATTTCGGCGCCGGACATGGCCTACTCCCGGTGATAGGGGGTTCCGGCGAGGATCGAGGCGGCGCGGTAGAGCTGTTCGGAGAGCATGACGCGCACCAGCATGTGGGGCCAGACCATCTTTCCGAAGGACAGCTTGAAATCGGCCTTCTGTCGCAACGAGGCGTCGATGCCGTCGGCCCCGCCGATGACGAAGGCCGCATCGCCGCGCCCCTCGTCGCGCCAGCGGCCGAGAAGGTCGGCGAAATCCGGGGATGTCAGGAGTTTGCCGCGCTCGTCGAGCGCGATGGTGACGGCGCCCTTGGGAATCGCACGGTCGAGCAGGCCCGCTTCGGCGGCCATGCCGCCGCCCTTGCGGTCTTCGACTTCGGTGACGGTGGCGGGGCCAAGGCCCAGCGGCCGGCCCGTCCGGTCGAACCGGGTCAGGTAATCATCGAGCAAATCGCGCTCGGGGCCGGAACGCAGCCGGCCCACGGCGCAGATATGAACGCGCATTCAGCTTGGTGTCGCGGCGGCCTGATGGGTGGGCAGCCACATTTTTTCCAGCTGGTAGAACTCGCGCACTTCCGGGCGGAAGACATGGACGATCACGTCGCCCGTGTCGATCAGCACCCAGTCTCCGGTCTCCTTGCCCTCGATCTTGCTGGCGACGCCAAGCTCGGTCTTCAGGCGCTCGGCCAGTTTTTCCGAGATCGACGAGACCTGGCGGCTCGACCGGCCGGAACAGATGATCATGTAGTCGCCAATCGCGGTTTTGCCGCGAAGGTCGATCTTCACGATATCTTCGGCCTTGTCTTCTTCGAGTGAGGAAAGGACACGCTCAAGCTGTGCTTCGCTCGTTGCGGTCATTGCGGGCATGCCTTGCGCCGCAGGGTCAGCGGCCATTGCCGCGTCAGCCGTAAAAGACAGGACATTGTCCTCCTTCATTGCACACCGACCAAAGCCCCGGTGCCGGGCATGGTGTAAACGTAGCAAGCGGAAGGTGACATTTCAATGAATCACGGATGCGGCGAAATCGGCGTGGCGCTTTTGCGCCACCCCGGACCTTTCGATAAAAGAACGCCGCCGTTTTTCATAGCGCTCATGAAAACTTCAATGTCCAGATTGGAAAAATCCCCATGATGGCAAAAGCAACTTCCTTATGTGATCATCGACTTGCGACCATTTCTTCAAGTCTGGGCGATAATTGGCAGCCAGAGTGAGTGACTGCCAACACCACGTTTCTTTTGCAAAGCAACATTATTTCGCTGATACTACACGTGCCTCGGGTCTACCACCCGCATTTGCGGAAGCCAGAGGCGTCACTGAACCGATGAAAGGAAAGCGAATGAAGCTCGTAGTTGCGTTTGTTTTCCACTTGGCAGTGGTCCTATGTGCAGACATTATGCTGCACTTTGGATGGCTCCTTTTGGAAGCAGATATCGCCAAGTTGCTCGCCTAATACGCGGCGCAACGGAACCTCGGGGGCTTCGGTCCCCGGGGTTTTCTTGTCCTGTTAAATTGAGTGACCTCGGGCTCGCTACCACACGTGCCCGAGGTCCGATCTCCGAGCCTTCCAAGTTTATCTGGAAATCCTAACATTTCATTTTCAACCTGAGAGTTAGAATCTGGCTCATCGATTTAGTCACTGAAACGAAGCCAAGCAGCTCCGCCACTAGACGAATATGCTCCTCGAACTCCAGGACTGCAAGTCTATCGTTGCGGAGGTAAGCAAACATCTAATGAGTCTTGCCTGTATTTGGCCCCTTCGGTACGCACAGGTTACCAAATATTGTGGGCTTGGCAACATATTGATCAAGCTTTTGTGGCGCCGTCTGACGTTTGAACGAGTATGTGATTCTTTTTCAACAGGTTATCCACAGAAATATCCTCAGTTATGCCGAATCGGAATTGTATTCTAGCAACCGAACCTCGCGCTGCGGGAAGGGGATGGAGATGCCATTCTCCTTGAACGCGTCCCAGAGCGCCAGGTAGACGTTGCCGCGGATGTTGGTCAGTCCGCCCGTGGGGTCGGAGATCCAGAAGCGCAGGATATAGTCGACCGAGCTGTCGCCGAAGCCGACGATATGGCAGACCGGCTTCTTGAAGCTGAGCACCCGCTCGACCTTCTGCGAGGCCTCGATGGCGATGCGCCGCACCTCGTGCGGATCGTCGGCATAGGCGGTGCCGAAATAGATATCGAGCCGCACGTAATCGTTGGAGTGGGACCAGTTCACCACCTGCCCGGTGATGAGATCCTCGTTCGGGATCAGGTATTCCTTGCCGTCCCGCGTGGTGATCGAGACGTAGCGGGCGCCCAGCGAGTTGATCCAGCCGAAGGTTTCGCCGAGGCTGATGACGTCGCCCGGTTTGATCGACCGGTCGAGCAGCAGGATGACCCCCGAGACCAGGTTTGAAACCACCTTTTGCAGGCCGAAGCCGAGGCCCACGCCGATGGCGCCCGAGAGCACCGCGAGGCCGGTCAGGTCGACGCCGACCGCCTTCAGCCCGATGAAGAAAGCCGCGCCGTAGAGGACGACCTGCAGGAGCTTGATCGCCAGCACCTGCATCGAGGGTGAGATGTCGGCGTTGCTGCGTATGCGGGCCGAGGTGGTGCCCGAGATGAAGCGTGCGCCGTACATCAGCAGGATGATCACCGCGATGGCCTGCAGCACGATCCAGGCCGAGAGGCGCATCTCGCCGATCTCGATCGCCGCGCTTTCCAGGAGCGATTGCGCCTCGTCCGTCAGGTCGAGGATGGAGAGGGTCACCCATGTCCAGCCGACATAGCGCACGACCGAACGCACGAAGCCATTGGCGATCAGCCGCGTGACGATGGCGATGATCAGCCAGGCCAGCGCCAGTTGTGCCACGATGGCCAGCAGGTACGACCGGCTGGGCCATGTCATCTCGCGCATGATCCAGACGGCGGGCCAGCTTAGCAGGACGAAGAAGATCAGCCGCAGCCGCCGGTGAATGAGCACCAGGAAGCGCATCCGCCATTTCGGCCAGCCTTCGCGCGTGCGCATCCAGTTGTGCAGGCGCGGCCCGAAAAGCCGGGCAAGGATATGCGCGACCACCGCCAGGGCGACGATGATGCCCACCTGGTAGGCGTTCCACGGCCGGAGCAGGTTCAGGCCGAAGGTGTATAGCTGCTCCCACACGCCGAGGGCGATTTTCTGCGCGTCCTCGAGGGCGTTTATTTCCTCATCCATGACGGAAGATTTACATGGGATGCGGCACCCGGCAAGTCTGCACTGGACATGGGCGGCATCTGGCGTAGGCTCGGCACCCGCGACAGACGGAGAGTACGATGACTACGCTTCTAGTGACCCATGACGATTGCAGCCACCATGTCACGCCCCCGGGCCACCCCGAGCGCGTTGCGCGGCTGGAGCATCTGTTGCCGGCTCTGGAGGGCAAGGCCCTGACCCGGATCGAGGCGCCGGAGGCGAGCGAGGAGGATGTCTGTCTGGTTCACCCGAAATCCTATGTCGACTGGGTGCGCGGGTCGGAGCCGGCGGAGGGTACGGTCTCGCTCGATGCCGATACACATATGTCGCCGGGCTCGTACAAGGCCGCGATGCGGGCCGTGGGCGGGGCGATCAGGGCCGTCGACATGGTGCTTGCGGCCGAGGCGCAGAACGCGTTCGTCGCCACGCGCCCGCCGGGGCACCATGCGGAGACCGAAACGCCGATGGGCTTCTGCCTCTTCGGCAATGTCGCCATCGCCGCAAAGCACGCGCTTGACCGGAAGGGGCTGTCGCGGGTCGCCATCGTCGATTTCGACGTGCACCACGGGAACGGGACGCAGGATTTGCTGTGGTCCGAGGCGCGCACGCTGTTCGTGTCGTCGCACCAGATGCCGCTCTGGCCCGGCACCGGCGCCCCGGACGAGCGCGGCGCGCACGACAATATCATCAACGTGCCGCTGGCCCCCGGAACGGTGGGGGAGGGGTTCCGTTATGCCTACGAGGGGCAGGTTTTCCCGCGGTTGGAGGAATTCAAGCCGGAGCTGGTGATCATCTCGGCCGGGTTCGACGCGCACAAGGCCGACCCGCTGGCGAACCTGAGCCTTGTCGAGGACGATTTTGCCTGGATCACCCAGAAACTGTGCGCCATCGCCGACCGGCATGCCGACGGGCGCGTCGTTTCCGTGCTCGAAGGCGGATATGACCTTGGCGGCCTGTCGCGGAGCGGGGCGGCGCATGTCGACGAATTGATCCGCGCGGGCGGTTGATGGGTTACGGTACGTTGTTGGCGTAGCGGGTGCGCGCGGCGCTTTCACTCAGCAGCCATTGTGCGACGACGTCGCTTTCTGCATGGGCCTTGGCGCCGTTCCGCCGGAGCAGGTAATAGCCCGACTCGGTGCGCACATGCTTGTCGCCCAGCGGCTTGACGAGGGTGCCGGCCTGCAGGTGCCGGTCGACAAGATGGCCCCAGCCCAGCGCGATGCCCAGCCCGTCGACCGCCGCCTGTATCGCCAGCGGATAGGTGTTCACGAAGGTCGACAGGCGCACGCTGGCCGGGTCGACGCCCTGCCGGCCGAGCCATGTCTTCCAGTTCAGCCATTCGGTGTGGTTGTTCGTGACCTCGATCAGCGATTGTGCCGGCAGGTGTTCGACCGCCTCGACACGGGGCTCGCAGAGCAGGTAGCCCGGCGCGCAGACCGGAAACACCGTTTCGCCGAACAGCTTTTCGGCGGTGTAGCCTTTCCAGTCGCCATCGCCGCGCAGGATGGTCAGGTCGAAATGCTCGGCCAGGCATTCGCTGTCGAGATCCGACGACACGAGGCTGATGGTGATGTTGGCGTTCGACTGGTGAAACTTGCGCAGGCGCGGCATCAGCCAGAGGGAGGAGACGGAATTGGTGGCCGCCATCCGCACCGTGCTGCGCTGGCGTTCGCTCAGCATGTTTTCCGACGCGCGCTCCAGCGTCTTGAGCGCGGGTACGATGCCGTTGAGAAGCTTGCGCCCGTGATCGGTCAGGCGCACCGACCGGTGGCCGCGCACGAAGAGGGCGCAGTTGAAATGATGCTCGAGCAGACGGATCTTGCGGCTGACGGCGGTTTCACTGACGTTCAACTCTTTCGCAGCTGCGGCAAAGCTCTCGAGCTCCGCGGCCGCTTCGAAGGTCAGCAGATAGTCGAGCCGGGGTAATGCAGCCCTGTTTTCCAGCATTATTGTCGTGCCTCCCTGTCAGGCAGATCGTCAATGCACTTGCAGAAAAGGTATAGGGGTGACTCGTGTTTTGCCAAACTTTTTTTGGGGCCAACCACAACCAATTTAGAATCAGAGTTCCCCCCACGTTAAGCGATACTGACCCTGCTGAAAGAAGTGACCCGGACAAACCGGGCGCTCGAAACGCAATGGGGAGTAAACATGAAACTGACATATATGGTGTCGGCGGCCGCGCTGGGCCTTGCCACGGCAACCGCCGCTTTCGCGGCCGAGGACAGCTCGGAGCCGATCGTCATCCCGATCCACAACTGGTCGAGCCAGATCGTGATGTCGAACGTCGTCGGCCAGATGTACGAGATGATGGGCAACAACGTCGAATACGTGACCACCGACAGCCAGGCGGTCTACGAATCGGTTCGCCTGGGCGATGTGGCGCTTGAGTTGGAAGTCTGGGAAGGCGCGTTCGGGGCCTCGTTCCGCACGGCGCTGGAAAAGGGCGGGTTGCACGACGCGGGCGACCATGACGCTGTGACCCGCGAAGACTGGTGGTACCCGATGTGGACCAAGGATGCCTGCCCCGGCCTGCCGTCGTGGGAAGCGCTCAACGATTGTGCCGAGATTTTTGCGACGGCCGAGACAGGCGACAAGGGCATGTTCCTCGACGGGCCGGTCGACTGGCTCAAGCACGGCAAGGAGCGGGCCGAGGCGCTTGACCTGAATTACGTCGTGAAGAACGCGGGCTCTGCCGCCGCGCTTTGGGCGCATATCGGGGCTGCCGAATCGGACAAGACGCCGGTTCTGGTCTTCAACTGGACGCCCAACTTCGCCGAAGCCGTGTGGCCCGGTGAATTCGTCGAATTCCCCGAATGGGAAGACGGCTGCGACACCGACCCGGCCAAGGGCCCGAACCCCGACGCGCTGTATGATTGCGGCAATCCCGCCGACGGTTACCTGAAAAAGGCCGCGTGGGACGGGATGAAGGACAAGTGGCCGAACGCCTACGAGGTGCTGACCAAGGTCTCGTTCACCAATGCGCAGATCGCCGAAATGGCCAAGCTGGTCGACATCGACGAGTACGAGCCGGAAGTGGCGGCCGAAATCTGGCTGGAAGAGAACGAGGACGTCTGGAAAGCCTGGATGCCGGAAGGCGAAAGCTGATCCGCATGTTCGACACCTGCCCGGCCTTCGTGCCGGGCAGGGACATTTTCATCGCTCAGATCGCCCGGCTTTCATGCATATCGGGCGATTTGGTCACTTCGCGGACATGCCGTAAGCTTGGCATGCGCCAGCCAGGGAAAAACCGAACATGACCAGCGATACCCCCGTCATCTCCTGCCGCAATGCCTGGAAGATCTTCGGGCCCGATCCGAAAGGCTATCTCAAGTCGATGCCGGCGGGCCGCAGCTATGACGAGATCCGCGCCGATGGTTATATCGCCGGGGTCAAGGATGTCTCCGTCGACGTCGGCAAGGGCGAGATGCTTGTCATCATGGGCCTTTCGGGCTCGGGCAAGTCGACCCTCGTGCGGTGCTTCTCGCGGTTGCACGACATCACCGGCGGCACGATCGAGGTGGAGGGGCAGGATATCATGGCCCTCTCGGAGAATGACCTGATCGAGCTGCGGCGTTCGAAGATGGGTATGGTGTTCCAGTCTTTCGGGCTTTTGCCGCACCGTACCGTTCTGGAAAACGTGGCCTTCCCGCTGGAAATGCGCGGGCAGGACAAGCACGCGCGGCGCGAACGTGCGCTGGAGGTCGTCAAGCTAGTGGGGCTTGAGGGGCGGGAAGATTATTTCCCGCGTGAGCTGTCCGGCGGCCAGCAACAGCGGGTGGGCATTGCCCGCAGCCTCGCCATCGAGCCCGATATCTGGTTTCTCGACGAACCCTTCTCTGCGCTCGACCCGCTGATCCGGCGCGAGATGCAGGACGAATTCCTGCGCCTGCAGGGGATGCTGGGCAAGACCATCGTCTTCATCACCCACGATTTCGACGAGGCGCTGCGCCTGGCCGACCGCATCGCCATCATGAAGGACGGCGCGATCGAGCAATGCGACACGCCCGACCAGATCGTGCTGAACCCGCAGACGCCATACGTGCGGAAATTTACCGAGGATATCGACAAGGCCCGCGTGGTGCATGCCGGCGTTCTGGCCGGGCCGGTGAACGGCAGGGCGCCAGAGGGCGACCCGGTGCAGGGGGATCAGACGATCCTGCAACTGGCCCGGCAACTGGTGAACGATACGCGCGATTACCTGCCCGTGACCGGCAAGGACGGTGCGTTGATGGGTGTTCTGGAACGGCGAAAGGCGCTCGACGTGCTGCTGGGGGACGGGTGATATGGCCGACCTCGCCGTCAGCACCCCGGCCCGCAACCAGGCTGCCACGCAGGATCGGGTTCTGCAGATCCTGCTGGGCGCGGCGCTGGTCTTGTGCCTGGCAAAGCCGGTGTTGCCGGACTTCCTGATCCGCCTGCCTGAAGCGTGGATACCGCCGCTGGCGGAATGGCTCGATTATTTCTTCAACGTCATCGTGATCGACACGCTGCACATCAACCAGATGACCCGTTGGTTCGCCGAGGGGCCGCTGGAGTTCATGCTGGGCGTGACCGCCAACCTGTTGGAGGGCAAGTATCGCTGGCCCTACATGTCGGACCCGCTGCCGTGGTCGTCGATCGCGGCCGTGGCGACGGTGATCGGCTATTACCTCGGCGGCTGGCGCATGGCGCTGCTGGCGGGCGGGACGTTCCTTTGGACAGCCATGATGGGGCAGTGGGAGATCACCATGCAGACCCTGTCGGTGCTGGCCGTCGCGGCGCCGCTGGGGTTTCTGATTGGCCTCGTCATGGGCATCGCCGCGTGGAAGTGGCAAGCCTTCGACACCGCGATCAAGCCGCTTCTGGCGGTGATGCAGACGCTGCCCTTCTACACCTACCTTCTGCCGGCGGTGATCTTCTTCAAGGTGGGGCCGACGGCGGGCGCAATCGCCACCACGATCTATGCCACCCCGCCGATGATCCTGATGACGACGATCGGCCTGAAGAAGGTGCCGCCCGAGATCGTCGAGGCCGGCAAGATGGCCGGAAGCACGCGTTGGCAGATGCTGACGCGCGTCTTCATTCCCTCGGCCCGCACCGAGATCCTCGTCGGCGTGAACCAGGTGATCATGCTTTGCCTTGCCATGGTGGTTCTGACCGCCTTCATCGGCATGCCCGGCCTGGGGGGCAAGCTTCTGGCGATGATGAACAGCTTCAAGCTGGGCCGGTCGTTCGAGATCGGGATCACCATCGTTCTGGTCGCCATCATGCTCGACCAGTTGTCGAAAGCGTGGGTCGTCAAGCTGCCCGAACACCACGAGCGGGGCACGCCATGGTATATCCGGCACAAGTACGTTGTGCTGTCGGTCGTGGTTTTCGTGGGTTTCTACGTCCTGGCGCAATTCGTCGATTATTTCGACGAAGTGGGCCGCCGCCAGTCGCTTTCGATCGGGCGCGAGATGGACCAGTTGATCAAGGGCTTCCTCGATATCGACGTGATCCAGGCGATCACCGGGGGCATCCGTTATGTGCTCAATGTCTGGGTGCTGATCCCCTTCCGCAATGCGCTTTTGTGGATCCCGACCTCGGCCTTTATCCTGCTGATGGTGGCCTTCGCCTGGGGCGTGGGCGGCAAGCGGCCGGCGATCTATGCCGCCGTCTTCTTCACCATCATCGCCTTCACCGGCTGGTGGGACAGGTCGGTCATCACGCTTTACTCGGTGATTTCGGCGGTGATCCTGTCGATGTTCATCGGCATTCCGCTGGGCATCGTCGCGGCGCGTTCGGCCAAGTGGTCGAAGCGGATGCTGATCATCTGCGACACGGCCCAGACCTTCCCCAGCTTCATCTACCTTTTGCCCGCCATCATGCTGTTCGGCGTGTCGGACGTGACGGTGGTTCTGTCGATCGTGATCTTCACCATGGTGCCGCTGACGCGCTACACGATCGAAGGCCTGCGCGGCGTGCCGGCGGAGATGACCGAGGCCGCCGACATGTCAGGCGCCACGCGGCGACAGAAGCTGCTGAGCGTGCAACTGCCGCTGGCGATGCCGACGATGGCGGTGGGCTTCAACCAGGCGATCATGTTCGCCTTCTTCATGGTGATCATTGCCGCCTTCATCGGCACGCAGGACCTGGGCCAGGAGCTTCAGCGCACGCTGGCGGGCACCGACCTGGGCAAGAACTTCGTTCTCGGGATCAATGTCTCGCTGATGGCGTTGACCTTTGACATGGCGCTGTCGCGCTGGGCGGCGAAACGCAAGCAAGCATTGGGACTGGGCTGATGGGCACACTCGAAGACCACCGCAACGTCATCAATTTCGACAGCCCCGGCTTCGTGAAGATGCCGATGCCGGGTCTGCCGGATGAAGATGTCTGGTGGAAGAACATCTCCTATGACGAGACCGCGGGGCAAGGGAGCTACCTGATGATCATGGCGCCCGGCACCCGCTGCAACCCCCATCGCCACAACGGACCGGAGGAGTTCTATGTGGTCGAAGGGGATCTGGAAGATTGCGACGGCCACATGTACAGGGCAGGCGATTTCGTCTCGCTGTCGGGCGGATCGGCGCATTATTCGGTCTCGCATTCCGGCTGCCGGCTGGTGGTCACCCACCGCGGCGTCGTCGATGACCTGACTCAGGAGGAATTGGAGGAGACCTGATGAACGTGACCCCGGTTTTCGAAACCCCGTATGAACGGGCCGGCGTCATCACGCCCGGCCTGCCGCTATTGCCGCACGGGACCGAACGGCACCCCGTGCCCGGCGGTGGCTCGCGTGCCGTGCCGGTTTACGCGGGCGACGAGATCTCGCTGCTCGACCGCGAGGGCCTGCAATTTGGCGAGCTTGTTTTCTTCAAGCCCGACGGCACCTCCGACGCCGCCATGCTGGGCGCGGCGAGCCATGGCCGCCCCGATGGCGTGATCTCGGTGCTGGCCAATGGCTCGCGCTCGGGGGCCAAGGTGGCGAAGGCGCTCGACAAGGCGGGCTTCGACCTCGGCAAGGGGCAGGCGATCCGCGTCTTCACCGACGGCTCGCATTCCGGCGACATGGCGACCTTCCATGCGGAATGCGACGGCCTATTGATCGTTGCGGCCCCGGGCGGGCCGATGGCGCCGGAAACGCAGGAGCCGCCGACCGAACTGATCCTCTATATCCGTCGCGCCAACCCGGGCGAGGGCAAGGGCGGCATGGCCCCGCCCGACCCGCTGGCCGACCCGCTGCACGACATCAACATCCAGCCGGGCAATGCCATCAGCTACGAGGTGAAGAAGGGCGAATACATCCAGGTGCTCGACGTGCAGGGGCGGGAATGCTCCGACTTCCAGGCCTTTGCGCTGCGCGACCTCGACAAGGGGATCGAGCGGGAAATCGACCCGACCACGACGCGCACGCTGATGGGGCTTGTCTATCCGAGCCCCGGCATCTTTTCGAAATACTGGAATGTCGATCAGCAGCCGCTGGTCGAGATCGTGCAGGACACCTGTGGCCGCCACGACACGTTCGGTCTGGCCTGTACGGCGCGGTATTACGAAGAGCTGGGCTATCCCGGTCATGTCAACTGTTCCGACAACATCAACAAGGACCTCGCGCAATACAATGTCCGCCCGCGCGCCGGCTGGCCCGCGATCAACTTCTTCTTCAACACCATGCTCGACGAGACCAACGCCATCGGCATGGATGACCCGTGGTCGCGCCCCGGCGACTACGTGCTGCTGAAGGCGCTGACAGATCTCGTCTGCGTCTCGACGGCCTGCCCCTGTGACGTGGACCAGGCCAACGGGTGGAACCCCACCGACATCCAGGTGCGCACCTACGGCGCATCGGAAACCTTCAGCCGCTCCGTCGGCTACCGGAAATCTGCGGAGTCAGAATTGGAACAGACCAAGGAAACCGGCTTTCACGCCTGCTTTGCCCGCCACACGCGCGATTTCGTCGAATATAACGGCTACTGGTTGCCCAACAGCTTTACCAACCACGGGCCGGTTGCCGAATACTGGGCCTGCCGCGAGAAGGCCGCGATCATGGACCTCTCGCCGCTGCGCAAGTACGAGGTCACGGGGCCCGACGCCGAAGAGCTGATGCAGTATTGCGTGACCCGCAACGTCAAGAAGCTGGCGGTGGGGCAGCTGGTCTATACCGCCATCTGCTATGACCACGGCGGGATGATCGACGACGGCACGTTGTTCCGGCTGGGCGAGAACAATTTCCGCTGGGTCGGCGGGAATGACACGTCCGGTTTGTGGATTCGCGAACAGGCGGTGAAGCTGGGGCTGAACGCGTGGGTGCGCAGTTCCACCGACCAGTTGCACAACGTGGCGGTGCAGGGGCCGAAATCGCGCGATATCCTGAAAGACATTCTCTGGACTGCGCCAGACAAGCCGACGGTGGAGGAGCTGGGCATGTTCCGCTTCACCCCGGCGCGCCTGCATGATTTCGACGGCACGTCGATCGTGTTGGGGCGGGCTGGCTATTCCGGCGAACTGGGTTACGAGATCTTCTGCCACCCGAAGGATGCCGAGGAGGTGTTCGACACGATCTGGAAGGCGGGAGAGCCGCATGGGCTGACGCCCCTCGGCCTTGCCGCGCTCGACATGGTGCGGATCGAGGCGGGGCTGATCTTTGCCGGGTCCGAGTTCGACGACCAGACTGACCCGTTCGAGGCCGGGATCGGTTTCACCGTACCGCTCAAGTCGAAGAACGACGATTTCATCGGCCGCGCCGCGCTGGAGGAACGCAAGGCGCACCCGCAGCGCAAGATGGTGGGGCTGGAAATCGAGGCGGGGCTGGTGCCCTCGCCCGGCGACTGCCTGCGCATCGGCAAGGCGCAGGTGGGCGAGGTGACGAGCGCGCTGAAATCGCCGATCCTCGGCAAGGTGATCGCGCTGGCTCGGGTCGATGTGACCCATGCCGAACACGGCACCGAGATCGAGGTGGGCCAGCTTGACGGCCAGCAGAAGCGCCTGAAGGCGAAGGTCGTGCCTTATCCCCACTTCGATCCGACCAAGGAGCGGGTCAAGGGCAACTACGCCTGAATGGCGCCGCTCGCCGGCCCTTGCGGGCCGTCTCGCAGGGGGCGGGGCGGACCCGCCGATGGCGGCGCCTGTCGATGGGGCGGGACGCCTCCGGCGGGAGTATTTGGGGAACGGTGAAACTCCGGGGTCTTTCGCGTAGTTCCCTCAGCCGCGGCCGATATAGGGCATCTTCGTCGCCATCACCGTCATGAACTGCACGTTCGCCTCGGGCGGCATTTCCGCCATGTGCAGCACCGAGCGGGCGGCTTCCTCGACTTCCATCATGGGCTGCAGGTCGGCGCCGGGGTTGGCCTCCAGCGCCCGGGCGTTCAGCTCTTCCACCAGTTCCGACCGGGCATTGCCGATATCGATCTGTCCGCAGGCGATGTCGAACGGCCGCCCGTCGAGCGACAGGCTTCGCGTCAGGCCGGTGATCGCGTGTTTCGACGTGGTGTAGCAGACCGACCCCGGCCGCGGATTATGCGCCGAAAGCGAGCCGTTGTTGATGATGCGCCCGCCCTGGGGATCTTGCCGGCGCATCTGGCCGAAGGCGAGTTGCGCGGCAATGAACATGCCGCGGATGTTGACGTTCAAGACCTGCTCGAACCCGTCGAGCGGAATTTCGTCGATCGGACCCGCCGGCCCGAACATCCCGGCATTGTTGAAGAGCACGTCAAGCCGTCCGGCCTGTTTCACGAAGGTGGCCACCGCCGCTTGCATTGCGTCGGCATCGGTCACGTCGGCGGGCAGGGCGACGGCGTTGTCGTGCCAGTTCGCCATCGCTTCCAGCCGGTCGGCGCGGCGCGCGATCAGCCCCACTTTCCAGCCCGCATCCAGGAACACCTCTGCCGTGGCCTTGCCGATGCCCGAGCTGGCCCCGGTGATCACGATCGTCCTCATCCCTCCGTCTCCCCCTCCAGTGTCAGCGGTACCGGTGCGGTGCGCAGGTCGTCCACCCGGAGCGGCCCGGTCGGTTTCGACAGGCGGTTGCGCACGACCCAGTGCAGACGCTCCTCTGCCCGGGTGATGGCGACATAGGCCAGCCGCTTCCACAGCGGTTGGCCGGCCTCGTTTCGGCCCATGCGCGCAGCCGCATAGATATCGGGAGCGAACACCTGCACATCGGGCCATTGCGAGCCTTGTGCCTTGTGGATCGTGACCGCTGCCCCGTGCAGGAAGGTTGCGCCGAGGTTGGCGGCGAAGGGGATGAAGGGCTCCTCCTCGTCCGGCTTCTCGACCTTGATGATCGAGGCGGCGCTGAGCTGCGGATCTTCCGCGCCGATCACGTGCAGGCGCGAAAAGCCGGGCTTGCGGCCGAGCCCGAGATAGATCACCTGTGCGCCCTTGATCAGGCCGCGGGCCTCGAGATCCAGCCGTTTCTTGCGGTGCTTGAGCGGCAGTTCGATCCCGTCGCAGATCAACGGCTCGCCTTCCAGGAGTTCGGTCTCGGGGGCGCCATGTACCGCCCGGAAGGCGTTGATCAGGCGGATGCGGGTGGCGTTACGCCAGACCAGCACGGGCGAGCGCGCCATAAGGTCGACCTCGACCCGCTGCGCCCATTTTACCCGCTCGTCCCGTTGTGCCGTCTGCTCCACCAGCCTCTCGAAATCCTCGAACCCCACTTCGGGGTCGCCGAGGGTATGGGCAAGGTCGAGAATCGGGTTGTCGGCATCCTGCCGGTGGATGCGGTGCAGTTCGAGCTTCGACGGCGCGGCAAGGGTGTCGAAGACCATGCCGCCGCCTTCGCCCTTCACCGGCGGCAACTGTGCCGGATCGCCGAAGAGCAGGAGCGTCGGGAAGATCTCCTGCAGATCCTCGAACTGCTTGGCATCGAGCATCGAGGCCTCGTCGATGAAGCCGATATCCAGCGGCTCTTCCCGCCGTTTCCAGCCGGTGATGAAATCCGAGCCCCTCAGCCCCGCCGCGGCCAGGGCACCGGGGATCGACTTGTTGGTCTGGAAGAAGGCATGCGCCCGGTCGAGCGCTTGTTCGGTCAGCCCCTCGATCTCGGGCTTGTCGCCGTTGCCGGCCAGCCATTCGGCGATCTTCTCGTATTCCGGGTCATAGACGGGGGTGTAAAGGATGCGGTGAATGGTCGTCGCCGGCACGCCGCGCATCCGCAGCACGCTGGCGGCCTTGTTGGTGGGGGCGAGGATGGCCAGCGTGCGGCGGTCGCGCCGCCGGCGGCCTTCGTAATCGCCGGAGACGACCTCGACGCCCGCATCCTCCAGCGCGCGGTAGAGCGCGGCCAAGAGGAGCGTCTTGCCCGAGCCGGCCTTGCCGACCACCGCCATGACGCTTTGCTTGCCCTCGCGCGGCGGGGTCAGCAGCCCCTCGTCGAGGTCAACGCCGGCACTACGCAGCATGGCTGTGATGCGGTCATGGGCCTCGGCCTGATCTTCGGAATATGTCAGTGCGGTCGCGGTCATGGCGCGACCCTAACGGCGTGGCCCGGGCCATGCCAGCGAAAGCGTCAGGCGCTGCGGGCCAGGGCCGTTTCGTCGGCGCCGAAACTCTGCCGGACCCACAGGTCGGACAGGGCCGGGGGCACGCCCGCACGTTCGGCCACCCGGGCCCGGGCCGTTGCCGAGAACGTCCACAGGCCCACGCTGATCCGCTCACGGCCTTCGCCCTTGCCGCCCAGAACCTGTGGCGAGGCGCCGATCGCCCGGTAGATTCGGATCATGCGCGCATCGAACACGCCGGCGAAATGATCGACCCCCAGCCGCGTCATCACCTCGCCGCCGCCCAGCATCAGCGCGGCCGCCACCCGCGAGGCCGCGCCGCGGGACAGGCAGAACCGCGTGCATTCCCAAACGCGTGGGTCGTTCATGCGACGCCCGCCCAGCAAATGTTGGAAGTGATCGTCGATCATCGTGGGCCCCGTGGTTGGCAGAAGCCGGAGCGAGCCCTGGTGCTGCCCATCCTCGCCCTCCCAGATGACGTAGAGGGGGTTCAGATCGTCATAGGCGTCCCGCTCGTGCCCTCGGGCATCGACCGATACCTCCCAGCCCAGCCGGGTGGCGAACTGATCGGCGCGGTCGCGGAACATGGTGTCGGCGAGCCTGGGAAAGCGGCCGAGATCGTGAGCGTGAACGTAGCGCAGCATTATCCATCCTCTCTGCAAATCTTGCAGCGAGACGTGGAAAAAACCGGTTAAGGAAGGCCTGTCGGGGCGTACGTTGCGTGAAACGGACTAGACGAAGATCAGCCCACGGCTGAGCGCGCGGGCCACCGCGTGAACCGTGTTGATCGCGCCCAGTTTGAACCGGGCGCTTTCAATATAGACCCGCAGCGTATGCTCGGAAATCGACAGGGTTTCAGCGACCTGCGCCCGGCCATAGCCCAAAGCCAGGAGGGTCAGGGCATCGACCTCCCGCGGGCTGAGCGACAGGGTGTTGCCCGCCTCTGCCCGTTTGGGCTCGAATTCGAGCGCCTTGCGGTTGAAGTCGTGCGCGATCAGGATCAGTTCACGGCAATGGCTTTGGGTGAAATCGCGCCACGTATCGTCATCGCAATCGTGGTTGGCGGTGAAGAGCGCGAACTGTCCGTTCGGCCCCCGAAGCGGCACGGAAAAGCCCTGGGCCCCGATACCATGGGCGCGTGCATCCTCGGCAAAGGCACGCACCGCCTTGCCGGACCAATCGAGCCGTTTCCATTCGACCGGGTGAAACCGCTGGTAACAGCCAAGGACCACCGGGTCGATGCGCAGATAGTCCTTCTGCAGATAGCGGCTTACCCATTCCGGTGGATAGGTGCCGCATCCGTATTG
Organism: Roseovarius indicus; assembly: GCF_008728195.1. Lineage (NCBI taxonomy): Bacteria > Pseudomonadati > Pseudomonadota > Alphaproteobacteria > Rhodobacterales > Roseobacteraceae > Roseovarius > Roseovarius indicus. The sequence continues at coordinate 115,753 of NZ_CP031598.1, forward strand.
GTCGCCATCGGCGCTGACCCAGTGATAGACGAGATGATCGATGCGGAAATGGCCGCGCAGTTCGACGATGACAGACTGCAGGTCGCCGGGGTCAGACGCCCGCTCCAAGCAGTTCAAGATCCTTTCCAGTCTCGTCGGCGGTGCCACGTTCATGACCGGGCGGTCCTTCCGCAGTCGATGCAATCTCGACCGCCGCCAGCAGGCATGTTTCGTCAATCTGCTCCGCCAGGGCCGGAAGGCCGTTCTGGTGGGCGAAAGTCCTGAGGTCGGCGAGTACGTCGAGTATCCATTCGGTTTCCATGCCGAGCCTCCACGATGAGCCTTAAAGAACGATTAACCATACCGTAGCAGCAGGAAGCTTCTGGTCATACTCACCGCTTCATACTCCCCCGAAATAGCGAGGCAGGCTCTGGCAACTCCTTGATTCCGGGAGGGGGGCTCGTTTCGAACGCAAGACGCCCGCGAACCGGTTCACCGATTCGCGGGCGTCTGCCTTTACGGGAACGGGCCGCTTACTTGCCCGCTTCCAGCACGTCCTCGACCGTGCGCAGGCCGGTCTTCGGCGCCTGCACCAGCACGGCCATGTTGCCCGGTTTGTGCTCGTTGCGCTTCATCTTCATGTGCGCCTGGGGGATTTCATCCCACGGGAACACTTCGGACATGCACGGATCAAGCCGGCGCTCGATCATCAGACGGTTGGCCGAGGCGGCCTGTTTCAGGTGGGCGAAGTGGCTGCCCTGCAGGCGCTTCTGGTGCATCCACATGTAGCGCACGTCGAACGTGGTGTTGAAGCCGCTGGTCCCGGCACAGATCACCACCATGCCGCCCTTCTTCACCACCAGCGTCGACACCGGGAAGGTCGCCTCGCCGGGGTGTTCGAAGACCATGTCGACGTTCACGCCTTTGCCGGTAATGTCCCAGATCGCCTTGCCGAACTTGCGCGCCTCTTTCAGCCAAGCGCCGTATTCCGGGCTGTTGACGATGGGAAGCTGACCCCAGCAATCGAAATCCTTGCGGTTGATGACGCCCTTGGCGCCCATCGACATGACAAACTCGCGCTTGTCCTCGTCGGAGATCACGCCGATCGCGTTGGCGCCTGCCGTGTTGGCCAGCTGGATCGCGTAGGAGCCGAGGCCCCCCGAGGCGCCCCAGACCAGCACGTTCTGACCCGGCTTCAGCTCATGCGGGTGGTGGCCGAAGAGCATCCGGTAGGCGGTGGCCAGCGTCAGCGTGTAGCAGGCGCTTTCCTCCCATGTCAGGTGCTTTGGCCGCGGCATAAGCTGCTGCGCCTGCACCTTGGTGAACTGCGCGAAAGAGCCGTCACCGGTCTCGTAGCCCCAGATTCGCTGGGTGGGCGAGAGCATCGGGTCGCCGCCGTTGCAATCCTCGTCGTCGCCGTCGTCCTGGTTGCAGTGGATCACGACCTCGTCGCCCACTTTCCAGTTCTTCACCTTGTCGCCGACCTTCCAGACGATGCCAGAGGCGTCGGAGCCGGCGATGTGGTAGTCTTGGCCGTGCACGTCGAACGGGCTGATCGGCTGGCCGAGACCCGCCCAGACCCCGTTGTAGTTGACGCCAGCGGCCATCACCAGAACCAGCACCTCGTGGCTGTCGATTTCCCAGGTATCGACGACTTCAACCTGGAACGACTTGTCCGGCTCGCCGTGGCGCTCGCGCCGGATGGCCCATGCGTACATCTGCTTGGGCACGTAACCCAGCGGGGGCATTTCGCCCACTTCATAGAGATCCTTCTCGGGCGCGTCGTAGGGCGCGATGCCGGTCTCGGTGTCCAGAGCCATCCTCAGCCTCCTTGAGTCAAGAATTCGCCGCGATGCAGAATCACGGCCTTTGAGGGTGGATATAATCCTCCGCGCAACAATGCAATGCCTGGAACGTGTTTCCGGTAATTTTATAACCTCGCAACCGCAGAAAGTTGCGCGTCAGTCGCTGCGGGTGCAAAGAAGATGCGCGATAGACTTCGCGTAATAGGCCACAACGGGGCGGTCATCCTCGTTCACCGTAATGCCCTGGTCGTCTTCCACCAGCATGCCCCGCTTTCGCAGGTTGCGCAGGCCCACCTCGACCGCGTAGGCGGTATCGTCTCGGGGCAATTGCATCCGTGTTCCGGGCAAGACCTCGACCATCGCGGCAATCTGCCGTTCGATCTCGTGCCGCGTCACTGGCCCGTCGGCCGCTATCAGAACATGCGCGACCGCCGGCACGGGCAGAACCGGAACCTCCTCCCCGATCCGCTTCATCAGGCGGCGGCCGAGGTCTTCCACCGTCGCACCGGGCGTCTCGGCCTCGAACTGCTCCAGCGACAGCGGGGCGCCGAAGCTGGCGGCGGCATAGCCATGACGGTGATATCGGCCGGTCAGCCGAAGCCAGAACTGCTTGACGATGAATTTCGCCACCACGCTGATCCGGGCCTGAAAGCGCCGTTCGCCCTTCTGTCCGGCGGCCACGAGGATCCGGTCTTCGAAGACCCGGTCGTAATTCACCGCCACGGGAACGAAGACGACGTCGCGCCCGCCGCTTTCGTGTTCTTCGACGATGTATTTCAGCAAGCCCAGCCGCGGGCGGGCCAGAGCCCCATCAAGCGACAGGCCGCCTTCGGGAAAGATCGCCTGGGTCACGCCGCCTTCGGTCGCCATGCCGACGTAACGGGCCAGAACCCTGCGGTAGAGGTCGTTGCGCGGGCGTCGGCGGATGAAATAGGCCCCCATCGCCTTGATCAGCCGGCTCAGCGGCCAGACCCGCGCCCATTCGCCCACCGCGTAGGTCAGCGCCGTGCGCTCGGCGGCCAGCCAGGTGACCAGCACGTAATCCATGTTCGAGCGGTGGTTCATCACGAAGACCACCGTCGCCTCGCGGTCGACATGGCGGAACTCTTCCTCGTCGTAATGGCCCAGCCGCACGCGATAGAGCGACTGGCTCAGCCATCGCGCCGCCTTGATGGCTATGCCGAAATAGGCCGTGGCGGAAAAGCTCGGCACGATCTCGCGCGCGTAGCGGCGGGCCTGTTCGAAAGCGACGTTCTCGGGGATGCCCTCTTCCCTGGCATGATCGGCCACGGCACGGGCTACCTCGGGGTCATAGATCAGCCGTTGGATCATGTCGTAGCGCCGGGCCAGCTTGAACGGCTCGATCGGCCGCGCCAGCCGTTCGTTCAGCCGCGCCACCACACGCTCCATCCGCCGGCGGAAGAACCAGCGCACCGAGGGAAACAGGAAATGCGAGGCGAAGGTGACCGCGGCAAACAGCACGATCAGGACAAACAGCCAGAGGGGCAGCTCGACGGTCGATGTCATGCCTGATCCTTGCACATCACTTGGGAATTAGCTTTATCAGGGCCATGTCAAATGGGCCAGACACCGTGACGCCGATCCTGTCCCCCGGTTTCGACCGGGGGGAGCGCGACCACGCCGCGCGGCTGTTCTGGCAGGCGTTCCGCGACAAGCTCGGCCCGGTGCTGGCGCCCGAGGAGAAGGCGCTCAGTTTTCTTTCCGGCGCGCTGCACCCAGACTTCGCCATTTCCGCCCGCGATTCCGAAGGCCGCCTGCTCGGCCTCGCAGGTCTCAAGACGGCACGCGGCGGGCTGGTGGGCGGCGGCTGGCGCGATCTGGCCCGCGTCTATGGCTGGCCCGGAGCGCTTTGGCGCGGCGGGGCGTTGTCGTTACTCGAGCGGCGGGTCGCGCCCGGCACGCTGCTTATGGACGGGATTTTCGTGGACGAGGCAGCCCGCAGCCGCGGTATCGGCTCGGCCCTGCTGCACGCCGTCAAGGCCCGCGCGGCGGCCGACGGCATGTCGTCCATCCGCCTCGACGTGGTCGACAGCAACGCCCGCGCCCGCGCGCTTTACGAACGGCACGGCTTCGTTGCGGGGGAGGTCACCCATATCGGCCCGCTGCATCATCTGTTCGGTTTCCGCAGCAGTACCGAAATGCGCTGCGCTGTCGGCGCCCCGGTCGCCGATTGCCGCAACGCAGCGAATTGACACGCTCATAATATTCCATGTATCTAGTGCCGAACGTAACAAAATTACGTATTCCGATTCACGAGGCCGCCACATGTCGCAGACGCAGCAAGCCCCCGAAAGAGACCGCCCCTGGCTGATTCGCACCTATGCCGGGCACTCCACCGCCGAGGCCTCGAACGCGCTCTATCGATCCAACCTCGCGCGCGGGCAGACTGGCCTTTCCGTGGCCTTCGACCTGCCCACCCAAACGGGCTATGACAGCGATCACGTGCTGGCCAAGGGCGAGGTCGGCAAGGTCGGCGTGCCGGTCTGCCACCTGGGCGACATGCGCACGCTGTTCGACCAGATCCCGCTCGAGGAGATGAACACCTCGATGACGATCAACGCCACCGCGCCGTGGCTTCTGTCGCTCTATATCGCGGTGGCCGAGGAGCAGGGGGCGGATATCTCGAAGCTTACCGGCACGGTGCAGAACGACCTGATCAAGGAATACCTCTCGCGCGGCACCTATATCTGCCCGCCGAAACCGTCGCTGAAGATGATCGGCGACGTGGCCGAGTATTGCTACAAGGCCGTCCCCAAGTGGAACCCGATGAACGTCTGCTCCTACCACCTGCAGGAGGCCGGCGCGACGCCGGAGCAGGAGCTTGCCTACGCACTGGGCACCGCCATTGCCGTGCTCGACGAGCTGAAGCCGCGCGTCCCGGCCGAGGACTTCCCGGTGCTCGCCGGTCGCATCTCGTTCTTCGTGAACGCGGGCATCCGCTTCGTCACCGAAATGTGCAAGATGCGCGCCTTCGTCGACCTCTGGGACGAGATCCTCGAAACCCGCTACGGCGTCGACAACCCCAAGTTCCGCCGGTTCCGCTACGGCGTGCAGGTCAACTCCCTCGGCCTCACAGAGCAGCAGCCGGAAAACAACGTCTACCGCATCCTTATCGAGATGCTGGCGGTTACGCTGTCGAAGAAAGCCCGCGCCCGCGCCGTGCAACTTCCGGCATGGAACGAGGCGCTGGGCCTGCCCCGCCCGTGGGATCAGCAATGGTCGATGCGGATGCAGCAGATCCTCGCCTACGAGACCGACCTTCTGGAATTCGACGATCTCTTCGAGAACAACCCGGCGGTCGACGCCAAGGTCGAGGCGCTGAAGGATGGCGCCCGCCACGAGCTGGCCAATCTCGACAGCATGGGCGGTGCGATCAACTCGATCGAGTACATGAAATCCCGCCTCGTGGACAGCAACGCCGAACGTCTCAACAAGATCGAGCGGAACGAGACCGTGGTCGTCGGCGTCAACAAGTGGACCGAGGGCGAACCATCGCCTCTGCAATCGGAGGATGGCGGCATTCTCGTGGTCGATCCGGGCGTCGAGGCCGACCAGATCGAACGTCTGAACGCGTGGCGTGCCGAGCGAGATGACGCAGCGGTGAAAGCCGCCCTGACCGCCCTGCGCGAGGCCGCGGCGATGGGGCAGAACATCATGCCCGCCTCCATCGAGGCGGCGAAGGCCGGGGTTACGACTGGCGAATGGGCTGAACAGATGCGCGCCGTGCATGGCGAATACCGAGGGCCGACCGGCGTGTCGGGCAGCCCGTCGAACAAGACCGAAGGCCTGGAAGAACTGCGCGACGCGGTCGACGCTGTGTCAGACCGGCTTGGTCGCCGCCTCTCTTTCCTGGTCGGCAAGCCAGGCCTCGACGGGCATTCCAACGGCGCCGAACAGATCGCCTTCCGCGCCCGCGATTGCGGGATGGCCATCAACTACGAGGGCATTCGCCTGACGCCCGAGGAAATCGTCAAGGCCGCGCAGGAGCAGGAGGCCCATGTCGTCGGCCTCTCGATCCTGTCGGGCTCGCATATTCCGCTGGTGGAAGACCTGATGACCCGGATGAAAGAGGCAGGCCTTGGTGACATTCCCGTCATCGTCGGCGGCATCATTCCCGAGGAAGATGCCAGGCGCCTTCGGGAAATGGGCGTCGCGCGGGTCTACACGCCCAAGGATTTCGAGCTGAACACCATCATGATGGATATTGTCACGCTCGCCGACCCGCAGGCGGTGGCGGCGGAATAATCCGCCGCCGGCCGTAAATCATTCGGTGGCCGTTTCACCGTCAGTGGTGCTCTCGCCGTCCTCCTGAACGCCGGGCTGCTGAAGCGTCTGCCGCTTCTGCTGCTTCTGGCGCAACTCGACGATCCGCGTGGTGATCTTGTCGGCCAGTTCCTTGTTCTCGTTCGCCGCACGGCCGATCGCGATGTATTCCTCGGGCGAGATGCCCTTGGTTTCGGTCACGGCAGCCTTGGCGGCTTCGTCGGCCTCGGCGGCGAGCTTCTGGCGCTCTTCCGTGTCCTCGGTGGCCTGAATCTGCGGCTGGTATTCCGCCCGGATGCGCTCGAGCGCGATCATGGCGTTGACAAAGCTCGCGATCTGACCCGAGGTCACGTCCTCGGCTGCGATCTCCGGCACTTCCATGCTGGCCTGTTGCTGCGCCAGCGCCGGCCCGGTCAGGGCGATGCTCGCGGTGGCGATCACCATTGTCAGCGTCGATCGGAATTTCATGGGTGTCTCCCTTTCTGCCTCGTGGGTCAGGGCCTCTCCCCGAACCGCTCAGGAGCACATGGCGATGATACATCCCGCACGCAAACCCCTCGGCGAAAAAATGCCTTCTGACGGGCCTATTCGGTGTGGCCGACTTCGTCTACAACCGGTCCGACACCATTTCGTGAAGGCCGTGCTCCATGTCCCAGACCGTCACCATTCGCCCCGTCGAACCCGCCGACAAGGCCCATTGGGCCACGCTCTGGAAAGCTTATCTCGATTTCTACGAAACGTCGGTGGCTCAGGAGGTCTATGACACAACCTTCGAGCGGCTCTGTTCCTCCGATCATCCCGATCAGAACGGGCTGATCGCGCTGGTCGACGGGACACCGGTCGGCCTTGTCCACTACATCTACCATCCCCACAACTGGCGCATCGAGGAGGTCTGCTACCTGCAGGATCTCTACGCCGACCCGGCGGTGCGCGGCACCGGTGTCGGCCGCAAGCTGATCGAAGCCGTCTATGCCGCCGCCGACGCGGCCGGGCGCCCGGCGGTGTACTGGCTGACGCAGGATTTCAACGCCACCGCCCGCCAGCTTTACGATCGGATCGGCGTTCTGACGCCCTTCATCAAGTACAATCGCAAGTAAGGGGCGGGGCCATGTCCATCCATATCGGCGCCTCCGAAGGCGATATCGCCGAATGCGTCCTGATGCCGGGCGACCCGTTGCGTGCAAAATGGGCGGCCGAAACCTTCCTGTCTGACCTGCGGCAGGTCAACTCCACCCGCGGCATGCTGGGCTTCACCGGCACGTGGAACGGTCACCCCGTCACCATCCAGGGCTCGGGCATGGGCATGCCGAGCCTGTCGATCTATGCCAACGAGCTGATCCGTGATTACGGCGCCAAGCGGCTGATCCGCATCGGCTCCTGCGGGGCCATGCAGGCGCATGTGACCCTCAACGACGTCATCATTGCCATGACCGCCACAAGCACCACGACGCCGTCGTCGACCATGATGCGCGAAGTCAACTTCGCCCCATGCGCCGATTTTGCCCTCCTCCGCGCAGCCGTGGCTGCCGCAGAGGCGAAGGGCACGAGAACCCATGTCGGTAACATATATTCCTCCGACACCTTCTACGACGAACGTCCCGACCTGACCGAGCAGATGACCCGACATGGCATCCTCGCGGTCGAGATGGAGGCAGCCGAGCTCTACAGCGTCGCCGCCCGCCACGGCGCCGCCGCGCTGGCCGTCTGCACCGTCTCCGACCACCTCCAGACGGGTGAGGCGCTTTCGGCCGAGGCGCGCGAGCAAAGCTTCTCCGACATGGTCGAGATCGCCCTCACCGCCGCCTTTCCGGGCTGACGCCCCGCTTTCATCTTTCCAGAAATACTCAAATCGCCACAGCAGCCACAGTCGTATTGTCTGAGGCCCTTGCCCCCACCGAGCCCTTGCGCTTAGCTGCGGCAACTCAAGGGAATACGGGACATGTCCAAACCGCTCGACATCATCGTTATCGGCGCCGGCATCTGCGGCCTCAGCACCGCGATCTGGCTGCGCCGTGCCGGTCATGGCGTTACGCTGATCGACAAGGATTACCCGGGTGCGGGCGCTTCCTACGGCAATGCCGGGTTGCTTGCGCAATGGGCCATCGTGCCGATGAACACGCCGGACCTGCGGAAAACCGCGTTCAACTACCTCACCAGTGCCGACTCGCCGCTTTTCATGCAGTGGAGCGCGCTGCCCACGCTCATGCCGTGGCTCTGGCAGTTCTTCCGCAACGCCACGCCCGCGGGCAACGCCCATATGACCGGGGCGCTCACCCATATCCTGACCGACAGCGTGGCGCAGCATCGCGCGCTGACCAAGGGCACGCGGGCGGAAGACTGGATTGCCGACAGCGCCTTTTCCTATGCCTATGCCGACCGAAAGGCGTTCGAGGCCGACGCCGCCGGGTGGGAGGTCAAGCGTCGCGCCGGGTTCGTCCCCGAGATCGTCGAGGGCCCAGCCGTGCAGGAAATTGAGCCGATCCTGGGGCCGGAGACCAAATGCCTCGCAGTTTTGAAAGATCACGGCCATATCCTCAATCCCGGCGCCTACATGGAGGCGCTGGCCCGGGTGCTGGAGGACGAGGGCGGAATCTATCGCCAGGCCGAGGCGCAGGATATCGAGCTGACTGGCGGCAAGGTTACGGCCGTCCTTACCGATCAGGGCCGCCTAACCTGCGATCGCGCGGTGCTGGCCGCCGGGATCTGGTCGAAACCCCTCATGCGCAAGCTGGGTCTGAAGGTGCCGCTGGTGGCCGAGCGCGGCTATCACCTGCATTTCACCGGCCCTTCGCAGATGCCCAACAACCCGATGATGATGACGCAGGGCAAGTTCGCGGTGAACCCCATGGCCTCGGGCCTGCGCTGTGCCGGCACGGTCGAGCTGGGCGATACCACCAAGGGCCCCTCGCGCGGGCCGCGCGACCTGATCGCGCGCAATGTCAAACGCCTCTTCCCGGCGTTGGAGTATGAGGATGTCGAGGAATGGATGGGCTTCCGTCCCTCCACGCCCGACAGCCTGCCGCTGATCGGCGAGATCAATGGCACCGGCGTGCACGCCGCCTTCGGGCATCAGCATATCGGCCTCACCGCCGGGCCCAAGACCGGTCGGATCGTTGCCGCGCTGATCGGCGGCCAGCCGCCCAATATCGACCTCGCGCCTTACGACGCCAACCGCTTCTGACCAGAGTCCCGGCCGGGCAGTTGTCATCAAACTGTCACCGGCAGTTTGCGCTATGTCAGTGCGGGCCACACCCGAGTCGCGCGATGGTTCCGCCACAGCACGAGGAGGTCCCCATGCCCGCAGACCCTGTACGCCTTCACGCACCCGAACCCGAAGACCGGGTAGAAGCCCCGCCTTGCCCGGCCCCGGCACCGGCCGAGGACCACCCCCACCGCAACATCGACCGGGCGATGCGCGCAGGCATGGCACGTGCTACCAGCGGCGCCTCGCCCTTCGCGGTGGCGCAGGCCGTCACCGATTGGGCCATGCATCTCTCCCGAGCGCCGGGGCGGCAATTGGAGCTGGCCGAACGCGCCGCGCGCAATGCCACACGGCTCGGGGCCTATGCCTTCGAGCATTTCAAGCAGGATGGCACCGCCCCCACGCCACCTTTCTCTCCCGACCAGAACGATCACCGCTTCGCCCATGCCGGCTGGGCCACGCTGCCCTTTGCCATGTGGCAGCAGGGCTACCTTGCCACCCGCGACTGGTGGGATGCCGCGACCTCCGGCATGCCCGGTGTGCAGTCGCGCAATGCCGACCGGGTCAATTTCATGACCCGGCTGTTGCTCGACGCCGTCTCGCCCTCGAACTTTCCGCTGACGAACCCGGAAGTGATCGAGGCCACGCGCGACACGGGGGGCGCCAACCTTGCCCGCGGCCTGCAGTATTTCGTCGAAGACCTGATCGAACACGCCGCCGACATGCCGCCTGCGCCGCATAATGGTTTCAGGATCGGCGAAACGCTAGCCTGCACGCCGGGCAAGGTGGTCTATCGCAACGATATCTTCGAGCTGATCCAGTATAGCCCGCAGACCGAGACCGTCCGCCCCGAGCCGGTTCTGATCGTCCCGGCCTGGATCATGAAGTACTACATCCTCGACCTCAGCCCGCAGAACTCGCTCATCAACTGGCTGGTGGGGCAGGGGCATACCGTCTTCGCGATCTCGTGGTGCAACCCGACCGCCGCCCAGGCCGATCTCTCGCTTGAGGACTACCGCCAGCGCGGTGTGATGGCCGCGCTCGATGCCGTCACCACCATCGTGCCTGACCAAAAGGTGCATGCCTGCGGATACTGCCTCGGCGGTACCATCCTGTCGATCGCGGCGGCCACCATGGCCCGCGATGGCGATGATCGGTTTGCCTCGATCACGCTGCTTGCGGCCCAGACCGATTTCGTCGAGGCGGGCGAGCTGCTGCTTTTCCTGGATGAAAGCCAGGTCGCCTTTCTCGAAGACATGATGTGGGATCAGGGCTTTCTCGACCGCGACCAGATGGCGAGTGCCTTCCGGCTTCTGCGCGACGAAGACCTCGTGTGGGGCCGCGCCACCCGCCGCTACCTGATGGGGCAGGAAGACAAGCAGACCGATATGGGCACGTGGAACGCCGATTCCACGCGCATGCCGGCCCGGATGCATAGCGAATACCTGCGCGGGCTGTTCCTTGAAAACCGGCTGACGGCGGGGCGCTTCGCGGTCGATGGCCGGGTCATCGCGCTCAAGGATATCAAGGCGCCGCTTTTCGTCGTCGGCACAGAGAAAGATCACATTGCGCCATGGCGCTCGGTCTACAAGACCAAGCTCTTCACGGATTGCGATCTCGATTTCCTATTGACCAGCAGCGGCCATAATGGCGGCATCGTCTCTGAACCGGGCCACCCCCACCGGCATTACCGCACCGGTCACCGCAAGGCCGGGGCGCTCTACATGGATCCGGACACGTGGCTCGCCAACCACGAGGTGCAGGACGGGTCGTGGTGGCCCGTCTGGGGCGACTGGCTTGCCAGCCATTCAGGAGCGCCGGTGGCGCCGCCGAGGATGGGCGCGCCCGCAAAGGGCTTCCCAACGCTGTGCGCGGCACCGGGAACCTACGTGCAACAAACCTGAAGGAAGCCCCTGCGGGCAGACCATCGATGCGCCCGCAGCGCCGCCAGGATGACCCGGTTGATTTGCCGAAACCTGCGCGGCGCTGCTGTGCTCAAGATGGCCGGCAGGTTCAACGCCGGTCTGCTCGCCGCATCGGCGTATCTCATTCTTCGGAGCGGATACCCGCTCTTCCGGGTGTTCGCCTGTTGACAGCCGGTCCCGCCGGCCCACCATTGCGCAAGGCGTCACGCACCCCCCGGGGACGTGACTGTGATGACCGCCCTTGTAGCCGCCCAGCCCGGAGACCGCCCGCATGTATCAGATCAGACGGAGCCGGGCGCGCGCCCCATGGCTTGCCCTTGTCGCGAGCCTCGGGGCAGGCTCTCTGGCCGCCCCTGCACTGGCCGAGTGTGACGAGGTCGCGACGACGCTGACCGGTTCGGCATCGCTCGACGAGGTGAAAGACTGGGTCCGTGCGGAAGGGGCCGACCGCATTGAGGGCACGCCGACAGGTACCTACGAGTATTTCGACGAGGGGGTCGCGCTCTGGCTCGCCCTGAGCGAAGCACCGGACGGACGTATCTGCGGACGGTATGGCGGGCGGTACTTCGACCCGGAGCGCACGTTCCAGTCGCATGTCGTACTGGGCGGGCAATTGTCGAACGGGGCTTGGGAGGTCACGCTTGCCGACAGGACCGGTACCGTGAAGACAGGCTACGGCGCGATGCTGCTGTTCGATAGCGAGGACCTTGTGCTGGCGGACGGGGCGGTGATCTACGCGGATGGCCAACGTTTTGCTCTGATGCGGCCGGTTTCGGCGCTGGAGGCATCGGAGGGCAGCGACTCGCAGAGTGCCGGATCGGGCGCGACCGAATAGCAAATCTTGCCACGTGGTGTGTGATAGCTGCCTTCGATACGCATCTGGCGTAAAAAGGGTTGCGATTACTAAACATACGAGGCCGTATGTCAGTTGAGCTATGTCCTGTGAGGTGACACGGCCTAGGGTCAGTCGGTCTGGCGCAGGTAGTCGAGGAGCTCGGGGTCGCCGGGGGTTTCGGCAAGCCGGTCCCTGACCAGTTCGCGCCCGCCCGACGTGTCGCCGGTGAGGTGCATCGCCCAGGCAAGTTCGACCAAGTGGCGGGTTTTCTCCGGGTCAAGGGAGGTGGCCTTGCGGGCCAGCGGCAGGGCGCGGTGGCCCTGGCCCAGTATGTTGTGGGCGCGGGCGGCGAAGTAGAGCGCATCGGTATTGTCAGGGTCACGCAGCACGGCCTGTTCGCAATCGCCGACCGCCTGTTCGAACTTCTCGAGATCCTGCCGGACGACGCAGCGGGAGAGCCAGCTCTGCCAGTGGTCGTCGGTTTCGAGGATTTGCGTATAGATGGCTTCGGCCTCTTCTTGGCGGCGCATGGTGCGGTAGGTCCAGGCGAGCATCCGCATGTGGGGCGCGGCCGGGTCGATGCGGATGGCGGTCTCTAGGTCGTCCGCGCTTTGTGCGAATTGGTCGAGTTCGCGGTGGGCGACGCCGCGGTTGGCATAGGCCCCGGCCAGCCACGCGCCTTCGAGCGTGCCCGAGGCGATGGCCGCGGTACAGGCCGGAATGGCAATGTCGGGATCGGTATTCGGGTCGGATTCGAAACAGGTGAGGGGGCCTTGGGCCAGGGCGGCCAGCGGGAGCAATGCGAGGAGGAGCAGGAGGAGGGGGCGCGGCATTGAAGGGGGCACTTCGGGTTTGAGGGCAAGATGGGCGAACACGGGTGGGTTCGCCCAAATGCTAAGGATCACGGGACGACGGGTTCTCCCATGTATACGTTATAGTCTTCGTATTCCCAGAGAAGGTAGCGGCTCAGACGCTCGGTGAAGTCGGTCCAGCTGTGTGAGCGCCGGAACTGGTAGACGAGTGCCTCAAGCGTTTTCTGGATGTGGCCTGGAGTTATGGTCTCGACGATCAGCATGCCGCGCTGCCAGAGGCCCGAGCCGTTGGGCACCTGGGAGGCGATCCAGGCGGAGTTGCAGACGATGAGTTGGAAATTGTCCGCAGCGTCATTACCACGCTCCCCTATGGACGCGGTCACGGGCAGGACCGCGGGACTGCCATCGTTGGGCGGGAACGCATCAACCCAGTCGATTGACTTCACTTCCGGGTCGAGCATGGGGTGACGTTCCTCTTCCGTGGGTTGGGCGACGGTACCACGGGAGGGGAGAGAGGCAATGGTTGGTTTGCCTTCGTTCGGATGGCGCGTACGGTGGGTTTCACCCACCCTACGGACTCGTATGGATTTGGGTTCTTGCGCGGAGACCGGGGTCCAAAAGAAAAGGGCGGGGAAACCCCCGCCCTTCGCATGTCTGTATACCGCCTGTCTTACGCCGACTTGGCGAGGTTGCGGAGCACGTAGTGCAGCACGCCGCCGTGTTCGACATATTCGATCTCGATCGCCGTATCGATCCGGCTTTTCAGCGTGATCTCTTTCGTCGAGCCGTCGGCATAGGTGATGGTGCAGGGCACCTCGGCCTGGGGTTTGATGTCGCCTTCGAGACCGGTGATGTCGAAGGTTTCCTCGCCCGTCAGCTTGAGCGAGGAGCGGGTGTCGCCGCCGGTGAACTCGAATGGGATGACGCCCATGCCAACGAGGTTCGAGCGGTGGATGCGCTCGAAGCTTTCGGCGATCACGGCCTTGACGCCCAAGAGGTTGGTGCCCTTGGCCGCCCAGTCGCGCGAGGAGCCGGCGCCGTATTGCTCGCCGCCCACGACGACAAGGGGCGTGCCTTGGTCCTGGTAGGCCATCGCTGCCTCGAAGATCGAGGTCTGTTCGCCGTCGGGGCCCTTGGTGTAGCCGCCCTCGACGCCATCGAGCATCTCGTTCTTGATGCGGATGTTGGCGAAGGTGCCGCGCATCATCACCTCGTGGTTGCCGCGGCGCGAGCCGTAGGAGTTGAACTCGCGCACGGGCACCTGGCGTTCGACGAGGTACTGACCGGCGGGCGTGCTTTCCTTGAAGGAGCCGGCGGGCGAGATGTGGTCGGTGGTGACCATGTCGCCCAGCAGCGCCAGCATCCGCGCGCCCTTGATGTCGGAGATGGTGCCGGGGTCCTTGGACATGCCCTGGAAGTAGGGCGGGTTCTGAACATAGGTCGATTGCGGCGGCCAGTCATAGGTTTCGCCTTCGGAGGTCTCGACCTCCTGCCACTTCTCGTCGCCCTCGAAGACCTCGCCGTATTTCTCGATGAACGACTCGCGCTTCACGGTCTTCTGCACGAGATCGGCGATTTCCTTCTGCGACGGCCAGATGTCTTTCAGGTAGACGTCGTTGCCGTCCTTGTCCTTGCCCAGGGGCTCGGTGGTGATGTCGACATTCATGTCGCCCACCAGCGAATAGGCCACCACCAGGGGCGGCGAGGCCAGGTAGTTGGCGCGGACGTCGGGGCTGATGCGGCCCTCGAAATTGCGGTTGCCCGAGAGGACCGACACGCCGATCAGGTCGTTGTCGTTGATGCATTTCGAGATTTCCGGCGCCAGCGGGCCGGAGTTGCCGATGCAGGTGGTGCAGCCATAGCCGACGAGGTTAAAGCCGATGGCATCGAGATCGTCCTGCAGCTCGGCCGCCTCGAGATACTCGGTCACGACCTTTGAGCCGGGCGCGAGCGAGGTCTTGACCCAGGGCTTGCGGTTCAGGCCCAGTTCGCGCGCCTTGCGGGCGACGAGGCCGGCGCCGATCATCACGTAGGGGTTCGAGGTGTTGGTGCAGGAGGTGATCGAGGCGATCACGATCGAGCCGTCGTGCATCTGGTACTTGCTGTCCTCGGTCGAGACGAAGCCGCGGGCGTGGTGGCCCTGGTCGCCGGGGATGTCGACGGGCTCGGGGGCGCCGCCTTCGGCTTCCCAGCGGGCTTCCGACTTGCCGTTGATGTCGCGGCCCTCGCGGAAGTTCTTGACGTAGGCGTGGAATTCCTTGGCCGCGGCGTCGAGGTTGATGTGGTCCTGCGGGCGTTTGGGGCCCGAGATGGCCGGCACGACGGTGCCCATGTCGAGCTTGAGCGTGTCGGTATAGACTGGGTCGTAATCGGGCCCGCGCCAGAAGCCGTTCTCCTTGGCGTAGGCTTCGACCAGCGCGATGCGGTCCTTGTCGCGGCCGGTGAGTTCGAGATAGCGCAGGGTCTCGTCGTCGATCGGGAAGAAACCGCAGGTGGCGCCGTATTCGGGGGCCATGTTGGCGATGGTCGCCCGGTCGGCCAGCGGCAGGTGGTCGAGGCCGGAGCCGTAGAATTCGACGAACTTGCCCACCACGCCCTTCTCGCGCAGCATCTCGACCACTTTCAGCACGAGGTCGGTGCCGGTGGTGCCCTCGACCATCTTGCCGGTCAGCTCGAAGCCGACGACCTCGGGGATGAGCATCGAGATCGGCTGGCCGAGCATGGCGGCTTCGGCCTCGATCCCGCCGACGCCCCAGCCGAGGACGGCCACGCCGTTGATCATGGTGGTGTGGCTGTCGGTGCCGACCAGCGTGTCGGGATAGGCGACCATCTCGCCGTTCTGGTCTTCATCGGTCCAGACGGTCTGGGCCAGGTATTCGAGGTTCACCTGGTGGCAGATGCCGGTGCCCGGGGGCACGACGCGGAAGTTGTTGAAGGCGCCCTGGCCCCATTTGAGGAACTGGTAGCGTTCCATGTTCCGCTCGTATTCGCGGTCGACGTTCATCTGGAAGGCGCGGGGGTTGCCGAATTCGTCGATCATGACCGAGTGGTCGATGACGAGGTCGACGGGGTTCAGCGGGTTGATCTGCTGGGCGTCGCCGCCGAGCGCGACGATGCCGTCACGCATGGCCGCGAGGTCGACCACGGCGGGCACGCCGGTGAAATCCTGCATAAGCACGCGGGCCGGGCGGTAGGCCAGTTCGCGGTTGGCCTTGCCGCCATTGTCGGCCCATTCCGAGAAGGCCTTGATGTCGTCGGTGGTGACGGTTTTGCCGTCCTCGAACCGCAGCATGTTCTCGAGCACCACCTTCAGCGCGGCGGGGAGGCGCGAGAAATCGCCAAGGCCGGCTTTCTCGGCGGCAGCGATGGAGTAGTAGGAAACGGTTTGTCCGGCGACGGTAAGGGATTTCCGTGTCTTGGCGGTATCCTGGCCAACGGTAATGGGCATGCGGGCATCCTTTCGCATTGGGGGGCTGGCAATTCCGGCCTGCTTCTGACCCATTTGAGCGTGGCAATCAAGGGGGCAGGGCGGTTTTGTATACTATTGCACACAATTGAGCGAGTCGCAAGTCTCACCGCGCTCTCGCGAAACCTTGATTGGTCATGTTAGAAGGGGGCGGATAAATCTCGTCAGACCACGAACACGCACAGCTCTCGGACCTTACCCCATGCTCAGACTCGGCGCCCTGCTGACCGCTTTCCTGATCACGCTTGCCGCGCCACTGAGAGCGCAGGACCGGCCCGTTCTGGTCGAATTGTTCACGTCGCAGGGGTGCTCGTCGTGCCCGCCGGCGGATGCGTTCCTGCACGAGCTGGCCAAGCGCGACGATGTGATCGCGCTGGCGCTGCACGTGGATTACTGGGATTACATCGGCTGGAAGGACAGCTTCGCCAAACCGGAATACACCGCCCGTCAGCGGGCTTATGCCAAGGTGTCGAACCGGCGCATGGTCTATACGCCGCAGATGATCATCAACGGCACCGATCATGTGGTCGGTACCCGGCCGATGGACGTGAAAGACCTCATCAAGAAGCACCGGGGCGACGTCGCGCAGGTAACCCTGACGGCGCAGGAGCATCAGGGCAAGCTGAAGATCAGCGCCTCTGCCGCCGCCGGTGGCAAGGCCACCGTCCGGCTGTTCCGCTACCGGCCTGAGGAGACGGTCGCCATCAAGCGGGGCGAGAATGCGGGCCGCTCGATCAGCTATTCCCACATCGTGACAAGCGTGACCGTGGTTGCCGACTGGGATATGCGCCAGCCGCTCGACATCGAGGTCCCGCTGAATGGTGATCTGCCCGCCGTGGTCGTGATCCAGCGCAACAGCTTCGGCCCTGTCGAGGCGGTGGCCCGGGTCGACTGATCCCCTGCTTCTTCTGGCCCGAAATATCCTGGGGGAATCGCCGGGCCTAAAGGGAACAGCGGCGGTGGCAACGCCCCCTGTCCCCCTAGCCGATTTCGTTCACAAGTGAGGCCAGTGCGCCGAGGTCGTCGATCGCCCGGTAACGGGGGGCGTTCTCGGGCGGCTCGTCATGCTCGACTTCCCATGTCAGGTGGTGAGGCACGTGAACGCCCCAGCCGCCCGCCTCGATCGCCGGTTTCACGTCGGAGCGCAGGGAATTGCCGACCATCATCGCCTCGGCCGCGCCGTTGCCGTGGCGGGTGAAGATATCCTCGTAGACCGTGCGGGTCTTGGCGCTGACGATCTCGACCCCGTCGAAGAGGTCGCCGAGCCCGGATTGCGCCAGTTTGCGCTCCTGGTCGAGCAGGTCGCCCTTGGTGATGAGCAGCACGCGGTGGCTTGCCGCGATCTCTTCCACCGCCTCGCGGGCATGAGGGAGAAGCTCGATGGGGTGTTGAAGCATCTCCTGCCCGGCCGCGATCAGTTCGGAGATGACGCTGGCGGGTACTTGTTGGTCGGTCACCTCGATGGCGGTTTCGATCATCGACAGGGTGAAACCCTTGATGCCGAATCCGTAATGGCCGAGGTTGCGCCGTTCCGCAGCCAGCAGCCGGTCGTGCAGGTGGTCGCCGTCGGCATAGTCTTTCAGAAGCGCCGCGAATCTCTCCTGCGTCAGGCGGAAGAAGCGTTCGTTCTGCCAGAGCGTATCGTCCGCATCGAAGCCGATTGTGGTCAGATTCCGTGCCATGAGACCCCGTCTTGAGGGTTCCCCCTCTTTTCACATATATCCCAGAGGCTATATAGATGGTTCACGATCGGCCATGCCAAATTCAACCGGGCAGGATATGACGCACCCAATCTTCCTCATGTCGGGAAACGATGATGACGACGACTCGTCGGTCATTGTCGAGACGCGCACCAAGACCAAGCGGCCGCCGCTGTACAAGGTGCTGCTGCTGAACGACGACTACACGCCGATGGAATTCGTCGTGGCCGTTCTGGAACGGTTCTTTGGCATGTCCCATGCGCAGGCGTTCGAGATCATGCTGACGGTGCACAAGAAGGGTGTTGCGGTCGTGGGCGTGTTCAGCCACGAGATTGCCGAGACCAAGGTGGCGCAGGTGATGGATTTCGCCCGCCGCCATCAGCATCCGCTGCAATGCACGATGGAAAAGGAATAATTTGAGCGCTTCGTCACGCCTGTCATTGGCGCTGGACTCGGGTGATGTGACGCTGCCCGAGGCCGGGCGCATTGCCGTTTTCGCGCCGCGCGAGGGGATGGACCTGTCGGCGCTGCCGGCCGATCTGTGCCATGTCATCACCACCTTCAAACCCGACAGGGACCATTTCGCGGGGCAGGGATTCGCCTGCGGGAAGGAACCTGACGGGCGCTATGCGGCTGCGGTCGTTTGCCTGCCGCGGGCCAAGGCGCTGGGCCAGGCGCTGGTGGCCGAGGCCGCGTCGGTGACAGACGGGCCGGTGATCGTGGATGGCGCCAAGACCGACGGGGTCGAATCGATCCTGAAGGGCTGTCGCAAGCGGGCCGAGGTCTCGCCGGCGTTGTCGAAGGCACATGGAAAGCTGTTTCATTTCACCGCCCAAACGGGGTTCGAGGATTGGGCACGGGGTGCGCCGAAGGAGATCGGGGGCGGGTTCGTAACCGTGCCGGGCATCTTCTCGGCCGACGGGATCGACCCCGCCTCGGCCCTGTTGGCTGACAATCTGCCCGAGAAGCTGGGTGCGCGGGTGGCCGACCTTGGCGGCGGCTGGGGGTATCTTTCGGCCCGGGCGCTGGAACGGGAGAGCATCAGGGAGCTGCACCTCGTCGAGGCGGATTTCGCCGCGCTGGACTGTGCCCGGCAGAACATTCTCGACCCGCGGGCGCACCTGCATTGGGAAGACGCCACCCGCTGGCGGCCCGACGAGCCCATGGATACCGTCATCACCAACCCGCCGTTTCACACGGGACGGGCGCCCGACCCGAGCCTCGGGCTCGACTTCATCCGCGCTGCCGCGCGCGTGCTTTCCCCTCGCGGACAGCTTTTTCTGGTTGCGAACCGCCATCTCCCGTATGAGTCGGAGATGGCGCGACAGTTCGGAGAGGTCAGGGAGGTCGGCGGCGACAACCGGTTCAAACTACTGCACGGGCAACGCCCGGTGCGCAGACCAGGCTGAACTGCGGGCGCATTCCCACACGTACAAAGGGTAGACCATGTCATTTTCCATTTCCGGAAAGACCGCCATCGTGACCGGGGGGGCGAACGGCATCGGCCTCGCCATCGGGCGGCATTTCGTCGACAAGGGCGCGAACGTCATGTTCGCGGATATCGACGAGAAGCAGCTGATCAAGCAGGTGGGCGAAAACGAGGACGGCAGCAACAAGCGCTATTTCGCGGGCGACCTCCGAGAGAAGCTGACACTGGCGAATCTGTTGTCGGCCACGATCGACGCATTCGACCAGGTGGATATCCTGGTGAACGCGTCGCGGCAGATGCTGGTCTCGGACCCGCTGAACCCCGATGATGACGCGGTGGAGCAGCTTCTGAGTCAAAACCTGATGACCTCGCTCCGGACAAGCCAGCTTGTGGCCAAGCGGATGATCAAGCAGTCGGAAGAGCGCGAGGGCGGCCCGGCGGGCACGATCGTGAACCTGTCGTCGATTGCCGCCCGGCGGACGCATCCCGATCTGCTGGCGTTCTCGGTATCGTCGGCGGCGCTGGACCAGATGACGCGGAGCCTGGCCGTGGCGCTGGCGCCGCACCGGATAAGGGTGAACGCGGTGGCGTTCGGTTCGGTGATGAGTGCCTCGCTGCAGGGGACGCTGCGGGAGAACCGGGATTTCCGCTCGGATATCGAGGATCACACGCCGCTGGGGCGGATCGCCTCGGCGACCGAGCTGGCCGAGGCGGTGCAGTACCTGGCCTGCGACAGTTCGGGTTTCATGACCGGGCAGATCATGACGGTGGATGGCGGCCGCACGCTGCTTGATCCGGTGGCGGCGCCGGCGCACTAGGGAGGGTACGATGTCGGAGGAGATGACGGCGGAGAAGGCGCGCGCGGCGGCGTGGTTCCGGCAACTGCGTGACGACATCGTCGCGGCGTTCGAGGGGCTGGAGGACAGCCACGCCGAGGGCCCGTTCGCCGAGGCCGAGCCGGGGCGGTTCGAGGTCACCACGACGAAGCGGACGAGCGAGGACGGTTCGGATGCCGGCGGAGGCCTTATGAGCGTGATGCGCGGCGGCCGGGTGTTCGAGAAGGTCGGCGTGAACGTCTCGGAAGTCTATGGCGTTCTGGGCGAGGCGGCGCAGAGCTCGATGGCGGCGCGGGGCGTGCCGGGGATCGAGGAAGACCCGCGGTTCTGGGCGAGCGGCATCAGCCTCGTGGCGCATATGCAGAACCCCCACGTGCCGGCCGTTCACATGAACACGCGGATGTTCTGGACGCCGAATGCGTGGTGGTTCGGCGGAGGATCGGACCTGAATCCGTGCCTTGAGTACGAGGAGGATACCGGCCATTTCCACGCGACCCAGAAGGCGCATCTCGACCCACATGGGGAAGGGGAATATCCGCGGCTGAAGGCCTGGGCGGACGAGTATTTCTATATCCCCCACCGCCACCGGGCGCGAGGCGTGGGGGGTATCTTCATGGATGACCAGAACTCCGGCAGTTGGGAGGCGGATTTCGCGTTGACGCAGGATATCGGGCGAGCCTTCCTGCCGGCCTTCGTGCCTCTGGTGGAGAAACGGCGCGGGATGGATTTCGGTGAGGCCGAGAAGGATGCACAACTGGTGCATCGCGGGCTCTACGCGGAGTATAACCTCGTCTATGATCGGGGCACCAAGTTCGGGCTGGCGACGGGGCATGACGCGAACGCGGTGCTGATGAGCTTGCCGCCAATGGCGAAGTGGGTCTAGCGCCGGGTAATTTCTGAAGGTGGATTGCGCCGGGTGCGGCGTGTCGGACTCTTTAAAAGAGTCCGATCCGATTTCTTTTGAAGAAATCGGCGGCCGCGGCGGCCGCGGCCGGGTTTTTGTGGCTTTGTGCGAGACTGCCGCTACTGTTGATCGTGCGGCGCCCGGGAGGGTGTGCCCGCGCATTGGGAGGACGGCATTTGATGAAGGTATTTTTTGGGGCGTCGCTTGTCGCGGCACTCGGGCTGGCCACGTTGGTGGCGGCGCAGACCGAGGGGCTGAACAACAGTTCGAAGAGGTTCACCGATCCGGCGCAGGTCGGCATCGACGACATGGACGACCCGGCGCAGATCAGGCGCACCTGGGATGCGGCGATCGTGATGGTGCCGGACGGGCCGGGGCGTTCGAAGCAGACCAGCCTGGCCGATCTGGACGCCGCATATGGGGAGGGGCAGAGGCGCTTTCCCACGGCGATCTATATGCATGGCTGTGCCGGGCTCTGGTCGGGAAGCCTGCTGCGGATGAAGTTTCTCGCCGATAACGGGTTCCTGGTGATCGGGCCAGCGAGCATGGCTCGGACTGTCTATGCCCGGTCCTGTGATGCCGCCACCCACGAGAGTGGAATGTTTCGGCCGACGCTGAGCATGCGGCAGCTCGATGCCGGTTACGCTATCGAGACGGCGAAGGGGCTGCCCTTCGTCGATGCCGACAACATGCTGCTGATCGGGCTGAGTGAAGGTGGCGTCATCGCCGCCACCTTCAAGCCATTGTCGGACAGCCAGCGCGTGGCCGCGCGGGTCGTCGAGGGCTGGACCTGCAAGGCAGGCTGGTATGAGTATGCCGGGCTGAACGCGCCCGAGGACGAGCCGGTGCTGTCGCTGGTGGGGGCGAAGGACCCCTGGTACCGGAACGAATGGAATGTCGGACATTGCGGGGAATTCATGGACGGGCGGACCGACAGCAAGTCGGTCGTCTACGAGTCCGGGCAGCTGGCGGCGCGGCACGAATTGCTGGAGTTCCGCGCCGTGCAGGAGGAGACGATGGCCTTCCTGCGCCAGCATATCGACCTGCCGTTGTCGGTGCGGCAGGTGCAGCAGCTATTGACGGACCTGGGCTATGACCCGGGGCCGGTCGACGGGGCGTGGGGCGCGAAGACACTGGCGGCGCTGAACGCGCTCAGGGCGGCGCACGGGTTGCCGGAGGTGGGCGCGCTGGACGAGAGCAGCCTTGAATTACTGGCACAGTTGCGGAAAGGGTAGGGACGGATTCTTGAAAAGAATCCGGAACGATTTCTTTTCAAGAAATCGGAGCCTTGGGGTTTTCCGCGAGCTTCGCTTCGAGGGCTTCGAGTTCTTTCGCGCGCATCTCGCCCACCGCGTTGGCGCCGTCTTTCCAGCGGCGGTGAATCCAGAACCACTGATCCATGTTCTCGCGCACCACCGCTTCGAGCCGGCGGTTGAATTCGCGGGTCATGGTCAGCGGGTCGGAATGGGGAATGGGCTCTTCGAAAGTCATGCGGAAATCAAGCCCGTTGGGGTCGCGCAGCGCCCAGAGGGGGACGAGGGGCGCGTCGTATTTCAGGGCAAGCTCGGCAGCCGAGAGCGAGGTCAGGGCCGGGTGCCCGAAGAACTCGAGCGGCAGCCCGTCATGGGTGTTGAGATCGTTCATGATCGACACCACCCCGCCCTTGCGCAGGTGCCGGACCATCTGCACCAGCCCCTGGCGGCTTTGCTCGATCACCGGCTGGCTGATCCGTTCCATCGCCTCGGCGTAATGGGCGTTGAAGGGGCGGTTGGACATCGGGCGGTAGAAGCTGGCGCTTTCGATCCCGTTGGCGGCAATCCCGGTGCGGGCGGCGTTGAAGCTGCCGATATGCGCCGAGATGATGATGCCGGGGCGGCCTTCGTCGCGGGCATCCTGCAGCACTTTCAGGCCGGGGCCGGTGATGGGCATGCGTTCGCGGACGCGGGGGGCGAATTCGGGCGAGTAGAGCTCGACCATGTTGCGCCCGGCATTGTCGGTGACGCCGCGGGTGATGCGTTCGACCTCCGGCTTGGAGAGCTCGGGGAAGGTGAGCGCGAGGTTGTCGCGGACTCTTTGGGAGTAGCCTGCTAGCGGCGCGAGGATGCGGGAGACGAACCAGCCTGCGAAGGGCACCCGCCAGCGATAAGGCAACAGTCGCGACAACCGTACCGGCAGGAACAGCAGATGGCCGGTCAGCCGTTCGGAAAACGGGATTGTGTCCTTTGGGGCTGTGTCGCTCATCCGGGTGGTCTTTGTCTTGCTTGGGTGCGCGTCACATACGCCGGGGGCCGGCTTTGGGCAAGCCCGTCAGGGGGTGCGCGGCAGGCCGGTGCCGATCATCGAATCGCGGGTGACGAGGGCCGCGAGCTGTTCCTCGGTCATGTCGTCGGTGCCGGCGGGGCGGGCGGGCAGCACGATGTAGCGCATGTCGGCGGTGCTGTCATGGACGCGCACGGAGATGTCGTCGGGCAGATCGAGGCCGAATTCGCGGAGCACCGCGCGCGGCTCGATCACCGCGCGGGAGCGGTAGGCGCGGGACTTGTACCAGTCGGGCGGCAGGCCCAGCAGGTTGCGCGGGTAGCAGGAGCAGAGCGTGCAGACGATGAGGTTGTGGGTGGTGTCGGTGTTCTCGACCGCAATCAGGTGCAGGGGGCCGATGTCGAAGCCCATCTCGCGGCTGGCGGCGGAGGCGTCTTTCAGCAGGCGTTGCTTGAACGCCGGATCGGTCCAGGCGCGAGCGACGACCGCCGCGCCGTTGGCGGGCGAGCGGGCATCCATCGCGTCGATCTGACGGGCGATTTCCTCGGACGTGACGAGGCCTTTTTCAACGAGAAGTTCGCGGACGGCGATTTCCATCCGCTGCCAGTAGGTCAGCGCGGTGTCGTTGTCTTCGCGGTAGGGGTGGCCGGAGGGGCTCATCCCTTCGTGGGAATGGGAGGGGTGGTCGTGGGGCATGTCAGAGCCTTTCGAGCCAGTGGCCGTAGATCTCGGCGTCGACCGTGTCGGTGGGGTGCTCGGCCTGATCGCCCCAGATTTCGGCCATGGTGAAGCGGACGCGGTAGAGGGGATGTTTCTGGGCCTCGAGGCCGTAGGCGAGCTGTTCGGGGTTGGCGAAGCTGCCCAGTTCGCGTTCGATCTCGCCGGTCTTGCCGCGCAGGTAGGCGGGGGCGCGGACGTGGCCCGGGGGCATCATGGATTTGACGCGAACGCGGTCAGCCATTTTGCGCCTCGCCATAGGTGGGGCCGCGGCGGGCGACCTCTTCCATTTTCTCGCCGAGTTCCTGCAGGGTGTAGGCGCCGGCTTCGATCAGGTTCTGGTTGGAGGCGGCGATCCAGCGTTCGTAGTAAGTCATTGTTTCGAAGGCGTCTTCGCCCATGTCCTCGAGGGCGCGGCGAAGGCCGTCGACCGTGAAGAGGCCCTTCTGGCCGCATAGAACCATCAGCGCGTCGACGCGCTTTTCCCAGAGGGCGAAATCGTGCTGGTCGAAGGAAAGGGGGCCCGCCTCTTTCCCGCCCATGTCGTGCCAGCGGCGTCCGTCGGTGTTGCTCATGTGGGGGAGGGTAAGGGGGTTAGTTGGGCGTGTCCATCGGGTTTGAGCGGGGCGGTTCGAGCGGCCCGAGGGAAGTGCCCGTTTCGGGGAAATGCAACGTCGGTATTTTGTCGGTATTACGTCGGTATCGCGTCGGTGTTGAAGAGCGGAGGGGTGGTTGCCGCGGTACGGGGTGGCTTGGCACTCGCGCCATGATTATTGCGTCCCGCGTCAGGGCCGGGACGGGTAGGATGTGGTGGGGAAGCGGGGCGGCGTACGCCCTGCGCGGGCCATCGTGGTGCCTAATCTTCCGTCTTCGCCGGCACGCCGATGTAGAGGACCATGGCGACACAAAGGGCGGCGGCGGCGAGGATGAAGATCATGGGCGAGCCGATGCAGCCCTCGGCCATGGCGTCGGTGCGGCCGCCGTCCCAGAAGGCGAAGACGGAGACCAGCGCGCTCCAGCCGACGCAGGCGGCGAGGGTTCCCCACTGGCTTTTGTAGCGGACGGCGATCAGGCTGCCCGCCAGAAGGATCAGGGCGGCGGGGGAGGTGAAGAGCGACAGGGCCTCGGACCACGCCGAGACCGGCGTGCCGTCCCATCCCGGGCGGAGCTCCTCGCAGACCTGCGCCCAGGCGGGCGCGGGCAGGAGGGCGAGGATCAGTCCTCTTCGAAGGGATCCCATTCTTCGTCCACTTCGGGGAGGGCTTCGGCCTGGGCCTCGGCCTGTTGTTCTTCGGGCGTGCGGATTCCGGTGATCTTGGCGCCCGGGAAGGCGGAGAAGACGGCCTGGACCAACGGGTGTGTCTTGGCCTCGTCCTCGAGCGCGATGCGCTCGGCGTCGCGCAGGGCGGCGATGGTGGGCTTGCCGCCTTCGCTGACCACCGAGACGCCCCAGCGGTTGCCTGTCCAGCGTTGCAGGGCCGCGCCGAGGCGCGCGGCAAGGTCGGCGGGGGCGTCGTCGGTGGGGCAGAATTCGATCCGGCCGGGGCGGTAGGCGGCGAGCTGGACGCAGGTTTCGACCTCGACCAGCAGCTTGACGTCGCGATGGGCGCGGATGAGTTCCACCACGTGGTCGAAGGTGGGGTAATGGGCGAGCGCGGTGTCGGATTGGGCAGCGACGGCAGTGGTCTGGCCCGAGGGGCCGGAGGCGCCGGGCTGGGCGGAGACGCCGGAGCTGTAGGCAGAAGTATGGCCGGTGGGGGCGGGGGCATTGCCGCCGCCGGGGCCGCCGGGGGCCGGGCCGCCGGCGGGCGGCTGGGGCGGCGGGCCGTCCTGCAGCCGGCGCACGAGGTCTTCGGGCGCGGGCAGCTCGGCAACATGGGTCATGCGGATGACGGCCATTTCGGCGGCCATCATCGAATTGGGGGCCTGCGAGACCTCTTCCAGCGCCTTCAGGAGCATCTGCCACATGCGGGTGAGCACGCGCATCGGCAAGGCCTCGGCCATGGTGCGGCCGCGGTCGCGTTCGTCGGGGCCGATGGTGGGGTCTTCGGCGGCCTCGGGGGTGATCTTCACGACGCTGACCCAGTGGGCGATCTCGGCGAGGTCGCGGAGGACCGCCATCGGGTCGGCGCCCTCGGCGTATTGGCCGGAGAGCTCGCCCAAAGCGCCGGCGGCATCGCCCTTCATGATCAGGTCGAAGAGGTCGAGCACGCGGCCGCGGTCGGCCAGCCCCAGCATGGCGCGGACCTGTTCGGCGGTGGTTTCGCCCGCGCCGTGGGAGATGGCCTGATCGAGCAGCGAGGTGGCGTCGCGGGCCGAGCCTTCTGCGGCGCGGGTGATCAGGGCGAGGGCATCGTCGGCGATCTCGGCCTTCTCGGCGTCGGCGATGCGGCGGAGCATGGCGATCATCTGTTCGGGGTCAATGCGGCGCAGATCGAAGCGCTGGCAGCGCGAGAGCACGGTGACCGGGACCTTGCGGATCTCGGTCGTGGCGAAGATGAACTTCACGTGGGCGGGCGGTTCCTCGAGCGTCTTGAGCAGCGCGTTGAAGGCGCTGGTCGAGAGCATGTGAACCTCGTCGATGATGTAGATCTTATAGCGGGCCGAGGCCGCGCGATAGGCGACGCTGTCGATGATCTCGCGGATGTCGCCGACGCCGGTGCGCGAGGCCGCGTCCATTTCCAGCACGTCGACATGGCGGCCTTCCATGATCGCCTTGCAATGCTCGCAGACGCCGCAGGGGTCGGTCGTCGGGCCGCCCTGGCCATCCGGGCCGATGCAGTTCATGCCCTTGGCGATGATCCGGGCGGTGGTGGTTTTGCCCGTGCCGCGGATGCCGGTCATGATGAAGGCCTGGGCGATGCGGTCGGCCTTGAAGGCGTTCTTGAGGGTGCGGACCATCGCATCCTGGCCGACGAGATCGGCGAAGGTTTCGGGCCGGTATTTGCGGGCCAGAACCTGGTAGGCGGCTTGGGTGTCGGCGTCGGTCATGGGGGTCCTGTGCTGGGGTTCGTCTGGCAAGGTAAGGGGAGTTGCGCCCGGCGTCCACCGGGGGATTGGTCGAGCCGTGTCCTGCCTTGCCGGGGCTCCCGCCCGCCCTCCCCGCCCCGGCAAGGCAGGACGGGGATGACTTGCGGGGGGTGGTGCGTGGGGCGGCGCTGGGGATTCGAGTATTTTTGGCAAGATGAAGGGTGGGGGCGTGCCGCCTCGGATGTTGGTGGTCGGCGTCGGGTTTGGGTATTTGGGACCGGAACGGCGCATGGGGGCGGGAGAGTGGCTGGCGGTGGGGGAGCGGGTGGTGTAGGCTTTGGGCGAGGCCCGTTGCAGGGGGCCGCCCGATCCGCGGAAAGCGAGCGCACCTGCCTTTGACGGACGACCGGTACATATTTCGGTTTTCTCTTGCCCGAGCTGGCGGATCGCGGGCCCCTGATCGAGAGGAACCCGGATCATGGATGATCTTTCCCTAAACGGGCTGCGATTCGCGGCCAAACGTATGCAGCGCGCCCATCGGGCGGGCGAGGCCTGGGCCGTGGAGCGGCTGAAGCAGTACGGGCCGGGCAAGCCGGCGGAGGCGCTGGTGCGCGCCGATTTCCTGCATGCGGTGGCACGGGAGGCGGGGTTCGAGAGCTGGCCCCGGCTGAAGCTGGCCGCCGAGGCGATGGGGATGGACCGGGCGGCGGCGTTGCAGGGGCTGAAACAGGCGCTGTTTCGCGGGCAGACTGCGCGGGTCGAGGCCTTGCTGGCGCGGTTTCCGGACCTGGCGGACGGCGTGTTCGGGCTGGAATGTGCGCTGTACCGGCGGGGCGCGGTGGAGGCGGCGCTGGCAAGGGAGCCCGGGCTGGCGGTTGCGAAGCTGGGGCCGCGGACGCCGATCCTGCACCTGGCGTTTTCGCGGTGGATCCATGCGCGGCCCGGGCTGGAGGCGGATATGCTGGCGGTGGCGGAGTTGTTGCTGGCGCATGGGGCGGATGTGAATGACGGGTACGTGGAGGCGCCGGGGAGCGGGCATGCCCTGTCGGCGCTTTATGGGGCGATCGGCCATGCGGACAACATGGTGCTGGCGCAGTGGCTGCTGGACAAGGGGGCGGATCCGGATGATGGCGAGTCGCTCTATCATTCCACGGAGCTGGGGCATCACCGGGCGTTGAGGATGCTGCTGGAGGCGGGGGCGGAGCCGAAAGGGACGAACGCGCTGTTCCGGGCGATGGATTTTCACGATCACGCGGCGGTGGAGATGTTGCTGGCGCATGGGGCCCGGGCGGAAGAGTTCAGCCCCGACGAGGTGGGGGGAGAGGCGCCGTCGGTCATTCCGGCGCTGCACCAGGCGGCGCGGCGGATGAGCGATGCGCGGATGGTGGGCCTGTTGCTGGAGGCGGGGGCCGGGACGGCGCGCCGCTGGATGGGGGTCACGGCTTACGCAATGGCGCGGGTGTACGGGAACCGGGCGTTGGCCCGCGCGCTGGAGGCCAGGGGCGCCGATACGGGATTGAGCCGGGAGGAGGGGTTGCTGGCTGCCGCGGCGGAGGGGCGGGAGAGCCCGGGGCAGTTCATCGACCCGGAGAAGTTGCCCGGGGCGTTTCGGGGTCTGCTGAGGGAGCTGGTGCATCTGCCGGATCGGCTGGAGCACATGCGGCGGCTGGTGGCGCTGGGGGTGCCGTATGACGAGCCGGGCGGCCCGGAACGGATCACGCCGACGCATGTGGCGGGCTGGGAGGGGAAGCCGGAGGTGCTGGCGTGGTTCCTGTCGCTGCGGCCCGACCTCGGGTTCGTGAACGGGTTTGGCGGGACCCTGCTGTCGACCATCCTGCACGGGGCGGAGAAGAATCCGGCGCGGGCGGAGCGGGATCACATCGGTTGCGCGCGGCTGGCGCTGGAACAGGGCGTGGCCCTGCCGCGTGCGGTGATCGAGGGCTGCGGGCATGAGGACATGGCGGCGTTCCTGCGGGCCTGGGCCGAGGCGCGGCCCGGGCAGGTTGCGGACGGGCCGGCCTAGCCCGCGACGCAACAGGCTTTTCCGCTTGTGGCAAAGGTGCTTATAGTGGTCTGCGCGTTCCTTTTGGGGGGAGACCATGCGGCTGAAGGGTATCCGGCGGAGCCGGAATGTCGAGGACCGGCGCCGGTCGGGCAAGGCGGGCGCCGGGATTGGCGGCGTAGGCCTGCTGGTGGTGGTCGTGATCGCCTATTTCGCCGGGGTCGACATCACGCCGCTGTTGCAGGGGCAGGATCCGTTTGCCCAGGGCGAGACGCAGCGGGAGCTGTCGCCAGAGGAGGAGCGGGCCGCGGCGTTCGCCTCGCGTGTGCTGGCGACAACCGAGGCGGTCTGGGGGCAGGTCTTTCCCGAGCAGCTGGGGCGCGAGTATGACCCGCCGGTTCTGGTGCTGTTTTCCGGCGTGACGCAGAGCCCGTGCGGCGGGGCGTCGGGCGCGACGGGCCCCTTCTACTGCCCGGCAGACAGGAAGGCCTACCTGGACACGGCGTTTTTCGAAACGCTGAGCCGGCAGCTTGGCGCGAAGGGGGATTTCGCCGCGGCTTACGTGATCGCCCACGAGGTGGCGCATCACGTGCAGAACGAGCTGGGCATCCTGCCGGAGGTGAACCGGATGCGACAGGCCTCGGACAAGGTGCAGGCCAATGCGTTGACCGTCAGGCTGGAGTTGCAGGCGGATTGCCTGTCAGGTGTCTGGGCGCGGAACGTGGACGGGCTGCTGGAGCCGGGTGACGTGGAAGAGGCGCTGAACGCCGCGCGGCGGATTGGCGACGATTACCTGCAGGAGCGCGCCGGTCGGGTGCCGCAGCCGCACACCTTTACGCATGGGACCTCGAAGCAGCGGGCGGGCTGGTTCGCGACGGGCTACGAGAGCGGCGAACCGGGGGCCTGTGATACGTTCGCGGCGGACGGGATCTGAGGTGGAGACGATGTCGGGATTCGTGATCTTCGGCCTTCCGGTGGCGCGTGGCATCCTTGCCATTGCACCGATGCCGGGGCGCGGGGGGCACTATGCCGAGGATATCGCCCACATGAAGGACTGGAAGCCTGCGCTGGTGATCTCGATGGTGACCGAGGTCGAGATGGTGGCGGCGGGGGCCGGCGATCTCGGGGCGGAATTGCTCAATTCCGGGGCGCGGTGGCACCACATCCCCTGCCACGATTTTGGCGTGCCCACGGGCGAAAGCGAGCAGCTATGGGAGGCCGCGAGCGAGCGGGCCTGTGCGGCGCTGAAGGGCGGCGGGCGTGTGCTTATCCATTGCATGGGCGGGTGTGGGCGGTCGGGGACCGCTGCGCTCAAGCTGATGGTGGCCTGTGGCGAGAAGCCGGGGCCGGCGCTGGAGCGGCTGCGGGCGGTTCGGCCTTGTGCGGTGGAGACGGCGGCCCAGTACGACTGGGCGAGGAAGAAGTAACCCCCCGTTGCATGTGGAAATGGCGGCGATAGAGTGGCGGGCGGCGGCGCCCGTGGCGGCGTCGGGATTTGAGTATTTTTGGCAAGATGAAGCCGGGGGCGGCGAGCCCCTGCTGGGATAAGGGGACAGGCATGAACCTTGTGGGCAACTGGTCGTATCCGACGGCGGTGAAATTCGGGGCCGGGCGGATCGCGGAGCTGGGCGAGGCCTGTGCGGCGGCGGGGATCAAGCGGCCGTTGCTGGTGACAGATCGCGGGCTGGCGGGGCTGCCGGTGACGCAGGGCGTGCTGGAGAGGATGGAGGCGGCCGGACTGGGCCGGGCGATGTTCTCGGAGGTGGACCCGAACCCCAACGAGGTGAACCTGGCCGCCGGGGTGGCGGCGTTCAACGAGGGCGGGCATGACGGCGTGATCGCGCTGGGCGGCGGTTCCGGCCTCGACCTTGGCAAGCTGGTGGCCTTCATGGCCGGGCAGACGCGGCCGGTGTGGGATTTCGAGGATATCGGCGACTGGTGGACTCGGGCCGATGCCGACGCGATCGTGCCGATCGTGGCGGTGCCGACGACCGCCGGGACGGGGTCGGAAGTGGGGCGGGCCGGGGTGCTGACCAATTCCGAGACACATGTGAAGAAGATCATCTTCCATCCGAAGGTGCTGCCGGCGGTGGTGATCTGTGATCCGGAGCTGACGGTGGGGATGCCGAAGGCGATCACCGCCGGAACCGGCCTCGATGCGTTCGCGCATTGCGTGGAGGCCTTTTCGAGCCCGCATTATCACCCGATGAGCCAGGGCATCGCGCTGGAGGGGATGCGGCTGGTGATCGAGAACCTGCCGAAAGCCTATGAGAATGGCGAGGATCTGGAGGCGCGGGCGCATATGATGAGCGCGGCGGCGATGGGCGCGGTGGGCTTTCAGAAGGGCCTGGGGGCAATTCATGCGCTGAGCCATCCGGTGGGGGCGCATTTCGGCACCCATCACGGGACGACCAATGCCGTCTGCATGCCGGCGGTGCTGGAATTCAACGCCCCGATGATTGCCGAGCGGTTCGACCGGGCGGCGCCGTATCTTGGGATCAACGGCGGGTTTGCCGGGTTCAAGGCATTCGTGGCCGAGTTCAACGACCGGCTGGGCATTCCGCAGGGGCTGAAGGCGCTGGGCGTCACCGAGGAGAGCATTCCGGCGCTGGTGAAGGATGCGGTGACGGACCCGAGCTGTGGCGGGAACCCGGTGGAGCTGAACGAGGAAAACCTTGCCGACTTGTACCGGGCGGCGATGTGAGATGCGTGCCACGGGGTGGGTTGGCACCCACCCTGCGGCGGACGGACCCCGCCCGCGGCTCGGTTCTACCTGGCATCGGAGCGGGGAAAGGGTGAGAGGCTGGACAACGACCCAAGCGGGGCTCGTTACGGCTGCTTCCTTCCGGACCTGACCGGGTTGGCGAGGCGCTTGCCCGCGCCAACCTCTCAAGGCGTTACATAGGGGTTACACGGCGGATTCGCAAGCGGGCGTATCGAGGGGCATGCGCAGGCGAAGGAAGCCCTGGTGCGACAGGCCGAGATCGGTCAGGCCGTGAAGGGCAAAGTCTGACGGGTGAGCGCGCAAGCCCGGACCGGACCAGATCATAACCGAGGTGTCGGGCTGCGGCACGAAGGACCACGCCGGCGACAGGGATACCCGGCGGTGGCCGCCATCGCGGATGAACCGGGCGAGGACATCGCGCACCGGGGTGCGGCTGGCATGAACGAGCCGGGATTCGGGCAGCGCCGGGTAGGGCCCGCCACCGAACGCGCGGTAATTGTTGACGGCCATGACGAATTCCTGGTCATCGCCGACCGGCTGTCCGGCATGGGCAAGGTCTCGGATGCGGCCTCGGGGCGTCCCTGCGCCCCGGGACCCCGCGAGGCGCTGGCCGTGCGCGTCGTAGAGCGGGGCGGCCGTGACGTCGATGCGGTAGGTGAGGCCGACGATGGTGTCGGCGGCATGGCCCGGGAAGCTGTTGTTCCAGAGCGGTTGGTCGGGCCAGCCGGCCGTGATTCTGTGAAAGCAGGAGGATGCGCGTTCGAGCCAGTCGCGCAGTTCCGCCCCGGTTACCCGGAGGGCGCAGAGCGTGTTCGGAAATGGCTGCAGGTCGGCGGCGTTTCGCAGGGTCAGGGGGCCGGCCGGAATGTCGGAATAGGCGCGCGGTCCGGCGCGGCCGCCGGTATGGAACGGCGCGGTGGCGGCGAGCAAGGGCAGGTCGGCGAGTGCGGTGCCGGCGAAGACATCGCTGAGGGCTTGCCGCTTTGCCTCGGCCACCAGCAGGACCGGCAGGTCGGAGCGGTAGAGGGAGAGGTAGCTGTGGATCGGGCGGTCGATCCGGCCGAGGGGGGCGCGCATACGGGCGAGCGTGGCTTCGTGGCCGTGGCGAACGGTCTTGACGATGGCCGGATGGGCCGGGGTCTGTGTGGTGGCTGCGCCGGCCTTGACAGGGTGAAGTCGGGCGCTGTGCCCGGTGACAGCCCAGCCGTCGGGCCCGTGTGAAAGGTGAAGATCGATCTGCCCGAGATGCGACCCCCGGTAGCCCGGCAGCACGGCGGGGATGCCGGCGAAGGTGCCTGCCGCGTGGTCGACCCCGCTGCTGGCGGCCGGGCGTTCAGGGTCGGGGAAGACTTCGTGACTGTGGCCCGCAACGATGGCATCGACGCCGGGCAGGCGCGCCAGAGACAGGGCCGCATTCTCGAGTTCAGCCCCGGCGGGGCCGGTGTCGATGCCGGTATGCGCCAGCAGGATGACGATATCTGCGCCTTTTGCGCGCAGGGCCGGCACGCGGGCGGTGGCGGCTTCGACCATGTCGCGCGACGTGACTTCGCCGCCCAGGTGAAACCTGTCCCAAAGGATGATCTGGGGCGGCAGCAAGCCGATGAGGCCGACTTTGAGGCTGCGCGTCTCGCCGGCCGGGTTGGCGCAGGTGCATGTCACGATCGTATCGGGGCGCAGGAGGGTTTCGTCGTCGGCGACGGAGGCGCCCCTGCGTGTGAGGGTATTGGCGCTGATCACCGGGAAGCTGGCCTGTTCCACGGCCGCACGAAGTGCTGGCAGGCCGAAGTTGAACTCGTGATTGCCGAGATTGGCAACGTCGTATCCGAGCCGGTTCATCGCCGCGATGACAGGGTGGGATGTGCCGGCATTGACCGGGTCGTGGAGGTCACTGAGCGGGGTACCCTGCAGGAAGTCGCCGTTATCGACTAGCAGGCAGGCTCCGGGCGCTTCGGAGCGCGCGGTTTCGACGAGGCTTGCGACGCAGGCGAGGCCGTAGCCGGAGCTCGGCGCATCGGCGGAATAATCGTAGGGCAGGATGGCGGCGTGGATGTCGGAGGTGGCGAGCAGGCGTAGCGTGTACTGGTCGGACGGCGCGGGGGCCGGCGAGGGAGAAAGCCGGGTATCGGCGGGCTCTTTCATCCGGATTCCGCCGTTTCGGTATTCAACATCGGCACTGACACTTGCGTCACCTTGCAACAAATCACGGCCTGCCCGCTGGCCCCATGCACCGGATTGGCCGTGAAAATCATAGTTAGAACGGCACTTATAGGTTGTAAAGAACTGCCTGACAATATGTGTACATTGTACGATATGTCGCATTTCCGCCCGATCTTGCGGGGAAGATCGGGAACGGCGGCCCGGGGTTGCCGCGCTCTCTTGCCGGGGCGGCCGGAACGTGGCACCTCCGAGAAAAGGAGGTGCGGCATGAAGCACGCCGAAACGGTGACATTCGGAGGATCGGCGCTTGATCGGGCGGCCGAGCTGCGCGGCGATGCCGAGGCGGTGGCCGCGCGGGTTGCCGAGGGCGCTGTAGAGGTGATCCTGTTGTGGCGCGGCAAGCTGCTGGTGCATGCCCCGGAACTCGAGCGGCTCGTGCGGCTGCCGGCCGATCATCCGGTTCTGGCGGACGCGACGATGCCCCCGGTTCTGTTGGGCCGCGACGAAAGCGGCCGTCTCCTGATGGCGCAGGACATTTCGGGCTGGGTGCCGGAGGCGCTCGACGAGGCCGAGATCAACCGGTTCCTTGATACCAGCCTACAGCAGCATCCCGGCCTTCCCGACGATACCGCCTTTGCCGAATTGCGGCGTATCATGACCCGGCTGTCGGCACGGGACGCGGAACTGGGCGCGACGGCCAAGGCGATCGCTGGCTGGCATGTGAGCCACCGGTTCTGTGCCCGTTGCGGGGCCGAAAGCCGGATGATCATGTCGGGCTGGCAGCGGTCGTGCGATGCCTGTGGCGGGCAGCATTTCCCGCGAACCGACCCGGTTGTCATCATGCTGATCACGAGGGGAAATCGCACGCTCCTGGGACGGTCGCCGGGCTGGCCGGAGGGGATGTATTCCTGCCTTGCCGGTTTCGTGGAGCCGGGCGAGACGATCGAGGCGGCGGTCAGGCGCGAGGTTTTCGAGGAGGCCGGAATTCATGTCGGGCAGGTGGACTATGTCGCCAGTCAGCCCTGGGCGTTTCCCAGCTCGCTGATGTTCGGCTGCCGGGGCGAGGCGCTGGACGAGGACATCCGGATCGACCCCGAGGAGATCGACGATGCGATCTGGGTCAGCAAGGAAGACGTGATGGCCGCCTTCGCGGGCCAGAACCCCGGAATATTGCCCGCGCGCAAGGGGGCGATTGCGCATTTCCTGCTGAGAAACTGGCTTGCGGACACGATGGATTGACGCGACAAGCAGAGATTGGCGGCGCGTCTGGAATAGTGTTAAATGCGTAGGCGACGCGCAACGTTGCAGGGATGAAGGCACAGGCATGAACTTAGGCACCAAGGAAGATATCGAAGCCCCGATCGAATTCGTTTTCGAACAGATGACGGACTTCAAGGCCATCGAGCGCGCGGCCATGCGACGCGGCGCCGAGGTGCAGCGGGTCGACAAGATGTCGGGCAAGGGTGAAGGCATGATGTGGGACGCCGCGTTCGAACTGCGTGGCAAGACCCGCGAGATCGAGATGGAACTGACCGAGTATGACCCGCCGAACGGTCTTGTGATGTCGTCACGGTCGACCGGGCTTGGCGGCAAGCTGGTGGTGGAGCTGGTGGCCCTGTCGAAGACCCGCACGCGGGTGACGCTGAACCTCGACCTCGAGCCGAAGAACCTGGCGGCGAAGCTTCTGGTGCAGTCGCTGAAGCTGGCGCGCAAGAGCATCATGAGCCGGATGAACGAACGCATGATCGCCTATTCGAACGAGATCGAACGGCGCTACAAGCAGACGGCCTGAGCCGGTCTGAAAACCGTTACAAACGGGATGTACGCCCGAGCGCGGTGAACGGAGGCCGGACATGACCACAGCCTTTACCGCGCCGGGGCGGTTCTTCCGCGGCAACCTGCACACGCATTCCACCCTGTCCGACGGGCGGTTGGAGCCTGAAGAGGTGTGCCGCCGCTACCGGGCCGAGGGGTATGACTTCATCGCGCTGACAGACCATTTTGTCGGGCTTTATGGCTATCCGGTGGCCGATACGGTGGCGTTTCGGGGCGAGGGCTTCACCACCATCCTGGGCGCCGAATTGCATTCCGGCGCGATGAGGAACGGTGAAATCTGGCATATCCTGGCCGTGGGATTGCCGGCGGATTTCGCCCAGGCCGATGCGCCGCATTTCGGCCCTGTCGAGGGGCAGGAAAGCGGGCCGGAGATTGCCCGCCGGGCGAGGGAGGCCGGGGCGTTCGTGACCGTGGCGCACCCGCAATGGGGCGGGCTTATACCCGAGGATGCGCTGTCGATCGAGGCGGCGCATGCGGTCGAGATCTACAATCACGGCTGCGCGGTCGAGGCCGGGCGTGGTGATGGGTGGCACATGGCCGACCTGATGCTGTCGGCGGGCCGGCGGCTGACCGCGATTGCCACGGATGACGCGCATTTTGCCTCGCCCGACGCGTTCGGCGGCTGGGTTATGGTGAAGGCCGAGAAGAATGAGCCCGACGCGCTGGTGGAGGCGCTGAAGGCGGGGCATTTCTATGCCACGCAGGGCCCCGAGCTGCGAGACGTTCGGATCGAGGGCAAGGAAATCGTGGTGGAATGCTCTGCCGTGGAACGGGTGATCGTTCAGGGCCATGCCAGCGCGGCGCTGTGCGAGACGGGCAGGTCGCTGACCGGGGCGCGGGTGAAGCTGGCGAAATTCGCCGGGAGCCCCTGGGTGCGGGTGACCGTGCTGGATGCCGCCGGTCGGGCGGCGTGGTCGAACCCCGTCTGGCGGGATTGATCCGATAGATTGCGGCCCCGGCCGCTAAGGCCGGGGCCGATCAGGCGTACTGCCTTATGCGATGCCGGGTTTGCGCTCTTCTTCGCTCAGTTCGGCGATGTCGGTTTCGCGTTCCCGTTCGCTGAGTTCCGCGATGTCGGTATCGCGTTCCCGTTCGCTGAGTTCCGCGATGTCGGTTTCGCGTTCCCGCTCGCTGAGTTCTGCGATGTCGGTTTCGCGTTCGCGTTCGCTGAGTTCGGCGATGTCGGTTTCGCGTTCCCGCTCGCTGAGTTCTGCGATGTCGGTTTCGCGTTCGCGCTCGCTGAGTTCTGCGATGTCGGTTTCGCGTTCGCGCTCGCTGAGTTCGGCGATATCTGTTTCACGCTCGCGCTCGCTGAGTTCCGCGATGTCGGTTTCACGTTCCCGCTCGCTCAGTTCGGCGGTGTCGGTGCCGCGCTCACGCTCGCTGAGTTCTGCAATGTCGGTGCCGCGCTCACGCTCGCTGAGTTCGACAAGGTCGAGGTTCTCTGTTTGAGCGGTTTTGATGACGAGGCCGTGCAGCGGTGCCGGGCCGGTTGCGGAATAGGCGGCAAGGGCGGGCAATGCTGCGGCGGTCGCGACGGCGATCAGATTGAAGGTTTTCATAACGTCCTCCTTTCGAGGTTTTCTCTCTAGTCACCCAGCGGCGGGGTGTTCCGTCGTTGGTTGAGACAGGAGGTAGTCTGCGCGTCCGTGTTGTGAAAGGCTCATGCCGCGGAGGTTACTGTGCACATCCGCAGAGACAAATCGGCGTGAGGAGGGTTGTGAGCGCCGCATTCGTGCTTAGCGGACAAATGGGGTCAATCCATTGTAGTAAATGGATTTTCTCGGATTTATGCCAAATCGGGAACGACCGTCGCGCCGTGAGGTTCCACGGCGGGACGATAATCCGGGTCGTCCCGGGCAGACCGGAACGTGCGTTCGTGGCTAGTATCGCTTCGGATCGGCGGGGTACACGCCCAGCATGGTGATCTCTGACGTGAAGTAATCGAGCTCTTCCAGCGCAAGCTTCACGGCCGGATCCTCGGGGTGGCCCTCGATATCGGCATAGAATTGGGTGGCGAAGAAGGTGCCGCCAAGCTGGTAGCTTTCCAGTTTCGTCATGTTAACGCCGTTCGTGGCAAACCCGCCCATGGCCTTGTAGAGCGCGGCGGGGATGTTGCGCACCTGGAAGACGAAGGTGGTCATCATTCCGTCGTCGCCCCGGCGCGTCCAGTCGGGTTCGCGGGACATGACAAGGAAGCGGGTCGTGTTGTTGCCCTCGTCCTCGATATCGCGGGCCAGCACGTCGAGCCCGTAGATTTCACCGGCCAGTTCGCTGGCCAGCGCGGCGGTCTTCGGGTCACCGTCCTCGGCGACCTGCCGGGCCGATCCGGCGGTATCGGCTCCGGTGACGCGGTGAATGTTGTGTTCACCAAGGAACCCGCGGCATTGCCCCAGAAGCATGGTGTGGCTCATGGCGTGCGTGATTTCCGACAGCGGTGTGCCGGGCAGCGCGAGCAGGTTGATGCGCACGCGTACGAAGGCTTCCGCCACGATGAAAAGGCCGGATTCCGGCAGCAGGTGGTGAATGTCGGCCACGCGCCCGAAAGTGGAGTTTTCAACCGGCAGCATTGCGAGGTCGGCTTCGCCGGACCGCACGGCCTCGATAGCGTCTTCGAAGGTGCGGAAGGGCAGGGCCTCCATTTCGGGGTAGGTTTCGCGGCAGGCCTGATGCGAATAGGCACCCGGCTCGCCCTGAAAGGCAATGCGTTTGGTCATTCAGTGTCCGTTTCTGTCCCTCACCGCGGCCTGATCGAGGTGCGGTCGTTTGGTCGCGCAAACTACACCTTGCGCCGACGTAGTGGAAGCGGATAGATACCGCCCGAGAGATTCAAGGGAAACCGTGCATATGTTCGATACGATGACATTCACCAAGATCGTCGGCGGTCTCTGTGGCGCGCTGCTGATTTTCCTTATGGGCAAATGGGCGGCCGAGCTGATCTACCACGGTGCCGGCGGCCATGGCGAAGACCACGCCCAGGGTTATGTAATCGAAACCGGTGACGATGGCAGCGAGGGCGACTCGGAAGCGGATTCCGGGCCGAGCTTTGCCCAGCTTTTCGTCGAGGCCGATACCGGCAAGGGCGAGCGCGTTTTCAACAAATGCAAGGCGTGCCACTCGCTGGAAGAGGGCGACAACGGCACCGGGCCGTACCTGCACGGTGTTGTCGGGCGCGATGTCGGCTCGGTTGACGGGTTCTCGTACTCGGGCAGCCTTGTGGCCGTGGCCGATGTCTGGACGCCGGAAAACCTGAGCCACTTCCTGGAAAATCCGGCCGGGTATGCGCCGGGCACGGCGATGGGCTTTTCCGGTCTGGGTAGCATCGAGGACCGGGCGAACCTGATCGCCTTCCTCGACCAGACCGATGGCGATACCTACGAGATGGAAGTGCCCGAGGAAGCGTCTTCGGAAGATGGCGGCGACGAGGCCGCTGCCGAGGAAGCCTCGGCCGAGGGTGATGAGCAATCCGCCGATGAAGGTAGCTCGGAAGAGCAGGCGTCGGAAGAGGGGTCTTCTGACGAGGGCGCTGCCGAGGAGCAGGCCGCGGAAGAGGGGTCTTCGGACGAGGGTGCTGCTGAGGAGCAGGCTTCGGAAGAGGGGTCTTCGGATGAGGGTGCTGCTGAAGAGCAGGCCGCGGAAGAAGGGTCTTCGGATGAGGGTGCTGCCGAGGAGCAGGCTTCGGAAGAAGGGGCTTCGGATGAGGGTGCCGCTGAAGAGGAAGCTTCGGAGGAACAATCTTCGGACGAAGGGTCTTCGGAAGAGCAAAGCGGGTTCGCCTCGATGGTCGCTTCTGCCGACCCGGCCGATGGCGAGAAGGTCTTCCGCAAGTGCAAGGCCTGCCACGTTGCCGACAGCGAGCAGAACCGCGTCGGGCCGCACCTTGTTGGCCTGGTCGGCCGTGACGTCGCCAGCGTCGAGGGCTTCCGCTACTCGAGCGCTCTGGAGGAGTTCGGCGGCCAGTGGACCGAAGACCGCCTGAACCAGTGGCTGGAGAACTCCAACGACCTGGTGCCGGGCAACAAGATGTCGTTCGCCGGTCTGAAAAGCGAGGACGACCGCGCCGCCGTGGTCGCCTATATCGAGAGCCTCGCGAACTGAACGCGGCAGAAACATGCGTTAAAGGCCATCGACCCGGGCGGGACGGTGGCCTTTCTCATTTGTGACCCCATATTGGGGCGAAACGCGTGTATCAGCGCTTGAATGTCGGCGACGGGCTCAATTAGCCTTGCGCCAGTGACAGGCGCCAGATCAAAGATCGGCAGGAGGAACGAACGAATGATCCGACACGACAGCCGGACCCGGGCGGTGCGCTTTGCCCCGCGAATGATGGCGGCGGCCCTGACCGGGCTTTGTATCGCGGCCCTTGCGGCCCAGATGGCGCTGGCCCAGGACGACAGCGACCAGAAGATCATCAAGAGCCACGGCTATTCGTTCTTCGGTGACCTGAAATATCCCGAGGATTACGAGCATTTCGACTACGTCAATCCGGACGCGCCCAAGGGCGGCGAGATTTCCATCGCGCTGGCGGGCAGCTTTGATTCGATGAACCCCTACACCCGGAAGGGTCGCGCCGCGGCGTTGTCGACGGTGATGTATGAAAGCCTGCTGGGCCAGGTCCTGGCGGGTAGCGGTGCGCTTCCGGCGGATGATTTCGACGAGATGTACGGGCTTCTGGCGCACACGATCGAGTATCCCGAGGACAAGTCGTGGGTGATCTTCCACATGCGCCCCGAGGCGGAGTTTTCCGACGGTACGCCGGTGACTGCCCATGATGTGCTGTTCAGTCATAACCTGCTGCTGGACGAGGGGCTGAAATCCTATGCCGAGGCGGTGCGCAAGCGCATTCCCAAGGCCGAGGTGATCGACGATCACACCATCAAGTTCTACTTCGCCGACGGCATTTCGCGCCGGTCGCTGATCGACCAGGTGGGCAGCGTGCCGGTGTGGTCGAAGAAATGGTACGAGGAAAGCGGTGCGAAGCTCGATGAGAGCCGGCTGGAGACTTCGCCGGGCTCGGGGCCTTACGTGATCGAGGATCTGGACGTGAACCGCCGGGTGATCTTCAAGCGCAACCCGGATTACTGGGGCTGGGACCTGCCGATCAACCAGGGCCGGCACAATTTCGATACGATCCGGCTGGAGTATTTCGCCGACAGCACCGCCGCCTTCGAGGCGTTCAAGGCGGGCGAGGTGACCTTCCGGACGGAAGCGGACCCGAAGAACTGGGCCAGCGCCTATGACTTTCCGGCGCTCAACCGCGGTGACGTGGTGCGGGAGGAACTGCCCGACGGGATGCCGCCGGACATGAGCGGGATCGTCTTCAACCTGGGTTCCGAGCCGCTGAAGGACAAGAAGGTGCGCGAAGCGGTGGCGCTGGCGCTGAACTTCGAATGGACGAACAAGTCGCTGCTCTACGGGCTTTACGCACAGCAGCGGTCCTACTCCGATGGAACACGGCTGGAAGCAAAGGGTCTGCCCGAAGGTGAGGAACTGGCGTTCCTTGAATCGCTGGGTGACGTGGTGCCCGAAGAGATCTTCACCGAGGAGCCGTGGACACCGCACGAGTCGGACCCCGACCGCCTGACGTCGCGCAAGAACCTGCGCCAGGCGCTGAAGCTGTTCGAGGAAGCGGGCTGGTCGGTCGGTGACGGCGGCAAGCTGCGCAACGCCGATGGCCAGACGATGAAGCTGAACTTCCTGTTCAACGCGTCCGGCTCGCCGACAGACCGTGCAATCGCCGAGAACTTCGTGGTGAACCTCAAGGCGATGGGCGTCGACGCGACGTTTGAATCGGTCGACTCGTCGCAGTATTCGAAGCGCGAGCGTGACCGGGATTACGACCTTGTCTTCGACGGGTATCCGGCCCTTCTGGGCACCGGGACCGGACTGGCGCAAAGGTTGGGCTCGGAAGCGGCAGAGTATAGCCTCTTCAACCCCGCCGGGCTGGCCAGCCCGCTGGTGGACAAGATCATCGAGGAATCGCTGATGACCGAGAGCCAGGAAGAGGAAGACGTGACGATCCGCGCGCTCGACCGGGCGCTTCGGCACGAGTTCATCGTCATTCCCGACGGGTACAAGCCCGATCACTGGGTCGCCTTCTGGGACATGTACGAGCACCCCGAGGAAATTCCGCCCTATGCGCTGGGCACGCTGGATTTCTGGTGGGTCAACGAAGAGAAGGCCGAGGAGCTTAAGGCGTCGGGGGCGCTGAAATGACCCCACGCCCATTCGCGGCCAAACTGACCCCGCGCCGGAGGGCCTGCTGACGTGGGTGCCTATATTCTTCGCAGGCTGCTGCTGATCATCCCGACGCTGCTCGGCATCATGGTCATCAACTTCGTGCTGGTGCAGTTCGTGCCCGGCGGGCCGGTCGAGCAGATCATCGCCGAGATGCAGGGGGAAGGCGACGTGTTCGGCGCCTTTGCCGGAGGGGCCGAGGATTCCACCCTGCAACAGAGCCAGGGCGAGGGCTATATGGGGGCCCGGGGTCTGCCGCAGGAGTTCATCGACGAGCTGAACGCGCAGTACGGGCTGGACAAGCCGCCGCTGGAACGGTTCATCAACATGATGTGGAACTACATGCGGTTCGACTTCGGCGAGAGCTAT
The DNA here is from genome assembly GCF_008728195.1 of Roseovarius indicus. Taxonomy (NCBI): domain Bacteria; kingdom Pseudomonadati; phylum Pseudomonadota; class Alphaproteobacteria; order Rhodobacterales; family Roseobacteraceae; genus Roseovarius; species Roseovarius indicus. The sequence continues at coordinate 158,202 of NZ_CP031598.1, forward strand.
TTCCGGTCGATCAGCGTGACGGACCTGGTGCTCGAGAAAATGCCGGTGAGTATCACGCTTGGCCTGTGGTCGACGCTGATCGCCTACCTGGTGTCGATCCCGCTGGGCATCCGCAAGGCGGTGCGCGATGGCAGCCGGTTCGACAGCTGGACCAGCGGTATCATCATTGCCGCCTATGCCATTCCAGGCTTCCTGTTCGCCGTGATGCTGGTGGTGCTGTTCGCCGGCGGCAGTTACTGGCAGATCTTCCCGCTGCGGGGGCTGACCTCGGACAATTTTGCCGACCTGAGCCTCTTCGGCAAGATTGTAGATTACCTGTGGCACATCACCCTGCCGGTGCTGGCCACGACCATCGCGTCTTTCGCCACGCTGACGCTGCTGACGAAGAACTCGTTCCTCGACGAGATCAAGAAGCATTACGTGATGACCGCGCGGGCCAAGGGGCTTTCCGAGCGGAAGGTTCTGTACGGTCACGTCTTCCGCAACGCCATGCTGATCGTGATCGCGGGCTTCCCTGCGGTTTTCATCGGGGTGTTTTTCGGCAGCAGCCTTCTGATCGAGACGATCTTCTCGCTCGACGGGCTGGGGCGGCTTGGCTTCGAGGCGGCGCTGAGCCGGGATTACCCGGTGATGTTCGGCACGCTCTTCCTGCTCGGGCTGGTGGGGCTGCTGGTGAACATCGTGAGTGACCTGTGTTACGTGCTGGTCGACCCGCGGATCGATTTCGAGACGCGGGAGGGGTGATGCGGACCATGTGTGCTTCGCGGTGTGAAGAGGGGCGCTGCCCCACGTTGAATGCCTTGCAGGCCGTCAACGCTCCCCGGGATATTTCCGGCCAGAAGAAGCAGCGGGGTGGCGCAGGATGAAGCTGTCGCCGCTCAACCGACGCCGCTGGCGCAATTTCAAGCGCAACAAGCGGGCGCTGTGGTCGCTGATCATCTTCTCGGTGCTGATGGTGATCACCCTGCCGGCCGAGTTCGTGGCCAATGACCGGCCGATCCTGGTGCAGTATGATGGCGGGTATTACGCGCCGATCTTCAAGTTCTACCCGGAGACCGCGTTCGGCGGCGATTTCGCGACCGAGGCGATCTATGCCGATCCGGAGGTGGAATGCCTGATTGTGTCGGGCGGGCTGGAGACCTGTTTCGACGACCCCGAGGGGGTGATCGCTGACGCGCAGGACGGCGTCGTGGACGGCGAGGAGATCAGCAAGGGCTGGACCCTGTGGCCGCCGATTCCCTACAGCTATGACACGCCGGTGGACCGCCCCGGTGCCGCGCCACTGCCGCCCAACGAGCAGAACTGGCTGGGCACGGACGGAACCAAGCGCGATGTGCTGGCACGGGTGATCTACGGGTTCCGGCTGTCGGTGCTGTTCACCCTGATCGTGACCTTCCTGTGCAGCGTGATCGGCATTTTCGCCGGCGCCGTGCAGGGGTTTTTCGGCGGGCTGACCGACCTGATTTTCCAGCGGATCATCGAGATCTGGTCGTCGACGCCGCAGCTTTACGTAATCATCATCCTGTTCGCGATCCTGCCACGAAGTTTCTGGCTGCTGGTGGCGATCATGGTGTTCTTCGGCTGGATGGCGCTGGTGGGCGTGGTCAGGGCCGAATTCCTCAGGGCGCGGAACCTTGAATATGTGCGCGCCGCCAAGGCGCTGGGGGTGGGGAACCTGACGATCATGTTCCGCCACATGCTGCCCAACGCGATGGTGGCGACGCTGACGCTGCTGCCGTTCATCGTGACGGGCACGATCGGCACGCTGGCGGCGCTCGATTTCCTTGGTTTCGGGCTGCCCTCGTCGGCGCCGAGCCTGGGCGAGATGACCCTGCAGGCCAAGCAGAACCTGCAGGCGCCGTGGCTGGCCTTTACCGCGTTTTTCGCCTTCGCGATCATGCTGTCGCTGCTGGTTTTCATCTTCGAGGGCGTGCGCGATGCGTTCGACCCGAGGAAGACCTTCGAATGAGCCCGGCTGTCGCCTCACCCTGGCTGGGCCGGGCATTCGTGCTGGCGCTGGTGGCGCATGGCGCGATTGTCGCGGTGATGCTGACGGCGGCGGTTTGGTTGGCCGGGGTTCGGGTGGGCGCGGATTCGGCGCCTGACGGTGTCGGGTTCTCGCTGTTGATGGCCGTGCCGGTGCTGCTGGCCGCGACCCCTTCGGGCGTGGCGCTTCTGTCGGCGTGGATGTGCCGCCGCAAGGGCTGGCAGGCGTCGCCCACGCATATGGCGCTGACCACGGGGTCTGCCGCCTTGTTCCTGATCCTTTTTTTCGGGGCGTATTTTACATGACCGATGCCGTTCTCGATGTTCGCGACCTGACGGTCAGCTTTTCCCAGGATGGCAAGACCATCCAGGCCGTGAAGGGCGTTTCGTTCTCGGTGGGCCGGGGCGAGACCGTGGCGCTGGTGGGCGAAAGCGGATCGGGCAAGTCGGTGACCGCCCTGTCGACCGTGTCGCTGTTGGGCGCCTCGGCCCGGGTTGGGGGCAGTGTCACCTATGACGGGCAGGAGATGATCGGCGCGTCGGACAAGCGGCTGCGGGATGTGCGGGGCAACGATATCAGCTTCATCTTCCAGGAGCCGATGACCAGCCTCAACCCGCTGCACACGCTGGAAAAGCAGATCCGGGAAAGCCTTGAGCTGCACCAGGCGGTCGTCGGAGAGGCGGCGCGCGACCGGATCATCGAACTGCTGGGCATGGTTGGTATCCGCAATCCGGAAAGCCGGCTGAAGGACTATCCGCACCAGCTGTCCGGCGGGCAGCGACAGCGGGTGATGATTGCCATGGCGTTGGCCAACAAGCCCGACATCCTGATTGCCGACGAGCCGACCACGGCGCTGGACGTAACGATCCAGGCGCAGATCCTGGAACTTCTGGCCAGGATCAAGCGGGACGAGGGGATGGGCCTGTTGTTCATTACCCACGACCTTCAGATCGTTGAGCGGATCGCCGACAAGGTCTGTGTCATGAAGGATGGCGAGATCGTGGAAGCGGGGCCGACGAAGGAAATCTTCGCCAATCCGCAGCATGCCTATACGCAGAAGCTTCTTGGTGCGCGGGCGACGGGCGGGCCTGTGCCGGTGCCGGAAGGCGCGCGGACCATGATCGAGACAGAGGGCCTTCGCGTTTGGTTTCCCATTCAGCGGGGGTTCCTGCGGCGGACGACGGGCCACATCAAGGCCGTGAACGACGCCACCATCAAGGTGCGCGCGGGCGAGACGCTGGGTATCGTCGGCGAAAGCGGGTCGGGCAAGACGACGCTGGCAATGGCGGTGATGCGGCTGGCCTCGTCCGAGGGCCGGATCACCTTCGACGGCGAGGATGTGCGCGGCTGGTCGACAAAGCAGCTGCGCAAGCATCGGGCGGATATGCAGATCGTGTTCCAGGACCCGTTCGGAAGCCTGAGCCCGCGGATGACCTGCGAGCAGATCATCTGCGAAGGGCTGGGTGTGCATGGCAACCCCGATGGCCGCTCGCCGCGCGAGCTGGTGGCCGAGGTGATGGAGGAGGTCGACCTCAACCCCGCCACGATGGACCGGTACCCGCACGAGTTTTCCGGCGGGCAGAGGCAGCGGATCGCCATTGCCAGGGCGATGATCCTGCGGCCGAAGATGGTGGTGCTGGACGAGCCGACAAGTGCGCTCGACATGACGGTGCAGGTGCAGATCGTCGACCTGTTGCGGCGGCTGCAGGAGAAATACGGGCTGGCCTACCTCTTCATCAGCCATGACCTGAACGTGGTGCGCGCCATGAGCCACGAGGTGGCGGTGATGAAGGACGGTGATATCGTCGAATACGGGCCGGCGCAGGAGATTTTCGACAATCCGAAGACGGCCTATGCCAAGACGCTGCTGCATGCGGCGCTGGACCTCAAGGCGTCGGTGCCGGCCTGAGGGAAGAGGCCCCGGGTGAGGCCCGGGGCGTATGGATCAAGCTTCAGATGGCGGAGCTGTGGCCAGCCTTGTCGAGCTCGTAGGCGTCGAGGTTGCGGGCGACCATCCGGGTGAGCGGGCGGGCCTCCATCGGAATCGACATCCCGTTGGGGCCGACGTCGAGCAGGTTGTCGAAATCGCGGTTGATCTGCTGCAGCATCGAGGAGAGCGCCGTGGCCGAGATGCCGAAGCGATCACGGATTTCGGCGGCGTCGATGCGGAATTCGCACATCAGCTGTTCGATCATCCGGCCGCGCATCAGGTCGTCGGAAGTGAAGACGTGGCCGCGCGCCGTGGAAAAGCGCCCGTCGCGGATGGCGGCGGTATGCGCGCCGGTGGCCGGGGCGTTCTGGGCGTAGCCTTGCGGGAAGCGCGAGATCGACGAGGCCCCGACGCCGATCAGCACGTCGGCCGTGTCGTCGGTGTAGCCCTGGAAGTTGCGGCGCAGGCGGCCGGTTTTCCTGGCGATCGACAACCCGTCATCCTTGGTGGCGAAGTGGTCGATGCCGATTTCGTCGTAGTGATCCCACAGGAAGAGGCGGCGGGCCGTGTCGAAAAGCTCCAACCGTTCCTGCGGTGTCGGCAGGGCGTCTGACGGGATCATCTGTTGGCGCTTTGCCATCCACGGCACGTGGGCATAGCCGTAGAGCGCTACGCGGTCGGGGTTGAGCGACAGGAGCTTCTGGACGCTCTCGGTGATCCGGGCCTTCGACTGGTGCGGCAGGCCGTAGAGGATATCGGCGTTGAGCGAGGCCACGCCGCGTGCCCGGATTTCGTCGACTGCGTCGCGGGTGATGTCATAGCTTTGCATGCGGCCGATGGTGGCCTGGATGTTGGGGTCGAAATCCTGCACGCCGATCGAGGCGCGGTTCATGCCGGCGCGGGCGAGCGCGTCGAGCCTTGCGGGGTCGATCTCGTTCGGGTCGATCTCGACCGAGAACTCGGTCTCGTCGGAGAAGGGGGCGACATCCTTGATGGCGCCGGCGAGGTCTTCCATCATCTGGGGAGACAGCAGCGTAGGCGTTCCGCCGCCCCAATGCAGGCGTGAAAGCTGCACACCCTCGGGCAGGTGATCGGCGAGCAGGCGAAGCTCGGCCTGCAGCGTTTCGAGATAGGCCGCGACGGGCTTGTCCGTCTGTGTGCCCTGTGTGCGGCAGGCGCAGAACCAGCAGAGCCGCCGGCAGAAGGGCACGTGGACGTAGAGCGAAATCTTCGCTCCCGGCGCGATGTCGCCGATCCAGTTCGCGAACTGATCCGACCCGACGTCGCGCCCGAAATGGGGTGCCGTCGGGTAACTTGTGTAGCGCGGCACTTTGGCGTCAAAAAGACCCAGTTTGCCCAGTTGTGATTTCGTAGCCATGCAATTACCCTTAGGCGCAGTCAGAGAACTCATCTTTGACGCAGATCAACCTTTGTTGAGTGTGAGCGCCCATGCTTAATGAAACCGCCAAAGTGATCCCCAGAGATTGCGGGGATTGCCCTATTCGCCACCGTGCCGTGTGCGCACGGTGCGAGTCGGAGGAATTGGATCGGCTCGACAAGATCAAGTATTACCGCAGCTTCGAGGCCGGCCAGACGGTGATCTGGGCCGGCGACAAGATGGATTTCGTGGGCTCGGTGGTCTCGGGAATCGCGACGCTGACGCAGACGATGGAAGATGGGCGCACGCAGATGGTGGGCCTTCTGCTGCCAAGCGATTTCGTCGGTCGGCCCGGGCGCGAAACGGCGACCTATGACGTGGTGGCGACCTCGGAGATGGTGATGTGTTGTTTCCGCCGGAAGCCGTTCGAGGAAATGATGGTGGTCACGCCGCACATCGCGCAGAGACTGCTTGAGATGACGCTCGACGAGCTGGATGCCGCGCGCGAATGGATGCTGGTGCTGGGCCGGAAGACGGCGCGGGAGAAGATTGCCTCGCTGCTGTCGATCATCGCGCGGCGGGATGCCTCGCTGACCTTCGGCAAGACGGCCGGACCCATGGTGTTCGACCTGCCGCTGACGCGGGAGGCGATGGCGGATTACCTTGGCCTGACACTGGAGACGGTGAGCCGCCAGATCTCGGCGCTGCGCAAGGACGGGGTGATCGTGCTGGAAGGCAAGCGGCACGTGACGGTGCCGGATTTCAACCGCCTGATGGAAGAGGCGGGCGACGACAGCGACGGCGGGCTGCTGGCCTGAGCCGGGCTGCCGACCGGAATTCCTGAAAATCGAGTGTGTCGAACGAAGTCTGCCCCGGCGGGTGCCGGGGCAGGGGTTTTTGCGTGTCGGGCCGTCAGTGGGCCATAAGCACCGGGATGGTCGCGTGTTCGAGCATCGAGCGGGTCGCGCCGCCGAAGATCGCCTCGCGGAAGCGGGAATGGCCGTAGGCGCCCATCACCATCAGGTCGGCATCCATGTCCTCGGCATGGCGCATCAGGATGTCGGAGACCCGGGGCAGGGTCTTCGACAGCACGTCGATTTCGACCTTCACGCCGTGGCGGGCGAGGTATTGCGACAGCATCCCGCCCGGATCGGAGCGGGTCGGCCCGTGGGTGGGCGGATCGATGATGGCGACATGCACCTCGTCTGCGGCCGTCAGTATCGGCAGTGCCGCACGCACGGCCGACAGGGCCTCGACGCTTTCGTTCCAGGCCACGAGCACCCGCTTGGGCGCGGCGTTGGGTTTGCCGCCTGCCGGCACGATCAGCGCGGGGGTCTTGCCGTCGAAGAGCGCCGACTCGGTGGCGGGCTCGAGCTCTGCCCCGCGGTTTTCGCCATAGGGCTGCGGCAGAATCGCCAGGTCGGAGAATCGCGCCCGAAGCGCCACGTGACGCCCCATGTCGGCAAGCTGGCAGACGCCTTTTTCACTTGCCCAGAGGATGTCCTCGTTTCCGAGCCGGTGGCGCACCTTGGCGTCGATCGCATCGGCGTCTTCCTGCGCGCGGGTTATGGTTTCCTGAAGGACCACGGCACTTGCGCCCGCATAGTAATAGCCGGTCTGGCTGCGGTCGACGCCAAGGCAGAGCACGTCGAGATGCGCGTTATGCGCCGCGGCCATGGCGATGGCATGATCGAGCGTCTCATCGACCAGTGCCGCATCCGTCAGAACGGTGAACAGGCAGTTGTAGGACATTTCGCCTCCCAAAAAAGAGCATTTCGCGAGTCACGTTAGAATCTGCAACGGTGGTCCGCCTTGATGCGTGTCAAATTGAAGCGTGTCCAAATGGACAGCTTGTCACGAAAATCGCAAGGAAATGGGTTCATTGATGCAGATCAAGGCGGCACGTTTGCCGTCGCAGCATTACCGCATCAGTCAAACGCGCCCGCGCGCGATGATTCCATTGCGATGCGGACTGAGACGAAGGGACGAAGAATTATGGCGAACTACGTAAAGCTGGTCGTGCTTGGCGTCATCGTGCTTCTGGCACTGATGGCCGCCAACTTTGCGCGCGACCTGGCCTACATGGTCAATGCGCTCACCGTGGCGCTTGCGGCCGGCGGGCTGTTTATCTGGGTTTTGCGCAATACCGACGAGCCGGTGGTGCGTCTGGACCTTTCCGGGGAATACATGGATGGCGTGATCCGTTACGGGGTGATCGCGACGGCGCTTTGGGGGGTTGTCGGGTTCCTGGTCGGCACGTTCATCGCGTTCCAGCTGGCCTTTCCGCAGCTCAACTTCGAGTGGGCGCAGGGCTATCTCAACTTTGGCAGGCTCCGGCCGCTGCACACCAGCGCCGTGATCTTCGCCTTTGGCGGCAACGCGCTGATCTGTACGTCGTTCTATGTCGTTCAGCGCACCTGTGCCGCGCGGCTCTGGGGCGGCAACCTCGCGTGGTTCGTCTTCTGGGGCTACCAGCTTGTCATCGTGCTCGCCGCGACCGGCTACCTGCTGGGCGCCACGCAGAGCAAGGAATACGCCGAGCCGGAATGGTATGTCGACCTGTGGCTGACCATCGTTTGGGTGGCCTACCTGCTGGTCTTTGCCGGCACGCTGATGAAACGGAAAGAGCCGCATATCTACGTGGCCAACTGGTTCTACCTGTCGTTCATCCTGACCGTCGCCATGCTTCACATCGTCAACAACCTGTCGATTCCGGTCTCGATCTTCGGGTCGAAATCGGTGCAGGTCTTCTCGGGTGTGCAGGACGCGATGACGCAGTGGTGGTACGGCCACAACGCCGTGGGCTTCTTCCTGACCGCCGGCTTCCTCGGCATGATGTACTATTTCGTGCCGAAACAGGCCGAGCGGCCCGTCTTCAGCTACAAGCTGTCGATCGTGCACTTCTGGGCGCTGATCTTCATCTACATCTGGGCCGGTCCGCACCACCTGCACTATACGGCGCTGCCTGACTGGGCCTCGACGCTGGGCATGGTGTTCTCGGTCATCCTGTGGATGCCGTCCTGGGGTGGCATGATCAACGGCCTGATGACGCTTTCGGGCGCCTGGGACAAGCTGCGCACCGACCCGGTGATCCGGATGATGGTGATCTCGATCGGCTTCTACGGCATGTCGACCTTCGAAGGCCCGATGATGTCGATCCGCGCGGTCAACTCGCTGTCGCACTACACCGACTGGACGATCGGGCACGTGCACTCGGGCGCGCTTGGCTGGAACGGCATGATCACCTTTGGCGCGCTGTACTTCCTGGTTCCGAAACTGTGGAACAAGGAGCGGCTCTACAGCCTGAGCATGGTCAGCTGGCACTTCTGGCTCGCCACCATCGGCATCATCCTCTACGCCGCCGCCATGTGGGTGACCGGCATCATGGAAGGCCTGATGTGGCGTGAAGTGGATGCCAACGGCTTCCTGGTGAACTCGTTCGCCGACACCGTTGCCGCCAAGTTCCCCATGTACGTCGTGCGTGGCCTGGGCGGGGTGCTCTACATCAGCGGCGCAATCATCATGTGCTACAACCTCTTCATGACCATCCGGCGGAGTCCGGCCGTGCAGGCCGACAACTCGCTGGTCCCGGCCGAGTAAGAGGAGGGATTGGAAATGGGAATTCTCGACAAACACACGATCCTTGAGAAGAACGTCACGCTGCTGGCCATCTTCTCGCTGCTGGTGGTCACGATCGGCGGCATCGTCCAGATCGCACCGCTGTTCTGGCTGGAAAACACGATCGAGGATGTAGAGGGCATGCGCCCCTACACCCCGCTCGAAATGGCCGGGCGCAACATCTACATCCGCGAAGGGTGCTATGTATGCCACAGCCAGATGATCCGGCCGATGCGGGACGAGGTAGAGCGCTACGGGCACTACAGCCTTGCGGCTGAAAGCCAGTACGACCACCCGTTCCAGTGGGGCTCGAAGCGGACGGGGCCTGACCTCGCCCGCGTCGGCGGCCGCTACTCGGACGCCTGGCATGTCGACCACCTGCGCGACCCGCAATCGGTGGTGCCGGAATCGGTGATGCCCAAATACGGCTATCTCGAAGACCGGTTGATCGACGGCGAGTATATCGGCGACGTTCTGGCCACCAACGCCTTTGTCGGCGTGCCCTACACCGAAGAGATGATCGAGAACGCGCAGGCTGACTTTGCCGTGCAGATCGACCCTTACGGTGATTATGACGGGCTGCTGGAGCGGTATGGCGAGAACGTGAACGTGCGCAACTTCGACGGGGCGCCGGGCATCTCGGAAGCGGACGCGCTGATCGCCTATCTGCAAATGCTGGGCACGCTGGTCGACTTCTCGACCTTCACGCCCGTGGCCAGCCGGTAAAGGGAGGATACAATGGAAACCTATTCCCTTCTCCGCCAGTTCGCCGATAGCTGGATGTTGTTGTTCCTCTTCGCTTTCTTCGTCGGCGTCGTGTTCTGGGTCTTCCGGCCCGGCGCTTCGAAGAAATACGAGGACACGGCCAACATCCCCTTCCGGTACGAAGACAAGCCCGCGCCTGACCGCGCGGAGAGCGCCAAGGAGGCGTGAGGACAATGGCTAAAGAACCGCAAAAGCAAAACACGGATCCGGATACCACCGGCCACGAGTGGGACGGCATCCAGGAGTTCAACAACCCGTTGCCGCGCTGGTGGGTCTGGGTGTTCTACCTCACGATCATCTGGGGCATCTGGTACTCTGTCGCCTACCCGGCCTGGCCCGGCATCAAGGATGCCACCGCCGGCTACATGGGCTGGTCGACCCGTGCCAACGTGGCCGAGGCGATCTCGGAAGCCGAAGCCGCCAATGCCGGGATCAACGAAAAGCTCGCCTCGGTCGAGCTGACCGCGATCCAGGGGGACGACGAGCTTCAGGGTTATGCCACCTCGGCCGGGGCCGCCGTGTTTAAGACGTGGTGCGCCCAGTGCCACGGCTCTGGCGCGGCCGGCAGCAAGGGCTACCCGAACCTGCAGGACGACGCATGGCTCTGGGGCGGCACGATGGAAGATATCCACACAACCGTCAGCCACGGCATCCGGAACGAGGACGACCCCGACGCCCGGTATTCGGAAATGCCCGCCTTCGGCGAAATCCTCGAGAACGAGCAGATCGACCAGGTGGCCAACTATGTCATGACCCTGTCGGGCCGTGAGCCGCAAGACGCGGAAGCCGCCACGGCCGGTGAAGAGGTGTTCCTGGACAACTGTGCCGCCTGTCACATGGATGACGGCACCGGCGACCGCTTCCAGGGGGCGCCGAACCTGACCGACGCGATCTGGCTCTATGGCGGGGACTACGACACCATCAAGGAAACCGTGACCTACAGCCGCTATGGCGTGATGCCGCCGTGGAGCGAGCGCCTCTCCGAGGCCGAGATCCGCGCCGTCACGACCTATGTCCACCAGTTGGGTGGCGGCGAGTAGATCGCTTAAGAGAAACTCGCGGGCGGAGTGAGTGCTGCCCGCGAGCCCTGGCACCGGCCGTTCCGTCCTGTTCGCGCGTTTCCTGGAACGGTCGGTGCCTTCTTTTACCAGATTTCCTGCATCCCGAAAGGGCATGTCGCACGGGCCTGCCACCTGCGTGGCGGGCCCGCCTGCATTTGCGGCATTTCCGGGAGCTGGCCACAAAAAAAGCCCGTGGCGCGGAACGATCAGCCGCGGCCACGGGCCAGTCAGGGGAGATACAGGGGCGGTCAGCGAACGCCCAGGTCGCGATCTCGGGCCGTATGCGGCCAGCGTCGCCCGCGCCACGGCCAGCGTTGGGTCTGGCGCTCGCGGGCGGCAAGGTCGGGGTGGAAAATCAGCGGATCCATCAGAAACGCCGCCCGACAAGGTGGGCCTCGATCTCGGCGTTGCGGCGGGTGTCGAAACGTTCGCCGCGCGCCCAGTGCGAGGGGGCATCCCAGGAATCCCGGGGTGGGGTGCGGGTTTCGTTGCGGGTGGCGGTTCTGAAAGTTTTTGCGAAGATGTTGAACATGGCGTGTCCTTTCCTGTGGCTGGTCTATGCCTTGGAATATGGAGCAAATGCGGGCACCATGCGACTCAGGAAAAATTGGCTATTGTAAGGTGGAGTTACATGATTGATTGGATTGCCCTGCCGCCGCTGTCAGCCCTTCGCGCTTTTGCGGCATTGGCCGAAAGCCGTTCGGTGACCAAGGCCGGCGAGCAGCTGAACGTCAGCCATGCCGCCGTCAGCCAGCAGATCCGCACGCTCGAGACGCATCTGGGCCTGTCTCTGGTCGACCGCTCCGGCCGTCAGCTCGAACTGACACCCGAAGGCTGCCAGTTGGCCGAGGCCCTCACCGAGGGGTTCGGCACGATCTTTCGCACCATCCAGATGCTGACCGGGGCGGATGCGGCGCGGCCGCTGCAGATCTCGACGACTCAGCTTTTCGCAAGCACGTGGCTGATGCCCCGGCTGCTGGATTTCCAGACGAAGCATCCCGGCATCGACCTGATGGTGAACCCGACCGCAAAGATCAGCGACCCGGCGCCCGGCGGGGTCGACCTGTGCCTGCGGTTCGGCGACGGCAACTGGCCGGGGCTCGAGGCCGAGATGCTGGTGCCGGCCGATATTGTCATCACCGCCGCGCCGTCGCTGGTGGGGGAATGCGGCGAGATAGAGCCCGCCGACCTGTTGCAGTTCCCGTGGCTGCAGGAGCTGGGGACGAACGAGTCGATGGACTGGCTGCGCTCGCACGGGGTGACGGAAGGCTGTGTGAAAAGCCTGACCCACGTGCCGGGCAACCTGATGCTGGAAGGGGCAAGGGCCGGGCAGGGCGTGATCAGCACGGCGATGTCGTCGGTCGAGGCGGATGTGAAGGCGGGGCGGCTGCGGGTGCTGTTCCGCGATGCGGGCGAGACCGGCTATCACATCGTGACGCGCCCCGGCATCCTGCGCCCACCGGCGAAGGCTTTCCTTCAATGGCTGCGGCGGCAGGGCAAGGAGGCCGCGGCGCTGGCCGAGGCCTAGCCCATCGAGCTGTCGCGCGGGCGGTGGGCGGCCTTGCGCGCGTCGGAGCGCTGACTCCAGACCGAGAACAACGCCCATGTCAGGCAATAGAGTACGCCCGCCGCCAGCACAGGCGCTCCCGGCACCGGGCCGATGGCCGCGCGGTCGACAAGGTCGGCGACCGAGGTCAGCGGCGCGGGGTGCACCATCAGCTTGCCCACATAGGCGACCGACTGGATCAGCAGAATCCAGAAGTAGTTGCGCCGGATGCGCCGGCCCATCGCCGTGGCCATGCCGACGTGATAGCGCGGGTGCCAGTAATCCTCGGCCAACGTGCGTTGCCAGCCGTCTTCGAGGTGAAGGTCGCCCTCGTGCAGCATGGGAGCGAAGAAATGCGTTTCCATCCAGCGACAGCGCGCGCGCCACACGTTGAAGTAGCGATAGCGCCGCGCCTCGAGCATCAGGAAGAAGATGATCAGGATACCGACAAGGATCAGCGGAATGGGCGACGCCTCGGGCGAGGAAAACGAGATCGAGAGGGCGATGCCCAGCGTGACGACGGCCCAGTTCGTGGTGGTGTCGAGCCGGGTGCGCCACGTGGTCGAGCGGTAGACTTCGCCGCGATAGAGATGCGCGATGGCGCCGATTTCGGCCGGGCTCAGCTCTTTTCTCGTGTCGCCCTGCGTTGCGTCCATGCGTCCTCTCCCCAGGGCGACTATGGCACAGGCCCCCGGTGTTTCAAAGCCATGCGGCATCGCCCCGCATTCCGGTCGCCGGGCGAATAGATCAATTTCAGAATCAGAATTTGATGCAGGTCAAAGCCCCGCTTCGGCCGACCTGAGAGAAGGTCGGATAACCAGCCACAATCAGTGGAGTGATTCCCGTTGGCAGAGTCTCAGCCAAGCGCCCCGCCCAGCCTTTATGCCGCGCGCGAGCCCGTCTTTCCGAAAAAGGTCTACGGCAACTTCCGAAACCTCAAATGGGTGATCATGATCGTCACCCTCGGTATTTATTACCTGACCCCGTGGATTCGTTGGGACCGCGGGCCGGAGCTGCCTGACCAGGCGGTTCTGGTCGACCTCGCCCATCGCCGGTTCTTCTTCTTCTGGATCGAGATCTGGCCGCACGAGTTCTATTTCGTGGCCGGCCTGCTGGTGATGGCGGGGCTTGGCCTGTTCCTCTTCACCTCGGCCCTTGGCCGGGTCTGGTGCGGCTATGCCTGCCCCCAGACGGTGTGGACCGACCTTTTCATCCTTGTCGAACGCTGGATCGAAGGCGACCGAAACGCCCGCCTGCGGCTGCATCGCCAGAAGAAGCTGGATGCGCGCAAGGCGCGGCTGCGGCTGACCAAGTGGGCTGTCTGGCTGCTGATCGCCGTGGCAACCGGCGGGGCGTGGGTGTTCTACTTCACCGACGCGCCGACGCTGCTGGTCGATCTGTTCACCCTTCAGGCGCACCCTGTCGCCTATACCACCATCGCCATCCTGACAGGCACGACCTTCTTCTTCGGTGGCTTCGCGCGCGAACAGATCTGCATCTACGCCTGCCCCTGGCCGCGGATCCAGGCCGCGATGATGGACGAGGACACGCTGACCGTGGGCTACCGCGAATGGCGGGGCGAGCCGCGCAAGCACTCGGAGGCCGTGAAGGCGGGCGAGCCGCAGGGCGACTGCATCGACTGCATGGCCTGTGTGAACGTCTGCCCGGTGGGGATCGACATTCGCGACGGGCAGCAGCTCGAATGCATCACCTGCGCGCTGTGCATCGATGCCTGCGACGACATCATGGCCAAGATCGGTAAGCCGCGCGGCCTGATCGATTACATGGCGCTGACCGACGAACAGCGCGAGCGTCAGGGCCAGCCGCCGAAGCCGATCATCAAGCACATCCTGCGGCCGCGCACGATTCTCTATACCTCGCTGTGGTCCCTGGTGGGCGTGGCGCTGGTCTTTGCGCTCTTCATCCGGTCGGATATCGACATGACCGTCGCACCGGTGCGCAACCCGACCTTCGTGACCCTGTCGGACGGGTCCGTCCGGAACACATACGAGGTGCGGCTGCGCAACAAGCACGGCGAGACGCGGCCATTCCGCCTGTCCGTCAAGGGCGACGAGACTGTCCGCCTGCAGCTTGAAGGCACCCCCTATTCCACAGTAAACGTGGATGCGAACGCCCAGAAACTGCAGCGTGTCTACCTTGTCGCGCCTGCCGGATCCGACCCCGCCAATGCCGAACGCACCGATGTGCGGCTGTGGGTCGAGGACGTCACGAACGGCGACCGCGCCTACAAGGACACAATCTTCAACGGAAAGGCGAACCAATGATGGCCGTGAAAGAGATTACAGGAAAGCACGTGCTGATCGGCTTCGTCCTGGCCTTCGGGTTGATCATCGGTGTCAACATCCTGTTGGCGGTGTCGGCGGTGAAGACCTTCCCGGGGCTCGAGGTGAAGAACTCCTACATCGCCAGCCAGACCTTCGACGAGCGCAAGGCGGCGCAGGAGGCCCTTGGCTGGACGATCGGCGCGCATCATCACGACGGTATCCTGACCCTGTCGATCACCGACGAAGCCGGAGAGCCCGTGCGTGTGGCCAAGCTGGATGCCACGGTGGGCCGCGCGACGAACGTGGCGCAGGACGTGACGCCTGACTTCCGCTTCGACGGCAACGCCTATGTCGCACCGGTCGAGCTGGGCGGCGGCAACTGGAACATCCGGATGGAAGCGATTGCGGGCGACGGCACGAATTTTCGCCAGCGTGTCGTGCTGATCAAGGATTAGGGACATGACCGCCACGATGCGCCCCTCTGCTTCGGCCTGTCCGGCCTGTTCGGCGGCCCCGGCCGCCGAAGCGCTGGCCGGGGCGGCGGCTCGAGATGCACAGATTGCGCTGAGCCTGCCGACGATCCACTGCTCGGCCTGCATCACGAAGATCGAGAAGGCGCTGAATGCCGACCCGCGGGTACATTCGGCGCGGGTGAACCTGACGCTGAAGCGGGCCAGCATCGAAGCCGATGACGATGTCACCGCGCAGGACATGAAGTCGCTGGTCGAGGGGCTGGGCTACGAGGCGCATGAGCTCGACCCCGGCACGCTCAACGCCACGGCCAATGACAAGGCAGGGCGGAACCTGCTGATGCGGCTGGCTGTGGCCGGGTTTGCGTCGATGAACGTGATGCTGCTGTCGGTGTCGGTCTGGTCCGGCGCCGAGGATGCGACGCGGGACATGTTCCACTGGATCTCGGCCGCCATCGCGCTGCCGACCATCGCGTTTTCGGGGCAGCCCTTCTTCGCCAATGCCTGGGCGGCGCTGAAGAACCGGCAGTTGAATATGGACGTGCCGATCACGCTGGCGATCCTGCTGGCGGTGGTGACCTCGCTTTGGGAGACGTCGCTGTCGGGCGAACACGCCTATTTCGATGCGGCGCTGGCGCTGACCTTCTTCCTGCTGGCGGGACGGTACCTCGATCACCGCACAAGGGCGGTCGCCCGCTCGGCAGCACAGGAGCTGACCGCGCTGGAGGTGCCGCGTGCGGTGCTGTTGCGGGACGGGCAGGAGCAGACCGTCGCCGTGGCCGAGCTGGCGGTGGGCGACATGGTGCTTGTACGCCCCGGCGGGCGTATGCCGGTCGATGGCGAGATCGTCGAGGGCACGTCGGAGATCGACCGGTCGCTGCTGACGGGCGAGACGGTGCCGGTGTTTGCCGGCGTCGGGCAGGCCGTGTCGGCCGGCGAGGTGAACCTCACCGGGCCGCTGACTGTAAGTGCGACGGCGGTGGGCGCCGATACCTCGCTGCACCAGATGGCCGACCTTGTGGCGATCGCCGAGTCGGGCCGGTCACGCTATACCTCGCTCGCCGACAAGGCGGCGAAGCTTTATGCGCCGGGGGTGCATATCCTGTCGGCCTTGGCCTTCGTTGGCTGGTATCTCTACACCTTCGACGTGCGCACCGCGCTCAACATCGCGGCGGCGGTGCTGATCATCACGTGCCCCTGTGCGCTGGGTTTGGCCGTGCCGGCGGTGACCACGGCGGCGAGCGGGCGGTTGTTCCGAAAGGGGATGCTCATCAAGCATGAGACGGCGCTGGAGCGGCTGGCCGAGGTTGACGCGGTGGTCTTCGACAAGACCGGCACGCTGACCGAGGGCACACCGGAACTGACCAATCTTGGCGATCTGAAGCGGGCCGATGTCGAGCTGGCGCTTGCGCTGGCGCAGGGCTCGTCGCATCCGCTGTCGCAGGCCATCACCAAGGCGGCACGGGCGGCGGGATTTGCTCCGGCCAGGGTGAGCGACGTGACCGAGGTGCCGGGCTACGGCACCAAGGGCACGATCCGCGGGCAGGAGGTGCGCCTCGGCCGGGCAAGCTGGACCGGGGCCGAAGGTATGTCTGTGACCGCGAGCTTCCTGCAGCGGGGCGGTGCGGCGCCGGTGGCGTTCGTCTTCGCCGACCGGCTGCGCGCCGGGGCAGAGGAGGCCGTGGCCGAGCTGAAGACGGCGGGCAAGCAGGTCTACCTGATGTCGGGCGACACCACGGCGGCGGTCGAGGCGCTGGCACAGAGGCTGGGGATCGAGCGCTGGATGGCCGAAGCCCTGCCGGCGGACAAGGCCGCGCGGGTGCGGGCCATGACCGACGAGGGCCGCAAGGTTCTGATGGTTGGCGATGGGCTCAACGATACGGCGGCGCTGACGGCGGCGCATGTGTCGATCTCGCCCGCCTCGGCGCTGGATGCCGCCCGGGTGGCCAGCGATATCGTCCTTCTGGGCGGTGACTTGTCGCCCATCCCGGCGGCCTGCGGCACCGCGAAGTCGGCGACCCGCCGCATCAGGGAAAACTTCCGCATCGCCACGGTCTACAACATCATCGCCGTGCCGCTGGCGGTGGCGGGGCTGTGTTCGCCCTTGATCGCGGCCTTGGCCATGTCGGCCTCGTCCATTACCGTGTCCTTGAACGCATTGCGCCTGAGGTAGCCATGACCATTCTCGCCTATCTCATTCCGATTTCGCTGATCATGGGGGGCATGGGGCTGGCCTTCTTCATCTGGACGGTCAAGACGAACCAGTATGACGACCCTGAGGGCGATGCCCGGCGCATTCTGTCGGACGAGTACGACGACAAGCCGAAGCAGTAGCGCTTGGCTATCGGCGGGCATGCTCGGCGTCACGATGGGGCAGGGGTCACTCTGCTTTCGCATCCTTGCAAGCGCTGATCGCCTCTTTGTGGGCCTTGCCCGCGGCGTTCATCCGCTCGAGAAGTTCCGTCTGGTCCATCTCGCTTTGCATGGCGACCGTTTCGATCGCCGCGTCCCAGGCGTCGCCCATCTCCTGACCGTTGGCCTTGCCGTCGAGATAGAGCACGCTCACCGCGTTATAGAGTTCGGCGTCATCCTCGCCGATATCCTCCTTCAGCTCTTTCGTCGCGCAGGTGCACTGCGCTTCACCGGTGCCGCTCTGGTCGAGGCACATGGTCGTGGTGTCAGCCGCGGCGACGGGGCCGGTGGCGGTAAATATCAGGACAAGAGCGAGTGGAGCAAATTTCGGCATGGCGACCTCCCAAGCGGCATACAGGTACAAGGTAGAACGCCGGGGGAGAAAGCAAAGTTCCCGGACGCGGCGGTGGGGGCCGCGTCCGGGAGGTGCGCATCCCCGGTTAGGGGAGTACGTGTCGTCTTCCCCGCCTTCGGTGCCCTTTCGGAGCACCGTGGCGGATGTGGCCGACGGGGCGTTACCCCGTCGGTTCGATCATGAAACAGGTGATCTTCTTGGCCTGAAGCCGACGGCAGGCCAGCTCGGCGGTCTCGCGGGTCATGCCCATGAAGTTGGCGTCGTAGCCGCCGGTGCGCTTGAGCACCTTGCGCAGGCTGCCATCCAGTGTCGACATCTCGTTGAGCGCGATCTGCAAGAGCACCTTGCGGGCCTTGTACTGGCTCGGGTAGCGGCCGACCGTGATGCCCCAGTGGCGCCCGCCCGAGGTCGAGACACGTTCGACGATCTCCTGCTCGGGGTCACCATTCGGCTCGCCGATCTCGCGCGAGGCCAGGATGATGCTCTCGGGGCGAATCTCGGGCGTCACCTCGGGGTTCACGTCAAGCGCGGCTGTAAGCACTTCGCTGTCGGCCTCGGGGGCCAGTTCGGCCTCTTCCGCTTCCGTACCGCTGGAAGACCCGGCCTCTGGCTCCGTTTCCGCCAGTGCCACCTCCTGCGCGGCAAGCACGGCGTTCTCGATATCATCCTTGTCGGCCACCAGGATTGGCGCCGGTTCCTCTGTGGCGGGCCGCAGCTTTGGCCGAAGGCTGCTCTTGACCGCGGCCGCACCGGCCAACCGAACCTTCTTGCCGTAGCCGCCGGGCGTATCGTCGCCGTTGATCCGGCCCATGTAGGGCGGTTTCGCCGGCTTGTGCAGCGCCACACGCGTCTTGGAGCGGCGGAAGCCTAGGTCGAGCAGTTCCGCCACCTTGGCGTTGCGCGACGCGGTCGAGCGGCCGCCAAACACCGTGGCGATGATGCGCTTGCCGTCCCGCTCGGCGCTGGCCACGAGGTTGAAACCGGCGGCACGGGTATAGCCCGTCTTGATGCCGTCGGCGCCCTTGTAGCTGCGCAGAAGCTTGCGGTTGGTATGGTAGACCTTGCGCACGCCCGCATCGGCGGTGATGCGCGAGAAGAGGTTGTAGTATTCCGGGTAGTCGTAGAACACGTGCCGCCCGAGGATCGACATGTCGCGCGCCGTCGACAGGTGACCGGATTCGGTCAGGCCGTGCGCGTTCTTGAACGTGGTGTTCTTCATGCCGAGGGCCTTGGCCGTGCGGTTCATCCGCTGGGCAAAGCGCGCTTCCGAGCCCTCGATCGCCTCGCCAAGCGCCGTGGCCGCGTCATTGGCCGATTTCACGGCCGCGGCGCGGATCAGGTAGCGCAGGCGAATGCTCTGCCCAGCGCGCAGGCCCAGCTTGCTGGGCGGCTCGCTGGCGGCATGGCTGGAAATCTTGACCCGGTCATCAAGCCCGATCTCGCCGTTCTCGACGGCTTCGAACACGATGTAGAGGGTCATCATCTTTGTAAGGGACGCGGGGTGCAACGGCGTGTCTGCATTCCTCGAATGCAGCACCTCGCCCGACCGGGCGTCCATCACGAGGGCGGCATAGGGGGCCGCCGCGGCGCTTAGGGGTACTATGACCAACATCCAGAGGGCGGCCAACGCCACCAGCCCCCACCGGATCGGCTGTCTGCTCCGGGCTCTCATGAACCTGCTCTTTTCTGCCTCGTCCCGCACTTTTGGCGGGTTTTTATATTTACTAACTAAACGCTAGCATAAGCAAAGTGGCGGATAAAGTATTCATTTGAAAGAGTTACAGGCGCGCGGGATGGCGCCATCACAATATATGGTGTTGTGGGATCGTCTTCACTCAACCCGTGCCAATGTGGCGGGAATGTGGCCGCGGGGCGTAGCACAAAAAATGGGCCCGGAACCTGTTCGGCCCGGGCCCACGACGGTGAAATCTGAATCACCTTTCGGTTGAGCTTAGTCGAGCGCCTCGTCGGTGATCTCGTGCGTCCAGGCGGCTTCGCCCGGGTGCTCGGTGATCACCGGGGCCGACCCGCCCGACAGCAGCGACTCGACGGTCCGCTCGAAATCTTCCGGATCAAGCGCGCCGTTCGAACCCGCGGTCAGCTTGGCGACCTCGCCCATCATCCGCTTCTGGTGCTCTTCGGTCTGGGCACCGGTTGCGTCGTTGTCGAGGACGATCATCGCTGCCTCGTCGGGGTTCTCCTCGGCCCACTTCCAGCCTTTCATCGAGGCCCGGACAAAGCGTACCATCTTGTCCTTGAACTCCTCGTCCTCGAGGTTCTCCTCAAGCACGTACAGCCCGTCTTCCAGCGTGGCGACGCCCTGGTCCTCGTACTTGAAGACGATCAGGTCGTCGGGCGTCAGGCCCGCGTCGATCACCTGCCAGTACTCGTTGTAGGTCATGGTCGAAATGCACGCCGCCTGACCCTGAAGAAGCGGATCGACGTTGAAACCCTGCTTGAGCACGGTCACGCCGTCATCGCCGCCCTCGGTCGGGATGCCCAACTGGCTCATCCAGCTGAGGAACGGATACTCGTTGCCGAAGAACCAGACGCCCAGCGTCTTGCCCTTGAAGTCTTCCGGGCCTTCGACACCGGTATCCTTGCGGCAGGTCAGCATCATGCCCGAGCTCTTGAAGGGCTGGGCGATGTTGACGAGCCCAAGCCCCTTCTCGCGGCTGGCCAGCGCCGAGGGCATCCAGTCGACGATCACGTCGGCACCGCCGCCCGCGATCACCTGCGCCGGCGCGATGTCGGGGCCGCCCGGTTTGATCGTGACGTCGAGGTCTTCCTCTTCGTAAAAGCCCTGGTCCTGGGCCACGTAATAGCCTGCGAACTGGGCCTGGGTCACCCATTTGAGCTGGATCGTGACCTCGTCGGCGGCCTGCGCCATGCCGGCGAAGAGCCCCGCGGCCGCTAGGCCGATGGTCGTGGCGAGTTTGTTCATCTTTGTCGTCTCCCTTGTTGTGGTTCCGGTTATGCCCGGCCCCTTTGTGATGGGTGCCAGAATGTCATTGCCTTCTCGATCAGCGCAACCCCGCCGTAGAAGCCCGAGCCCGCCAGCGCCGCGACCACGATCTCGGCCCAGACAAGGTCCATCGAGAGCTGCCCGACCGAGGTCGAGATGCGAAAGCCCATGCCCTTGATCGGCGAGCCGAAGAACTCGGCCACGATGGCGCCGATGAGGGCCAGCGTGGTGGCGATCTTGAGGCCGTTGAAGATGAACGGCATGGCGGCGGGCAGGCGTAGCTTGAAGAGCGTCTGCCAGTAGCTTGCGGCATAGGTGCGCATCAGGTCGCGCTGCATCGCATCGGTGTCCTGCAGGCCCTGCACGGTGTTCACCAGCATCGGGAAGAACACCATGACCACGACCACGGCCGCCTTCGACTGCCAGTCGAAGCCGAACCACATCACCAGGATGGGCGCGGTGCCGACGATGGGCAGGGCGGCCACGAAATTGCCCACCGGCAGCAGGCCGCGCTTGAGGAAGGGCGAGCGGTCGATCGCCACGGCCAGCAGCACGGCGGCGCCACAGCCCAGGATGTAGCCGGTCAGCGCGCCCTTGATGGCGGTCTGCACGAAATCCTGCCACAGGATGCCGGTGGAGGCGGCGAAGCGCACGGCAATCTGCGTCGGCGCGGGCAACAGCACGGTCGGGATGTCGAACCCCCGCACGATGCATTCCCACACCACGATGACCGTCAGCCCGAAGATCACCGGCACGGCCAGCCGGGTGAACCGGTTGGCCGGACGGTGCGACAGCACGTGATTGAGCCACCACCCGAGCGCCCATGCGGCGAGGCCTGCGATCACCCACATCATTCCGCCATCCCCATCCGCTTGAGCGTGATCCGCTGCATGAGGCCGATGAGCCCTACCAGCACGGCGGCCAGCGTCGCGGCCATGATCAGCGCGCTCCAGATCTGGATGGTCTGGCCGTAATAGCTGCCCGTCAGCAGCCGCGCGCCGAGCCCCGCCACGGCGCCGGTGGGCAATTCGCCCACGATGGCCCCGACAAGGCTCGCCGCCATGGCGATCTTCAGCGAGGTGAACAGGTACGGCATCGACGAGGGCAGGCGCAGCTTCCAGAAGGTCTGCGAGGAGGAGGCGTTCCAGGTGCGCATCTGGTCAAGCTGCATCGGTCCGGGGCTGCGCAGGCCCTTCACCATGCCGACCACGACCGGGAAGAAGCTGAGATACATCGAGATCATCGCCTTGGGCAGCAGCCCGGAAATGCCCACCGCGTTCAAGACCACGATGATCATCGGCGCGATGGCGAGAATGGGAATGGTCTGGCTGGCGATCACCCAGGGCATCACGCTCATGTCCATCGTGCGATTGTAGACAATTCCCACCGCCAGCGCGATCCCGAGCACCGTGCCAAGTACGAAGCCCAGCATGGTCGAGGAGAAGGTGACCCACGCATGATAAATCAGCGACCGCTTGGAAAAGGCCCGCCCGTTCTGAACCATCTCGCCGGTGGTGTTCCAGATCTCGACCGCAACCTGGTGCGGTGCGGGCAGCTTGGGCTTGTCCTGGCTCCACGTGTCGGCCACCAGTTCGGAAAACCCAAGCGTCACGTCCGCCCGCTTGGCCTTGTCATAGGCCCAGGGGGCGTTCAGCACGACCGCCGCCCCGTACCACAGGGCGAAGATCACGGCGACCACGGTCAGGACGGGCACGGCATTCCGCATCAGGTTGCCCCCGCCGGTTGTTTCACTGTTCCGAAAATACTCAGCCGACAGCGCGGATCGAGAGCAGGTTTCTTGAGTATTTTAAGAACAATGAAAGGATTGGGTGCTGTCCTGAAGCCACGGTACAGGCTGGAGAGCCGATAACCGTGAACAGTGAAAGTCCCCCGCTCTTCAACCGGAGCGGGGGCACCCCTGCAAATGGCGACGCCGCCCGCAAGGGCGGAGGAGCGGGCCTTAGTCGTCATAGCTGTGCCCCGCCCGCAGGCCATCGCGCACGCGATGGGCGATTTCGAGGAATTCAGGCGTGTCGCGGATATCGAGCGGGCGCTCCTTCGGCAGCGGGCTTTCGATCACGTCGGTAATCCGGCCCGGACGCGGCGACATGACCACGATGCGCGTCGAAAGGTAGACCGCCTCTGGAATCGAGTGCGTGACGAAGCAGATCGTCTTTTCCGTCCGGTCCCATAGCTGCAGAAGCTGCTCGTTGAGGTGGTCGCGCACGATTTCGTCCAGCGCGCCGAAGGGCTCGTCCATCAACAGGATATCGGCATCGAAGGCCAGCGCCCGCGCGATCGAGGCGCGCTGCTGCATCCCGCCCGACAATTGCCAAGGGTATTTCTTTTCGAACCCCGCAAGGTCGACCAGTTCCAGCACCTCTTTCACGCGCCGATCCTGCTCGGACTTGCCATAACCCATGATCTCGAGCGGCAGACGGATATTGCCGCCGATGGTGCGCCAGGGGTAAAGGCCCGCCGCCTGGAAGACATAGCCATAGGCCCGTGCCATCCGCGCCTCGGCCGCGCTCACGCCATTGACGGTGATCGAGCCGCCGGTGGGATGTTCCAGGTCGGCCATGCAGCGCAGGAAGGTCGTCTTCCCACAGCCCGAAGGCCCGATGAAGGAAACGAAGTCGCCCTTCTGCACGTCCAGCGTCACATCCTTGAGCGCGTGAACCGGCCCGTCATTCGTCTCGAAGGTCAGCGAGAGGTCGTTCGCGCTGATGACCGAATTTCCCGTCAAGTTTTGTCCCCCGCTTGCATCGGGCGAATTGCACCCATGCTGGCCCGGTGTTGTCAATGGGCCGCCCCCGCCAACCGACGGGAGAGACCGGTAAATCTCAGATCCCCGCCGGAATATTCATCGGGTCCCGGTGGATCTGTTTCGGCGCCGTCAGTTCCTTCCATTTCGACAGCGCGGCATGCGCCGAGGGGAAGGCAGGGCGGGGCACGAAACGGCCGCGGCCGGGCTGCGGCTGCGAGTTCTGGCCCCAGGCCCAGATCACCTCGCCGCGCGAGATGGTGTAGCGGGCGTTGGCCGTCACCTCGAACCCCTCGAAGACGTTGTAATCAAGGATCGAATGGTGATTGGCCGCCGAGATCGTCTTGGAAATCTTCGGGTCCCAGACCACGATATCGGCATCCGCCCCTTCCACGATCGCCCCCTTCTTGGGGTAGATGTTGAGGATCTTGGCCACGTTGGTGGAGGTCGCCGCCACGAATTCCTGCGGCGTCAGGCGGCCGGTTTCCACGCCCTTGGTCCAAAGCACCGACAGCCGCTCCTCCAGCCCGTTCGAGCCATTCGGGATCTTGGTGAAATCGTCGACACCCATCCGCTTCTGCTCGGTCGAGAAGGCGGCGTGGTCGGTCGCGACCACCTGCAGCGAACCGGCCGCGAGACCGTTCCACAGGCCGTCCTGGTTTTGCTTGTCGCGGAAGGGGGGCGACATGACGCGGCGGGCGGCATGATCCCAGTCCTTGTTGAAATACTCGCTCTCGTCCAGCGTCAGGAACTGGATCAGCGGCTCCCCATAGACCCGCATCCCCTTCTGCCGAGCGCGGCGGATGGCTTCATGCGCCTGCTCGCAGCTCACATGCACGATATAGAGCGGCACGCCCGCCGCATCGGCGATCATGATCGCCCGGTTGGCGGCCTCGCCCTCCACTTCCGGCGGCCGCGAGTAGGCGTGGCCCTCGGGCCCGGTGATGCCCTGTTCCAGCATCTGCTGCTGCAGGTCGGCGACGATATCGCCGTTCTCGGCATGCACCATCGGCAGCGCTCCCAGCTCGCGGCAGCGCTTGAACGAGGCGAACATCTCGTCATCCTCGATCATCAGCGCGCCCTTGTAGGCCATGAAGTGCTTGAACGAGTTGACGCCCATTTCCACGGCGTCCTTCATCTCGTTGAAGATGGTCTCGTTCCAGCCGGTCACGGCGATGTGGTAGCCGATATCGCTGCAAATCTGCGGCCCCGACTTGCGGTGCCACTCGTTGATCGCGTTCTTGAGCGAGCCGTCGGCGCCCGGCAGGCAGAAATCGACCAGCATGGTCGTCCCGCCACAGGCCGCGGCCCAGGTGCCCGTCTCGAAGGTTTCGGCGGCGGTGGTGCCCATGAAGGGCATCTCGAGGTGCGTATGCGGGTCGATACCGCCGGGGATGACATAGGCGCCCTCGGCGTCGATATACTCGTCGCCAGACAGGTCTTCGCCGATCTGCTTGATGGTCTCGCCCTCGATCAGGACGTCGGCTTTCCACAACCGGTCCGCCGTGCAGACGGTGCCGTTCTTGATGACTTTGGTGGTCATTGTCTAACTCCCTGGTTTGTCCCGCAGAGTATCTGCCTTCTTCTTGGGCAAAATATCCCGGGGGTTTGGGGGCTGGCCCCCAATTATTCCACGATCTCCGCGGTCTCCACGACCGCATGCATCAGCACATCCGCCCCCGCAGTGGCCCATTCCTTCGATATCTCCTCGGCCTCGTTATGCGACAGCCCGTCGACACAGGGGCACATCACCATGGCGGTGGGCGCCACGCGGTTGATCCAGCAGGCGTCGTGACCGGCGCCCGAGACGAGGTTGCGGTGGGAATAGCCCAGCCGTTCGGCGGCGTTGCGGATGGCGGTCACGCAGGTTTCGTCGAATTCCACCGGGTCGAACCCGCCGGCTTTCTCGAATTCCACCTCGCAGCCCATGTCGGCGCAAATCTTCTTGGCGCCCTCCTTCATCCGGGCCACCATGTCCTCGATCACATCAAGCTGAGGCGAGCGGAAATCGACGGTGAAGACCGCCTTGCCGGGGATCACGTTGCGCGAGTTGGGGTAGATGTCGATATGGCCCGCCGCGCCCACGGCGTCGGGCGCGTGCGACAGGGCGATCTCCTCGACCAGTTCCAGCACGCGGGCCATCGCCAACCCGGCATTCTTCCGCATCGGCATCGGGGTCGAACCGGTATGGGCATCCTTGCCGGTGATCGTCACCTGCGTCCAGCTGAGGCCCTGGCCGTGGGTGACGACGCCGATATCCTTCTCCTCGGCCTCGAGGATCGGGCCCTGTTCGATATGCAGCTCGAAGAAGGCGTGCATCTTGCGATCACCGACCTTTTCCTCGCCCTTCCAGCCGATCCGTTCCAGTTCTTCGCCAAAGGTTTTCCCCTCGGCATCGACCCTGCCATAGGCCCAGTCCTGCTCGTGCATGCCGGCAAACACCCCCGAAGAAAGCATCGCCGGCGCAAACCGCGTGCCTTCCTCGTTGGTCCAGTTGGTCACCACGATCGGGTGCTTCGTCTTGATGTCGAGGTCGTTCAGGCTGCGCACCAGTTCCAGCCCGGCCAGCACGCCCAGCACGCCATCATACTTGCCGCCCGTCGGCTGCGTGTCGAGGTGCGAGCCCACGTAGACCGGCAGCGCGTCGGGGTCGGTGCCCTCGCGCCGGGCAAACATGTTGCCCATCTCGTCGAGCCCCATGGAACAGCCCGCCTCTTCACACCATTTCTGAAACAACGCGCGGCCCTCGGCGTCTTCGTCGGTCAGGGTCTGGCGATTGTTCCCGCCGGCCACGCCCGGCCCGATTTTGGCCATCTCCATCAGGCTGTCCCACAGCCGGTCGCCGTTGATCTTCAGGTTCTCGCCCGGTGCCGACATGGCATCATCCCTCTTGCTGTTGACCCGTCCAAGGTGCCCGAGTCGCGCGGATAGCGCAAATTTCTGCCGGGCTCTTGCGGTTCTGGCTTTTTTACCATTTGGTCAAGTTACGATTGCGGAGCAGGCTATTCCTGTCAAGGCACGAGTGCGACGCCCCGCCGATCTGGCCAGTAACGCCCCAATGATGCTAGAGATTTGAGCAGAGGAAAGAAGGACGTTCGATGCAGGACATGCCCGCCGCCGAGGACACCCCGAAACCGAGCCGCATCCAGCGCCGGAACCGCAAGCGAATCCTCGATGCGGCGCTCGAGGTGTTTTCGCAATACGGCTTCCGCGGCGCGACGCTCGACCAGATCGCGTCGGAGGCCGGGCTGTCGAAGCCGAACATCCTTTACTACTTCTCCGGCAAGGAGGAGATCCACGTCACGCTGCTCAACGCGCTGATGGATACCTGGCTCGACCCGCTGCGAGAGATCGACCCCGAGGGCGACCCGCTGGAAGAGCTTCTTCAATATGTCCACCGCAAGCTCGATATGAGCCGTGAGTTCCCCCGCGAAAGCCGGCTTTTTGCCAACGAGATCATCCACGGCGCCCCCCGCATGGGGCCCGATCTCGAAACCGTGCTGAAGCCGCTGCTGGAACACTCCGCCGCGATGATCGATGGCTGGGTCGCCGAGGGGCGGCTGGCCCCGGTCGACCCGCGCCACCTGATTTTTTCGATCTGGGCGACGACCCAACATTACGCCGATTTCGACGCCCAGCTGCAGGTGCTGATGGAAGGCAAAGACGTGCATGACGGGGCCAGCGCCTATCTCGACACGCTTTACCGGCGGCTGCTGACGCCCTGACGCCGTGGACAGGGCAGGTGGCCGCGCTATCTGTCTGTCGTCTGTATGAACGGAGTTGCCGCCATGCCAGCCACCCGCCCCAAGCTCGTCGGCATCAACCATGTCGCCCTCGAAGTCGGTAACATCGAAGAGGCGCTCGAGTTCTACGGCACCTGGTTCGACTTCGAGTTGCGCGGACGCGGCGAGGGCTCGGCCTTCCTCGACATGGGCGACCAGTTCCTTGCGCTGATGGAGGTGGACGAGATCACCACCGACAACCACCGTCATTTCGGCCTCGTGGTCGATGACCGTGAGGGGCTTCGCGCCCGGATGGAAGAGGCAGGCATCACCTTCGTGTCGGACAAGCGGTTCGATTTTCTCGATCCGTGGGGCAACCGGGTCGAGGTGGTGGCCTACCCCGATATCCAGTTTCTCAAGACCCGCGAAGTGCTCGATGCCTCGGGGCACGAGGGGCTGCGCAAATCCAATGACGCATTGGCCGAACTCAAAGAAAAAGGCATCACCCCGCCGGATGATGCCTGATCCTGGTTCACCGAGAGTGCGGGCCTAGCCCAGCAACCGCCGCGCGATCACCTGTGCCTGGATTTCCGCAGCCCCTTCGAAGATGTTCAGGATCCGCGCGTCGCACAGGACCCGGCTGATCGAATATTCCAGTGCAAAGCCGTTGCCGCCGTGGATCTGCAGCCCGTTATCGGCCGCAGCCCACGCGACCCGCGCGCCCAGCAGCTTGGCCATCCCGGCCTCGAGGTCGCAGCGGTGGCCGTTATCCTTCTCCCACGCGCTGTAATAGGTCAGCTGGCGGGCGACCATGATCTCGACCGCCATCATCGCCAGCTTGCCCGAAACGCGCGGAAATTCGATCAGCGACTTGCCGAACTGCTTGCGGTCGATGGCATAGCGCATGGCGATATCCAGCGCCGACTGCGCCACGCCCACGGCGCGGGCGGCGGTCTGGATGCGGGCGCTCTCGAAGGTCTCCATGAGCTGCTTGAAGCCCTTCCCTTCTTCGCCGCCCAGAAGGTTCTCGCCCTTGACCTTGAAGTTGTCGAAGCCGAGCTCGTATTCCTTCATGCCGCGATAGCCCAGCACCTCGATCTCGCCGCCGGTCATGCCCTCGGTGGGGAAGGGGGCCTCGTCGGTGCCCGGCGTCTTCTCGGCCAGGAACATCGACAGGCCCTTGTAATCGGTCGTCGACGGATCCGTGCGCGCCAGAAGCGTCATCACATGGGTGCGCGCGGCGTGGGTGATCCAGGTCTTGTTGCCGGTCACGGTGTAATCGCCGTTCTCGTCCTTGACCGCCCGGGTGCGCAGGCTGCCGAGGTCGGAGCCGGTGTTGGGCTCGGTAAACACGGCGGTCGGCAGGATTTCCCCGCTGGCGATCTTCGGCAGCCAATGCGATTTCTGATCGTCCGTGCCCCCGGCCAGGATCAGCTCGGCCGCGATCTCCGACCGCGTGCCCAGCGAACCGACACCGATATACCCGCGCGACAGCTCTTCCGAGACCACCACCATCGAGGCCTTCGACAGGCCCAGCCCGCCGAGGTTCTCGGGGATGGTCAGCCCGAACACGCCCATTTCGGCCAGCTCCTCGATGATCTCCATCGGGATCAGCTCGTCCTTCAGGTGCCACTCGTGCGCGTAAGGCTCCACCTTGTCGAGCGCGAAGCGGCGGAACTGTTCGCGGATCATCTCCAGCTCTTCGTCGAGCCCGGTGGCGCCCACGGTGGTTTCGGCGCTGCGCTCCTGCATCAGCTCGACAAGCCGGGTGCGCGCGGACTGGGTGTTGCCGCGGGCCATCAGGGTCTGCACTTCGCTGCACTGGAAGCCCGACAGCGCATCCCAGCCAAGGCCCATCTCCTGCAGGCGCACGACCTCGCCCTGGTTCATCGGGATGCCGCCGGCGATCTGGTGCAGGTATTCGCCGAACGCGATCTGGTGGATCAGCTGTTCGACCTCGCCGAACTTGCCGGCTTCCTTCAGCCCCTCGGCCCATTTCTGCATCTGCCGCAGCGCTTCCACGTAGGTGGCAAGCCATGCCAGCCCGTGCGACGCGCTCTGATGCGCTTCCACGGCGCGCGACGACACGCGGCCATCGACCACGACCATCTCGCGGATGCTGTCTTTCGCCGCGTCCAGCACGGCTGCGGCGGGCGCCACGGCGGCGCCGGTGAGGGTCAGAAGATCGTCCAGTATGACCGGCGCTGCGGTCACGGTGTCCTGTCCGTCGTGAGCCATGAATCAGTTCCCCTTTTCGAAGTCGCCCTGTCCTAGCTACTTTGCAGGTGCAGCGCAACTATTATGCCAAATCCCCTTGGGTTTTGTTCTAATCTTGCGCCATCATGCCGCGGGCGCAGCACCGCTGCTGGCGTTCGACCTCAAATAGCCCGTGCGGCCGCCGGGGAAAGTGCTAGGAGGGGGCCATGGATGTGCTCTCTTTCGGTCTCTTGGTGTTCGGCTGCGCCGTGGCAGTCCTGGCCGGCCTCATCAAGGGCATGGTCGGCTTCGGCATGCCGATGATCCTGATTTCCGGCCTGAGTTCCGTTCTCCCCCCCGATGTGGCGCTGGGCTGGCTGATCCTGCCGACGCTGGTCACCAACGGCTGGCAGGCGCTCCGTCAGGGGGTCCGCGCAGCTTGGGAGTCGATCCGCCGCTTCCGCCTGTTCCTGGTCGCGGGTTTCGTGGTGATGATCCTCTCGGCACAGCTTGTGGCCATCGTGCCCGCCAAGGCGATGCTCTGGGCGATCGGCCTGCCGATCACGCTCTACGCCGGTGCCACGCTTCTGGGCCGCCCCCTGCGCCTGCCCCATCCCCCGGGTCGAAAGATCGAAGCCGGCGTCGGCGCCGTGGCGGGTTTCTTCGGCGGCATCTCGGGCGTCTGGGGCCCGCCCACCGTGGCCCTGCTGACCGCGCTCGACACCGAGAAAACCGAGCAGATCCGCGTGCAGGGCGTGATCTACGGCGCCGGCGCCGTGGTGCTGATGGGCGCGCATCTCACCTCGGGCGTGCTCAACTCGGACACCATGCCGGCCTCGGGCCTGCTTGTCCTCCCCGCGCTTCTCGGCATGTGGATCGGCTTCCGCATCCACGACCGCATCGAACAGGCCGCCTTCCGCAAGCTTACCCTCATCGTCCTGCTGATCGCCGGCCTCAACCTCATCCGCCGCGCCGTCTTCTCCGTCTGAAACCGACCCTCGCTTCTTCTGGCCGAAAATATCCCGGGGGAGACGTTGAAACCCGCGGGGTTTCAACGTTGGGGGCAGCGCCCCCTTCCAACACCCCGCCTTATCCGCTAAAGCCCGCGTGAGTTCGAAAAACCGGCGGAAGACGCACGATGAAATTCACCCTGTCCTGGCTCAAAGACCACCTTGAAACGACCGCCTCCGTCGACGAGATCGCAGAGGCGCTGACCGATCTCGGGCTCGAGGTCGAGGAAATCTCGAACCCCGCCGCCCGCCTGTCGGAGTTTACCATCGGCAAGGTCGTGAAGGCCGAGAAGCACCCCGACGCCGACCGGCTGCGGGTCTGCCAGGTGGAGACCGGCGAGGGCGAAAAACAGATCATCTGCGGCGCCCCCAATGCCCGCGAGGGGATCACGGTCGTGATCGCCAAGCCCGGCGTCTATGTGCCTGGAATCGACACCACCATCGGCGTCGGTAAGATCCGTGGCATCGAAAGCTTCGGCATGATGTGTTCCGAGCGCGAGATGGAGCTTTCCGAGGAGCATGACGGCATCATCGAGCTGCCCTCGGGCGAGGTGGGGCAAAGCTTCGCCGACTGGCTGGCTGCCAATGACCCGGCCAAGGTCGACCCGGTGATCGAGATCGCCATCACCCCCAACCGGCCTGACGCGCTGGGCGTGCGCGGCATCGCGCTCGACCTTGCGGCACGCGGCATCGGCACGATGAAGCCGGCGCCCGAGGCCCATGTAGAGGGACAGTTCCCGTGCCCGATCGATGTCACCATCGACGAGGACACGCGTGAGAACGGCTGCCATGTCTTCGCCGGCCGCCTGATCCGGAACGTCAAGAACGGCCCCAGCCCCGAATGGCTGCAGGACCGTCTGCGCGCCATCGGCTTGCGCCCGATCTCGGCGCTGGTCGATATCACGAACTTCTTCACCCATGACCGCAACCGCCCCCTGCACGTGTTCGACGCCGACAAGGTGAAGGGCAACCTGCGCGTTCACCGCGCCAAGGGCGGCGAGACGCTGGAAGGGCTCGACGAGAAAACCTACACCTTCTCCGAAGGGCAGGTGGTGATCTCCGACGACGCAGGCATCGAAAGCATCGCCGGCATCATGGGGGGGCTTGCCACCGGCTGCACCCAGGAGACGACCAATGTCTTCCTCGAGGCCGCCGTCTGGGATCATATCCAGATCGCCCATACCGGCCGCGCGCTCAAGATCAACTCCGACGCCCGCTACCGCAACGAGCGCGGGATCGACCCGGAATTCAACATGCAAGGCCACGAGCTGGCCACGCAGATGATCCTCGATCTCTGCGGCGGTGAGCCCTCCGAGGTGGTCGTCGCCGGCGAAGTGCCCGACGTCAGCCGCGCCTACCGGCTCGACCCCGCGCGCGTGCAGTCCCTGGTCGGTATGGACATCCCCGAAAGCGACCAGCGCCAGACGCTCACCCGCCTCGGTTTCCGGCTCGAAGGCAACATGGCCCACGTGCCCAGCTGGCGCCCCGACGTGATGGGCGAGGCCGACCTGGTGGAAGAGGTGGCCCGTGTCGCCTCGCTCACCAAGCTGGAAGGCAAACCGATGCGCCGCATGTCGGCCGGCGTGCCCAAGCCGATCCTCAGCCCGATCCAGAAGCGCGAACAGATCGCGCGGCGCACCTGTGCGGCGCTGGGCTATAACGAGTGCGTCACCTACAGCTTCATCGACAAACCCGCGGCCGAGCTGTTCGGCGGCGGCACCGATGCCGAGATGCTCGCGAACCCGATCAGCTCGGAAATGAGCCACATGCGCCCGGCGCTGCTGCCCGGCCTGTTGCAGGCCGCCGCCCGCAACCAGGCGCGCGGCATCATGGACATGGCGCTTTTCGAGGTGGGGCAGGCCTTCCACGGTGGCGAGCCGGATGAACAGCACCTGCTGGCCACCGGCATCCTTGTCGGTCGCACCGGGCCCAAGGAAGTGCACGGCCAGTCGCGTGCCGTCGACCTTTACGATGCCAAGGCCGACGCCGAGGCCGTGCTGTCGGCCATCGGCGCCCCCGCCAAGGTGCAGATTTTGCGCGGCGCCCGCGAATGGTGGCACCCGGGCCGGCATGGCAAGATCTGCCTCGGCCCCAAGAAGGTTCTCGGCATCTTCGGCGAGCTGCACCCCAAGGTGCTGCGCGAGATGGATGTCAAAGGCCCGGTCGTCGGCTTCACCATCTGGCCCGCCGAGGTGCCGCTGCCCCGCAAGGCCGGCGCCAACCGCGGCGCGCTCGAGGTGAGCGGCCTTCAGGCGGTCGAGCGTGACTTCGCCTTCGTGGTCGACGCGCAGGTCGAGGCGCTCAACCTCGTGAACGCCGCCGCCGGCGCCGACAAGGCGCTGATCGAGGATGTCCGCGTGTTCGACGAGTTCATCGGCGGCAGCCTCGGCGAGGGCAAGAAAAGCCTGGCCATCACCGTGCGGCTGCAACCGACCGACAGCACGCTGAAGGATGCCGATATCGAGGCGGTGTCGCAGAAGATCGTCGAGAAGGTCGAGAAGGCCACCGGCGGGGTGCTGCGGAAGTGACGTGACCCGCCGGTCACAGTTTCACGCGTGAGATTCGGAAGGGCTTGAGGCGACTCGGGCCCTTCTTCTATTCAGGCGCCTTACGCAACGACTCCCGACTTCAGGAGAGAGACATGTCTGCACAAAGCTGGCGGCAAGGACCGCCCGAAAAGACCCTCTAGTTGCCCGCGGCCTGACCTGCGGGCGCAATGGCGCTTACCACAGGATCAGACCGATGACCCCCGACGAGATCATCCGGCTGCGGCAGGACCTGCCGTGCACGATGCCGTTCAACTACTACACAGACCGCGAAAGCGCGTGGCTCTTGCAGGCCTTGTTGCCCGAGGCCGCGCCCGTGCGCGCGCTGCGACAGGGGCGGCTTGCCAAGCTGCTCGACCGGCCGCTGGTGAAGCCGCTTACCGCCGCGGGTGACGGGATGATCCGGCGCGCCGATCTTCAGGTGCTGGCGCAGGCCGATGGCACTGTCCGCTACGACAGCCTCAACTCCGCCACGTTGACCGCGCTGGAGCGGGCCTTCGACCTGCCTTGGCTCGGCTTCGAGCTCAGCTTCAGCGTCTGGGGCAACAGCAACTGGCATTGGGCCCAGACCAGCCGCCCGGGGCGGAACCTCGTTGTGCAACTCAACTTCCCTGGCGATCACGCTGCCCTGCTGGAACGCACGGTAGGCCTGCAGGATCGTGGCAAGTTCGAATGCCCCCAACACCCGGTGCGCAGAACCGGGCGGCCGACGCTGGCCTGGGCGCGGCTCGATATCGACCGTAACAACGGCGTGGCGCTGATCGAGGAAATCCAGTCCGACTGGCTGCGCTTCGTCCGGTACGAGCTCGACGACCTGCGTGATCAGCGCCCCCGCTCGCGCGCCCTGCGCGACACGCAGGCTTACGAGGCGGCGCTGACGGCGAGGTATGAAAAGGTATGGCCCCGCGCCATGCTGTTGGCGGCGCTGATGCTGCTGCGCGACCGGCTGGGGATTGCCGAGGTCTACTACCACCAGCCGGGGCCCGGCGCGGTGCTGAAACACTGCCGCCCGCCGGTGTCGCTCTACTCGGCGGTGCCCAAGGCGTTCTGCTTCGAGCCCACGCGCGACGTGCCGCCCTTCCTGCGACCCAAGCGGCGCAAACACCTGTCGCGGCTGCCGAAAGACAAGCCGCTCTTCTGGAAGATGGCGTTCTGATGGGGCAGGCGGGGGGTTGCCCCTGCCTGTCCCGGCGCTATCCCTTTGCCCGAACATGAAAGGGAGACAGAAGCCATGAGTTTGAGAGTATACCTGTCCGGAGAAATTCACACGGACTGGCGCCAGCAGATCGTCGACGGGGCGCACGGGCTCGACGTCTGGTTCAACGCCCCGGTGACCGATCACGCGGCCTCTGACGATTGCGGGGTGGCCATCCTCGGGGCCGAGGACAACAAGTTCTGGCACGACCGCAAGGGTGCGCTGGTCAATTCCATCCGCACCCGCAAGGGGATCGAGGAAGCCGACGTCGTCGTCGTCCGCTTCGGCGACAAGTACAAGCAGTGGAACGCCGCCTTCGACGCGGGCATGGCCAGTGCGCTGGGCAAGTCGCTGATCATCCTTCAGCCGCCCGAACATGACCACGCCCTGAAAGAGGTCGACGCCGCTGCCATGGCCGTGGCGCGCGAGCCGAAAGAGGTTGTCGATATCCTGCGCTACGTGCTGGAAGGCACCCTGCCGGGCTAGAGCATGCCGTAGGCGGCGCGCGACTCAGCTATCGGTCAGGATATCCTCGATCGTCAGGCCGCGGGTCTCGAGAAACCGCCGGTGCATCTTGCGCGACGCCCGGCCATCCAGAAGATCGAACCCGCTGCCGAGGTCGACGGCGACGGCCCCCCGCGCCTTTGCCCATGTGCAGTAGGTTTCGGCCCAGATCCCGGCGCCGATCAGCACCAGCTTGCCGCTCAGGTCGGCGGGCAGCCGCGCCTCGACCTCCTGCAGAAATTCGGGGGCGTCGGGCAGATCGGTGACCGGCCGCTTCTCGGCGTTCAGCTCTATCCGGTCGATCCGGCACGCGGGAAACCGCGCCTGCAGCTTCGCAACGGCGCCCGGCCGATTGGTCAGACAAAGCGTGCCCTCGGCGGCGTTCACCAGCGACGAGACTTTCCCGACGAGGTGCAGGTAGTTATGCGCCGAGCAGATGAACTTGCCACCGAGCTCACCGCCCTCGGCCATCGCCAGCATGCGGCGTATGGATCGCCAGTGGCCAGAGCGTCCGCGAATGTCCTTGTAGACCTGCGTCGCAAGATCTTCCGCGAACACGTCCTCGGCCACCGGCTGCGCCCGCCACATGCCGACCACGCCCACCGCATCGGCCGCGGCGACAGCCGCAGCCATGTCCGACTGCACCTGGCGCAGGCCGGTCTCGTTGACGCGAAAGCGATCGGGGCAGTCCATGACCGTCCGCTCAAGCGCGAACCGGTCCAGCGTGGGGGTTTCAGGCTCCTGCCCGAGGGCAAGCGCCCCGATCTCGCCGTCGCCGATCCGGATAAGGGAATAGGGGCGCCGCTCGGCAAGCGCCTGTGTCAGCCGTTCCACGATGGTATTCGAAAACGGGTCGGGGTCGACCTCGAGCCCTGTCGCGCGGTACCGCGCGATCACCTTTTCCTCGTTCAACAGGCCGGGCTCCTGCCGGATCTGCGCGGCCACGTGATCGATCTCGCGGTCCGGCACCGTGCTGTAGACGTAGCTCTCGGCCGTCATCGCGCGCGTCCCGACGGGGCGGTCAAGACACCAGCGCCGGCCCGTCGCAGCCCAGGTCGTCGAGCGGCGAGCCCATCGGTGCAACCACGTCGAACGTGACCGCATAGATCAACTGCCCGTTCGACATGGCGGACAGCGTCCACTCCCCGGGGGTCAACTCGTATTGCTTCTCGAAGCTGAACCCGGCGAAGCTCATTTCGCTGGCGGAGAGGAAGGCAGACCAGCTTTCGCG
Source organism: Roseovarius indicus (assembly GCF_008728195.1). Taxonomy (NCBI): domain Bacteria; kingdom Pseudomonadati; phylum Pseudomonadota; class Alphaproteobacteria; order Rhodobacterales; family Roseobacteraceae; genus Roseovarius; species Roseovarius indicus. The sequence goes on from NZ_CP031598.1 coordinate 194,142, forward strand.
GGTCACGCCCGCGGCCCCCTGTGGCGGGTGCTCCACCTGGAAGGTGACGGGCCCTTCGTACTCCGGCAGCACCCGCGCCAGGATGCCGAATTCGATCCCGATCTGCGCCGGCACCGTGGTGCCGAGCCGCTGGAATTCAGGCGAGCCGATGATGTTGGAAATCGTGCCCGCGATGGTGTCTTCGGCGATCACGTCCTCGCTCGATTCCAACTGGCACATGTAACCGAATTCGATTTCCGCAACGCCCGGTGCTACCGGGTTGGCAAGTGCCGCGGGCGCGGAAAGAAAAAGGGCCACGCACACGCCCGCAGATGCGAAACCGGTGTGCATGGCCCTCGTCATGGGTTCGATCCCCTTACCCGATCGCCGCCGCTTTCACGTCGTCGTCGATATAGGGCTGATATTGTTCGAAATTGTCCGCGAACATCTTCACCAGCTTGTCGGCCTGTTCGTCGTAACCGTCCGGGTTGCCCCAGGTGCGGCGCGGGTCGAGCAGAACTTCCGGAACGCCGGGCACCTTGATCGGCACTTCGAAACCGAAATTCGGATCTTTGCGGAAATCGACCTTGGATAGCGAGCCGTCGAGCGCTGCCGTCAGCAGGGCGCGGGTGGCCTTGATCGGCATCCGGCTGCCGGTGCCATAGGCGCCGCCCGTCCAGCCGGTGTTGACCAGCCAGCAGGTCGCGCCGTGCTTGGCGATCTTCTCGCGCAGCAGGTTGCCATAGGCTTCCGGCCGGCGCGGCATGAAGGGTGCGCCGAAGCAGGTCGAGAAGGTGGGCTCGGGCTCGGTCACGCCGCGCTCGGTGCCCGCGACCTTCGAGGTGAAGCCCGACAGGAAGTGATACATCGCCTGCGCCGGGGTCAGCCGCGCGATGGGCGGCAGCACGCCGAAGGCGTCGCAGGTCAGCATGATGATATTCTTGGGATGCCCGCCAAGCGCGTTCGACGAGGCGTTCGAGATGTACTCGAGCGGGTAGGCGCAACGCATGTTCGCCGTCAGCGAGTCGTCGGCGAAGTCGAGGTCGAGCGTGTCCTCGTCATAGACCATGTTCTCGATCACGGTGCCGAACTTCGACGTCGTGGCGTAGATCTCGGGCTCCGCCTCGGGGTCGAGGTTGATCGTCTTGGCATAGCAGCCGCCTTCGAAGTTGAAGGTGCCGCGATCCGACCAGCCGTGCTCGTCGTCGCCGATCAGGATCCGCTCGGGGTCGGCCGACAGGGTGGTCTTGCCGGTTCCTGACAGGCCGAAGAAGATCGCCGTGTCGACCGGGTTGCCGGCGGCATGGTTGGCCGAGCAGTGCATCGGCATGATGCCTTTTTCCGGCAGCAGATAGTTCAGCAGAGTGAAGACCGATTTCTTGTTCTCGCCTGCGTACTCGGTGCCGCCGATCAGGATGATCTTGCGGTCGAAGTTCATCGCGATCACGGTTTCCGACCGGCAGTTGTGCTTGGCCGGGTCCGCCTGGAAGCTGGGGCAGTTGATGACCGTGAAGTCGGCGACGAACCGGTCGAGCGCCTCGCGCTCGGGGCGCCGCAGCATGTGCCGGATGAAGAGGCCGTGCCAGGCCAGCTCGGTCACCATGCGCACGTTGATCGAATGCGCCGGGTCGGCACCGCCGACAAGGTCCTGCACGTAATAGGTGCCTCCCTTCATGTGGGCCAGCATGTCTTCGTAGAGCTTGTCGAACCCTTCAGGGCTCATCTCGGCATTGTTTTCCCACCAGATGCTGTCGGCGACGCTCTCGGTCTTGACGACATGCTTGTCCTTGGGGGACCGGCCGGTGAATTTGCCGGTGGAAACGAGGAAGGTGCCCCCGCGCCCCAGTCGCCCCTCGCCGTTGCGCAGCGCCGCTTCGATCAGGGCCGGCTCGATGAGGTTGTAATAGACATTGTCCAGCCCGGTGATGCCTTGATCTTCCAGCTGGAATTGCGGGTTTACCCGTCCGAATGCCATGTTCTGCAAACTCCTTGGTCGCGGTGGCCGTGCCGACGCCGGCCCAATAATTGTCGCCACCGGGCCATTGCCGGTGTGGCGTTGCAAATCGCCTCGCGAGTTGGCTCATAACATGACGCTTTCTTGAATGAACAGGACGCTTTAACGCAGTTAGCGCAACCACGGTCAAGTTAGCGCAACCACGGCGGCTCACCGCCAAATCGGCCCTGTCCCCCGCGATACGAGTGAGTCAATTTAGCCATTCCTAAGTATTTTTCGCCACATTTGATGACGCGACGGCGGCTGATTCGCACTTTGGGATTGATTAAAAAGGCCAAAAAGGCGCATACTAAGAAAAAAATACAGGCAACCTGAGCAGGTAAAGGGACCACATCATGTCAAGAATCGCCCTCGTGGACGATGACAGGAATATTCTGACATCGGTATCCATGACTCTCGAGGCCGAAGGGTTCGAGGTCGACACATACAACGACGGTCAGCAGGCATTCGACGCGTTCAGCAAGAAACTGCCCGACATGGCCGTGCTCGACGTCAAGATGCCCCGGATGGACGGGATGGACCTGTTGCAGCGGCTACGCCAGAAAACGTCGATGCCGGTCATCTTCCTGACCTCCAAGGATGACGAGATCGACGAGGTGCTCGGCCTGCGCATGGGGGCCGATGATTACGTCAAGAAGCCTTTTTCGCAACGTCTCCTGGTCGAACGCATCCGCGCGCTCCTGCGCCGGCAGGAAGCGAACGCCGGCGAGATCGTCGCCGATACCGAAGATACCAAGGTGATCGAACGCGGCGAGCTGCGGATGGATCCGCTGCGTCACGCCGTGACCTGGAAGGGCCAGGACGTTTCGCTGACCGTCACCGAATTCCTTCTGCTTCAGGCGCTGGCTCAGCGCCCCGGCTTCGTCAAGAGCCGTGATCAGCTGATGGACGTGGCTTACGACGATCAGGTCTATGTCGACGACCGGACCATCGACAGCCACATCAAGCGCCTCCGCAAGAAGATGCGGATGGTGGACTCCGAGTTTTCCGCCATTGAGACGCTGTACGGGATCGGATACCGTTACAACGAAGAATAATGGCGCTGGCCGAAGGGATAAACGTGCGCGATCAGTCGCTCTCGGACGACGATGGCGTCGTCCTCGGAGATGATTTCGTAGCCCCGGAGAACGTGGTCGAAGACGAGGTTCGTATTCGCCGCGAGAAACGGGGCTATTTTTCGCGTGGCGGCGCCTCACTGACCCGCAAGATCATCACCTTCAACCTCATCGCCCTCAACGTGCTCGTTGCGGGCATCCTCTATCTCAACTCGTCGCGCGACGGGTTGGCGCAACAGCGCGCCGACAGCCTCGCCGGCGAGACAGAGCTGATTGCCGATGTCTTCGAGGCCCAGCTGCCCTCGACCGCGCCCGTGAACCTCGTTACCGGCGACGGGGTCGACGTGGCCGCCACCCTGAACGGAATCGACCTGCGCCCGGGCATCGAGGTCTTCGTCTTCGACCCCGAAGGCCGGCTCGCCGGCCATGTCGAAAGCGGAACCGACGGCTATGAAATGCCATCGGCCCGCCACCCGACCTACATCACCGACGCGATTTCCTGGGTCTGGGACAAGGTCTCGGCACCCTTCTCGCCCGAATCCGAACGCCGCCCGCCGCCCAGCGTCGAGGAACAGGTGCGCGCGCTGGTCGCGCCGACCATCGAGAAAGGCACAAGTGTCGGCCGGGGCCAGAACGTGCACAGCTCTGTCTTCTCCGTCGCCTCTCCGATCGTCCGCGGCGATACGCCCGTCGGTGTGGTTGCCGTGGCCAACACCACCGGCGAGATCGATCAGCTTGTCCGGGTCGAGCGCGAGCGCGTGCTGCAGATGTTCCTGGTGGCGACGCTGGTCTCGGTCGGGCTCAGCCTGATCCTCGCCTCGACCATCGCCAACCCGCTGGCCGAACTGGCCGCCGCCGCCGAAGTGGGCGGCGCGCGCAACCGCAACAAGGGCGCCAAGGGCGGTCGCATCCGCATCCCCGACCTGACCGCACGCCCCGACGAGATCGGCCGCCTCTCCGGCGCGCTCCGCGGTATGGTCGCGGCGCTCTATCACCGGATCGACGGCAACGAACAATTCGCGGCCGACGTCGCGCACGAGATCAAGAACCCGCTCGCCTCCCTGCGCTCCGCCGTGGGCACCATGCGGCTCGCCAAGCGCGAGGATCAGCGCTCGAAACTGCTCGACGTGATCGAGCATGACGTGCGCCGCCTCGACCGTCTGGTCAGCGACATCTCGAATGCCTCGCGCCTCGATAGCGAACTGGTCAAGGAAGAGCAGGAATCCTTCGACCTGATCGGCATGCTGACCAACCTGTCGCAATACCTCGGCGAAGAGGCCGAGAAGAAGGGCGTCGAGTTCATCACCGACTTCCCGAAAGAGCCGATCATCATCACCGGGCTCGAAGGGCGGCTGGCACAGGTCTTCGTCAACCTGATCACAAACGCCATCAGCTTCTGCGAGGATGGCGACGCCATTCGCCTCTGGGCCCGCAAGCGCGAGAACCGCGTCGTCGTCGTGGTCGAGGATACCGGCCCCGGCATCCCCGACCAGGCCCTTACCAAGATCTTCCAGCGCTTCTACTCGCAGCGCTCCGAGAAGGACTTCGGCAACAATTCGGGCCTTGGCCTGTCGATCTCGAAACAGATCGTCGAGGCGCATGACGGCGTGATCTGGGCCGAGAACATCCGCCCGACCGATGCCGACATCACGTCAGACCCGCTGGGCGCGCGCTTCGTCGTGGGCCTGCCGGTCTGACCGATGCCACGCGGCGAGACCGACACTTCCGACCCGAACACATCCACCGACGAAACCATCGTGCACGCCTCGTGCGTCGCCCGAAACGGGCGCGCGGTGCTGATCCGCGGCACCTCGGGCAGCGGCAAGTCCGGGCTGGCGCTGCAACTGATGGCCCTGGGCGCCGTGCTTGTCTCCGACGACCGCACCCGCCTCTGGCGTGCCGGCGCAGGCCTGATGGCCGACGCCCCGCCAACGATCCGCGGCCGGATCGAGGCGCGCGAGGTCGGAATCCTTTCCGCACCCCCCGCCGGCCCGACCCCGGTGGCACTTGTCGTGGACATGGATGAACGCGAATCCGACCGCCTGCCGGAATACCGAACGGTCACAATGTTGGGAGCAGACATACCGCTTGCCAGAAAATCCGAACTGGCGCATTTTCCGGCGGCGATCCTGACATATCTATGCGGGACACGGGACGCATGACGAAAGGCGCGCCATGGCACAGGATGCCGTGACAAATCGGGTCATTCTGGTCACCGGGCCGTCGGGCGCGGGCCGTACGACCGCGATCCGTGCCCTTGAGGATCTCGGGTACGAGGCGATCGACAACCTGCCGCTCTCCTTCCTGCCGCGTCTTCTCGACGGGCCGGCGCCCGACAAGCCGCTGGCGCTTGGCGTAGACGTGCGCAACCGCGATTTTTCAGCCTTCGGCCTGATCGAGGCCATCGACCGCGAGGGCAGCAACGGCCCGGTCGGCATCCAGGTTCTCTATCTCGACTGCAGCACCGACGTCTTGCTGCGCCGCTTCTCGGAAACGCGCCGCCGTCACCCCCTTGCCCCGGCCGAAAGCCCCGAGGAAGGCATTCAGCGCGAATCCGACCTGCTCGGCCCGATCAAGGCGCGCGCCGACATGCTGCTCGACACCTCGGAGATGACGCCGCATGACCTTCGGGCCGAACTGGCCCGCTGGTTCGCGCCCGAGGGCAAGACCCGGCTCGCCGTCACCGTCCAGTCTTTCTCCTACAAGCGCGGGTTGCCACGCGGGCTCGACATGGTGCTCGACTGCCGCTTCCTGCGGAACCCGTACTGGGATGCATCGCTGCGCGCGCGTGACGGGCGTGATGCGGCTGTCGCGGCCTATGTCGCCGCCGACCCGCGCTTCGACGCCTTCAGCGAGAAGGTTGCAGATCTCGCCGAACTGCTCCTCCCCGCCTACGAGGCCGAGGGGAAGGCCTATCTCTCCATCGGCTTTGGCTGCACCGGCGGGCAGCACCGAAGCGTCGCCATGGCCGAAACCCTTGCCAAGACCCTTGCAGAAAGCGGCTGGCAGGTGTCTATAAGGCACCGCGAGCTAGAGCGGCACGCGCCCGCGGGGTCGGCCCCCCGCCCCGCGCAGAATGCCAGCGAAATGAAGGGAGGCGAGCAGCTTTGATCGGGATCGTGATCGTCGCGCATGGCGGTTTGGCCCACGAATACGTGAAGGCGATAGAGCACGTCGTCGGCGCCCAGGCGGGGCTGCGCGGTATCACCATCGAGAACGATTGCGACCGCGCCGACAAGCAGGCCGAGATCTGCGCCGCCGCCGACGAGGTCGATACCGGCGACGGTGTCGTCATCGTGACCGACATGTTCGGCGGCTCGCCCTCGAACCTGTCGCTCAAGGCCTGCCAGCCGGATGACCGCCGTATTCTCTATGGTGCGAACCTGCCAATGCTGATCAAACTGGCCAAAAGCCGCCACCTCGATGTTGCAGAGGCCGCCCGGGCCGCTATGGATGCCGGGCGCAAATACATTGACAGCCACAACGTGACAGCCGAGTGAGCTGGAATTCAGGAAAAGACAAAGACCCCATGAGCCAAGCTATTGTACGGCAATTGAAGATCGTGAACGAGAAAGGCCTGCACGCCCGCGCGGCCGCCAAGCTCGTCGAAGTTGCCGAAGGGTTCGACGCCTCGGCCGAGGTCAGCCTCGACGGCCAATCCAGCGGCGCCGACAGCATCATGGGGCTTTTGATGTTGGCAGCGTCGAAAGGAAAGACTATTGACGTGCGCGCGTGGGGCCCGGACGCGGAAGCCCTGGCCGACGCGGTCGAGGCGCTTGTCGCCGACCGCTTTGGCGAGGCGATGTGAGACGCCCCGCGGGAAAGCGGCACAGGACGGGAATGAACCAGGTGGCGGACGCAAAGGATCAGGCCCAGGAACAGCCCGGCGAAACGGTGAATTTCACCAAGTACGACCGGCGCAGCCTGACCTATGCCAATTCCTTCGATTCGCCCGGCACCGCCTTCACCATCCGCGCGATCGAATGGTTCACCGGCAAGCTGACCATCATCAAGATGATCCGCGAGTTCGAGAAGCGCGGCGCCCCCACCGGCCAGCCCTTCTGGCGCGCGGCGCTCGATACGATGGGCATCCCCCTCGAAACCCCGCAGGAAGAAATCGACAACATCCCGCCCGACGGCCCCGTTGTCGTGGTCGCCAACCACCCCCACGGGCTGGTCGACGGCATGATCCTCGCCGACCTGATCGGCCGCCGCCGCACCGATTACAAGATCCTTACCCGTGCCCTGCTGACCGGCATCGACGAGGTTGCGGCCTCCTACATGATCCCGGTACCCTTCCCGCATGAACCCGACGCACAGCGCAAATCGGTCGAGATGCGCGCCAACGCCATGGCCCACCTCAAGGAAGGCGGGCTGATCTCGGTCTTCCCTTCAGGCGTGGTGGCGTCATCCGACAGCATGTTCGGCCCGGTGATCGAGCGGGAGTGGAACGTCTTCACCGCCCAGATGATCCGCCGGTCGGGCGCCACCGTGGTGCCGATCTTCTTCCCCGGCTCCAACTCCCGCGTCTACCAGGCCGCCAACCGCATCTCGGCCACCCTGCGGCAAAGCTTCCTGCTGCACGAAGTGGTCAAGAGCTGCAACCACCCGCAACGCCCGGTGGTGGGCAAGCCCATCGACGCCGAACAGATGAAGATGCTGCAATCCGACCCGCGCGGCTTCATGGCCTGGCTGCGCGAGCACACGCTGAAGCTGGGCGAAGGCCAGGACTAGGCCCACTGCCAGCTTTCATCTTGCCGAAAATACTCAATTTCCCGCCGCGTGCGGTCAGCGCGTCGGCACCGGCGTCTCGCCCCGGTAGTCATAGAACCCGCGCCCGGTCTTCCGGCCCAGCCACCCGGCCTCGACATACTTCGTCAGAAGCGGGCAGGGCCGGTACTTGGTATCCGCCAACCCGTCATGCAGCACGTTCATGATCGCAAGGCACGTATCCAGCCCGATGAAATCCGCCAGTTCCAGCGGCCCCATCGGGTGATTGGTTCCCAGCTTCATCGAGGTGTCAATGGACGTCACGCTGCCGACGCCCTCGTACAGCGTGTAGACCGCCTCGTTGATCATCGGCATCAGGATCCGGTTGACGATGAAAGCGGGAAAATCCTCGGCGCTCGCGGCGGTCTTGCCAAGCTTCTCGACAACCTCGTAACAGGCGTCGAAGGTCTCCTTGTCGGTGGCGATCCCCCGGATCAGCTCGACCAGCTGCATCACCGGCACCGGGTTCATGAAGTGGAACCCCATGAACTTTTCCGGCCGGTCGGTCCGGCTCGCCAGGCGGGTGATCGAGATCGACGAGGTGTTCGACGTCAGAATCGTGTGCGGCTGAAGATGCGGCACCAGGTCCTCGAAGATCGCCTGCTTCACCGTCTCCCGTTCGGTCGCGGATTCGATCACCAGGTCGGTCTGGCCCAGGTCCTTCAGGGTCAGCGTCGTGGTGATCCGCGACAGGGCCGCGTCCATGTCCGCCTGCTCCATCTTCCCGCGGCCCACCTGCCGTTCCATGTTCTTGCGGATATTGCCGACGCCCTTGTCGAGAGCCTCCTGCGTGATGTCGTTCAGCAGAACGTCATACCCCGCCTGCACCAGCACATGCGCAATCCCGTTGCCCATCTGACCTGCGCCTACGACACCTACTTTCCGGATACTCATCGGCTCGCCTCTGTGTTGCGGTTTGGCGCCACCATAGGCGCGGGGGGCGCGGTGCTGCAAGAGGTCGTGATGGGGCGCCCGGCCGATCCGTTCGGTAAAACTCGCGTCGATTTCGCACTTTAGCGGTTTTTCAACGCGGATCGGCGATTCTCCCCGGCGGGAAAACGAACCGTGGTGGGTAAGATGTATTATGAAAAAACGGGGCATTCGCCCTTGGGTGTCGAGCAGTGCCGATATGATGGGTCGCGGCTGCTCTTTCGCGGGCCGCGCCGCACGCTGGAGGGCGATTTCGTCGCCTGTCTCGGCGGCACGGAAACCTTCGGAAAATTCGTCTCGCAGCCCTATCCGGACCTGCTGGAAGGGATGACAGGCATGCCCTGCGTCAACTTCGGCTGGCCCAATGCCGGGGTGGATGTGTTCGCAAAGGACAGGGCCCTCCTCGATTGCGCAGGGCGGGCACGGCTCTGCGTGTTGCAGGTGCCCGGCGCGCTCAACATGTCGAACATGTTCTACCGCGTCCATTCGCGCCGGAATGACCGGTTCCTGCAGGCGACCGACGCGCTGCGCGCCCTGTTCCCCGAGGTCGACTTCACCGAGTTCAGCTTCACGCGGCACATGATGGGCCGCCTGCAAGAGGTCTCGGCCGATCGGCTCTCTCATGTCCGGCAGGAGCTCGCCCGTGTCTGGACGGCGGGGATGTCCTCGCTTCTGCGCGAGATCGGTTCTCCCGTGGTGCTGCTGTGGCTGTCCGACCGGTCGCCCGACGCGGATCCTGAAACGCCCGACATATGGGAGGATCCTGCGCTCGTCACACGCGAGATGCTCGAGGCGCTGCGCTGCGATGCGCACCGGATCGTCGAATTGAAACTGACACCGTCCGACCGGGGCACCGAAGCCGCCCGCCTGCGTTCGCCGCAGGACCGGCGTGCGGCCCGGGCCATGCTGGGCCGGAATGCCCACCAACATGCCGCCGAGACGTTGATGCCGGTCCTGTCCGAAATGTTCGAACCCTGAGACGAAAAAAAGGCCCGCCGAACCGGCGGGCCTTCTCAATTCCGTAGGGTGCGCTTTAGCGAATCGCCGTTCCGCTCACAGCTTCTCGGTGAGTTCCGGCACGACGGTGAAGAGGTCGCCCACGAGGCCGTAATCGGCCACCTGGAAGATCGGCGCCTCTTCGTCCTTGTTGATCGCGACGATGATCTTGGAGTCCTTCATCCCGGCAAGGTGCTGGATGGCCCCCGAGATGCCGACCGCGACATAGAGGTCCGGCGCCACGACCTTGCCGGTCTGACCGACCTGCCAGTCGTTTGGCGCGAAGCCCGAGTCGACGGCCGCGCGCGACGCGCCGACGGCAGCGCCCAGCTTGTCGGCCAGCTTCTCGATGATCGCGAAGTCTTCCTGGGAGCCAACGCCGCGGCCGCCCGAGACGACGATCCCCGCGCTGGTCAGTTCCGGACGATCGCTCTCGGCCACCTTGTCCTCGACCCATTCCGACAGGCCGGGGTTCTCGGCCGCCGAGGTGGTCTCGATCGGGGCGGCCGATTGCTCGCCCGCGGCGTCGAAATTGGCGGTCCGGATCGAGACGACCTTCTTGGCGTCCTTCGATTTCACCGTCTGGATGGCGTTGCCCGCGTAGATCGGGCGCTCGAACGTGTCGGCGTCGACGACGCCCGAGACATCCGAGATCACCATCACGTCGAGAAGCGCGGCCACCCGGGGCAGCACGTTCTTGGCGTCGGTGGTGGCGGGCGCGACGATGTGGTCGTAATCGCCAGCCAGCGACACGATCAGCGCGGCGGTGGACTCGGCCAGCCGGTGCCCCAGCGAGTCGTCCTCGGCCACCAGCACCTTCGAGACGCCCTCGATCTTGGCGGCCGCTTCGCCCGCGGCGGCGGCGGAGCCCCCGGCGCAGAGCGCGGTCACGTCACCGAGGTTGGCACAGGCGGCCACGGCCTTGGCGGTGGCGTCCAGCGCCAGTTCGCCGGAATTCACTTCGGCAAGAAGAAGAACAGCCATTACACGACTCCCTTTTCTTTGAGTTTGGCAACCAGCGTATCCACGTCCGGCACGATCTCACCGGCCTGGCGCGCTTCCGGCTCGTCGGTCTTGACCACCTCGAGGCGCGGGGAAACGTCGACGCCGTAATCCTCGGCGGTCTTCTCGTCGAGCGGCTTCTTCTTCGCCTTCATGATATTCGGCAGCGACGCGTAGCGCGGCTCGTTGAGGCGCAGGTCGACCGTCACGATGGTCGGCATCTTCACCTTGATGGTCTGCAGACCGCCATCCACCTCGCGGGTGATCTTGGCGTGATCGCCCTCGATGTCGAGCTCGGACGCAAATGTGCCCTGGCTCCAGCCCAGCAGCGCCGACAGCATCTGCCCGGTGGCGTTCATGTCGTTGTCGATCGCCTGTTTCCCGGCGATCACCAGGCCCGGCTGCTCTTCCTCGACCACTTTCGCGAGGATCTTGGCCACCGAGAGCGGCTCGATATCGGTATGGACGTCATCGGCAGCCACGACCAGGATCGCCCGGTCCGCGCCCATCGCCAGCGCCGTGCGCAGCGTCTCCTGCGCCTGCTTCACGCCGATCGAAACGGCCACGACCTCGTCGGCCTTGCCCGCTTCCTTCAGACGGATCGCCTCTTCCACGGCAATCTCGTCGAACGGGTTCATCGACATCTTGACGTTGGCGAGATCGACACCCGATCCATCCGCTTTCACGCGGACCTTCACGTTGTAGTCGATCACGCGCTTGACAGGTACCAATACCTTCATCGCGTTCTTCTCCTTAAAGTGGTTGAAGAGCCGCAAAGCGGCCCCTCATCAAACGGTCTCCCGCGCGTTGATATAGGTTTGTTCAGGCGGGAAACAGGGGAAAATCGTCACGTTTGCGGCCGCAGACGTCGCGTTTTCGCAGTTTCCCGCTGAAAACGGACACGAAGCTTTTGAAAACCGGCAGGCGGGTGCGGGAAAGATTCTTTCCCGCCGTTTCGTCCCTTTGACTAGCGGTTCTGCCCCGGCACCCAGAGGATGTCGGCCTTGCCCCCGTCATTGGCGATTCGCGCCGCGACGAAGAACCAGTCGCTCAGCCGGTTGAGGTATTTCACCGCCGCCGGGTTCACCTCTTCCTCGACCGCCAGCTCGGTCGCATGCCGCTCGGCCCGGCGCGACACGGTCCGGCACAGGTGCAGATAGGCCGCCAGCTCCGATCCGCCGGGCAGGATGAAACTGCGCAGCGGCTCCAGCTCGCCGTTCATCGCGTCGATCTCGGCCTCGAGCCGGGCCACCTGGCTGTCGGACACGCGCAGCGGCGTATACTCCGCCTCCTTGTCCTTCTCCATGTCTGGCCGGCACAGGTCGGCGCCCAGGTCGAACAGGTCGTTCTGGATCCGCGCCAGCGCCGCGTCGCTTTCATCGCGTGCCCGCATCCGGGCAAGGCCCACCGTGGCGTTCACCTCGTCCACGGTGCCATAGGCCACCACCCGCGCCGAGTGCTTGGCGACCCGTTCACCGTTGCCCAGCGCGGTATCCCCGGCGTCGCCGGTCTTGGTGTAAATCTTGTTAAGAACGACCATGTCACTGCCCTCCCTGGCGGCGAATGAAGACGAAAAGCAGGATCAGGGCGACGGCCACCGCCTGTGCGATGATCCGCCAGCGCATGAACTTGTTCGCGCGCTTGCTGTTCTCGATCCCTTCCCTGCCGAAATTGCTGATCCCGATCAGCAGGATCACGGCGACGACGCCACAGGCCAGCGCCACGAGGATGAAAAGCGGGTCGTTGAGCATGGTCTCTGCCTCCGTTCGGGTCTCGTGCGCACATGTAGAGCGGTTGCACCGGCGGGCGAAAGGGAAAAACTGACGGGCGCCGCCCTCAGCCCTTCGAGATCAGCCAGTCCAGCGCCCGCGTCGGCAGCACCCGCTTCAGCGCCCCCATCAGGTAGGTGGGCGTCGTCACGTAATAGCGCGGTTTCGGCCGGGGCGATTCAAGCGCATGCACCAGCTTCTTCGTCACCGCCGAGGCCGGCAGCTCGAACGTGTCGCGCCCACGGTCCTCGTAGAGCCGGTGCAGAAGCCCCTCGTACTGCTCTTTCCGGGCCGAGCCTTTCCAGTCGATCCAGCGCTCGAAATGCGGGATGGAATTGACCCGGATCTTCGAGGTCACCGGCCCCGGCTCGATCAGGATGACGTGGATGCCGGTGCCGCGCATCTCGATCCGAAGCGTGTCGGTCAGCCCCTCCAGCGCCCATTTCGAGCTTACATAGGCCCCGCGCCACTGCGCCACCACGAAGCCCAGGATCGACGAATTCTGCACGATCCGCCCGTGCCCCTGCTTGCGCATCACCGGAATCACCTGCCGCGTCAGCTCGTGCCAGCCGAAGAAATTCGCCTCGAACACCTCGCGCAGCCCGTCGGTCGGCAGATCCTCCACCGCCCCGGGGCACGCAAAGGCGCCGTTGTTGAACACCGCATCGAGCGTGCCGCCTGTGGCCTCCAGAACCTCGTTCAGCCCGGAGGCGATCGTCGCGCTGTCCTCATAGTCGATGCGCGGGCTCTCGAACCCCTCGTCGCGCATCCGGGCGCAATCTGCTTCCTTCCGACAAGAGGCGAACACCCGCCAGCCGCGCGCCCGCATGCCATGCGCCGCATCCAGCCCGATACCCGAGGAGCACCCGGTGATGAGAACCGATCTGCCCGCCATCAGTGCCGACAGGCTTTCGTCATTCCGGCTCGGTCACCAGCCATTCGGCCAGCCATCCCGTTTCGTAAGAATCGACGATCCGCACGTTGAGCCAGCCATGGCCCGGGTCTTCAAGCACGGCGACTTCGGTGCCCTTGGTGATCTGCGCCACGCGGTCGAAGGTCAGGCCGGGGCCCGACCGCAGATCGACCATGCCCTCCTTGACCCAGCGCAGTTGCGACGGGTCGATGCTTGGCTCGCCCAGTGCCGAGGCCACGGCGGCATCGATCGATTCCTGGCTCTCGAAGGACCGGTCGGAAATGTTCATCGTCAGAAGCTCGGCCTTGGGGCGCCTGGCCTCTGCCTCGATGATGCCCGGGCCGTCGGTGCGGGTGGCGGCCAGGGTGACCGACAGTTCCTCGGTCTTCGCCTCGGTCTCCTCCATCCCGTTCATGACCGCCTCGACCTGCGCCAGCGTCTGCAGTTGCCGGTTCATGGTCTCCTGCCGCGTCTCTGACGGGGCGGGGTCGGGCCGTTCGATCTGCGATTGAACCTGGATGGAATTCTCGACCGGTTCATAATCGGCGCCGCCGCTCAGAACGTAGAACGACCAGCCCAAAGCCACGAATGATACCAGTACGAAACGCCACATGGCGTACGATTCTCCCCAAGTGTTCAGGCAACAAACGTCAACCTACATGATTCGGTTGCATCCATCACAGGAAAAGGCGCCGCAAGGGGCCGCTTGACGCTTTACGACCGTTTCCCGCGAAGCTATCACAGCATCTATGAGTGATTTGCTCGACGACCCCAATATAGACCCAGAAGCTGTGGCAGAACCGCTACGCCGTGCGATCGGCGAGCGCTACCTGACCTATGCGTTGTCGACGATCATGCACCGCGCGCTGCCCGATGCGCGCGACGGGCTGAAACCCGTGCACCGCCGCATCCTCTTCGCCATGCGCGAGCTGCGGCTGTCCTCCACCGGCGGCTTCCGCAAGTCGGCCAAGATCTCGGGCGACGTGATGGGCAACTACCATCCCCACGGCGACGCCGCGATCTATGACGCGATGGCGCGTCTGGCGCAGGATTTCGCGGTCCGCTACCCGCTGGTCGACGGGCAGGGGAATTTCGGCAATATCGACGGCGACAACCCCGCCGCCAGCCGCTACACCGAAGCGCGTATGACAGCCGTCGCCGAGGCGATGCTCGAAGGGCTGAACGAAAACGCGGTCGACTTCCGAGACAATTACGATGGCACCCTGCGCGAGCCCGTGGTGCTGCCCGCCTCCTTCCCGAACCTGCTGGCCAACGGCTCCAGCGGCATTGCGGTCGGCATGGCCACCAACATCCCGCCGCACAATATCGGCGAGCTGGTCGATGCCTGCCTGCACATGATCGCCACGCCCGACTGCCGTGACGACACGCTCATGAATTTCGTCAAGGGCCCCGACTTCCCCACCGGCGGGGTCGTCGTCGAGCCGCACGAGAACATGGCCCAGGCCTATCGCACCGGCCGCGGCGCCTTCCGCCTGCGCTGCCTCTGGCACACCGAAGACCTCGGCCGCGGGCAGTGGCAGGTCGTCGTCACCGAGATTCCCTACCAGGTTCAGAAATCCAAGCTGATCGAGAAGCTGGCCGAGGTCATCCAGACCAAGAAGGTGCCGATCCTCGCCGACGTGCGGGATGAAAGCGCCGATGACGTGCGCATCGTTCTCGAACCGCGCTCGAAGAACGTCGAGCCCGACGTTCTGATGAACATGCTCTACCGCAACTCCGACCTCGAAGTGCGGTTTTCGCTGAACATGAACGTGCTGATCGACGGGGTGACCCCCAAGGTCTGCTCGATGAAGGAAGTGCTGCGCGCCTTCCTCGACTTCCGGCGCGAAGTGCTAATCCGCCGCTCGCGGCACCGCCTGCAGAAGATCGACCACCGGCTCGAAGTGCTGCAGGGCCTGATCACGGCCTTTTTGAACCTCGACCGGGTGATCGAGATCATCCGCTACGACGACGACCCCAAGGCTGCGCTGATGTACGAGGACTGGAGCAAACCGCACCAGGCCTCGCTCACCCGCGCCATGGACGAAAGCCAGTACCGCTCGCCGCTCGCCGGCGTTGATATCGCGGCGCTGACGCTCGTCTCGGAAGCTGATGCTGCGGCCACCGGCATCCTCGCTGAAACCGCCCCCGAACGGGAAATGCCGCAAATGTACGAGGGCCGCGAGAACGGCCTGTCGGACGTACAGGCCGAAGCCATCCTCAACATGCGCCTGCGCAGTCTGCGCCGGCTCGAGGAAGAGGCGCTGGTCAAGGAACGCGACGACCTGATGGCCGAACGCGC
Organism: Roseovarius indicus; assembly: GCF_008728195.1. Classification (NCBI taxonomy): domain Bacteria; kingdom Pseudomonadati; phylum Pseudomonadota; class Alphaproteobacteria; order Rhodobacterales; family Roseobacteraceae; genus Roseovarius; species Roseovarius indicus. Next base: position 209,872 of record NZ_CP031598.1, read on the forward strand.
CGAGATCGAGGACCTGCTCGAAGACGAGACCGTGCAGTGGAATGCAATCGCCAGCCAGCTGAAAGAGGTCAAGAAAACCTTCGGCAAGGACTACGAGGGCGCCGCCCGCCGCACCCGCATCGAAGAGGCAGGCGAGGTCGAAGAGGTGCCGCTCGAGGCGATGATCGACCGCGAGCCGATCACCGTGGTCTGCTCCAAGATGGGCTGGATCCGCGCCATGACCGGCCATATCGACCTCAACCGCGAGCTGAAGTTCAAGGATGGCGACGGGCCCCGCTTCATCTTCCATGCCGAGACGACCGATCGCCTGCTCGTCTTCGGCTCGAACGGGCGCTTCTACACGCTCAGCGCCGCCAACCTGCCCGGCGGGCGCGGCATGGGCGAACCGCTGCGCCTGATGGTCGACCTGCCCAACGAGGCCGAAATCGTCTCGCTCTTCATCCATCGCCCGGGCCGCAAACTGCTGGTGGCCTCCACGGCGGGCGATGGCTTCCTCGTGGGCGAGGACGACGTCGTGGCCCAGACCCGCAGCGGCAAACAGGTGCTGAACGTGCGCGGCGATGTCCGCGCATTGGTCTGCAAGCCGGCCACCGGGGATCACGTCGCCTGCGTCGGCGAGAACCGCAAGGTGCTGGTCTTCCCGGCCGACGAACTGCCCGAAATGGGCCGCGGCAAGGGCGTCCGCCTGCAGCGCTACAAGGATGGCGGCCTCTCCGACGCCACCACCTTCAACCTCTCCGAAGGCCTCAGCTGGCTTGACCCGGCCGGCCGCACCCGCACCGAGACGAACCTCGAAGAATGGCTCGGCAAACGCGCCGGCGCCGGCCGCATGGCGCCCCGCGGCTTCCCCCGTGACAACACCTTCACCTGAGGCCCGCTCCCCCGCCCTTACAGGCGGTGTCGCGACTGATGCCTCCGGCGGGGATATTTGACGCCAGAAGAAGCCCCCATGCGTCCCTGCTTCTTCTGGCCGGAAATATCCCGGGGAGTTTGAGGGGCTGGCCCCTCAATCCTTCATCCGCCTTGCGCGCAACGCCTGTAGTCTCAGGCCGCCTCCTCGCGAGACGGGCTGTGAGGCCCGGCGAGCGGCTCGGCCTCCAGCCAGACCCCGCCATCCGGTCTCAGCGTCAAGATCATCACCGGCTTCGGCTCCCGTCCCGCCACCGGCGTGAACCGGAACCGCGACAAGAGCGTCCCGAGGATGATCACCGCCTCCTGGATCGCGAAGGACGCGCCGATGCAGATACGCGGCCCGTCCCCGAACGGCAGGTAACCATAACGCGGGATCGCCTTGCGGTCGCCGAACCGCTCCGGCCGGAACGTGTCGGGATCCTCCCACAGCATGTGGTGCCGGTGCAGCGCGTAGATCGGGATCATCACCGTATCCCCGGGCCGCACCTCCCGCCCGCACAGGATGTCGTTCGCCACCGCCGTGCGCGAGACCATCCCCGCCGGTGGGTAAAGCCTCAGCGCCTCGTCCACGATCATCCGGATGAAGGGCAGGTTCGCCACGTCCTCGCCCGTCACCGTCGTCCGCTCGCCCAACACGTCGGCCAACTCGGCCCGCGCCTTTTCCTGCACGCGCGGATCGAAGGCACACAGGTACAGCGCCCACGAGAGCGTCAGCGCCGTCGTCTCGTGCCCCGCCACGATGAAGGTCAGCAGGTTGTCGCGCAGTTCGGCCGTGTTCATCTGCCGCTTCGTTTTTGGGTCTTCCCCCTGCAACAGCAGATCGAGCAAATCCGGCACGCCATCCGCGCCCCGCGCCCGCCGCGCCTCGATCGCCTCGTCGGCGATCCGGTGCATGTCGCGCACCGGCCCCCGCGAATGGATCAGCCGCCCGGGTCGCGGCACCCAGTCGGGCGCGCCCAGCACGTCGAGCAGGGATATCTTCCCCGCCTCGGCGATATAGGCGTCGATCCCCTGGTGCACGCCCTCGGCATCGAACATCCCGTCGCCCGAAAAGGTCACGTCGGCGATCACGTCGAAGGTGGTGCGCACCATGTCCTGTGCCACGTCCACCGCCCGCGGGCCGGCCTCGCCGATCCGCGCCGCGCTCCGTTCGGCGGCGGCGCTCATCACCGGCGCCAGGTTCATCACGTTGCGATGCGAAAACACCGGCGCCGCCGTCCGCCGCTGCCAGCGCCAGTGCGCGCCCTCGGCGATGAACAGCGACTCGCCGATCGCCGGCTTCAGCAGGTTCTTCGTCACCAGCGATTTCGGATAGCTGTCGAGGTTCTCCAGCAGCATCCGCTTGATCGCGTCCGGGTCCATCACCATGTGCCAGCGCTTGGCCGTGCGCCCCGACACCATCGGCTGTCGCGTGGCGATCTCGGGGATGATCGACAGGATGTTGCTCCGCGCCGCGTTCAGGCTGCCCAGGATGCCCAGGGGCTGCGTGACCAGCGGCACCTTCACCGGCGTCGCGTTGCGGGTGTCTTGCGGGCTCATGACATGTCTCCCTTTTCCGCTCTTCCAGATATAGGGGCGGGTCAGGGCGCGGCAAACGCCCCGGCGTTGCGATGCCGCGCCGGCTGGTCTATCGAGGAAGGGGTATATTTCCGGAAGGGGCCGCGGATGCCGCGACTGATCGTGTTCTGTCTTGTCATGCTGGGCCTGTCCGCCTGTACGAATGCCAACGATCTCGACAGCGCGCCCGCCGACCTTGGCGATTTTCATCTAGGCCACAACGTCGTCGTGGCCCCCAAGCTGGTCAAAGGCCCGCTGTCGCGCACCGCCTCGAAAACGGAATGGATCGCGGTGATGGAAACCGCCATCGACGAGCGCTTCGGCCGGTACGAGGGCACCCGCCTTTATCACCTCGGCATCAGCGTCGACGGCTACGTGCTGGCCCAGCCCGGCATTCCCGTGGTGGCAGCGCCCAAATCGCTGCTGGTTCTCAACGTGTCGGTCTGGGATGACGCCGCCGGCGCCAAGCTCAACCCAAGGCCCGAACGGATCACGGTCGCCGAAAGCTTTACCGCCGACACGGTCGTGGGCTCGGGCCTGACGCTGACCCGCGAAGAGCAGATGCAGAACCTCGCCCGCAACGCCGCCAAGCAGATCCAGACGTGGTTGCAGAAAGAGAAGCGGGCGAAAGGCTGGTTCGAGGGAGCGCCAGGGGCAAAGCCCGTCAAACCGCCCGCCGCCGCCCCCGGCGATAGCGCCGAAACCGCCGACGCGGCCTGATCCCCGGCCCGCCCATACCCCGACGGAATGAGACAGGAAGCGCTTGATTTCCCCCGCGCAACCCAATAAATGCGCGCGGAGTATCAATTCGGGCCGTCATGGCCCCCCAACAGCATGAGAGCGCCCCGAGATATGGCAAAGGAAAAGTTTGACCGTTCGAAACCGCACGTGAACATCGGCACGATTGGGCACGTTGACCACGGCAAGACGACGCTGACCGCGGCGATCACGAAGCAATACGGCGAGTTCCGCGCGTACGACCAGATCGACGCGGCGCCGGAAGAGAAAGCCCGCGGGATCACCATCTCGACGGCGCACGTGGAGTACGAGACCGAGGCGCGCCACTACGCCCACGTCGACTGCCCCGGCCACGCCGACTACGTGAAGAACATGATCACCGGTGCCGCCCAGATGGACGGCGCGATCCTGGTGGTGAACGCCGCTGACGGCCCGATGCCGCAGACCCGCGAGCACATCCTGCTGGCCCGCCAGGTCGGCGTGCCCGCGCTGGTGGTGTTCCTCAACAAGGTCGACCAGGTCGACGACGAGGAGCTGCTCGAGCTGGTGGAAATGGAAGTGCGCGAACTGCTCAGCGAGTACGACTTCCCGGGCGACGACATTCCGATCGTGGCAGGCTCGGCTCTGGCCGCGCTGGAAGACCGCGACGACAACATCGGCAAGGACAAGATCGCCGAGCTGATGGCCGCCGTCGACGAGTACATCCCCACCCCCGAGCGTGCCGTCGACCAGCCGTTCCTGATGCCGATCGAGGACGTGTTCTCGATTTCCGGCCGCGGGACGGTTGTGACCGGCCGTGTCGAGCGTGGCGTGATCAACGTCGGTGACGAGATCGAGATCGTCGGCATCAAGGACACCAAGAAGACGACCTGCACGGGCGTCGAGATGTTCCGCAAGCTGCTCGACCGCGGTGAGGCCGGCGACAACATCGGCGCGCTGCTGCGCGGTGTCGACCGTGACGATATCCAGCGCGGCCAGGTGCTGTGCAAGCCGAAATCGGTCACGCCGCACACCAAGTTCGAGTGCGAGGTCTACATCCTGACGAAGGATGAAGGCGGCCGTCACACGCCGTTCTTCGCCAACTACCGCCCGCAGTTCTACTTCCGGACGACGGACGTGACCGGCACCGTGACCCTTCCCGAGGGCACCGAGATGGTCATGCCCGGCGACAACCTGAAGTTCTCGGTCGAGCTGATCGCGCCGATCGCCATGGAAGACGGTCTCCGCTTCGCCATCCGCGAAGGCGGCCGCACCGTCGGCTCCGGCGTCGTCTCGAAAATCATCGAGTAACTTGCGGATGCCCCGTCCCGGGCCTGACCCGGCACCTCTCACAGGTTAAAGGAAGGGCCGCTCCTACGGGGCGGCCCTTTTCTTTCTTGCGCCCGTCGGGTATCTCAAAACCACAACCGATGGAGGGAAAGATGGACAAAGCCGCCTGATCGCAGAACCCAATCCTGAAACGATCAGATGCGAGGCTTGCCATGCACCGCCCCTTTCCCGGCGCCGATATGCGCCATCCGCTGACCCTTCCCGACGGCACCGTTCATACCGGCACGGTCTTCCTGAAAAACGCCATCGATCACCCGCGCATCGACGTGGGCGATTACACCTATGCCAGCGCCCATACCCCGCCCGAGGACTGGGCGGCGCGTCTGGCGCCCTATCTCTATCCGGGCTCGCCCGAACGGCTGTCGATCGGCCGTTTCTGCCAGATCGCCGACGGGGTCACCTTCATCACCGCCTCGGCCAATCACCGGCGCGACGGGTTTTCGACCTTCCCCTTCGCCGTGTTCGACGGTGGCTTCGAGGAGGGCCGCCCGTCTTTGCCGCAAACGACCGACCCCGACACGGTGATCGGCCACGATGTCTGGCTGGGGCAGGGGGTGCGCATCCTGCCCGGCGCGCGGCTTGGCCACGGCGTCATCGCCGGCGCGGGTGCCGTGGTGGCGGGCGAGGTTCCGCCCTACACGCTCGTCGCCGGCAATCCCGCGCGGCCCGTGCGCCCCCGGTTCGACGAGGCGACCATCGCCCGCCTGCTCAACATCGCCTGGTGGGACTGGCCGATCGACCGAATCCTCGACCACGAGGCGGCGGTCTGCGGCGCCGATCTGGCCGCGCTCGAGGCGGCTGCACAGGTTTGACCGGACCTGATTGCGCAAACATTCACAAAGCTGGGTCAATCTGCCGCGCCTTCTGCATCTGCACACAGGTGTCGGAAACGCCCGGCAAGGCGCCGTTTTCGCGCCTTGCCGACTGCGCCTAGCGCGATGATTAACAACGACATTCCACACGTTTCTGCACCTGCGAAAAGCTTATTGCATACCGTGGTATCCATCTAACTCATTGAAATATTGACTTTTTTCCGGAACGCCCCACCCTTGAAGACAACCAAGAGGAGGGCGCAGATGGACATGCTCAACACAAAGGCCTGGGAGGGCCGCAGCCAGACCGAAGAGGGCGGCATCACCCAAGCCGAAGCCGCCCGCATCCACGCCACGCTGGGCGACCCCCGCGACAAGGCACCCCGTAACGGAGACCCTTTGCCGCCCCTCTGGCACTGGTTCGCCTTCCCGCCGACCACGCCCATGTCCGAGCTTGCCCGCGACGGCCACCCGATGCTGGGCGACTTTCTTCCGCCCCTGCGCCTCAAACGCCGCATGTGGGCCTCGGGCAAGCTCACCCTCGGCGCGCCCCTCCGTGTGGGCGATCCGCTGAAACTCCGCTCCACCATCGCCCGCGTCATCGAGAAGGAAACCCGCACCGGCCCCATGACGATCGTCTCCGTCGACCACACGGTCATCTCCCCCCGCGGCCCCGCCATCGAGGAACGGCAGGATATCGTTTATCTCGACATCCCCGACAGCTTCCGCCCGCCAAAGAAACAGCCCATGCCCGAAGCCCCGGTGCTTCACACAACCCATACCATCTCCGAACCGCTGCTCTTCCGCTACTCGGCGCTCACCTTCAACGCCCATCGCATCCATTACGACCTCCCCTATGCACAACAGGTCGAACACTACCCCGGCCTCGTCATTCACGGGCCGCTTCAGGCCACGCTCCTGATGCAGGCCGCCTGCGCCCATCGCGGCACCCGGCCCACCTATTTCGATTTCCGCGGCGTGCATCCGATGCTTCTGGTGCCCGGAGACTCCCCCGAACTCGACATCCTGGCGACCGAGGACGATTGCACCTCCCTGTCGCTTTTCACCGGGCAGGCAGGCCATCAGGGCATGCAGGCCACCGCCATGTGGGAGGGCACGCAATGAACGGAATTCTCAAGGGCATGCGGGTGGTCGAAGGATCGGCTTTCGTCGCAGTGCCGCTCGCCGGCATGACACTGGCCCAGATGGGCGCCGAGGTGATCCGCTTCGATCGCATCGAGGGCGGGCTCGACGCCGGGCGCTGGCCGCTCGCCCCCTCCGGCAACAGCCTCTTCTGGGCCGGCCTCAACAAGGGCAAGAAATCCATCGCTGTGAACATGAAATCACCCGAGGGCCAGGAGCTCGTCACCCGCATCATCACCGCCCCGGGCGAGGATGCCGGGCTTTTCCTCACCAACCTCCGCGTCCGCGGCTGGATGGATTACGAAACGCTCAGCCAATACCGCAAGGATCTCGTCATGGTCACCCTCATGGGCGACCGTCACGGCAACCCGCAGGTCGATTACACCGTGAACCCCGCCCTCGGTATCCCCCAGATGACCGGGCCCGAGGGGCTCAAGGCCCCCGTCGCCAGCGCCCTCCCGGCCTGGGATCTGATCGCCGGCAACCTGATCGTCTCGTCGCTCCTCGCCGCCGAGCGCCACCGCCTGCGCAAGGGGCAGGGGCAGGACGTGGAACTGACGCTGAAAGACGTCGCCGCCGCCACCATCGGCCACCTGGGCCTCATCGGCGACGCCGCCGTGAACCGCGAAGAACGCGGCAAATGCGGCAACTCGCTCTACGGTGCCTATGGGCAGGATTTCATCTGCGCCGATGGCCGCCGTGTCATGGTGATCGGCCTGACCGCGCGCCAATGGCGCGGGCTGGTCGAGATGACCGGCACCGCCGAGGAGATTGCCGCGCTCGAATCGAAAACCGGCCTCGACCTGCGCGACGAGGGCAACCGCTGGAAACTCCGCCACGCCATCACCGGCCTCCTCGGCGAGTGGTTCGCCATGCGCCGGGTCGAGGACTTCGCGGAAGACTTCAACGCCAAGGGCCTCACCTGGTCGGTCTTCCGCACCGTGAAAGAGGCGCTGGCCGAAGACCCCGACCTCACCGACGACAACCCGATGTTCTCGACGATGACCCAGCCGGGCCTTGGCACCTTCCCCGTGCCCGGCAGCCCGGTCACCTTCTCGGCCACCGAGCGCCAGCCTCCCGTGCCGGCCCCGGCGCTCGGCGCCCATACCGAGGAGATCCTCGGCGACGTGGCCCGCCTCGACGACACCGAGATCGCGCAGCTGTTCGACAAGGGCATCGTGCAAAGCCCCGGCTTCGTGGCGCGGCCGGCCGCCTGACCCGCCGCGCCGAATTCTCTGGCGTCACAGGCCGAAATCGGGCTTGAACTTTTGCAGGTGTTGCCGTATCCGGGGCATCGCTTGTGAAGGGGTATAGCTCAGTTGGTAGAGCGACGGTCTCCAAAACCGTAGGTCGCGGGTTCAAGCCCTGCTGCCCCTGCCACTCCCTCCGACATCGCCGATCCGTGCCGGTGGTCCGCAAGGGCCGCCCGAAGTGCCCTGTCGCGGCGTCGAAGGGCAGGCGGCCCAGGCGACACGGGCAAGAACCACCTGTCCCGAATCTCCTGCCGCGCGCGCTTTTCGCCCCAATTGCGAACAGGCCTGCACCGCGCTTTGGAAACAATGGTTTCCGAGGTTTTTCAGTGTTTCCATAATTGCGGCTGAAACGGGGCCGAAATGAGGCGCGCCACATTTGAGGCCCTTTTCCGCCACATTTGAGCCACAATTGAACCACAGAAAAACCTCGTTCCCGGCACCGCCCAGACAGGGCATCGGAACCGGGGCAGGCGTGGGGGCGTCAGACATGTTGAACGAGTGCTGCCATGACCAAGTTTGTTGTCCTTTCAAAGACCAACCCACACCTGCCCCACGATTCCGTCGAGCTGCAGAGCCCGCCGCCTGAGGACGCGCTCAACGACGACGTCGCCCAGAGAAACGCCGAGCGCTACATCAGCCAGCTTATCCGCGGCGAAGACCGCAGCCAGGCCGATAAGCCTGTCGAGACCCGGCAAAACCCGCGCCTCGAAGGCACCACGCCGAAAAAACCCGCCGCCGCCCACCCCGAGGTGAAGGCCGCGCCGAAGCAGGCGCCGCAGCCCAAGGGCGTTCAGGCCCTGCCGCCGCTCGAGCCGCAGGAAGAGATCGACGAGGAAACCCGCCTCCGCGCTGCCTTCTCCGCCGAAGACGAGCCCGAGGTCGAAGAGCCCCGCAAGGGCCTCTTCTCCCGCCTGCGGGCCCGCCACGTCACGACGGCAGGCCTCGTGATGGTCGCCTTTTTCTGGCCCGTCTATCTCGGCGCGGCCTTCCTCGTGCTGGCGTGGTTTGCCGTTCTGGCCATCCACACGCTGCGCTACCTCGTGACCGCCGGTCACTGGTACCGCTTCGCGCGCAAGCATCCGATGACGGCCGAACGCGTGCGCCGCGTGGCCGACCGCGCGGCCCTGAAGCTTGACGTCGTGCTCGACTTCCTGCCCGACAGCCTTGCCGACAGCCTCGCACTGCCCGACATGTCGCAGCCCGTCGCCAAGGCACGGCAGGCGCCCCGCCACGGCGGCATGCGCACCTCCTGATCCCTCCCGTCGGCATGCCTCTCCATGCCACACCCGCCCGGTTTCCCGGGCGGGTTTCGTGTCGGCCCTTGAATTCGCGCGGGGCTGGGCGTATGTCCGCCCGCAACGCCCACAAAAGCTACAGGCTAGACCGCTCATGGCAATGACCAACCCGCTTCAGTTCATCCAGCAAGTCCGTTCGGAGGTCGCTAAGGTCGTGTGGCCCACCCGGCGCGAGGTGTTCCTGACGACGGTCATGGTTTTCATCATGGCGACGTTGACCGCGATTTTCTTTGCCCTGGTCGATCTTCTGATCCGCACCGGCCTGACGGGCGTTCTGGGCTTCTTCGGCTGAGCGCCGAAAAAAGCGCCGTCCTTGCCCTTGATTTCAAGGGGATTTGGGGATAGGCCAGCCAACACTCCGATACATGGCGCGCGGCGATTCGTGTTGCGCGCCGCTTTTTGTTTCGGGGCACTCGGGCCAACGGCCTGAAAATGCGAAGATATCCGGCGCAGGCCGGGCTTGACAGGATTTGGTTGAACGATGGCAAAGCGGTGGTACTCGGTGAGCGTTCTCTCGAATTTCGAGAAGAAGATTGCCGAGCAGATCAGACAATCGGTCGCCGAGCAGAGCCTCGAAGAAGAGATCGACGAGGTTCTTGTTCCGACCGAGGAAGTGATCGAGGTGCGCCGCGGCAAGAAGGTGACGGCCGAGCGCCGGTTCATGCCGGGCTACGTGCTGGTCCACATGGAAATGTCGGACAAGGGCTATCACCTGATCAACTCGATCAACCGGGTCACCGGGTTCCTTGGTCCGCAGGGCCGCCCGATGCCGATGCGCGACGCCGAGGTGAACGCCATCCTCAACCGCGTCCAGGAAGGCGAGGAAGCCCCGCGCACCCTCATCTCCTTCGAGGTGGGCGAGAAGGTGAAAGTGAACGACGGCCCGTTCGAGGATTTCGACGGGATGGTCGAGGAAGTCGACGACGACAACCAGCGCCTCAAGGTGATGGTGTCGATCTTCGGCCGGGAAACCCCGGTCGAGCTGGAATACACGCAGGTCACCAAACAAGGCTGACCGCGCCCGAAATGCCCGGGGCTCCCGGGATGCCGAAGTGGAAGGCGCGCGCATCGCGATGCGCAGACCGGACCACACAACAAAAATCCCGCAGGGGCGCGCCCCGGGGAGTTGGAAGTAAAGGAGAGGCCTTATGGCCAAGAAACTCGCAGGCAAGATGAAGCTGCAAGTGCCCGCAGGTCAGGCGAACCCGTCCCCGCCCGTGGGTCCGGCGCTGGGTCAGCGCGGCATCAACATCATGGAATTCTGTAAGGCGTTCAACGCCAAGACGCAGGAAATGGAACCGGGCGCACCGTGCCCGACCGTCATCACCTATTATCAGGACAAGTCCTTTGAAATGGACATCAAGACGCCGCCGGCGTCGTACTACCTGAAGAAGGCCGCCAAGCTGAAATCCGGCTCCAAGACGCCGGGCCGCGGTGACACCGTTGCAACCGTGTCGCCCAAGCAGCTGCGCGAAATCGCCGAGGCCAAGTGGAAGGACCTCAACGCAAACGACGTCGACGCCGCGATGAAGATCATTGCCGGCTCCGCACGGTCCATGGGCATCGAGGTGAAGTAAGATGGCAAAGATCGGTAAACGCACCCGCGCCGCCCGCGAAGCCTTCGAAGGCAAGATGAACGTGACCGTCGAAGAGGCCGTCGCGCTGGTCAAGTCGAACGCCAAGGCGAAATTCGACGAAACCGTCGAGATCGCGCTGAACCTCGGCGTCGACACCCGCCACGCCGACCAGATGGTCCGCGGCGTCGTCGGCCTGCCCAACGGCACCGGCAAGGACGTTCGCGTCGCCGTTTTCGCCCGTGGCCCCAAGGCTGAGGAAGCCGAAGCCGCAGGCGCAGACGTCGTCGGCGCAGAGGACCTGATGGAAACCGTCCAGTCGGGCAAGATCGACTTCGACCGTTGCATCGCAACCCCCGACATGATGCCGATCGTCGGCCGTCTCGGTAAGATCCTCGGCCCGCGCAACCTGATGCCGAACCCCAAGGTCGGCACGGTGACGATGGACGTGGCTGACGCCGTCAAGGCCGCCAAGGGTGGCGAAGTGCAGTTCAAGGCCGTCAAGGGCGGTATCGTGCACGCCGGCATCGGCAAGGCCTCCTTCGACGAGGCGAAGCTGGTCGAGAACGTGCGCGCCTTCGTGACCGCGGTGAACAAGGCCAAACCGGCCGGCGCCAAGGGCACCTACATGAAGAAGATCTCGCTCACCTCGACCATGGGGCCGGGCGTTTCGATCGACGTGGGCGACGCGGCCACTCTGGCCGACGCCTGAGAATTTGCATCCGGTCCCTCGGGGCCGGGGCGAATGGCGGGGCCGCCACGGTGGCCTCGTCCTGTCCGAGATGGAGGGTTGGGCATCCGCCCAATAATTCCTTCCTGAGATGGGGAACGAGTTGAGATTCCAAGCGAAGGCCCAGCCTTCGGGTGATCTTGGTCTCGGGACCCTGAAATTGGACCCGAACGGCGGGGCAACCCGCCACAACTGAGCCGGGGGGAAACCCCCAAATTTGGAGTGAAACTGTGGATAGAGCCCAGAAAGAGAAAGTGGTCGAGGAACTCGGCCAGATCTTCGAAAGCTCTGGCGTCGTAGTGGTGGCCCACTACGCGGGTCTGACAGTTGCAGAAATGCAGGATCTTCGTGCGCGCGCCCGCGCGGCCGAAGCATCCGTTCGCGTTGCCAAGAACAGGCTCGCCAAGATCGCCCTTGAGGGCAAGCCGTGCGAAAGCATTGCCGATTACCTCACGGGCATGACCGTGCTCACCTTCTCGGAAGACCCCGTGGCAGCAGCCAAGGTCGCCGAGGACTTCGCCAAGGACAACAAGAACTACGAGATCCTTGGCGGGGCAATGGGTACGGATCCCCTGGACCGGGCCGGTGTGGAAGCCGTGTCGAAGATGCCCTCGCGCGACGAGCTTATCGCTCAGATCGCAAGCTGCATCGGCGCACCCGCTTCGAACATCGCCGGGGCCATTGGCGCACCTGCCTCGAACATCGCGAGCATCCTTTCGACCATCGAAGAGAAGGCCGAAGCTGCATAAGCGCAACTGGAACATCCCGCGTGTGGGGCAATTGCCCGACGTTGGAACACAAACTTGGAAAACGGAAAGAGCTGTAAAATGGCTGATCTGAAAAAACTGGCTGAAGAGATCGTTGGTCTGACGCTTCTCGAAGCACAAGAACTGAAAACCATCCTGAAAGACGAGTACGGCATCGAGCCCGCCGCTGGCGGCGCAGTCATGATGGCCGGCCCGGCAGACGGTGGCGGCGGCGAAGCTGCCGAAGAGCAAACCGAATTTGACGTGATCCTGAAGTCCGCTGGCGCTTCGAAGATCAACGTCATCAAAGAGGTGCGCGCAATCACCGGTCTCGGCCTCAAAGAAGCCAAAGAACTGGTCGAAGCAGGCGGCAAGGCTGTCAAAGAGCAGGTTTCCAAAGAGGAAGCCGAAGAGCTCAAAGGCAAGCTGGAAGCAGCCGGCGCCGAAGTCGAACTCAAGTAATTCCTTTCCGGAATTGAGGAATCTTCAGGGGTCCGTTCCGCGGGCCCCTGTTTTCGTTGTAAGGTCATAGGCATGAGCCCGCGATACCTCTTCACCTGCCCCGACTCTCCGAAACCATCGGGCGGTGTGGCGGTCGTTTACCAGACCGCGGAGCTGTTGGCCGAGGCGGGCTACGAGACGGGTCTGGTGCATAACAGCCCGGGCGCCTGCCATCCGGATTACGCGGTGACCGTGCCCAATTACTACACCCGAGCTATCGCCAGGGTCATGGCCCGTTACAGCGGGCGCCTCGGCCGGCTTCGGGCCCTGGTCAACAGGCTGCTGTCCGGCGACTCGGCCAAACGGGGCAAGGCGCTCGACCTGCGCCCCGATGATGTGATCGTGATGGGCGAATGGCAGATGCCCGACGTGATGGAGGCATTCCCGCGCCATCGCAAGATCGTCTATGTCCAGAACCCCTTCGCCCATGTCGACGCCCATGCCCGCGCGCTTGGCCGCGGGCTCGACCCGGTGGCGCAGATCGACCACTACATCGGCATTTCCGATGCCAACATGAGTGTCTTCGATCTTCTCGGCCTCGACCGTGTGTCCTATTTTCCGGTCGCGCCCAAGCTCGACCTCTTCCCGTACCGCGAGACCAAGAAGAAACTGGTCACCTACATGCCCCGGAAACGCCCGCAAGAGGCGCTCGTGGTCGACAACGCCCTGCGCGCCCGCGGCCGGCTGAAGGGCTATGACCTCGTCGCCATCGACGGGGTGCCGCCGGCGAAAGTGGCCGAGCTTCTCGGCGACTCGCTGATCTTCATCTCCTTTCTCAAGCAGGAGGCGCTCGGCTTCCCCGCGGCCGAGGCCATGTCGGCCGGCTGCATCACCGTCGGCTTCACCGGCTTCGGCACCGAGGAATATTTCAGCCCCGACACCGGCGTGCCCACGCCAGAGGGCGATCTGCCCGCGCTGGTTCAGGCGACCGAATCGGTCATCGCCGAATACGAGTCTTCGCCGGCCCGACTCGATGCCCTCCGCAAGGATGCCTCCGCCTTCGTGCGCGACCGTTACGCCCCCGAGCGGTTCAGGAAGGGCCTTCTGGAGGCCTGGAAGCAGATCGAAACGGCCCTCGAAAGCTCAAAACGAACCTGATGGCAAAGAGTAAACTGTTCGTGAGCGAGAAACTGCTCTTGACGCCCTTGCAGTCGGAACAAATATGATGCTACGAGATCACCTCACTTAACGCATCTTGCCAAACCTGTATGTGCGCAGGTTTGGCTAGGTGCGTTTCGATGTCCGAGCGTTCAGCCTGGCACGCTGCACAGGAATGGGACACCGAACCGCCTGAACGGTCACTTCGCCGGTTGCCGCCCCGCGAAGTGGCGTGAGTACAAGGACAGTCCCCTTATGCCCGCGACCTATCTTGGCCAGAAGCGTCTTCGGAAATACTACGGCAAAATCCGCGAAGTGCTGGAAATGCCGAACCTCATCGAGGTTCAGAAATCTTCTTACGACCTTTTCCTGAACTCCGGCGATCAGCCCGACCCGCAAGACGGCGAAGGCATCAAAGGTGTCTTCCAGTCGGTTTTCCCGATCAAGGATTTCAACGAAACCAGCGTGCTGGAATTCGTCAGCTACGAGCTGGAAAAACCCAAATACGACGTCGATGAATGCATGCAGCGCGACATGACCTACAGCGCCCCGCTGAAGGTCACCCTGCGCCTGATCGTGTTCGATCTCGACGAGGATACCGGCGCCCGCTCGGTCAAGGATATCAAGGAACAGGATGTCTTCATGGGGGACATGCCGCTCATGACCCCGAACGGCACCTTCGTCGTCAACGGCACCGAGCGCGTGATCGTCAGCCAGATGCACCGTTCGCCCGGCGTGTTCTTCGACCACGACAAGGGCAAGACCCATTCTTCGGGCAAGCTGCTCTTCGCCTGCCGCATCATTCCCTACCGTGGCTCGTGGCTCGACTTCGAGTTTGACGCCAAGGATATCGTCTTCGCCCGGATCGACCGCCGCCGCAAACTGCCGGTGACGACCCTGCTCTATGCCCTCGGGCTGGATCAGGAAGATATCATGAATGCCTACTACGATACGGTCGACTACAAGCTGCACAAGAAAAACGGCTGGGTCACCAAGTTCTTCCCGAACCGCGTGCGCGGCACCCGTCCGACCTATGACCTGATCGACGCCGCCTCCGGCGAGGTGATCGCCGAAGCCGGCAAGAAGATCACGCCCCGCGCGGTCAAGAAGCTGATCGACGAAGGCAACGTGACCGAGGTGCTCCTGCCCTTCGAACAGATCGCAGGCAAGTTCGTCGCCCGTGACATCATCAACGAGGAAAACGGCGCGATCTACGTCGAGGCCGGCGACGAGCTGACGATCACCCGCGACAAGGATGGCGAGATCACCGGCGGCACCGTGATGGAGCTGATGGAGGCGGGTATCACCGATATCCCCGTGCTCGACATCGACAACATCAATGTTGGCCCGTACATGCGCAACACCATGGCGCAGGACAAGAACATGAACCGCGAAACCGCGCTCATGGATATCTACCGCGTCATGCGCCCGGGCGAGCCGCCGACGGAAGAGGCCGCCTCGGCCCTCTTCGAAACGCTCTTCTTCGACGGCGAGCGCTATGACCTCTCCGCCGTGGGCCGCGTGAAGATGAACATGCGCCTCAACCTCGAAAAGCCCGACACACAGCGCACGCTGGACCGCGAGGATATCGTGGCCTGCATCAAGGCCCTGGTCGAGCTGCGCGACGGCAAGGGCGACATCGACGACATCGACCACCTCGGCAACCGCCGAGTGCGCTCGGTCGGCGAGCTGATGGAGAACCAGTACCGCGTTGGCCTTCTCCGCATGGAGCGCGCCATCAAGGAACGCATGTCCTCGGTCGAGATCGACACCGTCATGCCGCAGGACCTGATCAACGCCAAGCCGGCGGCGGCCGCGGTACGTGAATTCTTCGGCTCCTCGCAGCTGTCGCAGTTCATGGACCAGACCAACCCGCTCTCGGAAGTCACCCACAAGCGGCGCCTCTCGGCGCTCGGGCCGGGCGGCCTGACGCGCGAACGCGCGGGCTTCGAGGTGCGCGACGTTCACCCGACCCACTATGGCCGGATGTGCCCGATCGAGACGCCGGAAGGCCCGAACATCGGCCTGATCAACAGCCTCGCCACCTTCGCCCGCGTGAACAAGTACGGCTTCATCGAAACGCCCTACCGCCGCGTGAAGGACGGGCAGGTCACAGACGACGTGACCTACATGTCCGCCACCGAGGAAATGCGCCACACCGTGGCCCAGGCCAACGCGACGCTCGACGATGACGGCAAGTTCGTCAACGAGATGGTCAACACCCGCCAGTCGGGCGAATACATGCTGGCCCCGGTCGAGCATGTCGACCTGATCGACGTCTCGCCGAAACAGCTGGTCTCGGTCGCGGCCTCGCTCATTCCGTTCCTGGAAAACGACGACGCCAACCGCGCTCTGATGGGCTCGAACATGCAACGTCAGGCCGTGCCGACGCTCCGGTCCGAGGCCCCGCTCGTGGGCACCGGCATCGAAGGCGTCGTCGCGCGTGACTCGGGTGCATCCGTTCTCGCCCGCCGTGCCGGCGTGATCGACCAGGTCGATGCCCAGCGGATCGTGATCCGCGCCACCGAGGATCTCGAAATCGGTGATCCCGGCGTCGACATCTACCGGATGCGCAAGTTCCAGCGCTCGAACCAGAACACCTGTATCAACCAGCAGCCGCTGGTGAAGGTGGGCGACACCGTGGGCAAGGGCGAAGTCATCGCCGACGGCCCGTCGACCGACCTCGGTGAACTGGCGCTCGGCAAGAACGTGGTCACGGCCTTCATGCCGTGGAACGGCTACAACTTCGAAGACTCGATCCTGATCTCGGAACGCATCGCCCGCGATGACGTGTTCACGTCGATCCACATCGAGGAATTCGAGGTCGCCGCCCGCGACACCAAGCTCGGACCGGAAGAGATCACCCGCGACATCCCGAACGTCGGCGAGGAAGCCCTGCGCAACCTCGACGAGGCGGGCATCGTCTATATCGGCGCCGACGTGCAGCCGGGCGACATTCTCGTGGGCAAGATCACCCCGAAAGGCGAAAGCCCGATGACGCCGGAAGAGAAACTCCTCCGCGCCATCTTCGGCGAAAAGGCCAGCGACGTGCGTGACACCTCGCTGCGCGTGAAGCCGGGCGACTACGGCACTGTCGTCGAAGTCCGCGTCTTCAACCGCCACGGGGTCGAGAAAGACGAGCGCGCGCTCCAGATCGAGCGGGAAGAGGTTGAACGCCTCGCCCGTGACCGGGACGACGAGCTCGCCATTCTCGAGCGCAACATCTACGCGCGTCTCAAGGACCACATTCTCGGCAAGGTCGCCGTGAAAGGCCCCAAAGGCGTCAAGTCCAACTCGGAGATCACCGAGGAGCTGCTGGAAACGCTCTCGCGCGGCCAGTGGTGGCAGCTTGCCCTCAAGGAAGAGCATGACGCCCAGATCGTCGAGGCCCTGAACGAGCAGTACGAGGCGCAGAAACGCACCCTCGACGCCCGTTTCGAGGACAAGGTCGAGAAGGTCCGCCGCGGCGACGACCTGCCGCCGGGCGTGATGAAGATGGTCAAGGTCTTCATCGCCGTGAAGCGCAAGCTTCAGCCGGGCGACAAGATGGCCGGCCGTCACGGCAACAAGGGCGTGATCTCGAAGGTGGTCCCGATGGAGGACATGCCGTTCCTCCAGGATGGCACCCCCGTCGACTTCTGCCTCAACCCGCTCGGCGTGCCTTCGCGGATGAACGTCGGTCAGATCCTTGAAACCCACATGGGTTGGGCCGCCCGCGGCCTTGGCATCAAGATCGACGAGGCGCTGCAGGAATACCGCCGCTCGGGCGACCTGACCCCGGTCCGCGAGGCGATGAAGATCGCCTATGGCGACGATGTCTACGACGAAGGCATCGCCTCCATGTCCGAAGAGGGTCTGGTGGAAGCCGCCGGCAACGTCACCCGTGGCGTTCCGATCGCAACCCCGGTCTTCGACGGTGCGAAAGAGCATGACGTGAACGACGCGCTCAAGCGCGCTGGCTTCGACGAAAGCGGTCAGTCCGTCCTTTACGATGGCCGCACCGGCGAACAGTTCAGCCGCAAGGTCACCGTCGGCGTCAAGTACCTGCTCAAGCTGCACCACCTTGTCGACGACAAGATCCACGCACGCTCGACCGGGCCGTACTCGCTCGTCACCCAGCAGCCGCTGGGCGGCAAGGCACAGTTCGGCGGCCAGCGCTTCGGCGAGATGGAGGTCTGGGCGCTCGAAGCTTACGGCGCGGCCTACACCCTGCAGGAAATGCTGACGGTGAAATCCGACGACGTGGCAGGCCGGACCAAGGTCTACGAGTCGATCGTCAAGGGCGAGGACAACTTCGAGGCCGGCGTGCCCGAAAGCTTCAACGTGCTGGTGAAGGAAGTCCGCGGCCTCGGCCTCAACATGGAACTCCTGGACGAGGAGGAAGACGAGTAACGGCGCTCGTCGGTGAGTTTTGCCCACCCTGCGAACCGTAGGGTGGGTGCCAACCCACCGCAGCCGCCGCTCTTCCCCTCACCCGATCAAAGGATTTGAACATGAACCAGGAACTCACGAACAACCCGTTCAACCCTGCGGCCCCCGCCAAGGTGTTCGACGAAATCAAGGTCTCGCTGGCCAGCCCGGAGCGTATCCTCAGCTGGTCCTACGGCGAGATCAAGAAGCCCGAAACCATCAACTACCGCACGTTCAAGCCCGAACGTGACGGCCTGTTCTGCGCGCGCATCTTCGGCCCGATCAAGGACTACGAATGCCTGTGCGGCAAGTACAAGCGGATGAAATACCGCGGCGTCGTCTGCGAGAAATGCGGCGTCGAGGTCACGCTCCAGAAGGTCCGGCGCGAGCGCATGGGCCATATCGAGCTGGCCGCGCCCTGCGCCCATATCTGGTTCCTGAAATCGCTGCCCTCGCGCATCGGCCTCATGCTCGACATGACCCTGCGTGACCTGGAACGCGTGCTCTACTTCGAGAACTACGTCGTGATCGAACCGGGCCTGACCGACCTGACCTACGGCCAGATGCTCACCGAAGAAGAGTTCATGGACGCCCAGGACGCCTACGGCATGGATGCCTTCACCGCCAATATCGGCGCCGAGGCCATCCGCGAGATGCTGCAGAACATCGACCTCGAAGGAGAGGCCGAGCAGCTGCGCGCCGATCTGGCCGAGGCCACCGGTGAACTCAAGCCCAAGAAGATCATCAAGCGCCTCAAGGTCGTCGAGTCGTTCATCGAATCCGGCAACCGCCCGGAATGGATGGTCATGACCGTGATCCCGGTCATTCCGCCGGAACTGCGCCCGCTGGTCCCGCTGGATGGCGGCCGTTTCGCGACCTCCGACCTCAACGACCTCTACCGCCGCGTGATCAACCGGAACAACCGCCTCAAGCGGCTGATCGAACTGCGCGCGCCCGACATCATCGTCCGCAACGAAAAGCGGATGCTGCAGGAATCGGTCGACGCGCTCTTCGACAACGGCCGCCGCGGCCGGGTCATCACCGGTGCCAACAAGCGCCCGCTCAAGTCGCTCTCCGACATGCTCAAGGGCAAGCAGGGCCGCTTCCGCCAGAACCTTCTGGGTAAACGGGTCGACTTCTCGGGCCGTTCGGTCATCGTGACCGGCCCGGAACTCAAGCTGCACCAGTGCGGCCTGCCCAAGAAGATGGCGCTCGAACTCTTCAAGCCGTTCATCTACTCGCGGCTCGAAGCCAAGGGCATGTCCTCGACCGTGAAGCAGGCCAAGAAACTGGTCGAGAAAGAGCGCCCCGAGGTCTGGGATATCCTCGACGAGGTGATCCGTGAGCACCCGGTTCTCCTGAACCGCGCGCCCACGCTTCACCGTCTCGGCATCCAGGCGTTCGAACCGGTCCTCATCGAAGGCAAGGCCATCCAGCTTCACCCGCTCGTCTGCTCGGCCTTCAACGCCGACTTCGACGGTGACCAGATGGCCGTGCACGTCCCCCTCTCGCTGGAAGCCCAGCTCGAGGCGCGCGTGCTGATGATGTCGACGAACAACGTTCTGTCGCCCGCCAACGGCGCACCGATCATCGTTCCCTCGCAGGACATGGTTCTCGGCCTCTACTACACCTCGATCATGCGGGCCGGCATGAAGGGCGAAGGCATGGTCTTCTCCTCGATCGACGAAGTGCAGCACGCGCTCGACTCGGGCGAGGTGCACCTGCACGCCAAGATCACCGCGCGCATTCCCCAGATCGACGAGGAAGGCAACGAGGTGATGCAGCGGTTCGAAACCACGCCGGGCCGTGTCCGCATCGGCGCGCTCCTGCCGCTCAACGCCAAAGCGCCCTTCGAACTCGCCAACCGCCTCCTTCGCAAGAAAGAGGTGCAGCAGGTCATCGACACCGTCTACCGCTACTGCGGCCAGAAGGAGAGCGTGATCTTCTGTGACCAGATCATGAGCATGGGCTTCAAGGAAGCCTTCCGCGCCGGCATTTCCTTCGGCAAGGACGACATGGTCATCCCCGATCAGAAGTGGACCATCGTCGAGGAAACCCGCGAACAGGTGAAGGGCTTCGAACAACAGTACATGGACGGCCTGATCACCCAGGGCGAAAAGTACAACAAGGTTGTCGACGCATGGTCGAAGTGTAACGACCAGGTGACCGACGCGATGATGGGCACCATCTCCGCCGAGATCACCGACGAAAGCGGCGCCGTGCAGGAACCCAACAGCGTCTACATGATGGCGCACTCGGGTGCCCGGGGCTCGGTCACCCAGATGAAACAGCTGGGCGGGATGCGCGGCCTGATGGCGAAGCCGAACGGCGACATCATCGAGACGCCGATCATCTCGAACTTCAAGGAAGGTCTGACCGTGCTGGAGTACTTCAACTCCACCCACGGCGCCCGGAAGGGTCTGTCGGACACCGCCCTGAAGACGGCCAACTCGGGTTACCTCACCCGCCGTCTCGTCGACGTCGCGCAGGACTGCATCGTGCGTCAGCACGATTGCGGCACCGAGCGTGCGATCACCGCCGAGGCCGCCGTGAACGACGGTGAAGTGGTGGCGTCGCTGGCCGAGCGCGTGCTGGGCCGTGTCGCGGCCGAGGATATCCTCAACCCCGCGACCAACGAGGTCGTCGTGGCCCATGGTCAGCTGATCGATGAACGCCTCTCCGACGCGATCGACCAGGCAGCCGTGCAAACCGCGCGGATCCGCAGCCCGCTGACTTGTGAGGCCGACGATGGCGTCTGTGCCATGTGCTATGGCCGCGACCTCGCGCGCGGCACCATGGTCAACACCGGCGAGGCGGTCGGCATCATCGCCGCCCAGTCGATCGGTGAACCCGGCACCCAGCTGACGATGCGGACCTTCCACATCGGCGGCGTGGCGCAGGGTGGCCAGCAGTCGTTCCTCGAGGCCAGCCAGGCCGGCACGATCGTGTTCGAAGCCGCCCAGACGCTCGAGAACTCGGCGGGCGAAACCCTCGTCATGGGCCGCAACATGAAACTGCGGATCATGGGCGAGAACGACCAGGAGCTTGCCAGCCACAAGATCGGTTACGGCACCAAGCTCTTCGTCAAGGAAGGCGACAAGGTCCAGCGTGGCGACAAGCTGTTCGAATGGGATCCGTATACCCTGCCGATCCTGGCCGAGAAGAGCGGTATGGCCCGTTTCGTCGACCTCACCAACGGCGTCTCCGTGCGCGAGGTGACCGACGATGCCACCGGCATGACCCAGAAGATCGTGTCCGACTGGCGCGCCGCCCCCCGCGGCAACGAGCTGAAGCCGGAAATCCTGATCGCCGACGCCGATGGCGAACCGGTGCGCAACGATGCCGGTCACCCGGTCACCTACCCGATGTCGGTCGACGCCATCCTGTCGATCGAAGACGGTCAGGATGTCAGCGCCGGTGACGTGGTCGCCCGGATCCCGCGCGAAGGCGCCAAGACCAAGGACATCACCGGCGGTCTGCCGCGTGTGGCCGAACTCTTCGAGGCACGTCGCCCGAAGGATCACGCCATCATCGCGGAAATCGACGGCTACGTCCGCTATGGCCGCGACTACAAGAACAAGCGCCGGATCAGCATCGAACCGGCCGACGAGTCGCTGGAGCCGGTCGAGTACATGGTGCCCAAGGGCAAGCACATCCCCGTTCAGGAAGGGGACTACGTGCAAAAGGGCGACTACATCATGGACGGCAACCCCGCCCCCCACGACATTCTGTCGATCATGGGTGTCGAGGCTCTGGCCGATTACATGATCAACGAGGTGCAGGAGGTCTATCGTCTTCAGGGCGTGAAGATCAACGACAAGCACATCGAGGTGGTCGTCCGCCAGATGCTCCAGAAGTGGGAGATCCTCGACAGCGGGGAAACCACGCTTCTCAAGGGCGAGCATGTGGACAAGGCCGAATTCGACGCGGCCAACGAAAAGGCGATCGAACGGGGCAAACGCCCGGCTCAGGGCGAGCCGATCCTTCTGGGGATCACCAAGGCCTCGCTGCAGACCCGGTCGTTCATCTCGGCGGCATCGTTCCAGGAAACCACGCGCGTGCTGACCGAAGCCTCGGTTCAGGGCAAGCGTGACAAGCTGGTCGGCCTCAAGGAAAACGTCATCGTCGGTCGCCTCATCCCGGCGGGCACCGGTGGCGCGACCCTCAAGGTCCGCTCGATCGCCCAGGGCCGCGACAACGTGGTCATCGAGGCCCGCCGCGAGGAGGCCGAAGCGGCCGCCGCGCTGGCAGCTCCCGATGCCAACGACGTGGTCGGCGGCGACGATTTCGACAACTTCGTCGAGACGCCCGAGAGCCGCGAAGACTGAGCATTGCCCGGTTAGAAACACCAGAGGCCCCGCCAACCGGCGGGGCCTTTTTCGTTGTGGGCCAAGGGGTTGAAACCGTGACGTCCCCAACCCGTAGGGTGGGTGAAACCCACCGCCCCGACGCCTGCAAACCACCGTTCTAGGGTGGGTGAAACCCACCTCCCCATCCTCTCGAAACCCTAAAAATGTAAAGCACCCTTGACACCGCGCAACTACTCCCCCAAATGTAAAGGACACTTTACAAAAACGGGACCCTCATGAAACAGAACCTCGTCCTCCTGGTCCTCGGGCTGGCCGCCTACGCGGCCACCCTGATCTTCTCGCAAAGGATTCTCGCCACCGCCCCCCACGGCGCCACCGCCGGCATTCTCCTCTCCCTCGCCCCCATGCTGCCCGCCATCTTCATCTGTGCCGTCATCATCCGCACCATCCGTCATCTCGACGAAATGCAGCGCAAGCTGCAATTCGAGGCGCTGGCCTTCGCCTTCGCGGGCACGGCGCTCCTCACCTTCGGCTACGGTTTCCTCGAAGGGGCGGGCCTGCCGACGCTGTCGATGTTCGTGGTCTGGCCGCTGATGGCGGCGCTCTGGGTCGTCGGCACCATCATCGGCCGAATCCGATACGGATGAAGAACCGCATCCAGGATCTGCGCCGCCAGCGCGGCTGGTCGCAAGCCGACCTTGCCAGCCAGCTCGGCGTCTCCCGCCAGACGGTCAACGCCCTCGAACGCGGCCGCTACGACCCCAGCCTGCCGCTGGCCTTCACCATCGCCCGCGTGCTCGGCGAAAGCATCGAGGATATCTTCCAGCCCGATCCCGAATAGCGCGCAACGCCCGGCGCCTTAACCCGGCCCCGCGCGCGGCCCGTCGGCGAAAAACACCGACAAAATACCGACGTTATACCGACGCGATACCGACATCGGGTTTTGCCGTGTTTTCAAGGAATTAACCGTGATTCGCCAAAGATGCGCGGTTCAGCCCCAGGTCGGGTGAAATTTACCCGCCGGTGACAGGGTAAAAATCTCGCAGCCGTCCGCCGTCACCCCGATGGAATGCTCGAACTGCGCCGACAGCGACTTGTCCCGCGTGATCGCCGTCCAGTCATCCGACAGCACCTTGGTCTCCGGCCGCCCGAGGTTCACCATCGGCTCGATGGTAAAGAACATGCCTTCTTCCAGCACGGGGCCCGTTCCGGGCCGGCCATAGTGCAGCACGTTGGGCGGCGCATGGAACACCCGGCCCAGCCCGTGACCGCAGAAGTCCCTGACAACGCTCATCTTGTGACCCTCGACGAAGGTCTGGATCGCGTGGCCGATATCGCCGAACGTGTTGCCCGGCTTCACCGCCTCGATCCCCTTCATGAGGCTGTCATGCGTCACCTGCATCAGCCGCTCGGCATAGGGTTTCGGCTGGCCCGCCACGAACATCCGGCTGGTGTCGCCATACCATCCGTCGACGATCACCGTGACGTCGATATTCAGGATATCGCCATCCATCAGCGTGTCATCGGTGCGCCGGTTGGTGTCGTTCTTCCACTTCGGCAGCTTGCTGCCCGGAATCCCGTGGCAAACCACGTGGTTGACGCTGATACAACTGGCGTGCTGATAGCCCTTGTACCCGATCGTCGCCGACGTGGCCCCGGCCTTGTTTACATGGGCCTCGATCATCCGATCCAGCTCGCCGGTTGTCTGTCCGACCGCCACATGCGGCGCCAGGTCGTCGAGGATTTGCGCGGCCAGCTCGCCGGCCTTGTGCATGCCGGCAAAATCGGCCCGCTCATGAATGCGGATCCCGTCGCGTGTCAGTTTGCCGCGATGTTCATTCTTCACGGTTGGCTCCCGTAACTTACCGTTTCGCCTTCTATTTATGACACTTGAGCGCAATGTGCCAGAGGCGCCGCCTGCGTCCTTCTGAACCCCGCCATTCCAGTGTAATCTGTCACCATTATTTTGAAACAGGTAGTGTCATGAACAGAGTCTCCAAGCTATTCCCCCTGTTGGCCACCTCGATCGTGATTTCGGCGGCAGACCGGGCCACAGCCTCCGACTGCCTCGCCGAGGTCCGTGCCCTCTGGGATGAGGGCGCCCCCCTCGACGCCTTCCAGCGCCCGCCGCACGAGAACACCAACACCGTGCGCGACGCTAACGGAACCGTAACCGAAATCTACGACTCCATCATTGAAACACCCCTGCGCACCATCGCCGGAATACGTGGCACCCATATGACGCTGGCCATCGACAACGACGTCTGGACAGGCCCCGGCGTTAACGGTCCGTGGACCCCGCAACAGGGCTTCACCGGCGATCGCCGGGCCCAGTACAATGCCGACCGCCTGCAGCGCCAGGCGAACCTCACCGATGTCGCCTGCCACGGCACGGTCGATGTCGAGGGCGCCAGCTACCTCTCCTATAGCTTCACCACCAAGTCCGACCCCGACGAAGAAATGGGCGGCCTGTGGTACGGCTCCTCCGACACGGTCTACATCGACCCCGGCACGCGGCAGGTGATGATCTGGGAAATGGGCAACTTCGTGTCGTCCTGGGCACCGGCGCCCACCGGCGAGCATCACCGCGTGGTCTTCACCTACGACCCGTCGATCAAGATCCTGCGACCGGGGTGAATGCCAACGGCCCGGCCACCTCCACCGCCTCCGGCGTGATGGCACAGCCAAGGCAGATCGTCTCCACCCCCGCCTCCCGCGCCGCGGCAAAGGCCGCGGCATAGGCCGGGTCGATATCCGCGGCCAGCGTGACATCGGCGCAATCCGTCCTCTGCACCAGGAACAGCATCACCGCCCGGTGCCCCGCCCGCGCCATTTCCGCCAGTTCCAGCAGATGCTTGCGCCCCCGCGCAGTCACGCTGTCGGGAAACTCCGCCAGCCCCGCCTGCCGCGACAGCGTCACCGACTTCACCTCGACATAGGCATCCGGCAACCCGTTCTCCTGCAACAGAAAATCGATCCGGCTGCCGGCCCCGTACTTCCGCTCGGGCAGCACCGTGCCATAGGCCGCCAGCCCCGGCACCGCCCGCGCCTCAAGCGCCGCCTTAAGCGCGCGGTTCGGCAAGCCGGTATCGACCCCGGTGAAATGCCCGTCGCGGTGCTCAACCAGCCGCCAGCCGTATCTCAGCTTCTTCTTCGGGTCGTCATTGGGCTCGACCCAGATCCGCATCCCCGGCTCCGCAAGCCCCATCATCGACCCTGGATTGGCGCAATGCGCCACCACCTCGCGCCCATCCGCCTCCAGCCGGATGTCGGCCAGGAAGCGTTTGTACCGGCGAAGAAGCCGCGCCGGCTCAAGAGGGGTTTGAAAGCGCATGTCGCAGGGCCTATACCGATCTGACGACCCATTCAAGAAAGGCCGCCGATGCCCAACCCCACCGCCGCCATGCTCGTCATCGGGGATGAAATCCTCTCGGGCCGCACACGCGATGCCAACATGCACCACTTGGCGAACGTGCTGACGGAACGCGGCATCGACCTCAAGGAAGTGCGTGTGGTCAGCGATGACCCCGACGCCATCACCGACGCCGTCAAGGCGCTGTCGCAGGCCTATGACCACCTCTTCACCTCCGGCGGCATCGGCCCCACCCATGACGACATCACCGCCGACAACGTCGCCCGCGCCTTCGACACCCCGATCGATGTGCGCGACGACGCCCGCGCCCTGCTTGAGGCGCATTACCAGAAAAGCGGCCAGTCCCTGAACGACGCCCGCCTGCGCATGGCCCGCATCCCCGAGGGCGCAACGCTCATCGACAACCCGGTCAGCATCGCGCCGGGCTTCACGCTGGGCAACGTCCATGTCATGGCCGGCGTGCCCCGCATCTTCGAGGCGATGCTGGAAAGCGTGTTGCCCAAGCTGACCGGCGGCTCGCCCGTGCTGTCCCAAACGCTGCAGATCATGCGCCCCGAGGGCGATATCGCGGGCCCGCTGGCCGATCTCGCGGCGCGCTATCCCGATCTCTCGATGGGCTCCTACCCATTCCAGCGCGAGGGAGCCTTTGGCGCCCACGTGGTCCTGCGCGGCACCGATCCCGAACGGCTCGACGCCGCGATGGCCGAACTGCGGAAGGCCTTCCCCGAATGATCCCCGACATCGAAACCCTTTATGGCGTGATCGACGCCACATGGGCCCCGGCCGCCATGACGCAGGCCGGCCCCTGGACCATCCGCGAAGGGCAGGGCGGCGGCCAGCGCGTCTCGGCCGCCACCGCGAACGGCCCGGTCACCGAAGCCGACCTGCCCCAGGCCGAAGAGGCCATGCGCGCCCTCGGCCAGACGCCGCTCTTCATGATCCGCAAGGGCGACGACGATCTCGACACCATGCTCGCCGGGCGTGGCTACAAGGTCGTCGATCCCGTGAACCTGTGGATCGGAAAGGCCCAGCCGCTCGCCGACGAGGCCGGCCCCCGCGGCAAGGCCTACGCCGTGTGGGAGCCATTGGCGATACAGGTCGACATGTGGGCCGACGGCGGTATCGGCCCCGGGCGGATCGCGGTGATGCACCGGGTCGAAAGCCCCAAGACCTCGATCATCGGCCGGTTCGAACACACCCCCGCCGCCACCGCCTTCGTCGGCCTGCACGCGGGCGTGGCGATGATCCATGCCCTCGAAGTACCCGAGGCGCTCCGCCGCAAGGGAGTCGCCGTGCGTGTCTGCCGTCAGGCGGCGCTCTGGTCGGTACAGAACGGCGGCACCTGGATCTCGGCCCTTTGCACTCAGGCCAACACCGGGGCCAATGCCCTCTACTCTTCCCTCGGCCTCGGGGTTGTGGGACAGTATCACTACCGCAAAGCACAGGAAGACAGCGCCTCATGAGCCAAGACGATCAGCCCACCGCCCTCGATCTGCCGATGGTCGACCCGCTGCCGCCCGAGACGCAGAAATATTTCGACGTCTGCATGGACAAGCTGGGCATGGTGCCGAACGTGCTGAAGGCCTATGCCTTCGACATCGACAAGCTCAACGCTTTCACGGCCATGTATAACGACCTCATGCTGGCCGATAGCGGGCTCACGAAGCTCGAGCGCGAGATGATCGCGGTGGTTGTCTCCTCCATCAACCGTTGCTGGTACTGCCAGGTGGCCCACGGCGCCGCCGTACGCGCCCTGTCGGGCAAGCCGGAACTGGGCGAGGCGATGGTGATGAACTGGCGCATGGCCGATCTCGACGACAAGCAGACCGCCATGCTGAGCTTCGCCGAGAAGGTGACCAAGGCCAGCGCCGAGGTGACAGAGGACGACCGACAAACCCTGCGCGACGCGGGCTTCACCGACCGCGATATCTGGGATATTGCCAGCGTCGTCGGCTTCTTCTCCATGTCGAACCGCGTCGCCAGCGCCACGGGCATGCAGCCCAACGCCGAATATCACGCGCAGGCGCGCTGAGCCTTTTGGAGGGCCTGGCGCGTCTCCTTGTCCTGTTTCCGATCCTGATCGGGGGCGCCGGGATGGCGTCGGCGCTCGACCTGACCGTGCCGGGCGAGGCCGAGCTGACCCGTAAAGAGCAAAGCGCGGCGGGCTCCTACCTGCTTCCGACCGGCCCCTTTTCCGATGGCCAGGTCCCCTCGATCGATGTCGAAGGCCTCGTTTCCCGACAGGCCTGGCGGATCGAGGGCGAGGCGCTGACAACGCTCAAGCTTCTCGTGCCGCTGCGCGATCAGCTGACGGAGGAAGGCTACGAGATCCTCCTCGATTGTGCCGACCGTGAATGCGGCGGGTTCGATTTCCGCTTCAACACCGAAATCCTGCCCGCTCCGGACATGTTCGTCGACCTGTTCGATTTCCGTTTCCTCTCGGCGCGGAAAACCGATGGGCCAAGCGCCGAATACGTCTCCTGCCTTGTCAGTGTGACCGGGCAGACGGGCTATCTGCAACTTGTCACCGTCGGCGGCGGCGAAGCCCCCAAGGTCGAGATCGGCGCGGTCGATACGGCGTCACCCGCCAGCCCGCCGCTCCCGGCCGGGACGGCCGATATCGTCGACCAGTTGCGGTCGCAGGGCCACGTCGTGTTGCCCGACCTGGTGTTCGACAGCGGCTCGTCGGCCCTGGCGGAAGGATCCTACGACTCCCTGGCCGCGCTGGCCGGGTTTCTCAACGAGGATGCCTCGCGCCGCATCGCGCTCGTAGGCCACACCGACACCGTGGGCGGGCTCGACACCAATGTCGCCCTGTCCCGCCGCCGGGCCGCCTCGGTGCTCGAGCGGCTCGTGTCCCGCTACGAGGTGCCGCGCGCCCAGATGGAATCGAACGGGATGGGCTACCTCTCCCCCGTCGCGCCAAACACCACGGAAGCAGGCCGCGAGGCGAACCGCCGGGTCGAGGCCGTGCTTCTGAACACCGAGTGAGCGCCATGGCCGAGCCCCGAAACCTCCGCCTGCTCGCCTGCCAGATCGACGTGCCGCCCATGACCCGGGCCGAGGATCGCGACGCCCATCTGAAGCGCACGACCCGGCTGGTGTCCGACGCCCTTGCGGATAACCCCGCCGACCTGGTCGTCCTGCCCGAACTTTCCAGCATCGACTATTCCCGCCCCGCCTTCGATGCGCTGGATGATCTGGCCGAGCCGCTGGAGGGCCCGTCATTCGACGCCTGGGCCCGTGTCGCGCAGGCGCACGACACCCACGTCGTCTTCGGTTTCGCCCGGCAGCAGGGGGGCGACCGGTTCATCAGCATGGGCGTCGCAGCGCCCGACGGCACCTGTCTGGGCGTCTATGACAAGCTGCACCTGTGTCAGTACGGCGCCTCGATGGAGAAGGAATACTTCACCCGCGGCGACCACGTTCTGACCTTCAAGGTAAACGGCCTCACCTGCGCGCCGATCATCTGCTACGACATCCGCATTCCCGAACTGTCCCGCAGCCTGACCCTGACCCACGGCGCCGACCTGATCCTGCACAGCGGCGCCTATTACCGCGACGAAAGCTTTGCCACCTGGCACGAGTTCATCACCGCCCGGGCACTGGAAAATCAGCTCTACCTGCTCAGCCTCAACCGGGCTGGCACGCATTTCGGCGGCTCGGCCTTCTGCCGCCCGTGGATGGATGAAACGATGCCGAAGCTGTTCTTCGACGCCCATGCCGAAGATCTGCGCTGGTTCGAGGTGACGGCCTCGGCCATCGCCGACGCGCGGCAAGGCTACACGTTCCTGAAAGACCGCCTGCCGGATTACGACGCCCTGCCGAACGGCTGACTCCTCAATTGCGCAGGTTTCGGGGCGAAGGCCCTGTCGAAACGCGCTATCCTTCGCAGGATTGCCCAAGGAATTTGCCATGTATTCCGCCACACTCTCCACCCCCGTCGGCCCGCTGACAGTCACCAGCAACGGCACAGCCATCACCCGCGTTTCGTGGGAAGGGCCCAAGGGCCACGACGCGCGCCCTGAACTGACCGAAGCCCTGTCGCAGCTCGACGCCTATTTCGAGGGAACGCTGAAGGATTTCGACCTGCCCCTCGCCGTCGAGGCGCCCGCCTTTCAGGTGCAGGTCTGCGAGGTCATGCAATCCATCCCCTTCGGCGAAACGCTAACCTATGGCGACATCGCCAAACGTCTCGACGTCCCGGCACAGGCGATCGGACAAGCCTGCGGCGGCAACCCGATCCCGGTCATCATCCCGTGTCACCGCGTGCTCGGCGCCACGTCCCTGGGCGGTTATTCGGGCGAAGGCGGGGTGGAAACCAAGGTCTGGCTCCTGCGCCACGAAGGCGCGGCGGGCCTCTTGATCTAGGCCTTGTTGCGCTCGGGGATGACCTGTTGCACGGCCCCTGCGAACAGCAGGTAAAGGCTGGTCGCGACCAAGCCCCAATGCGCCCAGCTTTCCGGGTGGAAATCGACCCATGCCGCCCAGCCGGCGAAGAAGGTCCAGGCCACCGCGATCGGCAGCGTCACGACCCGCCAGCGCTTGGTCCGCGCCGGGTGGACGAACTTCAGCGGCAGGAACATCGCCACCGCCATCGCCACCACCAGCACGAGGATCAGCCAGAAATTCGGCTCGACCGCGAACAGCACCAGCACCAGCATGTTCCAGCAGCCGGGAAAGCCGTGAAACGAATTGTCCTTGGTCTTCATCTTGGTGTCGGCGAAATACATCGCGCTGGCATAGGTGATCACGATGATCGCGAACCAGCCTGTCCAACCCGGCAGCAGGTCGGAACTGAACAGCGCGAAGGCCGGGATGAAGACATAGGTGAGATAGTCGATGATCAGGTCGAGCAGCACCCCGTCGAACCGCGGCGCATATTTCTGGACGTGGTAATGACGTGCCAGCGGCCCATCGACCCCGTCGACGGCGAAAGCCACCACCAGCCACAGGAACATCATGTCCCATTTCTCGTCCACGGCCGCCAGCATGGCCAGCATGGCGAAGACTGCACCGGTCGCGGTCAGCAGGTGAACGAGGAGGGCCTTGAACGCGTCTGTCATGCAGGTTTCATGAAGCAAAATCGGTGGCGGCGCAATCAGGCTTTGGGATGGGCACGGCGATAGACCTCCATCAGCCGCGCGGTATCGACGGCCGTATAGGCCTGCGTCGTCGAAAGCGACGCATGGCCCAGCAATTCCTGTATGGCCCGCAAGTCGCCGCCCGCGTTCAGCAGGTGCGTGGCGAAGCTGTGGCGCATGGCGTGCGGGGTAACACTGGCGGGCAGGCCAAGCTGAAGCCGCACCTGTTCCACCACCTTCTGCACGGCGCGAGGGCCAAGCACCCCGCCGCGCACCCCGCGGAAGAGCGCGGCATCAGGCTCGGTGGGGTAGGGGCAAAGCCTGAGATACACCTCGACCGCCTCGCGTGCCGGCCCGATCACCGGCACCACCCGTTCCTTGCCGCCCTTGCCGATGATCCGCAGCGACCCGCCCAGCGGCAGGTCGGCGCCGGTCAGGCCAAGCGCCTCGGATATCCGCAAACCACAGCCGTAAAGCAACGTGACGACCGCCTGATCCCGGGCCGCGACCCACGGCACCTGCGATTGCAGGTCGAGCGTGTCGATCACCCCCTGCGCGGCATCCTCGGCCAGCGGCCGGGGCAGTTTCTTCTGAAACTTGGGGGCACGCGCCGCCATCACTGCCGTTGCGTCGAAGCCTTCACGCTCGGACAGCCACCGGTAAAAGCTCTTCACCGCCGACAGCTTCCGTGCCAGCGACCGCGCGCCAATCTCCTCCGCGCGACACCGGGCCATCCAGCTGCGCATGTCCGACAAGGTCACCGCCTTGAGCGCACCGATGCCTTGCAAGCCGCCCTTGTGCTCCGTCAGGAAAGCCAGAAAGCCCCTCACATCGCGCGCATAAGCCTCGATGGTATTGTCCGAAGCCCCCTTCAGCGCCTTCTGCGAGTGCAGCCAGTCATGCAGCGCCGAACGGGCGGCGTCGGAAATCATGACAGCCAGCGGCGCATCGCCCTTTCGAAAACGCCGGTGAAGAAGGCCAGCAGGTCGGTGCCCTGCTGCGGGCTGAACTGGTGCGGATCTTCCGCCCCCATGGCCAGCATGCCGGGCAGGCGCCCCTTGCCGAAATCGAGCATCAGGCAGGCCTCCGACCGGATGAACTGCGCCCGCGCGCCATAGATTCGCCTGTCGCCCTCGCTCAGCTGGCGCAGGGTGACCTGGCGGGGTTGGCCGGGCCGGCCCGCGGTCAGGTAATCCTCGATGAAACCGGGCTCGGCCACGGAAAGAACGTCGCCCAGCTTGCGCACCGCCGGGTCGTCGTCATCCTGCACCGACTCCAGCACCAGCCGCACGCTATCGACCCGCAGAATATCGGCCACCTCGCCGCCGAGGTCGCGCAGGAATGTCTCGAAATCCGTCGGGTCCAGCATCCGCAGAATGGCCCGGTGCACCTGGTTGGTGCCCGACAGGTTCTCATAGGCCGCCGCGATCACGCTGCGATGCGTATCCTCGAGGCGGGCCAGCCGCGCCTCGAGCCGTTCCATCGCGATCCCGCGCAGATCGACGATATTGCCCCCCATCGCACGCTCGTTCGCGGCGATAAGGGCGCGCATAAGGTCCTGATCTTCAAGAATAACGTCGGGCTGCGCGATGATTTTCTCGCGCATCTGGTCATTGATCGCGGGCTTGCTGCTCATTCTCGCCTCGTTGATTTTTCGATTTTATAGCATGGCCTACAGGATTTTCTGCCCTGTTTTTTCCCAATCGCTCAAAAACGCTTCGAGGCCTTTGTCGGTCAGCGGGTGCTGCGCCATCTTCTTGATCACATCCGGCGGCGCGGTCATCACGTCGGAGCCGATACGCGCGGCCTCGAACGCGTGGTTCACGGTGCGGATCGACGCGGCGAGGATCTCGGTTTCGAAATCGTAATTGTCATAGATCTGCCGGATATCGGCGATCAGCTGCATGCCGTCGAGGTTGATGTCGTCGAGCCGGCCGATGAAGGGGCTGATGAAGGTCGCGCCGGCCTTGGCCGCCAGCAGCGCCTGGTTGGCCGAGAAGCACAGCGTCACGTTGACCATGTGGCCCTCGTTCGTCAGCACGTTACAGGCTTTCAGCCCGTCCCACGTCAGTGGCACCTTCACGGCGATGTTCTCGGCGATCTTCGCCAGCTTGCGGCCCTCGGCGATCATCTCGTCGGCCTTGAGCGCCACGACCTCGGCGCTGACCGGGCCGCTGACGATCTCGGTGATCTCCTTGGTCACCTCGAGAATGTCCCGCCCCGATTTCAGGATCAGCGAGGGGTTGGTGGTGACCCCGTCGACGACGCCAAGGTCGTTCAGTTCCTTGATCGCCTCGACATCGGCAGTATCTACGAAAAACTTCATGGCGCACCCTTTCAAGCGGCTTGGGTTTGGTTGGCTTTGCGTTTACCCCATAGATCGATTTGCGGAAACCCTAGAAGGAGCGAATGCGTGGCCGAAGCGCCGGGATTCTTTGCCGAAGGCGAGCTTGTGGGGGTGCTCACCACGCAACCGCTCGACCGGCTGCTTGATTACCGGGCACCCGAGGGGGGCTGCCATCCCGGCGCGTTCGTCGAGGTTCCGCTGGGCCCGCGCAAGGTTCTGGGTGTGGTCTGGGGGCCGGGGAAAGGCGATTTCGACGCCTCGAAAATCCGGTCGGTCATCCGCGTGCTCGACGTGGCGCCCATGCGCGAAGAGTTGCAGGCCTTCCTCGAACGCGCCGGCGATTACACGCTGACATCGATGCCGGCCATGCTGCGGCTGGCCACGCGCGCGCCGGGGCTGGGCGACCCGCCCTCGATGCGCAAGGTCTACCGCCTCGGCGATGCCGAACCCGAGCGCATGACCGATGCGCGCCGCCGGGTGCTCGAGGTGCTGCGCGATTATGGCGGGCTCTCCTTCACCTTGAAGGAACTGGCCGAACAGGCGGGCGTGACCTCCTCGGTGATCAAGGGGCTGGTAAAACACGGTGCCGTTCGCGAGGAGGACACTCCACGCGACGTGCCCTTCCCGACGCTTCAGCCCGATATCGCCGGCGTCGACCTGACCGGCGAACAGGCCGACGCCGTCGAGGCCCTGCGCGAGGGCGTCCAATCGCGCGCCTATGGCACGACGCTGCTGCGAGGCGTGACCGGCTCGGGCAAGACAGAGGTCTATCTCGAAGCCGTGGCCGAGACGCTGCGCCAGCGGCGTCAGGCGCTGGTGCTGCTGCCTGAGATCGCACTCACCACCGAGTTCCTCACCCGCATCGAGGCCCGCTTTGGCGCCCGCCCCGCCGAATGGCATTCCGGCGCCACGATGACCGAGCGCCGCCGAATCTGGAAGATGGTCGGGCAGGGCGGCACGCAGGTCGTCGTCGGCGCGCGCTCGGCGCTGTTCCTGCCCTTCCGAGACCTCGGCCTGATCGTCGTCGATGAAGAACACGACACCTCCTACAAGCAGGAAGACGGCGTGCTCTACAACGCCCGCGACATGGCCGTTCTGCGCGCCAGCCTGTGCGGCGCGCAGGTGGTGCTGGCCTCGGCCACGCCCAGCCTTGAAAGCTGGGCCAATGCCGAAGCTGGCAAGTATCGCCGGCTCGACCTGACCGCCCGCTTCGGCGAGGCGGTGATGCCCGAGATGCGCGCCATCGACATGCGCGCCGAAACCCTGCCGTCGCAACGCTGGGTCTCGCCCACGCTGCAAAAGGCGGTCGAGGCGCGGCTGGCCGCGGGCGAACAGGCGCTTCTCTTCCTCAACCGCCGTGGCTATGCGCCGGTCACGATCTGCCGGGCCTGCGGGCACCAGGTGGGCTGCGACCATTGCGATGCGCGGATGGTCGAGCACCGGTTCCTCAAACGCCTGATGTGCCACCAGTGCGGCGAGACGAAGCCCTTGCCGCAGGTCTGCCCAAGCTGTGGGGCGGAAGACCGGATGGCCGCCGTCGGCCCGGGGGTGGAGCGGATGTCGGAGGAGGCCGCCGCGCTCTTCCCCGACGCCCGCATCGCCACGCTGTCGTCCGACCTCTTCGGCTCGGCCCGCGCGCTGAAGGAGCAGATCGCCGAAATCGCCGAAGGCGGTGCCGACATCATCATCGGCACGCAGCTTGTCGCCAAGGGTCACAACTTCCCCAACCTTACCCTCGTGGGCGTGATCGATGCAGATCTCGGCCTTCAGGGCTCCGACCTGCGCGCCGCCGAACGCACCTTTCAGCTGATGCGCCAGGTGGCCGGTCGCGCCGGGCGCACCGAGAAGCGGGGCACAGCGCTACTTCAGACATTCCAGCCCGAGCATCCGGTGATCCGCGCCATCCTGTCCGGAGACGAGGAAGGCTTCTGGGCCGCCGAGGCCAACGAGCGTCGGCAGGCCGGCGTGCCACCCTATGGCCGGATGGCGGGCATCGTGCTCTCCTCGACCGACATGCAGGAAGCCTTCGACATCGGCAACCTGCTCGCCCGAAACGACGCCCCCCTCCGCGCGGCCGGCGCACAGGTCTTCGGCCCGGCGCCCGCCCCCATCGCCCGGGTGCGCGGGCGGCACCGGGTGCGGCTGCTGGTTAAGGCGCCCAAGGGCGTCGCGCTGCAGGGCCCGGTGGCGCAATGGGTGGGGCAGGTGCGCGGCTCGAACCAGTTCCGATTGAGTGTCGATATAGACCCGCAAAGTTTTTATTGATCCCTCACCTGTTGACCCTGTGGCGGCAGGCGAGTCCAATGTTGATATGGAGGATGTCATCGTCATAGGCGCTGGGCCAGCCGGGCTGGCGCTGGGTGCCTGCCTGAACGCCGAGGGGCTGTCACCCCTGATCCTGGAGCGCGAGGCATGCGTCGGAAGCGCGTGGCACCGGCACTATCGCCGGCTGGCACTGCACACCGACAAGAAGCGCTCGTCGCTGCCCGGGCTGCCCTTTCCGGATGACGCACCACGCTATGTGCCGCGCACGCAGGTGGTCGCATATCTCGAACGCTATGCCGAGGCGTTCGGCCTGCAGCCCCGGTTTGGCGCCGAGGTCGCGAAGGCGGAGCCGTCAGAAGGCGGCTGGCAGGTGACGCTGTCATCCGGCGAAACGCTGGCCAGCCGCGCGCTCGTCTTCGCAACGGGCGTGTCTGAGAGGCCCCATTTCGCCACGTGGCCGGGTCTGGAAGGCTTTCCCGGCCCGGTCATCCATTCACGCGCCTATCGCGCCCCCGGCGACCTGCCGGGCGAACGGGTGCTGGTCGTGGGTTTCGGCAACTCGGGCGGCGAGCTTGCCATCGACCTGTCCGAGGCCGGCCGCAAGGTCGATATCGCCGTCCGCAGCCCCGTCAACCTTCTCCCGAAAGAGCTCTTCGGCCGGCCCATCGGCAACTGGGAGGTGCTGCAACGCATCTTTCCCTACCGCGTGGCCGACGCGATCACCGCCCCGATCCTGCGGTGGAAGATGGGCAACTATGCCCGCTTCGGCCTGCGTAAATCCGAAAAGGGCCCCATCGCACAGGTCCGCGAAGACGGGAGGATACCACTGATCGACCTGGGCACACTCGACCTGATCCGCCGCGGGCGGATCAAGGTGCGCCCGGGCCTTTCGCGCATCGAGGGGGCTCTGGTGACCTTCGACGACGATACCAGTGCCCAGTACGATGCGATCCTGCTGGCCACCGGCTATACGGTCGACCTGCGCCCGATCCTCGGGCCCATGCCGAACGTGCTCGACGACACCGGCCGCCCCCTCGCCTCGGGCGAGGAGTTGGCGCCGGGGCTCTGGTTCTGTTCCTACCACACGGTCCCCAACGGCCAGCTCAGGGAAATCTCGCGCCAGGCCCCTGTCATCGCGCGGGCCGCGGCCGAACACCTTGCGCCTCATGCCGCCTGACGCACAGATCGTTGTGCGGCAATAGCTCTCGCCAAGGCGGATGGATCGGCGTAAAGGATCAGAAATGACACGCACCGTCCCCCTTGCCGAAGCGAAACACCTGCCCGTCTGGCGGCGCCCGGTCACGCTTCTTTTCCTGATGGCCGCCGCCATGCCGGTGGCCTTTGCGACATGGTCGGCCCTGCTCAACAACTTCGTCATTGAGGTGGCGGAGTTCGACGGCAAGGATATCGGCTGGCTGCACACGGTGCGCGAAATCCCCGGCTTCTTCGCCATCGGCGTGATCGCCATCATCATCTTCATGCGCGAACAGGTGCTGGGGCTAGTGTCGCTCCTGCTGCTGGGCGTGGCGACCGCGGTCACCGCGTGGTTTCCCAGCCTCGGCGGTATCCTGACGATCACCATGCTCAGCTCGATCGGCTTTCACTATTACGAGACGGTCAACCAGTCGCTGCAACTTCAGTGGCTCGACAAGCTGCGCGCCCCAAAGATGCTGGGCTGGCTTCTGGCGGCAGGGTCGGCGGCAACGCTCGTGGCCTATGGCCTGATCGTCCTCACGTGGGAGACGCTGGGCCTGACCTACAACATCGTCTACCTGCTGGCGGGCGGATTCACGGCGGCGGTCGCGATCTTCTGCATGTTCGCCTACCCGCAGTTCGAGGCGCCCAACCCGCAGGTCAAGAAGATGATCCTGCGCCGGCGCTATTGGCTTTATTACCTTCTCCAGTTCGTGGCCGGTGCCCGGCGGCAGATCTTCGTCGTCTTCGCGGGCTTCATGATGGTCGAGAAATTCGGCTTTCAGGTGCACGAGGTGACGGCGCTTTTCCTGATCAACCTCGTCGCCAACATGATCTTTGCCCCGCTGATGGGCCGGGCCGTCTTCCAGTATGGCGAGCGCGCGACGCTGATCTTCGAGTATGCCGGGCTGGTCATCGTCTTCCTTGCCTATGGCGGTATCTATTACTTCGGCTGGGGCGTCCTGCTTGCCGCCGTGCTCTACGTGATCGACCACATGCTCTTCGCGCTGGCTCTGGCGCTGAAGACCTACTTCCAGAAAATCGCCGATCCGGGCGACATCGCGCCCACCGCGGCCGTGGCATTTACCATCAACCACATTGCGGCGGTTTTCCTGCCGGCCTTGCTGGGCTATCTGTGGCTCGTCTCGCCCGGGGCGGTGTTCCTGCTGGCGGCCTGTATGGCGGGGGCCTCGCTGCTTCTGGCCCTGCTGATCCCGCGCCATCCCGAACCGGGGCACGAGACGATCCTGTCGGCTGTGGCGCCCGCGCCGGCCGAATGACGCCAGACCAATACGAGGCCCCATGCCAACCTACACGGCCCTGACGACCCTATCCGGAAAACACGCCGCCGAAGCGCTGGGTGAAGACCTTGAGCGCCTGACGCCCGAGCCCACGGGAATCGGTACGTTCGAAATCGAGGACGGCTCCGGCCTGTGGGAAGTGGGGGCCTATTTCGATGGCGCGCCCGACGAGGCCGGGCTCGCGTTGCTGGCGGCGATACATGACGCGAAGCCCTTCGTCGTGTCGGAACTGCCCGACGTCGACTGGGTCGCCAAGGTGCGGCGCGAACTCGTGCCCGTCGAGGCCGGCCGCTTCTTCGTCTATGGCAGCCACGATGCCGACAAGGTACCGAGCAACAGCGTCCCGCTTCTGATCGAGGCGTCGATGGCCTTTGGCACCGGCCATCACGGCACCACGCAGGGCTGTCTCAGGGCACTCGACAAGCTGGCCGCCGAAGGCATGACGGCGACGCGCGTGCTCGACCTTGGCTGCGGCACCGCGGTTTTGGCCATGGGGGCGGCGCATGTCTGGCCCGATGCAACGATCCTTGCAAGCGACATCGACGAGGTGGCGGTCGAGGTGGCAGAGGCCAACCTTGCGGCGAACGGGCTGGCGGGCCGGGTCGCCTGTATCGAGGCCGAGGGGCTCGACAATCCCGATATCGCCGGAAAAGCGCCTTTCGACCTCATCTTCGCCAACATCCTGAAGGGCCCGCTCATCGCCCTCGCGCCGGCGATCACCGATGCGCTGGCCCCCGGCGGCCGCGTGATTCTCTCGGGGATTCTCAACGAACAGGCCGACGAGGTGATCGAGGTCTACTCGGCCGCGGGAAACAGTCTGGTCGAGCGCTCGGAGATTGGTGAGTGGACCACGACAGTTTTGCGCAAACCTGTCTGAAAAGCAGTTAAAAAACGGTTATTTCAAGGCGGATGCCCAAGTTTCGCCACATTTAATGCCTAGCTTTTGCCTTAATGTGGTGGGGTCACATTTGAAGTTACGGTGCTGTCATGAGTAAATGGTTCGAGACATCGCGCGGTCTGCAACAAGGCGCGAAAAACCTTCGGTCTTATATCGACCGGGTCCGCCAGTCGGACCGAGCCGAAGATGGCGTCATCGTCCTCACCAACCACCGCCCCGAAGCCGCGATCAACCTGAAAGGGTTTACGCTTCTGGTCGCCGTTTTCCTGGCGTTCAAGGGCTTCGTGATCGCGTATCTTGGCCTCGACGTCTATTCCGCCGCCATCCAGAAGCTTGAATACGGCTCCCTGCTGGAACAGGCGGGGGCCTTCATCATGCGCCCTGACGTGGTGTCGCAGGCCGTGGCCGGCCAGCTTCTTCCGATCGTGCGATAAGTTTCGGTTCAGCACGACCGCCGCCCGGTTCGGGGCATCCCTATCCAAGACCTCTCTCACGACGAAAAAAGCCCTGTGCCGTTGGTCCCGGCACAGGGCTTTTACGTGAGTGGCGGCCCCCGAAAAGGGGAAGCTGCTGAAACTCAGAACGTGATGCGGTCGATATCGCCACGAACGAGGCCGATATCGTCGAGCTCACGGTCGCTCAGTTGCGACAGGGCTTTGCGGGTCATGCGGGCGTCGTTCCATGCGGCAACGGTGCCAACCAGTTTGAACAGGCCACCGAAGAGGCCAGCGTGGGATGCGGTGCGGGTGGTGTCGAGGACAGCCATTTCGATATTCCTTCTGTACGCGCGGATAGCGGATTGTGATGATGTTTCTAAACCGCCAGATAATTGGGCGATCATGCGCGGGCAAGCTAGGTTGCTGCATAGTCCATATGCAGTTTTTGCAAGGCTCACGTGGTGGATAAACACCTGTTAATAAGACGTTTTCGTGACAGCTGCTTCAAATTTGCTGCGTTGCAGCACGGAATCGACGCCCCATGGTCTGAAATCGCCATTTGCCCGCGCAAAATCGCAATCCGCTTGGCGTATGTTCCCGTTTCGTGCTAAGGATTGCAAAACGACACGAACGGGCAGGGACATATGCGGGTAGTGGGCATCGACCCCGGGTTGCGAAACCTCGGCTGGGGCGTGATCGAGGCAGACGGCAGCCGTCTGACACATATCGCCAACGGCGTTTGCAAGTCGCAAGGCGCGGATCTGGCCGAGAGGCTCCTGTCCCTGTATCGGCAACTGACTGAAATCCTGAACAGATTTTCCCCCGAAACCGCGGCGGTCGAACAGACTTTCGTCAACAAGGACGGGGCCGGCACGCTGAAGCTGGGCCAGGCGCGGGGCATTGCCATGCTGGTGCCGGCGCAATTCGGGCTGACGATCGGGGAATATGCGCCCAACACGGTCAAGAAGACAGTGGTCGGCGTGGGCCATGCCGACAAGGTCCAGATCGCGCACATGGTGAAGGTGCAACTGCCCGGCGCAGACATTGCCGGGCCCGACGCCGCCGATGCGCTGGCCATTGCCATCTGTCATGCCCATCACGTGAAGCTTCCTGCCATGCGGAGGGTCGGCTCATGATCGGGCGCCTTGCCGGCCGGATCGACTATCGCGCCGCCGATCACGTGCTGATCGACGTGCGCGGTGTGGGCTACCTCGTCTATTGCTCCGAGCAGACACTGCGCGCCCTGCCGGGCACGGGCGAGCACGTGGCGCTTTATACCGACCTGCTGGTCCGCGAGGACCTGCTGCAGCTGTACGGCTTCACCACGCTGGCCGAGAAGGAATGGCATCGCCTGCTGATGAGCGTGCAGGGCGTGGGCGCGAAAGCCTCGCTCTCCATTCTCGGCACGCTGGGGCCGGACGGTGTCGGCCGGGCAATCGCGCTGGGCGACTGGAACGCGGTGAAGGCCGCCAAGGGCATCGGGCCCAAGACGGCGCAGCGCGTGGTGAACGAATTGAAGGACAAGGCGCCGGAGGTGATGGCGATGGGGGCGGTTTCGTCCCAGGCCGCACCGGTCCAGGACACTGACGACGTGATCGAGACACCGGGTCCCGCCACGCCGGCCCCGGCCGCCCCCTCCGGCCCCGGTGCCCAGGCCGAAGCCTTGTCGGCGCTCACCAACCTGGGCTATGCCCCGGGCGAAGCCGCCGGCGCCGTGGCGCAGGCGGCGGGCGATGCGCCCGAGGCCGAGACGGCGGAACTGATCCGCCTGTCGCTCCGTCTGCTGGCGCCGAAAGGGTAGGGACATGGCACCGCTCACCGGACTTTACAGCCCGTTTCGCGACAAGGCGCGGCCATGACCGGCCCCGACCCGACCCTGCGCCCCGACCCGCTGCCCGAGGATGCCGAGCGCAGCCTACGCCCGCAGGCTTTGCAGGACTTCATCGGCCAGCAAGAGGCCAAGGCCAATCTGCGCGTCTTCATCCAGTCTGCCCGCCAGCGCGGCGAGGCGATGGACCACACGCTGTTTCACGGACCCCCCGGACTTGGAAAAACGACGCTGGCCCAGATCATCGCCAAGGAGCTTGGCGTGGGATTCCGAATGACCTCGGGCCCGGTGCTGGCCAAGGCGGGCGACCTGGCGGCGATCCTGACCAATCTCGAAGCCAATGACGTGCTCTTCATCGACGAGATCCACCGTCTCAACCCGGCGGTGGAGGAGGTACTTTACCCCGCGATGGAGGATTTCGAACTCGATCTCGTGATCGGCGAGGGGCCGGCGGCCCGCACCGTGCGGATCGAGCTGCAGCCCTTCACACTGGTCGGCGCCACCACGCGGCTGGGCCTGCTGACCACGCCGCTCCGCGACCGGTTCGGCATTCCGACGCGGCTGCAATTCTACACCGAGGACGAGTTGCACGAGATCGTCACCCGCAATGCGCAGTTGCTGGGCGTCCCCGCCGACAAGGATGGCGCGCGCGAGATCGCCCGCCGCTCGCGCGGCACGCCGCGGATCGCCGGGCGCCTTCTGCGCCGGGTGGTGGATTTCGCCGTGGTCGAGGGTGATGGGCACATCACCAAGGCGCTGGCCGACGGGGCGCTCACCCGGCTGGGGGTCGACCACCTCGGCCTCGACGGGGCCGACCGGCGATACCTCGCGCTGATCGCTGAGGCCTACCAGGGGGGGCCGGTGGGCATCGAGACCATGAGCGCGGCACTCTCGGAAAGCCGCGACGCGCTGGAGGAGGTGATCGAGCCCTTTCTCCTGCAGCAGGGCCTGATCCAGCGCACGCCGCGCGGGCGGATGCTGGCGCAGCGGGGCTGGCGGCACCTGGGGTTGAAAGCGCCCCGGCCGAAAGGGCAGAGCGACCTGTTCGGC
Organism: Roseovarius indicus; assembly: GCF_008728195.1. Lineage (NCBI taxonomy): Bacteria > Pseudomonadati > Pseudomonadota > Alphaproteobacteria > Rhodobacterales > Roseobacteraceae > Roseovarius > Roseovarius indicus. The sequence goes on from NZ_CP031598.1 coordinate 252,057, forward strand.
AAGTAAGATCGCCCGTGCCGGGCGATGCCTTCGGCGAGGATATTTGGAGCCAGAAGAAGCCGGGCGGGATTGCGCCGGCGGGCGCGGCTGCGTAAGTCGGGGCCATGGCAGAGACGATGACCCCGCAAGAGATCGAGGCGCTGTTCACCCGCGCCGATGGCAGCTACCTGTTCGCCCGCTGGGGCCGGCCGATCGTGCCGGTGGTCTTCGGGGTCGATGACAAGACGCTCGGCACCGTGAAAGGCGCGATCGAGGCGGTGGTCGGGCTGGCCGGGCACCAGATGGCCGAGACCGACCCGGAACTGGGCGTGAACTGCATGTTCTTCTTCTTCCGCGACTGGGATGAGCTGCTCGAGGTGCCCGACCTAGACCGCCTGATCGAGGGGCTGGGCCCGCTGGTGGCCAAGCTGAAGGAGGCCGATGCCAACCAGTACCGGGTGTTCCGGTTCGACGAACAGAACGCGATCAAGGCGGCGTTCGTCTTCCTGCGGATGGATGCGGAGCTGAGCCAGGTTCCTGCCGAGACGCTGGCGCTGGGGCAGGTGGTGCAAACCGTTCTCTTATGGTCCGACAGGGCGTTCACCGATGCCTCGCCGCTGGCGCGTGTGCCGGAAGGCGACCGGGTGATCCTGCGGCCCGATATCGCCGGGGTGATCCGGGCCGGGTATGACCCGGTGATGCCGGCAGTGGCGCAGGATCCGAGCCACGCATTGCGGCTGGCCGCAAGGGTCGGCCGCGAGCAGTAGAGGGCCCTTGCGATGAGAAGCTTCATCGCCATTCCCGTGCCCGAAGAGCAGGCCGACCCGCTTCTCGACGTGCAGCACGCGCTGGAGGTCGGCCGCCCGGTCCCGCCCGAGAACTGGCACGTGACGCTGGCCTTCCTCGGCAACCAGACGGAGGATGTGCTGGAGCACCTGCACGATCGCCTTTCGGAGCTCGAGGCCCCGGAGTTCGACATGCGTATCGCCGGAGTGGATATATTCGGCGGTCGCAAACCCAGCCTGCTCTATGCCGCCGTCGACAGTTCGGAGCCCCTCAGCCACCTGCGCAAGAAGGTGCGGCAGGTGGTGCGGAACGCGGGCATCGACCTGCCCCGCGAACGCTTCCGCCCGCATGTCACCCTGGCGCGGTTCCGCAAGCGGTTGACCATGCTCGAGACGCAGCGCATCGCCGGTGTTCTGGAAGGTTGGGGTGATGTCGAGGCCGGGGTTCTTCCGGTCGGGCATTTCACCCTCTACCGGTCGATCGCCGGGCCTGATGGTATGATCTACGAGCCGCTGGCCGAGTACCCGCTCGGCCAGCGCCAGGACGGGGCTTAGCCCTCTTTCTGAATTTCCACCGAATGCGGATAGGGGATAGAGATACCCCCCTTGTCGAAGGCTTCCTTGACCGCCTTGGTCATGTCGAACTTGAGGTTCCAGTAATCGGCCGCGTTGCACCACAGGCGCACGCCCAGATCGACGCTGCTGTCGCCGAGGTTCGTGACACGCACCCAGGGCTCGGGGTCTTCGAAGACGCGGGTGTCGGCCCTGGCGAGGTCGAGGATGATCTTCATCGCCGCATCGGCATTGTCGGAATAATCTATACCGAAGGTGAAGTCACAGCGGCGCGTGTCGTGATGCGAGTAGTTGGTGATGATCGCGCCCCAGGCCTGGCCGTTGGGCACGATGATCTGGACGTTGTCGGCGGTGACCAGCTCGGTGACGAAGAGGTTGATGTCGACAACCGTGCCGGCTGTGCCGCCGATGTCGACATACTGGCCGTTCTTGTAGGGCCGAAAGAGGATGATCATGAACCCGGCCGCGAGGTCGCCCAGCGTCCCCTGAAGCGCAAGGCCGATGGCCAGCGTGGCGGCGCCAAGCACGGCGACAAGGCTGGTTGCCTCGATCCCGAAGAGGCCCAGGATGGCCGTCAGCACCATCAGCAGGATCAGCCATTTCACGATGCTGGCCACGAAATTGCCGATGGTGTTGTCGATCTTCGGGCTGGCATTGACCCGGCGGCGGATCAGCCCGCTGACGGCGCCGGCGATGATCCAGCCGAGGACAAGGACGATGATCGCCTTGACCGCGTTGACGACCAGCGGGCCGTAGCCGTTTGCCGTTTCCATAATTCCTTCCATCTGTCCCTCCTGATGAAATGCCCCGCCGGGCTGGTACGATAATTGCAATTGATCTTGACGAAGCGTTGCCAGAGGGGGGCGGGAAAATAAAGTCTCGCCGGTCCTGCCGGGTGGAATTTCTGTACCTTGGACCGGAAAATCCGGTTTCGGCCGCTCGGATTGAAGGCTAACGTCCGCGCCATGACACACCGCTTTGCCATTCGCGTTTACTACGAAGACACCGACATGGGCGGGATCGTCTACCATGCCAACTTCCTGAAATTCATCGAACGGGCCCGCAGCGAGTGGGTGGCCGGGCTGGGTCTGGATCAGAACGCCATGCGCGACGATGGCATCGTCTTTGCCGTGCGCCGGGTCGAGGCGGATTACATGCTGCCCGCCCGCTACGGAGACGAGCTTGAAGTGCGCACGACGACCGCCTCGATCAGCGGTGCCCGGCTGGTGATGGACCAGAAGGTCGTGCGCGGCGAGGAGATCCTGTTCACGGCACAGGTCACCGTGGCCTGCATCACGATGGACGGGCGTCCCGTGCGCCTGCCTGCCGGGATTCGGAAGATCGTGAACTGAACCTTGGCGGTCGTGTCTGTCGTTCCCGCCCGGCTTTTGCGCCGGCCCTGTCTTGCAGACCTGCTACCGCATCATGAAACCGAAAATTCTCACCACCCTGAAAGACTACGATCGCCAGACCTTTCTCGGTGACATTGCCGCCGGGGTCACCGTTGCAATGGTGGCCCTCCCGCTCAGCCTTGCGATTGCCATCGCGTCCGGTGCAAGCCCTGCAAAGGGGCTTGTCACCGCCATCGTCGCGGGCTTCCTCATTTCGCTGCTCGGGGGAAGCCGGGTCCAGATCGGGGGGCCGACCGGGGCGTTCATCGTCGTCGTCTTCGGCATCATTGCCGAGCAGGGGTATGACGGGCTGGTTCTGGCCACCTTCATGGCGGGGGCGATCCTGCTGGTCGCCGGGGCGCTGCGGGCGGGCCGGCTGATCCAACTGGTGCCCGAGCCGGTGATCAACGGGTTCACCATCGGCATCGCGATCATCATCGCCACCAGTCAGTTGCAAAGCCTGTTCGGCCTGACGCTTGCCGAGGTGCCGGCCGAGTTCTTCGCCAAGCTCGGGGCGCTCTGGTCGGCGGGGCATACTCTGAACCCGTCGGCATTGCTGATCGGGCTGGTCACGATGGTGCTGATCGTCTGGCTGCGCCGGCTGGCGCCCCGCTTGCCCGGGCTGATCGTTGCCGTCGCCGCAACCTCGGCCGTGGTGGAGCTGGCGGGTTTGCCGGTGGACACGATCCACTCGCGCTTCGGCGACCTGCCGCGCAGCCTGCCCATGCCTGCCATGCCCGAGGTGAACCTCGCGCGGATGAGAGAGCTTCTGCCGGATGCGTTCCTGATCGCCTTTCTCGCTGGCGTGGAGTCCCTCCTTTCCGCGATGGTGGCCGACCGGATGGTCGCGGGCCGCCACCGCCCCAATGCCGAGCTTATCGCCCAGGGCGCCGCCAACCTTGGTTCCGCGCTGTTCGGCGGTCTTCCCGCGACCGGGGCCATCGCCCGAACCGCCACCAACGTGCGCGCCGGGGGCCGCACGCCGGTCGCCGGGCTGGTGCACGCCGCCACGATCCTGATCGTGATGCTGGTGGCGGCGCCGCTGGCCGGCTATCTCGCGATGCCGGCGCTGGCGGGGCTGCTCATCCTGACCGCGTGGAACATGAGCGAGCCGCATCGGTGGCGCGGATACCTGAAGGATCGCAGGTCAGACCAGGTCCTTCTGCTTCTGACCCTCGTGCTGACGGTTGTCACCGATCTCGCGGTTGCCATTGGTGTCGGTGTGGCCGTCGGGTTGGCGCTGCGTCTGAGACGACGCAACGTGCCGCCATCCGACTGGACGCCACCGGAAAGATGACCGCCGAATCGCTCGATTCCCCTTGTACGACGGCAATTATCCGCCTTTGCCCCGCGTCCCGCTTGCCCTGACGCGGAAGTGATGGCTTTCCCTGTGGAATTCCGCTAGGTTCGCCGTCAATGAGGCCGGTGAACAAGGCCCTTCGGGACGAAACGACGTCGAAAAGAGCAGGCAGATGGAAGCAGAAACCCTGGCATTGGCACAGGAGATGGATTTCTCCCTGTGGGCGCTGTTCGCGCGTGCCACAATCGTAGTCAAACTTGTGATGATTTTCCTGATCGTCGCCTCGTTCTGGGCGTGGTCGATCATCATCCAGAAACTTATCACCTATCGCCGTGCCCGCGCCGAGGCGGCGCGGTTCGACGACCGGTTCTGGTCGGGCGACCCGCTTGACGAGCTGTTCGACGAGATCGGGCCCGATCCGAACGGCCAGTCTGAAAGGGTATTCGCCGCCGGCATGATGGAATGGCGGCGGTCACACCGGAACGATGGCGGGCTGATCGCCGGCGCGACGGCGCGGATCGACCGGAACATGGACGTGGCCATCGCCAAGGAAGCGGATTCGCTGCAAAGCGGGCTGTCGGTGCTGGCGACGGTCGGCTCGACGGCGCCGTTCATCGGGCTCTTCGGCACCGTCTGGGGCATCATGCATGCCTTCATCGGGATTGCCGAACAGCAGAACACCAACATCGCCGTGGTGGCGCCGGGCATCGCCGAGGCCCTTCTGGCCACCGGCCTGGGCCTTCTGGCGGCCATCCCCGCCGTCATCTTCTACAACAAGCTCAGCGGCGACAGTGACCGGATCGTGGCGGGCTACGAGGCCTTTGCCGACGAGTTCTCGACCATCCTCAGCCGCCAGCTGGACAGCTGACCCATGGGCGCAGGTGTCGTTCAGAAAACCGGAGACCGCGGCCGCAGGCGGCGCGGGCGCGGGCGCTCGCGCCCGATGGCCGAGATCAACGTCACGCCCTTCGTCGATGTGATGCTGGTGCTGCTGATCATCTTCATGGTCGCGGCGCCGCTGATGACCGTCGGCGTGCCGGTGGAACTGCCCAAGACCGCCGCCAGCGCCCTGCCGACCGAGCAGGAAGAGCCGCTGACGGTGACGATCACGCCGGAAGGCACCGTGATGCTGCAAACCACCGAGATCGCCACCGAACAGCTTGTCACCCGCCTGCGGGCCGTGGCCGCCGAGCGCGAGAGCACGCGGATTTTCCTGCGTGCCGATGGCAACGTGCCCTATTCGATCGTGATGCAGGTGATGGGTGCGCTCAACCGCGGCGGATTCTCCAACATCGGCCTGGTCACCGACACCGGCGGGCCCACGCTCGACGAGGACGGCTGACGCGTGCGGCATGAATACCGGTCAGATCATATCCGGGGCCGGACACGCTGGCCTGATCTTCTGGGCTCTGTTCGGAGGGGCGTTTCGTGACGTGCCGCCGCCCCATGAAGCGACCGAGGTGACCGCGATCTCGGCCGAGGATTACGCCGCGCTCATGGCGCCGGAGCAATCGCCCGAAGCGGTCGCCAATGTCGATACGCCCGAGCCGCCCGAAGCGGGCGAGGCGCCTGGAATGACCTCCGAGGCCGACGCCGTGCCCGAAACGGCACAGCCCGAAGTGGCGGAAACCTCCGAGCCCGACACGCCCCCCGAAGTGACGGAGCCCGACCCGCCCGCCCAGGCCGAGGTCAGCGACGAACCGCCCGTCATGCAGCCTCCGCAGGAAGATACCGCGGCGCTGGTGCCCGAGGTTTCCCCCGACAGTCAGCCGCGCGAGGCCCCGCGGGTGGCTCCCGAACCCGTCGCCCGCCCGGAGCCTGACGTGCAGATCGACGATGTCGATCAGCAGGAAACGGCCCCCGACGAAAGCGCCGAGCCGGTCGAGGAAGACCAGGAAGAAACCGCGCGCGAGGAGGCCACGACCGAAATCGTGACCGAGGCCGACGACCCCGCGGATGCCGCGCCGAGCCGGTCGCTGCGCCCCCGCACCCGGCCGACCCGGCAGGCGGAAGCCGAGACCGAGGCCGAGCCGGAAGCCGAACCGCAGCCCGAGCCGCAGGAACAGACCGAAACCGCCACACAGCAAAGCCCCGAGGTCGACGAGAACGCCGTGGAAAACGCTCTGGCCGAAGCGCTTGGCGGCGCCGAAACGCAGGCCGACAGCACGCCTTCCGGTCCGCCTCTGACCGCTGGCGAGAAGGAAGGGCTGCGCGTCGCCGTGCAACAATGCTGGAACGTCGGCAGCCTGTCTTCCGAGGCGCTCAACACCACGGTCGTCGTTTCGGTCTCGATGTCGGAAGACGGCCGGCCGATCACCGCGTCGATCGAGATGCTCAGCGCCTCCGGCGGCAGCGACTCGGCCGCAAGACAGGCCTTCGAGGCGGCGCGCCGCGCGATCATCCGCTGCGGTGCGGATGGATACAAATTGCCACCGGAGAAGTATGATCAGTGGCGCGACATTGAAATGACATTCAATCCGGAGAAAATGAGGATCAAATGATGCGATACATGCTCAGCCTCCTTGCGGCCGTTTTCATGCTGGCCGCGCCCGCCTTCGCCCAGGACCAGGACGGGGATGACGGGCCTCTCCGGATCGAGATCACCGAGGGTGTGATCGAGCCCTTGCCCTATGCCGTGCCCAGTTTCGTCGCCGATACGGCGGCCGCGTCGGAATGGGCCGACAAGATTTCACGGGTGATCGCCTCCGACCTGAACGGCACCGGCCTTTTCCGCGAAATCCCCGCAGAGGCGCATATCGCGCGGATCACCAGTTTCTCGAGCCCGGTGCAGTTTTCCGACTGGAAGGCGATCAACGCCCAGGCGCTGATCACCGGGTCAGTGAGAACCGAGGCGTCGGGCCGGATCGTGGTCAGCTTCCGTCTTTACGATGTCTTTGCCGGGCAGGAACTCGGCGACGGTCTCCAGCTTGCCGGCACCGAACAGGGCTGGCGCCGCATCGCCCACAAGGTTGCCGACCAGGTCTATAGCCGCCTGACGGGCGAAGACCCGTATTTCGACAGCCGCGTCGTCTATGTCGCCGAAAGCGGCCCCAAGGACGCCCGGCAGAAGCGCCTGGCGATCATGGATTACGACGGCGCCAACGTCACCTACCTGACCGATGACTCGTCCCTCGTTCTGGCCCCCCGCTTTTCCCCGCAGGGCGATCAGGTGCTCTACACGAGCTATGAAACCGGTTTCCCGCGTATCTACGTTCTGAATGTCGAAACGGTTGGCCGCCGCGTCCTGGAAAGCCAGGATGGCACGATGAGCTTCGCGCCCCGCTTTGCGCCTGACGGGCAGACCGTGGTCTACTCTCTCACGCGCGGCGGCAATACCGACCTTTACGCGATGCAGATCGGCTCGGGGCAGAGCACCCGGCTGACCAGCGCGCCGTCGATCGAAACCGCCCCCAGCTTCAGCCCGGACGGCAGCCAGATTGTTTTCGAAAGCGATCGGTCCGGCTCTCCGCAGCTCTACATCATGCCGTCCAACGGCGGCGAGGCGCAGCGGATCAGTTTCGGGCAGGGCCGGTACGGCACGCCGGTCTGGTCGCCGCGCGGCGACCTGATCGCGTTCACCAAGCAATCCAAGGGCCGCTTCCATATCGGCGTGATGCGCACCGACGGCAGCGAAGAGCGGCTACTGACGGCCTCCTTCCTCGACGAAGGCCCGACATGGTCGCCCAATGGCCGCGTCATCATGTTCACCCGGGAAACCCAGGGCGCCCAGGGCAGTTCGAGCCTCTATTCGGTCGACATCACCGGCCGGAACCTCAAGCAGGTGGCCACGCCCACCGGCGCCTCCGACCCGGCATGGTCGCCATTGCAGAAATGACACCCCCGCAAAACCCCTGCGTTTCCAATACCGCGCCGCTGTGGTAGAAGGTTTAAGAGGACCAGGATGAAACATTGGCCCGATACAAAACTGATATGTGAGGCAACGACATGACTTATCTGAGCAAGGCAATCCTGGTGGTGGCGGGGCTGGCCCTGACTGCCTGCAGCAACGCCGACCGTTTCGGGGATTCCGCGTCCGCCAACGCCATGAACAGCAGCGTGGCCGGCACCGCGCAAGACCCCTCTTCGCCGCTCTATTTCCAGGAAGCCGTGGGCGACCGGGTGCTGTTCGAGGTGGACCAGTCGAGCCTGACGCCGACCGCGACCGCAACGCTCGACGGGCAGGCCGATTGGCTGATGCGCAATTCCGACTACAACGCCGTGATCGAAGGCCATGCCGACGAACAGGGCACGCGGGAATACAACGTTGCCCTCGGTGCGCGCCGCGCCAACTCCGTCCAGGAATACCTGATCACAAAGGGCGTGGCCGCGAACCGGCTCAAGGTCGTGTCCTACGGCAAGGAACGCCCGATCGAGATCTGCAGCGAGGAAGCCTGCTATGCCAAGAACCGTCGCGCGGTGACCGTGATTTCGGCCGGTCCGACGAGCTAAGGTTCATCTGAGGGAGTATGCCGACAATGCGCCGGGTGTGGATTGGAATCTTTGTTGCCGTTCTGGCCACGACCAGCGTGGGCCATGCGCAGAACCGGGATGAAACGCTGGCCGACATCCGTCAGGAAATGTCGGTGCTTTATGTCGAGTTGCAGAAACTCAAGCGCGAGCTCAGCACCACGGGCGGCGTCAGCGACACGCAGGTCGGCGGCTCTGTCATCGACCGGGTCGGTTCCATCGAAAGCGAGCTTCAGCGGCTGACGTCGAAGACGGAAGAGCTCGAGTTCCGCATCGACCGGGTGGTCGAAGACGGCACCAACCGCCTTGGCGACCTCGAGTTTCGCCTTTGCGAGCTCGAAACCGACTGCGATGTGTCGCAGTTGGGCCAGGGTAGCACCCTCGGTGGCACACAGCCTTCGACCGGAAGCAGCACCTCCATGACGCTTCCCTCGACCGACAATGGTACGAGCACCGACAGCGGGTCCAGCAACTCCAGCGGCGTGCAGATGGCTGTCGGCGAACAGGCCGATTTCGACGAGGCCAACAAGGCGCTCAACGACGGCGACTATTCTGCCGCCGCCGACAAGTTCGCGCTGTTCATCCAGAATTACCCCGGCAGCCCGCTGGAAGCCGAAGCAGGGTTGAAACGGGGCGAGGCGCTAGAGCAGGACGGGCAGACGTCGAAGGCCGCCCGCGCCTATCTCGACACGTTCAGCGCCGCGCCCGAGGGGCCGAAGGCCGCCGACGCGCTCTTCCGCTTGGGTCGGGCGCTGGGTCGGTTGGGCCAGACCGAGGAAGCCTGCGTCACGCTGGCAGAAGTCGGCTTCCGCTTCCCCGACAGCCAGCCCGCGCAGGGCGCACAGGCCGAGATGCAGAGCCTGTCCTGCCAGTGACCGACGATTTCGCGCGCCTGCGGCAGCAGGTCGCCGGCGCGCTCGGGTCCGATGTTGGTGAACCCCTTGGCGTTGCCGTCTCGGGCGGAAGCGATTCGGTGGGGCTTTTGACCCTTCTCAACGAATGGCGGCTGGACGGGGGCCCCGAACTGCGGGCGGTCACCGTCGATCACGGCCTGCGACCCGAGGCGGCGAAAGAGGCCCGCGCCGTTGCCCGGCTTTGCGACGGCTGGCACATCCCCCACACCACGCTGGAATGGCAGGGGTGGTCCGGCACGGGAAACCTGCCCGACGCCGCGCGCCGGGCGCGCTACGGCATGATGGCGGCCTGGGCGACAAAGGCCGGTGTGCCTTCGATCGCGGTGGCCCACACCGCCGACGATCAGGCGGAAACCTTCCTGATGCGGCTGGCGCGCTCGTCCGGGCTCGATGGGCTCTCGGCGATGGCGCCGCGCTGGCAGCAGGGCGGCGTCACCTTCTTGCGGCCCGTCCTCGGGGTTACCCGGGACGAGTTGCGCAGCCTGCTCAGGGCACGGGGCGTTGGCTGGTTCGATGACCCGACAAATGCCGACCCAGCCTATGAACGGGTCCGCGCACGGCAGGTATTGCAAGCCCTCGCCCCGCTGGGAATCGAAGCCGAGACACTGGGCGACGTGGCGCGCAACCTTGCGGACGCGCGCCGCTATATCGAGGCCCAGGTGGCCTTGGCGGCACAAGACGTGGCCCGGATCGAGGCGGGCGACGTTCTGATCGATCGCAGCAAGCTTTCAGAACTCGACCCCGAAATCGCGCGGCGCCTTCTGCAACAGGCAATCCTGTGGATCAGCGGCGCCGAATACCCGCCGCGCGGGCCTGCCCTGAAACGTGTCATGCGCGGCATTGACGCAGGCGACAGCGCAACCCTGCACGGCTGTCGCTTCCTCATCCGGGCCGAGACGCTGCGGATCACCCGCGAGGCTCAGGCCGTCGCCGGCCTGACGGCCCGGCCCGGCGAGGTCTGGGATGGCCGCTGGCGCCTGTCCGGCCCTGCCATGGAAGGCGCAATCGTGGCCGCATTGGGCGAAAACGGGCTGAAACACTGTCCCGACCGGCAAAATTCCGCATTGCCGGCCGCATCTCTGCGCGCGTCTCCGGCGGTCTGGCAGGGGCAGACCTTGGTCTCTGCGCCGCTGGCGGAGCTTGAAAATGGCTGGTCGGTCGAGCTCGTGCGCCGTGAAAACCACGACTTCGCCGCACTAATATCGCATTGAACCGCCAGAGATGATGGCTATTTTAGACGGGTACCGCTTGTGATAGAGCAAGCCGACCCCCTCTTGTAAGGAGAACGTCCTTGGGTAACGCGAGAAACATAGCCTTCTGGCTGGTGCTCTTTCTGCTGATACTGGCGCTGTTCAATCTGTTCAGCGGCTCCGGCAATACCCTGCAGAGCAAGCAGATCCGCTATTCCGAATTCGTCGCGGCAGTCGAGGACGGCACGGTCAGCCAGGTTACCCTGGACGGCGAGAACGTGCGTTTCCGTGGCACCGATGGTCAGGATTACGTGACCATCAAGCCGGAAGACGCCGAATTGACCCCGATGCTGATCGAGCAGGATATCCCGATCACCGCCGAACCGCAGGAGCAATCGGGCTTCCAGACCTTCCTGATCTCGCTTCTGCCCTTCGCGCTGCTCATCGGTGTGTGGATTTACTTCATGAATCGCATGCAGGGCGGCCGCGGCGGCGGGGCCATGGGCTTCGGCAAGTCCAAGGCCAAGATGCTGACCGAGAAGCATGGTAGAGTCACGTTCGACGACGTGGCTGGCATCGACGAGGCCAAGGAAGAACTGGAAGAGATCGTCGAATTCCTCCGCAACCCGCAGAAATTCTCGCGCCTCGGCGGCAAGATCCCGAAAGGCGCACTGCTGGTCGGCCCTCCGGGCACCGGTAAGACGCTTCTGGCCCGCGCCATTGCGGGCGAGGCGGGCGTGCCCTTCTTCACCATCTCGGGCTCGGATTTCGTCGAGATGTTCGTGGGTGTCGGTGCATCCCGCGTGCGCGACATGTTCGAACAGGCCAAGAAGAACGCCCCCTGCATCGTGTTCATCGACGAGATCGACGCCGTCGGCCGCCACCGCGGCGCCGGCTATGGCGGCGGCAATGACGAGCGCGAACAGACCCTCAACCAGCTTCTGGTCGAAATGGACGGGTTCGAGGCCAATGAAGGCGTGATCATCATCGCGGCCACCAACCGGAAAGACGTGCTCGACCCCGCGCTGCTGCGCCCGGGCCGGTTCGACCGCCAGATCACCGTGCCGAACCCTGATATCAAGGGTCGCGAGAAAATCCTCGCCGTGCATGCCCGCAAGACTCCGCTGGGCCCCGATGTGGACCTTCGGATCATCGCCCGCGGTACGCCCGGTTTCTCCGGCGCCGACCTTGCCAACCTCGTGAACGAGGCGGCGCTGATGGCCGCCCGCGTGGGCCGGCGGTTCGTCACCATGGACGATTTCGAGAACGCTAAGGACAAGGTGATGATGGGCGCCGAGCGCCGGTCGATGGTGTTGACCGACGACCAGAAGGAAAAGACCGCCTATCACGAGGCAGGCCATGCCATCGTCGGCCTTGCCCTGCCGAAATGCGACCCGGTCTACAAGGCCACGATCATCCCGCGCGGCGGCGCGCTGGGCATGGTGGTTAGCCTGCCCGAAATCGACCGCCTGAACTGGCACAAGTCGGAATGCGAGCAGAAGCTGGCGATGACCATGGCCGGCAAGGCCGCCGAGATCATCAAGTACGGCCCCGACAACGTGTCGAACGGCCCGGCCGGCGACATTCAGCAGGCCAGCGGTCTCGCCCGCGCGATGGTTCTGCGGTGGGGCATGTCCGACAAGGTCGGCAACGTCGACTACGAACAGGCCCACGAAGGCTACATGGGCAACGCCGCCGGCGGCTTCTCGATCTCGGCTCACACGAAAGAGCTGATCGAGGAAGAGGTGAAGCGCCTGATCGACGAGGCCTACGAACATGCCCACGCGATCCTCACCGAAAAGAACGAAGAGTGGGAGCGTCTGGCCCAGGGTCTTCTGGAGTACGAAACCCTCACCGGCGAAGAGATCGAACGCGTGATCCGTGGCGAGCCGCCCGAGTCGGATGACGACGGCAGCGCGCCCGAGAAGGACGACAAGCCATCGGTCACGGCCATTCCCAAGACCAAGCCCAAATCATCGCCGGGGTCCGGCGATGGCGGAATGGAGCCCGAACCCTCCACGTGACGACGAAGACACGAAGCTCTGACTGGAATCCGGGCGCCTATGCCCGGTTCCACGATTTGCGCCTGCGCCCTGGGCTCGACCTGTTGAACGCGGTCAGCCGGATGGGCGCTGGCGATATCGTCGATCTTGGCTGCGGCAACGGGGCCATGGGCGAGGCGCTCAAGGCTCGCGCCGGCGGGCGCGACGTCATCGGCGTCGATGCCTCGCCCGCCATGCTGGAAAAGGCGCGCGCCTTGCAGGCTTATTCCAAGCTTCAACAAGCCGATATCCGCGACTGGCACCCGACGCGCCCGCCCGGGCTGATCCTGTCCAACGCCGCGTTGCACTGGGTGGGCGGGCACGAAAAGCTCATGCCGCGGCTCGTCTCGATGTTGGGCAAGGGCGGCACTCTGGCCGTTCAGATGCCGCATCAGAACAAGGCGCCCTCGCACCGTGTCTGGCTGAGCCTTGTCGAGGAAATGTTCCCCGGCCGGGTCGAGAAGATGGGCACGCCGGGCGTGATGGCCCCGGTGAAATACGAGGAGCTGCTTTCGTCGAAGGGTCAGTTCCGCATGTGGGAAACCGAGTACTACCAGCGACTGATGGCCGAGGGCGGCAGCCACCCGGTGCGCCGCTTCACCGAAAGCACTTATGCCCGCCCCGTGTTGCAGGCGCTCGAGGAAGACGAAAAGGCCGAGCTGATCCGCCGCTACGAGGAAGTCATGCACGCCGCCTACCCGGTGCGACGCGACGGCTCCGTGTTGTTCCCGTTCCGCCGGCTGTTCTTCACGCTTACTGTCTAGGCCGCCGTCGCCGGGCGCGATTGTTCCCGTCACAAGTTACGGATTGACCCCCGGTGCCGCTTTGCCGAAGCTGCGCGCGATAAGCCGCTTCGAAAAGGACACCCCATGCCCGCCCTCATACCAACCGATTTCAAAGGCACGGTCACCTGGCTCGGCCTCGTGGGGGAAGAGCGCGAGGGCGTCCGCTCCGCGGCAAAGCCGGAGATGTTCGCAAGCTTCGCCGGGGCGGAAGGCGAGATCCACTCCGGCCTCACCCGGCCCTCCTGCGTGCGGGTCACGACCCAGTACCCCGAGGGCACCGAGATTGCCAATGTCCGGCAGTTCACCATCGTCTCGGCCGAGGAACTGGCCGCTATTGCCGAAAAGATGGAGATCGACGAAGTGAAGCCGGAATGGCTGGGAGCCTCGATCGTGATCGAGGGAATCCCCGACTTCACCCATGTCCCGCCCTCGGCCCGGCTGCAGAACGAGGCAGGCACCTGCCTTGTCATCGACATGCACAACCGGCCCTGCATCTTCCCCGCCAAGGAGATCGAGAAGGATCACCCGGGCTTCGGCAAGCGGTTCAAGCCAGCCGCGGAGGGCCGGCGCGGCGTCACCGCCTGGGTCGAGCGGGAGGGGCCGCTTGCCGTGGGCGACGTGATGCGCCTGCACGTGCCCGACCAGCGCACGTGGTCGCTACTGGACGAAGCGCGGCAAGGCTGAGACCGGCGACATGACCAGGGATTTGCCGCCTTTCCAGACGGTCTCGACCGGCTTGGTCGTGGCTATGGTCGGGTTCTTCAGCTCCTTCCCGATCCTGTTGCAGGGGATGCACGGCGTCGGTGCCGACACGTCACAGGCGGCGTCCGGCCTGATGGCGGCGGCCATCTCGATGGGGCTGGCGGGCATTGTGCTCAGTCTGTGGACAAAGACGCCCGCCTCCGTCGCGTGGTCCACCCCCGGCGCGGCCCTGCTGGCGGTCACGGCCCCGGTCGAGGCCGGGTTCGCCGGCGCCATCGCCGGCTTTCTGACTGCCGGCGCGCTGACCGTACTGGCAGGGCTCTGGAAACCACTCGGGCGGCTGGCGGCCGCGATACCGACCTCGCTGGCCCAGGCAATGCTCGCGGGCGTCCTGCTGCCGATCTGTCTTGCGCCCGTCACCGCCGTGGCCGAAACACCGAAGATCATTGCGCCCACCCTTCTGGCCTGGTTCCTGCTGGGCCGCATCAGCCGATTGCTGGCAGTGCCCGGCGCGGTCGTGGTGGCCGCCGTGACCATCGCCCTCACCGCCGATCTGTCGGCATGGGCGCCCGGGGCCCTGTTGCGGTCGCCGGAATTCATCATGCCAGAGTTTTCGCTGGCCGCCGTGATCGGCATCGGCCTGCCGCTCTTCATTGTCACCATGGCCACCCAGAACATTCCCGGCATCGCCGTGATGCGCAGTTTCGGCTTCGCGCCCCCGCCCGGGCCGCTTTTCGCCTCTGTTGGCGGGTTCTCCATCCTGTCGGCCCCCTTCGGCGCGCCGGCGACCTGCCTCGCCGCGATCACCGCCGCCATGTGCTCGAACGAGGACTCGCACCCCGACCCCGACAAGCGCTACTGGTCGGCGGTGTTCGCTGGCGGGTTCTACTGCGTGCTTGGCCTGTTTGCCGGTGTGATCACCAGCTTCGCCAGCCTTGCACCGCCGATGTTGATGGCCGCCGTCGCGGGGGTTGCCCTGTTGAGCGTCTTCGCAAGCTCCGCCGCCGCCGCGCTGGAGCCGGTGCGCACCCGGGAAGCGGCCGCGCTCACCTTTGTCGTCACGGCTTCCGGTGTCACCGTCTTCGGCCTCGGCGGCGCGGTCTGGGGGCTGTTGGCCGGTGGCATCGTGCAGATCCTGCGCGAGGCAGGTTGGGGCAGGGGATGAGCCGGGGCTTTTCCAGAGGCTGCTCTTGCGGCATCAAGGGCACATGACACCCGATGACCTCATTCTCACCCCGCTCGGCCTGCGCTTCCGCGGGCGCCGCTACCCCTGTACCATCGGGCGGGGCGGGCTGAGCCTCGAGAAGCGCGAAGGCGACGGGGCGACGCCCATCGGTCAGCACAGAATCGTCGGCATGCTCTACCGTCCCGACCGCATGGCCCGGCCCGTGGCATGGGCAAAACCCATCCGGCCCGGTGACCTCTGGTCGGACGAGTCGGACGACCCCGACTACAACCAGCTCGTGAAACGGCCCTATGCCGGCTCGCACGAGGTGATGCGGCGGGGCGATCCGCTTTACGACCTCGTGCTCGTGACCGACTGGAACTGGCCCGACGCACAGCCGGGCCAGGGGTCCTGCATCTTCCTGCACCGCTGGCGCCGGCCGGGATACCCAACGGCCGGCTGCGTGGCGTTCCGCCCCGATCACCTCCGCCGGATCGCAGCCGCCATAACCCCGGGCGCGCGGCTGATCATTCGCCCCGGATCGTACCGCTAAGGCACGCTATTCCGGGAACTTCCGCGCCGCGGTGGCCTTGCCCAGAACGGTGCTGCCCTTTCGCGCGGTGGCCGTCCATTGATAGGTATGCACCTGACCCGGAGGGCAAGGGCCCTTGTACTTGAAGATCCCGGCGGGAACCGTGCCGTTCCCCGACATCCGAACCTTGCCACCGCCGTGATTGTATTGCGGTACGTTCTGGTCCTTCATCCGGAATTCGACCGTTTCGGTCCCGGCCGGCAGGCCGCGCACGACGAAGGCCGGGTTGCCGGTCGTCTTCGCCCGGCCGTTGTTGCAGGCCGGCGTGTTGCCCCATTGGAAACTGATGGTAAATTCCGCGGCGGCGGTGGTGGCTGAAAGCCCCAGAACCGCGAGCGATAGCAGCAATGCACGCATCAAGGTCACTCCTGAAAATGGATCGGTGACCGTAGTATACGCCGAATCCCCGGAATTTCGCATTGCCGAGTGTTAATCAGCCGGTCCGCTCTCCGAAGATCGCGCTGCCCACCCGCACATGGGTGGCGCCGAAGGAAATTGCCTTTTCGAAATCGCCGCTCATCCCCATCGACAATCCGCTCAGCCCGTTGCGCTCTGCGATCTTGGCGAGCAGCGCGAAATGCAGGCTGGCCTCCTCCTCGACCGGCGGGATGCACATCAGGCCCTGCACCGGCAGGTCGAGCGCTCTGCACTCCTCGATGAAGGCGTCGGCGTCACCGGGCAGGATGCCGGCCTTCTGTTCCTCCTCTCCGGTGTTCACCTGGATGAACAGCTCGGGGCAGTGCCCCTCCTCCTGGGCTAGCCGCGCCAGCGTCTTGGCAAGCTTCGGGCGATCGACGGAATGGATAGCCTGGAACAGGCCGAACACCTGCCGCGCCTTGTTTGTCTGCAAGGGCCCCACCAGGTGCAGGTCGATCCCGTCGAACCGTTCACGGAACTCGGGCCACTTGCCCGCGGCTTCCTGAACGCGATTCTCGCCGAAACAGCGGTGGCCCTCCTCAAGCACGACCGCGACCCGTTCGTTCGGCTGTTTCTTTGAAACCGCCACCAGGCGCACGCTTCCCTCGGGCCGTCCGGCATCGCGTTCCGCCTCGGCAATCCGGGCTCGTATGGTATCCAGGCTCACGGGCTTTCCTTCCCCTGTATTGTCAGCCAAAGGTCTGCCACAGGGCGCCGCGCTGCACAATCTCTGCCGCACAAGCGCAAGGGTTTGGCGACATTGGGGTAAACTCCTTGCCCCGGTCCCTGTCGTTGGATAGTAGAGGGGGGAAACAGTGACGGGCGATTAAGATGATCCACCTCCGTTTGAAAACAGCGCTGCTTGTGCTTCTGTGTGTCGGGCTGACCGCCTCGTGCAGTTCGTTCCGCGACACCAAGGTGCGGGAGAGCGCGTTCGAAGTCGAGACGGGCCCCGAGGCCGGCAGCGCGGTCGACGACGGCTCAAGCCTTCTGGACATCTTCCGCGGTGGCGGTGCGCAGGTAAAGGTGAACCGCTATTTGTGGACGGCCGCCCTGCAAACGCTTGATTTCCTTCCGGTTCAAAGCGCCGATCCCTTCACCGGCATCATCACGACCGGCTATGGCCGGCCGCCGGGCGGCGGGCGTGCCTATCGCGCGACCATCCTGATCAGCGACCCGGCGCTCGATGCCCGCTCGCTGAATGTCGCCCTGCAGACGCAAAGCGGCCCAGTCAGCGCCGGAACCCAGCGCGCGGTGGAGGATGCGATTCTCGCCCGGGCCCGTCAGCTTCGGGTCCAGGCCAAGAAATTCTGATCGCCGGGCGTTGAAAGTTCAGTCGCGGGGCGGGCCCGGGGGCTCGCTTCGCATGACTGAATCGACCCAGGAAAGCTGCCGCGGCAGGCAGGTCTTCTGCAAATCGTAGTCGTCGATCATCAGCCGGCGGGCCGCCCGGCCCAAGGCGCGGCGCTGCTCTTCGTCATCAAGCAGTTCGCAGACCCGGTCAACCAGCGCCTCCTGATCGAAGAAATCCACCAGCCGTCCGGTCTCGCCATCGCGAATCACCTCGCGCACCGGGGCGGTGCCGCTGGCCACGATGGCCGCCTCGCAACTCATCGCCTCCATCAGGCTCCAGCTCAGGACGAACGGGTAGGTCAGGTAAACATGCACCCGGCTGACCTGCAGCAGTTGCACGAATTTGCTGTAGGGGATGCGGCCAAGGAAATGCACGCGGTCCCAGTCTTTCGTGGCGATGCGCCCGCGCACCTCGTCGATGAAGATCTGTTTCCATGTCTGCCCCTTGGGTGGCTGGGCGCCATAGCTCACCTCGTCGCCACCGACGATCAGAACCTTGGCGTTCGGCCGTTCCTTCAGCAGCCGGGGCAGGGCGCGCATGAAGACGTGATAGCCGCGATAGGGCTCGAGGTTGCGGTTCACGAAAGTGATGACCTCGTCGTCGCGCGTGACGTCGAGATCGCCGATCTCCAGCCGCACAGCGGGGTTCGCGCTGGCGGTCTTAGTATCGATGCCGTCATGGCAAACGGTGATCTTGTCGCGAAACTCGGGCGGGAAGGTGTCGGCCTGGAAGCTCGTCGGGCTGATACCGGCCGTCGCCGTTGGGAAATGCAGATGATTGTTGATGTTTTTCATCCGGATGCGCAGCGGCTGCAACTCCGTGTCCGATTGCTCGAACTCCGGATCGAAGTTCAAATGCGGATGACCCGACCGGTGATATAGCTCGCAGTAAAGCCCGATACGGGCGTCGGGCCAGACGTCATGCAGGAACATCGCCTCGCCCCAGCCCGGATGCGCAAGGATCAGGTCGGGCACAAAGCCGTTGTCCCGCAGCTTGCGCGCCGCAAGGAAACACGCCTGCCCACGCGTGACCTTGCTGTCGAGATCAAGCAGCCACGGATGCACGTTCTGCACGCCACGGTCGGGCAGGGCATAGGGCAGCACCTTCACACCCTTCCACGTGGTCGGTTCCTTGACGCGCAGGGTGAGCGACACGCACTGGTGCCCCTTCGATGCCAGGAGCGGAGCCAGGTGCTTGTACTGGCCCGGAAAATTCTGGTGAATGAAAAGGATATTCATCGTAATGGCTGCCCGCTCGTCTTTTTCCCCTTATAGGCCCGCACATTCCGGCTGCAAAGACACGCATTTTTCAGCCATCCACACTGGACCCTCGCGCGCTCTGCGCCTATCACCCCAGAGGATCAGACAGATGTAAGGACGGGCAGGCCATGTCGCGCTACTCCGCCGCCGAAATCGAAGCCAAGTGGCAACAGGCCTGGGACAAGGCCGAGGTGTTCCGCGCCGAGCGGACACAGGATAAACCCAAGTACTACGTGCTCGAGATGTTCCCGTATCCCTCGGGCCGCATCCACATGGGCCACGTGCGCAACTACACGATGGGCGACGTGATCGCCCGGCACAGGCTGGCGACCGGGCACAACGTGCTGCACCCGATGGGGTGGGACGCGTTCGGTATGCCGGCCGAGAACGCGGCGATGGCCTCGGGTGGCCACCCGAAAGACTGGACCTATGGCAACATCGCCGACATGCGCGGCCAGATGAAACCGCTGGGCCTGTCGATCGACTGGACCCGCGAATTCGCCACCTGCGACCCGGAATATTACGGCCAGCAACAGGCGCTGTTCCTCGATTTCCTCGAGAAGGGCCTCGTCTACCGCAAGAACGCCGTGGTCAACTGGGACCCGGTCGATATGACCGTGCTCGCCAACGAACAGGTGATCGACGGCAAGGGCTGGCGCTCGGGTGCCGATGTCGAGCGGCGTGAGCTCACCCAGTGGTTCTTCAAGATTTCCGACTTCTCGGAAGAGCTTCTGGAGGCGCTCGACGGGCTCGACAACTGGCCTGCCAAGGTGCGGCTCATGCAGGAGAACTGGATCGGCAAGTCGCGCGGGCTTCAGTTCAGTTTCGAGCGCACCGATGGCGGCGAGATCGAGGTCTACACCACCCGGCCTGACACGCTTCTGGGCGCCTCCTTCATCGGCATTTCGCCCGATCACCCGCTGGCCAAGGAACTGGCGGAGAGCAACCCCGAGGTGGCCGCGTTCCGCGCCGAGTGTTCCAAGGGCGGCACCACGGAAGAGGCGCTGGAGAAGGCCGAGAAGCTGGGCTTCGATACCGGGCTGACCGTCAAGCACCCGCTCGACCCGAATTGGGAGCTGCCGGTCTGGATCGCCAATTTCATCCTGATGGATTATGGCACCGGCGCGATCTTCGGCTGCCCGGCCCATGACCAGCGCGACCTCGATTTCTGCCGCAAGTACGACTTGCCGGTGATCGACACCTTCTTCGCGATGGATGACCAAACGCCGGTCGCGACTGAAGCTTTCGTGCCGCCCAAGACCGACAAGGTGAAATGGGTGAACCATTTCGCCGGCATAGACGTGGCAACCGGTCAGGAGGCGATCGACGCCACCATCGACTATGCCGAAAAGAACGGCTGGGGCACAGGTGTAACCAAGTTCCGCCTGCGCGACTGGGGGCTCAGCCGCCAGCGCTACTGGGGTTGCCCGATCCCGGTGGTGCATTGCGAGACCTGCGGCGTGGTGCCGGAGAAGAAGGAGAACCTCCCCGTCGAACTGCCTTACGACGAGGACGGCAAACCGATCGACTTCGCCACCCCCGGCAACCCGCTCGACCGTCACCCGACATGGCGCGACTGTGCCTGCCCGAAATGCGGCGCCCCGGCCAAGCGCGAGACCGACACGATGGACACGTTCGTCGACAGCTCGTGGTACTTCGCTCGCTTCACCGCGCCCCGCGCCGAGACGCCGACCGATATGGTCGAGGCCGAGTACTGGATGAATGTCGACCAGTATATCGGCGGCATCGAGCACGCGATCCTGCACCTGCTCTATTCGCGGTTTTTCGCCCGGGCGATGCATATCTGCGGCCACCTGCCCGAGAAGGCGATCGAGCCGTTTGACGCGCTTTTCACGCAGGGGATGGTGACGCACGCCATTTACCAGACGAAGGATGACAAGGGCCGTGCGGTCTACCACTTCCCCGAAGACGTGGAAGAAGGTGATGGCGGTATGCGTCTCAAGGCGACGGGCGAGGCGGTGGAAATCGTCCCCTCCGCCAAGATGTCGAAATCGAAAAAGAACGTGGTCGACCCGGTCAACATCATTCAGGAGTTCGGCGCCGACACCGCGCGCTGGTTCGTTCTCTCCGACAGTCCGCCCGAGCGCGATGTCGAATGGACGGCAGCGGGCGCCGAGGCAGCGTTCAAGCACCTGTCCCGCGTCCACCGCATCGTCACCGAGATCGCCGTCAGCACCGAGGCGGCCACGCCAGAGGCCGACGAGGCGCTCCGGCGCGAGATGCACAAGACCATCCACGACGTGACTGGCGGGGTCGAAAGCTTCGGCTTCAACGCCGCCATCGCCAAGCTTTACGCCTTCACCAACACGCTGGCCCGCTCGCAGGCCGGGGCGGAGGCCAAACGCGAGGCGGCGGTGACGCTCGTGCAACTGATGTCGCCGATGACGCCACATTTGTCCGAGGAGCTCTGGTCAACGCTGGGGCAGGAAGGGCTTGTCACCACCGCCAAATGGCCCGTGGCCGAGGAGGCGATGCTGGTCGACGATACCATCACGATGCCGATCCAGATCAACGGCAAGCGCCGGGCGGAAATCGAGGTTCCCAAGGACATGGACAAGGCAGAGGTTGAAAAAGCCGCGCTGTCGAACGATGCTGTCATCAGGTCGCTGGATGGGGCCCAGCCCAAGAAGGTTATCGTCGTCCCCGGTCGGATCGTGAATGTCGTCGTTTAACCGCCGTCTTTTCCTGTTGTCGGGCGCCGCTTTGGCCGGTTGCGGGTTCACGCCTGCCTATGGCCCTGGCGGGGCGGCGACCCGGTTGCAGAACGCGGTGCTGGTGGACGAGCCCGACAGCCGTCCGGGCTACCTCCTGACCCGCCGGTTCGAGGAACGGCTGGGCCGGGCCAACCCGGGGCGCTATGCGCTGTCCTACTCGATCGTCATCACCGAGAATGCCATCGCGATCTCGTCGAACAACGTCATCACCCGCTACAACATGCTGGGCAAGGTGACCTTCGCGCTGCGCGATATCGACACCGACAAGGTTCTGACCAGCGGCAAGGCCGACAGTTTCACCAGCTATTCTGCGTCCGGCACCACCGTCGCCACACAGGCCGCGAAACGCGATGCAGAGGCGCGGCTGATGACCATTCTCACCGACATGATCATCACCCGGCTGACAGCCGAGGCCGGCACGCTGCCCGCATGAAACTGAGCCCGCGCGACGCGCCCGGCTATTTCGCCCGGCCCGAAACGAACCGGGCGGGGCTGCTGATCTATGGCAATGACGCGATGCGCGTGGCCATGCGGCGGCAGGAGGTGATCAAGGCGCTGATCGGCCCGCAGGGCGAGGAAGAGATGCGCCTGACCCGGATGAACGCGGCCGAGCTGCGCAAGGACCCGGCGATGCTGCTTGATGCGGTGAAGGCGCAGGGGTTCTTTCCGGGGCCGCGCGTGGCCTTCGTGGAAGACGCCAATGACAACGTCGCGGGGCCGGTGACCGATGCCCTGACGGACTGGCGCGAGGGCGACGCGCAGGTCGTGGTGACCGCCGGGCAGCTCAAGGCCACGTCGAAGCTGCGCAAGCTGTTCGAGGGCCACAAGAACGCCTATGCCGTTGCAATCTATGACGATCCTCCGTCGCGGGCCGAGATCGAGGGCGTTCTGAAACAGGCCGGTCTGACCGATGTCGGCAACGAGGCGATGCGCGATCTGACGGCCCTGTCGCGGGAGCTCGACCCCGGCGATTTCCGCCAGACGATCGAGAAACTGTCGCTCTACAAGCTCGGCGACGACCAGCCTGTCGGCCCCGAAGATGTCGCCGCCTGCGCGCCCGCGTCGACCGAAGCCGAGATGGACGACGTGCTGCATATCGTGGCCGAGGCGCGGCCCGGAGAGATCGGGCCGGTGATGAAACGCCTGCGGGCACAGGGGGTGCAGCCGGTCGGCCTCTGCATGGCGGCCTCGCGCCATTTCCGCACGCTCTATGCCGCCGCGTCCGACCCGGGCGGGCCGGCGCAGGGGATCGCGCGGGTGCGCCCGCCGGTCTTCGGGCCGCGGCGCGACCGGATGCAGCGGCAGGCCCAGGCCTGGGGGGCGGCGAAGCTGGAAGAGGCGGTGACCCTGCTCACCGACACCGACCTGCGGTTGCGCTCGGCCGGGCAGACGGCGCCGGACATGGCGCTGGTGGAGCGGACGTTGATCCGGCTGGCGATGATGGTGCGGCGCTGAGGCGGGCGAATCAGGGTTAATGGCCCGAAATTGCACGTTTTTCCGATATCGGTATCGCGTCGGTATTACGTCGGTATTTTGTCGGTGTTTTTTCGGTGGGAGGGCTTGGTTAACGCGCCGTGCGCTGGACTTGGCGAGAACGGCGGGGCAGGCTGCTCGGGGATGGTGGAGATTGCAGATATCGAGGATCGGGAGAGCCTGGAGGCGTGGCTGAAGGATCAGCCGCGCGAGGTGGCTGTCTGGATCGCATTGCGGGCGGCGGCGCGGGTGTTGCCGGTGTGGTGGGATGCGGTGCTGACTGATGACTGGGCGCACAAACGTGATTTGACGGCCCTGCCGGTTCTGCGCAGCCTGTTGCTATCTTCGGTTGCGGCGGTTGGACCAACCGAAGATAGCAACGCCACCGCCCACGCCGCCGACCGCGCCGCCTACGCCGCCCGCGCGGCCCGCGCTGCCGCCGACGTCACCGCCGACGCCACCGCCCACGCCGCCGCCCGCGCGGCCCGCGCCGCCGCCCACGCCGCCGCCGACGCCGACCGCGCCGCCTACGCCGCCGCCTACGCCGCTGCCGCCGCCGCCGACGCTGCTGCCGACAGCGACTTAGTCTGGGCTGCCATCAGACTGGATGTAGAACAGACGGCGGGGGGCTATGTGCCTGACACCTTGGCGCTGTGGCCGGATAGTAAGGGGCCGCTGGAGGAGCAATGGCGGGCGATCGTTTGGCAGGTGACCAATTCCGAGGAGGCTGAAGGCTGGCAGTTCTGGATAGAGTGGTACGACGCCCTGCTCGACGGTCGCCCCATGCTGGGCGATGCGGCGCGCACGTGGGAGATGTTGGAGGAGATTGCCCTGATTGACGACGCGACATGGGACGCGGGGCCGGAGGTGGTGAATCCGGTGATCCGGGAGATTTGGGATCTTTACCGGCTACGCGAAGAGGTGGCGGCCTTGTGCGCCGAAAAGGAGCAATTGCTGGCGGGCAGGGCATCTGCCGAGGCACGGTCGCACAATCAGCCGCCGGAACTGGTCGATACCGAACCGGAAATGGCGCGGCAGGTCGAGGTTATCTGGGCCGGGCTGGACGCGGCGCAGGATGAGCTTGAGCAGGAGGTGCCGGACAAGCACGTGCTGCAACGCACCGCCGAGGAAATGCTGGCTGCACTCAAAGCGGTTGCCGGGTATTGTGCAAAGGTGGGTGATGCGGTCGTGATGTCGGCTGCCAAGGTCGGCGGCGGCGCGGTCGGCACCGCTATCTTGGATCACGTCGCAAACAATGGCCGACTGTTCCAGTTCGCCAAGGACCTCTTTCAGTACGCCGTTGGCGGGTGAGCCGGCGCAGGTCTTGGGATTGTAAGGTGTATACACCTGACCGATTGCCCCTGTTGATGTCGCTCCCCTAATCCGGCTCCACCGGCACCCGCCTTGCCGCCAGCGCCAAGCCGCCAAAGATCACCACCCCCACCAAAACCGACCAGCCCAGGACCGTCTGGATATCCGCGTGGTCCATCTCCTTGGGCCCGGCCATGGCGGTTGAGACGAGGTAGAGCGTGGCGGCGAAGACGAGCCTTCCGCAGAAGCTTTGCAGGGAGAGGTAGGTGGCGCGGCTGCCGCTTGTCAGGAGGGTTTGCACCCGGGCGATGAGGAAGGGGCGGGAGAGGGAGTCGGGGACCATGCGGAGGAAGAGGAAGGCGATGACGATGACGGAATCGCTGAGGGCGAGGATGCCGCAGAGGGCGATCTGTAGGGCGAAGGCGAGGAGGAGGATGGCGGGAAGCCCGAACTGGGTTCTGAGGCGCGGGGCGAAGAGGGAGGCGGCGACGGAGATGACCATCATGGTGGCCGAGACCGCGCCGCTGACCACGGGCGCCTCGGCGGCGAGGCCGGCCTTGGTGAGGGCGTCGAGGATGAAGGGCTGGCCGAAGACGAAGGGGAGGTGGCTGAAGCCGTACATCGCCATGCTGAGGGCGAAGAGCCAGGCGAGCACGGGGTTGCGGAGGGCGTCGCGCAGGTTGGCGAGTTGGGAGAGGGGTTCGAGGGCCTCGTCGGTTTTCTGCGGCGGGTCGCGGAAGGCGAGGGTGAGGGCCAGCACCACGAGCCCCGTCAGGGTGCCGGCCCAGAAGGGGGCGGTGGGGTCGAGCCGGTAGAGCAGGCCGCCGGTGAGGGCGGAGAGGGCGAGCGCCGCGAAGGAGAAGCGCCAGGCGGTGAGCTCCTGCTGTTCGATCTCGGCCTCGCGGTCGGCGGCGGCGAGGGATTCGTAGAGGAGCGCGCTGTCGGTGCCGGAGGAAAACGCCATGGCCGCGCCGATCAGGACCTGGGCCGCGGCGAGCAGCAGGAAGCTGTCGCCGCTGGCCAGCAGCGCGGCCCCCGCCACACCCGTGACGCCCGAGGCGATCAGGGTGGTGCGGCGGCCGAGCCTGTCGGACATGTAGCCCGAGGGCACTTCGAGGGCGGTCGTTGCCACGTCGTAGACGGCGTAGAGCAGCACCGCCTCGGCGGGGGACAGGGTGCTTTGGAAGTACAGAAACCAGACGGCCTGCCAGAAGACGAGGCTTTGGAAGAAGCGGAACCAGCGGTAGAGGCGGATGTTCCGCGCCATGGATGCGGGCAAGCGGTCAGGCTCCGGTCGCGTCACCGGGGGCGAACTGGGCGAAGACCTCGGCGCCGGTCATCTTTTTCGTATTGCCTGCGAAAGCATAGCCGTCGGGCTTTTCGTCGACGAAGACCTCCTCGGTCAGCTTGACGCCGTTCGGGTCGTCGAGCAGGCCCATGCCGATGAACATGTCGCCCTGATGGGGACCGGGAGCGGTGAGGCGGTAGAAGAGGCTTGAGCCGCAGGTCTTGCAGAAGGTGCGTTCGGCCCAGTCGGAGGAGGGGTAGGTGCCGATATTGTCTTCGCCCGTGACGGTGGCCTGGCCGGCTGCGCAGGGGATCGCGAGGTAGATGCCGCCTGTCCATTTGCGGCACATGGAGCAGTGGCAGGCGCCGGTTTCTTTCGGCGCCTCGGCGAAGGTGATTGTCACGGCGCCGCAAAGGCAGGATGCGCTGCATGTCATGGGGGTTCCTCCGGTTGGGATGACGGGCTCAGCATAGCCGGTGATGCTGAAAGGTCTTGTCAGTAATTGCGACAGGCGATTGCCATTGGCGCGGTGGCGGGGCAGTGTGGCGCCCGGCGACAGGACAAGGGAGGATCGCGTCATGTACAAGGTCATTGGCAGCCGTGCGTCGCGGGGCCTTCGGGTGCTGTGGATGCTGGAAGAACTGGGGCAGCCTTACGAGCATGTGCCGGCCAAGCCGCGGAGTGACGAAGCGCTGGCGGCGAACCCGTCGGGGAAGATCCCGGCCTTGCAGGTGGATGGCGAGACGATCACCGACGCGGTGGCGATCATGACCTACCTGGCCGACCGGCACGAGGCGCTTACCTTTGGCGCCGGGACGCTGGAGCGGGCGCGGCAGGATGCGTTCACGCTGATGATTCTGGACGAGGTGGAGAACCTGTTGTGGATGGCGGCGCGGCATACCTTCGTGCTGCCGGAAGAGCGGCGGGTGCCGGAGATTAAGGATTCGTTAAAGTGGGAGTACGAACAGGCGCTTCCCCGGCTGGAAGCGGCGATGACGGGCCCGTTCCTGACGGGGGAAATGATGACCCTCCCCGACATGCTGTTGACCCATTGCCTTGGCTGGGCCGAGCGGGCCGGGTTTGCCGAGGCGCCGGCCAAGCTGGCCGATCTGCGGGCGCGGATGGAGGCGCGTGATGCGTTCCAGCGGGTGCTGGAGCTGCCGTGAGCGGGTGTGAAGATCGACGGCACGCTTCTTTCCGCTGACTTCGGCTTGCCGTGCTGTCTATCCGTGACAGGTTAACGGGCTATGGACGATCCGATCTGTCCGCTATGCGGCCGGCCTATTCCGCCCGAGGCCAAGCAGAGCCTGCATCACCTTGTGCCCAAGCTGAAGGGCGGCAAGGGCGGGCCGGTCGTGCTGTTGCACCAGATCTGTCATAACGAGATCCATGCCACGCTGACCGAGGCGGAGCTGGCGCGGGAATTCTCCACAATAGAGGCGCTGAAGGCGCATCCGCGGCTGGAGAAGTTCATCCGGTGGGTGGCGAAGCGGCCGCCGGGGTTTCATTCGAAAACGCCGGGCGGGCGGCGCAAGCGCTAGGCGGCCTGGGGCGTGTCGGCCAAAGCCTCGGAAATGCGCTCGGCCATGAAGTCGATCAGCAGGCGCGTCTTGGGGTCCTGGTGGCGGCGGTGGGCGTAGAGGCAGCCCAGTTGCACCGGGACGGGCGGGCAGTCTTCCAGCACCGGGAGAAGGCGGCCCGTGGCGAGGTGGTCGGCCACCTCGAACCGGGGCTTCAGGATGATGCCGTGGCCGTCGAGCGCCCAGCTTGTCAGCACGTCGCCATCGTCGGATTCGAACGGTCCCTTGACCGAGAAGCGTTCGACCCCGTCGGGGGTTTCCAAGGGCCACTGGAATTCCTGCGCGCCGGGGTAGCGGAGGTTGAGGCAGTCATGGGCGCCCGAGGTGAGGTCGGTGGGGCGTTTCGGATGCCCTTTGTTTTCGAGGTAGACGGGGGCGGCGCAAAGGACGCGGGGACAATCGGCGATCTTGCGCATCTTGAGGGTGGAGTCGCGCGGCAGGCCGAGGAAGAAGGCCACGTCGAGCCCTTCGCCGGGCAGGTCGAGCGCGCGGTCGGAGAGGCGCAGGCGGATGTTGATGAGAGGGTAGGCCTGCTTGAAGGCGGGGACGTGTGGGGCGATCAGGCGGCGGCCGATTCCGAGGGGTGCCGCGATGAAGAGCGTGCCGCGGGGCGTGCGGGTGACGGAGGTGATTTCGGCCTCGGCATCCTCGACCGCCTCGAGGATCTTGCAGGCGCCGGGGTAGAAGAGGCGGCCCTGTTCGGTGGGGTTCAGCTGTCGCGTGGTGCGCTGGAAGAGGCGGACGCCAAGGTGTTCTTCCAGTTGTGAAATGCGGGCCGAGGCGACGGCCGCCGAGATACGCTGATCGCGGGCGGCGGCGGACATGTTGCCCAGTTCGTAGACACGAACGAAGGTGCGGATGTTGTCGAGATAGGCCATGGCGCGCTGATCTTCAGGTTCTGTTTGAAACTGATCTGTTTTTTCATTCAATAGAGAAGAATGCGCAGGCGCGCTAGGGTGGCGCGGTCTGAAGGAGTTTTCGCCAAATGTATGAACTTGCGATCATCTGGGACTGGCTCGGCTTTGCCATCCGCTGGCTGCATGTCATCACGGCGATGGCGTGGATCGGGTCGTCGTTCTACTTCATCGCGCTGGACCTTGGGCTGCGCAAGGCGCCGGACCTGCCGGAAGGCGCGCATGGCGAGGAGTGGCAGGTGCATGGGGGCGGGTTCTACCATATCCGCAAGTACCTCGTGGCACCGGAGCGGATGCCGGAGCACCTGACGTGGTTCAAATGGGAGAGCTATTCGACGTGGTTGTCGGGGGCGGCTTTGCTGATGGTGGTCTACTGGGCCGGGGCGGAGTTGTACCTGATCGACCGGACGAAGGTGGATCTGGCCGTCTGGCAGGGGATCGCGATTTCGGCGGCCTCGCTGGGGGTGGGCTGGCTGGTTTATGACCGGCTGTGCAAGTCGCCGCTGGGGGAGCGGCCGACGTTGCTGATGGTGCTGCTGTTCGGGCTGCTGGTGGCGATGGGGTGGGGGTATACGCAGGTCTTCACGGGGCGCGCGATGATGCTGCACCTCGGCGCCTTCACGGCGACGATCATGACGGCGAACGTGTTTCTCATCATCATTCCGAACCAGAAGATCGTGGTGGCGGACCTGAAGGCGGGCCGGGTGCCGGATGCGAAATACGGGAAGATCGCGAAGCTGCGGTCGACGCATAACAACTATCTGACTTTGCCGGTTATTTTCCTGATGTTGAGCAATCATTACCCGCTGGCCTTTGCGACCGAGTGGAACTGGGTCATTGCGGCGCTGGTGTTCCTGATGGGGGTGACGATCCGGCATTGGTTCAACACGCGGCATGCGGGGACGGGGAACCCGCACTGGACATGGGCGGTGACGGTGCTGCTGTTCCTGGCGGTCATGTGGCTGTCGACGGCGCCCTTGCGGCAGGGGGATCTGGATGAGGCGGAGGCAAGGGAATTGTCAGCGTCTGAAAGGGTTTATGCAGAGGCCGAGGGGTTCGAAGAGGCGCGAGATATCGTGCTGGGGCGGTGTTCGATGTGCCATGCGCGGGAGCCTGTCTGGACGGGGGTCAGGCGGGCACCGAAGAACGTGCTGCTGGAGACGGAGGCGGAGATTGCGGCGCATGCGACGCCTATTTTCCTGCAGGCCGGGGCGAGCCATGCGATGCCGCCGGGGAACGTGACCTGGATGGAAGAGGACGAGCGGCGGGTGATCGTGGCGTGGTACCGGGCGGCGAACGGGGGGTGATTGGGGCTGAAAACCGACGTCGGTATAACGTCGGTATTTTTTCGGTATTGCGTCGGTGCTTGGTGAGGATCGATATCTTGAAAAGATATCGGGTCGAATTCTTTTAAAGAATTCGACGGGGCGGGTTCAGAGGATGTCGAGGGCCTTTTCCGGCGGGCGGGCGATGACGGCTTTCTCGCCGGAGAATATGACCGGGCGTTCGATGAGTTTCGGGGCTTCGGCCATGGCCTTTAACAGGGTCTCGTCGGGGTCGGATTTCGAGAGCCCCATCTCCTTGAAGACGGCTTCGCCCGTGCGGATCATCTGGATGGCGGGCAGGCCGAGTTTCGACTGGGCGTCCTGCAGTTCGGCCAGAGTGGGCGGCTCGTCGAGGTAGCGGCGGATGGTGATCTTTTCGCCGCGCTCTTCCAGCAGGGCGAGGGCCTGGCGGGATTTCGAGCAGCGGGGGTTGTGCCAGATGGTTGTCATAGCCAGTCCTTCGTTTTTGTGCCGGTGGCGTCGGCGACGTTGGTGAAGCCATCCTGTTCGAGCAGGCGGTCGAGGCCGCGGGCGATGGTTTCGACCAGCGAGAGCCCCTCGTAGACCATGGCCGAGTAGAGTTGCACGGCGGTGGCGCCGGCGCGGATCTTGGCGTAGGCGTCTTCGGCCGAGCTTATGCCGCCGACGCCGATGAGGGGGAGGTCGCCGTTGGTCAACTGGGCGAGTTTGGCCAGCACGCGGGTGGATTTTTCGAAGAGGGGGCGGCCGGAGAGGCCGCCGGCCTCGCCTTTTGCGGGGCTTGTCAGGCCCTCGCGGGACAGCGTGGTGTTGGTGGCGATGATGGCGGCAAGGCCCGACTGGCGGGCGACGTCGGCGATTTCGGAAAGCTCGGCATCGGTCAGGTCGGGGGCGATCTTGAGGAAGATCGGTATGGGGGTCGGCAGGGTATCGCGGGCGGCCATGACGCCCGAGAGGAGGGAGGCCAGCGCCTCGGCCCCTTGCAGGTCGCGCAGCTTCTCGGTGTTGGGGCTGGAGACGTTGACGGTGGCGAAATCGAGATGCGGGCCGCAATGGGCCAGCACGCGGGCGAAATCGTCGGCGCGGTCGGCGCTGTCCTTGTTGGCGCCGAGGTTGAGGCCGATGACGGCGTCGCGGGGGCGGTTGGCGAGGCGGGCGCCGACCGCTTCCATGCCGTCGTTGTTGAAGCCGAAGCGGTTGATGACGGCGCGGTCTTCGGTGAGGCGGAAGAGGCGGGGGCGGGGGTTGCCCGGTTGCGGGCGCGGGGTGACGGCGCCGGCCTCGAGGAAGCCGAACCCGGCACGGGAGAGGGGGCTGAGGGCGGTGGCGTTCTTGTCGTAGCCCGCGGCGAGGCCGATGGGGTTGGGGAGGTGGAGGCCGGCGAGCTGGGTGCGCAGGCGCGGGCTGGTGATGAGGCCGGGGAGGGGCACGGCGCCGAGGCGGAGGGCCTGAAGGCTGAGCCCGTGGGCGGTTTCGGGGTCGAACCGGTGGAGGAAAGAAAGGCCCGCGCGCTCGAAGAGGTTCATCCGAAGGCCCCGCCTGTCTCGGTGGGTTTGCAGCGGATGAGGCGGGAGGTGCGCACGGCGGCCTGACGGTGGATCACGGCCTCGCGGTACGCCGGGTCGGTGACCATTTCGAGGAAGGCGTGGGCCGTGGGGTAGCGGGCGATGAAGGCGTGATCCCAGTGCTCGGACGTGGGGCCGATGAGCATCGCCTGCATCTCGCCCCGCCAGACGATCGAGGCGCCGAGTCGTTGGATGATGGGGGCGGTTTCCTCGCCGTAGCGGCGGTAGGCCTCGGCGCCGGTGAGGCCTGCGTTGGCGAGGTCATGGCCCTCGGGGTAGGCGGCGTCGGAACGCAGGGCCACGAGGTTCAGCATCTCGACCGGGTGGTCGCGGTCGAGATCCTTGAAGAGCTGGAACTGGGGCCGGGTCGGATCGACATGGCCGGCGAGGTCTTCGGGGAAGACGTGAGTGCCGTGGGCGAGCGGCAGGGGCTCGACGCGGGCAATGTCGGCAAGGTGCAGCTCTCGGTAGAGATGCGGGAAGAGGGCGCCGCCTCGGGAGGGCTCCCATTTGAGATCCTCGCCGAGATCGTCGGTGTGCACCGAGACAAGGACGAGGTCATCGGCATCGGTGAAGTGCTTGGCGGCGGTCTCGGCGGCCTGCTGTGGCGTGGAGAAGTGGATGTAGCCGTCGGAGAGGTCGATGGGGGCGCCGGCGGTCTTGCCGTCGCGCTTCATGGCCTGCCATTCGGCGGCGCGGAAAATCTTGAGGATCAGCATGGGGCCGGTGATGCCCCGCCGTCATGCGCCGGTCAAGCCGGAAGGTTTTGACGGAACGCGAAAGCGCGGGCAAACTCGATTTCATACCAACAGGAGTTTGAGACCATGCTGACCCGTCTTGCCCTTTCGGGCCTCTTTGCCGCCATCGCCGGGATGGCGCAGGCCGACTATACGTTAACCATCCTGCATACCAACGATTTCCACGCCCGGTTCGAGCCGATCAGCAAGTACGACTCGACCTGCGCTGAAGAGGACAACGCGGCGGGCGATTGCTTTGGCGGCTCGGCGCGGCTGGCCACGGCGATTGCCGAGGTGAAGGCGGCGGCGGTGAACCCGGTGCTGTTCGACGGGGGCGACCAGTTCCAGGGGACGCTGTTCTACACCTATTACAAGGGGCAGCTGGCGGCCGAGATGATGAACCGGCTGGGCTATGACGCGATGACGGTCGGGAACCACGAGTTCGACGACGGGCCGGAGGTGCTGCGCGGGTTCATGAACGCGGTGGAGTTTCCGGTGCTGATGTCGAACGCGGATGTGAGCGGCGAGCCCCTGCTGGCCGACGTGATGATGAAATCGACGGTGATCGAGCGGGAGGGCGAGAAGCTGGGGCTGATCGGGCTCACGCCGCAGGATACGGACGAGCTGGCGAGCCCGGGGCCGAATATCATCTTCACCCCGCCGGCGGATGCGGTGCAGGCGGAAGTCGACAAGCTGGAGGAGCAGGGGGTCAACAAGATCATCGTGCTGAGCCATTCGGGCTATCGGGTGGACCTGGAGGTGGCGAAGGCCACCACGGGCGTAGACGTGATCGTCGGCGGGCATTCGAACACGTTCCTGTCGAGCGATGACGCCTCGGCCGCGGGGCCCTACCCGACGATGGTCGGCGATACGGCGGTGGTGCAGGCCTATGCCTATGGCAAGTACCTGGGCGAGCTGGTGGTGACCTTCGACGACGACGGCAAGGTTGTCGAGGCGAGCGGCGCGCCGCGGCTGCTGGATGCGGGCGTGGCCGAGGACGAGGCCGTGAAGGCGCGGATCACCGAGGCCGCGCAGCCGCTCGAGGAGATCCGCAACAAGGTGGTGGCCGAGGCGGAGACGGCGATTGGCGGCGACCGGGTGAATTGCCGCGCGGGCGAGTGCGAGATGGGCAACCTGGTGGCCGACGCGATGCTGGACCGGGTGAAGGGCCAGGGAATCGACGTGGCCTTCACCAATGGCGGCGGGCTGCGGGCGAGCATCGATGCCGGGCCGATCACCATGGGCGAGGTGCTGACGGTGCTGCCGTTCCAGAACACGTTGTCGACCTTCAGGGTGACCGGTGCCGTGCTGAAGGAGGCGCTGGAGAACGGGGTGAGCCAGTTCGAGGAGGGTGCCGGGCGCTTCCCGCAGGTGGCGGGGATGAGCTTTGCCGTCGATGTGACGAAGCCGGTGGGCGAGCGGATTTCCGACGTGATGGTGGGCGGCGAGCCGCTGGACCCTGAGAAGCTCTATGGTGTGGCGTCGAACAACTATATCCGCAATGGCGGGGATGGTTACGCGATGTTCGTCGATGCGCAGGACGCCTATGATTTCGGGCCGGACGTCGCGGATGTGACGGCGGAGTACCTGGCCGAGAACGGGCCGTATACGGCCTATACCGACGGGCGGATCAAGGTGGGGATGTAGTAGGGGGCGCTGCCCCCGACGTTGAAACCCTGCAGGGTTTCAACGCCTCCCCCGGGGTATTTGGGCCAAGAAAATGCGGGGGCGGGGCGCTTTTGCGATGGGGTCAGCCCTGTCGCCAGCGGAGGGTGGCGGTGGCGATGCGGGTGCCGAAGTGGTGGGCGGTTTTCAGGTCGTCTGCGTCGACCATCTGGGTCTTGTCGCGGGAGGAGGTGGCGGTGAGGCCGAGCCAGCTTCCGCCGGCGTTGATGCCGGGTTTTGAAGGGTCGACGGGGGCGCCGATTTCGGCCTGGCCGACCCAGATCATGCCCATTTGCGCCGCGTAGATCGCGAGGCGGATGAGGGAGGCGAGCTTGTCGCCCGAGGGGTAGGTGGCCACGGTCATGCCGCCGGCGATCTTGTCGCGCCAGAGGAGGTCGGGCCAGCGGTCGGAGGCGTCTTCGAGGAAGCGGTCGAAGCCGGCGGCGGTGGAGCCCATGTAGGTGGGGGTGGCGAAGAGGATGGCTTCGGCGGCGTCGAGTGTTTGCCAGTCTTCGTCGGTGATGTTCTCGACGTCGATGAGGGCGGCGCCGCCGGCGCCTTTTGCCACTGCCTCGGCCAGCACGCGGGTGTGGCCGTTGCCGGTGAAGTACGGGATGGCGATGCGGGGTGCGTCTGTCATGTCAGGCAGGCTGCGCCGGATCGGGGGCGGGTGCAAGATGCTTGAGGGGCACGGATGTCTTTGCATCCGGGCGCGAAACCGGCCTATCTTGCGGCGATGGTTGGATAATCCGGGGGTGACATGAGCAAGGTCAGGGAGCAGTACGAGGCGTTTCCCTATCCCGAGAGGGACCCGGAGGAGGAGCGCAAGCGGCTGATCACCGGCTCGCCGTCTTTGCCGCAGGAGGTGGATCATTTCGTGTTTGGCGGGCAGCGGGACTGGTCGAAGCCCTTGCGGGTGTTGGTGGCCGGGGGCGGCACCGGGGATGGGTTGATTCAGCTGACGGCTTTGCTGACGCAATACGGGAAGCCCTATGAGGCGGTGTATGTCGACCTGTCGGAGGCGTCGCGGCGGGTGGCGGAGGCGAGGGCCAAGGTCCGGGGGCTGGAGAATATCCGCTTCGTGACGGGGAGCTTGCTGGATGCCGGGGCGTTCGGCGAATTCGATTACATCGATTGTTGCGGGGTGCTGCATCATCTGCCGGAGCCGGAGGCCGGGTTCGAGGCGCTGCGCGGGGCGCTGGCGCCGGGGGGCGGCATGGGGTTCATGGTTTATGCGCCCTACGGGCGGTCGGGGGTCTACCCGTTGCAGGCGGCGTTCGGGGCGCTTTATGGCGATCTGCCGCCGAAGGAGCGGATCGCGAAGGCAAGGGAGGTCTATGAGCGGCTGCCGGAGGGGCATCCGTTCAAGGCGAACCGGAACGTGAACGATCACAAGAGCGGGGATGCGGGGTTTTACGACCTACTGCTGCATACGCAGGATCGGGCGTATGACGTGCCCGCGCTGCTGGACGTGCTGGAGCGGACGGGCTGGGCGTTGAGCGGGTTTACCGTGCCGGCGCTCTATGATCCGTCGCGTTTGGCCGATGTGCCGGAGGGGTTGGGAGAGCCGGAGTGGATGGCGTTGGCGGAGCAACTGCTTGGGACGATCCGGACCCATACGGCCTACGCGGTGCCGAAGGCCGAGGCGCGGGGGCCGGCGACGGGCAAGAACCGCAACCTTGTACCGCAGATCAAGGGGGTGCAGGCGGCGCAGCTGGCCCGCGCGGTGGCGCAGGGGCAGAAGGTGACGCTGGGCTCGGACGGGCTTTCGGAGGTGCTGACGCTGCCGAAGGAGGCGGCGCCGCTGATCGGCGCGGTGGACGGGCGGCGGAGCCTGGCGGAGATCGCGCAGGTCTGCCGGGCCGATCCGATCGGCTTCGGGGCGCTGTGGGGGAAGGTCGAGGCAAAGCTCGCCCCCTGGGGGATGCTGCTTTATTCGTCGGTGCTGCGGTGAGACGGGCCGGTCACGCCGTCGTGTAAGGGTGCAAGTTGATGGGACGGGCGGCGCAGGGATAGGCTGGCCGGACGCTTGGAAGGGATTGGAGAGCCCATGACGGACCGTGTTGCCCCCAAGGGCTGGTTTGACGCCATCGTCTTTGACCTCGGCCGGCAGGTGCGGTGGTCGTTCCTGCCGCCGTTGATGGTGTATTTTGCCTATGGCTTCACCGGGCTCACGATGATCGTCGGTACGTTCTTCGTGAAGGATTACCTCGACCTGTCGGCGGCCTACCTTGCCGGGCTGGCGTTCTGGGCGGGGCTGCCCTGGGCGCTGAAGATGCCGCTGGGGCACCTGGTGGACATCATCTGGAAATGGAAATGGCTGCTGGTGTGGATCGGGGCCGGGTTGCTGGCGGCAAGCGTGTTCATCATGTACCTGGTGATTTCCGAGCGGGAGATGATGGCGGCGGTGATGCCGATCAGTTCGTGGTACGTGCTGAGCTACCTTCTGGCGCCCTGCGGGGTTGTTTTGCAGGACGCGGTGGCGGATGCCATGTCGGTGGAGGCGGTGCCGAAGGTCGACGAGGCCGGCAACCCGATTTCCGAGGATGACGAGAAGGCGATGCATGTGACCATGCAGACGCTGGGACGGTTCGCGCTGATTTCCGGCACGGTCGTGGTGGCGGCGCTGAACATCTACATGTTCCGCGGCATCGAGGCCCTGAGCGCAGACGCGAAGGCGGATATCTACGCGAACATATACCTTGCCGCGCTGGGGATACCGGCGATTTCGGTGTCTGGCGTGGTGCTGGCCGGGGTGCAGAAGGCGCTGAAGAAACGGCGGCTGGAACGGCAGGGCCTGGCGGGAGAAGAGGTCGAGGCGGCGTTCGCGCGGCCGGACGAGGAGACCAAGCCCAACATGTGGTATTTCATCGGCGGGGGCGCGTTCGTGGCGCTGACGCTGGTGATCGGGCTGGGGCAGGTGCCCTATGGGCAGGAGATCATCTTTGTCGGGTCGCTGGCCATCGTGATCTTCCTGATGCGGCAGCTTCTGGCGGTGCTGCCCGCCGCGCAGGCGCGGACGCTGGTGGGCACGGCTGTGATCATCTTTGCTTTTCGTGCCACGCCGAGGCCGGGCGACGGGCAGACATGGTTCAACATCGACGTGCTGGCCTTCGACCAGCAGTTCCTGTCGGTGCTCTCGCTGATTACCTCGGTGCTGACGCTGGTGGGGATGGTGGTGCTGCGCCCGCTGATGGCGCATCGGTCGATTGTTTACATCGTGGTGCTGCTGACGCTGGCGGCGGGGGTTCTGACGCTGCCGAATATCGGGCTTTACTACGGGATACAGAACATCACCGCGCCGCTGACGGGCGGGATCGTGGATGCAAGGTTCATCGCCATTCTGGATACGGCGGTGGAGTCGCCGCTGGGGCAGGTGGCAATGATTCCGATGCTAGCGTGGATCGCGAAGAATGCGCCGTCGGACCTGAAGGCGACGTTCTTCGCGGTGATGGCCTCGTTTACCAACCTGGCGCTGTCGGCGGGGAACCTGGGAACGAAGTACCTCAACCAGATCTACACCGTGCGCCGGGAGGTGACGGACCCGGCCACTGGCGCGGTGACGACGCAGCAGGACTATTCCGAGCTGGGGTGGCTGCTGATCACCGTGGCGGTGGTGACGGTGGTGGTGCCGCTTGTCGTGGTGGCGATGATTCAGCGGAGCCGGTTGAAGAGCGTGGATTAGCGCTTGCGGAGGAGGGCGGGGTGTCAATACTCCGTCAGTATGATGCAGATGATCAAAGGATACCTGGCTTTCGCACTGATGGTGCTGATGGCGGTGCCGGCGGCGGCCGAGGATATCACCGTGTTCGCGGCGGCCAGCCTGAAGAACGCGATGGACGAGGTGGCGGCCGGGTTCGAGGCGGCGGCCGGGCACGGGGTGACGGTGTCTTATGCCGGTTCGTCAGCCCTGGCGCGGCAGATCGAGCTTGGCGCGCCGGCGGATGTGTTCGTGTCGGCCAACCCCGGCTGGATGGACCGGCTGGACGAGGCCGGGAAGACCGAAGGCGGGACGCGGGTCGATTTGCTGGGCAACCGAATCGTTCTGATTGCGCATGGCGTGGCCGAGCCGGTCGAGGTCGGCGCGGGCATGGACCTTGCGGGGATGCTGGGGGACGGACGGCTGGCGATGGCGCTGGTGGATGCGGTGCCAGCGGGGATTTACGGCAAGGCGGCGTTGGAGAGCCTTGGCTTGTGGAAGAGCGTCGAGGCGAGGGTTGTGCAGGCGGATAACGTGCGCGCGGCCTTGAAGCTGGTGGCCATCGGTGAGGCACCGATGGGGGTGGTCTATGCCACCGATGCGGCGGCCGAGGAGGGGGTGAGCGTGCTGGGCGTGTTCCCCGAGGACAGCCATCCGCCGATTGTCTACCCGGTGGCGGCGATGACGGGCCGGCTGAGCCCGATGGTGGCGGAGTTCCTTGGCTATCTGCAAAGCGGTGCCGCGCGAGAGGTGTTCAAGCGGCACGGGTTCACCGTGCTGGCGGATTGAGGCATGGGCTGGCTCGGGCCGGAAGAATGGCAGGCGGTGGCGCTGTCGCTGAAGGTGTCGTTCTGGGCGACGCTGGTTGGGCTGCCGATTGGCATCTTCACCGCCTATGCGCTGGCAAGGTGGCGGTTTCCGGGCAAGCAGGTGGTGAACGGGCTGGTGCATTTGCCGCTGATCCTGCCGCCGGTGGTGACGGGGTATCTTTTGCTTTTGACGTTCGGCACGACCGGGCCGGTGGGCGGCGTGCTGGAGAAGGTGGGGATCGTCTTTGCCTTCCGCTGGACCGGGGCGGCGCTGGCGGCGGGGGTAATGGCGTTTCCGCTGATGGTGCGGGCGATCCGGCTGTCGATCGAGGCGGTGGACCCCAAGCTTGAGGAGGCGGCGGCGACCTTGGGTGCGTCACGGGCTTGGGTGTTCGTGACGGTGACGCTTCCGCTCATATTGCCCGGCGTGCTGGCCGGAGCGATATTGGCCTTTGCCAAGGCGATGGGGGAGTTCGGGGCGACCATCACCTTTGTGTCCAACATTCCGGGTCAGACGCAGACGCTGCCCTCGGCGGTTTATGCGTTTTTGCAGGTGCCGGGCGGTGAAGGGCCGGCGATGCGGCTGGTGATCGTGTCGGTGGTAATCGCGCTGGGGGCGTTGCTTTTGTCTGAGGTGGTGGCGCGGCGCGCGGCGGCGCGGGTGGCGGGCGGATGACGCTGGAGGTGGATATCGGGCACACGCTGGGCGGGTTCCGGCTGGATGTGGCGTTCGAGGCGCCGCCGGGGGTGACGGTGCTGTTCGGGCGGTCGGGATCGGGGAAGACCTCGGTGATCAACGCCGTGGCGGGATTGTTGAAGCCCGACCGGGGCCGGGTGGCCCTGGATGGGGCGGTGTTGTTCGACAGGGGCTCTGGCAAGTGGCTGCCGCCGCATCGGCGCAGGCTGGGGTATATCTTTCAGGAGGGGCGCCTCTTTCCGCATATGACGGTGAAGCAGAACCTGTCCTATGGGCGGTGGTTCGCCGGGAATGGCGCGACCGAGAGCATGGATCACGTGATCGACATGCTGGGGATCGGGCATTTGCTGGCGCGGCGGCCGGGCGGGTTGTCGGGCGGCGAGAAGCAGCGGGTGGCGATTGGCCGGGCGTTGCTGGCCGGGCCGCGGTTGCTCTTGGCCGACGAGCCTTTGGCGGCGCTGGATGAGGGGCGGAAGGGAGAGATTTTGCCCTATTTCGAGCGGCTGCGCGACGAGGTCTCGGTGCCGATCCTATATGTCAGCCATTCGGCGGCCGAGGTGGCGCGGCTGGCGACCACGGTGGTGGTGTTGCAGGACGGGCAGGTCGTGCGGCAAGGGCCGGCGGGCGAGGTGCTGAGCGATCCGGAGGTGATGCCGACGGGCGTTCGGGGCGCCGGGGCGCTGCTGGTGGCGAAGGTGGCGCGGCATCACGAGGACGGGCTGACCGAGCTGGAGGCGGGCGGGGCATCGCTGTTCCTGCCGCGCGTGGCGCAGGAGGTGGGCCGCGAGGTGCGGATGCGGGTGGCGGCGCACGAGGTGATCCTGTCGCGGGAAAAGCCGGTGGGGCTGTCGGCGCTGAACCTGTTGCCGGGGACGGTGTCGGCGATCAGGGCCGGGGAAGGGCCGGGCACGCTGGTGTCGCTGGAGACGCCCGCCGGAACGGTCCTGGCAAGGGTGACGCGGCGGTCGGCGCAGGCGCTGGAGCTGGCGCCGGGGGCGGATTGCTATGCCGTCATCAAGACGGTGGCGGTGGCGCCGGAGGACGTGGGCGGGCTTTGACCGTCGCCGCCCGTGCCGCAGGGACTTCTTGACGGGCGGCCCGGCGATGACCGACAGTGGAAGGACCGAGACCGCCGAAACGGGGGCCGGCCGACAGGTCAGGCCATGAACCGGCGGGAAGGGCAGCGTACAGGCGAGACAGGGTCGCGGCGGCGATGGCCGCCTCTCCTATGTTCGGGCAGCGGGATGGAAGCTGGCTTGAAACAGGGAGGAACATCATGCGGGTCTTTACGGTTCTCGGACCATCGCAATCCGGTAAATCGACATTGGTGGAGGGGCTGATCGGGCTGGAGGAGCAGCGCGCGCAGGTTCTCGACATTGCGGGCGTGGCGAAGGTGAGCCAGTTCGGTTTCATGGGCGATGACTGGACGGCGGTGGATATCGCGGGCGGGGCGGAAAACCTGTCGACGGCGGGGCCTGCGTTGGCGGGGAGCGATGCGGCGGTGCTCTGCGTCGGGGCCGATCCCGAGGCCGCGGTGCTGGCGGCCCCCTATTTCAGGCTGATCGAAGAAGCAGGGGTTCCCTGCTTTCTTTTTGTGAACCGGGTGGATGCGGCGGCAGGCCGGATGAGCGAGGTGATCGCTTCGTTGCAGGTCTATTGCCGGCACGGGATCGCATTGCGGCAGGTGCCGATACGGGAGGACGGGCAGATCGTCGGTGCGGTGGATTTGATATCCGAGCGGGCCTGGCAATACCGGGAGGGGGAGCCGTCGGCTTTGGTGGAGATCCCCGAGAGCGTGGCCAGTCGCGAGCAGGAGGCGCGAGAGCACCTGCTGGAGGCGCTGGCGGATTTCGATGACGGGCTGATGGAGCAGCTGATCGAGGACAAGCAGCCGCTGACCGAGGATGTTTATCACACCGCGACGAGCGTGTTGCAGCATCATGACCTTGTGCCCGCGCTGATGGGCTCGGCCGAGCATCGCCACGGGATGCTGCGGCTGATGAAGTCGCTCAGGCACGAGGCGCCGGGGGCCGAGGTGGCCCGTGAGCGCCTGTCGGAGGGGGCCAAGCCGGTGGCGGTGGGGCTGCTGGCGGATCACGTGAAGCATCTTGGCAAGACGGTGATGATCCGGGCGCTGGGCGAGGGCGTGGGCAATGGCAAGCCGCTGGGCGGCAAGGCGGTGGGGAGTATCACCGGGCTCGATGCCAAGTCGCCCCTGCCGGAGCTGGCGCCGGGGGATGTGGGGCTGACGATGAAGTCGGACCATTTGAAGGCCGGGGAGGTGTATGGGGCCGATGCCGCGCATCCGCTGCCGGACTGGGCGCAGGCGCATGAGCCGGGGTATCGGCGGCTGATCGAGCCGGCGCATGAGCGGGACGAGGCAAGGCTGTCATCGGCGCTGGAGCGGTTGTCGGAGATCGATACCGGGATACGGGTCG
This sequence comes from Roseovarius indicus, assembly GCF_008728195.1. Taxonomy (NCBI): domain Bacteria; kingdom Pseudomonadati; phylum Pseudomonadota; class Alphaproteobacteria; order Rhodobacterales; family Roseobacteraceae; genus Roseovarius; species Roseovarius indicus. Next base: position 293,188 of record NZ_CP031598.1, read on the forward strand.
AGCAGGATGCGCAGTCGGGGCATGCCGTTCTGTGCGGGCAGGGGCCGCAGCATTTCCGGCGGTTGGCGTCGAAGCTTTCCGACGGGTTCGGGATCGAGGTGACGGAGCATCACGTGCCGCCCGCCTATCGCGAGACGATCCGCAAGCCGGTCACCTGCCATCACCGGCATCGCAAGCAGTCGGGCGGGGCCGGGCAGTTCGCCGACGTGGTGATCGACGTGAAGCCGTTGGCCCGCGGGTCGGGCGTTGCCTTTGACGAGGTGGTGAAGGGCGGAGCGGTGCCGCGCAATTATATTCCGGCGGTGGAGGCCGGGGTGCGCGATGCGCTGACCGAGGGGCCGAACGGGTTTCCGGTGGTCGATGTGAGCGTGACGCTGACCGATGGCAAGCACCATTCGGTGGACAGTTCCGACTTTGCCTTCCGCACTGCGGGCAAGAACGCGATGAAGGAGGCGATGGCGGAAAGCGGGGCGACGGTGCTGGAGCCGATCGCGCAGGTTCTGATCCATGTGCCGTCGGTCTATGCCGGGGGCTTGGTGCCGACGATTTCCGGGATGAAGGGGCAGGTGATGGGCTTCGAGGGCCACCCGACCGCCGCCGGGTGGGACGTGTTCCGCGCCATGCTGCCGATGACGGCGCTGGATGAGCTGACCCATACGCTGGCCAGCGCGGCGCGGGGGACGGCTTGGTTCACGGCGGAGTTCGATCACTACACCGAGGTGCGGGCGGAGGAGCTGGCGAAGGCGTGAGGATCAGGCCTTGAGGGCCGCCAGCGCCGCTTGCAGGTCGAGCGCGCCGTCATAGAGGGCGCGGCCGGAGATGGCGCCGTTGAGCGGCGCGCCGCAGTCGCGCAAGGCAAGAAGGTCGTCGAGGCTGGAGACGCCGCCGGAGGCGATGACGGGGATCGAGACGGCGTTGGCGAGTGCCGCGGTGGCCTCGATGTTGGGGCCCTGCATGGCGCCGTCGCGGTTGATGTCGGTGTAGATGATGGCGGCGACGCCGGCATCTTCGAAGGATTGCGCGAGGTCGGTGACCTGCACGTCGGTTTCCTCGGCCCAGCCGCGGGTGGCGACGAGGCCGTTGCGGGCGTCGATGCCTACCGCCACCTGGCCGGGGAAGGCGGAGGCCGCTTCGCGCACCAGCGCGGGGTTTTCCACGGCCACGGTGCCAAGGATGACGCGCTTGAGGCCTTTTTCGAGCCAGCGTTCGATGGTGGCCATGTCGCGGATACCGCCGCCCAGCTGGGTGGGCACATCGACGCGTTCGAGGATCGCCTCGACGGCCGCCGCGTTCACCGGCTCGCCCGCGAAGGCGCCGTTCAGGTCGACGAGGTGCAGCCATTCGCAGCCCGCCTCGACGAATTTCGCGGCCTGGCTGGCGGGGTCGTCGTTGAAGACGGTGGCCTTGTCCATCTCGCCTTTGAGCAGGCGGACGGCCTGGCCGTCCTTGAGGTCGATCGCGGGGTAGAGGATCATCTTGGCGTCTCTTTCCTGAGTGTCGCGCGGGCTTTGGCATGACGCTGCGAAAAATGCAACGCGACCCGACGTCAGACTTGATCGGTTGTGGGATCGGGCCTCAAGCTGAACGCAGTTTTCAAAGGGAGGAGAACCTATGAGAAAACTCGGAATGATGATCGGCGCGCTTTGCCTGAGCGCAGGCGCGGCCTTTGCCGACCCGGTGGAAGGCACGTGGAAGACCGAGCCGGGCGACACCGGCGGCTATCTGCACGTCAACGTCTATGGCTGCGGCGACGCGATCTGTGGCGTTATCCGCAACGCCTATGACAAGAGCGGCGCGGCGCAGCCCGGGTACGAGCATCTCAACAAGCGGATGCTGTGGGACATGCAGGCGGAAGGCGGCGGCCAGTACGGCGACGGCAAGATCTGGGCGCCTGACCGGGGCAAGACCTACAATTCGAAGATGTCGCTGAACGGGAATACCCTGACGGTCGAAGGCTGTGTGGCGGTGTTCTGCCGGGGGCAGACCTGGACGCGGGTTCAGTGATCTGAACCGTGGGAGGGGGCGCTGCCCCCAACGTTGAAATCCCTTCAGGATTTCAACGTCCCCCCGGGATATTTCGGGCCAGAAGAAGCCGGGGCGGTGTGCTCCGGCTTCTTTCGCTTGGCGCTTGGCGGACGGCGGGTTTCTGGGGGTATTTCAGACCATAAAGAAGCAGTGGCGACTTCCCGGCTTCATCTTGCCGGAAATACTCCCGCCGGAGGCATAAAAGTTCTTTTGGGGATCACGGTGCCCAGCGGAGGAAGTTCGCGATCATGCGCAGGCCGGTGGACTGGCTTTTTTCCGGGTGGAACTGGGTGCCGACGATGTTGTCGCGGCCGACGACGGCGGTGACGTCGCCGGCATAGTCGCAATGGGCGAGGCGGTGGGCCGGGTCGGCGACCTCGAACTGGTAGGAGTGGACGAAATAGGCGTGGTGGCCGGTTTCGATACCTTCGAAGATCGGGTGGGGGTGGTCGATCACGAGGTCGTTCCAGCCCATGTGGGGGATCTTGAGCGACGGGTCGGAGGGCGAGATCGCGGCGACGGTGCCGGGGATCCAGTCGAAGCCGGGCGTCTCGGTGTATTCGAGGCCGCGGGTGGCCATCATCTGCATGCCGATGCAGATGCCCATGAAGGGGCGGCCGCCGGTGATGACCGCTTCCTCGATCGCCTCAAAGAGGCCGCGGTGGTCGTAGAGTTCCTTTTGGCAGGCCGGGAAGGCGCCATCGCCGGGCAGGACCACGCGGGCGGCCTTGCGCACGGTGTCGGGGTCGGAGGTCACGGCGACCGCACCCGCGCCGGTCTCGGCCGCCATGCGCTGGAACGCCTTTTCGGCCGAGTGCAGGTTGCCGCTTTCGTAATCGACGATGACGGTTGTCATGAGCCTACAGCGCGCCCTTGGTGGAGGGGATCGCGTCGGCCTTGCGCGGGTCGGTCTCGACCGCGTCGCGCAGGGCGCGGGCGACGGCCTTGAAGGCCGCCTCGGCGATGTGATGGCTGTTGAAGCCGTGCAGCGCGTCGACATGGAGGGTGATGCCGCCATGAGTGCTGAGCGCCTGGAAGAACTCGCGCACGAGCTCGGTGTCGAACGTGCCGATCTTGGAGGTGGGCAGGTCGACGTTCCAGACGAGGAAGGGCCGCCCCGAGAGGTCGAGCGCGGCGCGCACGAGCGCGTCGTCCATTGGCAGGAGGCAGGCGCCGTAGCGGTTGATGCCTTTCTTGTCGCCCACGGCCTCGCGCAGGGCCTGGCCCAGGGCGATGCCCACGTCCTCGACGGTGTGGTGGTCGTCGATATGCAGGTCGCCTTTGCAGCGGATCTTCATGTCGATCAGCGAGTGGCGCGCCAGCTGGTCGAGCATGTGGTCGAAGAAGCCGACGCCCGTTTCGTTGTCATACTGGCCGGTGCCGTCGAGATCGACGGTGACGTCGATCTCGGTCTCGGCGGTTTTCCGGGTAATCTGGCTTTTGCGCATCCGTGGAATCCGTCAGTGGTTTCGCGCCCTTATAGGCGGGCGCGCCCCGCAGGCCAAGGGCCTGTTGGGGTGACGGATGTCAGGCAGCTTCGGGCTGGAGGCGCATCTCCTGCAGGATTTCGGCCGCGATTTCGAAGGAGCGGAGGCGGGCGGCGTGATCGTGGATCATGCCGGTGATCATCAGCTCGTCGGGCTGGAACGTGTCGATCAGGGTGCCGAGCTGTTGCCGCACGCGGTCGGGCGAGCCGGTGGCGGAGCAGGCCAGCGCCTCGCGGACCTGGGCCAAGACGGGGGTGGGGATCTCCCGTGTGACATCCTCGACCGGGTAGGGCAGCTTGCCCGGCTTGCCGGTTCTGAGGCGGGCGAAGGCGAGGATCTGGGAGGAGCGGTGATAGGTCGCCTCCTCGTCGGTGTCGGCAGCGCAGACGCCGGCGGCCATCATGACGTGGGGTTTGTCGAGAAACTCCGAGGGCCGGAAGGTTTGGCGGTAGGTTTCGATCGCCTGTTCCAGCATCGCGGGGGCGAAGTGGGAGGCGAAGGCATAGGGCAGGCCCAGATAGGCCGCGAGCTGCGCGCCATAGAGGCTGGAGCCGAGGATCCAGACGGGCACATGGGTGCCGGTCCCGGGGATGGCGCGGACGGTGGCGTTGTCGGGCATATCGCCGAGATAGGCGATCAGCTCCTGCACGTCGTTCGGGAAGCTGTCTTCGGGGGCCATGTGGCGGCGCAGGGCCCGGGCGGTGGCCATGTCGGTGCCCGGTGCGCGGCCGAGGCCGAGGTCGATGCGGCCCGGGTAGAGGGTGGCCAGCGTGCCGAATTGCTCGGCGATCACCAGGGGCGCGTGGTTGGGCAGCATGATGCCGCCCGCGCCGATGCGCATGGTTTTCGTGGCCCCGGCGACATGGCCGATGACGACGGACGTGGCGGCGCTGGCGATGCCGGGCATGTTGTGATGCTCGGCCAGCCAGTAGCGGTGATAGCCGAGCCGTTCGGCGTGTTGGGCGAGATCGACCGTGGCTGCCAGCGCGTCGCCGGCGGTTTTCCCCTCGGGGACGGGGGAGAGGTCGAGGAGTGAGAAATTCTGCATGGGGGCCTCCGTTACGGTGAAGCTAATCATCGCGGGAGGGGAGGCCAAGGCCGGGGCGGGAGAAATCGGGGCATGGGGGTGATTCCATCGGGTGAGGTCGGGTCTTGTGCGATGCGCCGTTGAATTTGGCGCCTGCGCGGAATCGAGGGCGAAGCCCACCGCGCATCGACGGGCCGTCCGGACGGCACGGCGATTTGGCGGGTGGAGTGCCACGCTCGAATGGTGGAAGTGTTTGGCGGGGATAAAGTGCCAATCACGACTGTCGGATCGCCGTACCACGGCCCACCTCTCGGCGATTGCAGGCAATCGCCTGCCGGTCAGCGGACGATGCGCGGCTTCTCAGCGCGGGAGGCGACACTCTAAGGCCCTGAGCATTGTCGTGCAGCGTGTACGGAAACGGGCGCTGCCGCGTGGGCGGCGATTTCCGTGGACGTCAGTCTTGAATGGAAGAATTGGAGCGGGTGATGAGATTCGAACTCACGACATTTACCTTGGCAAGGTAACGCTCTACCCCTGAGCTACACCCGCATCCTTGGGTGAGGCGTGAGATATAAAGACTTTGGCGCCGCTGCAAGGGGAAAATGCAGGGGGGGCGAGGATTTTTCGGCGGAAATCGGCGGGATCAGAAGAGGGCGTGGCCGATAAGGCCGAGGCCGGAGAGCAGGAGCATGGTGAAGGTGAGGACCATGCCGGCCTGACGGAGCGGCAGGATCTGGGGGGTGGAGCCGAAGCCCACCGCGTGAAGGAGGCGGCCGGCGAGGAGGGTGAGGCCGAGGAGGTGGAGCGCCCATACGGGCGCGCCCTGGAGTTCGGCGAGCAGCAGGAGCAGTGCGCCGAAGGGGGCGTATTCGGCACAGTTGGCTTGCGTGCGGATGCGTTTGCGCAGCGCCTTGTCGCCGTCGTCGCCCAGCGAGATTTTCGACGACCAGCGGTAGAAGATGACCCGGAAGCTGAGGAAGATCAGCAGGAGGGCGAGGGCGCCGGCGTAGAGGGGCGTGACGATGAGGGGCAAGGGAGGCTCCGTTTTTCGAGGTTACCAGCCGGGCGGGAGGGGCCGGTCGGAGAGGGTGGCGCGGACCTGTGCGCGGGCTTCGGTGTCGAGGCCTTCGAGGATCACGCGGGTGGTGTAGCTGCCATAGGCGCGGTCGCCGATATGATAGACCCAGTCGTAGATCTGCTCCGTGGTGAAGGCGACCGGGTCGCCGTAGGCGAGGCCATCCATGTAGATGGGGTCGTTGGCGAGGCGGCCGATCCAGTTCGGGCCGACCTTGCCGAGTTGCTCGACCCAGATCACCTCGACCCAGTCGGTACCGACTTCGAAGGCGACCTTGACCAGCGCGTCGGGGCTGGCGAGGCGGTCGCCGTCGAAGGCATTGCGGACGAAGAGGGGGAGCGTGTCCTGCGCCTGATCGATCGCGGCGTTCATGACGGGATCGGTGTCGGCGAAATGGGTGACGTTTTCGTCGGCGCGCAGCGGGGCGGCGAGGAGCAGCGTGAGGGCCAGCAGGGCGGAAAACGGTTTCATGATGAGCGACTGGGTCCAATGAAAAACCCCGCAACCATAGGTCGCGGGGCTCGTTCGGTAAACCGGGATGTCGTCGTTATTCCAGCTCGATCATCAGGTCCTTGGCGTCGATCTGGCTGCCGGGCTGGACGTGGATGGCTTTCACCGTGGCGTCGCGTTCGGCGTAGATGCCGGTTTCCATCTTCATGGCCTCGATGGTCAGGAGGGCGTCGCCGTCCTTGACCTTCTGGCCGAGCTGCACCGAGACGGAGGCCACGACGCCGGGCATGGGGGCGCCGACATGGTCGGCATTGCCGGCTTCGGCCTTGGGGCGCTGGGTGGTCTGGGATTTGACCATGCGGTTCGGCACGCGGATGACGCGGGGCTGGCCGTTCAGTTCGAAGAAGACGCGCACGTCGCCGTCTTCGTTGGTCTCGCCCACGGCCTGAAGCAGGATCTCCATGGTCTTGCCCGGGTCGATCTCGACGCTGATCTCCTCGCCCGGTTCCATGCCGTAGAAGAAGGTCTTGGTGGGCAGGGTGCGGACGGGGCCATAGGTGCGGTGGCGGCCCATGTAATCAAGGAAAACCTTGGGATACATGAGGTAGCCGTTGAGATCTTCGCGGTCGACCTTCTTGCCCTCGAGCTCTTCCACCAACTGGGTGTGCGTCGCTTCGAGGTCGATGGGCTCGAGGTGTTTGCCGGGGCGTTCGGTGTTGGGTTTCTCGCCCTTGAGGACCTTGTTGACGATCTTGTCAGGGAAACCGCCCGGGGGCTGGCCGAGGTTGCCACGCATCATGTCGATGACCGAATCGGGGAAGGCCACGTCTGTGTCGGGGTCTTCGACCTGTTCGCGGGTGAGGCCCTGGCTGACCATCATCAGGGCCATGTCGCCGACGACCTTGGAGGATGGCGTGACCTTGACGATATCGCCGAACATCTTGTTCACGTCGGCATAGGTCTGGGCCACCTCGTGCCAGCGTTCCTCGAGCCCGAGGGAGCGGGCCTGGGCCTTGAGGTTGGTGAACTGGCCGCCGGGCATTTCGTGGAGGTAGACTTCCGATGCCGGGGCCTGAAGCCCGGCCTCGAAGGCCACGTACTGGGCGCGGACGTGTTCCCAGTAGTTCGACAAAGCCCGGACATGGGCGATGTCGAGGCCGGTGTCACGCTCGGTATGGGCCATCGCCTCGACGATCGAGCCGAGGCAGGGCTGGGAGGTGCCGCCCGAGAAGGCATCCATCGCCGCATCGACCGCATCGACGCCGGCATTGGCGGCGGCGAGGATGGTGCCGCCGGCGATGCCGGAGGTGTCATGCGTGTGGAAGTGGATGGGGATCGAGACTTCGTTTTTGAGGGCGGTGATGAGCTGGCGGGCGGCGGCGGGTTTGAGGAGGCCCGCCATGTCCTTGAGACCCAGCACGTGGGCGCCGGCGTTCTCCATCTCCTTGGCCATCGAGACGTAGTACTTGAGGTCGTACTTGGCGCGGTCGGGGTCGAGGATGTTGCCGGTGTAGCAGATCGTGCCCTCGCAGATCTTGCCGGTGTCGATGACGGCGTCCATCGCGACGCGCATGTTCTCGACCCAGTTGAGGCTGTCGAAGACGCGGAAGACGTCGACGCCGGTTTCGGCGGCTTGCCGCACGAATTCCTGCACCACGTTGTCGGGGTAGTTGGTGTAGCCCACCCCGTTGGAGGCGCGCAGCAGCATCTGGGTCAGCAGGTTGGGCATGGCGGCGCGCAGCTCGCGCAGGCGCTGCCAGGGGCATTCCTGCAGGAAGCGGTAGGCCACGTCGAAGGTCGCCCCGCCCCAGCATTCGACCGAGAAGAGCTGCGGCACGTTATGGGCATAGGCGGGCGCCACCCGGATCATGTCGATCGAGCGCATCCGCGTGGCCAGCAATGACTGGTGACCGTCACGCATGGTGGTGTCGGTCAGGAGCAGCCGGTTCTGCTCGAGCATCCAGTCGGCGACCGCCTTGGCACCCTGCTCTTCCAGCAGGGTCTTGGTGCCGGCAGGCGGTTCCTTGGCGTCGAGTTTCGGCGCTTTCGGCACCGGCGCGTCGGCCTTGGGCTTGGCCCGCCCCTGGGTTTCCGGGTGACCGTTCACCGTGATGTCGGCGATATAGGTCAGCACCTTGGTGCCCCGGTCGCGCCGCTTGGCGAACTGGAAAAGCTCCGGTGTCGTGTCGATGAACTTGGTGGTGTATTCGTTCGACAGGAAGGTCGGGTGCTTCAGCAGATTCTCGACGAAGGCGATATTGGTCGACACACCCCTAATACGGAATTCACGCAACGCACGGTCCATCCTTGCGATGGCGGCTTCGGGGGTTTGCGCGTGCGCCGTGACCTTGGTGAGCAGCGAATCGTAGTAGCGCGTGATGACCCCGCCGGAATAGGCGGTGCCGCCGTCGAGACGGATGCCCATGCCCGTGGCCGAGCGATAGGCGGTGATGCGGCCATAGTCGGGGATGAAGTTGTTGAGCGGGTCCTCGGTGGTGATCCGGGTCTGAAGGGCGTGGCCGTTCAGGGTGATGTCTTCCTGCGTTTTCTTGCGCGTGGCCTCGGCCAGGGTCTTGCCCTCGGCGATCATGATCTGGGCCTGCACGATGTCGATGCCGGTCACCTCTTCGGTGACGGTATGTTCGACCTGTACGCGGGGGTTCACCTCGATGAAGTAGAACTGGTTGGTGTCCATATCCATCAGGAACTCGACCGTGCCGGCGCATTCGTAATCGACATGCTTGCAGATCTTGTAGCCGAGCTCGCAGATCTCGGAGCGCTGGAGGTCGGTGAGATAGGGGGCGGGGGCGCGTTCGACGACTTTCTGGTTGCGGCGCTGGACCGAGCAGTCGCGCTCGAACAGGTGGTACATGTGGCCGTGCTTGTCGCCGAGGATCTGCACCTCGACATGGCGGGCGCGGGTGATCATCTTTTCGAGATAGCCCTCGCCGTTGCCGAAGGCGGCGAGCGCCTCGCGGCGGCCTTCGAGCACCTTTTCCTCAAGCTCTTCGGGCTTGGTGACGGGCCGCATGCCGCGGCCGCCGCCGCCCCAGGAGGCCTTGAGCATCATCGGGTAGCCGATTTCCTTGGCCTGTTTGCGGATGAGGTCCATATCCTCGCCCAGCACCTCTGTGGCGGGGATGACGGGCACGCCGGCCTCGACCGCGACGCGGCGGGCGGAGGCCTTGTCGCCCAGGGCGCGCATGGTCTCGGCCCGGGGGCCGATGAAGGTGATGCCGTTCGCCGCGCAAGCATCGACGAAATCGGGGTTTTCCGACAGGAGGCCATAGCCCGGGTGGATGGCGTCGGCGCCGGAGAGCTTGGCGACGCGGATGATCTCGTCGATGGAGAGATAGGCCTGGACGGGGCCCAGCCCCTCGCCGATGCGATAGGCCTCGTCGGCCTTGAAGCGGTGGAGGGAGAGCTTGTCTTCCTCGGCGAAGACGGCGACCGTGCGCTTGCCCATCTCGTTGGCCGCGCGCATCACGCGGATCGCGATTTCGCCGCGGTTGGCGATGAGGATTTTCTTGAAGTCAGCCACCGGCCCGCCCTCCTGACATTTGGTCCTGTGTGCGTGGCACCGCGGAATTGCCGCAGTGCAGCGCCATTGCTGCGCAACTTGTAGGATTTGTGAAAGGTTTGCGCAATGGCGGCGGTGGCCGTTCCACCCTTTCGCGAGAGATTCTGCCCGATCGGGGAGGCGGGATTACCCGGATTGGAGGCGGGGAAGTGCCGCGATATCAGGGGGTTGGCGGGGCGCCATAGGGCGTGCCTTGGGGGGTGCGGGTGGCGGGGACTACCCGGTTGCGCACCTCTGTCAGGGTGCGGATGCCGAGCTGGCCCATATTGGCTTCGAGATCGGCCTTGAGGATATGGGCGAGGTGGCCGGGGCCGGCGGGCCCGAGGGCGGCGAGGGCGTAGTGCCAGCCGCGGCCCATCATGGTGAAATCGGCCCCGAGCGCGATGGCGCGGAGGATGTCGAGCCCGCCCTCGATGCCGCCGTCGAAGATGATCGGCAGGGAGGTGGCGGCGCGGATCGCGGGCAGGGCGTCGATGGTGGCCGGGGCCGCGTCGAACTGGCGGCCGGCATGGTTCGAGATCCAGATCGCGTCGGCGCCTTCCTTTTCGAGCCGTTTGGCATCGTCGGGGTTCATCACGCCCTTGACGAGGAAGGGCCCCTCCCACGCGTCGCGGAGCCAGCGCAGGTAGTCCCAGTCGGGGGAGGTGCGCAGCAGGTAGCCCGCGTGCTTGTTCGAGGGCAAGCCCTTGGTATTGGGGGCATAATCGTCGATCATCCGCATCCTTGGCATGCCGCGTTTGGCCATGCCGAGCGCCCAGGCGGGGCTGGTGGCGATATGGGCCAGAAGGCGGGGGGTGATGCGGGGCGGCTGGGTCAGGCCGGAGCGGACCTGGCGTTCGCGGCGGGAGCCGACGGGGACGTCGACGGTGAGGATGAGGGTGCGGAAGCCGGCGGCCTTGGCCCGTTTGAGCATGTCGGTGCGGATCTCGGGGTCGCGCGGCGGGTACATCTGGAACCAGCCGTGATCGCCCAGCACCGGTTGGACATCCTCGGGGGTCTGGCTGGCCACGGTGGAGAGGCCGTAAGGGATGTTCGCGGCGGCCGCGGCGCGGGCGAGGTGGCGCTCGGCATCGGGCCAGACGAGGCCGGACATGCCGACCGGCGAGATGCCGACGGGGAGATCGTAAGTGGTTCCGAGGAAAGAGATTTCCGTGGAGCACTCGATCTCGCCATGGAGGATGGAGGGCATGAGCTGGACCGCGTCGAGGCCTGTGCGGTTGCGGCGGGTGGTGGCCTCGGTTCCGGTGCCGCTGTCGAGGAATTCCCAGACGAAATGCGGCAGGCGGCGGCGGGCGCGGGCGCGCAGGTCGGAGAGGGCGGGATATGCGGTGTCGAGGCTCATGGGAGAGAGCGATAGCAAGCGGCGGCGGGGGGCGGAAGAGGGAATGGTGACGGCGGTGGTTTCTGCGATGCGGCGCGAATCATGGTTAATGGCGTTGTTTTGAAGGAAAGGGGACGTCGGTATCACGTCGGTATTTTGTCGGTATCGCGTCGGTGCGGGTGTCTGTGGGGCCGTGGGTTAATGCGGCGTGCGGGGCGCAACGGGCGAGATGTTGTGTGGGGCGCAACGGGGCGGGGCGGAATTTTGGAAAATTCCGGGTCGGAAAATTCGAATTTTCCGGCGCGGGTGGAGAGGGTGGCGCCCCGGAATTTGCGAAAATTCCGGGGCAGGAAAATGCGCATTTTCCTGGCCGTTTTCCGCGCGGAAAACGGGCGGGAGGAGAGGTCGGTGGATGCCCGGTGGGGTGCGCGTGTGGCGGGCGTGGAATTGGATATTTTTGCCAAGAAGAAGCGGTTGGGGTGATCTTTCCAGGCAAAGGGCGTGCCGGGTCTTGGTTTGATTTGTTAACGCGGGGATCTGATGTTAACTTTTTGTTAACACTTTCAGCCCTGCGAGGTGTTCATATGGGTGAAGTCCAGTTGGCCGCGCTGTTATGCGCTTTCCTTGCCGGAAGCGACGATGAAGTGCGGCATTACTTCGATGTCTATGACACCAAGCGCTATGTGCGGGTGGATTGCGAGACGCCGGACCACGTGATCGAGGTGGGGATGGATGGCACGTCATCCGCGCGGGACAGCGTACACCAGGCGCTGTTTTACGCGCATCTGACGGGGAAGACGCCCGTTGTCTTGATGATCGATCAGGATGGTTTTGAAGGGCGGTTCGAGTACGAGATGCGCCACGTCACGGAGATGGCGAATGTCGGCTATGCCCGGTGCAGTAAGGGCGCGATCCTGCGGTGGGTCGAGAGCAGCCCGATGCGGGCATCGGTGACTGAAGACGGCGAGCATGATCTTCCGGCGACCGGAAATGTCGGGGCGGCCTGTGATCTTGGTGCGGTTTTTGGCCGGGATGCGCTGGAGTCGTTCTGAGGCGTAGGGGCTGTCTTTGGCGCGCTTGGGGGGGAGGCACCCTTTGGGCCCGAGAGGCGCTGTTTGGCGTTTGGGGCGGGCGGGGGATTGGATATTTTTGCCAAGAAGAAGCGGGTGGGGTGGTGTGCGTTGGAGGGGTTGGCGAGGGGCTGGCCTGGGGGCCGGGGCGACGCGGGAAAAAATCATCGGCGGCGTGTGGAACATGAGGGGAACATCGGCTTTCCCTTGGTGGCAATGCACGCTATTCTGAGGTCATGAGCAGTTTTGACGAGACCGACGCCTTCGAGGGCGCTTCGCTGGCCGCGCGGGCGATGGCGGCCCGGCCTGCGCCGTACCTGGATGATCTGAACCCTGCGCAGCGTGAAGCGGTGGAGGCGCTGGATGGCCCGGTGCTGATGCTGGCGGGCGCCGGGACGGGCAAGACCAAGGCGCTGACGACGCGGCTGGTGCATCTGCTGAATACCGGGCGGGCGCGACCGAACGAGATCCTGTCGGTGACCTTCACCAACAAGGCGGCGCGGGAGATGAAGCTGCGCGTGGGCCGGTTGCTGGGCGAGACGGTGGAGGGGATGCCGTGGCTGGGCACGTTCCACTCGATCTGCGTGAAGCTGCTGCGGCGGCATGCGGAACTGGTGGATTTGAAGTCGAACTTCACGATTCTCGATACGGATGACCAGTTGCGGCTGCTCAAGCAGCTGGTGCAGGCCGCGGGGATCGACGACAAGCGCTGGCCGGCAAGGCAGCTGGCCGGGGTGATCGACCACTGGAAGAACCGGGCCTGGACGCCCGACAAGGTGCCCGCCGGGGAGGCCTCGGCCTATGATGGGAAGGGCGTGGCGCTTTACCGGCAGTACCAGGAGCGGCTCAGGGAGCTGAACGCGGTCGATTTCGGCGACCTGCTGTTGCATATGGTGGTGATCTTTCAGAACCATGAGGATGTGCTGAAGCAGTATCAGCGGTGGTTCCGGTACATCCTCGTGGACGAGTACCAGGATACCAACGTGGCGCAGTATATGTGGCTGCGGCTCTTGGCCGGGGGGCACAAGAATATCTGCTGTGTGGGCGATGACGATCAGTCGATCTATGGCTGGCGCGGGGCCGAGGTGGGCAACATCCTGCGGTTCGAGAAGGATTTTCCCGGTGCCACCGTGGTGCGGCTGGAACAGAATTACCGCTCGACGCCGCATATCCTGGCCGCTGCGGGGGGCGTGATTTCCGGCAACAAGGGGCGGCTGGGCAAGGAGCTGTGGACCGAGGTCGACGAGGGCGAGAAGGTTCGGCTGATCGGCCATTGGGACGGCGAGGAAGAGGCGCGCTGGATCGGCGAGGAGATCGAGTCGATGCAGGGCGGAACGCGGGGGATGCGGCCGTTTTCGCTGGACGAGATGGCGATCCTGGTGCGGGCGTCGCACCAGATGCGGGCCTTCGAGGACCGGTTCCTGACGATCGGGATGCCCTATCGGGTGATCGGCGGGCCGCGCTTCTACGAGCGGATGGAGATCCGCGATGCGATGGCCTATTTCCGGCTGGTGGTGAGCCCGGCGGACGATTTGGCGTTCGAGCGGATCGTGAACACGCCGAAGCGGGGGCTGGGCGACAAGGCGCAGCAGAAGATCCAGGTGGCGGCAAGGCAGAATGGCGTGTCGCTGCTGGAAGGCGCGGCGATCCTGCTGGAGGAGAAGGGACTTTCCGGCAAGGGGGCGGCGGAGCTGGGCCGGCTGGTCGAAGGCTTGCGGCGCTGGGGCCGGATGGCCGGTGATCCGAGCATGAGCCATATCGAGCTGGCCGAGGTGGTGCTCGACGAGTCCGGCTATACCGAGATGTGGCAGAACGACAAGACGCCGGAGGCGCCGGGGCGGCTGGAGAACCTCAAGGAGCTGGTGAAGGCGCTGGAGGGGTTCGAGAACCTGCAGGGGTTCCTGGAGCATGTCAGCCTTATCATGGATAACGAGAGCGAGGAGCAGGGCGAGAAGGTGTCGATCATGACACTGCATGCCGCCAAGGGCTTGGAGTTTCCGGCCGTGTTCCTGCCGGGCTGGGAGGACGGGTTGTTCCCCTCGCAGCGCTCGATGGATGAAAGCGGGTTGAAGGGCGTCGAGGAGGAGCGGCGGCTGGCCTATGTGGGGATCACGCGGGCCGAGGAGCTGTGCACGATTTCCTTTGCGGGGAACCGGCGGGTCTACGGGCAGTGGCAGAGCCAGATGCCGTCGCGCTTTATCGACGAGTTGCCGGAGGATCATGTGGAGGTGCTGACGCCGCCGGGCTTGTATGGCGGGGGCTATGGCTCGGCCGGGCTGGGCGGCAGCGGGATCGAGTCGCGGGCGGCGGAGGCGGACGGGTATAACTCGCCCGGCTGGCGGCGGTTGCAGGCGCGGGCCGGGCAGCGGCCGCTGAGCCAGCCGCGGGAATCGAAGGCGAGCGTGATCGACGCGCAGGCGGTGAGCAGCCACACGGTGGGCGAGCGGGTGTTTCACCAGAAGTTCGGGTATGGGGCAATTCTGGGGATCGAGGGCGACAAGCTGGAGATCGATTTCGAGAAGGCGGGGGTGAAGAAGGTCGTCGCCAAGTTCGTCAGCGGGGCGGACGATATTCCGTTTTAGGCGGTCTCGAGCGGTGGGTTGGCACCGACCCTACGTGCGTTATTTGAGCGCGTGAATAAATTTTTCCTTACAGTCGCGGCAGGGGTTGGGGTAGCCTGACCCGGGTGCGCCGCGCGGGCTGTTTGATCGCGGTCAATGCGGAGGCGGCCCCGGGGGCGCAGGATGGCGCGTCAATCGGAGGGTGAGCATGTCGACCGTACGCGAGGAATTCGAGATTGCCCGCAAGCACACGCCGGAATTCGGCGGGCGGACGCTGTGGCTGGAGGCGGGGATGTTCGCCTTTGCCATTGCCGCCACGTGGTTGACCCTGGCCGGGCATATCCCGCTTTGGACCGGGATGGTGGTCAACACGGTGTTTATCTACGGGATCTACACGGTGGTGCACGAGGCGGTGCATGCCAATATCAGTTCGCGCCGGAAGGATCTGCGCTGGGTCGATACGGTGGCGGGGACGCTGGCCTGTGCGCCGCTGTGGCTGTTCTATCATCAGCACCGGCGGCAGCACATGGCGCATCATGCGCATACGAACGAGGCGAGCGACCCGGATCTTTATGCCAAGGGGTCGTTCCCGGTGTGGATCTTCGTGAAGCTTCCCGCCGCGCTGATCCAGTATTTCAACCCGGTGGCGCAGTACCGGGAGTGCCGGCGGTTCGGCTGTACGGAGCGGGAGGTGGTCTATACCTTCGTGACCTTCGCCATCTACAGCGCCTTGCTGATCGGGGCCGTGGTGGCGGGGTACTGGATGGAGGTGCTGTTGCTGTGGTTCGTGCCGTGGTGGGTGGGGCAGACGGTGATGCTGACCTTTTTCACCTGGACGCCGCACCATGACCATACCGAGACGGGGCGATACCGGAACACGCGGGTTTCCCTGTTTCCCGGCGCGAATTTCCTGTTGCAGGGGCAGAATTACCACCTGATCCACCACATGGAGCCGAGCGTGCCGTATTACCGCTACAAGCCTGTCTTCGACGAGATGCGGCCGCTTCTGGAGCGGAACCATGTGCGGATCGAGGGGATATGGCCAGACCCGGCGAACGAGCATCCGCCGGGGGCGCATCCGGCGGAGTGAGATGAACATGAAGGTGAAAGCTGTCGTCATTACCGGCCAGGGCGGGCCGGAGGTCATGAAACTGCAGGATATCGAGCTGGCATGGCCCGGGGGGCCGGGGGATGTGCTGGTGGAGCTGAGGGCCGCGGCGCTGAACCCGGCGGATACGTTTTTCCGACAGCTGGGCGGGTATATCGACGCGGGGCCGTTCGTGCCGGGGCATGACGGGATGGGCGTGGTGAAAGAGGTCGGGCCGGAGGTGACGGAGGTCACCGTGGGCGACCGGGTGTGTTTCTGCAATGGCGGGATCGGGGGCGCGCCGGGGACCTATGGGGAGGCCGCGGTGGTGCCGGAGTGGCAGTTGGCGAAGGTGCCCGAGGGGGTGGACGACCTGACCGCCGCCGCGCTGCCGCTGGTGGCGATCACCGGGTGGGAAGCGCTTTATGAGCGGGCGCGGCTGGCCGAGGGGGAGCATGTGCTGATCCATGCCGGCGCGGGCGGCACGGGGCACATGGCGGTGCAGCTGGCCGCCCTGCGCGGCGCGAAGGTGGCGGCGACGGTGAGCGGGCCGGAGAAGGCGCGGCTTGTCGAGGATTTGGGCGCGGAGCTTTCCATCAACTATCGCGAGACGGATTTCGTGGCGGCCGCGCGGGACTGGTCGGGCGGTCTGGACGTGGCGTTGGACAACGTGGGCGAGGCGGTGATGACGCGGACCTACGGGGCGATGGCGCCCTATGGCCGGGTGGTCACGCTGATGGGGGTGGCGCCGGATGACGGGGACGTCACGGCCTACAACATGAACCTCGATATCCTGAACGTGATGATGTTGACGCCGATGTGGCTGGGGCTGGAGGGCGCCCTGCGGCGGCAGGCGGGGATCGTGCGGGAGGCATTGGCGTTGGTGGCCGATGGCAGGCTGCGGGTTCGGCATGCCGAGACGTTCGACCTCGACCGGGCCGGGGAGGCGCATGGGTTTCTCGAGAGCGGGCAGGCGGTGGGGAAGGTCACGCTGCGGATCGGGTAGGGGTGGTGGGTTTTCACCCACCCTACGGATCGGCATTGGTACGCTGAAGCGCACCCTGCGACGGCGGCGAGCGGTTGGTTGCCTTGGGCGTCCTCTTGCGGAGAGGCCGTAACCGGCGGCTTGGCGTGGCGCCTTTGGGGGGCCGGGGGAGTGAGTATTTCTGGCAAGATGAAGCGGGGTGGGCTCGGGCTTGTCGGAAAGGCGTGGCCGGGGAGGCGCGGCGCGTCTTGGTGGGCGGGGGAGCGAGTATTTTTGGCAAGATGAAGCCGGGCGGGCTCGGCCTTGCCGGAAGGGCGTGACCGGTGGAGGCGGGGCGCGATTGGTGGGCGGGAGAGTGAGTATTTTTGGCAAGATGAAGCGGGGTGGGTTCGGCCCTGCCGGAAGGGCGGGACCGGGGGAGGCGGGGCGCGATTGGTGGGCGGGGGAGTGAGTATTTTTGGCAAGATGAAGCGGGGTGGGTTCGGCCCTGCCGGAATGGCGGGACCGGGGAGGCGCGGCCAGTTTGGCGGTCGAGGCATGAGTGGTTCCGGCGAAACGAGGACCGGGGCGCGCGCAGATGCGGCGCGGGGTGGCGGGGTCAGCCGCGCAGGGCCTTGATCAGCTCGTCCTTGGTCATGTCGCTGCGGCCCTCGATGCCGATGTCCTGGGCCTTGTCGTAGAGCTCTTCCTTGGTCCAGTCCTCGTAGGCCGGGTTCTTGCCGCCTTTCTTCGAGGGTTTCTGCTTGTCGTTGGCCTGGGCGTTGGCGATGCGGGCGGCTTTCTCCTTGGAGTAGCCCTTGTCGCGGAGTTCCTCGTAGGTGTCTTCGTTCTTGATGCTCGGGTCGGGCATGGGGTGGCTCCTTCTGGCGGTGCTCTCTAGGGTAACGCCGGAGCGGAGGGGTGGTTCCGCCCGGGGGCCGTCAGGGCTGGGGCAGCGGCCGGCGCCCCAGCTTGCGTTCGCGGAAGAAGACGAAGAGCCCCGAGCCCACCACCAGCGCGATACCGGCGAAGGCCATCGTGCCCGGCAGGTCGCCGAAGATGTAGTAGCCGAGCAGCGTGGCGCAGACGATTTCGAGGTACTGGATCGATGCCAGCAGCGAGGCGGGCGCGAAGGAGAGGGCGAAGCTCAGGCAGACATGGCTGATCGTCGCGACGACCCCGAGGCCCAGCAGCAGTGTCAGGTCGCGCGGGTCGGGCCAGACCGGGTCGAGCGGGGCGAAGCCGGAGCCGTCGAACGCCGCCAGGATCGGGACGGCGAGGGACAGCGCGGCGATGCCGGTATAGATCTGCAGGGTGATCGGGTGCATCCGCGTGGCCATGCGCCGGGTCAGGATCATGTAGAAGGCAAAGCACAGCGCCGTGACCAGCGGCAGAAGCGCCGTCGGCCCGACCTCGGCAAAGCTGGGCTGGATGATCAGCAGCGCCCCGGCAAAGCCGATGCCGCAGGCGATGTAGCGGCGCGGGCCGATGGGTTCGCCCAGGAGGAGGCCGCCGAGCAGGGTCAGGATGAAAGGCTCGACGAAGAAGATGGCGATGGAATCGGCGATGGGCATCACGCGGATGGCGGTGAAGAAGAAGGCGGTGGCGATGAGCAGAAGCGTGGCGCGGGCGAGGTGCAGGCCGATTTCGCCCGCTTTCGGGCGGTGCAGCCAGCCGAAGGCCAGGGCCAGCGGCAGCAAGAGCGCCGCCTGGGCGAGAAACCGGGTGGTCGCGACCTGGCCCACGGCGACGGCGTCGCTGGTCAGCTTGGCGAAACTGTCCTGAACCGGGGCCAGGATGCAGAAGCCGATCATCAAGAGAATACCAAGGCCCGTCCGGCCGGTGTCCGCGCTCATTCTGTCCTGCCTGTGATGGGGTCGTTCCTGGGCGGCAATGCACAGAAAAGCGGCAGGAGGTGCAAGGGGAAACTGGCGCCCTGCTGACGGGATCGGTCTGCGGTCAGCAGTTGGGCACGTTCACCGCGAGGCCGCCAAGCGAGGTTTCCTTGTACTTCTCGCTCATGTCCGCGCCGGTCTGGCGCATGGTCTCGATGCAGGCGTCGAGCGGGACGAGATGCGTGCCGTCGCCGCGCAGCGCGAGGCTGGCGGCGCTGACCGCCTTGATGGCGCCGAGGCCGTTGCGTTCGATGCAGGGCACCTGGACGAGGCCCTTGACCGGGTCGCAGGTCATGCCGAGATGGTGTTCGAGCGCGATTTCGGCAGCGTTCTCGATCTGTTGGGGCGTGCCGCCGAGTACGGCCGCCAGCCCGGCCGCACCCATGGCCGCCGCGCTGCCGACTTCGGCTTGGCAGCCCGCTTCGGCGCCGGAGATCGAGGCGTTGTATTTCACCAGCCCGCCGATGGCGGCGGCGGTGAGCAGGAAATCCTCGACATGGGCCTCGGAGGCGCCGGGCACGTGTTCCAGCCAGTACTTGATGACCGCCGGCACGACGCCCGCCGCGCCGTTGGTGGGGGCCGTCACGACCTGACCGCCGGCGGCGTTCTCCTCGTTGACGGCCATGGCATAGGCGCTCATCCAGTCGTTGATCTTGTGGGGCGCGTTGAGGTTGGTGCCGCGCTCGGCGTCGAGCGCGTCGGCGATGCCCTTGGCGCGGCGCTTGACGTAGAGCCCGCCGGGAAGCTCGCCCTCGGTCGTGAGGCCCCGTTCGATGCAGTCGTTCATCACCTGCCAGATGCGGCGCACGCCCGATCTGAGGTTCTCGGACCCGCCGCGCGAGATTTCGTTGGCCTTCTTCATCTGGGCGATGGTCTTGCCGCTGGTTTCGGCCATCTCCAGCATCTCGACCGCGCTTTTGAACGGGTAGGGGACGGGCTCGCCCTCGTCGGTGTTGCGCCCCGCCGCCAGCTCGGCCTCGGTCATCACGAAGCCGCCGCCGATGGAGTAATAGGTCTCCTGCAGGATGACGTCGCCCTGCTTGTCGGTGGCCATCAGGATCATGCCGTTGGCATGGCCGGGCAGGTTGGGGCCGAAGTCGAAACTCAGGTCGTTTTTCGGGTCGAATTGCAGCGTGCCGAGGCCCTCGGGTTTGACGGTGTGGGTCTCGCGGATCTCCTCGAGCACCTTTTCGGCCGCGTCATGGTCGTAGGTGTCGGGCAGGAAGCCGGCGAGGCCGAGGATGGTGGCCCGGTCGGTGGCGTGGCCGACGCCGGTGAAGGCCAGAGAGCCGTGCAGCGTGCCCTTCACCCCGTGAAAGCCGAAGGGGGCCGCGCGCATCTTTTCGAGGAATTTCCCTGCTGCCACCATCGGCCCCATCGTGTGCGAGGAGGACGGGCCGATGCCGACCTTGAACATTTCGAAGACGGAAAGAAACATCAGGTGGCGCTGCCTTCTGGTGGTGTTGCGTGTCGCGGGGCCGTGAACGGCGTTTCGCCCAGGCCTTCGGCATGTATGGCAGCCCTGACGCTGTTACAACGTTCCAGACGCGTCGCCATCGCCTGCAAATGCGGCCAGTCGGCGAGGTTGAACCAGCTGTTGTCTTCGGCGGCCGGGTAGATTTGCAGCCAGCGCAGGAGGCAGGCGAGGTAGAGGTCGAGCGCCGAGGGGGCGGGGCCGCAGAGCCAGGCGGGCGATTGCGCGGCCTGGGTTTCGAGGAGGCCCACGTGGCGGCTGATCTCGCCCTTGAGATGGGCGCGCAGGGTGGCCTGCGCGGCTGGGTCGCCGCCCACATATTGGTCGGGGTAGAACCGCATCCGCATCGCCACGTGGAGCGTGTTGGAGGTGAAGAACAGCCATTTGAGGAAGGCGCCGCGCCCGGGGGCTTCGGGGACGGGGGCCAGCGTGCCGTGCCGGTCGGCCAGCCAGAGCAGGATCGCACCGGTCTCGAAGATCGCGCCGTCGGGGGTTTCCAGCGCGGGGATCAGGCCGGCGGGGTTCACCGCGAGATAGGCGGGCGCCTTGTGGCCGCGCGCCTTGCGGTCGATCAGCGCGGTTTCATAGGGCAGGCCCAGCTCCTCCAGCGCGAGGCGGATGATGAGCGAGGCGTTGTCGGGGGCGTAATGCAGGCGGTAGGTCATGGGTCGCGATTACGGCGGGGCGCGGGGGCTGTCACGCCGGAAAACGACCTCGGGCTGGCTGGATCGGAGAATTTCACCTGGCGTTAACCGAGTCGCCCTAGCCTTGGCCGGGCATATCCCGAAAGGAGGGCTGCCCATGTCCGCTGCCTGGTTCGTTCTGTTTCTCGCCACGCTCTGGCTTGCCATGTTCGGCGCCGACCCGGGGCGCGCGGTGACGCTTCCGCTGCAGGTGGGGGTCAGCCCGCCCGTCTAGGGCCCCGTTCCCGGCATTTTTTGGGGCAATTGCCCCTCGCACCGTCCGCGCAACTCTCTTATAACCGCGTGGAGTGTTCGGGGAGTTGCCTGCCATGTCCGGAGAGTTGTCGCCCATCGACAAGGCCAAATTCGTCGCGGCCAAGCGGTCTGTCGACTATGTCGAGGACGGCATGCGCGTGGGGCTTGGCACGGGCAGCACCGCGGCGTGGATGGTGCGCTGCCTGGGCGAGCTGGTGCGGGATGACGGGCTGAAGATCCGCGGTGTGCCCTCCTCGACCCGGACGGCCGAGCTGGCGCGTGACGTGGGCATCGAGGTCATCAGCATCGACGAGGCCAAGTGGCTTGACCTGACGATCGACGGCGCCGACGAGTTCGACGGCAACCTCAACCTGATCAAGGGCGGCGGCGGGGCGCTGTTGCAGGAGAAGATCGTCGCCACCGCCTCCGATCAGATGATCGTGATCGCGGATATCGGGAAAGAGGTCGAACATCTCGGCGCTTTCCCCCTGCCTGTCGAGGTCATTCCCTTCGGCTGGCAGACCACCCGCGCGCTGATCGAAGAGCTTCTGGTCAGCATGGACGTGCTGGGCCGCGATGCCTCGCTTCGGATGAACGGGCGGCATCCCTACGTCACGGACGAGGGGAATTACATTCTCGACCTGCATCTGGGCCGCATCGGCGACCCGCACCAGATGGCCATGGTGCTCAACCAGATGCCCGGCGTCGTTGAAAACGGGCTTTTCATGGATATCTGCGACATCGTGATCATCGGCCATGGCAACGGGAAGGTCGAGACGCGCGATATCAACGAAGGCACGGTGGAAGAGGATCGTCTGGATTTCGTGGAATCCGACAACCTGTTCTCCGACCTGCAGGATTAGGACAAAAGTTATGGTATTCGACTACGATCTTTTCGTGATCGGCGGCGGCTCGGGCGGTGTGCGCGCGGCCCGGGTGGCGGCGCAGGGCGGCGCCAAGGTGGCGCTGGCCGAGGAAGACCGTTACGGCGGCACCTGCGTGATCCGGGGCTGTGTGCCCAAGAAGCTGATGGTGTTCGCCAGCGAATACCCGGGCCACATCGCCGATGCGCGGGCATATGGCTGGCAGGTCGAGCCGGGCCGCTTTGACTGGGACGCGTTCAAGACCAAGCTGCATGGCGAGCTTGACCGGCTGGAAGGCGTCTATCGCAACCTGCTGAAGAACTCGGGCGTCGAGGCCTACGATGCCCGCGCCACGCTGGAAGATGCGCATACGGTGAAGCTGTCGACCGGCGAGAGCTTTACCGCCAAGCATATCCTGCTGGCGACCGGCGGCCGCCCGGTCAGGCCTGACCTGCCGGGCGCCGACGAGGGGCTGGTGTCGAACGACATCTTCCACATGGACACCCTGCCCAAGTCGATGCTGATCATCGGGGGCGGGTATATCGCCTGTGAATTTGCCGGCATCCTGAACGGGCTTGGGGTGGAGGTGACGCAGTTCTATCGCGGCGCGCAGATCCTGCGGGGCTTCGACGAGGAGGCGCGCGGCCTGATCGCCGACGAGATGATCGCCTCGGGCATTCACCTGCATCTGGGCACCGATATCAAGCGGGTCGAGCAGGGCGGCGACGGCTACAAGGTGACCGGCACCAACGGCAGCGAACACACGTTCGAGAAGATCTTCTTCGCCACAGGCCGCACCCCCAATACCGACGGGATGGGGCTGGAAGAGGCCGGCGTGAAGCTTGGCCGCAAGGGCGAGGTCGTGGTGGACGAGTACAGCCAGACCAGCGTGCCCTCGATCTATGCGATCGGCGACGTGACCGACCGGGTGAACCTGACGCCGGTGGCGATCAGGGAAGGGATGGCCTTTGTCGAGACGGTGTTCAACGGCAACCCGACGCCTGTCGATCATGAGCTCATTCCCACGGCGATCTTCACCCAGCCCGAGTTCGGCACGATCGGCCTGTCGGAGGAAGAGGCGCAGGAGCAGGAGCCGATCGAGGTGTACGCGACCTCGTTCAAGCCGATGCAGCAGGCCTTTGCCGGGCGGAACGACCGGGTGCTGATGAAACTGATCGTGAGCCAGGAAACCCGCAAGGTTCTGGGCTGTCATATCGTCGCGCCCGGGGCGGGCGAGATGATCCAGCTGGCGGGCATCGCCGTAAAGATGGGCGCCACGAAAGAGGATTTCGACCGCACCGTGGCGGTGCACCCCACGATGTCGGAGGAGATCGTGACGATGAAAGCGCCGGTGCGCAGCGGTTGATTTTTGCCTGTTGATACACAGGTTATGAAGTAGCGTTTGGACGGACGCCAAAACAGAGGAAGAGGTTATATGGCTGGACATTCTGGCGGCCCCTGGGGCGGCGGCGGAAACTCGGGAGGCAACGGGGGCGACGACGACGACCGCCGTGGCAACCGGGGCGGGCGACGGCCCCCCGAAGGCGGGTCGCAAATCCCCGAGATCGACGAGCTCGTCAAGAAAGGCCAGGATCAGCTGCGCGTCCTCATGGGCGGGCGCGGCGGCTCTGGCCGCGGCAATGGCAGCACGCCGGGCGGCGGCGGGCCGTCGTTCGGGCGCGGCGCCTTCGTGCTTGGCGGCCTGATTGCCGTTGTTTTGTGGGCCACGGCCAGCTTTTACACCGTCAAGCCGGAAGAGCAGTCTGTCGAACTGTTCCTCGGCAAGTATTACTCGACCGGTGACCCGGGTCTGAACTTTGCCCCGTGGCCGCTCGTGACCGCAGAGGTCATCAACGTGACCTCGGAGCGGACCGAGAATATCGGCAGCGGCCGGGGTTCGTCGGGTGGTGACGGGCTGATGCTGACCACCGATGCCAATATCGTGGACATCGATTTCCAGGTGGTCTGGAACATCAACGACCCCGCCAAGCTTCTGTTCAACATCCGCGATCCGCAGCTGACGGTTCAGGCGGTGTCGGAGGCGGTCATGCGCGAGATCATCGCCGCGACCAACCTGGCGCCGATCCTCAACCGCGACCGTGGCATCATCGCCGATACGGCGCGCGAGAACATCCAGACGACGCTCGACGAGTATGACAGCGGCATCAACATCGTCCGGGTCAACCTCGACACGGCCGACCCGCCGCGCGAGGTGATCGACGCCTTCCGCGAGGTGCAGGCCGCCGAGCAGGAACGTGATCGGCTGCAACGCCAGGCCGACGCCTATGCCAACCGCGTTCTGGCCGAGGCCCGCGGTGAAGCCGCGCAGGTTCTCGAACAGGCCGAGGGTTACCGGGCCCGCGTGGTCAACGAAGCCATCGGTGAGGCGAGCCGCTTCATCGCCGTGGCGCAGGAGTTCAACCAGGCCCCCGAAGTGACCCAGCGCCGTCTCTACCTCGAAACGGTCGAGCGCACGCTTGGCAAGATGGACAAGATCCTGCTGGACGAAGCCACCGGTGAAAACGGTCAGGGCGTGCTGCCCTACCTGCCGCTTGATCAATTGCGCCGGTCGCAGACCGACAACGGAGGATCGAACTGATGCGTAAATCCGCGCTACTCCTTCCCATCCTCGCCGTTGTTGTCATCGGCATCCTGTCCTCGCTCTACATCGTGGACGAACGCGAGAAGGCCCTCGTGCTGCAATTCGGCCAGATCAAGAAGGTCGTCGACGAACCGGGCCTGGGCGTGAAGGTACCCCTGATCCAGGAAGTCGTGCGGTACGACCGCCGGATCCTGTCGCTGGATACCGACGCGATCGAGGTGACCCCGTCGGATGACCGCCGGCTGGTGGTCGACGCCTTCACCCGCTACCGGATCGCCGACGTGGTCCAGTTCCGGCAGGCTGTCGGCATCGGCGGCACCCGTGTCGCCGAAGACCGGCTGGCCTCGGTTCTGAACGCCCAGATCCGCGAGGTGCTGGGTGCCGACCAGGTCACATCCGACACGATCCTGTCGCCGCAGCGGCGTGACCTTGCCGTTCGCATCCTCGAACAGGCGCGCGCCAGCGCGGCGGGGCTTGGCCTCGAGATTGTCGACGTGCGGCTGAAGCAGACCAACCTGCCGCAGCAGAACCTCGACGCCACCTTCGCCCGGATGCGGGCGGAACGGGAACGCGAGGCTGCCGACGAGATCGCCCGCGGTAACGAGGCGGCGCAACGCGTGCGCGCCGCCGCCGACCGGACCGTGGTGGAAACCGTGTCGAACGCCGAACGCGAGGCCGAGATCGCCCGCGGTGAGGCCGATGCCGAACGGAACCGGATCTATGCCGAAGCCTTTGGCAACAATCCGGATTTCTTCTCCTTCTACCGGTCGCTCTCGGCGCTGGAACGGTCGATGAACCAGGAAAACTCGACCATCGTCTTCTCGCCGCAAAGCGAGTTCCTTGGCCCGATGTTCGACGCCGTGCGCGCCGACGGGCTGGGCGAGGTTGCCGTCGACGAGATCGACCTGGATCGCCTTCGCGAAATGGCCCCGGAAACCGAGATTTCCCCGGACCTGCCCGAAAGCGAGCGGCGGCGGCTGGAAGAGGACGCGGCCCAGCAGGAAGCCGAGCAGGAGGCCGAAGCGGCTGAAACCTCCGGGGACGAAGAGGCCGACGCCGGTATCGTCGACCCCGATGAGGTCGACACCGATACCGAAGCCGAAGCTGACGCCGGCATCGTCGATCCGGACGAGGTCGACACCGATACCGCCGATGAGGAACCGGCCGACGACGCGGCGGCCGACGACGCCGCCGCGGACGAGCCCGCCGGTGAGGATGTCGAAAATTGATCGCCACGTTTTTCCTGGCCCTCGGGCTGGTACTTGTGGTCGAGGGGCTGGTGTACGCACTGGCCCCTTCGCTTGTCGAGCAACTGCTGGCCGCGCTGCGCGCCATTCCGGAGGACAGCCGCCGGCTGATCGGGCTTGCGTCGATCGCCTTCGGGCTGCTTCTCGTGTGGTGCGCGAAGATGCTCGGCGCGTGATCTGGGCGCTTGATTTGGCGGTCGCGACCGGTTCACATGGTCGTGACAGATGCTTGTCACCTTTTGCGTATCGGCATTGCGTTCATACATAGTCGCTCAGGACACCAACTGCCCTACCGATGATGACAATCGGATCAATCCGGAGGAGAGTTTCCATTGACAGCAAAAACCATCACCAAAACCCGGGACGACCGCGGCATGCTGCGGGCCTTCTGGCTGACGGCGCTCGCCATGGGCCTCGTCATTGCCCAAGCCATCGCGGCACAGGCGCGCCCCGACAGTTTTGCCGACCTCGCTGACACGGTCAGCCCCGCGGTCGTCAACATCACCACGTCCACCGTGGTGGCGCAGGGCACCGGGCCCTCGCCGATCGTCCCCGAGGGTTCGCCCTTCGAGGACTTCTTCCGTGAATTCCAGGATCGCAACGGCGACCGGCCCCGCCGCACCTCGGCGCTGGGCTCGGGCTTCGTGATCTCGGAAGACGGCTACGTGGTCACCAACAACCACGTCATCGAAAGCGCCGACGAGGTGATCATCGAGTTCTTCTCGGGCGAGGAGCTGACGGCGGAAGTCGTGGGCACCGACCCCAAGACCGATATCGCGCTTCTGAAGGTCGATACGGACAAGCCGCTGCCCTTCGTCAGCTTCGGCGACAGCGACACCGCCCGCGTGGGCGACTGGGTGATCGCCATGGGCAACCCGCTGGGGCAGGGCTTCTCGGTGTCTGCCGGGATCGTTTCGGCCCGCAACCGGGCGCTCAGCGGTACCTATGACGACTACATCCAGACCGACGCCGCGATCAACCGCGGCAACTCGGGCGGGCCGCTGTTCAACCTCGATGGCCAGGTCATCGGCGTGAACACCGCGATCCTGTCGCCCAATGGCGGCTCGATCGGCATCGGCTTCTCGATGGCGTCGAACGTGGTGACCCGGGTGGTCGACCAGCTGCGCGAATACGGCGAAACCCGCCGCGGCTGGCTTGGCGTGCGCATCCAGGACGTGACCGACGACGTGGCCGAGGCGATTGGCCTCGAGAAGGTCTCGGGCGCCCTTGTCACCGACGTGCCCGAAGGCCCGGCCGCCGAGGCCGGCATGGAAGCGGGCGACGTGATCATGTCGTTCGACGGCAAGGAAGTCACCGACACCCGCAGCCTGGTGCGCCAGGTGGGCAACAGCCCGGTGGGCAAGACGGTGCGCGTGGTGGTCTTCCGTGACGGCAAGACCAAGACGCTGAAGGTCGAGCTTGGCCGCCGCGAAGAGGCCGAGGGCGCCATCCCCGCCGCCCAACCCGGCGAGGACGAGCCCGAAGCCCAGGAAACCGAGAAGACCGTTCTCGGCCTGACCCTCGCTCCGCTCGACGACGAGCTGCGCGAGCAGCTGGAGCTTGACGGCGATACCGAAGGCCTTGTGGTCAAGGATATCGACACGCTGGCAGAGGCCTACGAGAAGGGCATGCGCGCCGGTGACGTGATCACCGAGGCCGGCCAGCAGAAGCTGCGTGCCATCGGCGACCTGGAAGACCGCATCGCGGATGCACGGGAAGCCGGGCGCAAATCGCTCCTGCTTCTGGTCCGCCGCGCCGGCGAGCCGCGTTTCGTGGCGCTGTCGCTGGATGAAGGCGAAAACGGCGGCAGCAGCAGCGAGTAAGCGCTGCGCCCATAGCTGAAACGACGGCAGCCCCGGAGGAAACTCCGGGGCTGTTGTCATTTCTCGACCTGGCGCGCGGTGCCGCTTTCTTGAAAAGAAAGCGGATCGAAATCTTTTGAAGATTTCGACCTCGTTAGGGCCACATCCGTGCCGCGTGAAGCACTCGCAGCACTGTGACCACCGTGGGGCGCTCGGCATAGATCACGATGTAATTGTGGTGAACGACCAGCTCCCGCGTACCATGAACCCGGCCGGGGCGTCCTGTCTTTGGCTGCTCGGCAAGGCGGGCCACCCTGGCCTCGATCTTCTCCAAAAGGGCCAGTGCCGCGTCGGGGTTATCGTTCGAGATGTAGTCGACGATGGCCATCAGGTCAGCCACCGCCGACGCCTTCCATTCCAGTTCAGGCACCGCGTTTCCTGTTGATCAGCGCGCGAGCATCCTGCATGGCCTCGTCATGCGGCGTCGCTGGCCCGGTATCGGCCAGCGCCTCCTGAACCTTTTTGCGAAACCAGGCGTCATACGCCTCCGGATCGGCGGTCAGGCCCGCGGGCAGCCCCCCTTCCGCCGCCACGCGGGTCAGCAGGATACGTACCGCATCCGACAGAGTCAGGCCGACGCCGGAAAGGGCTTCGGCGGCCTGCGCCTTCAAATGGTCATCGACGCGAACATGAAGCATTGAGGTTCGGGCGGGCATGGGATGATCTCCTTTACTGGGAAGATATATATCTCAATTGAGATACGCTCAAGCGTCCGTCAACGAAAAAGGGCGCCCCCGAAGGCGCGCCCCGTTGTCTCGCGATCCAGCGCCTCAGAACGACTGGGTCGTGTAATCCACCTCGTCGGGGTAGAACGTGTCCTCGATCGAGGTGGTGTGCACGCGCTTGAGGAACCCGTCCTCGACCCGGCTGATATACTGGTGGCCGAACACCTGGTGGGTCTTGCCGTTGAACTGCTTGGCCCCCTGCGGGTGCTCGTTCGAGTGTGGCATCTCGGTCATCGCCTCGACCGCCTCGATCAGCGCGGCGCGGTCATCCGGGCCCTTGTAGTCACAGGCTTCCATCCCGGCCTTGAGCGTGTAGAGCGTCTCCCAGCAGCCGAACATGTGGGCATAGGTCGACACGTCGGTGGCATCGCTGACCGAGGCGCCGCGTTCGTCGACGCCCACCTGCTCGCGGAAGAACTTGTCGAACTCCGACTGGTCTTCCTGGGCGTGGCGCGGGTTGCCCTCCCAGAAGTAGGTGTCGTTGAGGTATTCGAGGCCGGGGCTGGCCAGGTCGACCGCCTCGAGGCTGTCGATGAAGCCGAACATTTCCGGCCGCGACGGCCCGAAGAACTCGCCCAGCTCCTTCACGAAGGTCAGAACGGCCGGCCCCACCATGACGTGATACAGCACTTCCGTCTCGCGCGGGATCTTGGGGAAATACTTGGTGAACGACGTCTCGGACGGCGGGATGGCGATATGCTCGAGCACCTCGCCGCCCTGCGCCTCGATCGCCGAGGTGAAGAAATCGCGGTGATCGTGGCCGAAGGCGAAATCGGGGAACACCATGGTGACCTTCTTGCCGAGGTTCTCCGACACGTAGGGCGCCATCGCCTGCACCTGGCTTTTCACGTCGGTGATGCCGGGCTGCAGGGTATAGCGGTTGAGCATGCCCGAGGCCACGTGATGCCCTTCCGAGACCACGAAATAGGGCAGCTTCAGCTCGCCCGCCCGCGGGGCCGAGCCGATCACCACGTGGCTGAACAGCGTGCCGAAGCCCACGTCGCAGCCATGCTGGTTGGCGAATTTCTCGACCACCTCGGCGCCGCGCTTGGGGTCGGTGCCGTCATCCTCGGCGACGATCTCGACCATGCGGCCGTTGATGCCGCCCGCGTCGTTGATCAGCTTGGCGGCGGCCTGGGTGGTGCGGTCGTACCAGCGGCCATAGGCGGCGCCGATGCCGGTGCGGTGGACCTGGAAGCCCACCTTGATCGGCTCGGAGGTCTGCGCGTCGGCAAAACGCGCCCAGAGCGGCAGGCTTGCCGCGCCCGCCGCGCCACCCGCCAGTGTCTTCAATGCGCCCCGGCGCGTCGTGCCCTTGATGAGTTTGGTCATAGCAAGCTCTCCCTGTTGCTTGACCCAAGTCTGCGAAGCGTCAGGCCATTTGTCCAGCAGTTTGCGCGCGCTACAGCCCGCGGGGCGAGGCCAGAAGCCAGAGACCGAACACCGTATAGGCAACCATGAAGGCCGCCAGCGGCGCCTGCCCGAGAACGGCGCGCCGGGTGCCGGGCGTGTCGCGCAACGCCAGCGCATGGGCCAGCAGGATGGCGATGACATGGCCGATGACCACGGCACCGGCCTGGCTCAGCCAGATCACCTTGACCGTGCCGGGCGTGTTGAAAAAGCCGGTGGTGACATAGAAATCGCCGAGGCCCAGCAGGTTGGCGCCGTTGCCCAGCGGGTCGTTCAGCGCCTTCGCCACGTATTGCCCGTCGACCAGGATGGCCGTCAGGTAATGCGCCACGTGATAGCCCAGCGCGATCGGCAGGATCGACGGGGCAAACAGGCAGAACGCCTGTTTCAGCGGCCGGCGCGTGCCGGCGATCCGCTCGCCCAGCCACAGGCAGGCGGCGAAGGCGGCGATCAGGGCGAGGTTGCAGACCACCAGCCCGATCAGCGTCTGCGCGATCACCGCCGAGCGGCCGGGGAACTCCAGCGGGTTCACCCCCAGCACGCCCATCCACCAGAAGGTCTCGTTCAGCCCGTCGAAACTGCCGGTGCCCAGCAGCACCAGCGTGAAGACGGCCAGCGCCAGCGGCGGCGCCTTCATGGAAATCACCTGCCAGCCCGGCAGCCCCGCCGCCACCCGGCCCCGCGCCCGGCCCAGCAGGCCCATCCGCGCATAGATCCGCATCAGCACCGTGATCCCCTCGGCCCGCACCATCCAGGCCGGGCCAAAGAGCACCAGGCCCAGCAGCGCCACGTACCAATAGGCGCCCGCATAGGCGGCCAGTCTTGCCGGATCGGTCGGCGCGGGATCGGCCAAAAGAAACCCCGCGAACAGAAGGAAAATCCCCAGCGCCGGCCAATGCCCCAGCCGGCGCGGATAGCGCCACGGCGCCCGGCTGCCGGTGAGCTTCGTCAGCAGGGCCGCCGGCCCCGTCCACGGGTTCGTCCAGCGCCAGTGATTGCCGATCAGCCCCTGCACCGAGACCATGCCGATCCACCACACCGTCCAGACGAAAAGCGGCATCGGGTTCACCGACGGGTCGCGCGAACCGGTGAATCCCCGCCAGACGAGAAACGCCAGCACCACAGCCGCGAGGCAGGAGGTGACATGCCGGAGGGCCGCGCTCGCGGGCC
The DNA here is from genome assembly GCF_008728195.1 of Roseovarius indicus. Classification (NCBI taxonomy): domain Bacteria; kingdom Pseudomonadati; phylum Pseudomonadota; class Alphaproteobacteria; order Rhodobacterales; family Roseobacteraceae; genus Roseovarius; species Roseovarius indicus. The sequence goes on from NZ_CP031598.1 coordinate 324,021, forward strand.
ACATCCGGACCGTCCGGAACAAGGCCTCCGCCGCGCCGGGCGGCAACAGCGCGAGCAGTACGACCGTCAGGGCAACGCTCGCCCCCCCGGCGGCGATGTAGACATCCGTGGGCAGAAGCAGCACGAAGCCCTGCTCCGAGGCATGCGCCAACGCCCCCTGCGCCGTCAGCGCGACAACCGCGAGGGCAGCGATTGCGGCAAGGGCGGATTTGGATATTTGGGCCAAGAAGAAGCGCAGGTGTCTGCCAGCTTCTTCTTGGTCAAAATATCCCCGCCGGAGGCATCCCGAAATCTGCCCCATGCGCGCGCGCCGATGGTTCATGTGCCGGTCTCCGCTTGCCTGTCCCGGCCACAGCGTCAGGTGCGCCGCCCGGCAAGTCAAGCGGCGCCGGTGTCACGTCTGCTCGGCGCGCTCCGCCACCTTGTCGACCTCGCCAAGGCTGAGCAGGTGGATCTCCCGTGCCAGCCGCAGCGTGGGCTTGAGGCAGAAGAGCAGCGAGCCCACCACGAAGAGCCAGATCGCCGCCGTCTCGGTGTCCTTCCAGAAGAACAGGATCGAGCCTACGAGAAAGCTCAGCGCGGCGCCGAAATCGGCGGCGGTGTGGGCGATTTCATAGGCGGCGTAAAGATCGCGGCTTTCCTGCGTCTTCTGCCGGTTTTCCTGCCTGAAAAGGGGCATGTCACATCTCCGGGTCTGGGGTGTTCGCGGGTCAACATAATCGCCCCGCGCCCCGTCGCAACCCGGCCGTAGGGTGGGTGACAACCCACCGTGCGGTGGCCCTTACCGCGACAGCCCGCCGTGCAGGGTCGGCACGTCGAGGCTTGAAAACCCGTAATGCCGCAGCCAGCGCAGGTCGGAATCGAAGAACGCCCGCAGGTCGGGGATGCCGTATTTCAGCATCGCCAGCCGGTCGATGCCGATGCCGAAGGCGAAGCCCTGCCAGCGGTCGGGGTCGATATTGCCGGCCTGAAGCACCTTGGGGTGCACCATGCCCGAACCGAGGATTTCCATCCAGTCGTCGCCCTCGCCGATCTTCAGCGTGCCGCCTTCCCAGGAGCAGCGGATATCGACCTCGGCCGAGGGTTCCGTGAACGGGAAATGCGAGGCGCGGAAGCGCAGCTCGACCGAGTCGACTTCGAAGAAGGCCTTCACGAACTCCTCGAGGCACCATTTCAGGTTCGCCATCGAGATGTCGGTATCCACCGCCAGCCCCTCGACCTGGTGGAACATCGGCGTGTGGGTCTGGTCGAAATCCGCGCGGTAGACGCGGCCCGGGCAGATCACCCGCAGCGGCGCGCCCTGCAGCTCCATCGAGCGGATCTGCACCGGCGAGGTATGGGTGCGCAGCACGTGGGGCGGGCGGTTGTCGCCCTCGGCGCGGTGCATGTAGAACGTGTCCATCTCGGCCCGCGCGGGGTGGTGGCCGGGGATGTTGAGCGCGTCGAAATTGTGCCAGTCGCTTTCGATCTGCGGGCCTTCCGCGACCGAGAAGCCCATATCGGCGAAGATCGCCGTGACCTCTTCGGTCACCTGGCTGACCGGGTGGATCGTGCCGCTGCGCCGGGGCCGGCCGGGCAGGGTGACGTCGAGCCACTCGGTTTTCAGCCGCTCATCGAGCGCCGCATCGGCCAGCGCCGCCTTCTTGGCCGCCAGCGCCGAGTTGATCTCGTCCTTCAGCGCGTTCAGCTTCGGCCCGGCTTCCTGCCGTTCCTCGGGCGTCATCTTGCCCAGCTCGCGCATCTTCAGGCTGACCTCGCCCTTCTTGCCGACGGCCTGCACGCGCAGGTCCTCGAGCGTGGCCTCGTCGCCGGCCTCGGAAATCAGGGAAATATACTTGTCGCGCAGATCGTCCATCGCGGGGCGCCCTTGGTTGTGCTGTCGGCTGTCCTGCTAGCCGGGCGGGGCCGCGAATGCAAGCGGTGGCAGGGGCTTTCGCGCTAGCGCAGGGCCTTGGCGTAATCCGCGGTGAAGGCCGCATAGCCCTCGGATGTCACCGCATGCCGGCCTTCCATGTGCCCGTGCAGCTCCGGCAGGCGGTGGAAGGGCACGTTGGGCAGGGTGTGATGCTCGACATGGTAGGGCATGTTCCAGGCGAGGAACCGGATGATGCGGTTGGTACAGGTGGTGCGCGTGTTCTCGAACATGTTGGCGACAAAGGCGCAGCGCCCGTGCTCGGCCAGCAGGTAGAGCCGGAGAAAGGGTTGCCCCACGAGACAGGGCAGCAGCCAGACCCAGAAGAGCAGCGGCGTGACCAGAAGGCTTGCCAGCGCCACGGCGTAGATCGCCAGCATCCAGCGCGCCTCTGCCACCACGCGGGGCCGGGCACGCGCCGGAATATAGCGCCCCGGGTCGCGCCCCAGCGCGTTCTGCACCGTAATGCCGATCATCGCCCCCCAGAAGGGCAGGCCCGAGACGTGGCGGATATACTGCCCCCAGGTTTCCGGCTTGCCGCCCGCCACAAGCTCGGGGTCCTTGTCGGGGATGTTGGTGAAGCGGTGATGGGCGAGGTGGAAATACCGGAACCACTCGAAGGGCTGACAGATGAGCAGGCCGCTGACCCGCCCGACCCATTCGTTGATCCAGAGCGTGCGGAAGGGCGTCTTGTGCGTCGCCTCGTGTTCCAGCGTGAAGAGGAAGCAGATCGTGATGCCCTGCGCGACCACCGCCAGGGGCCAGAGCCACCAGCCCTGCGCGATCCACACGCCGAACAGCCCGATCAGCCCGAAATGCCCGGCCAGGTGGCGCAGGCCGGGGGCATCGGCGGTGGCGTTCAGATCGGCCAGCACCTCGCGCGGCAGGGCGGCGGTGAATTGCTTGTGGTCCATGGTGCAGAGCCTATGCAGGCGTCGCCCCTGCGGCAAGGGGCATCGAAGAGTGCCCCCCTCGCGCTTTCGTCAGTTGACAGTGTCTGCCCGGATTCATAGCGGATGTAGGCGACTCTTTTTCTCAAGTAAGGCAGGTAACGATGCGCTCCTTTTCCCCCGCTGACCAGATTCTCTTCGGCCTGATGAATGCCAGCCTGTTGTTCACCATCGCCTACTGGATTCTCGGCTTCGACCGGCAATTCGCCACCGGCTTTGCCATCGAGGACGGCCCTGTCGAGTACGGCACGGCGCTGATGCTGCTGGTCTCGGCGCTGGTGCTGGCCTGGCAGGCGGTGCGGCAGTTTCGGATGGGGCAGGCACTGGCCGGGGTCTGCCTGGTGGTCTATGCGCTGATCTTCGTCTTCGGAACGGGTGAGGAGATTTCCTGGGGCCAGCGCATCTTAGGGCTGGAAACGCCCGACTACCTGATGGAGCGGAATTACCAGGAGGAGATCACGCTGCACAATATCGTGGTGGGCGGCAAGCAGCTGACCAAGACGGTGTTCGGGGGCGGGCTGACCGTGGCGATCCTGCTTTACCTGCTGGCGCTGCCGGCGCTTTACGGGAAATCCGCCGTCGTTACCCGGCTGGCCGACAGGCTGGCCGTGCCGGTGCCGCTCTGGCGCCACGGGATCATGGGCGTGGGCGCCAGCGTGGTGATGCTGGTGGTCGACATCCCCCGGCAGTGGGAGGTTTACGAGCTGGTCTTCAGCCTGCTCACGGTGTCGATCTTCCTTGCGCCTGCGAACCTTGCGGCCTTCGGGCGCCGCACGGCTACTTGAGCAGCATCCAGGCGCCCATCGCGATCATCACGAGGTTCTCGGTCAGCGAGACGAAGCCCAGGGGCACGTTGGAATTGCCGCCGACACAGGCGCATTTCAACTCGCGCTTGTCGACATAGACCGCCTTGAAGACCGAAACGGCGCCCACCGTGCCGATGAACAGCGCCACCGGCGCGGCCAGCCATATGAGCGCGCCGGCGATCATCAGGATGCCCGCCAGCGCCTCGCCGAACGGGTAGAGATAGCCGTAGGGCACCCAGCGCCGGGCGAGCAGGTCGTAGTTGAGGAACATGGTGGAGAAGCTCTCCACGTCCTGCAGCTTCTGCACGGCGAGAAGAGTCATGGCGGTGGCGGCGAACCACTCGACCGTGCGGATGGCGAAGACCGTGCCCAGCGATGCCCAGGCGATTGCCAGCGCGACCAGGGCCGAGACGGCAAAGATGGCGATGACGGGGGTGTAGGAGGTCTCGCCCTCCTTCGTCACCGAATGGCCGAGCCGTTCGCGCAACTCCTCGTAGCCGCCGACACGTTCACCGCCGATATAGGTCTGCGGCGTGGTCTTCACGCCTTCGCGCTCCATGAAAGCGTCCACCTCCTCGCGGTTGGTGAGCAGGTGGTCGTCGACCTCGTAGCCCGAGCGTTTGAGCAGCCAGCGCGATTTCAGTCCGAACGGGCAAAGGTGGCCCGGCATGTTCATCCGGTAAAGGCTGGCGGTGCGGGTGTCGGCGGGGGCGGTGGTGTCTGCGGTTGCATCGGTCATGATACTCATGAAACGTGCCAGCCCCGCTCCCTGTTCCGAGCCACGCCCGGCCCCGGCCACTCGCCCCACAGTTTCATTGTTCCAAAAATACTCGAATCCGCCGCCTGCCACGCGCGCGTCGGCTGCAACAGGATCGCCCCGGTCACGCCGGAAACAGCCTCGCAATCTCCTGCGCCTTGTCGCGCCCGCTCTGATAGGCGCCGCTGATGCGCCGCGCCGGGGCGGGGGGTGGCATAGCTGCCGCCGATCAGCGGGTTGCGGCGCCAGGTGCTGGTGCCGGTGGCGATGATCCGTTTGCCGAACGCGCTGCCGAAGGCGAGGCAAAGCCGCTCCACCGCCAGGGCGGTCATGGCGGCGGGGCCGTCGGCCACGGCCGCTCCGGCGGCGTCGCCGCCGAGATGGGCGATGAACACCGGGGGCGGGCCGGGCATGACCTGGAAATCCACAGCCGTCTGGCCCGAGCCGGGGTCGACCATGCAGAAGATCTTGCCCGCCACCTCCGGCGGCAGGTCGGGCACCGCCACCGCGACCTTTTCGTAGGTGCCGCAGGGCAGGTCGGCCACGGTCTCGAGAAACGCGGCGGTCTCGCCGCCGGTGAACCGGATCGCGCCGGACGTCAGAACGTTGGTCGAGACTGTCACGATCGCTGCACCTGCGGTGATCTGCCCGTCCGGGGTGTGAACCTCGACCGTGCCGGGGTGCTCGACGATCTGGTCGACGGGCAGGCCCGTCCTGATCGGCAGCCCGGCTGCCATGCCCGCAATCAGCGCGCCATAGCCCGAGACGACGGGCCAGTCGGCCCCGGTATCCTCGTAATCCCGGTAACCCGGGGCCGAAACCTGGTCCGGGTCGGCGCCCGCCATGTATTGCAGGATGCACCTGACCCCGGCGGTCCAGCGCCCCGCATCGGGCAGCACCTGCTGGATCGAGACGTCGCGGCCCGCCGATGCGGCCGCTTCGATCGCGGCGCAGGCCGCTTGCGTTGCGGCCCCGGCCTGCTCCAGCTCGGCAGGCGAGGCGAACCTGCCGCCCTGCCAGATGGCAAAGTGATCCTGGCGCTCTTCCATGAAATACGCCGCGCCCAGCCGGTCGGCCCAGGGCACCAGCGGATTGACATCGCCCGAATGCAGCCAGTGACAGCCGTGATCCCACGGAACGGGCAGGGAGGTCGTATCGGTCAGGGCGCGGCCGCCGATACGGTCGGCGGCCTCGAGCATGACAAAGCGCAGGCCGGTGCCGGCCAGTTCCAGCCCGGCCCCGATTCCGGCGGCCCCGGCCCCTATGATGACGACGTCGAATTCCGGCATCCGTCAGTTTTGCGGTACAGGTGCCTCAAACGCAACGGGGGCCGGAATTTTCGAAAATTCCGGGGTAGAAAATACGTATTTTCTACCCCGTTTTCCGCGCGGAAAACGGCGCCGGCCGCCCCCGTAAAAGAAAAACGCCGCCGGCATCTCTGCGCGGCGGCGTTTCCGTTTGTCCCTCGGTGCGACTGGCTTACTGGGCCAATGCGCTTTTTGCCTGCTCGACGATGGCGCCGAATGCCGCCGGCTCGTGCACGGCCAGGTCGGCGAGAACCTTGCGGTCGACCTCGACGCCGGCCAGGCTCAGGCCGTTGACGAAGCGCGAATAGGTCAGGCTTTCATCATGGGCGCGCACCGCGGCGTTGATCCGCTGGATCCACAGCGCACGGAAGTTGCGCTTGCGGTTCTTGCGGTCGCGGGTGGCGTACTGGTTGGCCTTGTCGACGGCCTGTGCCGCCACCTTGTAGGTGTTCTTGCGGCGGCCGTAATAGCCTTTCGCGGCGCTGGTGACTTTCTTGTGACGGGCGTGGGTAACTGTCCCACCTTTAACGCGTGCCATTGATCAGTTCTCCTTAGCGCGAATAGGGCATCATCGGCTTGATGATCTTCTCATCAGCCTTGCTCAGCGTGGTCGTGCCACGCGCGTCGCGGATGAACTTGTTGGTGCGCTTGATCATCCCGTGCTGTTTGCCAGCCTGGGCGCGGATGATCTTGCCGCTGCCGCTTACCTTGAACCGCTTCTTGCAGCTCGATTTTGTCTTCATCTTGGGCATTTCCGGCTCCTTTGTCGGTCGGTTGTTCTACGCGACTCGGCATGCCACTCCGGCCGGCCGCGCTGATGAGCGGGCCGTATACGAGCTTCCCGCCTTCCGTGCAAGGGAAAATCCGGGCGTTCAGCCGGGCTCGTGGACGTGCCCGGCCTCCTCGCGCCGCTCGTCCAGCGCCTGCCGGATGATCTGAACCGACGACGACAGGAAGAGCCCCGCCATGATACCCGCGACCAGAAGGTCGGGCCAGCCAGTCGTGGTGCCCCAGACGCCGAGGGCCGCCAGCATCACCGCGACATTGCCGATCGCATCGTTACGCGAACAGAGCCAGACCGAGCGCACGTTGGCATCGCCATCCTTGTACTGCATCAGCAGCAGCACGCTGGCCAGGTTGGCCGCCAGCGCCATGACCCCCACGACGCCCATGATCCCCGCCTCGGGCACGCCGGTCACGAAGACCCGGTAGACGGTCGAGCCGAACACCCACGTGCCCATGAGCAGCAGGCTGACGCCCTTGGCCAGCGCGGCCGTGGTGCGCACATGTACCGATGCGCCGATCACCGCCAGCGAGATGCCATAGGTCAGCGCATCGCCCAGGAAATCGAGCGCGTCCGCCTTCAGCGCCTGCGACTGCGCGGCCCGGCCGGCGCTCATCTCGACGACGAACATCGCCGCGTTGATGGCGATGACTGCCCAGAGCCTGCGTTTGTAAGCGGCCGACACCCCGTCGAACCGCGCCTCATGTCCACAACAGCCTGCCATGGCGTACCTCGTTGAAATCGCGTTACCCGTAACCTAATCTCTCTAGTAACTAGAGCTTCAAGGGGGTTTTTGATGTATTCCATCGGAGAATTGTCCCGCCGCACCGGGGTCAAGGTGCCCACCATCCGCTATTACGAGGAGATGGGCCTGATTGCCGCCGCCGGGCGCACCTCGGGGAACCAGCGCCGCTATGGCCGCGACGAGCTGGAGCAGCTGGGGTTCATCCGCCATGCGCGCGATCTGGGTTTTCCGCTGGGGGCGATCTCGTCGCTCATCGAGTTGCAGCGCCACCCCGACCGCACCTGTCGCGAGGCGTCGGAGATCGCGCAGGCGCAGCTCGATGACGTGCGGGAGAAGATCGCGCGGCTCAGGGCGCTCGAGACGGAGCTGGGCCGGATCGTCGACGGCTGTTCGGGCGAGGGGACGCCGGAGGAGTGCTATGTGCTGGCCTCGCTGTCGGACCACGACCTGTGCGAAACCGAGCATGGGCAGGGGCATTAGCTCCGAGGCGGCTCAGATGAACTGCGCCACCACCCGCACGAAGACCTCGGGGATTTCCTCGAGCGTGTAGCCGCCCGGCTGTTCGCGGAAGGCCCAGACGATCAGGCCGCCCCCGACGATGGCCACAACGGCCGCCACCCGCGGCGTGCGCCGGTCGGCAAAGGCCGACAGCATCGACGGCACCGAGAGAACCGCCAGAACGATACCGATGATTAGCAGAAGATCTGGCTCCACGTGCGGTCCTTTTCCGAAAGGGGCCGGGGCCGGCCCTGGCGGGCAGGTTAGCCCGGATCGGTGGCGTAAATCAAACTTTCCTGACAGGGCGCGACGCGCAGGATGTTGGTTGTTCCCGGCACGTTGAACGGCACCCCGGCGGTGACGACGATCTGGTCGAGCGGCTCGGCATAGCCCTGTTCCCGCGCCGCCCGCGCCGCGCCCAGCACGGCCTGCTTGAACCGGTCGAGCGTGCCGGTCATCACGCAGTTCACGCCCCATGTCAGCGCCAGCCGCCGGGCGGTGCCCACGAGGTTGGTCATGGCGATGATCGGCACGCGCGGCCGTTCGCGGGCGGTCAGCAGGGCGGTGGTGCCCGACTGCGAGAAACAGCAGATGGCGACGATATCGGTCGCCTCGGCGATCTCGCGCGCGGCGGCGACGATACCGTCGGCGACGGTGGTGCGGTCGACCACGCGCGACGCCTCGATGATCTGGGTATAGGTCGGGTCGTCCTCGACCTCGCGCGCGACATTGTCCATCGTCGTGACAGCCTCGACCGGGTACTGCCCCGCGGCGCTTTCGGCCGACAGCATCACCGCGTCGGTGCCCTCGTAGATGGCGGCGGCCACGTCGGAGACCTCGGCCCGGGTGGGCATCGGGCTTTCGATCATCGATTCGAGCATCTGGGTCGCCACGATCACCGGCTTGGCCGCGGCCCGGCACTTGCGCACCAGCCGTTTCTGGATCGGCGGCACGTTCTGCACCGGCAGTTCGACACCCAGGTCGCCACGCGCCACCATGATCCCGTCAGAGGCGGCGAGAATGTTGTCGAACCATTCGACCGCCGAGGGCTTCTCGATCTTCGACAGGATCGCGGCGCGGCCCCTGGCCAGCTCGCGGGCCTCCTCGACATCCGCCGCGCGCTGCACGAAGCTCAGCGCCAGCCAGTCGACGCCCAGCTCGCAGGCAAATTCCAGGTCCTCGCGGTCCTTCTCGGATAGCGCGGCGAGCGGCAGCACCACGTCGGGCACGTTCACCCCCTTGCGGTTCGAGATCGTGCCGCCGACGATCACCTCGGTTTCGGCGTAATCGGGGCCGCATTCGGTGACCCTGAGGCGGATCTTGCCGTCATTGACCAGCAGGGTCGAGCCCACCTCCAGCGCTTGGAAAATCTCCGGGTGGGGCAGGCAGACCCGGGCGCCATCCCCTTCCGCCCCGTCGAGATCGAGCCGGAAGGACGCGCCTTCCTCAAGCTCCTCCTCGCCTTTGGCGAACGCCCCCACCCGCAGTTTCGGCCCTTGCAGGTCGGCCAGGATCCCGATCGGGCTGTTCAGCTCCTCCTCGATCTGGCGGATGATCCGGTGCTTCTCGCGAATGCCGTCATGGGTGCCGTGGCTCATGTTCAGCCGGAACACGTCGGCCCCGGCCTCGTGCAGGGCGCGGATCATCTCGTAGGTCTCGGACGAAGGCCCGAGCGTGGCGACGATCTTGACGTTGCGGTGGCGTCTCATGCGGGCGAAATCCTTCGGCTTGGGGTCCGCCACGATCATTCAGCCGTGGCCGGGCATGTCAATGGGCCTGTCGCGAATGGCGGCGGGGTATACGGAAAGTCTGTTATCGCTAACGGGTTTATGGTTGGTTATTACCCAATTCACATCCCCGCGCAACTGTCCTAGACCGTGCGCAAAGGACATGACACCCCGATGACGTACCACCCGTTCGAGATCGAAGGGGCCGACCGCCCTGCGCGCTGGCTCGTGACCTGCGACCACGCGGCCAACACCGTGCCCCCGTTCGTGAATGGCGGCACGCTGGGGCTGGCCGAGGGCGACATGGCGCGCCACATCGCCTATGACGTGGGCGCGCTGGGCATGGCACGCGAACTCGCCCGGCAGCTCGACGCGCCCTTCATCGCCACCAATTTCTCGCGCCTCGTGATCGACCCGAACCGGGGCGAGGATGACCCGACGCTTCTGATGAAGCTCTATGACGGCACGATCATCCCGGGCAACCGGCATGCGGGCGACGAGGAGCTTCAGCTGCGGCTCAACCGGTGCTACCGGCCCTATCACACGGCTCTGGCGGAGCTGGCGGCGCGGCGGGCCGATACGGTGATCGTCTCGGTCCACAGCTTCACCCGCCAGCTTCAGGGCCGCCCGCCCCGGCCGTGGCATGTGGGCGTGCTTTACGCCGCCGACGAACGCCTGAGCCGCCCGCTGGCGGCGCGCCTGCGGCAAGAGCCCGACCTGTGCATCGGCGAGAACGAACCCTATGGCGGGCATCTGCCCGGCGACGCCATCGCGCGGCACGCCATCGCCTATGAGCGGCCCAACGTGTTGCTGGAAGTGCGCAACGACCTGATCGAGGAAGAGGCGGATCAGGTCGCGTGGGGGAGGCGCCTGGCGCCGCTTCTGGAGGACGCGGCGGAGACGGCGGGGGTGTAGCCGTTTTCCGCGCGGAAAACGGGGTAGAAAATGCGCATTTTCTACCCCGGAATTTGCGCAAATTCCGGGCACGCCGACCGCAGCGTATCGCGTCGTCCGACGCCCTTGCGATCGACCCTCCACAAATGAACTCCATCTGCTAGGCTCGGGCGCATGTTTCGGCTTCTCTCCGGCGTCTGGGCGCTTCTGCTCGGGATCGTGTTCATCATGCTGGGCAACGGCATGCATTTCACCCTGATCGGCCTGCGCGGCGGGATCGAGGGGTTTTCGGCCACTGAACTCGCCATCGTCACCTCGGGCTATTTCCTGGGCTTCCTCTCGGGCGCCCGGATCACGCCGCTGATGATCCAGCGCGTGGGCCATGTGCGGGTCTTCGCCGCGCTGGGCAGTTTCATGTCGGCCGGGCTCATCGCCTTCCCGCTGGTGACCGACCCCATCGCCTGGACGGTGCTGCGCCTGCTGGTGGGGTTCTGCATGTCGGGCGTCTACGTGACCGCCGAAAGCTGGCTCAACGATTCCACCACCAACGAGACGCGCGGCTCGGTGCTGGCGGCCTACATGATCGCCCAGACCCTCGGGATCATCGGCGCGCAGGGGCTTCTGACCCTCGGCGATGCCGGGACCGCGACGCTGTTCATCGGCGCCTCGATCCTCGTCTCCATCTCCTTCGGGCCGATCCTTCTGTCGGCGACGCCCGCGCCGGCGGCCAAGGTCGCCAAGCCGATGTCGCTGCGCCGGCTCTTCACCGGCTCGCCGCTCGGCACGGTGGGGATCTTCCTGCTGGGCGGGGTCTATGCCACGCAGTCGGGCATGGCGGCTGTTTTCGGCACCGAGATCGGCATGTCGTCCGATGCCATCGCGCTTCTGGTGGCGATGCTGTTCGGCGGCGCGCTGCTGCTGCAATACCCGATCGGCTGGCTGTCGGACCGGATGGACCGGCGCAAGCTGATCTTCGGCGCGGCGGTGCTGGGCGGGGTGTCCTGCGGGCTGGGCTGGATGGCGGGCGGCAACCTGTGGTTCCTGATGGCGGCGGCCTTCTTTGCCGGGGGCGTGACCACGCCGCTTTACGCCCTCTTCCTCGCCTACACGAACGACTTCCTCACGGCCGAGGAGATGCCGGCGGCCTCGGGCGGGCTCGTGTTCACCTTCGGTCTGGGCGCCATCGTGGGGCCGCTGCTGGCGGGCTGGGCGATGGGGCAGTTCTCTCCGTCGGCCTTCTGGCTGGTGCTGGGCGGCACCTTCGCCTTCATCGCGCTCTATGCCCTCTACCGGATGACCCAGCGCGCGGTGGCGCCGGCGGAGGAGACCGAGAGCTATCTCGGTGTCCTGCCCACCGCCTCGCCCGTCGCGGTGGAGGCCGCCGGGGCCTGGGCGGCGGAGCAGGCGGAACAGGACCGCGACGCGCAGGAGGAAGGCTGACCCGTCCGCGGCCGGGGGCGTTTTCCGCGCGGAAAACGGGAGAGAAAATGCGCATTTTCTCCCCCGGAATTTGCGCAAATTCCGGGTGCCGCGCTCGAGGCCGCCTAGCCCGCCCGCAGGATTTTCTCCATCGCCTTGCCCTTGGCCAGCTCGTCCACCAGCTTGTCGAGGTAGCGGATCTCGCGCATCAGCGGCTCCTCGATCTGTTCGACCCGCACGCCACAGATCACGCCCGTGATCCCGCTTCGCGCCGGGTTCATGCGGGGCGCCCGGGCGAAGAAGGTCTCGAAATCGCGCTCATCCGCCAGCACCGCCTTCAGCCCTGCCGCGTCATACCCGGTCAGCCAGTGGATGATCTGGTCGAGCTCTGCCCTGGTGCGGCCCTTCCGCTCGGCCTTGGCGACGTAGTGCGGGTAGACGCTCGCGAAACTCATCGAGAAGATCTTGTGCCGTGTCATCGGGGCCTCTGTCGTGCTGCTTGACCCGTTCTACCACCGGCTTGGCCGAGATGCCCCAACTTTGCTGTTGCGCCCCGTGCGGCCAGCCGCGTTTACTCGCCCGGAAGAAGGAGACCGCCCATGCCCCATATCACCATCGAACATTCCAAGGGCCTTGAGGACAGCCACGACCTTCAGGCGCTGTGCGACACCCTGTGGGAGGCCTTTGCCGCCCACCCCTCCGTCAGTTCCCCCGATACCGTGCGCACGCGCACCATCGCCGCGACCGCCTCTCGCATCGGGGTCGAGCCGCAGAGCTTCGCCCACGCCACCCTCCTGCTGCTGCCGGGCCGGGATGAGGACACCCGCGCCGACCTTGCCCGGCTGACACTGGACCACCTGGAAAAGCATCTTCCCGATGTCGGCAGCCTGACGGTCCGGCTGAGCGACATTCACCCGCCCTACCTCAAGCGCATGTTGTAACCCGCCTTGTCAGCGCCGCGCCAATATCCCGACGTGTTCCACAAGCACCGCTGGACGGTTCTTCCCGAACCCGTGCAACGCGCAGTCTACGAGCTTGGCTGTGCCAGTCGCCGCGACCGGGTCGAGCCGGGGCAGATCGCCGCATACAGACAGGGCCTTGCCGGGCTCACGCCCATGGCCGTGCCGCGCGGAGGCTACGAGATCAGGCGGCTTTACGAGCCCTGGATCCCGTCCAGGGACGAGGATCCCTACCTGACGTCCCTGTGGCCCAATGGGCGGTTCGGTCGCGCCCCGCGCGACAGCAAACGCCTCGCCCTGAACCCCGACCTCGGCTGGCTCGTCCTTTTCCACGGCGACGGCTATCTGCGGCAGGCGGCGATGGAGGCGCTTCCCGGTCCGCCGCGCTCTGCCTTTGAACTGGCCGCTGCCTGTTATCGCCTGAACGACTGGGTCGAGAACGTGCGCCTCGCGGCCGAGGCCTATGCCGCCCGCGCCTTCCCCGAGACCGACCCGAACGTCATCGCCGGCGCCGCGCTCTTCCTGCTGGAGATGGAGCCGCATCTTCAACGCTGGTCCGCCACGGGCCGGGCAGCGGTGCGGCATCTCCTGACCCGCCGCGATACCGCCGCCTGTCTTGCAGATACCCTGCAGACGGCGCTTACCGGCCGACAGGGATACCTTTTGCAACAGCTGCTTCGCGACCCGTCGCTTGATCCCTACCTGCACCGTCTCGCCCATGACGCCGCCCATCCGGGCGTGCGCCGTGTTGCCATGACATGCCTGCTGACCGGTCAGGCCCGCTGGCTTACGGGCTTTCGCTACGAGTGGATCGACAAGTCCATGGCGCGGCGGAAGCGTGTTCCCGTGCACGAGACCCAGTCGCTTACCGTCGCCGGCGACCTTCCCGCACTCCTCTCGGCCGCGGTGGCTGACCGATCGCCGAAAGTCCGCGCAGTGGCCGCCGACCGCTTGATCGCCCGCCGGCAAGAGGCCACATCCGACATGGACAGGCTTGCCGCACGCCTTGCGGAGGATACCTCTCCCTCTGTAAGATCGCGTGCCGCCTATTATCTGACCCACCGGTAAGGAGACCCGTCATGGACGACCAGACCCGCATCGAGCTCGAGGCCGCCGCGTTCCGGACCCTGCGCGAGCACCTGATGGAAAAGCGCACCGACGTGCAGAATATCGACATGATGAACCTCGCCGGGTTCTGCCGGAACTGCCTCTCGCGCTGGTACCAGGAGGCCGCCAACGAGCGCGGCATCGAGATGGGCAAGGAAGAGGCGCGCGAGATCTTCTACGGCATGACGATGGACGAGTGGAAGGCCAACTACCAGACCGACGCCTCGCCCGAGAAGCAGGACGCCTTCAAGAAATCCTTCGCCGAGAACGTGGGCGACAAGGGCTGAGGTGCCTTTCTCAGACGCTCTCAACCTTGTTGGCCGGGTTCTGATCGCGCTGCTGTTTCTCGGCGGCGCGGTTCAGAAGGTCGGCGACCCGACGCAGGTGATCGGGATGATCACCGGGATCGGGTTGCCGGGGTGGCTGGACTGGCCGGTTGCCGCGTTCAACCTCGTGGCCGGTCTGTGCCTTGTGCTCGGGCCGCGCGTGCGGGTCTGGGCGCTGGTGCTGGCGGCGTATTGCGTGTTCACCAGCTTCTTTCACTGGCAGCTGCGGGCCGACCCGTGGCAGGTGACGATCATGGTCAAGAATATCGCCATTGCCGGGGGCTTGCTGATCCTCGCGGCGCAGGGGCCGGGGCGGTACTACTTGTTCGGCCGCAAGAACACCTAAGCGCAATCGCTGGCGCGGAACGAAGGCGCGCCAAGCGAGCGCCGCCGCGCATCGCCCTCTAGCTTAACCCCCGTCAAAGCCCCTCGTCCCACTCCCTGCTAAACCCGCCCCGCGCAAGGTTCAGCCGGTGTCTGCCCGCCCCCTTTTCCGAACGCCGAAAGGCTTCCTATATCCAAACCAGTCTCACCCGAGGTGGAAGGACCAACCCAATGATCGAGATAGACCACACCGGCGACCACGGCATCCTCGAGATCCGCATGACGCCGCCCGTTACCGACGCCGACTACACCGATACCCTGATCCCCGCCATCGACGCGGCCATCGCCAAGGGCGACCGCGTGCGCATGCTGGCCGTGGTCGAGGCCGGCTTTTCCGACTTCACCCTGGGCGCGATGCTGAAAGACGCGCGCACCGGGCTCAAGCACTGGCGCGGCTTCGACCGGGCGGCGCTGGTGACCGACAACACCGCCATGCGCAATGCCGTGGGCGCGTTTTCGGTGTTCCTCCCCTGCCCGGTGGGCAAGTTCGCCATGTCCGAGCTGGA
Source organism: Roseovarius indicus (assembly GCF_008728195.1). Taxonomy (NCBI): domain Bacteria; kingdom Pseudomonadati; phylum Pseudomonadota; class Alphaproteobacteria; order Rhodobacterales; family Roseobacteraceae; genus Roseovarius; species Roseovarius indicus. Next base: position 339,102 of record NZ_CP031598.1, read on the forward strand.
GGATGCCCGCCGCTGGCTGCGCGAAAGCCTCGGCACCATCCAGCAGGAGGAGATCGGCGACGGCATCCTGCATCTCAGCCTGCGCGGCAAGCTTGACGGCGAGGCCTATGCCAACGACCTCGAAGACCTCAATCGCTACATGGCCAAGCACGAGAAGATGCGCCTGCTGATCGACCTGCGCGATTTCGACGGCTGGCAGGGGCTGGGCGCGCTGAAGGATCACTTCGACCTCGTGCGCGGCCATGCCTCCCGCGTCGACCGGGCGGCCATCGTCGGCGATGCCGGCTGGCAGGACATGGCCGTGGGCATCGGCAAGCGCGCCTTCGGGCTCGACGCCCGGCATTTCGGCGGGTCGGAGTTCGACAAGGCGAAGGAGTGGCTTGCCGCCTGACCCATCCCGGGGCCGCTTCACGCAAGGGCAGGCGGCCCCGCAGGAACAACCCCCTGCCGACTCTCGTTGACTCTCCGAGATTTCAGAGAGGCCGACGATGACCGACGACAAGAAGACACCCCCGACCACCACGGACGCAGGTTTCAAGGTTCAGAGCGACGAACACTCGCTGACCGTGGGCCCCGATGGCCCGATCGTGCTGAACGATCACTACCTGATCGAACAGATGGCCAACTTCAACCGGGAGCGCATTCCGGAACGCCAGCCCCACGCCAAGGGCTCGGGCGCCTTCGGCACGTTCGAAACCACGCAGGACGTGTCGAAATACACCAAGGCCGCCATCTTCCAGCCCGGCGCGAAATGCGAGGTGGTCGCCCGCTTCTCGACCGTCGCCGGCGAGCGCGGCAGCCCCGACACCTGGCGCGACCCGCGCGGCTTTTCCATCAAGATGTACACCGAAGAGGGCAATTTCGACATGGTCGGAAACAACACGCCTGTCTTCTTCGTCCGCGACCCGATGAAGTTTCAGCACTTCATCCGCAGCCAGAAACGTCGCGCCGACAATGCGCTGCGCGACCACGACATGCAGTGGGATTTCTGGACGCTGTCGCCCGAAAGCGCCCACCAGGTCGCCTATCTGATGGGAGATCGCGGCATTCCGCGCACATGGCGCGAGATGAACGGCTATTCCTCGCACACCTATTCGCTGGTCAATGCCGAGGGCGAGAAGTTCTGGGTCAAGTTCCACTTCCACACCGACCTGGGCGACGGCAACGCCTACCTGAGCCAGGAGGAAGCCGACGAGTTGGCCGGTGCCGACAGCGATTACCACCGGCGCGATCTCTTCAACGCCATCGCCGAGGGGAACCCGCCCTCTTGGACGCTCAAGTGGCAGATCATGCCCTACGAGGATGCCAAGACCTATCGCATCAACCCCTTCGACCTCACCAAGGTCTGGCCGCATGACGACTATCCCCTGATGGAGGTCGGCAAGCTGACCCTCGACCGCAACCCGGTCGATTTCCATAGCCAGATCGAACAGGTCGCCTTCGAGCCCAACAACATGGTGCCGGGCGTGGGGCTTTCGCCCGACAAGATGCTGCTGGCGCGCGGCTTCTCCTATGCCGACGCGCACCGTGCGCGGCTTGGGGTGAACTACAAGCAGATCCCGGTGAACGCGCCCAAGACCGAAACGCACGCCTATTCCAAGGATGGCGAGATGCGCACCAAGCACGCGGTCGACCCGGTCTATGCGCCCAACTCCTATGGCGGTCCGGCGGCCGAGCCGGACATGACCGGCGAGGCGGGCACCTTCCACGCCGATGGCGATCTGGTCCGGCAGGCCTATACCCTGCGCGAGGACGATGACGACTGGAGCCAGGCGCACGCGCTGGTGCGCGACGTGATGGACGATGCCATGCGCGAGCGGCTGGTCAACAACGTGGTTGGCCACCTCTGCGACGGCGTCAGCGAGAAGGTCCTGCAGCGGGCCTTCGAATACTGGCGCAACATCGACAAGGATGTCGGCGACCGGATCGAGAAAGGCGTGCGCGAGAAGCTCGGCGGCACATCCGACGCGCCGGGCATGGCCTCGGCCAAGAGCATCGGCGGCTAGCCCGCCACGCGAAGGCGCGCTTTCGGGCGCGCCTTCCTGTTTCGTGCACTGACACCCCGCGAAATCTTCCCCCATTGACACGGGTCAAACCATGCGCTCGCCTGTCGGCCTAAAGTGGTGCGGCGGCAAGGACGACAGGAGGCGCGCGGTTTGAAGTTTCTCGTCACCGGCGGGGCCGGGTTCATGGGCATCAACCTGATCAGGATGCTTCTCGATCAGGGGCACGGGGTGCGCAGTTACGACATTGCACCGTTCTCCTACCCCGAGGCGGGGCAAATCGACGTGCTTCAGGGCGATATCCGCGACCGGAGCCTGCATGACCGGGCCTTCGACGGGGTCGACGTGGTGGTGCATTGCGCCGCCGCTTTGCCGTTGTGGGAGCCCGAGGAGATCATGTCCACCAATGTCGACGGCACCCGGGCGTTGCTGGAGACGGCGCAGGCGAAGGGGATTTCGCGGTTCATCCATATTTCCAGCACGGCTGTCTACGGCATTCCCGACCATCACCCGCTGGTGGAAGAGGACGCGATGCACGGGGTCGGCCCCTACGGCGAGTCGAAGGTCAGGGCCGAGGAGGTGTGCGGAGAGGCGCGGCTGACAGGGCTGTGCCTGCCGGTGCTGCGGCCGAAAAGCTTCGTCGGGCCGGAGCGGCTGGGGGCGTTCGAGCTGCTGTACGATTTCGCCTGTGACGGGCACGGCTTCCCGGTGCTGGGTTCGGGGAACAACCGCTACCAGCTGCTGGATGTCGAGGACCTGAACCGGGCCGTGCTGCTTTGTGCGACGCTGGAGCGGGAGGTTGTGAACGACACGTTCAACGTCGGCGCCGAGCGGTTCGGGTCGTTGCGCGAAAGCTTCCAGGCGGTGCTGGACCGGGCCGGGCATGGCAAACGGGTGATCGGCATACCGGCGGGGCCGGCGATCGCGGTGCTGCGGGTGCTGGAGGCGCTGGGGCTGAGCCCGCTCTACAAGTGGATCTACGAGACCGCCGGCAAGGACAGTTTCGTCAGCGTCGAAAAGATCAGGACGCGGCTGGGCTGGCAGCCGGAGCATTCCAACGAGGAGGCGCTGGTCAGGAATTACGAGTGGTACCTGGCCAACCGCGAGACGATTTCGGCCCGCACGGGCGTGACCCACCGGGTGCCGTGGAAACGCGGGGCGCTCAGACTGTTGCGGTGGGTCATCTGAGGGCACTCAACCGCCGTGTTCGGCCTTGCTGTCCTGCGGCGCCTCGGCGCGCTCGTTGAGGCCGTAATCGCGCAGGACATGGGCCACGCGAAGGCGGTAATCGGCGAACATGCCGGCGCGGCCTTTCGACTGTGCCCGGCGGTGGGCGGCAAGCCGGCGCCATTCCTCGACCGCCTCTTCGCTTTCCCAGAAGGAGAGGGAGAGCAGCTTTTCGGGGTGGACCAGGCTCTGGAACCGTTCGACCGAGATGAAGCCGTCGATCTGTTCGGCCAGGGGGCGCATCTCGGCGGCGATGTCGAGGTAGGGGTCTTTCTGGCCGTCGGCGGGGATGACCTCGAAGATGATGGCGATCATGGCTGTCTCCTTCCGGTGTTCGCGGGCGAGTTTCGGGGGTGTCGGGTTCAGGGGCAAGCGGTGTTTCCAATGGAGAGCGCCGGGGGGCCAGCCCCCCGGACCCCCCCGGGATATTTTCGCCAAGAAGAAGCAGGGGGTGGTCTTGTCGTTGTCGGGCAATACCAGATTGCAGGAGCGATAGGGCCAGTATAGCGTTCGGATATGTCGATCCCCGTCGAGACCTTCTTCCTGAACCCAGAGGCGCAAGGCACGCTGCAGGCGCAGATCCAGCAGATGATCGCGCAGGGCATCCTTTCGGGGCGCTTGCGGAAGGGTGAGAAGCTGCCCTCGTCGCGGAAGCTGGCCGGGCACCTGGGGGTGAGCCGGATCACGGTGACGCTGGCCTATACGGAGTTGCAGGCCTCGGATTACCTCGAATCGCGGGACCGGTCGGGGTATTTCGTCTCGAACAACGCGCCGGAGCCGCCGCAATTCGCGGCAAGGCACCCGCGGCAGGACAGCATCGACTGGTCGCGGGCGCTGGGCCGGAAATTCACCGGCGGGGCCACGCCGGTGAAGCCGCGCGACTGGTGGAGCTTTCGCTATCCGTTCGTCTATGGGCAGACCGATCCGTCGCTGTTCGATCACGCCAACTGGCGCCATTGCGCGCTGAGGGCGCTGGGGCAGAAGGATTTCCAGGCGCTGACGACCGATTACTACGACAATGACGACCCGCAGCTGATCGAGTTCATCGCGCGGCATACGCTGCCGCGGCGGGGGATACTCGCGCGGCCCGAGGAGATCCTCGTCACGATGGGGGCGCAGAACGCGCTGTGGCTGACGGCGCAGGTGCTGTTGACGCAACGGCGCACGGCGGTGGCGGAGGAGCCGTGTTACCACGCGCTCAGGGATATCCTGACGCAGTCGCGCTGTCATCTTGCCCCCGTGGCGGTGGACCGGGACGGGTTGCCGCCCGAGGCGCTGCCGGAAAGCGCCGACGTGATCTTTACCACGCCGAGCCACCAGTCGCCCACCAATGCGACCATGCCGATGGGCCGGCGCAAGGCGCTGATGGCAAGGGCGCGGGAGATGGAGGCGCTGATCGTCGAGGATGATTACGAGTTCGAGATGTCCTTCCTGCGGGCGCCGCTGCCGGCGTTGAAGTCGCTCGATACCGACGGACGGGTGATCTATGTGGGCAGTTTTTCGAAGTCGATCTTTCCGGGGCTGCGGCTGGGCTATCTTGTCGGGCCCGAGCCGTTCATCCGCGAGGCCAGGGCGCTTCGGGCGAGCGTCTATCGCCACCCGCCGGGGCATATTCAGCGGACGGCGTCGTACTTCCTGAGCCTCGGGCATTACGACAGCCTGATCCGGCGGATGGGGCAGGTGTTTGCCCGGCGGCGCAAGGTGATGGAGGAGGCGCTGGCGGGCCACGGCCTTGGCGTGGCCGGGCGGGGCGTGTTCGGCGGCTCGTCGATCTGGATGCAGGCCCCCGACGGGGTGGACACCGGAGAGCTAGACCGGCGCCTGCGGGAGAAGGGTGTGCTGATCGAGCCCGGGCGGCCGTTCTTCCATGCCGCCGAGCCGCCGGGCAGCTATTATCGCCTCGCCTATTCGTCGATTTCGTCGGAACGGATCCCCGAAGGGATCGCCCGGCTGGCGACGGAATTGGCGCTGATGCGCTGACTGGTCCTAACCTGGCTGCGATTCTGGCCCTACTGAGTCTTCCGGCCCTGCCGTACCTTCTGGCCAACTGCCGCCCCGGGGAGGGGGCCGGCTCGCATTCCAGGAGACACGCCATGAAGATGACCACCGAAGAAGCTTTCGTGAAAACCCTGCAGATGCATGGCATCCAGCATGCCTTCGGGATCATCGGCTCGGCGATGATGCCGATTTCGGATATCTTCCCCAAGGCCGGGATCACCTTCTGGGATTGCGCGCATGAGGGCAGCGCCGGGATGATGGCCGATGGCTATACCCGCGCGACCGGCAAGATGAGCATGATGATCGCCCAGAACGGGCCGGGCATCACCAACTTCGTGACCGCCGTGAAAACCGCCTACTGGAACCACACGCCGCTGCTGCTGGTGACGCCGCAGGCGGCGAACAAGACCATCGGGCAGGGTGGCTTCCAGGAGGTCGAGCAGATGAAGCTGTTCGAGGACATGGTGGCCTACCAGGAGGAAGTGCGCGACCCGACGCGGATTGCCGAGGTGCTGAACCGGGTGATCCTGAAGGCGAAGCGGGCGAGCGCGCCGGCACAGATCAACATCCCGCGGGATTACTGGACGCAGGTCGTCGATATCGCGCTGCCGCAGATCGTGGCGTTCGAGCGGCCGACGGGCGGGGCGGAGTCGCTGGACCGGGCGGCGAAGCTGCTGGACGAGGCGAAATTCCCGGTGATCCTGAACGGCGCGGGCGTGGTTCTGGCCGGCGGGATCGAGGCCAGCAAGAAGCTGGCCGAGCGGCTGGATGCGCCGGTTTGCGTGGGCTATCAGCACAACGATGCCTTCCCCGGCTCGCACCCGCTTTTCGCCGGGCCGCTGGGCTATAACGGGTCGAAGGCGGGGATGGAGCTGATTTCGCAGGCCGACGTGGTGCTGTGCCTCGGCACGCGGCTCAACCCGTTCTCGACCCTGCCGGGCTATGGCATCGATTACTGGCCCAAGGACGCCAAGATCATCCAGGTCGACCTGAACCCCGACCGGATCGGCCTGACCAAGCCGGTCAGCGTGGGGATCGTGGGCGATGCCAAGGCGGTGGCCGAGGGTATTCTCGAGCGGCTGTCGGATACCGCGGGCGATGCGGGGCGTGACGAGCGCAAGGCGCTCATTGCCAAGACGAAATCGGCCTGGGCGCAGCAACTGTCCAGCATGGATCACGAGGATGACGACCCGGGCACCACGTGGAACGAGCGCGCCCGCAAGGACAAGCCCGACTGGATGAGCCCGCGCATGGCGTGGCGGGCCATTCAGCAGGCCCTGCCGAAGGATGCGATCATCTCGTCGGATATCGGCAACAACTGTGCCATCGGCAATGCCTACCCGTCCTTCGAGGAAGGCCGGAAATACCTGGCGCCGGGGCTGTTTGGCCCCTGCGGCTATGGCCTGCCCTCGGTGATGGGCGCGAAGATCGGCTGCCCCGACGTGCCGGTGGTTGGGTTTGCAGGTGACGGCGCGTTCGGCATTGCCGTCAATGAACTCACCGCGATCGGCCGCGAGGAGTGGCCGGCGATGACGCAGATCGTGTTCCGCAACTACCAGTGGGGCGCGGAGAAGCGGAACTCGACCCTGTGGTTCGACGACAACTTCGTCGGCACCGAGCTGGACGAGGGCGTGAGCTATGCCGGGATCGCCAATGCCTGCGGGCTGAAGGGCGTCGTGGCGCGCACGATGGACGAGCTGACCGATGCGCTGAACCAGGCGATCAAGGACCAGATGGAACACGGCAAGACCACCCTGATCGAGGCGATGATCAACCAGGAGCTGGGCGAGCCCTTCCGCCGCGACGCGATGAAGAAACCGGTGGAAGTCGCCGGGATCGACGCGGCCGACATGCGCGAGCAGGTGGTCTGATCCGATGACGGGAACCGGCGGCGAGGACGCGATACTGGTTCTCAATGCCGGGTCCTCTTCCATCAAATGCGCTGTGTTCGGCGGTGACCTGACCGAGCGGCTGGGCGGCATGGCCGACGGAATCGGCGGCGAAGGGTCGCTGAAGGTCGGGGACACCCGGCACAAGGCAAGGTTCGCCAATCATGAAGAGGCGCTGGCGGCCCTGCTGGAGGGGCTGGCGGCGCAAGGCCTGTCGGTGGAGAGCTTCCGGGCGGCCGGGCATCGCGTGGTGCATGGCGGCACCGAGCTGACCCGGCCGGCATTGGTGACAGACGACGTGCTGGCGGGCATCCGGCGCTGCGTGCCGCTGGCGCCGCTGCACAACCCCCACAACCTTGCCGCCATCGAAACGCTGGCGCGGCTGGCGCCCGACCTGCCGCAATGCGCAAGCTTCGATACCGGCTTTCATGCTTCCAATCCGGAAGTGGCGCGGCGCTATGCCCTGCCCGCGGATATCGAGGCGCGGGGGATACGGCGCTACGGGTTTCACGGCCTGTCTTATGCGTCGCTGGTGCGGTCGCTGCCCGAGGTGTCCGGCGAGGTGCTGCCGAAACGGCTTCTGGCGCTGCACCTCGGCAACGGCGCGTCGATCTGTGCCATCCGCGACGGGCAGTCAGTGGCGACAACGATGGGCTATTCGCCGCTGGAAGGCCTGACCATGGGCACGCGTACCGGCAGCATCGACGGCAACGCCGTTCTGCGGCTCGCGGGCGAGGACGGGATCGACGCGACGCACCGGAGGCTCAACAAGGAGAGCGGGCTCTGGGGCCTGTCGGGTGGCATTTCCGACATGCGCGCGCTGCTCGAGGATGGCGGCGACCGCGCGCGCTTTGCGGTCGAGCATTTCTGTTACTGGGCGGTGCGCCACTCCGGCTCGATGATCGCGGCGATGGAGGGGCTGGATGCCGTGGCCTTCACCGGCGGCATCGGCGAGAACGCCGCGCCCGTACGGCAGCGTATTGCCGAGGGGCTGGGCTGGCTGGGGCTGAAGCTCGACCCCGAGGCCAATGACAAAGGGCATACAAAGCTGCATTCCGAGGGGTCGAATGTGGCGTGCTGGATCATCGAGGCGCAGGAAGAACGCCGGATCGCGGCGGATGCGCTGGACTTGCTGGGGGACGGGTGATTGGATTGTCGGGAAAAACGTCTGCAAGACCCGGTGATTCCTGGGAGAGTGTTCCAATCCCGGATGTCACTCAGAAAATGGTCGCGGACCCTATCAATCTGGCCTAATGTACCGCCGGACGGAGGGACAATTTCCAAATGAGTTTTGATCAACCGCGAATCAATACCTCGCCCAAGGTGTCGGACGAGGTGCGCAAGACCACGTGCTACATGTGCGCCTGCCGCTGCGGGATCAACGTGCACATGAAGGACGGCAAGGTCGCCTATATCGAGGGCAACCGCGACCATCCGGTGAACAAGGGCGTGCTTTGCGCCAAGGGCAGCGCGGGGATCATGCAGGTCAACGCGCCATCACGGCTGCGGGCCCCGTTGAAGCGTGTCGGCCCGCGCGGCTCGGGCGAGTTCGAGGAGATCAGCTGGGACGAGGCGCTGGATATCGCCGCCGGGTGGCTGGGCCCGCTGCGCAAGAACGACCCGTCGAAGCTGGCCTTCTTCACCGGGCGGGATCAGAGCCAGTCCTTCACCAGCTTCTGGGCGCAGAATTTCGGCACGCCCAACTATGCCGCGCATGGCGGGTTCTGCTCGGTCAACATGGCGGCTGCGGGCATCTACACGATGGGTGGCGCGTTCTGGGAGTTCGGCCAGCCCGATTGGGACCATACCAAGCTCTTCATGATCTTCGGCGTGGCCGAGGACCATGACAGCAACCCCATCAAGATGGGCATCGGCAAGATCAAGGCGCGGGGCGCCAAGGTGATCGGGGTGAACCCGATCCGGTCAGGCTACAATGCCGTGGCCGATGACTGGGTCGGGATCACGCCGGGGACGGATGGCCTCTTTATCCTGTCGCTGGTGCATTGCCTGTTGAAGGCCGGCAAGATCGACCTCGATTACCTCGCCCGTTACACCAATGCCGGGTACATCGTGAACCGGGATTCCAAGTCGGCCCAGTACGGGCTTTTCCTGCGCGACGCCGACGGCAAGCCGCAGGTGATCGACCGGAAGACCGGCAAGCTGACGGCGTTCGACAAGAAGGGCGTGCGGCCAGACCTGTCGGCCACGTATCGGGATGGCGGGATCACCCACAAACCGGTGATGCACCTGATGGCCTCGCGCTACATGGGCAAGGAATACGCGCCCGAGGCGGTGGCCGAGCGTTGTGGCGTCAAGCCCGCCAAGATCCGCGCGATCGCCAACGAGCTGGCGCGGGTGGCCTTCGAGGAAGAGATCGTGCTCGAGCGGGAATGGACGGATTTCCGCGGCGAAAAGCATTCGGTCATGAAGGGCCGCCCGGTGAGCTTCCACGCCATGCGCGGCATCTCGGCCCATTCCAACGGGTTCCAGACCTGCCGGGCGCTGCACATGCTGCAGATCCTGCTGGGCTCGGTCGAGGTGCCCGGCGGCTTCCGGTTCAAGCCGCCCTATCCCAAGCCCGTCACCGCCCACCCGACACCACACTGCAAGTTCACCCCCGATGCCCCGCTCGACGGCCCGCACCTTGGCTTCGTGCGCGGCCCGCAGGACCTTGCGCTGAGGGAAGACGGCACGCCCGCCCGGATCGACAAGGCGTTCACATGGGAAAACCCGATGAGCGCGCATGGCCTGATGCACATGGTCATCAGCAACGCCCATGCCGGTGACCCCTACAAGATCGACACGCTGTTCATGTACATGGCCAACATGTCGTGGAATTCCAGCATGAACACGCGCGGCGTGATCGACATGCTGACGGACACCGACGAGAACGGCGAGTATGTCATTCCGCGGATCATCTATTCGGATGCCTACAGTTCCGAGATGGTCGCCTATGCCGACCTGATCCTGCCCGATACGACATATCTAGAGCGCTACGACTGTATCAGCCTGCTCGACCGCCCGATCTGCGAGGCGGATGCCGCGGCCGACGCGATCCGCTGGCCGGTGGTCGAACCCGACCGCGACGTGCGCGGCTTCCAGACGGTGCTGGTGCAGCTGGCGAACAAGCTGAAGCTGCCGGGATTCACCGATGAGGCGGGCGCCGCGAAATACACCGACTACGCCGATTACATCACCAACCACGAGCGCAAGCCGGGCATCGGCCCGCTCGCCGGGTGGCGCAGCGGCAAGACCGGCCTGACCCACGGGCGCGGTGCGCCGAACCCCTCGCAGTTGAAAAGCTACATCGCCAATGGCGGGTTCTTCATCAAGCACATCCCCGACGAGGCGGCCTATATGAAGCCGTGGAACATGGCCTACCAGGACTGGGCCGTCGACATGGGCATCTATGACAGCCCGCAGCCGTATGTCTTCGATTTGTATGTCGAGACGATGCGCCAGTTCCAGCTGGCCGCCGAAGGCCATGGCGAACGCCAGCCGCCCGCGCATCTGCGCGAGCGGATCAAGCAGACGCTCGACCCGCTGCCGGTGTGGTACCCGCCCTTCGAGGATGGCAGCGTGGATGTGGAGGAATACCCGGTTCACGCCCTGACCCAGCGGCCGATGGCGATGTATCACAGCTGGGGCACGCAGAACGCGTGGCTGCGGCAGATCCACGGGCAGAACCCGCTCTACGTTCCGACGAAGATCTGGGAGAAGGAGGGCTTTGCCGAGGGGGACTGGGCGCGCGTGAGCTCGGCGCATGGAGAGATCGTGGTGCCGGTGGCCCACATGGCGGCACTGAACGAGAACACGGTCTGGACATGGAACGCCATCGGCAAGCGCAAGGGCGCCTGGGCGCTGGACGAAAAGGCTCCGGAGGCGACAAGGGGGTTCCTGCTGAACCACCTCATTCACGAGCTGCTGCCGCCCAAGGGCGACGGGCTGCGCTGGTCGAATTCCGATCCGATCACCGGGCAGGCCGCTTGGTTCGACCTGCGCGTGAAGATCGAGAAGACCACTGCACCCGACGAGGCAAAGCCCACGTTCAGCGCGATCAAGTCGCCGGTGGGCAAGGGGCCGGATGAACTCCGCTGGAAGGTGGGCGAATGAGCATGCCGGAGATCACCGGCCGCGACGGCGTGCGGCTGGCCACGTATGCGGAGGGCCCTGAGGGCGCGCCGGCCGTGCTCTTCATCCACGGCTGGGCGCAGCAATCTGTGTGCTGGCGGCCGGTGATGGACCGGCTGAAGGGCCGGTTCCGCGTGGTGGCGATGGATTTGCGCGGGCATGGCGCGTCGGACAAGCCGGAGGGCGAGGGGCCCTACACCGATACGGCGCTCTGGGCCGATGACGTGACCGCGGTGATCGAAGGCTACGGGCTCGAGAAGCCGGTGCTTGTGGGCTGGTCTTATGGCAGCCGGGTGATCGCGTCGTACCTGTCGGTGCATGGCGATGCAGGGCTGTCAGGCATGGTGCTCGCCGGTGGCATCCTGACCATTGGCGCGGCCCGCGAAGACTGGATGGTCGGACCGTCGAGCCCCGGCGTGCAGCGCGACCTTTACACCGACGACCTGCCGAGGCGGCTGGCGGCCACCGCGAAATTCGTCAAGGAATGCACCGCGCAGCCCCTCGATACGCAAGCGTATGGTGAGCTGGTCGGCGCTAACATGCTCTGCCCGCCGCATGTGCGCCGGGCGCTCTTTGCCCCCACGTGGGATTTCCGGCCCGTCTACGCGGCGATGACCTGCCCCGGGCTGGTGATTCACGGTGTGCAGGACGAGGTCGTTTCCGCCGCGACCGGTGAGGCGGCGGCGGCGTTGATGAAAGACGCCCGCTACCTGCCCTATGACGGGGCGGGCCATGCGCCCTTCCTCGAAAACCCCGACCGGTTCGCCGACGATCTCGCGGCATTCGTTGAAACTTGTACCACAGCGGAGGAGGGTCAATGACCACGCTTCCCGAAAAGACCGACCGCAAGCTCGGGCTGGTGATCGACCTCGACACCTGTGTCGGCTGTCACGCCTGCGTGGTCAGCTGCAAGGGCTGGAACACCGAGAATTACGGCGCGCCCCTGTCCGATCAGGATCCCTATGGCGCCGACCCGAGCGGCACGTTCCTCAACCGGGTGCATTCCTACGAGGTACAGCCCGAGGAAGGCGCGGCGCAGCTCATCCACTTCCCGAAAAGCTGTCTGCATTGCGAGGATGCGCCTTGCGTCACCGTCTGCCCCACCGGCGCCAGCTACAAGCGGGTCGAGGACGGGATCGTTCTGGTGAACGAAAGCGCCTGCATCGGCTGCGGCCTCTGCGCCTGGGCCTGCCCCTATGGCGCGCGCGAGATGGATGCGGCCGAAGGGGTGATGAAGAAATGCACGCTCTGCGTCGACCGGATCTACAATGTGAACCTGCCCGAGGAAGACCGGGTTCCCGCCTGCGTGCGCACCTGCCCGGCGGGCGCGCGGCATTTCGGCGACCTTGGCGATCCGGAGAGCGATGTCTCGAAACTGGTCGAGGAACGGGGCGGCATGGACCTGATGCCGGAGCAGGGCACGAAGCCCGTCAACAAGTACCTGCCGCCGCGGCCCAAGGACGAGCTCGACCAGGTCGACGTGCTGGCGCCCTATCTTCAGCCGGTCGCGGAGGAGCCCAAGGGCTTCCTCGGCTGGCTTGACAAGACTTTGGAGAAGCTCTGACATGCATCCGGCGCCGTCCGTCATCATCTTCACCACGCTCTCGGGGCTGGGCTTCGGCCTTCTGGCGTGGCTGGGCCTCGGCTTTCCGCAGGTCACCGGCTGGGTTGCGTTCACCTTCTTCGTCATCGGCTATGCGCTGGCGGTGGGCGGGCTTGTCTCCTCGACCTTCCACCTCGGCCACCCGGAACGCGCGCTGCTGGCCTTCACGCAATGGCGCAGCTCGTGGCTGAGCCGCGAAGGCGTCGTCTCGGTCGCGGCCCTCGTGGTGATGGCCCTCTATGGCGCCGGGCTGGTCTTCTGGGGCGAAAGCTGGCGCCTCCTCGGCGTGATCGGCGCGGCGCTGTCGCTGGGCACGGTGTTCTGCACGGCGATGATCTATGCGCAGATGTCCACGGTGCCGCGCTGGAAGACCTGGCTGACGCCGCTCCTGTTCCTGATGCTGTCGGTCTCTGGCGGCGCGCTGCTGGCCGGGCAGATCAAGGCGGCGATGCTGCTTCTGCCCCTGGCGGCGGCGGTTCAGGTGCTGTGGTGGATGCGCGGCGACGGGGCATTCGAAAACAGCGGCACGACGCTGGCGACGGCGACGGGGCTTGGCCGTACCGGCAAGGTGCGCTCGTTCGAGCCGCCGCATACCGGCAACAACTACCTGCTGCGGGAATTCGCCTACCAGGTGGGCCGCAAACACGCGACCAAGCTGCGCTCGATCGCGATGCTGCTGGGCTTCGTCCTGCCCTTTTCGCTGCTGATCATGCCCTTTGCGCATGTGCTGGCGCTGGTGGCAGTGATCAGCCATCTCGCGGGCGTCGCGGCCAGCCGATGGCTCTTCTTCGCCGAGGCCGAGCACGTGGTGGGCCTCTATTACGGCAAGCGCTAGGGCGCCGCTCATCAGCCCTTGCGGGCTGCCTCGCCCCGGCTTCTTCTTGGAATCAAATATCCATAGCGTGACGGAAGCGTGTCGGTGACACGCTCATGGGGTCAGCCCCAGCCATCCGTCCATTCATCGACCTTCGGGTTGATCCTGTTCCGGCGGAACCGCCGCCACCGCACGCGCACCGCCCAGAACAGCGCGAAGAGCAGCGTCAGCACGATGATGTTGAACCACGGGATGATCTGCACGTCGGGCCCCGCGACCCGTTTGATGGTGACCGCGTTTGGATAGATCGAAATGAACTCGTTGCGCCAGCCATAGTGGCGGATCGACACCCACCGGGGGTTCTCCGAGGTCGATTTCAGGTCGGCCGCCTCGGCCTGCAGGTTCGAGGTGTCGAACTTGAAATAGGGCGGCCAGCCCCAGCCGGTGTCCTCGTTGCGATAGACCATCACCCGGCCGTTCTCGCGCACCGCCGTGATGAAGAACACGTCGCGGTTCACCGTGCCTTCGACCTCGCCCGTGCCCTGGTTGGCCCAGAAGATCGAGTTCTCGCCGAAATCGACGCGCTTTTCATAGGTGTCGGTGATGCGCGCGATATCGTGCTGGGGCAGGGTGTAATGCAGGAAGGCGCCCACGACGAGCCAGAAGGCGATGATGAAGACCCATTTGACGTAGACCATGCCGGCCCCTTTCCTTTGCTGCGCGATTCCTGCCCGTGTGACCGCATATAATCATGAACCCGCGAGGGGCCAGATGCGACCGGGAATCTCGCAAAATTTCCCGGCACTGGCGGGGTGGCGGGACGGGGTGTGCGCGAATCCCGTTTGGCCGACGGCCCTTTCGGGTTACGTTTGCCCGATAATCATAAATCAGGGAGTACGATCATGTGTGATATCTGCGTGATGAATGCCGTGAAGGAAAAGATGCTGTCGCGGCGGAGTTTCTTTACCGCGACCGCCGCAAGCGGCGCGGCCGCGGTGCTGGGCAGCTCGGTCGCGGCCCCGCCGGCGATGGCCGCCGGGGTGGGGTCGGTCGAGGACCTGACCCATGCCTATGGCCCCGATTTCCCCACCTTCTTCGGTGCCCCCGGCATCGAGATGACGCAGGAGTTCAACTTCGCCGACCACGGCTTCAACCTCTTCAACCTGAGCATCAACGAGCACACCGGCACCCATGTCGACGCGCCGATGCATTTCTCGGCCGATGGCAACTCGGTCGACGAGATCCCGGTGAACACGCTGGTCGCGCCCCTTTGCGTGGTGGATATCGCCGCCAAGGCCGAGGAGGACGCCGATGCACAGGTCACGCCAGACGACCTGAAGGCGTGGATCGACGCCAATGGCGAGATCCCCGAGAATGCCTGTGTGGCGATGCATTCCGGCTGGGGTGGCAAGACCGGCGGCGACGGGTTCCGCAACGCTGATGGCGAAGGGGTGATGCACTTCCCCGGCTTCCATGTCGAGGCGGCGACCATGCTGATGGAGGAAACCGCGGCACAGTCGATCGCGGTCGACACGCTGTCGCTCGATTTCGGCCCTTCGCCCGATTTCGCGACCCATTACGCCTGGCTGCCCTCGGGCCGGTTCGGCATCGAGTGCCTCGCCAATCTCGACAAGCTGCCGGCGGCCGGGGCGACCATCGTCGTGGGGGCGCCCAAGCACAAGGGCGGCTCCGGCGGGCCGGCGCGGATCTTCGCGATGACGTGACGGGTTACGTCGTGAGAGCGTCCCGGACCTGATCCGGGACCTCTTCGCTGTCCGGAGGTCCCGGTTCGGGGCCGGGACGGGTATCGCGTCAGGGCGCCGCGCTCAGGATCTCGCCCACTTTCAGCGCCCGCATCGGGCTGCCGTCGACCTTGAGCTTGCCGGTCATCACGGCGGTGGTGGGGTTCTGGCTGCCCTCGACGATGTTGCGGAAGACCTGCGACGTGGCCGTCAATGTCAGGTCGGCATCGCGGTCGCTTTCGGTCGCCCCGGTCTCGTCGACATAGAGGCGCCCGAGGTCGGGCATGTCGAGCGCGACGGAGCCCCGGATACGCCCCTTGGCGCGGGCACTGACGGCGGCGGCGAAGTCTTCGAGCGGGGTCATGGACGGGGTCTCCGGCTGGATGTCGGGGATACCATGCCAGAGCGCGCGGGAAAGCAAAGTGTGACGGTGGGTCACTTCGGGCGCCGCCCCGGTTAGGCGGCGCCCGGTGTCTCAACCGACCACGTTGAACCCCGGCCCGTAGGGGTAGCCGGTGATGTTCTCGTGTCCCTCGTCGGTGATCACCAGCACGTCATGCTCGCGATAACCGCCGGCGCCGGGCGCTCCCTCGGGGAGGGTCAGCATCGGCTCCATCGAAATGACCATGCCGGGTTGCAGCACGGTATCGATATCCTCGCGCAGCTCCAGCCCGGCCTCGCGCCCGTAATAGTGGCTGAGGATGCCGAAGGAGTGGCCATAGCCGAAGGTGCGGTATTGCAGCAGGTCGCGCTCTTCCAGGAAGGCGTTGATCTGGTGCGTGACCTCGGCACAGCTGACGCCGGGTTTCAGCAGCGACATGCCATATTCATGGGTGGCGACGTTGGCCTCCCAGATCCTGCGGGAGGCCTCATCCACCTCGCCCACGAACATCGTCCGCTCCAGCGCCACGTAATAGCCCGAGACCATCGGGAAGGTGTTGAGGCTGAGGATATCGCCACGCTGCAATGGCCGCGCCGTGACCGGGTTGTGGGCCCCGTCGGTGTTCAGCCCCGACTGGAACCAGACCCAGGTGTCGCGGTATTCGGCGTCGGGGAAAACGCGGGCGATCTCCAGCTCCATCGCGTCGCGCCCGGCCATCGCCACGTCGATCTCGCGCACCCCTTCGCGCACCGCTTCCTTGATCGCGTAGCCGCCCACATCGGCGATCGCGGTGCATTTGCGGATCAGGGCGATCTCGGCGTCGGATTTCATCATCCGCTGGCGCATCGTGGCCGGCGCGATATCAAGCATGGTCAGCGGCTTGAGGAAATCCTCGAGCTTGTCGCGCTGCATCAGCGTCAGGTGGTCGCCCTCATACCCGATCACCGCGTTCTCACCCGTCACCTCGCGCACGGCGCGCCAGAAATTGTCGCGCTGCCAGTCGGTATAGGTGATGTTGTCGCCCACCGAACGGCGCCACGGCTGGCCCGCGTCGATGCCGGCCGAGATGGTGACGCAGTCGGTGTCGGTGACGACACAGGCATAGGGCCGCCCGAAGGCGCAATAGAGAAACCCCGAGAAATAGGCGGCGTTATGCATCGAAGTGAGCACGCAGGCGCTGGCGCCCATCTGCTCCATCGTGTCGCGCAGGTCGGCGAGGCGGGCGTCGTATTCGGATTTGGCGAAAGGCAGCGGGGCCTTTTCGCCATTGTGGAAGCGGTAGAATTCAGGACGTGCAGTCATTTTCAGACCCTCCTTGATCAGAAAGGTCCCGGCGTTCAGGACTGTGGGGAAGGGCCATGAGGGGGCGACGCCATCGCCCGGGCCTGTGGGTGTTCTTGCCGATCCGGGGCGATCCGGTCAAGACTGTTTGCGACTGAACGGAGGGCGACGCGTGACGGAAGCTTATCGACCGGGAGAGCGGAACCTGATCACCGACGTGGGCGGCCTGCGCGTGGGGCACGCGGCGGATGCGCGGATCAAGACCGGGTCGACCGTGCTGGTGGGGGACAAGCCCTTCGTCGCCGGGGTCCAGGTGACGGGCGGCGCGCCGGGCACGCGGGAAACGGATTTGCTGGCGCCCGACAAGACGGTGCAGGAGGTCGATGCGCTGGTGCTGTCGGGCGGCTCGGCCTTCGGGCTCGACGCGGCCTCGGGCGTGGCAGACGGGTTGCGCGTCACGGGGCGCGGCTTTGCGGTGGGGCCCGTGAGGGTGCCGATCGTGCCGGGGGCGATCCTGTTCGACCTGGCGAATGGGGGCGCAAAAGATTGGCCCGAGAATCCCTACAAGCGGCTCGGCGCGCAGGCGCTGGAGGCCGCGGCGCAAGACTTCGCGCTGGGCACGGAAGGGGCCGGAACGGGGGCGGTGACGGCCACGCTGAAAGGCGGCATCGGCTCGGCCTCGCTGCGGCTGCCCTCCGGCCATGTCGTCGGCGCACTTGTGGCGGTGAACGCGCTGGGCTCGGCGATCGTCGGCGACGGGCCGCAGTTCTGGGCGGCGCCTTTCGAGATCGGCGGCGAGTTCGGCGGGCTGGGGTTGGCCCCAACCGCCCCGCCCCTGGCCCCTCACATCAAGGGCCGCGACCGGGGCAACACCACCATCGGCATCGTCGCCACCGACGCCGTGCTCACCCAGGCCCAATGCACCCGCATGGCCACCGCCGCCCATGACGGCATGGCCCGCGCCCTTGTGCCGTCGCACACGCCGCTCGACGGTGACCTGATCTTCGCCGCCGCCACCGGGGAAAAGCCGCTGACCGATCCGCTGGCCGATACGCTTCTGCTGGGCCACGCCGCCGCCCTCTGCGTGGCGCGGGCCATTGCCCGCGGCGTCTACGAGGCGCGGGCGGAAGCGGGCGACATGAAACCGTGCTGGCGCACCAGGTTCGGCTGACGGTTCTTTCGAGTATTTGGGGCAAGATGAAGGACGGGCCGTGCTTTCATTGTTCCAAAAATACTCAAATCCGCACCGGCACCACACGCGCGCCCTATCGCGTTTCCCTTGCGACAGAGCCAGACTCGCTATATCTGCATGTGCATGACACGGATATTCGACATGGATGACCGCGCGCGCCTGCCCTGGCGCTTCCACGGCGCGACGATGACGGTGCTGGCGCGCCTATGAGCGCGCGGCCATTCCTGTCACACCACAACTCCATCTGAAGAACCGGAGAGGACCCATGTCCCCCAAGACACTCTATGACAAGATCTGGGATGCCCATCTCGCCCACGAGGCCGAGGACGGCACATCCCTTCTCTATATCGACCGGCACCTCGTGCACGAAGTGACCAGCCCGCAGGCCTTTGAAGGGCTGCGCATGGCGGGCCGCACCGTGCGGGCACCCGAGAAAACCATCGCTGTTCCGGATCACAACGTGCCCACCACCCCCGACCGGGTGAACGGGATCGAGAACCCGGAAAGCCGCATCCAGGTCGAGGCGCTGGACAAGAACGCCAAGGATTTCGGGGTGAACTACTACCCCGTCAACGATATCCGGCAGGGCATCGTGCATATCGTCGGCCCCGAGCAGGGCTGGACGTTGCCGGGCATGACCGTGGTCTGCGGCGACAGCCATACGGCCACGCATGGTGCCTTCGGCGCGCTGGCCCACGGCATCGGCACGTCCGAGGTCGAGCATGTGCTGGCCACCCAGACGCTGATCCAGACCAAGTCGAAGAACATGAAGGTCGAGATCACCGGCCAGCTGCGCCCCGGCGTCACCGCGAAAGACATCACCCTGTCGGTGATCGGCCGCACCGGCACCGCCGGCGGCACCGGCTACGTGATCGAGTATTGCGGCGAGGCGATCCGGAGCCTGTCGATGGAAGGCCGGATGACCGTCTGCAACATGGCGATCGAGGGCGGCGCCCGCGCCGGCCTGATCGCGCCGGACGAGACCACCTTCGAATACATCAAGGGCCGGCCGCATACGCCGAAAGGCGCCCAATGGGAGGCCGCGCTCAACTGGTGGAAGACTCTCTACTCCGATGACGACGCGCATTGGGACAAGGTGATCACCATCAAGGGCGAAGATATCGCCCCCGTCGTCACCTGGGGCACCAGTCCCGAGGACGTGCTCCCGATCGACGCCATCGTGCCCGCGCCGGAAGACTTCCAGGGCGGCAAGGTCGACGCCGCCAAGCGCGCGCTGGAATACATGGGCCTGAAAGCCGGCACGCCGCTGTCGGAGATCGAGATCGACACGGTCTTCATCGGCTCCTGCACCAACGGCCGGATCGAGGATCTGCGCGCCGCGGCCGAGATCCTGAAGGGCAAGAAGATCAAGGAAGGGCTTCGCGCCATGGTCGTGCCCGGCTCGGGCCTCGTGCGCGCACAGGCCGAGGAAGAGGGGCTGGCCGACATCTTCAAGGACGCGGGCTTCGAATGGCGTCTCGCGGGCTGTTCCATGTGCCTTGCCATGAACCCCGACCAGCTGGCGCCCGGCGAGCGCTGTGCCGCCACCTCGAACCGCAACTTCGAGGGCCGGCAGGGCCGTGGCGGCCGGACCCACCTGATGAGCCCGGCCATGGCGGCCGCGGCGGCGGTGACCGGCAAGCTGACCGACGTACGGCAGATGATGTGACGGTGTGCCGGGCTGAAGCCCGGCCTACCACCGGCGTAGGGCGGGCTTCAGCCCGCCACCCGTTCAAGGAGACAAGACATGGAAAAATTCGAGAAAATCACCGGGGTCGCGGCGCCCATGCCGATGATCAACGTCGATACCGACATGATCATCCCCAAGCAGTTCCTGAAGACGATCAAGCGCTCGGGCCTCGGCGTGAACCTGTTTCACGAGATGCGCTATGACGACGACGGCAACGACATCCCCGAGTTCGTGCTGAACAAGCCGCAGTATCGCGAGGCCGAGGTGCTTGTCACAGGCGACAATTTCGGCTGCGGATCGAGCCGCGAGCACGCGCCCTGGGCGATCAAGGATTTCGGCATTCGCTGCGTCATCGCGCCCAGCTTTGCCGACATCTTCTACAACAACTGCTTCAAGAACGGCATCTTGCCGATCTCGCTTCCGCAGGAGAAGGTCGACGTGCTGATGAAGGATGCCGAGAAGGGCTCGAACGCGCGGATGACCGTCGACCTCGAAGAGCAGACGGTCACCACCTCGGATGGCGAAGTCATTCCGTTCGAGATCGACAGCTTCAAGAAGCACTGCCTTCTGGAAGGGCTCGACGATATCGGCCTGACGATGGAAAAAGCCGACGCCATCGCCGCCTATGAAACCCGCGCGGCGGCCGAACGGCCCTGGGTCTGAGGCACAAGCCCGCCACAATTCGGCCATCTTCCCGGCCTTCCCGCATGGCGTGCGGGCCGGGAAATTGCCACATCTTTTAAGCGAAACTTGCCACAGGCCATTCAGGTATAGTGGCGAGGCTTGCCAATTCCACCATATGTTGTGTATATACACAAGAACGTCAAATTTCGGATATCAAATTGATGCATTCCCGCACCACTTGCATCATCAATTGAACAGAAAATTCCGATCTAGAATGCCCCAAGCTTGAGCCCGTGGTGGAAAAGGGGCAAAAATTGGACAAGAATGAGGCAGACCGCCAGAAACGGCGGGATCAAGTTGGGACAAAGGCGCGGCATCGTACCGGGCCTGGCCAGTTTGAAGGGAAACGGGCAGTGGTTTCGCAGATTGTCAGTGCGCTTTTTCGCGCCTATTGCGTGGCGGTTCTCGTCGCGCTTCCGGCGTTGCTGCTGCCGACCGTCGCCTCGGATACCGCCCAGATCGTTGTCGTCATCGCGCTGCTGGCCTCGCTCCTGACCTTCATGGAGTATTACGGGAAGTACCCCAGCATCGTCGAATTCCGTTTCGCGCCGCCCTTCAACCGCATCAAGTTCATCGCCCTGGCGGTCTCGGTGGTCACGATCTCGCTGATCATGCGGGGCAAGACCGACCCGAACGGCGTGACGGTCATGCTCAGCCAGCTGGGCGACGTGCTGGGCCGGGTGATCGACTTTCCCTATTCGCCCGTTCGCCTTGTGGTGCTGATGCTGCCGCCCGATGCCGGGCCCGACCTGACCCACGATGTGCGCACGGCGGCCGGCATTTCCTATGCCGTCTCGCTGGTGATGATGCTGATCTTCGTCACCTATGTGCGGATGCTGAATTGGCCCATGCGCAAGGGGTCGTTCAATGTCTGGGTCAACCTGCCGCTTTTCGACCCCACGCGCGGCGGTGACGTCGTCGACCGGCTCAAACGCGATGCCGGCGTTAACATAGTGTTAGGGGCTCTTCTGCCATTCATTATCCCGACGGCGATCAAGGCGACGTCGGATATCATCGATCCGGTGTCGGTCGCCAATCCGCAAACGCTGATCTGGACGATAACGGCATGGGCCTTTCTACCTGCAAGCATGTTGATCCGGGGCATCGCCCTGTCGCGCGTGGCCGAGCTGATCGAGGCCAAGCGCCGCCGGGTCTATGGCAAGGACGAGGCCGAAGACACGCTGCAGGAAGCCTGATTTCCGCCCTCCTGCTGGGCTGGCTTCTGGCCGGGCCGGCCATGGCGGACACCCTTCGCATCGCCACCTTCCACACCGAGCTGTCCCGCAAGGGGCCTGGCCTCCTGCTTCGGGATATCCTCGACGGCGATCCACAGGCCGAGGCGGTCGCCGAGGTGGTCGCGCACGCGGCGCCCGATGTGCTGATCCTCCAGGGCATCGATTACGATCACGGGCAGGCGGCTCTGGCTGCATTACGCGATCTCATCGAGGCGGCAGGCGTGGCCTATCCGCACATCTTCGCCCTGCGCCCCAACAGCGGCATGGCCAGCGGTCACGACCTCGACGGCGACGGGCGGCTGGGTGAGCCGGAGGATGCCCAGGGCTACGGCTGGTTCGCGGGCGAGGGGGGCATGGCGATCCTGTCGCGCCACCCGGTCGACCTGGCCGGCGTGCAGGATTTCAGCGATCTGTTGTGGAAAGACCTGCCCGGTGCAATTCCAGACGAGGGGATGAACGCCGAGGTGCAGAGGTTGTCCTCGGTCGGCCATTGGGCTCTCCCCATCACGATCGGCGACAGGCGGTTGACGCTGCTGACCTTCCACGCCACGCCGCCGGTCTTCGACGGCCCGGAAGACAGGAATGGGCGGCGGAACCATGACGAGATCGTCTTCTGGCAGCGCTATCTCGACGGCGCTTTCGGTGACGTGCCGGGGCATGCCTTCGTGCTGGCGGGCAACGCCAACCTCGACCCTGTCGATGGCGACGGGCGAAAGGAGGCGATAGCAGGCCTGCTTGCAGACCCACGGCTTCAGGACCCCGCGCCACAGCGCGACGGCCCGGCGGCCCGGGCCGAGGGGCAGATGGGCGACCCGGCCCTCGACACCGCCGCCTGGGGCGAGCCGGTGCCGGGGCACCTGCGGGTCAGCTACGTGCTGCCCTCGGCTGACCTGAAGGTCGCCGCGTCAGGTGTGGTCTGGCCCGGCGAGGGCGACCCGCTGGCCGCCGCCGCGACAGAGGCCAGCCGTCACAGGCTCGTCTGGGTCGACCTCGTCATCGACTGACGGATCACGGTGCAGCGTTTCGCCGGTTTCAGCCAGGGCGCCGCGGCGCGGGCCAGCGCATCCTCCGGCGCGGTGGCGGTGAAGCGGGGGCAAAGCCTATCAAACGCCTCGCTTTCCAGCCAATGCGGCGTGTCCCACAGGTAGCGCATCTCCAACAGGCTGCGCCCCATCGGCCAGACCGGCGCGGCAAACCGCAGCGGCAGCCACGACATCCGGCGCAGCGCAACCCGACGGCCCGCAAGGCCCGACAGCATGTCGGCCATGTCCGCCCCGGTCATCGTGTATCCCGGGAAATTCACATCGGTGAACGCCGGCAGGCTCTCCTTCTGCTCGGCAATCTCGGCCGCGGCTCGGGTCAGGTCCGGCAGGTAGGCCCAGGCATGGGGAATGTCCGGCTGCCCCGGATAGGTCAGCGTCCCGCGCGGCAGCGACGGCAGCATCATCCGGTCAAGCCAGTTGCCCGAGGCCTCGGTGTCGATGAAATCGCCAGCCCGCAGGATGACGGTCTGCACCCCGCTGTCGCGATAGCTCTGCTCCATCCCGACCCGCAAACGGCCAAGCGGGTTGGCCGCCGCATGGGCCGAACCTTCCCGCCAGGGGGCGGGCGTCTGCTCCCCATAGACATAGACATTCCCGGGGATCACAACCATCGCGCCCGAACGGCGGGCGGCCTCCTGTATGCGCGCATGCAACTGCGGCAGCTGCGCCGCCCAATCGGGGTAGGCCGGGTTCCAGGCGGCAACGATCACGTCGGCGCCCTGCGCGGCCTCGTTCAGGTCGTCATGCCGCCGGTCGAAACTGCGAATCGACCAGCCGGCATTCCAGAAGGCCTCGGCGGCATTGCGGCCGAACCGGCCCGAGGCGCCGAGGATCAGTACGGATTTCTGCATCATCCCGCTCCCATGTGTTCGAGGAATTGACGTAACGATACCTGTTCCCCTCCGAATGGGAATTGCCAAAAATTCTGCAATTGATATTCAATAATGAATGGATAAATCCCTCACCTCTCTCGACTGGGCCCTCGTCCGCGCCTTTCTCATCGTGGCCGAGACCGGCTCGCTTTCCGCGGCGGCGCGGCGCCTCGGGGCCAGCCAGCCAACGCTCGGCCGCCAGATCCGGCAGCTTGAAACCGCGCTCGGGCAGACGCTTTTCAACCGCCAACCCAAGGGGCTGGCGCTGACCGAGAATGGCCGCGCGCTGATGCCCGGCGCGCAGAAGATGCAGACGGCGATGCACGAGATCACGCTGACGGCGGCGGGGCAGGAAACCGGCCTCGCGGGCCCGGTGCGGATCACCGCCAGCGAATCGGTCTCGCTCTACATCCTGCCGCCGATCCTCGCCAAATTGCGGGCCGAGGCGCCGGGCATCAGCGTGGACATCGTGCCAAGCGACAGCACCGAGAACCTGCTCTTCCGCGAGGCCGACATCGCGCTGCGCATGTACCGCCCGAAACAGCTCGAACTGGTGGGGCGGCACCTGGGCGATATCCGGCTGGGCATCTTCGCCTCGCGCGCCTATCTCGACCGGGCGGGCCGGCCGGAAACGGTGCGCGACCTCTTCGATCACCCGATCATCGGCTATGACCGCAACGAAGAGATCATCCGCGAATTGCAGGCGCGCGGCTTTCCGGCCACGCGCGAGTGGTTCGCCTTCCGCTGCGACAGCCACACCGTCAACTGGGAACTGGTGCGCGCCGGCTGCGGCATCGGCTTCGGCCAGGCCGGCGTGGCCGAGGCCGACCCCGAGGTCGAGGAAATCCCGATCGACGTGAACCTGCCGGTGCTGCCGGTCTGGCTGGCCACGCACCAGGCTCTGCGCCATAGTCCGCGCATCGCCCTGGTGTGGGACGCGCTGGCCGAAGGCATGGCACCGCACCTGGTCTGAGCGGGAGAGGACGATGGAAAACCTGACCGGCGGCTGCCTCTGCGGCAAGGTACGGATCGTGGCGACGGGCCGGCCCAACCGGGTGGGCCTCTGCCACTGCCTCGACTGTCGCAAGCATCACGGGGCGCTCTTCTATGCCGCGGCGATCTTTCCCGCCGGCGCGGTGCGGGTCGAGGGCGAAACCAGGGCCTGGAAGGGCCGGCATTTCTGCCCCGACTGCGGCTCCTCGGTGTTTGCCGAAGACGGCGAGGAAACAGAGCTGCACCTGGGTGCGCTGGATGCACCGGATCAGCTGCAACCGACCTACGAGAACTGGTGCATCCGCCGCGAGGCATGGCTGCCCGCGTTTCCGTTGTCGATAAGCTACGACAGGGACCGCGAAGGCGAGGGCCGCGGCGAGGATTGACGCGCCGACGTCTGCCTTTCTTGACCCTCCCCCGGCTTCGGGCTAGGCGATTGGCGACATAGTTTCCAGACAGAGGATTGCCCCCATGACCAACCCTTCGCTTCTTATCCTCCCCGGTGACGGGATCGGCCCCGAAGTGATGGCGGAAGTCGTCAAGATCATCGGCTGGTATGGCGACAAGCGGGACATGAAATTCGACGTCAGCGAAGACCTTGTCGGCGGCGCCGCCTATGACATGCACGGCACCCCGCTGGCCGACGTGACGATGGACCGCGCGCAACAGGTCGACGCCGTCCTGCTCGGCGCCGTGGGCGGGCCGAAATACGACAACCTCGACTTCTCCGTGAAGCCCGAGCGCGGCCTCCTGCGCCTGCGCAAGGAAATGGACCTCTTCGCCAACCTGCGCCCGGCCCAGTGCTTTGACGCGCTGGCCGATTTCTCCTCGCTGAAGAAGGACGTGGTCGCAGGCCTCGACATCATGATCGTCCGCGAGCTGACCAGCGGCGTCTATTTCGGCGAGCCGCGCGGCATCTTCGAGGAAGGCAACGAGCGCGTCGGCATCAACACCCAGCGCTACACCGAGTCGGAGATCGACCGCGTCGCCCGCGCCGCCTTCGAACTGGCCCGCCGGCGGAATAACAAGGTCTGCTCGATGGAGAAGGCCAACGTGATGGAGAGCGGCATCCTCTGGCGCGAGGTCGTGCAGAAGGTGCATGACGAGGATTACGCCGATGTCCAGCTCTCGCACATGTACGCCGACGCCGGCGCCATGCAGCTCTGCCGCTGGCCCAAGCAGTTCGACGTGATCGTCACCGACAACCTCTTCGGCGACCTGCTGTCGGACGCCGCCGCGATGCTCACCGGCTCGCTCGGCATGCTGCCATCGGCCAGCCTCGGCGCGCCGATGGCGAACGGCCGGCCCAAGGCGCTCTACGAGCCGGTCCACGGCTCGGCCCCCGATATCGCGGGCCAGGGCAAGGCCAACCCCATCGCCTGTATCCTCAGCTTCGCCATGGCGCTGCGCTATTCCTTCGACCAGGGCGACGAGGCCGCGCGCCTCGAAGGCGCGGTCGAGAAAGTGTTGGCCGACGGCCTGCGCACCGCCGACCTGCTGGGCGAAGAGGGCGTGACGCCCGTCTCCACCAGCGAGATGGGCGACGCCATCGTCGCGGCGCTCGACGCCAGCCTGTGATCGAAACGCGGCCCTACCGTCCCGGCGACGGGGCCGCGTTCGAACCGCTCTACCACGGCTATCTCGAACATTACCGCCTCGGCCCCCCGGACGGGGCCGAGACCGCGCAACTGATCGGCCATCTCGATGCAGGCCGGCACATGTCCTGCCTGATGGCCCATGACGGCGCCCGGCCCGTGGGCTTTGCCACATGGGCGCTCACTTTCCCGGCGGGCCGCGGCACGGCGCTTTTCATGAAGGAGCTGTTCGTCGACCCCGCCGCCCGCGGACAGGGCGCGGGCCGCCACCTGCTGGCCGGCCTGGCAGAGATCGCCGAGGCCGAAGGCTGCGTCAGGCTCGACTGGCAGACGGATGGCGACAACCAGGGCGCCCAGGCCTTCTACAAGGCCATCGGCGCACCACGTCTCGAAAAGCTTAGCTTTCGCGTCCCCGCTGCCGACCTTGCCGACTTCCGACGTCGGCTTACCCGGCCTTCCGCTCGGCCATAGTGGGCGCCGAGATCCAGTAGCCCGCCAGCCGGTCGGCAAGCTGGCCCTTCTTCTCCCCCAGCATCTGGGCAGCCAGCCCGAAGGCCCGCTTGCGCAGCACCTCGCTTTCGGCGTCGGCCAGCTCGGCCACCCGTTTGCGGGCCGCTTTCGGCAGGTCTTTCGACGCCTCGTCCAGCGTCGCGCGCAGAACCACAAGGTCGTGATCGTCGCCCAGCACGTCCGACAACTCGTCCAGCGTGTCGACCCGGGCAAGCATCGGCTCGGGCCACGCCTCGCGCAGCAGGCGGCAATGATACCAGTGATACTTCACACGCTTGCGCCACTGGTGCAGAAGCTCGTCATTCTCCGGGTCGCGCCCGGCCTTGCGCCAGTTCTTCCGGGCCCGGCCATAGGTCTTTTTCAGCCCGCCCGCGATCACCTCGTGCGAGGTACCGTCGACGGGCCAGGCCGTGGCGCGGATGCGGGCATCCTCCAGCCGGTTCGCCGCCTCTTCCAGCCGGCCGGGCAGGTCGTGCTCGTGCAGCATCGCATCGCGCCGCTCGCCGGCCCAGGCGATCAATGGAGACAGGCTGTCGTCGCCGGCCTTCTCCGCCAGCCCCTCCAGGGTTTGCGTCAGAACCTGCTTGTCGCGGATATCCGAGAACAGCCGCGCGATATCGCGAAACTCGGCATTCTCCGACTTGTAATGCTTGCCCAACCCGGGGCGGACCAGCCGCAGAAGCCCGCGCAGCTTCTTCATCCGCTTGCGCACATCATGCACACGCGGCTCGAGCGCGCCCTCGCCGGTCAGCGAGGCCAGCGCGGCACCGATCTGGTCATCGGCCACCTGCCGCACGTTTTCCGTCAGCGACAGCCCGGGTTTGAAATGATAGGTCATATCGTCTGTCATTACATATTTACCCTTGCACGGATTTCCATGATTTCGCTACTTGCAAATCGTCGGGCAGGCGTATAATCGCGTGGCTCAGCGTCGGAGTGTAGCTCAGCCTGGTAGAGCACTGTCTTCGGGAGGCAGGGGCCGGAGGTTCGAATCCTCTCACTCCGACCATTATTTTCCCGCATAATCCACTATGACCGTTGTTGCCCCCGCTGAATTGGGGTGTTGCGTTGCCGGTGCCCATCGAATCTAACGGGCCCGACCAATTCTAGCGACGATTTGATACCCATGAATGAGACCTACGATATTCGCGAGTTTCTCGCCGACCCTACGAACCCGAGGCATATTGAAGGCGAAGTGACGTGCCCGGCCAGCGCGCGGGGCCGCGTGAAAATAAACCCGGTCGGCAATATGGCGGCGAAGCGGTTTCTCACGGTGCGGATCCTGGCAGATGAGGTTCCCGGAAGCATCATCATCGGCATGGGCCCGGGCTCCTCGGACTGCACGATTCATTCCGGAAGCCGTATGATCGCCAAGATCAACTTTTGGCGCAGGGCCAGCCTGACGATCGGCGAGGGCACCACGATGAACGGGGTGCGGCTCGTGGTCGACGAGGCCGATGTCGAGATCGGCAAGGATACCCTTTGGTCTGACGAGATTATCGTGCAGTCGAACGATCAGCATGGGCTCGTCGATCTTGCGGATTTCAAGGTCATACGGTCCGGCCGGAAACACGTCCGGATCGGCGATCATGTCTGGGTCGGGCGGCGGTCTCTGATCATGCCGGATATCGAGATCGGCGAGGGCAGCGTCATCGGCGCGGCGAGCCTCGTGACCAAGTCGGTTGAGCCGTTTACCATCGTCGCCGGCAACCCGGCGCGCGTGGTCCGCGAGAACGCGACGTGGTGCCGATCGCCAAAGGGGTTCTCCGAGGCTGAAGAGGCGTGGGTGCGGGCACGGATGCCAGGCCAGGGCGGGGACTGAAGAGCTTCAGGTCAGCAGCCCACGATCCGCAAGTTCCTTGCGGATGGCCGCGCTGTCGGCGCCGCGGTCGGGCGGTGCGGCGGGCGACGGTGTCGCCCCGCCAAAGCGCGGGGCAGGGGCCGGTTGCAGCGTGGCCCCGTCCGTTGACCAGGTGCCTCGGGCCTTCATGTGCGGGTCTTCCGCCGCTGCATCCGGCGACAGCACCGGGGCGACGCAGGCGTCGGAGCCCTCGAACAGCCCGGCCCAGTGGGCGACAGGCTGGTCGGCGAAGATTTCGGCGAGGCGGGCACCCTGCTCGGGCCACAGGGCGCGGTCGTATTGCTCGGCGAACGCCGGATCGTCGGCGAGGCCCATCAGTGACAGGAACTCGGCATAGAATTTCGGCTCGAGGCATTGCACGCTGATCCAGGCCCCGTCGGCACAGGCATAGGTCCGGCACCAATGCGCCCCGTCGAGAAGGCTCTGCCCGCGCGCCTCGACCGTGTTGCCCGAAGGCACCATCGACATCAGCAGGGCCATCATGTGGGCCGAGCCGTCGACGATGGCGGCATCGACCACGGTGCCCTGTCCGGTGCGCCCGGCGTTGATGATCCCGGCCAGCAGACCCGCCACGAGGTAAAGCGCGCCGCCGCCGACGTCGCCCACCAGCGTGGCCGGGGTGATCGGCGCATCGCCCGGCGCGCCCGCATACCAGAGCGCCCCCGAGGTGGCGATATAGTTGAGGTCATGCCCGGCGGTCATGGCGCGCGGGCCGGTCTGGCCCCAGCCGGTCATCCGGCCATAAACGAGCTTCGGGTTGCTCTCTGCAAAGCTGTCGGGCCCGAGGCCGAGCCGCTCCATCACGCCGGGGCGAAAGCCTTCGATCAACGCGTCGGCCGAGGCGATGAGCGCCCGCGCGGTCGCAAGGTCCTCCCGATCCTTCAGGTCGAGCGTGATCGATTTCTTGCCCCGGTCGAGCAGCGAGGCACCGCTGCCCGTGGGGTTGGTCGAGGCGGGGCGGTGGATCACGATCACCTCGGCCCCCATATCGGCCAGCATCATGCCCGCAAACGGGCCGGGGCCCAGCCCCTCGACCTCGACGATGCGAATTCCGTCTAGCATGCGTACCTCCCTCTGTTGGGCCAAAGGCTAGCCCAGAGGCGCCGACGGGGAAATGCGGTTTCGCCAAAACGCCCTCCGTTGCGCACCACACCACATCTCGTATCACGCCCCATCGCGCGCCACATGAACCCGGCCCTGCACCGTGAAACGCACCGACGGAATACCGACAAAATACCGACGTTATACCGACACGGCATTCTCATCCAAAATCAACGCATTAACCCTGATTCGCGGCCCAATGCGAAAACACCCCGGTTCATACCTCCGTCAGAACCGCCGGTGCAGCCGCTTCCGCGTCACGATATACCGCTTCTTCTGCCGCTCGCGCAGGAACACGAACAGCCCCGCCCCGAGGATGAGCGCGATGCCCATCATCGCCACCGGCTCGGGCAGGTCGTCCCAGATGAGCCACCCCCAGAGGATCGCCAGCGGCAGCCCGGTATATTCGAACGGCGCAATCGTGGCCGCGTCGGCAATGCGATAGGCCGCGCTCAGGCAATAGCCCACGATGGAGGAACTGAAGCCGAGCGCGAGGAAGAGATAGATGTCCGTCCCCTCCGGCCAGACCCAGGCGCGCAGCAGGAAAACAAGGCTTTCATTCTCCACCCCCTCGGCAAACCGCCCGTCGCCGGCCACCAGCCAGAACATCGAACTGACGATGATGAAGCCCACCTGGATATAGATCGCCATCGCCGAAGCCTTGGAGCTGACCCCCAGTTTGCGCGTCAGCACCTGGTTCAGCGCATAGGCGAACGCCGCGATGATCGGCAGAAGGTAGACCCAGAGAGAGACATCGCGCGACGCGTCGCTCTGCCAGGGCCGGGTCATGATGATGACGCCCAGAAGGCCCACCACGACGGCACCGATCCTGAGCGGGCCCACCTTCTCGCCCAGCAGCGGGATCGACAGCAGCGTGATCATCAGCGGCGCCACGAAGAACGCCGCCGTCGCCTCGGCCAGCGGCAGCACGGCCAGCGCGGCGAAATAGGTCATGTTGGCGAAGATGATCATCAGGCAGCGCAGCGCATGCAGCCCCGGCGTCGAGGTGCGCAGCAGTTTCCAGCCGCCTTCAAGTTGCAGCAGCACGATACTGAAAAGAATGCCGATGGCCGAGCGGCAGAACACCATCTGATGCAGCGGGTAGCCACCCGACAGGAACTTGATCAGCACGTCATTGGCGGAAAGCGCCACGATGGCCAGCAGGATGAAACCGATGCCCGCCGAGGGGTTCTGAAGCCGTGCGATCCCTGTCATGGAATGTCCTTTCCCCGACCCCCTAACACGGCCGCGCCCGGGCCTCCATCCTCAATCGCGACAATCCGCCACACGGATGCGCAGGGCGCTCTTGGCCCCGCCCCGGTGCTGGGGTACGCTTCCGCCGACAGCGTGACAGGAGGGAGCCGCCGCCATGAAGATGAGTGACGAAAAGCAGATCAACGCCGACCGCGAAACGGTCTGGAACGCGCTGACCAGTCCGGACGTGCTTCAGGAATGCGTGCCCGGCGCGCAAGATGTCAGCGGCTCGCCCGAAGAGGGGTTCGAGGCGACGGTCACCCAGAAGGTCGGCCCGGTGAAGGCGACGTTCAAAGGCACGGTGACGTTTTCGGAGATGGAGAAGCCCGAGAAACTGACCCTGACGGGCGAGGGCAAGGGTGGGGCGGCCGGCTTCGCCAAGGGCAGCGCCGCGGTGACCCTGACCGAGAACGAGGGCGGCACGCTTCTGTCCTACGATGTCGAGGCGAAGGTGGGCGGCAAGCTGGCCCAGCTTGGCAGCCGGATCGTCGATGGCTTCGCCAAGAAGATGGCCGACCAGTTCTTTTCCCGGCTCGAAGAGGTGATCGAGGGGCCGAAGGACGAGGACGAAGAGCAGGAGGCCGAGAAAAAAGGCTGGCTCAAGCGGCTGATTTCCTGAGGAAAATCAGGGTGGGTTCGCACCCACCCTACGCAAGCCCGCGTGGCGCGGATCACCGAAGGGTCGGCCACCGGCGCATGCAGCCCCTGCTCGACGACACCCGGATCAGTCTCTTCTGAAACCCGGAGCCGTTGGAGTGAATACACGGGAATTTGATGATTTTCGCACAGGCCCGCCTGCTCTCAGGGGCAATTGCACTTCGGTGCATGAGGGCTAGTTTGGCCGGATACCAAGCGCGAACAAGGTGAACTCATGGCCCCAATTGTCGATGTCAAAGACCTGCGCAAGACCTTTGACGGCGGGTTCGAGGCGCTGAAAGGCGTCTCGCTGGAAATCGAGGAGGGTGAAATCCTTGCCCTGCTGGGCCCGAACGGCGCGGGCAAGACCACGCTGATCTCGGCGCTCTGCGGCATCACCACGCCCACGGGCGGCAGTGCCCGCGTGGGCGGGCATGACATCATTTCCGACTATCGCGCCGCGCGTCAGATGATCGGGCTCGTGCCCCAGGAAATCGCACTGGAACCCTTCGAGAAGGTGATGAACGCGGTACGCTTCTCCCGCGGCCTCTTCGGCAAGCCGCGCGACGAGGCCTTCATAGAGAAGACGCTGAAACAGCTGTCGCTCTGGGACAAGCGCAAGAGCAAGGTGATGGAGCTTTCGGGCGGCATGAAGCGCCGGGTGATGATCGCCAAGGCGCTCTGTCACGAACCGCGGGTGCTGTTTCTCGACGAGCCCACCGCCGGCGTCGATGTCGAACTGCGCCGCGACATGTGGAAGGTGGTGGCGGGCCTGAAGGAAAGCGGCGTTACCATCATCCTGACCACCCATTACATCGAAGAGGCCGAAGCCATCGCCGATCGCGTCGCCGTGATCAACAAAGGCGAGATCCTGCTGGTCGAGGAGAAATCGGCGCTGATGACGCGCATGGGCCGCAAGAGCCTGCGGATCGAACTCGTCGAGCCGCTCAGGGAGGTGCCCGACGGGGTGGAAGAGTACGACCTCGAGCTTGCCCCCGATGGCCGCGCCCTGACCTATACCTACGACACCAACGCCGAGCGCACGGGCATCACGCGCCTTCTTCAGACCTTGTCCGAGAAGGGCGTGGCGCTGAAAGACCTCCAGACCTCGCAGTCGAGCCTTGAGGAAATTTTCGTGAGCCTCGTCAACGAGGGGGATGCGGCATGAACCTGACAGCTATCCGTGCGATCTATGTTTTCGAAATGGCGCGGTTTTTCCGCACCCTGCTGCAAAGCTTCATCTCGCCGGTGATCTCGACCTCGCTCTATTTCGTCGTCTTCGGCGCGGCCATCGGCAGCCGCATCGACCAGGTCGAGGGCGTCAGCTATGGCGCCTTCATCGTGCCGGGGCTGATCATGCTGACGGTGATGACGCAAGGTATCTCGAACGCCTCCTTCGCCATCTACTTCCCGAAATTCATCGGCACGATCTTCGAGCTTCTCTCGGCGCCGGTGAACTTTCTCGAAATCGTGCTGGGCTATGTCGGCGCGGCGGCCACCAAGGCGCTGTTCATCGGCATCGTGATCCTCGGCACCTCGGCGTTCTTCGTCGATCTCGACATCCAGCACCCGCTGGCGATGGTGGTCTTCCTGCTGCTGACTTGCATATCCTTCGCCCTGTTCGGCTTCATCATCGGCATCTGGGCGGGGAATTTCGAACAGCTGCAGCTGATCCCGCTGCTGGTCATCACGCCGCTCGTGTTCCTCGGCGGGTCGTTCTACTCGATCTCGATGCTGCCGCCCGTCTGGCAGACGATCACCATGTTCAACCCGGTGGTCTACCTGATCTCGGGTTTCCGCTGGTCGTTCTTCGGGCAGGCCGACGTGGCGATCGGGTTCAGCCTCTTTGCCATCGGGCTCTTCACCACGATCTGCCTCGTGATCGTCTGGCTGATCTTCAAGACCGGCTGGCGTATCCGCTCGTGATCGCCGTCGGGTTTTGAGTATTTTTGGCAAGATGAAGGGCGGGGCGGCGCCTCCCCGGTACGGTGCCGCAAGGTAAGTCGCCGGAATAATGTGCCTCGCGTACGGGTTTTTTGCGTCTGCACGTAAAACAGCGGGGCGCCCCGCCTTGTTATGGGCGCCCGCGCGATCTACATCGGGCGGATGAAGCTGAAACTGCCTTTTGTCGACCGCGGGCCGCTTGTCGCCGTGATCCGTCTCAATGGTGCCATCGGCACGGGCGGGCGCGCGCAGCTCAACGACGAGTCGCTGGCCCCGATCATCGAAAAGGCGTTCAAGCGCGGCAAGCCAAAGGCGGTGGCGCTGGTGATCAACTCACCGGGCGGCTCTCCGGTGCAATCCTCGCTCATCGCGGCCCGCATCCGCCGGCTGGCGGAAGAGAAATCCGTGCCCGTCCATGCCTTCGTCGAAGACGTGGCGGCCTCGGGCGGCTACTGGCTGGCCTCGGCGGCCGATGACATCTGGGTCGACGAAAGCTCGATCGTCGGTTCGATCGGCGTGATCTCGGCGGGGTTCGGCGCGCATGTGCTGCTGGCCCGGCAAGGGGTCGAGCGTCGCGTCTACACCGCCGGCAAGTCGAAAAGCATGCTCGACCCGTTCCTTCCCGAAAAGGAGGAGGACGTGAAGCGCCTCAAGTCGCTGCTCGACCAGATGCACGAGACCTTCACCGCGCAGATCAAATCGCGCCGGGGCGACCGCCTCGCCGACCGACAGGACCTTTTCACCGGCGAATTCTGGCTGGGCAGCCGCGCGGTCGAGCTTGGCCTCGCCGATGGCGTGGCCCATGTCGTGCCCAAGCTGAAGGCGCTCTACGGCGACAAGGTGCGCTTTGCCCGCTACGGCAAGAAGCGCGGCCTGTTCCAGCGGTTCGGCGCGACCATGGCGCAGGACGCCTTCGACACCATCGAGGAGCGGGCGGCCTATGCCCGTTTCGGCCTCTGACGTGATCGTCAAGATCGTCATATTGTTCCTCGTCTTCATGGTCGTGATGGCCATGTTCGGCAAGTTCCGCTTTCCCGGCCAGCAGCGCCTCGCCTCTGCGCGCTGCAAGAACTGCGGCCGGTTCCGCCTTGGCAAGGGTCCGTGCGACTGCCGGAAAGGCAAGGCGAAATGATCGTATGGCTGCTGGCAGGGCTCGGTCTGCTGATTCTGCTTCTGGCGGGGGATGCCCTCGTGAAAGGAGCTGTTAACCTCAGCCTGCGTGTGGGCATACCTGCGCTCATCGTCAGCCTAACGATCGTGGCCTTCGGGACCTCGGCACCAGAGCTGCTGATCTCGGTCAATGCCGTGCTGGATGACAAGCCGGGCCTCGGGCTGGGCAACGTGGTGGGCTCGAACACCGCCAACATCCTGCTGGTGCTGGGCGTGCCGGCGCTGATGACGGGCCTGCACACCAGCCAGTGCGACACCCGCAAGACCTATCTCTTCATGATCGGCGCGACGGTGATCTTCATCGGCCTCGCCTTCCGCGGCACGTTCGACATGCTGGCGGGTGGCCTGCTGCTGGGGATGCTGGCCTTCGTGCTGGCCGATGCCTTCCGCGAGGCGCGCAACCACCGCCGCGCCTGTGCCGCCGCCGCGCTCGACCCCGATGACGAGGAAGAGGTCGAAGGCGCCGACCCCAACATGCCGTGGTGGCAGATCTACGTCTTCCTCGTGCTGGGCCTCGTCGGCCTGCCACTGGGCGCCGACCTTCTGGTCGACAACGCCTCGATCATCGCGCGGCGCTACGGCGTCAGCGACTCGGTGATCGGGCTGACGCTGGTGGCGCTGGGCACCTCGCTGCCGGAACTGGCAACAACGGTCATGGCGGCCCTGCGTCGTCAGGCCGACGTGGCGCTGGGCAACGTGATCGGGTCGAACCTGTTCAACCTGCTGGCCATCATCGGCATCACCACGATGATCGGAGAGATCCCGGTCGACCCCGAGTTCCTGCAATTCGACCTGTGGGTAATGCTGGGCGCCTCGCTGCTGCTGGGGCCTTTCGTCCTGATGAAGATAGATATCAACCGGATCTGGGGCATTGTCCTGACGGCGCTCTATCTCGTCTATGTCACGTTCATACTGACCTGAAGAGGGGGCGCGCGGAATGACACGGGCACTTGTAACGGGAGCAGGCAAGCGGCTGGGCCGCGCGATGGCGCTGGACCTGGCGCGGCGCGGGCATGACGTGGCGGTGCATTACGCAAGCTCCGCCGATGCCGCCGCCGAGGTGGTTTCTGAAATCGAGGGCATGGGCCGCCGCGCCGTGGCGCTGCAGGCCGACCTGCTGGCCGAGGACGAGGTGCAGGCCCTTCTGCCCCGCGCGGCCGAGGCGCTGGGCGGGCCG
The DNA here is from genome assembly GCF_008728195.1 of Roseovarius indicus. Lineage (NCBI taxonomy): Bacteria > Pseudomonadati > Pseudomonadota > Alphaproteobacteria > Rhodobacterales > Roseobacteraceae > Roseovarius > Roseovarius indicus. The sequence continues at coordinate 375,129 of NZ_CP031598.1, forward strand.
ATCCTGACGCTGGTGAACAACGCCTCGATCTTCGAATACGACAGGATCGAAACCGCCACTCGCGACAGCTGGGACAGGCATCTCGAAAGCAACCTGCGCGCGCCTTTCGTGCTGATCCAGGCACTCGCCGCGCAGATCCCCGACCCGGAGACCGACGAGAACGGTGAGCCGGTCGCGCAGGGGCTGGCGGTCAACATGATCGACCAGCGCGTGCGCAAGCTGACGCCCGAGTTCATGAGCTACACCATCGCCAAGTCGGCGCTCTGGACCCTGACCCGCACCGCCGCGCAGGGTTTGGCGCCGAAAGTCAGGGTCAACGGCATCGGCCCCGGCCCCACGATCATCGGCCACCGGCAGAGCGACGACCACTTCCGCCGACAGCGTCAATCGACCGTTCTGGAACGCGGCGCCGACGCCACCGACATCACCGCCGCGCTGGGCTACCTGCTCGATGCGCGGGCCGTGACGGGCCAGTTGATATGCGTCGACGGCGGTCAGCATCTCGGCTGGCAGACACCCGATATTCAGGGGGTCGAACCCTGACCCCGCGACAAGTTGTGCACGTGTCACGGTGCCGTGAAGGAAGCGTTACAAAAAATTTAATGTTTTCAGTGCATTGGTGTATATACAGTTTTTTATATAGTGAAATCAATAGGTTAAAAAACCGATTAAATTTTAGGCAACTCAACGAAGCCGTCCAAAAACAACGAGAATTTTGGTGTACCAATAAGTTGTCCGCAGCCTTATCCACAGGAATCGTGGAAAGCTTTCCTCTTGATCCTGCCGGGTTAAGATTGCAGCCAAGGCCAAGAATCATCAAGTACCCTGCATGAGCGAGCAAACCCCCGATACCACGCCGCGCACAGGCCCGCGCGTCATCCAGAGTTACCTCAAGACGCTCGACTCCTCGCCGGGCGTCTACCGGATGCTGGATGCGCAGGCGCGTGTTCTCTACGTCGGCAAGGCGCGCAACCTGCGGGCGCGGGTGTCGAACTACGCTCGCCCCACCGGCCACACGCCGCGCATCGCCCGGATGATCCTCGAAACCGCGTCGATGATGTTCCTCACCACCTCGACCGAGACCGAGGCACTGCTGCTCGAACAGAACCTCATCAAGCAGCTCAAGCCGCGCTACAACGTGCTTTTGCGCGACGACAAGAGCTTCCCCAACATCATGGTGACCAAGGCGCACCCCTACCCGATGATCAAGAAGCACCGGGGGGCCAAGACCGAAAAGGGCGCCTATTACGGCCCCTTCGCCAGCGCCGGCGCAGTGAACCGCACGCTCGCGCAGCTTCAGAAGGTGTTCCAGCTGCGCAACTGCTCGGATTCCATGTTCGAAAGCCGCACGCGGCCCTGCCTGCAATACCAGATCAAGCGCTGCACGGCGCCCTGCGTCGGCTACATCTCGGAAGAGGAGTACGGCGCGCAAGTGCGGGACGCCGAGCGCTATCTCTCCGGCCGCTCCACCGACGTGCAGGAGAAGCTGAAGACCCAGATGATGGACGCCTCGGAATCGATGGAGTTCGAGCGCGCCGCCGCCCTGCGTGACCGGATCAAGGCTTTGACACAGGTGCAGACGGCGCAGGGCATCAACCCCCGCACGGTGACCGAGGCCGACCTGCTGGCGCTGCATCTCGAAAACGGGCAGGCCTGCGTGCAGGTCTTTTTCATCCGCGCCGGTCAGAACTGGGGCAACAACGATTTCTACCCCCGCGTCGGCGCCGACGTGGAAGAGGCCGAGGTGCTCGAGGCCTTCCTCGGCCAGTTCTACGACAACAAGGAACCGCCCCGGCAGGTGATCCTCTCGCACCCGATCGAGAACGAAGACCTGATGGCCGACGCCCTTTCCGGCAAGCGCGGCGGCAAGGTCGAGATCCTCGTGCCCAGGCGTGGCGAGAAGGCCGAGCTGGTCGACAGCGCGCTCCGCAACGCCCGCGAGAGCCTCGCCCGCAAGATGGCCGAGACGGCGACGCAAGCCAAGCTGCTCAAGGGGCTGGCCGAGGCCTTCGATCTCGAAGAGCCGCCGAAACGCATCGAGGTCTACGACAACAGCCACATCCAGGGCACCAATGCCGTCGGCGCCATGATCGTCGCCGGCCCCGACGGGCTGATGAAGAACCAGTACCGCAAGTTCAACATCCGCGGCGACGACCTGACCCCGGGCGACGATTTCGGCATGATGAAGGAGGTTCTGACCCGCCGCTTCAAGCGGTTGCTGAAGGAAGACCCCGACCGCGAAGAAGGGCACTGGCCCGACCTGCTGCTGATCGACGGCGGGGCAGGGCAGGTCAGCGCCGTCGCCCAGATCATGCGCGAGATGGGCGTGCAGGACATCCCCATGGTCGGCGTCGCCAAGGGCATCGACCGCGATCACGGCAAGGAAGAATTCCACCGCGTCGGCAAACGCCCCAAGGCGCTGCGCCACAACGACCCGGTGCTCTATTTCGTCCAGCGCCTGCGCGACGAGGCGCACAGGTTTGCCATCGGCACCCACCGCGCGAAACGCGCCAAGGGCGTCTCGGCCTCACCGCTCGACGACATCCCCGGCGTGGGCGCCTCCCGCAAGCGGGCGCTCCTCACCCATTTCGGCTCCGCCAAGGCCGTCAGCCGCGCGGCCCTGAGCGACCTGAAGGCGGTCGACGGCGTGTCGGAGGGGTTGGCGCAGAAGGTCTATGACTATTTCCACGAGAAAGGCTAGGCGCCCGGAATTTTCGAAAACTCCGGGATAGAAAATGCGCATTTTCTATCCCGTTTTCTGCGAAGAAAACGGCCACCGCCCGGCCGCGCAGGGCGGGCAAAAAAATTTTCCGTCGCAACGACCTTCCCCCGTCTTGACGCCTCCCCCGCCCATCTCCATCTGCGCCGGAGCAGGCCACCGCCCGCACCCGCCTAAAGACACCGCGCCCGCCAGATCATAGCGGCGCAGACCCGGACCGCCGATTGGGGAGACCCGCACAATGTTTCAGGTTCTGGGTGCCGTCTGGGCGCTTCTTCTCGGTATGATTCTGATCATGGCCGGCAACGGCATGCAGTCCACCCTGATGGGCGTGCGCGGCGGGATCGAGGGGTTCTCGACACTGCACCTGTCCTTCGTCACCGCCGGTTATTTCGTGGGCTTCCTCCTTGGCTCGCGGCTGGCACCGCGAATGATCCAGCATGTCGGCCACGTGCGCGTCTTCGCGGCTCTGGGGTCCTTCATGTCGGCGGCGCTCATCGCCTACCCGCTGCTGGCCGACCCGATCGCGTGGGCGGGGCTGCGCATCGTCATCGGTTTTGCCATGTCGGGCATCTACGTCACCGCCGAAAGCTGGCTCAACCATTCCGCCTCCAACGCGCAGCGGGGCAAGCTTCTGTCCGCCTACATGGTGGCGCAGACCACGGGCGACATGTCGGCGCAGGGCCTTCTGAACCTCGCCGACCCGGCAGAGCCCACGCTGTTCATCGCGGCCTCTATCCTTGTCTCGCTCGCCTTTGCGCCGATCCTGCTGTCGGCCAACCCGGTGCCCTTCAACGAGAGCGCCAAGGCGATGAGCCTGCGCCGCCTCTACCACGCCTCGCCGCTTGGCACGGTGGGGGTCTTCCTGCTGGGTGGCGTCTTCTCGGCCCAGGCGGGGATGGCGGCCGTCTATGGCTCGTCGGCCGGGCTTTCGGTGCGCGAGATCTCGATCTTCATCACCTCGCTTCTGGCGGGCTCTCTGGTCATGCAATACCCGATCGGCTGGCTGTCCGACCGGATGGATCGGCGGCGCGTCATCATCCTTGCCGCCATCATCGGGGCAGGGGCCTGCACGCTGGGGTTCACCTCGGACGCGGCGCTGCCCGTGCTGATGGTGGCGGGGTTCTTCACCGGGGGCATGGCCATGCCGCTCTATTCGCTGCTCATCGCCTATGTGAACGACTACCTCGATCCCGATGACATGCCGGCGGCCTCGGGCGGGTTGATCTTCGCCTATGGCGCGGGCGCCATCACCGGTCCGATCATCGCCGGTCAGGCGATGGAGCTCACGGGCCCGCAGACCTTCTGGCTGGTACTGGCCAGCCTCTTCGCCGCCATCGCAATCTATGGTCTCTGGCGGATGACCCGCCGCCCGGGGGTTTCGGCGGAGGATTCCAGTGCCTATTTCGGGGCTATCCCAACCGGCTCCTCCATGGCCATCGAAACGGCGCAGGAGGCGGTGCAATATGAAGAGGAGCACGGCGAGACAAGCGGCCGGACGGGCTGACGCCCGGGGTACGCTTGTCCTTTCACGTGCCTCCGGAAAGGTCTAAGACTGGCCCCATGACGTGGACCATACCAAACGTGCTCACCACCCTCCGGCTGCTGGCGGCGCCGGCGGTGGCTGTGATGTTCCTCTATTTCACCCGACCCTGGGCCGACTGGTTCGCGCTCGTGCTGTTCGTGGGCGCGGCGATCACCGACTATTTCGACGGCTACCTCGCCCGGATGTGGAAACAGACCACCAAGCTCGGCACCATGCTCGACCCCATCGCCGACAAGGCGATGGTGGTGATCGCGCTGATGGTGATCGTGGGGTATTCCAGCATGTCGCCGTGGCTGGTGCTGCCCGCCACGGTAATCCTGTTCCGCGAGGTGTTCGTCAGCGGGCTTCGCGAATTCCTCGGCGACACCGCCGGCACGCTCAAGGTCACCAAGCTGGCCAAGTGGAAGACCACGGCGCAGATGGTCGCCATCGCCGTGCTCTTTGCCCAGGGCGTGTTCGAACACTACCTCTGGGCCAGCACCGAGGGCATGGACCAGGCGATGGTCGACGCCATCCTCGCCGGTCAGGAGGAGGACCTGCACGGCCTGCAGTGGAAGCTGACGGGCATGGTCTGGTGTGGGCATGTCGGTCTGTGGCTGCTGTGGCTGGCCGCGGCGCTGACGCTGATCACCGGGTTCGACTATTTCCGCAAAGCCACGCCGTTTCTGAAGGACTGACGCGATGGATGTTCTCTATTTCGCATGGGTGCGGGAACGCATCGGCCACCCGAAAGACCGGATCGAAACGCCCCCCGGCACGGTGCGCGAGTTGGTCGAAGACCTCCGCGGGCGCGAGGAACGCTATGCCGCGGCCTTTGCGGACCTGTCGGCGCTGCGGGTAGCGGTCGATCAGGAACTGTCGGATTTCGATGCGCCGCTCGACGGCGTGCGCGAGGTGGCGTTCTTTCCGCCGATGACCGGGGGCTGACGCGATGGATATCCGCGTGCAGGCAGAGCCGTTCGATTTCGGGGCCGAGGCCGGCGCCTTCGCTGCCCGGCAGGAGGGCATGGGCGCGGTCGTCACCTTCACCGGCATCGTGCGCGACCTGGAGGGTGGCGGGCTTCGCGCGATGGAGATCGAGCATTACCCGGGCATGACCGAAAAGGCGATCGAAGCCATCGCCAAGGAAGCGGCCGAGCGCTGGCACACCGGCGATCTGCTGGTCATCCACCGTTACGGGCCACTGGCCCCCGGCGACATGATCATGATGGTCGCCACCGCTGCCCCGCACCGGGCCGACGCCTTTCAGGCGGCGGAATTTCTAATGGATTTCCTGAAATCCCGTGCGCCCTTCTGGAAGAAGGAAGTCGCGCAGGATGGCGCCGACTGGGTCGCCGCCCGCGACGAGGACGAAGACGCGTTGGGCCGCTGGTAGCGGCCCCTACTTGAACCGGCTCCGTGCCTTTTCCATGGCACTGCTCATCTCGGACCACGCCTTCTCGGCGCCGGCCTTCATGTCGGTCCAGGCTTCGCCTTGCGAGCTTTTCAGCTTCTCCACCTGCGCCTGCATCTCGTCGCGCCGCTGGCGCAGCTCGTCGAGTTGCTTTTCATAATCGATCTGGCTGTCGGCACTGGCGCCCTTGGCCTGCGCCCGCAGCTTGTCGATCTCGGCCTGCCATTCCTCGAGCTTGGCCTCGTATTTCTGCTTGTAGGCTTGTTGCTGGTCCATGGGTCAAATCCTTTCATCCGAGATTGGTTTTGACCGCCCGTTCCGGGGACGGCTGTCTATGCCTCAAAGCTAGGAAGGCGGCCGCTGCGCTTCAACAGCGCCATGCCTCAACCTCTTGCGGTCAATCGGAATACTCGTCGCCACCATCGTCGGGCACGGTGCTCATTCCCATGGCAAGTATCCCGGCGGCGGCCCCCTCCGGCTCGGCCGGCTTGGGTTTCCGGAAGGCGAGTATGAACAGAACCACGCCCGCAAACCCCAGCAAACCGCCCCCGAAGAGCGCTGCGTAGATGTGGTTCTGATCGGCAGTGCTGGAGGCAAGGTTCATCTCTGTCAGGGCAAAAGCGATCCCCCCGGCAATGAAGCCGAGCGACAGCAACAGAAGGATGAGCTTCCTGATCATGGTCTGTGTCTCCTCCACCGGAGGTAGTGCACTCTTGCGCGAAATCACGCGTCTGTCAAAACCGCATCGGCGGCTTATGGCGCGCCCCAGCCACCGCCGCCCGGGGTTTCCATGCCGAAAACGCTGCCCGCGGGCAGGTCGATCTCGTCATTTCCCGCCAATTCGCGCTGCTCCCCGCCGGGCAGAACGGCCCAGTTTCGACCCACCTTGCCCGGCTCGCCGCCATCGACGCCGAAAGGCGGAATGATGCGGTGATTGCTGAGCGTGGTGACGGTGACCGGTTCCAGGAACCGCAAAAGCCGCGTCACGCCATGCCCCCCGCGCCATTGGCCCGCGCCGCCCGATCCGGGCCGGATCGAGAACTCCTCGAGCCTGACCGGAAACCTCTTCTCAAGGATTTCCGGGTCGGTCATCCGCGTGTTCGTCATATGCGTCTGCACTGCGTCGCACCCGTCGAATCCGGGGCCCGCGCCCGTGCCCCCGGCGATGGTCTCGTAATTCTGGAACTGGTCATTGCCCCAGACGAAATTGTTCATCGTCGCCTGGGACCCCGCGATCACGTGCAGCGCGCCGTAGAGGGCATTGCAGGTGGCCTGGCTTACTTCCGTATTGCCGGAAATCACAGCGGCCGGGTAGACCGGGTTCAGCATCGAGCCTTCGGGGATAATGATGTTCAGCGGCTTCAGGCACCCCTCGTTCAGCGGGATCTCCGCCCCCACCATCGTCCGAAACACGTACAGCACCACGGCCCGGCAGATCGATTTCGGCGCGTTGTAATTCCCCTCGTGCTGCGGGCTGGTGCCGGTGAAGTCGATCGTGGCCTCGCGGTTCTCCGCATCGACCGTCACCTTCACCTCGATCACCGCGCCATGATCCATCGGGTAGGTGAACTGCCCGTCGGTCAGCCGGTCGATCACCCGCCGCACGCTCTCCTCGGCATTGTCCTGCACGTGGCCCATATAGGCCTGCACCACGTCGAGACCGAACGTGTCGACCACCTTCAGCAGCGCCTGCCGCCCGGTCTCGTTCGCGGCGATCTGCGCCTTCAGGTCGGCCATGTTCTGGGGAATGTTGCGGCAGGGGTATTTGCCCGAGGCCAGCAGCGCCTCCGCCTCCGGCTCCAGCAGCGTTCCCTTGTCGACCAGCTTGACGTTGTCGATCAGAACGCCTTCCTCGTCGATGTGCTTGCTGTCGGGCGGCGCACTCCCGGGCGTGCGCCCGCCGATATCCGCATGGTGCCCCCGTGAGCCCAGCCAGAAGACCGGCTTGTCGCCTACGAAGACCGGCGTCACAACCGTCACGTCGGGCAGATGCGTGCCGCCATTATAGGGCGAGTTCAGCACGTAGGCATCGCCCTGCGCCACGTCCGGGTTCAGCCGCATCACCGTCTTGATCGAATCCGACATCGACCCAAGATGCACCGGCACATGCGGGGCGTTCGCCACCAGGTCACCCTGCGCATCGAAGATCGCACAGGAGAAATCCAGCCGCTCCTTGATATTGACCGAGGCGGATGTGTTCTCCAGCGTCGCGCCCATCTGGTCGGCCACCGACATGAAGAGGTTGTTGAACACCTCCAGCAAGACCGGGTCCGCCTCGGTGCCTGCCGCATGGTCGCGCGCCTTGGCCTCCACCCGCTCCAGCAGCAGGTTGCCCATCCTATCCACCGACGCTTCCCAGCCGGGCTCGACCACGTTGGTGCCGGTGGGCTCTGTGATGATCGCGGGGCCCGCGATCCGGCTCTCCGGCGAAAGCCGCTCGCGGTCATAAAGCGGGACGTCACGCCGTTCCCCTTCGATATGCACAGGCACCTGTGCCACCGACGCGCCATCGCCATCCGGCAGAACCGCAGCGGGGCTTTGTCCCGTGCGCCCGATCGCCTCGACGCTCAGCATGTCGAAGACAATCTCCCGCTCGGGTGAGGCGAAGCCGAACCGCTGCCGATGCGCCGCCTCGAACGCCATGCGCATCTCCTCGACCGTGCCGAATGGCACCTCCAAAGCCTGATGCGCATTATCATACCGAAGATGTGCCCGGCGCTCGACGTCGATATCGGTGATCCCCTGGCTTTCGACCTCGGTCTTCGCCTGGCCCGAGATCCGCTCCAGAACGTCCTGCGTCGCCTCGACGTCGTCGAGAGGCGCATCCATCTGCACCTCGCGCATCGCCCGCACCTCGGCCAGCCCCATGCCATAGGCCGACAGCACCCCGGCATGCGGGTGGATCAGCACCTTGGTCATCCCCAGCGCATCGGCCACAAGACAGGCATGCTGCCCACCCGCGCCGCCGAAGCATTGCAGCGTATAGCGCGTGACGTCATGGCCGCGCTGCACAGAAATCTTCTTGATCGCGTTGGCCATGTTGTCGACGGCGATCCGCAGGAAGCCTTCGGCCATCTCCTCGGGGCTGCGGGGCGCCTCTCCCGTCTCGGCCGAGACGGTCTCGGCCAGGTCTGCGAATTTCTCCCGCACCACCTCTGCATCGAGGGGCGCGTTCCCCTCCGGCCCGAAGACGGCCGGAAAATGGTCAGGGTTCAGCTTTCCCAGCATCACGTTGCAATCGGTCACCGCCAGCGGCCCGCCCCGCCGATAACACGCCGGCCCCGGGTCGGCCCCGGCACTCTCGGGCCCCACCTGGAACCGCCCGTCCTTGAACTTGCAGATCGAGCCGCCCCCGGCGGCCACGGTGTGAATATCCATCATCGGCGCGCGCATCCGCACGCCCGCCACTTCCGTCTCGAAGCTGCGTTCGTAATCGCCGGCATAGTGGCTGACATCCGTCGATGTCCCGCCCATGTCGAAGCCGATCAGGCGGTCATGCCCCGCCGCCTCGCCCGTCTTGACCATCCCGACAATGCCCCCCGCCGGGCCCGACAGGATGGCATCCTTCCCCTGGAACAGCTTCGCATCGGTCAGCCCGCCATTCGACTGCATGAACAACAGCGCCTCGCAGGCCCGGCCAACGTCCAGCGCATCGGCCACCTGGTCGACATACCGCCGCAGCAAGGGCGAGAGATACGCATCGACCACCGCCGTATCCCCGCGGCCCACCAGCTTGGCCAGCCGGTTGACCTGGTGGCTGGCGGTGATCTGGGTAAACCCGATCTCGGCGGCGATATCGGCGACCCGCCGCTCGTGCTCTGGGTTGAGATAGGCGTGCAACCCGGCAATCGCCACGGCGCGGATGCCCCTGTCATGGGCGCCTTGCAGGGTGATCCGCGCCTTGTCTTCGTCGAGCGGCCTCACGACGGCGCCATCGGCGTCCAGCCGCTCATCCAGCTCCGCCACCTCTTCATAGAGAAGATCGGGCCGCCTGATATGCAGATCGAACAGCCGCGGCCGGGTCTGGTAGCCGATCCGCAAAAGATCGCGAAACCCTTGCGTGATGAGCAGCAGGACCCGCTCGCCCTTGCGTTCCAGAAGCGCGTTGGTGGCCACCGTGGTGCCCATCTTGACCGCCTTGATCGAGCCGTCGGCGAAATTCCCCTCTTCGCCCATCACTTCGCGAATACCCTGCACGGCGGCATCGTGATACCGCTCCGGGTTTTCGGACAGAAGCTTGTGCGTATGCACCGTGCCATCGGGGGCAAGGGCGACCACATCGGTGAATGTGCCACCGCGATCGATCCAGAACTCCCACGGGGCAGTGCCCATGCCGTTGTGCCTCCTCTCCCCGCTAAAGGGAAGGTTTGGCGCCGCACAATCAAATGTCAACGCCGGATGGCATTGAAATCCGTGCGATTTTCGGTGCTAATACAATCGAAATCGGATAACGGGAGCCCTCCATGGACCTGCGCAAGATCACTGACGACTACACTGTCTCTCCGCAAATAGACGTCGAGAATGTGCGCGAGATCGCCAACGCCGGGTATCGCTCGGTCATGTGCAACCGGCCCGACGGCGAAGAGCCGGGCCAGACCGGCTATGCCCTCATCGCCGAGGCGGCCGAGGCCGAGGGGCTCAAAGTGGTCTCCGTGCCAATCACCTCGGGCATGATCACGCCCGAGGCGCTCGACGAGTTCCGCAAGGCGCTCAAGGACATGCCCAAGCCAATGCTGGCCTATTGTCGCTCGGGCACGCGCTGCACCATGCTCTGGGCCATCGCCCAGCACGGCACGATGGAGGATTCCGAGATCGAGCGCCGCGCCGCCGAGGCGGGCTACGACGTCTCGGGCGTGTTGCGGCAGCTCGGGGCGCAATGACCGGCTGGATCGCGCTGGGTAAAGCCCCTGACGGCGTGCGCGCCTGTGCCATGAAGGGCGGTAGGCTGCTGGAACAGGTCACCGCCGGCAGCGAAGGCGCGGCGCTCGAGAACCTCTCCGAACCCGCCGAGCGGATCCTCCGCATCGGCGATGGCACCCCGGCCGCGCTGCCGGCCAATATCCTGCCCGAGGGCGGCCACGGGCTGCCCGGCTTCAGCCAGAAATCACCACCCGACGTGATCGGCGCCTGGGTCCGGCTCTGGCTCGCCGGGTTCCTGTCGAACCAGCCCAACTGGGATGGGGTGATCAACGCCACAGAAGGGCCGGTCAGCCACTGGATCCACATCAGCGCGGGCGAGGCGGTCAGCTCGCAAAGCTTCCTCACGCCGCGCCTGATCGACGCGCTGGGCGGGGCCGAAACCCCCGACACCGACGCCATGAATGACAGCCTCAGCCGCCCCGAACGCCTTGCCGCCCATCTCCGCGCGGCCGAGGTCGCGGGCAACATGCAGGCCCTCACCGGCCACCTGATCGGCGCCGAACTCGCCGCCGCCCGCGCCTATTGGCTGGGCCAGCAGGTCGCCGTCATCGCCCCGCCCCCGGCGCCCATCGCCGCTGCCCTCAAGGCGCAAAGCGTGCCCTGCGAAACCCAAACGCCTGACGACCTCCTCGCGCCCGGTCTCGCCGCCATAGGCAAGACCCTGGGCCTCTAAACACCCCACGCTTCTTCTGGCCAAAAATATCCCGGGGGTCGCCATTGTCGCGCCATTGGTCCGAGAGACAATGGCGACGGGCTGGCCCCCAGTTCCGACCTATCCCGCAGGCGCCCCCGCCCGATGCCGGCAGGGCCCCGCCAAGGCCGCCACCCCAAGGATCACCCCCGACACCGTCGCGATCATCCCCGCCGCGCTCACCGCGTTGTCCGAGCCCAGCCAGAGCGGACCGTATCCGGCCAGCACGTAGCCCAGCACCGCCGAAAGTGTCGCGAACACCACCGACCAGCCGATCTGGCGCTCGAGCCGGTTGGTCATCATCCGCGCCGCGGCCGGCGGGCAGATGAACATGGCAATCACGATAATCGACCCCACCGCGTCGAACGCCGCCACCGCCGCGATCGCCGCCACCACCACCAGCGACAGCCCGATCAACCCGGTGGGCAGGCCCAGCGTCCGCGCAAACCCCTCGTCGAAGGTCGAGAGTTTCAGCGGCCGCCACAGCAGGAAGATGAACGCGCACACGAAAAGCAGCGTGAAGAACATCCGTGGCAGTTCCGGCGGCAGGCCCTTCAGCGCCTCCCAGTCCAGCAAGGACGCCCAGCCCAGCCCGTCCAGCCAGATAAGGCTTTCGAGATTGCCGTAAAGCGCGTGCTGAACGTCGAGATGCACGCTCGACGTATCCGATTGCTCCAGCAACAGCACGCCGCCCGCGAACATCGAGGTGAACACCACCCCCATCGCCGCGCCCGGCTCGATCCGGCCCACCCGGCGGATCACCTCGATCAGCAGCACCGTCACCAGGGCCGCTGCCCCGGCCCCGATCAGCATCGGCCAGGCCGACACCACCCCCGTCACCAGAAAGGCCAGCACGATTCCCGGCAGCACCACGTGGCTGATCGCATCGCCGATCAGCGCCTGCCGCCTGAGCAACAGGAAATTTCCCGGCAGGGCGCAGGCAATCGCCGCGAAGATCCCGATCAGGAGCGGCGGCAGCGACAGCGAGACGAATTCCAGCCCCATCACGTCGCCGCCTCCGGTTTCAGCGCCCGGTCCAGCTCGGCAATCTGGTCCGCCGTCAAAAGCGTCTCCAGCGGCGTCAGCCCGTCATACCGTGCGGCGGCCGCCTCGTGCCGCGGATCGGCGCGCAACAATTGCCACCGCCGCTCGTCCAGCAGGGCGCGCGCCGCCTTGGCACGGCCGGCCTCCGTTGCCACGCCGTCGGCCCGAATGAGCCCCGCCCGCCGCATCAGCCGCAGCGTCAGCCCCTCATAGATCGGCTGCTCCTGCGCCAGCGCCAGCAACCCCTGCCGCACATGCACCCGCGCCTGGAACCTGCGATGCCGTAGCACGGCGGCCAGCACTCCGCGCCCAGGCGCGAACAGCAGCGAGACCGCGAAAAAGCCAAATGCTACCAGTACGATGATCGGCCCTGTCGGCAGGTCCGGCGCCGTCGCCGACAGCGCCGCCCCGATCCAGCCCGACGCCCCGCCGATGGCGCCCGCGATGCCCACCACGCTGCCCATCCGGTCGCTCCAGAACCGCGCCGCGACTGCGGGGATGATCAAGAGCGCCACGATCAGGATCAGCCCGACGATCTTCAGCCCCACCACCGTGATCGCCAGGGCCAGCCCCATCATCGCCAGATCGGTCCGCCGCACGTCGATACCGGTCGAGGCCGCGAATTCGGAATCGAACGCCACCAGAGTCATCGGCCGCCGCAACAGCACCACCAGCGCCAGCACCAGCGCCCCGCCGGTCGCGATGATCACCGCGTCGTTCCAGAGCATCCCAGCGGTCGAGCCCAGCAGGAAGGTCTCCAGCCCCGCCTGCCGCCCCGAACTCATCGTCTGGATCACCGTCAGCAAGACGATCCCCAGCCCGAAGAATACCGACAGAACCGCCCCGATCGCCGCATCCTCCGCCAGCCGCGTGCGGGTGGACAGCCAGCTCACGCAGAGGAGACCAATCGCGGCAGAGAGGGCCGAGCCCAGCAGCAACCCGGGCAGGAACCGCCCGTCGCCGCCCAGCAGCACCATGAAGATGAACGCCAACCCGACACCCGGCAGGGTGGCATGGCTGATCGCATCGCTCACCAGCGCCCGCTTGCCGACATAGAGGAAGGTGCCGGTGGCACCCGCCGCGACCCCCAACAGGGCCGCACCGATGGTCACCAGCGTGGCGTTGTAGCCAAGTTGCAGTGTGAGGGCTTCAAACAGCATGATCGGCGCCACCCACCGTCGAGCCCGCCCCGGGCCTGACCCGAGGCCTCCGGGCCAGCCACAAGGCCCCGGCTCGGGGGCCGGGGCGCGGACCGTGCCACGTCAAAACCATTGCGAAACCTACCCCGCCACCGACATCTGCGCCGTCGCCAGACGCCCGCCATAGGCCTCGTGAAGATGCGCCTCGGTGAACGCCTCTTCGACCGTCCCTTCGGCAATCCGAGAGGTGTTGATCAGGAACACCCGGTCGAAATATTCCGGTACCGTCGACAGGTCGTGATGCACCGCGACCACCGTCTTGCCCTGCGCCTTCAGCTCCTTCAGCACGGCGATGATCGCCTTCTCGGTGGCCGCATCCACGCCCGCGAACGGCTCGTCCAGCAAGTACAGGTCCGCCCCTTGGGCGAGCGCCCGGGCAAGGAACACCCGCTGCTGCTGTCCGCCTGACAATTGCCCGATCTGCCGGTCGGCGAAATCGCTCATGCCGACCCGGTCGAGACACGCCAGGGCCGTCTGCATCTGCCGCGTGGTCACCCGCCGCAACAACCCAAGCCGCCGATACAACCCCATCAACACGACATCGAGCACGCGCGTCGGGAAATCCCAGTCCACGCTCGCCCGTTGCGGCACATAGGCGATCCGCCCCCGCTGCTTGGCCAAGGGCTTGCCGTAGCACGTCACCTGCCCCGACAAGGGCCGCACGATTCCCAGCGCGGCCTTGAGCAGGGTCGATTTTCCCGCGCCGTTCGGCCCGATGATCGCCGTCATGGCGCCGACCCGGAAGGTCGCATCGACCGAGAACACCGCCGGCTTCTCGCCATAAGACACCGTCAGGCCACGCACCGCCAGCGGGCTCTCCGCAAGCCCTTCGTCGCGCGGCTGATTGCGCCCATCCTTCGCAGCGAGCGTCAGGTTCATCGCCTCAACTCCCCGCCGCCAGCTTGCCATCCATCCCGCGTGCGGGCACGTCGCCCCCTAGCGCTGCGGCAATGGTGCTCACGTTATGATCGATCATCCCGACATAGGTCCCTTCATAGGTGCCCGGCTGGCCCATCGCGTCGGAGAAAAGCTCGCCGCCGATGGCCACCTCGTGCCCCTGCGCCGCCGCCCCTTCGACCAAGGCGCGCATGTTCCGGTCGGAGACCGAGCTTTCCACGAAAACCGCTCCGATATCGCGCTCGACCAGCATGTCGACCAGCGTCTTGATCCGGTCCAGCCCGGCCTCGGATTCGGTCGAGATCCCCTGGATGCCGATCACCTCGTAACCAAAGCTGCGCCCGAAATACCCGAACGCGTCATGCGCGGTCAGCAGTACGCGGGCGGGCTCGGGCACGGTCGCGAGCGTCTCGCTGGCATAAGTGCTCAGCCGGTCGATCTCGGTCAGATGCGCCTCCGCGTTTGCGGCGAAGGTCTCCGCATGCTCCGGTGCGGTCTCGGCCAGCGCTGATTCCACCCCGCGCACAACATGCGCCCAGAGGTCCGGCACCATCCACACATGCGGGTCGAACTTGTCGGCGTAATCGGCATGCCCGATCCGCTGCTCCACCGGCACCGCTTCGCCCACGGCGACCACATTGCCGCGCTTGGCCAGCTTCAGCAGCAACTCTTCCATCTGCGCTTCGAGGTAGAGACCGTGGTAGAGCACAAGATCGGCCCGCGTCAGCGCCACGATATCCGTTCGCGTCTGCCGATAGGAGTGGGGGTCGACACCGGGGCCCATCAGCCCCTTCACCTCGACCAGGTCGCCACCCACCTGCCGCGCGGCATCCGCGATTATACCGGTGGTGGCAACGACGCCGATCTTTCCTTCGGCGGCGCGCAACGGGGTCGCCGCCAGCGCCGTGCCGGCAAGCATCAGTCCGAGAAAGCGACGTCTCGGTGTGCGCATGTCTGCTGTCCTTCCGATAGCCATGAGACATGAATATGCGAGTCATTCGCAGAAAGTCAATGCAGTTGCGACTTATTCTCATTTTTAGAAGTGCGGCCCCGCCAAATTGCCCCCGCCTGCCGCCGCGGCCAGCTTGCCAAGGGCCAACACCCGTGCCACGCTTCCTCACATGAGCGAAACGCAAAACGCCCCGTCCGACACGCAAACCGACCCCGCGCAGATGCACCTGCCGCAGGCGGTCGAGCCGCGCAACGCGGGCCTGCCGCTGGATATGGCATGGCTCCGCTCGGTACAGGCCAACAGCTCGGCCATCGAACGCCGCGCCAAGACCCTTCCGGGCCGCCGGACCGTCAAGAAGGACCATCAGGCGGCGTGGCTCTGCCGGGCGATCTCCTGCATCGACCTGACGACACTTTCCGGCGACGATACCGAGGGCCGCGTCCGCCGCCTCTGCGCCAAGGCCCGCCAGCCGGTGCGCCACGACCTGCTCGAGGCGCTGGGCATGGAAGGCCTCACCGTCGGCGCCGTCTGCGTCTATCACGAGATGGTCGCCCCCGCCGTCGCCGCCCTGCAGGGCAGCAACATCCCCGTCGCCGCCGTCTCCACCGGGTTCCCCGCCGGTCTCTCGCCCTACCCCCTGCGCGTGGCCGAGATCGAGGCCAGCACCGCCGCCGGCGCCCGCGAGATCGATATCGTGATCTCCCGCCGCCATGTTCTCACCGGCAACTGGCAGGCGCTCTACGACGAAATGCGCGCCTTCCGCGATGCCTGCGGCGAGGCGCATGTGAAGGCCATCCTCGCCACCGGCGAGCTGGGCTCGCTCCGCAACGTCGCTCGCGCTTCGCTTGTCTGCATGATGGCGGGCGCCGATTTCATCAAGACCTCGACCGGCAAGGAAAGCGTCAACGCCACCCTGCCGGTGACTCTGGTGATGCTCCGCGCCATCCGCGACTACCACGCCGCCACCGGCTGGCGGGTGGGCTACAAGCCGGCGGGCGGGATATCGAAGGCGAAGGACGCGCTTGTCTACCTCTCGATGATCAAGGAAGAGCTGGGCGACCGCTGGCTCCGCCCCGACCTCTTCCGCTTCGGCGCATCCTCGCTGCTGGGCGATATCGAGCGGCAGCTGGAACACCACGTGACCGGACAGTATTCGGCGGGGTGGCGTCATGCCGTTGGCTGAGTGCTCGGGGCCGGTGTTGCGCCATTTGGATATTTGGACCAAGAAGAAGCCATGACCGTTCGCGAAATCTACGATACGATGGCGTATGGGGCGGCGCCGGAGAGTGCTGCAGACGCCTATGCCTGGCTTGTGGATCAGGGCGACCGGTTCGGGCATTTCATCGACGGTGTTTTTACAGACCCGGGCGAGGGCTTCGAGTCGCGGAACCCGGCCACGGGCGAAGTGCTGGCAACCCTGACGCAGGCGACGGCCGAAGACGTGGAAGAGTCGGTTGCCGCCGCGCGGAAGGCACAAGGCCGTTGGGAACGCCTCGGCGGGCCGGGCCGGGCGCGGCATTTGTATGCGTTGGCGCGGCTGCTGCAGAAGCATGCGCGGCTCTTCGCGGTGCTCGAAACCCTCGATAACGGCAAGCCCATCCGCGAGGCGCGCGACATCGATGTGCCGTTGGCTCAGCGGCATTTCTACTTCCACGCCGGCCTCGCCCAGTTGTTGGAAAGCGAGAGGCCGGGCCAGCAGGCGCTCGGCGTCTGCGGGCAGGTGATCCCGTGGAACTTCCCGCTCCTCATGCTGTCGTGGAAGGTCGCCCCGGCGCTGGCGGCGGGGAATACCGTGGTTCTGAAGCCGGCCGAATGGACCTCGCTTACCGCGCTTCTCTTCGCCGATATCTGCCGGCAGGCCGGGCTGCCGAAGGGTGTGGTGAACATTGTCACCGGCGATGGTGAGGTGGGCGAGATGATCGTCGCCCATGAGGGCATCGACAAGGTCGCCTTCACCGGCTCTACCGCCGTCGGCCGCCGCATCCGCGAGGTCACGGCTGGGCAGGGTAAGGGGCTGACACTCGAACTGGGCGGCAAGTCGCCCTACGTGGTCTTCGACGATGCCGACCTGGATTCAGCGGTCGAGGGCCTCGTCGATGCCATCTGGTTCAACCAGGGTCAGGTCTGCTGCGCTGGCTCCCGCCTGCTGGTGCAGGAAGGCGTGGCCGAGCGCTTCCACGACAAGCTGCGCCATCGCATGGCCAACCTGCGCATGGGCAACCCGCTCGACAAGTGCATCGATATCGGCGCCATGGTCGACCCGGTGCAGCGCGACCGGGTGGCGGAGATGGTCGCCGCTTGCGACAGCGGCCAGACCTACCGCGCCGATATCGACACCCCGCAAACCGGCGCGTTCTACCCCCCCACGCTCATCACCGGCCTGTCGCCCGCCGACCCGCTGATGCAGGAGGAGATCTTCGGCCCCGTACTCGTCGGCACCACCTTCCGCACGCCGGCCGAGGCGGTGCAGCTTGCCAACAACATCCGCTACGGGCTGGCGGCCTCGGTCTGGTCGGAGAATCTCAACCTGGCGCTCGACGTGGCGCCCAAGCTGGCGGCGGGCGTGGTCTGGATCAACGGCACCAACATGTTCGACGCCGCCGCCCCCTTCGGCGGGGTGCGCGAAAGCGGCTTCGGCCGCGAAGGCGGGTGGGAGGGGCTCTCGGCCTATCTGAAGCCCGCAGGCCAGCCTAAGAAACTCAAACCGCTCGAACCCTTCCCCGGCAATGGCGACCCCGAGCCCGGCATCGATCGCACCCCCAAGCTTTACATCGGCGGCAAGCAGGCCCGCCCCGACGGTGGCTATTCCCGCGCCATCCATGCCCGCAGCGGCAAGCTGCTGGGCCAGGTCCCCATTGCCAACCGCAAGGATATCCGCAACGCGGTCGAGGCGGCCCGGGGTGCATCTGCATGGTCCGCCACCCCGGGCCATTCCCGCGCGCAGATCCTCTATTACATGGCCGAGAACCTCTCGGCCCGCACTGACGACTTCGCCTCCCGGATCAACGCCCAAACTGGCGCCCGCACCGGCAAGCGCGAGGTCGAGGCCGCCATCACCCGCCTCTTCAGCTACGCCGCCTGGGCCGACAAGTTCGACGGGCAGGCCCACGGCGTACCCCTCCGGGGCATGGCGCTGGCGATGCGCGAACCCGTGGGCGTGATCGGCGTGATTTGCCCTGACGAGGCGCCGCTCCTTGGCCTGATCTCGATGATCGGTCCGGCCATGGCGATGGGCAACCGCGCGGTGCTGCTGGCGTCGGAACCCTTCCCGCTCTCGGCGCTGGAATTCGTGCAGATCCTCGAAACCTCCGACGTGCCGGGCGGGGTGGTGAACATCCTCACCGGCTCTCACGCGGAGCTGGCCCCGCACCTCGCAGGCCACGCGGATGTTGACGCCGTCTGGTCTTTCTCCTCCTCCGACATCTCGGGCGAGGTCGAACGCGCCAGCGCGGGCAACCTCAAACGCACATGGGTCAATAACGGCCACGCCCGCGACTGGTTCGCGCCCGAGGCGGAAGGCCGCGCCTTTCTGGAACAGGCAACAGAGGTCAAAACCGTGTGGGTGCCCTACGGCGAATAGGCGCCGCGCTTGTCCGCCTTCTCCGTCAGCCCGGTGATGTAGCGGCTGAACGCGTCATCCTCGCCTTCCAGAAGCCTTGGCAGGGCGGCGCGGAAATCGGGCCGGCGGAGCCAGTCGATCATGTCATCCTCCCACGACAGCCAGCGCCGCTTTGCATCGCCGGTTAGATGCTCGGAATGCAGGATGATGTAGGCCTTCTCGAAGAGCGAGACGAGCATTTCGAAGACGATATCGCGCCGCTCGCGCTGTTCGTCGGTCAGCGTGCTCTTCGGCGCGCCGCGGCTCATCAGCAGCAGGTCGGCATTGTCCATCACCAGCCGCAGGAACCCGTCATATTCCTGCGTCAGGTTGCGGTGCAACTCGTGTTCCTCGTTGATCCGCCGCAGCCGCTCTTCGCGGACGATCACGTAGATCGCGATCGGAAAGCCGAGCACGGTGACGACATAGCTGAGCCCTTCGAGCCATTGCATCAACATGGGGGCGGTCCTTCCTGAGCGGTGATGTGCGGCAGGATAGGGCAGGGGGGCGTGAAAGGGCAATCCACCGGCGTGAAGGTTGTGCCCGCCGGCCTCCGGACCGTCCAACAAAAAAAGCCCCCGCCCATAAGGCGGGGGTGCAGAGTTGAGTGCCTGCAAAGTCAGGCCACAGGCACCGGCGGTATTCTTCTGATTTCGGAGGGGGCTTCAGTTGGGTCGGTCGCCCATTTCCGCCCGGATCTGCTGGCGGAAGATGTCGATCGGCACCTTCTTCCCGTCGCGCTTGATGCACCAGTAGGTCCAGCCGTTGCAGCTTGGCGCGCCTTCCAGCGCGGCCCCGACCTGGTGAATCGAGCCTTTCACGTCGTCGCCCACAAGCGTGCCGTCCGCGCGTACCTTGGCCTTGTGGCGGTTGTTCATAGAGAACAGCTCCTCGCCCGGGCGCAACATGCCCCGCTCGATCAGCTGCCCGAACGGAATGCGCGGCGCAGCCCGTTTCGACGCTGTCACCTCAAGCGAAGCGCGGTCATACCGCCGCGTGTTCGCCAGCCGCTTCTCCGCCACCTTGCGATAGCTTTCCTCGCGCTCGATGCCGATGTAATCGCGCCCCAGCATCTTTGCCACGGCGCCCGTCGTGCCCGTGCCGAAGAACGGGTCGAGCACCACGTCGCCGGGGTTGGTGGAGCCCACCAGCACCCGGTGCAACAGCCCCTCGGGCTTCTGCGTCGGGTGGGCCTTGTCGCCGTTGTCGTCCTTCAGGCGTTCATGGCCCGTGCACAGCGGCAGAACCCAGTCCGACCGCATCTGGATCCCCTCGTTGAGCGATTTCAGCGCCTCGTAGTTGAAGGTGTATTTCGCGCCTTCTTCCTTCGAAGCCCAGATCATCGTCTCATGCGCATTGGTGAACCGCTTGCCGCGGAAATTCGGCATCGGGTTGGCCTTGCGCCAGATCACGTCGTTCAGGATCCAGTAGCCCGAGTCCTGCAGTGCTGCGCCGACCCGGAAGATGTTGTGATACGACCCAATCACCCAGATCGCCCCGTTGGGCTTCAGAAGGCGCCGCGCAGCTTTCAGCCACTCTCGGGTGAATCGGTCATAAACCTCGAAGCTGGCAAACTGGTCCCATGCGTCGTCGACCGCATCCACCTGGCTGTTGTCCGGCCGGTGCAGGTCTCCCCGCAATTGCAGGTTGTAAGGGGGGTCGGCAAAGATCAGGTCGACGCTGGCCTCCGGAAGGCCATTCATCACCTCGATGCAATCCCCCGCAAGGATCGTGTTGAGCGGAAGCGCGGGCGCGCTCGCAATCTTGGTCATCTTCGTCATTGTCTGCCTCTGTCCCGGCGCTTGATGCGCTCTGACTTGTTGGCTTCGAAGATGATTCAAACCTGATTCGTCGTCAATTTCTTTTTTGAATCAGTGGGTTACTGATTTATCTTGATACAAGATATTGTGTACTGGTTTGAACGAACGTCTATGGTGTGGGGTGACACCGAGATTTTGAAGGGCGGCCATGTGGCTTTTCGAGCCATAGCCCGCGTTTGTCTCCCAACCGTAGCCGGGAAACTGTTGCGCCAAATCCCACATGATGCGGTCGCGCCTGATTTTCGCCACAATCGACGCGGCAGCAATTGACGCACAAAGGCTGTCGCCCTTGATCACCGCCCGCGCCGGCCCGGCACAGTTTCGGGGAATCATGTTGCCGTCGATCAGCGCCATGCAGGCCGGCTTGCTCAACCCCGCGAGCGCCCGCTCCATCGCCAGGTGCGCGGCCCGCAGGATGTTGATTTCGTCGATCTCCTCGACGCTGGCATGGGCCACCGAGACCTCGGCACATGCCATGATCTCGTCATGCAGCGCGGCCCGACGCATCGCGCTCAACTTCTTGGAATCGTTCAGGCCTTCGGGAACGCAATCGGGCTCCAGCACCACGGCACAGGCCGTCACCGGGCCCGCCAGCGGCCCCCGCCCCACCTCGTCGACCCCGGCCACGCGCAGCGCGCCCTGGCTCAGCAGGTCAAGTTCCATAAGGTAGGTGGGCCCGGTCATGCCTCTGGAAATCACGTTGGCGGGTTGCACGGGGTGGCCGGCGTGGTCAGCCGGCGCTGCGGAGGTCCTGGATCAGGGCGTCGATATTGCCACGGCGGGCATCGAGCATGGCGCCAATCTCGGTGCGTTCGCTCAGACGGAGGCTGACGCCCTCGATCAGCATGTCGAAGAACAGGTCACGCCCCGAGCGGTCGGAGACCAGGAAACGCACCTCGAAGGGCGCCTCGCCGCGCAGGTAGACGGTGGAGATGACCTCGTGCCACGACTTCACCTGGCGCACGCCCTGCACCTCGATCCGGCCGCCGACGAACTGGCGGAACTGCTTGCCGTACTTGCGGGCGATGTAGCCGCGGAAGGCATCGGTGAAGGCACGCATCTGGGCTGCGCTGGCGCGGCGCGAATCGGCGCCGAGCGTGGATTGCGCGATGATGTTCACATCGGCGTAGCGGGCGAAGATGCTCTCGAAATCCTGTATCATGCCGCCGAGCGACTTGCCCGAGGCGATGACGCGGTTGATCTCGGCCACGACCTTGTCGATGAGCGCCCTGGCCGTGGCATCGTTCAGCGCCATTGCCGGCAGGGGCAGGGCGAGCGCCGTGGTGGTGGCGAGGCCGGCCCCGAGAAGGCGGCGGCGGGTGAAATTACTCGGCATAGGGATCGTCATAGGGGTCCTCATAAGTCGCGCCATACGGATCTTCGTAGGGATCAACATAGGCGTCGCCCTCGCTTCCGCCCAGTTTGAACCTGCGATTCTGAAGATAAAGTGAGCGTGCCTGCGCGTAACTGTCGGCGCTGTCGTAAAGGACACCATCGATCGAATCGCCATAGCGGCCCCGCTGGGTGAGCGTGGCCGAGACGCTGGCCGAGGGCGGGATGTAGGATTCGGGCGATTCCAGCACGTAGCGCAGCGGATTGGTGAACAGGTCGACCCAGCGGCCGGCATAGGCGCGCTCGGTCGAGGGGCCGAAGATCGGCGTTTCGACATAAGCGCCCTCGCGCACGCCCCATACGGCGAGGGTTTCGCCGAAATCAGCTTCCGTCGCCGCGGGCATGTTCAGCTCGGTCGCCGGATCGAAGAAGCCGCCCAGCCCGAACGTGGTGTTCACGAGGAATCGGTAGGTGTCTTCCGTGGCTCCACGCATGTTGCCCTGAAGGATGTTGTTCACCACCGCCTGCGGGATCGACAGGTTGGCCGAAAAACGCGAGACCGCGGTCTCGATGTCGTCGGGCATGAAGGCGCTGTAGCCCCGGCTGACTGGCCGGATCACCGAGCGGTCGAGGTTCTTGTTGAACTCGTGGACCGAGCGATTGCGCTTTTCATACGGATCCCACGGCTCACCCGGCGGGTGGTTCGGGCCCGGGGCGGAGCAAGCCGCCAGCCCCGCCGCCAGCACTGCTCCGAGCGCAGCGCGTAAGACGCGGGTGGATGTAAGCGAGGTCAGGTAGGTCAAGAAGCAGCCGCCACGATGTTAATAAAACCGTACATAAACTATAGGATCATTCTGCCCAGAAGTCGCCCCGTCAGATCGACACAGATGTGGCGCTTTGGCGACAGTAGGTCTATGGCAGGATGAGGGTAATTTGCAACCTCGGCCGGTAACAAGAAGAACCATGATTTCATGACCAATCAATCTCAGGATGTGCGGCGTGGCCGGGCGGAACTTCGGGCCGCACGACGCGAGAGCCGGGGCCTCTACTGGTTCGTTGGGCTGTTCAGCTTTTTCGTGAACCTTCTGATGCTGACCGGGCCGCTTTACATGTTGCAGGTCTATGACCGGGTTCTGGGCAGCCGGTCGGTCGAGACGCTCATCGCGCTGTCGGTGCTGGTTCTGTTTCTTTTCAGCATGATGGGCCTGCTCGACTACGCCCGTGGCCGGATCATGGGGCGCGTTGCGGCGCGGTTTCAGGCCCGGCTCGACCGTCGGGTGTTCGATGCGGTGATCCGCAAATCGGCTATCGCACCGGATGCCAACAGTGCCACCGGCCTGCGCGATCTGGAGTCGGTACAGCGGCTGATGTCGTCGCCAGTGCTGATGTCGCTCTTCGACATCCCCTGGACGCCTTTTTTCCTTGCCGGTATCTGGATCTTTCACCCGTGGCTGGGCACGCTGGCCATCGTCGGCGGAGCCGTGCTCATTCTCATCACCGTGCTCAACCAGCGGATGACGAGCGAGCCGCTGCAGGAGGCCAATCGCTCGGTCGTGCAGGCCGAACAGATGGCGGAACAGATTCGCACCGAGTCGGAAATGGTGCAGGCGATGGGAATGCGCGATGCCGCCTTCGGCCGCTGGCAGGAGATGCGGTCGAAAGCCCTCAGGGGGCAGATCGCCGCATCTGACCTTGGCGGCACCTTCACCACCTCGACCCGCGCGTTTCGGCTGTTCCTGCAGTCGGCGATGCTGGGCGTCGGGGCCTTCCTGGTGCTGCGGGGCGAACTGACGCCGGGGGCGATGATAGCCGGGTCGATCCTGATGGGCCGTGCGCTGGCGCCGGTCGAGCAGGCGATCACCCAATGGCCGATGGTGCAACGGGCGAAACGCGGCTGGGAAAGCCTCGAGGAGCTTCTGTCGGCTGTCCCGCCAGAGGCGCCGAAGACGCCGCTGCCGCGCCCCGCGGCGCGGCTGGACGTTCAGCGAATGACGGTCGCGCCACCGGGCGAGACGCAGCCTTCGCTGCGCGGCATCAGCTTTTCGGTGCAGCCGGGGCAGGCGGTGGGCGTGATCGGGCCCTCGGGGGCGGGCAAGTCGTCGCTGGCCCGGGCATTGACGGGGGTGTGGCGGCCGGCGGGTGGGTCGATCCGGCTCGACGGGGCAGCGCTCGATCAGTACGAGCCGGCGATGCTGGGCCGGCATGTCGGCTATCTGCCACAGCGGGTGCAGCTGTTCGACGGCACGATCACCGAGAATATCGCGCGTCTGGCGGACGAGCCCGACGCGGCGCAGGTGGTGGCCGCCGCGAAGATGGCCGATGCACACGAGATGATCCTGAAGCTGCCGCAAGGCTATGACACGCGCGTGACCGCGGCCAGTGCCCGACTCTCGGGCGGGCAGATGCAGCGGATCGGGTTGGCGCGGGCGATGTATGGCGACCCGGTGATCCTTGTGCTCGACGAGCCGAATTCGAACCTCGACAACGAGGGGAACGCGGCGGTGAATGCCGCGATCAAGCGGTTCAAGGCGCAGGAACGCTCGGTGCTGGTCATGGCGCACAGGCCGGCCGCGATCCAGGAATGCGACCAGATCCTCATGCTGGATGGCGGGCTGGTGCGCGCCTTCGGGCCCAAGGACGAAGTGCTGAAACAGGTGGTGCAGAACCATGAGCAGATTGCCAAGGCGCGCGGCGGCGGAGGTGTGCAATGAGCTCGGCTGACAGCGGCCGGTGGTCCGTGCGCGGGCCGATGACGGTGGGGCTGATCGGTCTGTTGCTGCTCGTGGGGGGCTTCGGCACCTGGGCATCGATCACCACGATTTCAGGGGCGATCATCGCGCCCGGGCGGATCGAGGTGGATCAGAACCGACAGGTCGTGCAGCACCCTGACGGCGGCGTCGTGGCCGCGATCGAGGTGGACGAGGGCGACGTGGTCGAGGCAGGAGACGTGCTGATCCGGCTCGACGAGACGGCGCTGGCCTCGCAACTGGCGATCACCGAAAACGAACTCTTCGAACTGATGGCGCGGCGGGGCCGGCTGGAGGCCGAGCGCGACGAAGCCGGGGAGATCAGTTTCGATCCGCTGCTGGTCGAGGTGGCGGCGGAGCGGCCGGATATGGCCGGGCTGATGCAGGGCCAGAAACGGCTGATGGAGGCGCGGGCCGACTCAATCGCGCAGGAGATCGATCAGCTGGAAAAGCGGCGCGGGCAGATCGCCAACCAGATCGAGGGCATCACCGCCCAGGAAGAGGCGCTCGAGCGGCAGCTCGAGCTGATCGGCAGCGAGCTGGAGGATCAGCAATCGCTGCTCGACCGCGGACTGGCGCAGGCCGCGCGGGTGCTGGGCCTGCAAAGGGAACAGGCGCGACTGAGCGGGCAGGTGGGCGAACTGGCGGCGTCGAAGGCGCAGGCCGCCGGCCGGATCACCGAGATCGAGGTCGAGATCCTGAAACTGGGCTCGCGCAGGCGGGAAGAGGCGATCACCAACCTGCGTGATATCCAGTACCGGGAACTCGAGCTGCTGGAAGAGCGCCGGGCGCTCATCGAACAGCTCAACCGGCTTGATATCCGCGCGCCCGTTGGCGGGGTGGTCTATGGCCTGACGGTGTTCGCCCTGCGCGCCGTGGTGCGGCCGGCCGACCCGCTTCTATACGTGATCCCGCAGGACAAGCCGCTGATCATCAACGCCGAGATCGATCCAATCCATATCGACAAGCTGTTCGTCGGGCAGGATGTGGTGCTGCGGTTCCCGGCGCTCGACCAGCGGACAACGCCCGAACTGACCGGGACGGTCATGCAGATCTCGGCCGATGCGTTCCAGGAACAGGAGACGCGGCGAAGCTTCTACCGGGCCGAAATCACGTTGAGCGAGGGGGAGCAGGCGAAGCTGCCCGAAGGCGTGACGCTTATCCCGGGTATGCCGGTGGAGGCCTTCGTGCGCACAGCCGACCGCACGCCGATTGCGTACCTCGTGAAGCCGCTGACGGATTACTTCACCAAGGCGTTCCGGGAATAGGGCCCAGCCCCGGCCAGGTAACCGGCTGACAGCGAAATCCGGCACCCCCGCACAATACGGGTTTTCAACCCAGCCCCGCCCGAGTAGCGTCCGCCGCGACAGACCAGATGTTGGAGGACACGATGGGTGAGTTCGAGAAAAAGCTGGCCGAAATGGGCGTGAGCCTGCCCGACGCGCCGGCCCCGGCGGCGAATTACGTGCCTTACGTGCAGGTGGGCGATACGCTCTACGTCTCGGGCCAGATCCCCAAGGTGGGCGATACGCTGGTCAAGGGCAAGCTGGGTGACGACATGGATACCGTGAGCGGCGCCGAGGCGGCGAAGGTCTGTGCCATCGCGCTTCTGGCGCAGGTCAAGGCGGCCTGTGGCGGCGACCTGGACAAGCTGAAGAAGGTGGTGAAGCTGACCGGCTTCGTCAACTCGACGCCCGACTATGACGAACAGCCGATGGTGGTGAACGGCGCGTCGGATTTCATGGCCGAGGCGCTGGGCGAGGCAGGGCGGCATTCCCGCTCGGCGGTGTCGGCCGCGTCGCTGCCGTTCGGCGTGGCGGTCGAGATCGAAGGCATCTTCCAGATCGGATGAGCCAGCTTCCGGAAGATTTCCTGCGGCGGCCCATCGCGCACCGTGCGCTGCATGACGTGGCGGACGGGCGGCCGGAGAATTCGCGCGCCGCGATCGCGGCGGCGATCGAGGCGGGGTACGGCATCGAGATCGACCTGCAGCTTAGCCGCGATGGCCGGGCGATGGTGTTTCACGATTATGACCTCGGGCGGCTGACCGGCGACAAGGGCCCGATCCGCCAACGCGAGGCGGCGGAGCTGGCGCAGATCGGCCTGCTGGGCGGGCACGAGGGCGTACCGAGCTTCGCCGAGGTGCTGGAGCTGGTCGACGGCCGGGCGCCTTTGCTGGTCGAACTGAAGGATCAGCACGGGCAGATGGGCGTGACCGACGATGCGCTGGAACAGGCCGCGGCAGCGGATCTGGCGGGGTACAACGGCCCCCTGGCGCTGATGTCGTTCAACCCCAACATGGTGGGTCGGATGGCCGAATTGGCCCCGGCGTGGCCGCGCGGGATTGTCACCTGCGGCTACGAGGCCGAGGATTGGCCGCTTCTGAAGGAAGCGACGCGTGATCATCTGCGGGATATCCCCGATTACGACGATGCCGGGTGCAGCTTCATCAGCCATCATGCCACCGACCTTGGCCGCGACCGTGTGGCCGAGCTGAATGCGGGTGGCGCGGCGGTGCTGTGCTGGACGATCCGGTCGCCCGAAGCGGAGGCAGAGGCGCGCAAGGTTGCCCAGAACATCACCTTCGAGGGGTACCTCGCGGCCATTCCCGCTTGAACTCGGGCCGATCGGGCACAAGTCTAGGCGACAGGATTCAAGCAGGGGCATAGGCCAATGGACGGGCAGGCGGTTACAATCACCGTGCATGACCGGCTTGACCAGATCGGTCAGGCGGATTGGGACGCCTGTGCCTGCCCCGAGGCCAGCGATGGCGGGGCGCCGAATGACCCTTTCACCACCTATCGGTTCTTGAAGGCGCTGGAAGACAGCGGGTCTGTCGGCCGGGGCACGGGTTGGCATCCGCAATACATGTCGGCCGAGGTGAACGGGCAGGTGATTGCCTGTGCGCCGCTTTACGCCAAGACCCACAGCCAGGGCGAATATATCTTCGATTTCAACTGGGCGCATGCCTATGAGCAGGCGGGGGGGCGGTATTACCCCAAGCTTCAGATGGCCGTGCCGTTCACGCCGGTGACGGGCCGGCGGTTGCTGACGCGCCCCGGATACGAGGACGCGGGGCGCGCGGCACTGGTGCACGGGGCGGTGCAGCTGGCTGACCGCAACAGCATCTCGTCGCTGCATATCACCTTCTGCACGGGCGAGGAGACGGAAGCGGGCGAGGCGATGGGGCTGATGCCCCGGGCGTCGCAGCAGTTTCTCTGGCTGAACCGGAGGTACGCGGATTTCGACGATTTCCTTGCCTCGATGTCGTCACGCAAGCGGAAGAACATCCGCAAGGAGCGGCGGGAGGCCAATGATTTCGGCGGCGAAATACGCATGCTGACAGGCGACGATATCGAGCCGCAGCACTGGGATGCGGTCTGGACCTTCTACCAGGATACCGGCGCGCGGAAATGGGGCACGCCGTACCTCACGCGGGAGTTTTTCGATATCGCGCACGAGGTGCTGCGCGACGATATCCTGCTGGTGCTGGCCGAGCGGGAGGGCCGGCCCGTGGCCGGGGCTCTGAACATGATCGGGCGCGATGCGCTTTTCGGGCGGTACTGGGGCTGTGTCGAGCATCACCCCTGCCTGCATTTCGAGCTGTGCTATTACCGTGCGATCGATTTTGCCATCGAGCAGGGGCTCGCGCGCGTCGAGGCGGGCGCGCAGGGCGAGCACAAGCTGGCCCGCGGATACCTGCCGGCGGAGACACATTCCTTGCACTGGGTGCGCGATGCGGGTTTCGCCGAGGCGATTGAGCATTATCTAAAGGCGGAGAGGAACGCGGTGAATGAGGATATAGAAATCCTCACCAGTTATGGCCCGTTCCGGAAGGACAATAGAGAGGAACGCCAGTGACCGAGAAACTCAGCGATACCGCCCGCAAGACCACGCTGGAGCCGCTGCTCGAAGCCGGTTGGGAGCTTGATGACGGGCGCGATGCGATCAGCAAAAAGTATGAATTCGAGAATTTCGTCGAGGCGTTTGGCTTCATGACGAAATGCGCGATCTGGGCGGAGAAATGGAATCACCACCCGGAGTGGTCGAACGTCTACAAGACGGTGAATGTCACGCTGACCACGCATGACGTGGACGGTTTGAGTTCGCTTGACGTGAAGCTGGCCCGGAAAATGGATGGGCTGGCCGAGTAACGTTTGAACGCGCCTCGGGCCTGACCCGGGGCGCGTTTCATCTGCGATCAGATCTTCTGGTCGTATTCGCCCACGGAAGGCTCGGTGCGGATCACCGTGTCGAGTTCTTCGAAGATGGCGCGCATTTCGGCGTCGCTGTCGGAGCTCTCGCAGAC
Source organism: Roseovarius indicus (assembly GCF_008728195.1). NCBI lineage: Bacteria > Pseudomonadati > Pseudomonadota > Alphaproteobacteria > Rhodobacterales > Roseobacteraceae > Roseovarius > Roseovarius indicus. The sequence goes on from NZ_CP031598.1 coordinate 404,296, forward strand.
CACCACCAGGTTCGGCGTGTTGGAGCTGGCCCGCACCAGCCCCCAGCTGCCGTTGTCGAGGATGACGCGGGCGCCGTTGACGGTGACCACTTCCTTGATCTTGCGGCCAGCGAAGGTTTCGTCATCTTCGGCCTTGGCGACGAGTTTCTCGACGACGCGGTCGAGCACGTCGTATTTCTCGGTGTCCGAACAGTAGGGCGACATGGTGGGGGTCGACCAGGTTTGCGGCAGGGCGCGGCGCAGGTCGGACATGGACATCTCGGGGTTGCGGTCCATCAGCTTGCAGATCTCGACGGCGACGCGCATGCCGCAGTCGTAGCCGCGGCCGACGGGTTCGGCGAGGAAGTAGTGGCCGGATTTCTCGAAGCCGGCGAGGGCGCCAATTTCCTTGACCCGCCGCTTCATGTGGCTGTGGCCGGTTTTCCAGTAATCGGCGGTGACGCCGTTCTTCTGCAGCTCGGGATCCGAGGCGAAGAGGCCGGTCGATTTCACGTCGGCCACGAAGGTGGAGTTCGGGTAGATCTTCGACAGGTCGCGGGCCATGATCACGCCGACCTTGTCGGCGAAGATCTCCTCGCCCTCGTCGTCGACGACCCCGCAGCGGTCGCCGTCGCCGTCGAAGCCGAGCGCCAGATCGGCGCCGGAGGCGCGCACGGCATCGGCCATGTCGTGCAGCATTTCCATCGCTTCGGGGTTCGGGTTGTAGTTGGGGAAGGTATAGTCGAGTTCGGTGTGGAGCGGCACGACCTCGACGCCAAGACGCTCGAAAAGCTCGGGCGCGATGGCCGAGGCGGTGCCGTTGCCGGTGGCGCAGACGACCTTGAGCTTGCGGGACATGCGGAAATCGCCGATCAGGTCGTCGAGATAGGCCTCGCGCACGCCATCGACGAACTCGTAGCCGCCGCCGTCGCGTTTCTCGCCTTCGCCATTGAGGACGATATCGCGCAGCTCGCCCATTTCATCCGGTCCGTGGGTGAGGGGCCGGTCGAAGCCCATTTTCACGCCGGTCCAGCCGTTGGGGTTGTGGCTGGCCGTGACCATGGCGACCGCCGGCACGTCGAGGTGGAACTGCGAGAAATAGGCCATGGGCGAGAGGGCCGGGCCGATATCCTTGACCTGGATGCCGGCCTGCATGAGGCCGACGATCAGGGCGTTCTTGATCGAGAGCGAATAGTCGCGATAGTCGTTGCCGACGGCAATCACCGGCGCGATGCCGCGCTTGTGCATCTGGGTGCCAAGGCCGAGGCCGAGAGCGGTCATGCCGGGCAGGTTGATCTCGTCAGGGTATTTCCAGCGTGCGTCGTACTCGCGAAAGCCGGTGGGCTTGATCATCGGATCGCGCAGGAAAGACCACGTATTGGGGGTGACGTCGGGCAGCGGTTTGGTCACGGGTGGAGATCCTTCTGAAAGTCAGAGGCTGAGCGGGTTTTCCTTGGCCAGCCTGTCGAATTGCATGAGCGTGGAAATCAGCGCAGGCATCTGCGCGAGGGGGATCATGTTCGGCCCGTCGGAGGGGGCGGTGTCGGGGTCTTCATGGGTTTCTATGAACACGGCGGCCACCCCGATTGCAACCGCCGCCCGCGCCATGACCGGCGCGAATTCGCGCTGTCCGCCGGAGGAGCCACCGAGGCCGCCTGGCTGTTGCACGGAATGGGTGGCGTCCATCACCACCGGGTAGCCGGTCTGCGCCATCTGCGGGAGCGAGCGCATGTCGGCGACAAGCGCGTTGTAGCCGAAGGTGGTGCCGCGTTCGGTGAGCATAAGCCGGGTGTTGCCGGTGCTTTCCAGCTTGGAGATGACACCGGCCATGTCCCACGGGGCAAGGAACTGCCCCTTCTTGACGTTGATCGCCGCGCCGGTTTCGCCGGCGGCGAGCAGCAGGTCGGTCTGGCGGCAGAGGAAGGCCGGGATTTGCAGCACGTCGCAGACCGCCGCCACGGGGGCGCATTGGTCGGGCAGGTGCACGTCGGTCAGCACCGGCAGGCCGAGCGTGTCCTTGACCGATTGCATGACCTTCAGCCCCTCGTCGATACCAAGCCCGCGCTTGCCCGACATGGAGGAGCGGTTGGCCTTGTCGAAGGAGCCCTTGAAGATGAACTGGGCGCCGGCGGCCTTGCAGGCTTCGGCCATCTTCCCGGCGATCATCTGGGCGTGGTCTGTGCTTTCAAGCTGACAAGGGCCGGCGATGACCGTCAGGGGGCGGTCATTGCCGATCGTGAGGTCGGAAATTGTGACATGCGTCATGGGTTAGGACGATACCTGCTCTCTCAGAATGGACGCGGTGAGCGACACCATGAGGTAGATACCGGCAAAAATCAGGAACGCAACGATCGTGTTCTCGAAGGCCCGCGGATAGGAGGGATCCTGCGAAGCGACGGGCGTGACGCTGACCGTGAGGTAGCGGACCTGCTTGTTCGCCTCGATCTCCGAGGCGCGCTTGGCCTCGAGCGCCGATTGCAGCACCAGGTCGGCAGTGGCGAGGTCGGCCTGCGCCATCTGAATCTCTGCGGCCTGTGAGGCGAGCGAGGCCGAATTCTCGGTCGCATCGGTCAGGCGGGCGTTCTGCTTGGCAAGCTCGCGTTGCAGCACCTCGATCTGGCTGCGCAGCGCCTCGACCTTGGCGGCGTTGGGGCGGGAGTTGTTGAGCTGGGTGTTGAGGGCCAGCTCCTTCTCCTGCAGCTGCAGTTCGACGTTCTGGATCAAGGCGCGGATGTTGGCGACCTCGCCCTCGGGGTCGAGGATCGACCCCTCCTGCAGGGTGACCAGCCGTTCCTGTGCGGCGCGGCGTTCGGCCTTGGCATCGTCAAGGCTGGCCACGGCGGTCTTCACCGCGTCCTGCCGTTTTTCCTGGCTCAGGTGGTCGACGCGTTCCTCGGCATATTCGATGAGCTTCTGCGAGAACTGCTGGCTGACTTCGGGGTCGGCCGTCGACAGCTCCATCCGGATGACGCCTTCGGTCGGGTCGTAACCGAGCTTCACGTATTTCTTGTAGATGCTGTAGGCGGCCTCGTTCGTGGCGTCGGGATCGAGCCGCTGGATCGGGTCGATCCAAGGTTGGCTGAAATGCTCGCGAAAGCCCACGTCCTGATCGAGGCGCAGCATGGCGTCTTTCGATTGCAGGTAGGATTGGGTCGCGATGGAGTCCTGACCGGTGGCGAAGGCGGTGCCGCTGAAGAGGCCCGAGGCGGGCGACGACCCGGCGGAGCCGTCGGCTGTAAGGATCAGGAATTCGGACTTGGTGGAATACATCGGCGTGGCGATGCTGAAATAGTAGTAGCCCACAATGAACGTCGGCAACAGGACGAATGCCAGCAACCGCGACATGAGCAGCGCGAGCTTGCGCCGCCTGCGTCGGCCGATGTCGCGCTGGATCTGCATGATCTCGGAGGCTCGCCGATCGGCCGGACTGACCTCTGTCGAGGGGAGGTAGGTCTGTCCCGTGGGCACCGTCTGGGGCAGCTGGATACGCCCCTCGCCGGTTTCGGCGGGCTGGGTGTTGTTCGTGGTGACCAACTCGAGGATGTTCGAGCGCTGGAACGGGTCGATGCCCTTGGCGCGCAGCAGGCGGACGGCGTCGAAATCCGAGGTGGGCGCCAGCCCGTGTTTCTGGGCCATGCGGCGGGCCATGCGCAGCTGGCGGCCGGTCAGACCCTCGTTGCGGATGGCGTCGATGTCTCTCGATGCGCCCATCTCCGAGGCGCTCGAGACCATGCCCGCGCGGGTCTCGGTCTCAGTCTCAGTCTCAGGGTCGTATGCGGCCGAAGCAGGCTCGGACGTGTACGAAGAACTCGAGCCCGAGGATTGCGGCCCCGGATACTGCTGATCTTGCCGCGGGTCTTCCGACGGCGTTTGCGCGGTGTCCGACACCGGGCCCGGCTGGCTGGCCGGCGTGCGGCGGATGCGGAACTTCCTAGCCTTGGGTTTCGTAGTCATAAAGCTGTCTTGCCTCTTCCAAGGTATCGAACATGTGAAGCTGGCCGTTCTTCAGAACGGCCGCGGAGCGCGCGAACTTCTCGAGCGTCTGCGGCTGGTGCGAGACGATCACGACGGTCGTCGTCGCCAGCCGCTCTTTCAGGATCTCGCCGGCCTTGCGGTTGAACTCGACATCCGTCGAGCTGGGCATGCCTTCGTCGATCAGGTACATATCGAAGTCGAGCGCCAGCATGAGCGCGAAGGTGAAGCGCGCGCGCATTCCCGACGAGTAGGTGCCCAAGGGTTGGTCGAAATACTCGCCCAGCCCGCAAAGCCAGCGGCAGAACGCCTCGACGTAATCGGGGTCGAGCCCGTAGAGCCGCGCGATGTAGCGGGAGTTTTCCATCGCCGAGACCTTGGTGATGACACCGCCCATGAAGCCCAGCGGAAAGCTGATGCGGCAGCCACGGCGGATTTCGCCCTCGTCGGGTTTTTCGAGCCCGGCCATCATCTTGATCAGGGTGGTCTTGCCGGTACCGTTGGGCGCGAGGATGCCGAGACTGCGGCCAAGCTCGACGCGGAAAGACACACGGTCAAGAATGACCTTGCGCTGACTTCCCGTCCAGAAAGACTTGCTCACATTTTCGAATTCGAGCATCCAATGGCTCCGGTGCTGCTCTGACGGCCCTCTTGTCGTAACGGGGCTTCGTTAAGGCCTTATACGCCAACGTCGTTCTTCAGTATGTCCGATTTCGGGTGAATGTTTCAATAAATCGTGGCCATTTTAAGCCATGCTGCGTCAAAAATGACGGGTCCGCCCCCGGTTTTGTTTCCATTGTGGAACTGTTTTGGCCGGGAGCGGTGATTTTGCCGGGGCGCCAGCGGTCAGGCGATGGCCTGCCAGGCGAGCCCCGCGAGGACGGCGCCGGTGATTGCAAGGCCCAGGTAGGCCGCGAAAACCCGGGGTTTGACGAGGGCCCAGACGGCGATGGCAGCGGGGATGGAACTGACGCCGCCGGCGATGACGAAGCTCATGGCGGCGCCGTTGCTCATGCCCTGGGCCAGCAGCGCGTCGACCAGCGGCACGGCGGCATAGCCGTTGAGATAGGCCGGGGCGCCGACGAGCGCGCCGAGGAGGATGGTGCCGAGGCCGTCGCCGCCTAGCAGGCCGGCGATCGCGTCGGCGGGGATGTATTCCAGCATCAGGGCTTCGATGACATAGGCGAGCGCCAGCCATTTCAGCAGGAAGACCGCGTTGTCGAGGGCGCTGGCCTTGAAGGCGTCGGCGCGCTCGGTGTCTTGCCAGAAACGCCAGACGGGTTTGCCCTCGAAGGGTTTCTTCACGCCGCAGCACCCGCCGACCTGGGGCTTGTCGCGCAGCGGCTCGGTGAAGACCGCCGAGCGGGCGGCGGCCATGGTGACGAACCCGCCGAAGAGGCCGAGGCCAATGGCGGCGAGGGTCTTAGCGACGGCGAAATCCCAGCCGAGCGTGCCTGAGGTGATGAGGAACATCGCCGGGTCCATGATGGGCGAGGCGAGCCAGAAAGCCATGACGGCGCCAAGCGGCGCGCCGAGGGCGAGCATGGCGGCGATGAAGGGGATGACCTCGCAGGAGCAGAAGGGAGAGAGGCCGCCGAGGAGGGCGGCGAGGACGATCATGCGTGTCTGGCGGCCTTCGAAAGCTTTCGCCAGCAACGTCTCGGCGCCGGTGGCCTTCATGAAGGCCACGGCGAGCACGGCGAAGGCGATGAAGGGCGCGGTGTGCCAGAGGGCGTTGGCGGCGAAGGCGAGGGTGGGACGGAATTGGATGGGGTCGAAGAAGGCTGTCAGCGCGAGGATGACGCCGAGGGCGAGCCAGGCCTTGTCGGTCTTCTGCCACCAGAGGCGGGCGGCCGGGAGGGAGATGTCAGTCATGGGCGTGATCCGCGGGGTTGGGGCTGTCGGCGCAGCATTCGCGCAGCAGGAAATCGGAGAGGGCGCGCAGTTCGTCATAGGCGACGGCGGCGCAGATGATGCTTCGGCCCTGCTTTTCCTGGGTAACGAGGCCGGCCTGGGCGAGAATTTTCATGTGGTGGGTGAGCGTCGAGCCGGTGACGCCGGTGCGTTGGCCCAGCTCGCCGATGGTCAGGCCGTCGGTGCCGGCGCGGACGAGGCTGCGCAGGACGGCGAGGCGCTGTTCGCTGCCGAGCGCGGCGAAGGTGGAGGCGGCGAGGGCGAGGTCGTGATCGGAGATGGGTGACTGTTTCATGATTCTAGAATGATCGAAATATTTGCGCGCCGGCAAGCGTTATTTCGATATTTGTCGAACTGTCCGCTCGTCACGCCCTTGCAGGCGTGCCTCGCTCAGGTCTCGGAGGCGCGGGTCAGCGACAGGCGCGCGGTTTCGAGATGTTCCTTCATGATGTTCGCCGCGCGCTCGGGTTCCCGCGTGCGGATGGCGTTCATGATCTGACGGTGCTGGACGTTGTAGGTGCGGATGGTTTGGGCATCGAGCGTCAGATGGCGCATCCGGGTCCAGTCATCCTCGCTCCGGACATTGCCGATCTGGTCGATGATCCAGATCAGCAGGCCGTTGCGCGTCGAATCGACAAGCGCGCGGTGAAACTCGGTATCGGCCTCGGAGAAGGCGACCGGGTCTTCGGTGCACTCCTCCATCCGGGTGCAGAGCTCTTCCATGCGGTCGAAATCGGTGTGCCGGCCATGCAGCACGGCGAGGCGGCAGACATGCGGTTCCAGCGCGAATCGGGTGTCCATCAGTTCGAGCGGGGTGGCGTTCTCGATGGCGTCCGTGGTCGAGCGATCTGGTTTGTGAACCACATATGTACCGCTGCCGGCGCGAATCTCGACATAGCCTTCCTGTTCAAGCCGGGTCAGCGCCTTGCGGATCGTGCCCCGTGCGGCACCATAGGTTTCCGCCAGGACTCGCTCCGGCGGCAGGCGGTCGTGCAGCTGCAGATTTCCCTTTGAAATCTCGCGCCTTACCAGTGCCGCGATGTCGGCTGCTCCCAGTTTCTGATCGCTCGATGCACTCATACACGCCCTCCCTCGAATGGTCCAAAGTTATACCAAAACGATGAAATTTCCAGCATAAACTTACCTATTGGATCAAAAGTGGTTGACTTTTGGCCGACGCAGCGGAAAGCTTTATTCACGCGGTAAACCTCCGCGCCGGACGTGTCGCGGACGGTAACACTTTTGTTTGGGAGTGCTCCATGGCGGCACATCTGGAACAAACGAATGCTCGGGTCATGCACCCATCTTTACATGCGATGCGCGTCGCAGGGAAGCTGCGCACCTTTCTCGATCTCCGGGGCATGGACCGGACATGACAGGATTGGTTCACGCAACTTAAGGGCCAAAACGCCGCCGAATGGCATCAGACCAGAGGTGGCACAACCATCAGGGAGCAAGAAAGTGGCTGAAATGGATATTGAAAAGTTCGTCGAGGCGCCGGGCCGCGACGAAAAGATCAAGGAAGTTCGGAAGAAGATCGACGAGCTGGGTATCGAATATCTCTACCTGCAGTTTGTCTCTGTCACCGGCAAGATCATGGGCAAGGGGATCCCGGCCGATCACTGGGAACAGGTCGCCAAGAAGGGCTTCCAGCTCGTCTACGGCGCGACGATGAACCTCTTCCTGAACCGGGCGGGCGACTACTTGGGCTATGGCCCGGAAGCGGCCGAGCTGGTCGGTATTCCCGAGCCGGAAACCTTCATGCAGCTGCCCTGGGCGCCGGAAATCGGCCGGTTCTACTGCACGCTGTTCCGCAACCGAGAGGAAAAGGTTGATCCGGGTGCATACCTGACGTCGGATTGCCGCGGCAACCTGCGCCGTCTGCACGAGGAATTCACCAAGAAGCACGGCACCAAGCTGCGGATCGGCACCGAGCCCGAGATGATGTGGCTGAAGTTCGACGAGAACGGCAAGCCGAAGGACGGCTATTCCAAGCCCTATTGCTATCACATCGACCAGTTCGAGAGCCTGCGGCCGGTGTCGCTCCAGGTGATCCGCTATGCCCGCAAGATGGGCCTCGACATGATCCAGGGCGACCACGAGGACGCGCCCGGTCAGCTCGAGCTCAACTGGATGTTCGACGACGTGTTGCGCAATGCCGACCGTCTGACCACCTATCGCCAGATCTGCGCCCAGGTGGCGCGCGAGAACGGCATTTTCGCCTGCTTCATGACCAAGCCCTTCATGGGGGTTTCGGCCAGCGGCTGTCACCACAACATGAGCCTGTGGCGCGGTGGCGAGGACGAGTTCGTCAAGTGCGGCAACAACCCCGACGACCTGCCGGGGATGGCCGACAACTACATGTACGTGAAAGGCGGCGAGAACACCTTCATGCCCGACACCGACGACCCGCAGATGCCGGGCACCGAAGGTCTGAAGGCGATCGGCGGCGTGGTGCATCACCTGCAGGCGCTCACCGCGATCGGCTGTTCGACGGTGAACTCCTACCGCCGGCTGTGGGACACGGGCTTCTGGGCGCCGGTCTTCTCTGACTGGGGCTTCCAGAACCGGACGACCGGCCTGCGGGTTTCGGCGCCCGGCCGCTTCGAGTACCGTTCGGTCGACTCGATGGTGAACCCCTACCTGATGGGCTCGACCCTGCTGGCGGCGATGGATGACGGGCTGGAGAACAGCCTCGACCCGGGCAAGCCGGAAGAGCGCAACATCTACGAGGCGATGGAGCAAGGCAAGGAAGTGAAGAAGCTTCCGATGAGCCTTGGCGAGGCGCTCGACAAGCTTGCGGCGAGCGATGTCGTCCAGCGCGGTCTGCCGGGCGAGATGTACCGTCTCTACGACGAGTACAAGCGCGACGAGTTCGCCCGCTTCATGTCGACCGTCACCGAGTGGGACAACGAAATGTACATGGAATGTCTGCCCTGAGGCATTCCATCCTCAAGGCGGCAGGTGACCCTCTTGCCTGCCGCCTTTCTTGAACAGCAACGCGACAACCAGACAACCAAAGGAGGCGCATCCAGATGTGCGGAATTGCTGGATTGATCCACAAGGGCAAGAGCGCAAACGTCGGGTCGGAAATGACCCTGATGTTGCAGGCCCTGAAACACCGAGGACCGGACAGCACCGGGTATGCGGTCTACGGCGAGCCGAAGGAAGGCGAGTATATCATGCGCCTCAAGGTCGCCGAGGCCGAAGACCGGGCGCGCGGCCACAGCGTGCACAAGCTGATTTCCGACCGCATCGCCGCGGTCGACGAAATCCTGGGCGAGCATGACGTGACCGTGAAATCGAAGAACGCGGTGACCGAATACGCCCTGCGTTACGTGCTGAGTGATATCGACGACACCGGCAAGCTGGCCGGCCGCCTCGAGGAGATCGAGGGCGTCGAGATCCTGTCCTTCGGCAACGGGCTCGAACTGATCAAGGACCTGGGCGACGCCACCGTGGTTTCGAACCAATACGGCCTGAACGAGTTCAAGGGCACGCACGGCATCGGCCACACGCGGATGGCGACAGAGTCGGATGTCGACATCAAGTCGGCGCACCCCTACTGGGCCTTCCCCTATAACGACGTGAGCGTCGTCCATAACGGGCAGATCACCAACTACTGGATCATGCGCCGCGAGATGGAACGCAAGGGCCATCGTTTCATGTCGAACTGCGACAGCGAGCTGCTGGCGGTCTACACGGCCCACAACCTTGCCAATGGCGTGTCGCTCGAGGACAGCCTGAAGCAGTCGATCCAGGAGATCGACGGCGTCTTCACTTACCTCGTGGCGACCAAGGACCAGCTGGGCATGGCCAAGGATACGATGGCCGCCAAACCGCTGGTTCTGTACGAATCCGATGATCTGATCGCGATGGCCTCGGAAGAGGTGGCGATCCGGGCAATCCTTCCCGAAGAGATCGATACGACAGACCCTTATGACGAGGAGGTTCGGGTATGGCAGGCGTAACCGACGAAGAACTCAAGCAGATGACCCAGGAAGAGCGGGTCACCGCTCTGGGGATGCGCACCGAACAGCTGACGGGCAAGTCGCTCTATGTCGAATTCGACCCCGATGCCGAGGAACGCTTTACCTACCCCTGGGCGCCAGATGTCGACTTCAACAAGCGCACCGAGCTTGATACCGACAAGATGACCACGACCGAGGTGAACAGCTCCATCCGCGAGCTGATGCGCGAGGGCTATGGCACGATCGTGCTGCAGAACCCGCGCGGCAAGCACAGCCTTGGCGTCGGTATCCTGAGCCGGCTCAACCTGATCATCGAGGGCTCCTGCGGGTATTTCGGCGTGGGCCTCATCGACGGGCCGAACGTGCGGATCACCGGCCGGGTCGGCTGGTCCTGCGGTGAGAACATGATGGCGGGCACCATCGTCATCGAGAAGAACGCAGGCTCGACTTTCGGCGCGGCGATGCGCGGCGGCGATCTTGTCTGCCGCGGCTCGGTGGGTTCGCGCACGGGGATCGATCAGAAGGGCGGCACGATCATCGTCGGTGGCGACACCGGCGCACTGTCGGGCTTCATGATGCAACGCGGGCGGATGGTTGTCTGCGGCAATGCCGGAAAGAACCTCGGCGACTCGATGTATGACGGCACGATCTACGTGGGCGGCGAAATCAAGTCGCTCGGCGTCGATGCCGTCGAGGCCGAGCTGACCGATCTCGACAAGAAGTGGCTGACACGCAAGCTCACGCAGTACGGGCTGATGCCCGACAAGGGCGTCGATCACTTCACCAAGGTCGTGGCCGGCAAGCAGCTGTGGAACTACGACAACCTCGAACCGACCGAGAAGAAATTGATCCTGTAAAAGGGTGGGTTGGCACCCACCCTACGGGGTCGGGGGCGCCAACCGCCGCACACGGATAAGGAGACACGACAATGGCTGACGGCGATCTGCCACAGAAAAAGCCCCTGGGCCGCGACAATTACCGGCTGGGCGACAGCTTCATCTTCCCGCCCAACGTGATGGACGACATCCACATCAAGTCCGAGCTTGGCCGCTACCGGATGCGGGGGTTCTCGCTGTTCAAGAAAATCCCGCACTGGGATGACCTGACCTTCCTTCCCGGCACGCTGACGCGGTTCGTGATCGAGGGCTACCGCGAGAAATGCGAGACCAAGACGGTGATCGGCCCGCGCGCCAAGAAGCCGCTGGAGCTGGATATTCCGGTCTATATCACCGGCATGTCCTTCGGCGCGCTCAGCTACGAGGCGAAAACCGCGCTGGCACGGGGCGCCACGATGGCGGGCACGGCGACCTGCTCGGGCGAGGGCGGCATGATCCCCGATGAGCGGCGCTACAGCTCGAAATGGTTCTACCAGTGCATCCAGTCGCGCTATGGCTTCAACCCGAACCACCTGATCCTCGCCGATGGCTGCGAGTTCTTCATCGGGCAGGGCTGTAAAGTCGGCCTTGGCGGCCACCTGATGGGTCAGAAAGTGACCGACCAGGTTGCCGAGATGCGCTCGCTGCCCGCCGGCATCGACCAGCGCTCACCCGCCCGTCACCCCGACTGGCTCGGCCCGGATGACCTTGCACTGAAGATCCAGGAGATCCGCGAGGCGACCGACTGGCAGATCCCGATCCAGCTCAAGCTGGGCGCGGCGCGGGTCTATGACGACGTGCGCATGGCGGTGAAGTGTGACCCCGACAGCATCTATATCGACGGGATGGAAGGCGGCACCGGCGCCGGCCCGCACCTTGCCACCGAGGATACCGGCGTGCCGGGCATGGCCGCCATCCGCCAGGCGCGGAAGGCGATCGACGACCTTGGCAAGCGCGGCGAGATCAGCCTTGTCTATGCGGGCGGCATCCGCAATGGCGCCGACGTGGCGAAAGCCATCGCGCTGGGCGCCGACGCCATCGCCATCGGCCACTCGGCGATGATGGCGCTGAACTGCAACAAGGACATCCCCGAGGCCAACTATCCCGAAGAGATCGGCGCGGAGCCCGGTTACTGCTACCACTGCCACACGGGCCGCTGCCCGGTCGGCGTGGCGACGCAGGACCCCAAGCTGCGCGAACGGCTTGATCCGGATGCGGCGGCGGAACGTGTCTACAACTTCCTCCACACGCTCACCATCGAGGCGCAGCTCTTCGCCCGCGCCTGTGGCAAGACCTACATCCACTCGCTGGAGCCCGAGGATATTGCCGCGCTGACGATGGAAGCCTCGGCCATGGCCGGTGTGCCGCTTGCGGGCACCAACCATACCGTGGGCGTCGAGGATTATCACCACTTCTAAGCGGTGGGTTGTCACCCACCCTACGGCTTGACCGTGGGGTGGGCGGACCCCACCTTTCCGACAAGGAGAGACACAAATGGCTGGAACACAGTACCGCGGCTCGGAGATCACCGATGTCGACCAGTTCCTGAAAGACGCCGACGGGCTTGGCTCGGAGCGCGAGAAGGAAATCGGCCAGCATATCGGCTATCGCTACGACGTGAACCTGGTGCCGGATTACGACCGGATCACCCCTTATCTTCAGAAATACATGGAGGTCATGGGCTGGGACGACCTGAACTGGCTGGAAGACGTGCACATGGGCTATGAAGAAGGCGCCCCTGCCGTGTTCGACCGGAACAACAATGGCTGGATCCGCGTGCCCGACACGCTCGATCTGCCCGACAACCAGCAGGATCGGGACATGATCGCGCGCGAGCTTCTTCTGAAGTTCCAGATGTCCGACCGGCACCCGCTGGTGGCGCTGCGCAAGGCTTACATGAAGTTCTGAAGCATCATGCCGCGCCCGCTCGATATCGCCTGTCTTCAGACACGGCCCCGGCCCGAGTTCCGCCCGGCGCTGGACGAGGCCTTGCCCCTGGCCGACACGGCGGCGCGGGCGGGCGCGGATATTCTCTTTCTGCCGGAATATTGCGGCGGGCTGCAATCCGAGGGGTCGGCCTTGACGCCGCCTTCTGCGCCGGAGTCAGAGCACCCTTTCCTGCAAGAGATGCAGGGCTTTGCGCGCGACCGGAAGATCTGGATCAACCTCGGCTCCATCGCCGTGGACGGGCCCGACGGGCGGATCATCAACCGCGGGTTCATGCTGGACGATTCGGGCGAAATTCGCGGGCGCTACGACAAGATCAACATGTTCGACATCCAGCTGTCGGAAACCGAGGTCTATCACGAAAGCGCTCGGGTGAGCCCGGGCTCGAAGGCGGTGATCCATGACACGCCCTTCGCCCGGATCGGGCACACGATCTGTTACGACCTGCGCTTTCCGCAGCTGTTCCGCACGCTGGCGCAGGCCGGGGCGGAGATCCTCATTTGCCCGGCGGCCTTTACGAAGAAGACCGGCGAAGCGCATTGGCATGTGCTGAACCGGGCCCGCGCCATCGAGACCACCCGTTTCGTCATTTCCGCCTGTGCCATCGGCCCGGTGCCGGGGGGCGGGGAGTGTTACGGTCATTCGCTGGTGGTCAGCCCGTGGGGCGAGGTGATCAGCGATGGCGGCACCATTCCCGGCGTTGTGCAGGCGCGCATCGACCTTGATGCCGTGGCCGAGGCCGAGGGCCGCGTGCCCAGCCTGATGAACGACCGGCCCTTCACCCTTTCCCATTCCTCCCACAGGAGCGTTGCATGAGTTCGCTGGCCTCGCAATTCGGGCAGAGCTTTTCCAACCACCCCTTGCGCATGGGCTTCCTGCGCTGGCAATGCCGGGTGCGGCAGATGGCCATGCGCGACAAGGATGGCCGGCCGGATGATGCGATCATGCCGGAGGTGTTCCTGCCGGGCCAGGACGAGCCGCTGGGCGCGATCATCACGGTGATGAGCAAGACGCCGGGCTATTCGGTGACGCCCGAGTTGGAGCACATGTCCGCCAAGACCAACGACCCGGCACAGCGGCGCGAGCAGGCGATCCGGTTTCTCGCGGCGGGGTATTACCAACAGGCGGCGGAGTTCTCTGACATCCTGACCGCCACCTTCCCGCCGGGCTCGCCCGGCGCGGCACAGATCCACGAGGCCGGGCGCTGTACGCTGGTCTTCGAGGCCTATGCCCAGCGGTTCGAGCTCGACTGCAAGGTCTGGCGGCTGGCGCCGCATAACCTTCTGCACCAGGCGACGATGGCGCATAACCGGCTCTTCAATCCGGGGATTCCGGGGGACACGGTCGTGCTGGGGTTCGAGCCGGACTGGGAAAACTGCACCTCCGACCCGAAGATCGCCTGACCTGAAGGCGCGCCTTGCGGCGCAGCCGGTTGGTTTGCGTTCGGGCCACGCAGGCCTTGGGGGCGCTGCCCCCAAACCCCCGGGATATTTTTGCCAAGAAGAAGCAGGGGCGCATTCCCTGCACTTTCATTTTTCCGGAAATACTCTCGCCGAAGGCGTCCTGACCTCGCGGCCGGCGGCGTCGTTCGCGGGTGCGCGGTGCCGTTACGGAAATGTCTCGACACCTGAATACAGTTTGTATACATAACGTATCCAGAAAGGATTCGCGATATGGCCCCAGACCGGAAGACCCAATGCCTCGAAGATCTGCGGATGCGGATTCTGCGGCAGGAGATCGCGCCGGGCGCCGATCTCGACGAGGCGGCGATCTGTGCCGAGTACGGCTTGTCGCGGACCCCCGTGCGGGAGATTTTTCAGCGGCTGGCGGGCGAGGGGTACCTGACGCAAGGCCAGAACCGTGGGCCGAAGGTGGCGTCGATGGACCTTCCGGTGATGCGGATGTTCTTTCAGACCGCGCCGATGATCTATGCCAACGTCGCGCGGCTGGCGGCCGAGAACCGGCGCGCCGACGAGATCCCGCCGCTGAAGGCCACGCAGGAGGAATTCCGCGCCGCGACCGAGGCCGGCGATGCCGGCAGTGCCGCGCTGCTGAACCACCGCTTTCACCGGCAGATCGGCGAGATGGCGCACAACCCCTACCTGCTGGCCAGTCTCAACCGCATGTTGATCGACCATACGCGGCTGAGCCAGACCTTCTATCGCCCGGCCTCGGAAGACGAGACGGCGCGCGTGAAGGCCGCCATCGACCATCACGACGCGATGATCGCCGCCATCGAGGCGCATGACGCCGACGGCATCGTCGACCTGACCATCGAACACTGGAACCTGTCGCGCGACCGGCTGGAGCGGTTTGTCACCCCTGACCCGCTGCCGCTTGACGTGCTTTCCAAAGAGGACCGCGCCAATGCAGTTTGAAGGGATCTGGACGCCCATCGTCACGCCCCTGAACGCCGATTTCTCGATCAACGAGGCCGCGCTGGCCGAGGTGGTCGAATACCTGATCGCCGGTGGCGTGAACGGGATCATCTCGGCCGGGACGACAGGGGAATATTACGCCCAGACGGTCGAAGAGCGGGCGCACCTGGCGAAGCTCACGAAGGAGATGATCGGCGGCCGGGTGCCGCTGGTGGTGGGCACCGGCGCGCTGCGCACCGAGGACAGTATCGAGTTTGCGAAGATGGCCAAGGGGGTGGGCGCCGACGCGATCCTCGTGGCGACGCCGCCCTATTCGGTGCCGACGGGGCGCGAGATCGCGCTGCATGCGCTGGCGATCGACCGGGCGGTGGACATGCCGGTGATGCTTTACAACTACCCGGGCCGGATGGGCGTGAACATGGACGCCGACACGCTGGATCGCCTTGGCCGCTCGCCCAATTTCTGCGGCATCAAGGAAAGCAGCGGCGACATCAACCGCCTGCACCTGGTCGCGCGGGAGTATCCTCACCTGGGGCTGCTTTGCGGGATGGATGACCAGGCGCTCGAGTTCTTTGCCTGGGGCGCCAAGGGCTGGGTCTGTGCCGGGTCGAACTTCGCGCCGGAGGCGCATGTGGCGCTTTACAAGGCGTGTGTGGTCGAGGGCGACTTCACCAAGGGCCGGCGGATCATGTCGGCGATGATGCCGCTGATGAGCGTGCTCGAACAGGGCGGCAAGTTCATCCAGTGCATCAAGCACGGGCTGACGATGCGCGGCATTCCCGCGGGCCCGCCCCGCAAGCCGCTGCAACCGCTCAACAAGGACGACAAGCGCGCGCTGGAAGAGGTGATCCGCACGCTCGACACCGCCATCGCCGCGATCACGGGAGAGGCCAAATGACCGAGTTACTGACCCGCGAGGAATACGCCGCCATCGCCGCCGACCTCGACCTGCCCGCGGCGCCGTTCATCGACGGCAAGTTCCGCAAGGGGAACGGCCCGGTGATGGAGACGGTGAACCCGGCCACGGGCGAGGTGCTGAAAAAGATCTCGACCGCCAATGCCGAGGACGTGGATTTCGCCGTGAAGAAGGCACGCGAAGCCTTTGACCGGGGCGAGTGGTCGCGGGCGCACCCGTCGGAGCGCAAGGATGTTCTGATCCGCTTCTGCAAGCTGATCACGCGGCGGCGGCACGAGCTGGCGGTGATGGAGAGCCTCGACAGCGGCAAGCCGATCCGCGATTGCGAGACGATCGACGTGCCGGAGACCATTCACACGATCAAGTGGCATGGCGAGCTGATCGACAAGATCTACGACCAGACCGGCCCGAGCGGGGACGACGCGATTTCGATGATCGTGCGCGAGCCATTGGGCGTGGTGGCCGCCGTGCTGCCGTGGAACTTCCCGATGCTGATGATGGCGTGGAAGATCGGCCCGGCGCTGGCCGCCGGCAACTCGGTGATCGTGAAGCCCGCCGAGCAGACCAGCCTGACCGCGCTGCGGCTGGCCGAGGTGGCGCATATGGCGGGCATCCCGCGCGGTGTGCTTCAGGTTCTGCCGGGCGACGGGCCAGGCGTGGGCGAGCCGCTGGGGCTGCACATGGGCGTCGACATGGTGAGCTTTACCGGCTCGACCGAGACCGGCAAGCGGTTCCTGCGCTATTCGGCCGACAGCAACATGAAGAAGGTCACGCTGGAATGCGGCGGCAAGAACCCGGCAGTCGTGCTGGAGGATGCCGAGAACCTCGATCACGTGGCAGAGCACGTGGTCAACGCGGCCTTCTGGAACATGGGCGAGAACTGTTCGGCGACCAGCCGGCTGATCGTGCACAAGGCGGTAAAGGACGCGCTGCTGGAGCGGATCGTGGCAAGGATGCGCGACTGGAAGATGGGCGATCCGTTGGATCCGGCGATGCATCTGGGCGCGCTCATTGACGGCGAGCATTGTAAGAAGGTGTCGAAATACCTCAAGGGCAAGGCCGTTGCCGGGGGTGGCAAGGCGAAAGGGAATTTCGTCGAGCCCACGGTTTACGAGGTGAAGAAATCCGACGCGAAGGCACGCGAAGAAATCTTCGGGCCGGTCCTGTCGGTCATCGAAGTGGCCAGCACCGAGGAGGCGATCCAGCTGGCCAACGACACCGAATATGGCCTCGCGGCGTCGGTCTTTTCCGGCAATGTGCGCAAGGCCATCCGCGCCGCGCGGGAGATCCGGGCGGGCACCGTGACGGTCAACTGCTACGGCGAGGGCGATATCTCCACCCCCTTCGGCGGCTACAAGCAATCGGGCTTCGGCGGGCGTGACAATTCCATCCACGCCCATGACCAGTTCACCGAAATGAAGACGATCTGGATCGACCTGACCGATCCAAAGGACGGCGACAACGTCGGGTAGGGCGGGTGTGAACCCACCACTCGCGCAACGGTGGGTTGGCACCCACCCTACGAGAAGGACGGCGCATCATGGCTGATGTGGCAGAGAAAAGAGCAGCCCGGCGTGGCCGCGGGGCGCGCACCTCGGCGCGGCGGACGCGGGATTTCACGATGCTGCCCGCGCTGAGGCGTGGGCTTCCGCTGACCGAACCGATGGATATGGAGCAGGTCGAGCGGATCGACGCGGCCTCGATGCATATCCTCGAGAACGTGGGCGTGGTGTTCCGCGACGAGATCGCGCTGGCCGACTGGAAAGCCGCCGGGGCGAAGGTGGAGGGGGAGACCGTCTATCTTGACCGTGGTCTCGTAAGGGAGCTGATCAAGACGATTCCCGAAACCTTCACCTACCACGCGCGCAACCCGGCGAATAACCTGCCGTTCGGCAAGGATCACGCGATCTTCGTGCCGATGACGGGTGCGCCCTACCTACGCGACCTCGACGATGTACGGCGGAACCCCACGCTGGAGGATCTGGCGAATTTCCACAAGCTGTCGCATATGCTGCCGGCGCTGCACAGCTCGGCGCATCATATCGTGGAACCTTACGACCACCCGATCAGCCAGCGGCACCTGCGCATCACCTATTCGTCGATGAAGCATTCCGACAAGACGTTCATGGGCATGACCACCAGCCCGAAGAACGCCGAGGACGTGATGGAGATGTGCGCGGTCCTGTTTGGCGCGGACTTCATGGAGGATCACCCGGTCGCCACCGGCAACTGCAACGGCAACTCGCCGCTGGTGTGGGATGAAACCATGCTGGGCGCGATGCGCGCCTTCTGCCGGAAGAACCAGCCGGTGCTGTGCTCGCCCTTTGTGCTGGGCGGGGCGAATACGCCCGCGTCGGTGGCGCCCTCGGTGGCGCAGCTGAATGCCGAGGTGCTGTCGGCGCTGGCCTACACGCAGGTCATCCGCAAGGGGTGCCCGGCGATCTACGGCCATTACCTGTCGACCGTCAGCATGAAATCCGGCGCGCCGATGGCGGGGACGCCCGAGATTTCCCTCATGAACATGATGATCGGACAGATGGCGCGGTTCTACGGCGTGCCGTGGCGCTCCTCGACCAACCTTGGCGGGGCCAAGACGCTCGATGCGCAGGCGGGCTATGAAAGCGCCACCACGCTGATGGCGCTGCAGATGGCGGGCACGAATTACATGTGGCACGCCGCGGGCTGGAACGAGGCCGGGATGCATTGCTCGATGGCCAAGTTCGTGGTCGATGCCGAGCAATGCGCCATGGCCTACCGCATGGCCGAGGGTATCCGCTGGGACGATTTCGACGAGGCTGTCGCGGCTGTCGCCGATATCGGCCCGGGTGGGCATTACCTTGGCCACGAGCACACGCTCGCCAATTTCCAGCGGGCATTCTTCATGCCGGACCTGTTCGATAATAATGCATTTGAACAATGGGTTGCCGAAGGCGGCATCGATACGAACATCCGCGCCCTCAATCACGCGCGGGACTTGCTGAAGGCCTACGAGGAGCCGACACTCGATGCCGGCGTCAACGAGGCGCTGCTCGATTACATCGCGCGCCGCGAAAGGGAGATCCCGGCTGCGGATGCGCTGAACCAGGAGTACTGAACCATGTGTGCGTTGCCTTATCTCGACCTGACTGACCCCGGGTTTTCCACCCGTGGACCGGAAGTGATGGCGGCGCGCGATGCGCATTGGTGCGCCGAGACGCCCTATGGGCTGGCGGTGCTGCGCTACATGGAGGTGGGCCGCATCCTGCGCGACCGCCGGTTCCGGCAGGGCAGCCACGCCTGGCCCGACACGGTGGGGATCGAGGGGCGTTTCGCCGATTTCTGGCGCGACTCGGTGATCGGGCGCGAGGGGGACGCGCATCGCAAGCTGCGCGCGCTGGCGGTGCCGGCGCTGTCTGAGGAATACGTGCTCAGCCTCAAACCCGCGTTTGACGAGATTGCCCGCGATCTGTGCGAGGGACTGCGCCAGACCCGCGCCTGCGAGTTCCAGTCGGCCTTTTGCGAGCCCTTCGCCGGGCAGGCGATCACCACGCTTCTGGGCCTGTCACGCGAGCGCTGGCCCGAGGTGGCGCATGATGCCAGCGACCTCGGGTTGGCAATGGGGATCGAGGCGCCGCAGCATCAGGACCGATTCAACGCCGCCTGTACGCGGCTTTTCAACCTTGCCGACGAGCTGGTCGCGCGGGTGCGGCGGGGCGAGGACAGCGAAAGCTATGTCGCCCGCATGGTGGCGGAGTTCGACGCCAATGGCGACTGCACCCATGAAGAGCTGCTGAACACGATCGTGATCTCGATCTTCGGCGGGGTCGACACGACCCGTGCGCTGCTCGGCCTTGGCCTGTCTCTGTTCATCGAGCACCCGGATCAGTGGCATCTGATGCGCAACGACCCGTCGCTGATCCCCGCCGCGGTCGACGAGTTCATTCGCGCCCGGCCGACAACCACATGGGCCACGCGAGAGGCGGTGGAGGATGTCGAGATGAACGGGCAGGTGATCGAGAAGGGCACCATCCTGCACCTTTTCGTACATGCCTCGGCCCGCGATCCGGAATATAGCGACAACCCCGATTTCGACATCACCGCCAAGCGGCGCAAGCATTTCGGCTTTGGCGGCGGGGCGCATCACTGCATCGGGCACTTCGTGGCGCGCACCGACACCGCCTGCGCGCTCGACGCCCTGCGCCAGACCTTCGCCAACGTCGAGTATGACGGCGCCCCCGAATGGCTACCCGACAGCGGCAACACCGGCGCGCGTCGCCTGCCGATCAAGTACGAGGTCGCCTGATGAGGTTCGAGGGCAAACGCGCGCTGGTGACCGGCGCGGCAGGGGGCATCGGCGCGGTGCTGGCCGCGATGCTGCGGGCCGAGGGGGCCGTTGTGGCTGTCACCGACCGGCAGACCGACGGGATCGAGGCCGAGGCGCACTTTGACGGGGATCTCTGCGACGGGGCCTTTTGTGATGCCTTGCCCGGGCAGGTGGCCGAGGCATTGGGCGGGATCGACCTGCTTTGCAACAATGCGGGTGTCATTACCCGCGGCCCGATCACCGAAGTGACCGATGCCGACTACGCGCTAACCATGGCCGTGAATGTCGCCGCACCCTTCCGCCTGTGCCGGGCCGCCATTCCGATCATGGCGGGGCAGGGAGGCGGCGCCATCGTCAACACTGCCTCCTGCTGGGGCCTGCGCCCCGGTCCGAACCATCCGCTCTATGTCATGTCCAAGGCGGCGGTCGCCTCGCTCACCCAGTGCCTTGGTCGCGACCACGCGCATCAGGGCATCCGCGTCAACGCCGTCTGTCCGAACGAGGTCAACACGCCGATGCTGCGCAGCGGATTTGCCGCGCGCGGATTCGACCCCGACAAGGCGATGGCAGACCTGCACGCGTCTGTCCCAATTGGCCATGTCGCCGACCCGGAGGAGATTGCCGACGTGATCCTGTTCCTCGCCTCGGACGCGGCCCGTTACATGACCGGCGCGTTGCTGGAAGTACACGGAGGCAAGCCAGTCGTATGAAACGGTTCGACGGAAAAGTGGCGCTGGTGACCGGCGCGTCCTCGGGCATGGGGGCGGCGACGGCGGACCTGCTGGCCGAAGGTGGGGCGCGGGTGTTCACGGCACAGCGCGGCGGGACGGCGCATGAAAGCATCCCGGCCGATTTCTCCGACCGGGCCACGCCGGCGCGGGTGATCGGCCATGTGGAACAGGCGGCGGGCCGGCTCGACATCCTGATAAACAATGCCGGAATGATGCGCGAAGGAACGGTCGAGGAAACAAGCGAGGAAGACTGGGATGCGCAGCTTCACCTCAACCTCACCATTCCGTTCCTGCTGATCCGTGCCGCCATGCCGCTTCTGAAGGCCTCGAAGGGGGCCATCGTCAACACTGGCTCGATCGAGGGCCTGGGCAACAACCCCCGCCACCCGGCCTATGGCGCGTCGAAAGCCGGGCTGCACGGGCTGACCCGCGCCGTGGCGGTGGACGAGGGGCAGCATGGTGTGCGCTGCAACGCGGTGGCGCCGGGCTGGATCGACACGCCGCTGAACGAGGCCTACATCGAGAGCCTTGGCGACCCGGCGCAGTTCCGCCGCGAGGTGGGCCGCATCCATCCGATCCGCCGAACCGGCGCGCCAGAGGAAGTCGCCCGCCTGATCTGCTGGCTCGCCTCGGACGAGGCAAGCTTCGTCACCGGCCAGATCTACACCGTCGACGGCGGGCGCACCGCACAATTGAGCCTGCCATGAAAGTCACCCGCCTGCCTGTCGATCCCGGCCCCGCCGGGTGGAACGAGATCCTGCCTGCCGCCGACGCGGCGCAGGAACTGCACGAGCGCACCACCGCCGATTTCCTTGTCATCGGCGGCGGCTATGCGGGGCTTGCGGCGACCCGGCGGCTGGCGCAGCTGAACCCCGAGGCGCGGATCGTGCTGCTGGAGGCGAAACGCATCGGCGAGGGACCGGCGGGGCGCAATTCCGGTTTCATGATCGACCTGCCGCATGACCTGGCCTCCGACGATTACGGCGGGGCGGTGGAAGCCGATAAGGCCCAGACCCGCGCCAACCGGGCGGGGATCGACTTCGCCGGGGCGATGGCCGAGGAATACGGGCTTGGCGAGGAGGCGTTTGCCCGGTCGGGCAAGATCAACGCGGCGGCGACCGACAAGGGGCATCGGCACAATCTCGACTATGCGCAGCACCTCACGGCGATGGGCGAGGCGAACGAGATGCTCGACGCGGCGCAGATGCGCGAGCTGACTGGCACGGGCTATTACCAGAGCGGGCTTTACACCCCCGGCACGGCGATGATCCAGCCGGCGATGTTCGTGCGCGGGGTGGCGCGGGGGCTGCGCTCGAACCGGGTGCGGATCTACGAGAATTCGCCGGTGACGGACCTGAAGCGCAACGGCGCGTGGAACGCGACGACGCCCCGGGGCCGAGTGGTGGCGCCGAAGGTGATCCTGGCGGTTAACGGCCATGCCAACAGCTTCGGCTATTTCAAGCGGCAGTTGCTGCATGTCTTCACCTATGCCTCGATGACCCGGGCTTTGACCGCGGACGAGGTGCAGAAACTCGGCGGCCAGCCCCGCTGGGGCGCCACACCGGCCGACCCGATGGGCACCACCGTGCGGCGCATTTCGGGGATTGGCGGCGACCGGATCGTGATCCGCAACCGGTTCACCTGTGATCCTTCGATGGAGGTGAGCGCCGCGCGGATTGCGCGGGTGGGACGGGATCACGACAGGGCCTTCGCGGCGCGGTTTCCCATGCTGACGGATGTCGGGATGGAGTATCGCTGGGGCGGGCGGCTGTGCCTGAGCTGGAACAGCGTGCCCGCGACGGGGGAGGTCGAAACGGGGCTGTTTTCGGCCTGTTGTCAGAACGGGCTGGGCACGGCGAAGGGCACGATGCTGGGGATGGTGACGGCGGATCTGGCGGCGGGGAACCATACCGACCTGCTGGCCGATGTGCTGTCGCTCGATGCGCCGAAGCGGCTGCCGCCCCTTCCGTTCACCTTCCTCGGCGCCAATGCAGTGATGCGCTGGGGCGAGATGAAGGCGCGGCGCGAGATGTGAGGCCGCTCGTCAGCCCTTGCGGGCTGTCTCGCGAGGCAGGCGCGCAAGGGACTGAAGGGCGTCAGTCGCGGGCGAGGTCTTTCAGGATCGGGCAGTCTGGCCGGTTGTCGCCCGCGCAGGTGCGCACCAGTTCGTTGAGCGTATCACGCATCGCCTGAAGCTGGGCGATCTTCTCCTCGATCTGGTGCAGATGCTCCGACGCCACGCGCTTCACGTCCGCACTGGCCCGGGCGTCATCCTCGTAAAGGGCCAGCAGCGTGCGGCAATCCTCGATCGAAAATCCCAGCGCGCGGGCCCGCCCGAGAAAGGCCAGCTTGTGCGCATCGGTCTCGCGGAACACGCGATAGCCGTTGGCATCCCGCGCCGGCCGGACAAGGCCGATATCCTCGTAGTACCGGATCGTCTTGGCCGGCAGGCCGGTGCGCTCTGCCACGTCGCCGATGTTCATTGCCGCCTCCGTCATTCTGCTGCCGCGGGGTGCAGGGCCGGGGCGGGGCCTGCCGGCTTTTCCGGTACGGCTCGGCCCACCCGGCGCAGGCGCAGCGCGTTGGTGACCACGAAGACCGAGCTCAGCGCCATCGCCCCCGCCGCCAGCATCGGCGACAGAAGCGTGCCGGTCAGCGGGTAAAGCACGCCCGCCGCCACCGGTATGAGCGCGGCGTTATAGGCGAAGGCCCAGAACAGGTTCTGCCGGATATTCCGCATGGTCCGCCGCGACAGGTGCCGGGCGGTCGCCACACCGCCAAGGTCGCCCGACATCAGCACCACGTCGGCCGACTCGATGGCCACATCGGTGCCGGTGCCCACGGCGATGCCGATATCCGCCTCGGCGAGGGCAGGCGCGTCGTTGATCCCGTCGCCCACGAAGACGACCGAGCCGAGGCTTTCCCGCAGCGCCTGCACCGCCTTCCGCTTGTCGGCGGGCAGCACACCCGCCTCGACATGGTCTATCCCCAGGTCAGCGGCGATGGCATTGGCGGTTGCCGGTGTATCGCCGGTGATCATGGCGATCTTCAGCCCCTCCTCCCGCAGCGCATCGAGTGCGGCGCGGGTGGTGGGCTTCACCTGGTCGGCCACGGCCATGAGGCCGGCCAGCTGCCCGTCGATGGCGACAAAGACCGGGCTTTGCCCCATGGCCGACACCTCGCCGGCCGCCCCGTTCAGCGCGTCATGATCCACGCCTTCCCGCTCCATCAGCCGCGCGGTGCCGATCAGCATCTCATGCCCGTCGACCGTGGCCGACAGACCGTGCCCGCCGATCGCGCGCATGTCCTCGGCCGGCGGAATATTCAGGCCCTTGTCCCTGGCCGCCTCAACGATGGCCTGCGCGATCGGGTGTTCCGACTGCGCCTCGGCTGCCGCCACGAGGCGCAGCACGGTATCCTCGTCCTGCCCCTCGACCGTCACCAGCCGGGTCAGGCGGGGGCGCCCCTGGGTCAGCGTACCGGTCTTGTCGAAGGCCACCACGCGCGCCTCGTCGAGCCGTTGTAGCGCGTCGCCCTTGCGGAACAGAACGCCCAGCTCGGCCGCGCGGCCCGTGCCGACCATGATCGACGTTGGCGTCGCCAGGCCCATCGCACAGGGGCACGCGATGATCAGCACCGACACGCCCGCCACCAGTGCCAGACCCAGCGCCGGGCTCGGGCCCACGGCCAGCCACACCAGCACCGTCAGAACGGCGATGGCGATGACCACCGGCACGAAAACCGCGACCACGCGGTCGGCCAGCGACTGGATCGGCAGGCGGGTGCCCTGCGCCCGCTGCACCTCGGCCACGATCTGCGACAGCATCGTGTCGCGGCCCACACGGGTGGCCTTGAATGTCAGTGCACTGTCGCCGTTCACCGTGCCGCCGATCACCTCGTCGCCGGGCGCCTTGGCCACCGGCACCGGCTCGCCCGAGATCATGCTCTCGTCGACGTAAGCCTCGCCTCTGGTCACCTCGCCATCCACGGCGATCTTCTCGCCCGGGCGGACCAGCAGGAGGTCACCCGGCTGCACGCTCTCCAGCGGAATATCCTCGTAGCCGCCGTTGCGCTCCACCCGCGCGGTCTTGGGCTGCAGGCCCACCAGCTTGCGGATCGCCTCGCCCGCCTGCCCGCGCGCCCGCGCCTCGAGCCAGCGGCCGAGAAGGATCAGCGTCACGATCACGGCCGCAGCCTCGAAATAGACGGCCCTTGTGCCCTCGGGCAGCAGCGACGGCGCGAAAAGCGCCACGGTCGAGAAGGCCCACGCGGCCGACGCGCCAAGCGCCACCAGCGAGTTCATCTCCGGCGCCCCGCGCAGAAGCGCGGGCACGCCTTTCACGAAGAACTCCCGCCCCGGCCAGACCAGAACGATGGTCGCCAGCACGAATTGCAGCATCCACGAGGTCTGTTGTCCGATGGTCTGCTGCACGAAATGGTGGAAGGCGGGGACCATGTGCCCGCCCATCTCGACGATGAAGATCGGCAGGGTCAGGGCACCCGCGATCAGCGTGCGGCGCAGGGCCGGGGTGGCCTCGTCCTCCTGCCGGTCGGGGCGCGGGGCGCCGTCATCGGCGGGCACGCTCGGGTAGCCGGCATCGCTGACCGCGCGGGCCAGCTCCTGTGGGCTGATCGCGTCGGTGAAGATCTGCACCGTCGCGGTGCCGGCGGCGAAGTTCACGGCGGCATCGACCACGCCGGGCAAGGCCGTCAGGGCTTTCTCGACACGGCCGGCGCAGGAGGCGCAGGACATCTCCGACACCTCCAGCGTCACCGTATCGGTGCGCGCCGGGTATCCGGCTTGGTCGAGTGCCTCGACGATGGCCGCCTCTGTGCCGTGAGCGGCGGTCACCTCGGCACTGCGGGCGGCGAAATTCACCTCGGCGTTTTCAACGCCGGGCACGGCCGAGATCGCACGCTGTGCCCGGCCGGCACAGCCGGCACAGGACATCTCGTCGATCTCGATTCGGAAGTGTTGGGTCTGGGTCATGTTTCCCAGATAGGGCTTCCAGTCACTGGAAGGTCAAGGGGGCAGATCAACAAAACGCGATCAGCGGCTCAGAAGGGGTGCGACGAGGTCGGCAATACGGCCCGAGCCCTTTGCCGACGGGTGGGTCTTGTCCGCCGCGAATAGCGTCAGGTCATCGGGGCGGAACACGTCATCCATGTCGGCCAGCGTCACGCCGGCATCCCGCGCCGCCATCCGGCCCAGCCGCGCCTCGAGCACCTTGTAGCGCGGCTCGCAGGCTGTCCCTGCGTATTTAGGCGAGGTGTAATAGTCGGCCCAGATCACCTGCGACCCGCGCCTGCGCAGATCGGCCACCAGCGCGGGGATCGCGCCCTGCGTGCCGTCCTCGGATATCAGCCGGTTGAGCACCGGGCCACATTGGCCGCAGTCACAGTTGGTCAGATCGTTGGCCCCGCCATTCACGACGACATGCGCGACCCGCACGCCCTCAAGCTGCGAAGGGATGTTCAACGGACCCGCTCCACCCATCACCTTGGCCAGCGGCAGCGAGACGTCGCCCACAGGTTCGTTTAACCGCGCCTCCAACTGATCGGCCACCGAGGCCCCGGCGGAACGGTTCCAAGCCATGACGGAATCGCCGGCGACGACGATGCGGGCTTGATCGGGAACGCCGCGCCCACAGGCGGCGAGAACAAGGAGGAGGGAGAGGAGGATCACGTGTTTCATCCAAGGGGAAGTGATCCAGTCGGGGTTGGGATCAAGGTAGGGCGGCGGTATCTTGCGGAACAGCAGAGGAGCCGCGCATCGGTGGGCCGCGGTGCGGCGATCCAAACGGGCGTGGCCTGGTGGTTTATGCCCGCCACGTACATCCGAGGTCACGTTGTCGCTCTGGCCTCTCCAAATCGCCGGGCCGTCGGGGCGGCCCAGCGATGCGCGGCGGGCTTCGCCATCTATTCCGCGCGGGAACCTCGATGCCGCGACCAATTGAAAAAGGCCGGACGCCCGGCCCGGCCCTTTCCCGTCATCCCACGATGATCACTCCGCCGCGCAGGCCCCCGGGTTGTTGGGGTGCATCGTCCAGTTGGCGTAGTCTTCCTCGACGACCTTGCCGGTGCGCTTGTCCACCTCGCCGGGCGCCACCCGCTCCATCGTGATGCAGTCCTCCACCGGGCAGACATTGACGCAAAGGTTGCAGGCCACGCATTCCTCGTCGATCACCTCGAAGACCCGGTCCTCGGACATCGAGATGGCCTGGTGGCTGGTATCCTCGCAGGCCGCGTAGCAGCGGCCGCACTTGATGCAGGCATCCTGGTCGATGCGCGCCTTCGTGACGTAGTTGAGGTTGAGGTGCTGCCAGTCCGAAAGGTTCGGCACCGCGCGGCCCACCAGTTCGTCGACCGAGGTGAACCCCTTCTCGTCCATGTAATGCGACAGGCCCGAGATCATCTCCTGCACGATCTTGAAGCCATAGGTCATCGCGGCGGTGCAGACCTGCACGTTGCCGGCGCCGAGCGCCATGAACTCGGCCGCGTCCTTCCACGTGGTCACGCCGCCGATGCCCGAGATGGGCAGGCCCTGCAATTCGGGCGTGCGGGCGATTTCGGCCACCATGTTGAGCGCGATGGGCTTCACCGCCGGGCCGCAATAGCCGCCATGCGCGCCCTTGCCGTCGATCGTGGGCTCTGGCGCGAAGATGTCGAGGTCGACCCCGGTGATCGAGTTGATCGTGTTGATGAGCGACACCGCGTCGGCGCCACCATCCTTGGCGGCCTGCGCGGGCTTGCGGATATCGGTGATGTTGGGCGTCAGCTTGACGATCACCGGCAGGTCGGTGTGCTTCTTGCACCATTCCGCCACCTGCTGCACGTATTCCGGCACCTGGCCCACGGCCGAGCCCATGCCGCGCTCGCTCATCCCGTGGGGGCAGCCGAAGTTCAGCTCGACCCCGTCACAGCCCGTCGCCGCCACTTTCTCGAGGATCGCCTTCCAGCTCTCCTCCTCCACCGGAACCATCAGCGAGGCGATGATCGCGCGGTCGGGGTAATCCTTCTTCACCCGCGTCATCTCGTCGAGGTTGGTCTGCAGCGGCCGGTCGGTGATCAGCTCGATGTTGTTGAGCCCCAGAAGCCGCCGGTCGGCGCCCCAGATCGCGCCGTAACGCGGGCCGTTCACGTTGACGATGGGCGGGCCTTCCTCGCCCAGCGTCTTCCACACGACCCCGCCCCAGCCGGCCTCGAAGGCGCGGCGGACGTTGTATTCCTTGTCCGTCGGCGGGGCCGAGGCCAGCCAGAACGGGTTGGGGGATTTGATCCCGATGAAGTTGGATGTCAGATCGGCCATGTTGTCTGGTCCTTTCCCTGTTGCCTGCGCGGCCCTAGTCCGGCGCGCGGAAGATCATTTCGACCGGGGCGATATCCCCGGCGGATATATGCGTGACGTAGTTCTGCAGCTTGTCCTTCGCGGTGCCGCCCATCAGCAGGTGAATGCCCAGCGGCGGCGGCCCGCCTGCCTTTTCCATCCGGGCGAAGACCCGGTTGAAGAAGTCGAGCGCAAAGTCGAGCCGGTTGCGTTCGGCCACAAGCTCGAGCCCGGCCTTTTCGGCGGCCTCGCGGTACATCTCCGGAGGGTCGACGAAGGAAAAGCCCGAGGTTTCGGCCCACGGAAACGGGAAGTTCAGCGGCTCATCGGAGAGGCGCATCACGTCGAAGAGGGCGAAGGTCCCGCCCGGCGCCAGAACCCGCGCCACCTCGGCGAAGAGGCCCGTCTTGTCCTCGATATTCATGCCCACGTGGAACATGAGCGCGAGGTCGAAGGCGTCATCCTCCACCGGCAGATCAAGCGCACTGCCGGTCTTGAAAAGCGTCCGCTCCTCGAGCCCCACCAGCGTGCTCAGCACCTTGGCCGCCGCCACGTAACCGGGCGTCAGATCGACCCCGGTGACGTGACAGCCCGCCCGCCCCGCCACATGCCGGGCCGTGCCCCCGATGCCCGAACCGATATCGAGCACCCGCATCTCGCGGTCGATCTCGAGCTGGTCGAGCAGCGCGTCGGTCGCCTCCTGCCCGCCGGTATGGAACTCGTCCACCGGCTTGAGATCGTCGGGCGTCGGCGCCTCCGGGTCGGCGCCGGCCTTTTCCAACGCCGCCTTGATCGTGTCGACGATATGCTCGACCGAGTAGTGATCGGCCACACGGGTTTCGAGGCTTTCCATCGCGGTTTCCCTTTCGCGGGTCATGACCATGTCGGCCAAGCCTATCACGAAACGAGGCTGGCGTGGATGTCCTCGGCGGCGTCGCGCCCCTCGGCCACCGCAGTCACCGTCAGGTCGTCGCCCCCGGCGGCGCAATCGCCCCCGGCCCAGACGCCCTCGACACTGGTGCGGCCCGCGCCCGTCACGGCGATCTTGCGGCCGTCGAGCTTGGGCAGGTCGTCGCCCTCCAGCGTCTGGCCGATGGCCTTGAACAGCTGGTCGGCGGGCAGGCGGAAGCGTTCACCGGTGGGTTTGAGATCGTCGTCGGTATATTCGAACTCGACCTCGCGCACCGCGCCGTTGCCGTGAATGGCAACCGGCGTGGCGTTGGTGATGATCCGCACGCCCTTCGAGGCGGCAAGATCCTGTTCGTAGACAGAGGCGTTCATCCGGTCGCGGCCCCGGCGATAGACAAGGCTCACGTTCAGGGCGCCCAGCAGCTTCGACTGCACGGCGGCATCGACGGCGGTCATCCCGCCCCCGATCACCACCACGTCGCGTCCCACGGGCAGGGAAGACAGGTCGCTTGCCTGCCGCAGCTCGGCGATGAAATCGACGGCGTCGGCGATGCCGTCCTTGTCCTCGTCGGCAAGCCCCAGCGCGTTCACGCCGCCAAGGCCCACGCCAAGGAACACGGCGTCATATTCCTCGCGCAGCGCTTCGAGCGTCAGATCGCGACCCAACCGCTTGCCCGTTTCGACGGTGATGCCGCCGATCTTCAAAAGCCAGTCGACCTCGGCCTGGGCAAAACCGCCCACCGTCTTGTACGCGGCGATGCCGTATTCGTTCAGTCCGCCGGGCTTTTCCCGCCCGTCGAACAGCACCACGTCGGACCCGCGCATCGCCAGCCGGTGCGCGCAGGACAGGCCAGCTGGCCCGGCACCCACGACGGCCACGCGCTTGCCCGTCGGTGCGCCGCGCTTGAACGGGTGCACGTCCTTGGCCATCAGCGTGTCGGTGGCATAGCGCTGCAACTGGCCGATCAGCACCGGCTTGCCCTCGGCCACCTCGCGCACGCACACCTCTTCGCAAAGCGTCTCGGTCGGGCAGACCCGGGCGCACATGCCGCCAAGGATGTTCTGGCTCAGGATCGTCTCGGCCGCCGCCTCGGGCGTGCCGGTGGCGATCTGCCGGATGAAGAGGGGGATGTCGATGTCGGTGGGGCAGGCGGTGATGCAGGGCGCATCGTGGCAGAAGTAGCAGCGATCCGCCGCAACCAGCGCTTCGTGATCGTCGAGTGGGTCATGCAGGTCGGCGAAGTTCTCTTCGTAATCCTGTGCCTGCAGCCTGCCGGAGACGATTCCCGGCGAAAAGGCGTTGTGGGTCAAGATGTCCTCCACGTGTTGGCCGTGTTTTTCAAAGGAGTATGACACAGGTTCTTTTTTTATCAAATGGTAAAATTTCAGCACGTCACCGCATGTTTCAGCAGTTGGAAAAGCCGCTCGGTCGAGGCGCGTGTGGTTTGAGCGCAACAGCTCGCGTACACGCGGTGAGTGTATCAAACTGAGCTTGCCTCCGCGCGGAAGAGCGACTTAGCTGGCAGCCCGACCCACCCAACTTCTTTGGTAGGCAGGAAAAATCAAGACAACACAGGATTAAGTAACAGTGTCTTTCAGGTTCATTGTGCCGGCTCTGGCCGCAATTCTCATGACGACCACCGGCTGCGCCACCGTGACCCGCGGCAGCACCGAAGAAGTCACCTTCACCTCCAAGCCCAGCGGGGCAGTCGTCACGACCGGCCTGGGCTCCGGCTGCACCACGCCCTGCGCGATACGCATCAGCCGGAAAGAGGCATTCTGGGTGACCTTCAAGCGCGGCCGCGACGTCCGCAAGCTGCATGTCACGGTCAAGTCCTCGTCGGACGGCACCGCCGCGACGGCCGGCAATTTCATCGCCGGCGGGCTGATCGGCGTGGCGGTCGATGCCGATTCCGGCGCAACGCTCGACCACGTGCCGAACCCGGTGCATGTCGATTTCTCCGTGCCGCAGGCGGACATTCAGCAATCGGCAGACGCCTATTACCACGCGATCCGAAAGGCCGAGGAAGAGAAGTTCGCCAAGGAGCGCGCGGCCGAAAAGGCCGCGAAGGAAAAGCAGATGCAGTGATCGCGCGCGGCAGTCGCGCGCCTTATCGCGACTGCTCGTGCTCCAGCCTTTGCCGGGCAATTTCCTCGTTGCGGTCGGCCTTCTGCTGATCGGCCAACGACTGTTCGACGTAAGTGAGATGCGCCTCGACGGCGGCGCGCGCGGCTTCGGGGTCGCGCGCCTGAAGGGCGGTGTTGATCGCCCGGTGCTGGTCGAGCAGGGCGCCCCGCGTGGTGCGCTGCTTGAACATGACCTGCCGGTTGTAGAACACGCCCTCCCGCAAAAGCTGGAACATCGACCGCATCATGTGCAGCATCACCACGTTGTGGCTGGCCTCGATGATCGACATGTGAAACTCGGCATCTAGCCGGGCCTCGTCCTCGGGGTTGGTCTTGCGGTGGGCGGCCTCCATCTTGGCGAAGATCTCGCCCACCACCTTGAGGTCGGTGTCCGAGGCCAGCCGCGCCGCCCGCTCTGCCGCCAACCCTTCGAGATCGCGGCGGAAGGCGATATAGTCGAAGACCGCCTCGTCATGCTCGGAAAAGAGCTGGATCAGCGCATCCGAAAACGCACTCCCCAGCACGTCGGCCACGTAGATGCCCGCCCCGGCGCGGGTCTTCAGCAGTCCCTTCTCCTGCAACTCCCCGATCGCCTCGCGCAGGCTTGGGCGCGAGACGCCCAGCCGGTCGGCCAGTTCCCGCTCCGCCGGAAGCCGCTCGCCGGGCCGCAGGATGCCGCGCAGGATAAGCTTCTCCACCTGCCGCGTGACGGCGGTGGAAATCTTCTCGGGCGTGACTCTGTGAAACGGCATGCGGGCGCTCCAGGGGTGACGGGGCAGGGGCGCTGCCCCTGACGCTGCCCCCCGGGAATATCAATCAGAAAGAAGGGGGTAACGCATTCTGGCCCCGCGCGCGCCTCGGGTCAATGCAGGGTAACCAGCGAAATCGCCCCCACAACGATCAGGCTCAGCGCCCAGACCGTGTCGAGGTTGAACCACCCCTTCGTCAGGAACTTCAGCCCCAGCCAGTGATAAACCCCAACCGCCAGCGCGCCACCCGCCACCGTCATCGCCAGCGTATGCACCACCGCCACCACCAGCGCGGTGCCGGTGTCGGAGCCCATCAGGCTGAAGGCCGCCCTGTGCCCGGCCCCCTCGTTGGCGAGATTGCAGATGCCGAGGTAGATCGGCACCAGCATCAGCCCCGCCCCATGCGCCAGCGCGGCCAGGAACGACCAAAGCGCCAACCGCGACGGCGGCACACGGGCCAGGAACCGCGGATGCCGCCTTGTGATCAGCAGGGTGACCCCCATCGCGATCACCACAACTGCCGCGCCGATGCGGATTTCCCGCTGCCAGTCCGCCAGCGCCAGCATCGCCGAAAAGGGCAGCAATATCGCCGTCATCGACAGCAGGTGCCCCACCCCCAACGCCAGCAACGCCTTGTACAAATGCCCATATCGCCGGTCCATCAGCGCCGAGGACACGGCCAGCGGCCACCCCATGCCGGGGTTCAGCCCATGATAGAACCCCGAGGCGATCACGGCCCACCAGAGGGCCGCGACCGATGCATTATCCATCACGGATCAGACGGAGGGGTAACAGAAACTGTCGGTCGAACAGTCCCCACCTTCCAGCCGGATCTGGTGGGTGCGGTAGCCTTCCGGGAACTCGACCCAGAAATCCTCCGCCAACTCCAGCCCGCCATCGGCGCCGGCATTGGCCATCACCATCGCCCCGCCCCGGTCGCCCGGGTAGAACTGGTCGTCCCATGTCGAATAAAGCGAGTTGGTCCAGTAGACCCGCTTGCCGTCGCGGCTGATCTCGACCATCTGCGGGCCATAGCCGAACGCCTTGCCGTTCGGGTGCTTCGTCTGTTTCACGATCCCGCCGATCTCGACCTTCCCGGCCAGCTTCGGCGCCATCGGGTCGGACACGTCATACTGATGCATCTCGCCGGTGCCCCAGCAGGCGACGTAAAGGAACCGGTCATCGAGGCTCAGGTCGATATCGGTCACCAGCGGCGGCACCGCCTCGAACCCTTTCAGCAGGTCGGGCAGGTCGTCGGGCGATGCGGGCTGCGGGTCGATGGTGATGGTCTTCTTCGCTTCGAACGTGCCGTCCTCTTTCTGCCACCACGTAAAGATCGCGCCCTGAAGGTTGGTCGTGTCCACCACCACGCCACAGAACCCGTGGTTCTTCGCCGGGTCATGCGCGGGCCGGATCTCCAGCGCCATCTGGTGGTTCTCGCCCAGGTCTATGGTTTGCACGTTCCTGCGCTGCCGCAGGTTCCAGAAATGAATGCGATGCCCGTACTTGTTCGACAGAAGGTCCTCGGCCACGATCCCGTTCTCGAATTGCGGCGGCAGGCCCCATTCCGAACTCACCATGTAGTCGCGCGGCAGGTTCCACCAGAAATCGTAATGCTTGTCCTGGCTGCCCCGGTCGATCTCGTAGCGGCCGATGATGTCGAAGCTCTCGCAATCGAGGATGAAGATGCCCGGCGGTCCGTCGGTGCCGTCCTTGCCGCCCCCGCCGAGGGTCGAGACATAAATCCCCTCCGGCCCGCAATGGATGGTGTGCGGGCGGGAATAGCCGGTCTTGGCAAACACCTCTTCCGGCTCGATGATCTTGTGGATCTTCGCCTTCAGCGGCTCCTTCACGTCGATCACATAGATCCGGCTCGACCGGATGCCGGGGATGATCAGGTAGCGCCGTTCCAGGAAAGCATGCCCCGTCAGCGGCGACAGGGCCGAGGAACAGGCGTTCCAGCCGAAATGGTGAAACTCGTCACCTTTGTTGGGCATGATCACCTTGTGCACGATCTCGCCGTATGTCTTCGAAGTCGGGTCGACGTCGATCACCGCCAGCCCGTCGGGCTGCGAGGCATCCGGCGACAGCATCAGCGTGAAGGCCAGCGATTCGGCCGGCGCCTCCATGGCCATTTTCGGGGATGGATAGAATGTCGGGTCAGGTCTTAGATTCATGGCAATTTCCTCCCTTATCGGCACGCCTTCCGCGTCCCCCAACGCACGTGCCGTAAGGGAAGGGTCTCACGCCCTCAGAAGTCCGCCAAATGAAATCTGTGCCGCGAGCGGCGGGTTGCCTGAGCCGAGGGGTTAGAACTCCACCCCGATCTGCGCCTTCACGCCCGAGCGGAACGGATGCTTCACCAGCTCCATCTCGGTCACCAGGTCGGCGATCTCGATCAGCTCGTCCTTCGCGTTCCGGCCTGTCAGCACCACGTGGGTCATGTCGGGCTTCTCCTCGACAAGGAACTCCACCACCTCGTTCACGTCGAGGTAATCATACCGCAGCGCGATGTTGATTTCGTCCAGCAGCACCATCCGGTTCCGCTCGTCCCGAATGAGCTCCTTCGCCTTTTCCCACGCGGCCTGCGCCATCTCGGTGTCGCGCTCGCGGTCCTGCGTCTCCCAGGTAAAGCCCTCACCCATGGTGTGAAACGCGCAGGCATCCGAGAATTTCGACAGGATCAGGTCGCGCTCGCCGGTGCTCATGCCGCCCTTGATGAACTGCACCACGGCACAGGGCATGTCATGGGCGATACAGCGGAAGATCATCCCGAACGCGGCCGAGGATTTCCCCTTCCCCTTGCCGGTATGGATGATGATCAGGCCCTTCTCGTCGGTCTTGGTGGCCATGATCTTGTCGCGCGCGGCCTTCTTCTTGGCCATCTTCATCGCGTGGCGGTCTGGATCGTCGGTCATCTCGGCCCTCCCTTTGACGCCCGACATTGGGCGAGCGCGGCGCGGGGTGCAAGCGGGGTTTTGCGATTTCGGCAAAGCGCCGTAAGCTTCGCCTCGCCGCCAAGGGAAGCCGCATGCCCTTCTACAACGATCTTCGCCCCGAGGCCGACTACAAGGACCGCGATTTCGAGCGCGTCTTCCCGAACATGACCCGCGCCGAACAGGTCCGCTGCATCGACGGCCTGCTGCGCCTCAAGGCGGAGCTGTCCGGCCCCGGCGGCGTGCCCGCCCGGCGGACCGAGCAAAACCTGCTGCTCGCCAGCTGGAACATCCGCAGTTTCGGCACCTCCCGCCAGCGCCTCCCCGAGGCCTATTTCTACATCGCCGAAATCCTCGCCGCCTTCGACCTCGTCGCCATCCAGGAGGTGAAGTCGAACCTGGTCGAGCTGGAAAAGATCATGCGCCTGCTGGGCCCGGGCTGGAAATACATCGTCAACGACGTGACCGAAGGCCATGCCGGCAATGACGAACGCTCGGCCTATGTCTACAACACGGCCCGGGTGCAATTCTCCGGCCTCGCGGGCGAAATCGCCCTCTGGCAGGCGCTCACCGAAGACAGCCCCGTTGGCCTGCAACAGCTCAGCCGCGCGCCCTACATGACGGGGTTCATCGCCGGCTGGAAACAGTTCGCGATGGTCAACCTGCATCTCGAACCGGGCGACACCACGCCCGCCGTCGGCATCCGCTCCGAAGAGGTCCGCCTCCTCCTCGCCGCGCTCGAGGTAAAGCGCAGCGGCCTGTGGTCCGACAACCTCGTCCTTCTGGGCGACATGAACTTCTACCGCTCGAAGGATCACGACAATCTCCGCGCGCTGGCTGCCGCGGGCTATGTCGAATGCGCGGCACTTCTGGGCAAACCCACCAACGTGCATGACAACATCGCGCCCGGCCGCACGGTCGAGACCTACGACCGCATGTTCTTCCGCGCCAACGACTATTTCCGCTTCGCCACCGCAAGCGACGGAAACCAGAGCGGCGATGTCTTCGACCCCTTCGCCCATGTCTACCGCCGCGACGATACCGCCACTTACCGCGAAGAGATGCTGGCCGATTACGGTGGCGCGAAAGACCTCGCCAACACCCCGTCGGAGCTTCACGCCTACTACCTCGACACCTGGCGCGAGAACCAACTCTCCGACCACTACCCGATCTGGGTGGAACTGGTCACCGACAACTCCGCCGAATTTCTCGCCGAGAAGCGCGGCCAGCTCACCTGACCGCCAGGCTCCACGCGCCCGTGTTTCTTCTGGCCGGAAATATCCCGGGGTCCGGGGCAGAGCCCCGTTAACCCGCCCTTAACCATCCCGCGCCCAAGCTCACGGGATGCGCTGGTTCGCCCTTCTCCTCCTGCTCACCGCCTGCAACACGCCCACACCGGCGTTCTACGGCGTCGACCCCGTGCGCATCCACCTCGCCGGCAGCACCTTCGACATCCGCGTGAAAGACCGGCGGGCCGAGGCGATCCGCCTCAACATGGAATGGGCGCCTCGCCTGTCCTCGGTGGGCGAAAAGGCCGTGCTTGCCATCGAAAAGGTCAGCGGCTGCGAGGTGGCGCGCCTCAAGGGCGATGCCGCGCTGGTCGAGGCGCGGCTCGATTGCGGTTCCGGCCCGCCGCCGCCGCGCCCGCCCAGCGGAGAGCTCTTCTGCGAGATGGACCTGCACGAGACCGGCGACACCGGCAGCTTGTACTGCGTGCCCGCCGATCAGACCTTCCCGCAGCCGGGGTAATCCTCCGGCATCCAGGCCAGCCGCTCGTCGCCGTGGTAGATCTCCGATGGTGTCACCGCGCCCGGATCCTCCAGCAGCGCGGCATGGAAATGCGTCTCGCCCGGATACCTGTCGGAGGCATAGAAGACCGACGCGCCACACTTGGCACAGAACCCCCGCCTGTTCCCCGGAGAGGACTCGTAGACCGAAGGCTCTTGCCCCGTCCACCGCCACTGCCCGTCGGGATGCCCGACAAAGGTGACCATCGCTGCCCCGGCGCCCCGCCGGCAGCTCTCGCAATGGCAGTGCCCGACCCAATTATGCGGGCCCTCCAGCTCGAACGCCACCGCGCCGCACAGGCAATGCCCCTTCAACGTCATATCCGCCTCCTTCGCGACACCGCCCGTCAGGGCGGGGGAGCCCCCCGCCGCGCCGCCTCGATCCTGTTCCGCGCCGAGTTAGAGCGCGGCACCCAGAGCCCCCGGTCGATCGCCTCCTGCAACCGCTCGGCCATCTCGCGCAGGGCGGGGGCGTTGTGCTCGGCGATGAAGTCGCGCGTTTCATCATCCTCGAGAAACGCCGCCTCGACCATGTCGAAATGATGATCCCTGACCGCGCCCGTGGTGGCCGAGAAGGCAAACAGGTAATCCACCGTTGCCGCGATCTCGAAGGCACCCTTGTAGCCGTGCCGCTTGACCCCCTCGATCCACTTGGGGTTCACGACGCGGCTGCGCACCACCCGCCCGATCTCGTCCTCCAGCGTCCGGATCACCGGCCGCTCGGGCCGCGAATGATCGTTGTGATAGATCGGCCGGTCCTTGCCCTGCAGGGTCGACACGGCCGCCGCGGCCCCGCCCTCGAACTGGTAATAATCATCCGAGTCGAGAATATCGTGCTCGCGATTGTCCTGATTCTGGACGATCGCTTCCGTCTGCTTCAGCCGCGCCTCGAAACCCGCCCGGTCGGGCGTCCCCTCGTCCTTCGCGCCATAGGCATAGCTGCCCCAGGTCAGGTAGGCCTCTGCCAGATCCGCCTTGCCCGACCACAACCGCTCGTCGATGAGCGCCTGCAAACCGGCGCCATAAGCCCCCGGTTTCGAACCATAGATCCTTGCCCCGGCGCCCTCGGCCTTCGCCCGCGCAGCCGCCGGGTTCAGATCCTCCGGCTCGTCCATCGCCTGCACGGCCCGTGCGGCACTGTCGAAAAGCGCGATCAACTGCGGAAACGCATCCCGGAAAAACCCCGAAATCCGCAAGGTCACATCCACCCGAGGTCGCCCCAGCACCCCCTGCGGCAGCACCTCGAACCCGGTGACGCGCCGGTTCGCCGCGTCCCATTTCGGCTTTACCCCCATCAGCGCCATCGCCTGCGCGATGTCGTCGCCGCCGGTGCGCATGTTGGCGGTGCCCCAGGCCGTCAGCAGCATCGTCCGGGGCCAGTCGCCGTGGGTCTGCAAATGCTTCTCGATCAGCAGGTTGGCCGATTTCCACCCCAGCGCCCAGGCGGTCGGCGTCGGCACCGCCCGGCTGTCGACCGAGAAGAAGTTCCGCCCCGTCGGCAACACATCCAGCCGCCCCCGCGTCGGCGCGCCCGACGGGGCAGGGGGCACGAACCGCCCCGCCAGCGCGTCGATGAGGCCCTGGCCTTCCTCCGGCCCGCAGGCCGCCATCGTGGGGCGGATCACCGTCTCGATCTCGTGCAGGACGGCGGCCGACGCTGGTCCCGGAGCAGGCTCCGGGACACCGCCCCGCCCGCCATCCCGTAAAAGACGTTGCGCCAGAAGTTCCAGCCGCTCCACCGTGTCGCCGGTGCTCCTCCACGGATCGTCCGCCACCTGCGTCAGCGCCTCCGGCTGCGGCCCGTCCCACGCCGCCGCCATCTCGCAATCGAGCGGATCGAAGCCAAGCTTCAGGTCATCGGCCAGCGCCCGGATGATCGAGGCGTCACCAGCCTTGCCATGCCCCCGCGGCACGCGGGCCAGCGCGATCGTCAGGTCCAGCGCCTGTCGCCCCTCGGGTGACTGGCCGAAGACATGCAGCCCGTCACGGATCTGCGCCTCCTTCAACTCGCAGAGATAGGCGTCGAGCTTGGCGAGGTCCGTCTCTTCGTCCGCGCCGCCCATGCCGACATCGCGATCCAGCCCCGTGGCCGAGGCCAGCGTCAGGATCTCCCGCCGCAGATGGTCGATCCGCCGTGGGTCGACGCCCGCCGCCTCGTAATACTCGTCCACCAGCGCCTCGAGATCCTTCAGCGGCCCATAGGTCTCGGCCCGCGTCAGGGGCGGCGTCAGGTGGTCGATGATCACCGCCTGCGCCCGCCGTTTGGCCTGCGTGCCCTCGCCGGGGTCGTTGACGATGAACGGGTAGACATGCGGCGTGGGGCCAAAGACGGCCTCGGGCCAGCACTCCTGCGACAGCGCCAGCGCCTTGCCCGGCAGCCATTCGAGGTTGCCGTGCTTGCCCATATGCACGATCGCCTGCGCCCGGAACTGGTGCCTGAGCCAGAAATAGAAGGCCAGGTAATTGTGCGGCGGCACGAGGTCAGGGGAATGGTAGGTATCGGTCGGGTCGATATTGTAGCCGCGCGCGGGCTGCACGCCGACGACCACGTTACCGAATTGCAGAACCGACAGGCTGAACCGGCCGCAATCAACCTCGCCGGGCGTGAAGAACGGGTCGGCCTCGGGCGCGCCCCAGCGCTGTTCCATCGCCTCGCGCAGTTCCCACGGCAGCTGCCCGTAATCGATCATGTAGTCGGCCAGGCTCATCTCCACCCCGCCGCCGCGTTCCGCCCGGTCGGTCAGCCAGTTCGTCGGCCCCGCCATCACTGCCTGCATCAGCGCGTCGCTGTCTTCGGGCGCGCCGGTCACCTTGTACCCGGCCTGCTCCAGCAGCCTCAGCACATGCACCGTGCCGGCGGGCGTATCGAGCCCCACGCCATTGGCCAGCCGCCCATCCTTGTTGGGGTAGTTCGCCAGCACCAGCGCCACCTTGCGCTCCGCCTCCGGCGTCTGCCTGAGCCGTGCCCAGTTCATCGCCAGCTGCGCCACGAAATCGATCCGGTCGCCCTGCGCCCGGTAGGTGGCGATCGGGCATTCCGTCGCCTCGTCGAAGAACGCCTCGCCCTTGAAGCTGACGGCGCGCGAGAGCACGCGGCCATCCACCTCCGGCAGCGCCACGTTCATGGCGATATCGCGGGCGGAGAGGCCGGTCAGCCCCTCCTTCCACGCCTCCTCCGAAGAGCCCGCCAGCACCACCTGCATCACCGGCGCCTGCGCCGCCGCGCTCATGGTCAGCGGGTTATCGGGGCTCTGATCCCCCGCATGGGGCGAGCCGACGGCGAAGGACGTGGCGTTGAGGATCACCGAGGGCGGCGCAGCGGTAAACAGATGCTCCAGCGTCGCCACCGAGACCGGGTCCTTCAGCGAGGCCACGAACACCGGCAACGGGTTCAGCCCGGCCCTGAGCAGCGCCTTCACCAGCCGGTTGACCGGGTTCAGCCCGGCCCCCTGCACCAGCGCCCGGTAGAAGATCAGCGGCACCACCGGCTGGCCCTCCGTCCACGCGCCTCGCGCCGCGGCCAGATCGGCCACGCCCGCGCCCGGCCAGTACACGCCCGCCCGCAACAGCGGCGCGGCGGCAGCGGGCTTCTCCCCGCCTTCCAGCATCGCCTGCGCATAGCCGAGGAAATTCACTGCATTCTCCGGCCCGCCCTCGACGAGATAGGCCCAGAGCGCGTCGTAATCCTCGTCCGGCACCGTCGACAGCTCCCGCAGCTCCGCATCCGGCTTGTCATCGCCCGGCAACAGCGCCAGCGGCACGCCCGCCTCATGACAGCGCGCCGCGAACTGCTCGGCCCCGTATTTCCAGTAGCCCACGCCGCCCAGCACCCGGGCCACCACCAGCCGCGATCTCGTGGCGCAATTGTCCAGATGCAGGTCCACCGACATCGGGTGCTGCAAATGCGTCAGGTTCGCCAGCCGCAACCCCGGCGGCGTTTCCATGTCGGCCCGCGCCGCGCTCAGGCTCGCCAGCTCGGTATCGGCGGCGGAAATGAAGACGATGTCCGACGGGCTCTGGCCAAGGTCGACCGGTTCCTTGCCATCGTCGATCGTGCCGGGAGTGGCGGCGAGCAGGTGCATCAGGTCTGGCCTTTCCGCCGGTGGCAGGCGTCGGGATTTTGAGTATTTCTGGCAAGATGAAGCATGGGCGTCACGCCTGCTCCAGCGGCTTTTCCATGAAAACCGAGGTGGCGTTGGGGCGGTAGTCCCCGAAGATGCCGCGCCGCACGAAGCCGGTTCTTTCGTAGAGTCGCACGGCGGCGTCCAGCGCCTCCGCCGTCTCCAGCCGCAGCAGCGGCAGGCCAAGCGCGCGCGCCTCGTCCTCCAGCGCACGCAGGATGGCGGCGGCCACGCCCCGGCCGCGGGCGGCATCGGCGGTGAACATGCTCTTCACCTCGCCATAGCCGTCCTTCAGCGCCAGCGCGCCGGTGCCCAGCGTTTCCGCCCCCTCGCGCGCCGCGAAGAACCGCACATCGTCGCCGCGCAGCGCCTCGAAGTCGAGGAAGTAGTTCTCCTCCGGCTCGAACATCTCGCGCATCAGCGCATGGCTCGCCTCGAGGATCGCCCTCGGCCCCGGCGCCAGCGGGTCGGCCCGCTCGACGATAAGCATCAGGCCTGCAGCGCGGCTTCGATCGCCGCCCGGTCAAGGCCCGCCTGGCCGATCACCACCAGCCGCGTCTCGCGCGCGTCCGCGCCGAAGGGCCGGTCGAAATAGGTGT
Source organism: Roseovarius indicus (assembly GCF_008728195.1). Lineage (NCBI taxonomy): Bacteria > Pseudomonadati > Pseudomonadota > Alphaproteobacteria > Rhodobacterales > Roseobacteraceae > Roseovarius > Roseovarius indicus. The sequence continues at coordinate 445,837 of NZ_CP031598.1, forward strand.
CGATCCGCGGCCCCACGGCCTGCAGCGTCAGACGCATGGGCTTGCCGGTCACCGCCGCAAACCCCTTGAGCCGCAGGATGTCATGCTGCCGGATGATGCCCGCCACCTGCTCGGCAAAGGCGGCCGGGTCGGCGATCTCCTCGCGCGCCACGACGAAGCTTTCGAACTCGTCATGGTCATGCTCGTGGTGATGGTCGTGATCGTCGTCATCGTCGTGGTGATGGTGGTGATGCAGCTCGTGCCGCGCCTCCATATCCGTCTCGGCGCCGATCCCCTGGCCCAAGAGCACGTCGACCGGCAGCGCCCCCATCGTGGCCTTGACCACCTGCACGCCATCCCGGCTGTCCGACCGCAGCTTGCCCACAAGCGCGCCCGCCTCTTCCTCGCCCAGCAGGTCGGCCTTGTTCACCACGATCATGTCGGCACAGGCGATCTGGTCCTCGAACAGCTCCGACAGCGGCGTCTCGTGGTCGAGGTTCTCGTCCAGCGCCCGCTGCGCATCCACCGCCGCCACGTCATGGGCAAACCGTCCCTCGGCCACGGCCTTGCCGTCGACCACGGTCACCACGCCATCCACCGTCACCCGGGTGGAAATCTCGGGCCAGTTGAACGCCCGCACCAGCGGCTGCGGCAACGCCAGCCCCGAGGTCTCGATCACGATATGATCCGGCGCATCAGGACGATCCAGAAGCTTCTGCATCGTCGGCACGAAATCCTCGGCCACGGTGCAGCAGATACAGCCGTTCGACAGTTCCATCACGTCATCCTCGTCGCAGTTCTCGATGCCGCACCCCTTCAGGATGCCGCCATCGACGCCCAGATCGCCGAACTCGTTGATGATGAGCGCGATGCGCTTGCCGTTGGCATTCTCCAGCATGTGCCGGATCAGCGTGGTCTTCCCGGCGCCGAGGAAACCGGTCACCACGGTTGCGGGGATCTTGGCGGGCATTCGTGAAGCTCCTTCCGAAAAGCTTGTCAGCGGTGCGGCGATCGCCTAGGCGAACCCCATGCACCGGATCGTGGTCTGTTCAACATGCGAGGGAAGTGACGGCAAGGGCTTTGCCGCCACCCTGCGCGCGGCCCTGGCCGAGCGCGGAATGGATTTCGAGGTGCAGACGCATGACTGCCTGTCGAACTGCGCTCGCCCCCTGTCTATGGCCTTCACCGCGCCGGCCAAGGCCACCTATCTCTTCGGCGACATCGCCCCCGAAACCGACCTCGCCGACACGCTGGCCTTCGCCGGTCTCTACGCCGACACCCCAGACGGCTGGATCGAAGACGCCCGCCCTGCCGGCCGCCTGCGCTTCTGCCTCATCGGCCGCGTCCCGGCCTGAAACAAGGCGCCCCCCCGGGGCTTCTTCTGGCCGGAAATATCCCGGGGGAGGCGTTGAAACCCGACCGGGTTTCAACGTCGGGGGCAGCGCCCCCATTCCGACGCCGGCCAAACAGAACATCACTCGATCACCAGCGTCTCGGTCACCTCGAGCGGCTCTCCTCCGACGGCCAGTTGCGTGTGATCGTTGGCATTGAGCGTCACCCGGATCTCATGCTCCCCCACCGGCAGCGCCGACAGGTGGAACCACGGCGCATAGGCGCGGGCGATCTTCACCCCGTCGACATAGACATGCGCGTGACCGTGCCCCGGCACATGGTCGCCGTTCACCGCCTCCGGGTCGAAGGTGAAATTCTCGACGATGATCTCAAGGTTTCGGCTCTGGGCACCGTCCGGGTGAAAGGCAATCGACAGCGCCGGCGCCGGGCTTTCCGCCTCGGTCAGCGTGGCATGGGGGTCGGCCCCGTCACCGTGGTCATGGGCCGAATGGTCATGCACCGCGTCCTCATGTGCGTGCCCCTCGACCTGCGCACCGGTGGAGGCGGCCAGAAGGAACCCCGCGCCGGTTCCGAAGAACAGGCCGATGATCAGGAAAATGAACGTCTTCGGCATGCAGCATCCCCTTTGGAACAACCGGGCGGCGCGGTGGCCGCCCGGTCAGGACAACATTTCACGCGGTCGCGGTCTCGCCCTCGGCCTCGCGTTGCCAGAAATACCCGGCAAGGCCGCCCAGCACGGCCCAGACGGCAAAGCCGACCCCGAGCGCCCGGCTGGCAAACAGCGCGGCGATCTCCGGCGGCACCGGCCCTGCGAAACTCGCGGGATGCGGCGCGCCGATCACGTGCGGCGCCAGGATCAGCACCGCCGCCGCGCCCCAGGCGGGCAGCCCCCGTCCGAAACCGATCATCGCCAAGCCAGCGCCGGTGGCGGCAACCGTGCCCCACCACCAGACCTGCCGCGCGCCAAGCTCGGCCGCGGCCACGCCGGGCACCTCGGGTGGCAGCGAAAAAGCCGGTGCGAACTGGAACGCGAGGAACCCCGCGATGCCCCAGATCAGCCCGGTGCGCCCGTTGATCGTCACGCCCCGCTCATCCGCCATCGCCATCGCGGCCACGAGGATCAGCCCGTAGCCCACGTAGATCAGCGCCGAGAACAGCACGCTCATCCCGTCGCGCACCGGGTCGAAACCCGGCAGCTCGGGATGGGCCGAGACAGCCTCCGCGCCGAAATGGACAAGATCACCCCCTTCGTACAGCTCCGCATGCAGAAGCACCGGCTGGACGAACGCCAACTGCAACGCGGCCGCGATCAGCCCCGCGCAGAATCCAGCGAACAACGCGCTGGTCAGAAGTCTCTGAAACATGGCTCAGTGGCAGGGAAAGCCGGTGGCGTGGCGCACGTCATGCGCGGCGTCATGCAGGGCAGCGGCCTGAACATGGCCGGCCAGCGTGACGATGCCAAAGCCCAGGACAATGGCGGTCAGGGCCGGCAGAACGATCGATTTCGAAGCGGATTGAACCAGTGCGGTCATAGTCTTTTCTCCTTCCTTGCCTCTCACCCGAGGCGTGGATTGCATCACGCAAAGGCTGGTCTCCTGGCTCGCGGGTCATAGCCGATCCTGCCGCCTTCCCAAGGCCGTTCGGCCCGGTGGCATGTGGCAGGGGGCTCACCGCTTACAGTCGCGGGGGCGGCTGACGCATGGGCTCCCGAATTGGGTCCGCCGTCACGTCATTCCCGATTTATCCCCGAGTGCTTTGCACCCATATGGGGACCCTTGCACCCTCCGGTATGAGCCTCGCCCGCCGTTGCGTCAAGGCAATTTGCGACATGTCGGCACAGGGCGGCGCCATCACGCGGCACGCGTCGCCATGGGCCGAACCCCGCCGATTTTGCCGCGCAACGCGCAATATCTTGTGGATAAGACGCCCTGATAGCCCATATCCGGGGCAAATCCCGTTGACAGGTCGCCCTTGCCTCTCTCTCATTGGTCCCCAAGACCGGAATCACCGGCGCGTCACCGGGCACAAGGGGCAAACCAGTGCAGTTCTCGAAACTCAGGCTGACGGGCTTCAAAAGCTTCGTCGACCCGACCGACCTCTACATCCAGAACGGCCTCACCGGCGTGGTGGGCCCGAACGGCTGTGGCAAGTCGAACCTGCTCGAAGCCCTCCGCTGGGTCATGGGCGAGAACCGGCCCACCTCGATGCGCGGCTCGGGCATGGAAGACGTGATCTTCGCCGGCGCCGCCTCCCGCTCGGCCCGCAACTTCGCCGAGGTCTCGATCCATATCGACAATTCCGACCGCCTCGCGCCCGCCGGCTTCAACGAAACCGACCATCTCGAAATCATCCGCCGCATCACCCGCGACGTGGGCTCGGCCTACAAGGTCAACGGCAAGGATGTCCGGGCCCGCGACGTGCAGATGCTCTTCGCCGACGCTTCCACCGGCGCCCATTCCCCGGCGCTTGTGCGCCAGGGGCAGATCTCCGAGTTGATCAACGCCAAGCCCAAGGCCCGCCGCCGCATCCTCGAAGAGGCCGCCGGCATCTCCGGCCTCTACCAGCGCCGCCACGAGGCCGAGCTGAAGCTGAACGGCGCCGAACAGAACCTCACCCGCGTCGACGACGTCATCGAACAGCTCGCCACCCAGCTGGCCCAGCTCGAACGCCAGGCCCGCCAGGCCGCCCGCTACCGCAAGATCGGCGAAGACCTGCGCCATGCCGAGGGCCTCCTCCTCTACCGCCGCTGGAAAGAGGCCGACGAGGCCCGCGCCGCGGCCGAGGAACAGCTCCGCGAACGCACCTCCGACGCCTCCCGCGCCGAGGCCGCCGCCCGCGAGGCCGACCGCATCCGCACCGCCGCCGAGGCCGCCCTGCCGCCCCTGCGCGAGGAAGAGGCCATCGCCGCCGCCATCATGCAGCGGGTACAGGTCGCCATCGATTCGCTCGACGAGCAGGAGGCCAACGCCCGCGCGCGCATCGAAACGCTGGAATCCCGCATCACCCAGCTCGCCCGAGATATCGAGCGCGAGGAAAGCCTCAACCGCGACGCCGGCGAAACCATCGCGCGCCTGGAAGAAGAGGCGCAGGAACTCGAAGACGCCTCGCATGGCCACGACGACAACCTGGCCGAGGCGGCACAGGAATCGCACGACGCCGCCACCATCCTGCAAGAGCGCGAAACCGACCTCAGCCAGCTGACCGAAGACGTGGCCCGCCTCTCGGCCCGCCACCAATCGGCCCAGCGGACGGTCGAGGACTACAGGAAAACCCTCGAGAGAAGCGAAGCGGAAGCCGCCCGCGCCCGCACCGCCGCCGAAACCTCCCGCGAGGCGCTGGACAAGGCGAAGGCCGATTACGACGCCGCCCAGCAGGAAGAAGCCAAGGCGGTCAAGACCGCCGAATCCGCCGAGGAAACCCTGACGCTGGCCGACGAGGCCCGCGCCGAGGCGCAATCGCGCGAGGCCGACGCCCGCGCCGAACGCTCCGAGGCCGAGGGCGAGGTCAATGCGCTCTCCGCCGAGGTCTCGGCACTCGCCCGGCTCGTCGACCGCGACACCGCCGAGGGCGGCCAGATCCTCGACGCGCTGACCGTCACGCCGGGCTACGAAAAGGCCCTCGGCGCGGCGCTCGCCGACGACCTGCGCGCGCCGGAAGTCGAGGCCGACGGCCCCTCCGGCTGGACCCGCCTGCCGGGCTACCCCGAGCCGCAGCCCTTGCCCGATGGTGTGTCGTCCCTCTCCGATCACGTCACGGTGCCGGACGTCCTGCAACGCCGGCTCAGCCAGATCGGTCTCGTCGAACCTGAATACGGCCCCCGCCTTCAGGCCGAGCTTCTCCCCGGCCAGCGTCTTGTCAGCACCGAAGGCGACCTCTGGCGCTGGGATGGCTACCGCGCCTGGGCCGAGGATGCGCCCTCGGCCGCCGCCCTTCGCCTGCAACAGCTCAACCGCCTCGAAGAACTCAAGCAGCAGCTCGCCCACGCCACCGCCCGCGCCGAGGGCGCCAGCGGCGCGCACGAGGCCCTGCGCAAGCGCCTCGCCGAGCTGACCGAGGCCGACAAACGCGCCCGCGAGGCCCGCCGCGCCGCCGATACCGCCGTCAACGACGCCAGCCGCGCCCTGTCGCGCGCCGAGGCCGACCGCAACCTCGCCCAGTCGCGCCTCGAATCCCTCGGCCTCGCCGTCACCCGCCACGAGGAAGAGGCGCTCTCCGCCCGCAAGGCCCTGAACGAGGCCGAGGCGGCGCAGAACGCGCTGGAAGACCTCGACGAGGCCCGCGCCGGCGTCGACGACGTCAAGATGACGGTCGAGGCCGCGCGCATGACCATGATGGCCAAGCGCTCCGCCCATGACGAGCTGCGCCGCGAAGGCGAGGCCCGCGCCAAGCGCGCACAGGAGGTCGCCAAGGAAGTCACCGGCTGGCGAAACCGTTTGGAAACCGCCGAGAAGCGCAGCGCCGAGCTGGCCGAGCGCAAGACCGCCTCCGAAGAGGAACTCGCCGAGGCACAGGCCAAGCCGGCCGAACTCTCTGCCCAGCGTGACGACCTCTCCGGCCAGATCGCCAGCGCCGAGAAACGCAAGGCCGAGGCCGCCGACGCCCTCTCCACCGCCGAGGGCAACCTGCGCGAGGCCGTTGCCGCCGAGCGTGACGCCGAGCGCGCCGCCTCCGACGCCCGCGAGGCCCGCGCCCGCGCCGAGGCCCGCGCCGAAGCCGCCGTCGAGGCCCGCGATCACGCCGCCGAGCGCATCGAGGAAGAGCAGGAAACCACTCCCGCCGACCTGCTCGAGCAGCTTGACGCCGACCCCGACAACATGCCCGCCGCCGACGCCATCGAGGCCGACGTCAACCGCCTCAAGCGCCAGCGCGACGCGCTGGGCGCCGTGAACCTCCGCGCCGAGGAAGACGCCAAGGAGGTGCAGGAAGAGCACGATTCCCTCACCGCCGAGAAGGCCGACCTCGAAGAGGCGATCCGCACCCTTCGCAACGGCATCGCGTCGCTCAATCGCGAGGGCCGCGAACGGCTGCTGACCGCCTTCGAGCAGGTCAATTCCAACTTCTCCATGCTCTTCCAGCACCTCTTCGGCGGTGGCGAGGCCAACCTCGTGATGGTCGAAAGCGACGACCCGCTCGACGCCGGACTCGAGATCATGTGCCAGCCCCCGGGCAAGAAACTGGCCACCCTGTCGCTCCTCTCGGGCGGCGAGCAGACGCTGACGGCATTGGCGCTGATCTTCGCCGTCTTCCTCGCCAATCCCGCCCCGATCTGTGTGCTCGACGAGGTCGACGCGCCCTTGGACGACGCCAACGTGGGCCGCTTCTGCGACTTGCTCGACGAGATGTGCCGCCGCACCGAAACCCGCTTCCTCATCATCACCCACCACGCGGTGACGATGAGCCGGATGGATCGCCTCTTCGGCGTGACCATGGGCGAAAAGGGCGTCAGCCAGCTCGTCTCGGTCGACCTCAAGAAGGCCGAGCAGATGGTGGCGTGAGGGGAGGTTTTACCTCCCTAAAATCTTAAACGTTCCTTCACTCCGCGCGGCCAAACTCCGCCTCGCTGCAATCCATTGCAGTGAGAGGAGGTGATGAACCTGAGCGAAAACGATTTCCGAAAGTGGATGGTGCTCCTCGCGGCGGCAACGCTGATCGTGACCATCATCCGCCTTTGGATTGGGGTCTGACCCCGAAACAAGGAAAGACCCTGCGGAGTCGCACCTCCGCAGGGTCGACTTTTTTGGTGATGAACCTGAAAAGCGATTTCCGGTGTCCCGTTATGATGCGATTTCTCTAACACAAAGTAAACCAAGAGACCCGGATCGTGGTTAATGCCCTGCCTGCGCAACGCGCGCAGACTTAACCGTGCCCCCCGCCGATAAAAACACCGACGTAATACCGACAAAATACCGACGTTATACCGACAGGCCGAATCCCTGAAAAATCAGCCCGTTAACCCCGATTCGCCCCGTTTTCTAAGGCAACGGCCCCGTCTGGTACAATTTCACCTTCAGCCCCCCATGCGGCACCGGCGCCCCACCCGGCTTGAACGTCAGTCCGGTCGCCTTCGCCAGGCCCCCTTCCGAGGTCACGATCCCGACCCGCCAGCCGGAAAACCGCTCCTTCAACGTCTTCCCCAGCGCGCCATACAGCGCATAAAGAAGCTTCTTGTTCCCGATCCGTCCGCCATAAGGCGGGTTGACCATCACCAGTCCCGGCGGTCCGTCCGGGGCCATCCGGTCGCTCACCGCCATCTGCTCGAACCGCGTGAACGCCGCCACGCCGGCCCGTTCCGCGTTGGCCGCTGCGGATTTCACCGCCCCCGCATCCCGATCGCTGCCGTGGAAAACCATTTCCGTTCCGACGCTTGGCACCTGTTTCATCTCTGCCCAGGCCTGCGGATCGAACCCCGCCAGGTCCTCGAACGCAAAACGCCGCGACCGCCCGGGGTGCAAGCCCGCCGCCATCTCCGCCGCCTCGATCACGAAGGTGCCCGACCCGCACATCGGATCGACCACCGTCTCCGAGCCATCATACCCGCATTGCCGCAAGAACAGCGCCGCCAGCGTCTCCCGCATCGGCGCCTTGCCGACGGCCTCCTTGTGGCCGCGCCGGTGCAGCGGCTCGCCCGACGTATCCACCGAGAAGGTGCAGAAATCATCCTCGATCCGCACCATCACGCGAAGCGACGCCTTGGCATCCACCGTCACGCCCAGCTCTTCCGCCAAGGCCCGTTCCACCCGCTGCTGCGCCGCCTTGTCGTGATAGATCCGCGACGCGTGACAGCTCGCCTCCACCTTCACCGGCACATCCGCCCGAAGCACGTCGCCCCAGGGAAACTTCCGCGCCCGCTTGTCCAGCTGCGCAAGGTGCATCGCCCGGAACCCGCCGATCCGCGCCAGCACCCGTCCCGCGCCCCGCAGCACGAGGTTGGCCCGCCACACCTCCGGCCAGCCACCCTGCACTGTCACGCCCCCCGGCACCTCTCCGGTCACGTCGAACCCGGCGGCGCGCGCCTCGTCGGCCAGCACTGCCTCCAGCCCCGGCGGCGCGGCCAGGAATATCTCGAACGCCTCTCCGCTCATCGGATGGCCCCTGCTTCTTCTTGGGTCAAGTATCCCGGGGGTCCGGGGGCAGCGCCCCCGGAATCTGTCGCGTCAGCCTTACAACCGGTTCAAAAGCGCCTGCGTCGGCCAGGCATCCGCCGGCATCCCCAATTCCTGCTGCACGTCCTGCACCGCCGACCGCGTGCCCGCGCCAAGGATGCCGTCGATCTTCCCGACATCATAGCCCCGCGCCGCCAGCTTCTGCTGCAGCACCTTCATCTGCCCGCCCGACAGCCCCGGCTCGGGGTTGCCCGCGTCGAAGACCGGCCCGCCTTCCAGCCGGTTGGCGAAATAGGCTGCGGTCAGCACGTAGGTGAACGACTGGTTCCATTCGAAATAGACGCTGAAATTCGGGTAGGCGAGGAAGGCCGGCCCCTTGTGCCCCTCGGGCAGGATCAGGCTGGCCGGCAGGTTCCGCTGGATCTGTCCATGTCGCGGCGTGACGCCAAGCCCGGCCCATTCCGCGCCGGTTTTCTGCGTGCGCAGACCCGACTGCGACCAGTCCATGCTCTGCGGCACGTCGACCTCCTGCAGCCACGGCTCGTTCGCGCGCCAGCCCAGCGATTGCAGCATCTTGCCCCCCGACATCAGCGCGTCGGGCGCCGAGGTCTTCAGGCTCACATGCCCGTCGCCGTCGCCGTCGACCCCGTTCTCGATGATGTCCTCGGGCAGCATCTGCACCATGCCGATCTCGCCTGCCCAGGCGCCGGTGGTGGTGGCCGGGTCGAAATCGCCGTGTTCGTAAAGCTCGAGCGCGGCATAGACCTGCGGCCGGAACAGCTCGGGCCGGCGGCAGTCATGGCTCAGCGTGACCAGCGCGTTGAGCGTGTTGAAGTTTCCCTGGAACCCCCCGAAATCGGTCTCGAAGGCCCAGAAGGCCAGCAGAACGCCGCGGCTGACGCCGAACTCGCGCTCCACCCTGTCGAAGACATTCGAAAACTGCTGGGCCTTGGCGCGCCCGGTGTTCAGCCGGTTCTGGCTGATCAGCTGGCGTGCGAACTCGGTAAAGGGTTTCTGGAAGAACCCCTGCCCGCGGTCGGCATTGATCACCTTCTGGTCGAACCGCGCCGAGGCGAAGAACCGGTTGACGGTGGCCGGGTCGTGCCCGCGTGAAATGGCTTCCTGTTTCATGGCGTCTACGAAACCGGCAAAAGAGCCGCCGCATTGCTGTGCCGTGGCCCCGCCCGCCGTCAGGATCAGGGCCGCGATCAGGAAAAACTTTCTCATGAGTACCTCGGTCAATAGGACAGTTCGGCCAAGCCTAGGCTATCGGCCATCCGTTGCAAACCTGTTTGCGCATCACGTCGCGCAAAGCAGCGCACCCGCCGCTACTAGGCCAAGCCCGGCACCCCAGACCCGCCAGAGCAGGCGGACCGCCTTATCGATTTCCCCGGCGCCGATCTCCCGTCGTCCGGCCGCGTTGACGAAGGGAAATTCCTGCATACGCCCGTCATAGGAGCGTGGGCCTGACAGCGCCACGCCAAGCGCCCGCGCCGCCGCCGCTTCGGGCCATCCGGCATTGGGCGAGCGGTGCTGGCGGGCCTCGGCCACGATGGCGGGCCAGTCGGCAAGGCGGCCGTGAAGGGCTGCAATCATCAGCGCCGTCAGCCGGGCGGGCACGAGGTTCAGCAGGTCGTCGAGCCGCGCCGCCGCCCAGCCGAACTCGGCATATCTGTCGTTGCGATATCCGATCATGCTGTCGGCGGTGTTGGTGATCTTGTATAGCAGCAGTCCCGGCAGTCCGAAGACCAGGAACCAGAGCGCCGGCGCAACCACCCCGTCGCTGAAGTTCTCGGCCGCCGATTCGATGGCAGCGCGGGCAACGGCCGGGTCGTCCATTTGGCTGGTATCGCGGCCGACGATCTGCGCCACAGCCACCCGCCCGTTGCCGACCGAGACGCGCAGCGCATCGGCCACTGCGCCCACGTGCTGCACCAGCGACTTTTGCGCAAGAAAGATTGCGGCGACGATCACCTCGATCAGCCAGCCCAACTCCCGAAACAGCGTGCCGAGCAATAACGCGCCCAGCCCCAGCCCCGCCATCACCAGCACGCCCTTCAGCTTGCGCCCGTTGCCGGAATTGAACCGCCGGTCGCACCATCCAACGGCCCGGCCCATCAGCACCGCCGGATGCGGCAGCCGGTCCCAAAGCCAGCGCGGCTCGCCCAACAGGGCGTCCAGCGCCATCGCCAGCGCCAGGACGGCGGCGTTGGTCATATCGCCTGTTCCAGCCTTGCCCAGCTGTCCGGCGCCGGCAGGCCAAGGCGGATCCAACTGTCGGAATAGGGGAAGATGCGGCTCCAGACATGGTGCTGCGCCAGCCGGTCCTGCCACGCGGCGGCATCATCGACCCGGTAGAGCCGGAAAAGCGAGGTGCCGCCCACCACGCCGGCCCCCGCCCGCACCATCAGCGCGTCGAGATGCGCGGCATCCTCGTTGAGCCGCGTGCGCGTGTCGGCGGCCCAACCCCTGTCACTCAGCGCCATCGTGCCGATGGCCAGCGCAGGGCCGGACACGGCCCAGGGCCCCAGCATCTCGCGCAGCCGGTCGATCAGCGCCTGCGGCCCGATGGCAAAGCCAAGGCGCAGCCCCGCCAGACCCCAGAACTTCCCGAAGCTCTTGAGGATCAGCGTGCCTTCACGGTCGGCATAGCTGACCAGCGACTGGTAGGGCGAGACATCGCAGAAGCTCTCGTCGATCACCGTGAAGGGCGCCCCGAGATCGTCGGAGGAATACCACCCGCCCGTGGGGTTGTTGGGATGCACCAGCACCCGCGCGTCGGGGGTGTCGTCACCCTCGCGCCAGCCATGGGCGGCGAAGGCGGCGGCGTGCTCGTTATAGGTCGGCGCCGGGATATGTACGCGCCCCGCCGGCGCAAGGCCGGGGATCCTGGCAATCAGGCTCGAGGCTCCCGGCGCGGCAAGGATGGCGGCATCGTCCGGCACGCCCCAGAACTCCCGTGCCGCGTCGATGAGCCCTTGCTGCGCCGCGCGGTCGGGCAGGGCGGTCCACACGCCGGCCTCCAGCGCCGGAACAGGGTAGGGCACCGGGTTGATCCCGGTCGACAGGTCGATCCAGTCCGCGCGTCGCCCGCCATACCGCGCCACCGCGTCGTCCACCCCGCCGCCGTGATCGCGCCCGCCCGCCATCGACCTAGCCCTCGTCCGTATCGGGCAGGGGCGGGTGACGGGTGATAAAGTGTCCCTTAACCTCTTGCGGCCATTCCCGGAACGGCACCCGCCCGGTGTCGCTTTGGGCATGCATCTCGGCATAGGCGACCACGGCCTCGGCCGCCGCCTCGGTCGGCTCGAACCGGCCCAGCGTATAGGCCAGCTTGCCGGGCGCCTGGATGGCGATGTTGCACCCATGTGCGCACCCCATCAGGCACGACACCCGGCGGGTGCGCACCGCGCGGCCCGCGGCGTGGCTCTCGACAAGCTCTGCCATGTCCTCGCCATGCGGCCGGTCATGGGTCTCGGCGGTCCAGTCGTCGCGCTTGCAGGTGTCGCAGATGGTGATCCACGTGGTCATGCGCCGTCCTTCCAGTTACGGGGCTTGTTGAAACGGATTTGAGACGCCCGCACAAGGCCCGCCGGAACCGGAATGACACGAAACTTTAACGATTTGTAAACACTCGCGCGCAACGCACGGTCTATTCCAGCTCTGTCACCACTTCGGAACTCCGCTCCAGCGTCCGGTGCACCGGGCACTTGTCGGCAATCTCCAGCAGCTTCTGGCGCTGCTCTTCGCTCAGATCCCCCTCCAGCCGGATCACCCGGCGAAAGCGGTCGGGCTTGGCGCCGGGCTGGCTGGCATCCTGCGCATGCACCTTGTCATGGCTGATATCCACGCTCACCCCGTCCAACGGCCACCCCTTGCGCCGGGCATACATCCGGATCGTCATCGACGTGCAGGCCCCCAGCCCCGCCGACAGGAACCCGTAGGGCGTCAGCCCCTTGTCAGTGCCGCCATAGGCCTCCGGCTCGTCCGCCAGAAGGTGGTGCTTCGGCCCGGCATTGACGTCCTGCAGAAACCCCTCCGGGTCGGCCTCGGTCACCCGCACCACGCCTTCAGGCGCGCCCGGCGGCGGGCAGGGCGCCTTGAGGTCGAGGTAATGGGCGGCCCAAGCGGCGATCACCCCGGCGGCATACTCGGCATCGTCGGGGGCGGTGATCAGGTGGTCGGCCTCGTCCAGCGTGACGAAGCTCTTCGGATGCTTCGCGGCCAGGAAAATGTCCGAGGCGTTCTCGATCCCCACCACGGCATCGCGCGGTGCGTGCAGCACCAACAGCGCCTTTTTCAAGCGCGCAATCTCACCCTCAAGCGACTCGGCGCGCACATCCTCGACAAACCCTTTCCCGATCCGAATGGGCCGCCCGCCAAGATGAACCTCGGCCGCGCCCTCCTGTTCGATCGTCTCCAGCGCCCCGCCGAAGTTGTGCGTCACGTGGCCCGGGTCGAACGGCGCGCCGATCGTCACCACCGCCCGCGAACTCTCGATCTGCCGCGCCGCCTTCAGTACCGCCGCCCCGCCAAGGCTGTGCCCGATCAGCAGCGACGGCGCCATATCCCGCGCCTTCAGCGCCTCGGCCGCGCGCACGAGATCCTCGACATTCGACGTGAACGAGGTGTTCTCGAACTCGCCCTCGGAATGGCCCAGCCCGGTGAAATCGAACCGCAACACGGCAATGCCCGCGCCCGCCAGCCGGGCAGAGATGCGCCGCGCGGCGGGAATGTCCTTGGAACAGGTGAAGCAATGCGCGAAAAGCGCGGTGGCCAGAACCGGCCCCTCGGGCAGATCGAGCCGCGCCGCCAGCTCGTCTCCCGAATGACCGGTGAAGGTGAATCGTTCGGTCGGCATCGCCATTCCTTTCCTTGGGTAGGCTCAAAGGGTAGGAAGCCCGCGTGGCCCGCACCAGACATGTAACGGCGCTGTCACGTCAAGGTGAGATGGTGAAAACACTTGTGAGGATCCTGGCGGCGCTGGCGCTGAAGGCGCTCGGGCTGAGCTTTGCGGGCGCCCTGCACCCGGTGGGCGACAGCCTCGCGGTGTTCCGCGTCGGGCTGGCCTTTCTGGCGCTCCTGCTGGTGCTGGGCACGGGCCTGCCCCGCGGCTGGCGGCTGACGGGCGTGGCGCTTTGCCTTGCCGCGTCCGGTAGCGTGTTCTGGCACAAGCTGCCCCCGGCCGAGCCGGGGCCGCTGATCCTCTACCAGAAGAACATGTTCCACCGGAATTCCGATATCGAGGGGCTGGCGCGCGATATCCTGGCCGTCTCCCCCGATATCGTCACGCTGCAGGAGGTCTCGGTCGAGAACGAAGCCCTGCTCGACCTGCTATGGGATGCCTACCCGAACCAGCATCTCTGCCGCTACACACCGCGAAGCGGCATTGCCGTGCTGACCCGGCTCGAGACGTCCGGCACGCCCTTCTGCAGCGAGAATATCGGCCTTGCCGGCGTCGAGGTGCAGACAGACAGCGGCCCGGTCTGGGCCATGGCGCTGCATTCGGCATGGCCGTACCCGGGCATCCAGCCAGGGCAGATGGCGTGGCTTTACTGGTATCTCGGGCAGGTGGATCGGACGGCGGTCATCGGTGGCGATTTCAACATGGTGCCGTGGTCGCACACCCTGCGCCGCGTCGCCGAGACCAGTGGCCTGGAACGGGCGGGGCCCTCGCGTCCGACCTTCCAACTCGGGCCGGCGCCGCTGCCCATCGACCACGTCTTCGCCCCATATGGCGGTCGCACCGAAGCGCGCGGCCTGCTTGGAAGCGACCATCGCGGCATCGTCGCGCATGTGTCCGTCACGGACTAGGTCTCGCAACTCTTCCGAAAATGCACGGCAGTTTCCCCGGCTTCGGCCCGGCGGCCTTTCAGATTTCTTAACTGGCCTGCGCCATTCCTTACCCGGTCGGCGAAGTGGAGTGCGCTGTGCAATTACGTCTGAAACATATGCGCGATGTGCGGGTCTTTGCCGCCGCGATCACGGCGGTGGCGCTTGCGGGCAATTTTGCCCTGCAAAGCCTGATGTATCCGGCCGATGTCGTGGGTGGCCTGCGGTTTTCCGGGTCAATCATCACCGTCGCGCTGGCCCTGCCGATCTCGTTTTTCGTCGGTCTGCGGCTGCGGGATATCTACCGCCTGACCGTCAGCCTCGAAGCCGCGCGCGACCGGGATCCGCTGACCGGCGCCCTCACCCGCCCGGCCTTCCACCGCTGCGCGGCAGAGATGGGCGGCGTTCCGGCGACCCTGATCGTGGCCGATATCGATCATTTCAAGGGGTTCAACGACCGCCTCGGTCACTTGGCCGGGGATGCGGCCCTGCGCCACGTGGTCGAGGTCCTCGGCCGCAACAGCCGCAAGGAAGATCTGCTCGCCCGCTTCGGGGGCGAGGAATTCCTGATGCTCCTGCCGGGTACCACACCCGGCGAAGGGCAGCGCGTGGCCGAGCGCCTTTGCGCACGGTTGCGGAACAACCCGGTCCTGATCGACGGGGCCGAGCACCCCGTCACCGCCAGCTTCGGCGTCACCGAAGTCAAGACGGCGCAAGATCTGGGGGCTGCCATAGGCCGCGCCGACGCGGCGCTCTACGCCGCCAAGCGTGGCGGGCGCGACCGGGTCTGCAAGGGGTAATGCCGGCCCTTACCGTTCGCCCATCAGCGCCGGATCGAACGGGTATTTCGTCAGGTTCTCGTAGCCGTCCTCGGTGATCAGCACCTGGTCTTCCAGCTTGATCGAGAAATCCCCGCCGACTTCTCCCACCAGCGCCTCGACGCAAAGCGTCATGCCCGGCACCAGCGGATAGTCGAACGCCCCGTCGACGGCCTTGTCCGGGTAACAGACCAGCGGCCATTCATCACACAGCCCCACGCCATGCATCAGGCAGCCGTATTTCTGCGCCTGGTACTTGTCGTCGAGCACATGGGTGTTCGCGGTCAACTCCGGAATGGTGACACCCGGTTTGAGCATTTCCATGTTGGTCATGATGTGCTCATGCGCGTGCTGCATGGCATAGACCATGTCGGGCCGGGGCTTTTCATCGCCGATCCACCAGCTGCGCGAGATGTCGACACAGATGCCGTAGCTGCCGATCAGGTCGGTGTCGAACGATATGATCTCGTTATTCTGCGCCAGACGCGGCCCGCATTCCTGGAACCACGGATTCGAGCGGGGGCCCGAAGCCAGAAGCCGGGTCTCGATCCACTCGCCGCCGCGCTTGATGTTCTCGGCATGCAGCACGGCCCAGATCTCGTCTTCCGAGGTCTGCCCGGCGGGGACGTTGGTGCGGGCATAGGCCTCCATCGAGGCGACGGCGACCTCGCAGGCGTGGCTGGCACAGCGCATGGCGAGAATTTCGTCCGGCCCTTTGACCGACCGGCATTTCTCGGTCAGCTCCTCGCCCTCCATGATCTCGAACCCCTGCGCCTCGAGCGCGCGCAGCCCGTGCAGCATGATCTTGTCGACGCCAAGCCGCTTGTTCCCCGGCGCGTGCTGCTCCAGCAGGATCCGCACCTCGTTCGAGAAGATATCGGCGGCCACGTTCACCTTGTCGCCCCGGTCGAAATAGAACAGGTCCGCCCCGCTGCGCTGTTCCCGCACCAGCGGGTTGAAGGTGCTCAGGAAGGGCGAGTTCTTGTAATCCCACATCACCATGTAGCCATCGGCACAAAGCAGCAGCGCCCGGAACGGGTTATGCGTGTTCCACAGCTGCATGTTGGTCGAGTCGCTGGCATAGCGGATGTTCAGCGGATCGAAGACCAGAAGCCCGGCATAGCCGCGCTCGACGATATGCTGCGTCAGCCGCTCCCACCGGTAACGCCGCATCGCCTGCAGGTCGGGCAGTTGCAGCCCCGCCATCTCCCATTCGCGAAAGGCCAGCTGCGTCGGCCCGATCTCGATCCGGTCCGCATCGTTTGGGGTGTTGTCGCCCAGAACGGCGCCCTTGGTCGGGTCGATCTTGCGGGTGTCGCGGTAATGGGTGTTCATCTGGCCGGTCTCCTTGGTGAGACCAGCCTGCCTTGAAAAACGTCACATGCGCGCGACTGAATGCGACGCGAAAAATGTCGGATTAAGGCAGCCGTTGAGGGTCGGTTTCAGCCGCCACGCCCCATGCCCCGCACCGTGTCGATCATCAGTTGCACATTATCGGGGTCCGCATCCGGCGTGATCCCGTGACCGAGGTTGAAGATATGCGGCCCGCCCCGGAACGCCTCGACGATATGCCGGGTCTCGCGCACCAGATCGTCGCCGCCGGTGACCATGTGCGACGACTTGAGGTTGCCCTGGACGCAGCCCGAAACCTGCACGTTCTCGGCCGCCCATTCCGGTGTCACGGAATCGTCGACCGCCACACAGTCGGCGCCGGTGGCGGCGTGGAAGCCGATGTATTTCTCGCCCGCCTGCCGGGGGAAGGCGATAACGGGAATGTCGTTATGCCGCGCCTTCAACTCGGCAACGATGCGCTTGGCCGGGGCAGTGGCGTATTTGTCAAAATCCTCGCCGCTCAGCGACCCTGCCCAGCTGTCGAACAGCTTGACGCATTCCGCGCCGGCCTCGATCTGTGCCGAAAGATATTCGATCGTCGCCTCGGTCAGCCGGTCGATGATCGCCTCGAAGAGCGGCCGGTTCTCGGCCTTCAGCGCATGCGCCGGCCCCTGGTCGGGCGTGCCGCGCCCGGCGATCATGTAGGTCGCCACGGTCCATGGCGCCCCGGCAAAGCCAATGAGCGTGGTCTCGGAGGGCAGGGCGCCCGACAGGTTGCGCACCGTCTGGTAGATCGGCGACAGCGTCTCATGAATGTCCGAGGCCGGTTTCAGCGCGTCGAACTCGGCCTGCTGCGTGATCGTCGACAGCCGCGGCCCTTCGCCCGTGACGAACCACAGATCGGCCCCTAACGCCTGCGGCACCAGAAGGATATCGGCAAACAGGATCGCCCCGTCGAAGCCGTAACGGCGAATGGGTTGCAGCGTGACCTCGGTCGCCAGGTCGCTGTTATAGCACAGCGAAAGGAAATCCCCCGCTTCGGCCCGGGTGGCGCGGTATTCGGGCAGGTACCGCCCGGCCTGCCGCATCATCCAGATCGGCGGTACATCCTGCGCCTCGCCCGCCAGCGCCTTCAGGATCGTCTTCGTCGCAGCCATCTGGAGCCTCCCTTTCGGCCACGTGGTCACCCCCCGGCGTCACAATGTCAAGCACCCCGCGCTTGTCAGGCGCGGTTTACAGGTCTAGACCGGCGCCATGACACAGGATTT
Source organism: Roseovarius indicus (assembly GCF_008728195.1). NCBI lineage: Bacteria > Pseudomonadati > Pseudomonadota > Alphaproteobacteria > Rhodobacterales > Roseobacteraceae > Roseovarius > Roseovarius indicus. The sequence goes on from NZ_CP031598.1 coordinate 463,522, forward strand.
GCCCTCTCCGACCCGTCCCCTGAAACTCGGCACGCGCGGCTCGCCGCTGGCGCTGGCGCAGGCGCACGAGACGCGCGACAGGCTGGCCGCGGCGCATGACCTGTCGCCCGAGGCGTTCGAGATCGTCGTCATCAAGACGACGGGCGACAACCGCGCGATGATCGCCTCGGACACGCCGTTGAAGGAACTGGGCGGCAAGGGGCTTTTCACCCGCGAGATCGAAGAAGCGCTCCTGTCGGGCGAGATCGACATCGCAATCCATTCGATGAAGGACATGCCGGTGGAGCAGCCCGGCGGGCTGCTGCTCGACACCTACCTGCCGCGCGAGGATGTGCGCGATGCCTTCGTCTCGCCTGGCGCGGCGGGGCTCAAGGATCTGCCGGAAGGCGCCAAGGTCGGCACTTCGTCGCTGCGCCGGCGGGCGCAGGTGCTGGTGCGCTATCCGCATCTGGACGTGGTGCAGTTTCGCGGCAACGTGCAAACCCGGCTGAAAAAGCTCGACGATGGCGTGGCGGCCTGCACATTTCTCGCCATGGCGGGGCTGAACCGGCTGGGCCGGCCTGAGGTGGCACGGGCGGCGATCGCTCCGGAAGAGATGCTGCCTGCCGTGGCGCAGGGCGCCATCGGGATCGAGCGGCGCAGCGATGACATACGCGTGGCCGACATGCTGGCGGCGATCCACGACGGGGTGACGGGCCAGCGGCTGGCGGCGGAACGGGCCTTCCTCGCCGCGCTCGACGGGTCCTGCGAGACGCCGATTGCGGGGCTTGCGGAACTGGATGGCGGCACGCTGCGGCTGCGCGGTGAAATCCTGCGGCCCGATGGCAGCGAATGCCTCTCGGACGACGCCAGCGCGCCCATCGAGGACGGCCCGGCGCTGGGCGCCGAAATGGCGCGCAAGCTGCTGGAACAGGCGGGACCGGGTTTCTTCGACTGGCGCGAGTGACGGCTCATCGCGCCCTTGCAGGCGCGCCTCGCGAGACCGCCCGAAAGGGCGGATGAGCGGCCCTGTCAGGGCAGCACTTTGCCCGGGTTCATGATCCCATTGGGGTCGAGCGCCCGCTTGATGGTGCGCATCACCTCCATCGCCACCGGATCCTTGTAGCGCCCCATTGCCGGCAGCTTCGACAACCCGATCCCGTGCTCGGCCGAGAACGACCCGCCCAACGCGATGGTCTCTTCCTCCACCGCCTCGCCCATGGCGCGGTGAATATCGGTGTCCGTGGTTTCCGGCCACGCCGCGAAATGCAGGTTGCCGTCGCCCATATGCGCCACGTGCAGGAAGTCGACCCCGGGGTCGAGCGCCCTGGCCCGCGCCTTGGTCCGTTCCAGCAGCTCCTGCATCCGGTCGAGCGGCACGGCAATGTCGTTGTCGACGATCGGATCACGCAGGCGCGAGACCTCCGCCGCCGCCTCGCGGCGCGCCCACATCTCGGCCCGCTGCGCATCCGATTTGGCGACCACGGCATCGACCACCGCCCCGCTTTCGTACAAACGCCCCAGCACGTCTTCGAGATGCGCGGCAATCGGCACTTCGCCATCCGGTCCCGGTTCGGCATCCCGGGCGGCCAGCGCACCGACCTCGACAAGGATGTTCACCTCGTGACGTTCCTCGAAGGGCGGGCGGGCATCGGGAAAGCGCTTGAGATGCGCGTCGATATAAGCGCCCGGCATGTATTCGAACGCCTCCACCGCGCCGCCGGTCTCGGCCTGCAGGATATGCAACAGCTCCAGCCCCCGCGTCACATCCGGCGCCGCGACCATCGCGGTCGCATAGGCGCGGGGCTTCGGGAAAAGCTTCACGACCGCGGCAGTGATCACCCCCAGCGTCCCTTCCGCCCCGATCAGCAGGTCGCGCAGGTCATAACCCGAGTTGTCCTTGTGCAGCGCGCTCATCAGGTTCATGACCTCGCCCGTGGGCGTCACCGCCTCGATCCCGAGGCACAGGCCCCGCGTGCTGCCATAGCGCACCACGTTCGACCCGCCCGCATTGGTCGACAGCGCCCCGCCGATCATGGCCGAGCCGCGCGCACCGAAGGTCAGCGGAAAGATCAGGTCATGCTCGGCCACGGCCTCGTGCAGCGACGACAGGATCACGCCCGCCTCCACCGTTGCGGTGCGACCCTTGGGGTTGATGTCGCGGATGGCCGACATCCGGGCAAGCGACAGCATGATCGCCCCTTCGGCATTGGTGCCCTTGACCAGCCCGGTATTGCCTGAAACCGGCACCACGGGCACACCCGCCTCGTTCGCCAGCCGGATGATGGCCGCGACCTCCTCCGTGTTGGCCGGCTTGACCACGGCCAGCGGCGTCCAGTGGTACATGTCGGCCCAGTCCTGTGACCAGGGGGCGGCGTCCTTGCCGGTCAGCACGTGGGTCGGGCCGGTGATGGCGGCGAGATCTTCGAGGATGCGGTCTGTCATGGCGGCAATCTGCTTCAGTGTCCGGCCAAGGGCAAGCGGGGAGTGGACAGGCGCTGCCGCCGCGTTATCTTCCCGCTCAAACCTGCCTTCGGAGACCGTCATGATTGCCGCCATTGCCCCCCGTTCGATACTTGTTCTGCTCATGTCCCTGCTTCTGAGCGCCACCGCCGCGCTGTCGGCGCAGCGAGACTGGCAGTTCGACTCGATCGACGGCGGCACGCTGTCGCTGGCCGACTGGGCGGGAAAACCGGTTCTGGTGGTCAACACGGCCTCGCGCTGTGGCTTCACGCCCCAGTATGACGGTCTGCAGGCGCTTTACGACACCTACCGCGAGCAAGGGCTCGTGGTGCTGGCCGTGCCCTCGCAAGATTTCAAGCAGGAGCTGGCCAGTGACGAACAGGTCAAGGATTTCTGCGCGCTCAACTTCGACCTCGACCTGCCGATGACCACGATCACCCCGGTACGGGGCGAAGGGGCGCACCCGCTCTACAAGTGGCTGGCCGACAGCGCAGGCTGGGAGCCGTCGTGGAATTTCAACAAGGTGCTGCTCGCGCCGGACGGGTCGGTGGCAGGCACCTGGGGCTCGGCCACGCTGCCGGAATCGGCGGCCATCACAAGCCGGATCGAGGCGCTTCTGCCACAGGGATAAACCGGGCCAATTCGGGCTTGACGGGACCGCCGGGCTGCCTTACCTAGCGCCACGGCTCGGCGGAGTAGCTCAGTTGGTTAGAGCAGTGGAATCATAATCCATGTGTCGGGGGTTCAAGTCCCTCCTCCGCTACCAATTCCCTGGAAACTGAACCCGATCACTGCCGCGCCTCAGCGCGTGGTGAAGTCGCGTAGATTCGGGCGTCGCGTTAGCCACCAGTACTTGAACGTGCCCGCCGACCAGTTGTTGATGATCTTGCCCGTCGCGGTCTTGTACCAGCTGGTGCACCGGCCGGCCCATGCCGTGCGGGCCAGCTCGCGCTCCTGAACCTCGCGCCGGCGGTCGAGCGCCCCCTGCGTCACTTCGATCTGACTGTCGCCGCGCCCGCGCACGCGGGCAATGGCACGCAGGACGTACCGGATCTGGCATTCCAGCATGAAGACAATCGAGTTGTGACCGAGATTGGTGTTCGGCCCATAGAGCAGGAAGAAATTGGGAAAGCCCGGCACGGCGATGCCCAGATAGGCTTCCGGTCCGCCGCTTTTCTCCCACGTCTCGGAAAGCGTTTGCCCGTCGCGGCCCTCGACCTCCATTCCCGGCAGGAAATCCCGGGCGTGGAAACCGGTGGCCAGCACGATGCAGTCGGCCTCGATGTGCTGCCCGCCCTTGGTCCGAAGCCCGTCCGGAGTGAGCGTTTCGACCTGACCGGTGACAAGGCTCACGTTGTCGCGCTGAAGCGCCGGGAAATAGTCGTCGGCCAGCAGGATGCGGCGGCAGCCCAGCGGGTAATCCGGTGTCAGCTCGGGCGCCAGGTCGCCGGCCTCGGCCGCGATATGCTTGCGGGTTTCCTCGGTCTGCCGACGTGACTGGCGCGACCCGTCGATGAATTCCGGCCAGCTGCGCTCCCACTGCCAGTAGATCGACCAGCGGTAGAGCCTTTGCAGAAGGGGAAGGGCGCGGAAGCGCCGCTTCTCGTGGGGCTCGAACGGGCGGTCCCCCTTTGCTACCAGCCAGTTGGGCGAGCGTTGCAAGACGGTCAGGTGCTTTGCCACCTGTGCGATCTGCGGAATCGCCTGGATGGCGCTGGCGGCATTGCCGATCACGATCACGCGTTTGCCAGCGAGGTCGTACTCCGGATCCCACTGCGCCGTGTGCATGAGCTTGCCGCCAAAGGCATCGCGCCCCGCGAAATCGGGAATCATCGGCTGGTTCAACTGGCCGACGGCCGAGACCACGAAGCGCGCGGTAAAGGTTGCCCCGTCCTCGGTCGTGACGGCCCATTTCCCCTGCGCGTCGTCCCAACACGCACGGGTGACCCCCGCGCCACAGCGCAGGTGGTCTGTCACCCCGAACCGCTTGGCCGTATCCCGCAGGTACGACAGGATCTCCGGCTGCGTCGCATAGATGCGCGACCAGTCGGGGTTCATGGCGAAGGAATAGCTGTAGTGGTGCGATTGCGTATCGCAGGCGCAGCCGGGATAGATGTTGTCCCGCCACGTCCCGCCAACATCGCCGGCCCGCTCCAGCACCAGCACCCGCAGCCCGGCCTTCAGCGCCTTGGCTGCCATGCCGATGCCGCCAAACCCCGCCCCGATCACGATCAGGTCGAGCGGCGGGCCTGTCATCCCGTCTGTTTCAGGTGCCTGCATTCTGCCGTTCTCCAGATACTGGCCGGCAGGCTACATGGTTTTCCCCGAGGCTCAATCACCCGGGCAGGCGAAGCGGCCCGCCTGCCGTAATTTTCAGCAGGGCATCAGGGCGGTCGCAATGGTGCGCGCCGTCAAGGACGGTTCCGACGGCAGGAAACAGGCTCGCCGCGCCGCGCCCGGTCAGGGGCTGTGATGAAATCAGCACCTTTCCGGGCTTCCGTCGCGATGGCGAGGCGCGCGCTTGACTCAGGTCAAGGCAAAGGGTCGTCTGGGGCGCGATGGCTGGCACGCCCGGCGCGTCGCGCGGTTGTCATTTCCGTGCGGTTCAACGGGCCGGCACAGCCCTTGACCGGAGACCGCGCGATGGATCGCAGCCCCCTCAGCCCGATGTTCAACCCCGAGTCCGTGGCCGTGTTCGGCGCCTCGGAAAGCAAGACCTCGGTCGGCGGCCGCGTGTTCTCGAACATCCTGCGGGCCGGCTACGAGGGCGAGTTGATCCCGGTGAACCCGAAATACGAAAGCGTTCACGGCATGACCTGCGTGCCCGACATCTCGCGGCTGGCCAGGCCGGCCGACCTTGCGGTGATCGCGACACCGGCGGCCGTGGTGCCCGAGATCATCCGCCAATGCGGCATGGCCGGCACCACCAACGCGATCGTGCTGTCGGCGGGCTTCGGCGAAGGTGGCAGCCCCGGCCAGGACAACGCCCGCAAGCTCGAGATGGCGGCGCGCAAGGCGGGGGTGCGCTACCTCGGGCCCAACTGCGTCGGCATGGTGCGGCCCTGGCTGAACCTCGACACCACCTTCCTGCGGTCCGAGACGCCCAAGGGCCGGCTGGCGCTGGTCTCGCAGTCGGGCGCGCTCATATCCGCGATTTCCGATTGGGCCGGCCCGCATCACCTTGGCTTTTCCGCGCTGGTCTCGCTGGGCAACTCGCTCGACGTGGATTTCGGCGACGTGCTGCATTTCCTCGCCACCGACCCCAAGACCTCGGCGATCCTGTTATACGTCGAAGGCATCCATGACGCGCCCTCGTTCATATCGGCCCTGCGCAACGCCGCGCGAACCAAGCCGGTGATCGTGCTCAAGGCCGGGCGCCATACACAAAGCTCGAACGCCGCGCACACCCACACCGGCGCGCTGATCGGCGACGATGCGGTGTTCGACGCCGCGCTCGCACGGGCCGGCGCCGTGCGCACGCGCACCTTCGGAGAGCTTTTCGCGGCGGCCGAAATCCTGTCGCCGGGCAAGCGGGCCAACGGGAAACGGTTGGGCATCATCACCAACGGGGGCGGTGCCGGGGTGCTGGCTGCAGACCGGGCCGGGGACCTCGGTGTCGAACTGAGTGCACCCTCGGAGGAGACGTTGAAGAAACTCGACGCCGTCCTGCCGCCCTACTGGTCGCGCGCCAACCCGATCGACATCCTGGGCGATGCCTCGCCGGAACAGTTCACCGCCGCGGTAAGCGCGGCCCTGGAGGATTCGAATTTCGACGGCGTGCTTGCCATGCTGACCCCGCAGGCGATGACCGAGGCGACAGCCGCGGCGCAGGCGGTGCTCGACGCGATCCCGGCCTCCAACCGCAAGCCGGTGCTGGCCTGTTGGATGGGCGAAACGGCGGTGACCGAGGGGCGCAAGCTGCTGTCCTCGTCCGGCATCCCCGATTTCACCACGCCGGAAAAGGCGGTCGAGGCGTTTTCCTACCTTGCCCAGCACCATCGACACCGGCGGCTCGCCAACGAGGTGCCGGGCCCGCTGCATGACGACAAGCCGCCGGATCTTGAAGGCGCGCGGATGATCGTCAACGGGGCGCTGTCGGATGGCCGGACAATGCTTTCGGATATCGAATCAAAGGCCCTGCTGCGCGCGTTCCACGTTCCGATCAACATCACCATCGAGGCCGCCACAGCCTCCGACGCGCTGATTGCCGCTGAAACGGTGGGCTACCCGGTCGCGGTCAAGATCAACTCGCCGCAGATCACCCACAAATCCGACGTCGGCGGCGTGCGCCTCGGCGTGGGCTCCGCCATCGAGGTCAAGCAGGCGGTGCGCGAGATCACCCTGGCGGCCCAGCGGCTGCGCCCCGAGGCGCGGATCAAGGGCGTCACGATCGAGGCGATGGCCCATGTCGAGGATGCGCGTGAACTCGTGATCGGCGTCAGTCGCGACCCGATCTTCGGGCCTGCCATCCTGTTCGGGGCCGGGGGCACGATGGTCGAGATCCTGCGCGACAGCGCCGTCTCGCTGCCACCGCTGAACGAGGTGCTGGCGAACCGGCTGATCAACCGCACCCGCGTGGCCCGGCTGCTGGATGCGTTCCGCGACCGGCCGGCAGTCGACCGGTCCGCGGTGATCGACGTGCTGCTGCGCGTCTCCGACATGGTCTGCGAATTGCCCCAGATCGTCGAGCTCGACATCAACCCGCTGGTGGCGGGTCCGGGCGGCGTGCTGGCCGTCGACGCCCGTATCCGGCTGGCGCGGCCGCCGTCCAAGGACGGCCCCTATGATCACGTCGCCATCCATCCCTACCCCCGGCATCTGGTCACCAGTGATTTCCTGTCCGACGGCCGGCCCCTGACCATCCGGCCGATCCGCCCCGAGGATGCGGAATCCGAAGCCGCCTTCGTGCGCGACCTGTCGGTCGAGGCCAAGCGGTTCCGCTTCATGGGCACGGTGAACGAGCTGTCCGAGGAAATGCTCGCCCGTTTCACCCAGATCGACTATCGCCGCGAAATGGCGCTGGTGGCCGTCGTGGGCGAAAACGGCAGCGGGGAACAGCATGGCGTCGCCCGCTACGTCATCAACCCCGACAACACCAGCTGCGAATTCGCCATCGTCGTGTCGGACAAGATGCAGGGCCACGGTCTTGGAACGCGTCTTATGAAGGGGCTGTTCGACGCGGCGCGCGACCATGACCTCGACAAGATCGAAGGCTCGGTCCTGCGGGAGAACACACCGATGCTGCACCTGATGGAGGAGCTTGGCTTCACCGTCACACCCGACCCCGACGACCGGGATGTCGTGATCGTCGAACGCTGGCTCTGAGGAGGGCGCCATGCTCGGATTCATTTCTCATCCGTCGTGCCACCACCATGATGCGGGGCCGATGCACCCGGATACGCCGGAGCGGCTGGATGCCATCAACAACCAGCTGATCATGTCGGGGCTCGACTATGTCATCCGGCACTACGATGCCCCCGAGGTCACGCGCGAACAGCTCGAGGGCGCGCATGACCCCGACTACATCGCCCGGATCTTCGAATCGGCGCCGGGGCCCGGCGAAAGCGTCGAGATCGACGGCGATACGATGATGTCGCCCGGAACGCTGCCCGCCGCCCTTCATGCGGCAGGGTCCGGCGTGATGGGGGTCGACCTGATCATGAAGGACGAGGCCAACCCGGTGTTCTGTGCCATTCGGCCGCCGGGTCACCATGCCACCCATGACACCGCGATGGGGTTCTGCCTGTTCAACAACATCGCCGTCGCCGCGGCACATGCCTTGAAGACATATGGGTTCAAGCGGATCGCCATCCTCGATTTCGACGTGCACCACGGCAATGGAACCGAGGAGATCTTCCATTCCGACCCGCGCATCCTGTTCTGCTCGACCTTCCAGCACCCGTTCTACCCTTTCACCGGGCATGAAAGCGACTCGACCAATCTTGTCGACGTGCCGCTGCCCGCAGGAACCGGCGGCGAAGCCTTCCGCGAGGCAATCCGCGAGCACTGGCTTCCGGCACTGGAGACCTTCGAGCCGGAGTTCCTGTTCCTCTCGGCCGGGTTCGACGCGCATATGCTCGATGACATGTCCGGTCTGTCGCTGACCGAGAACGATTACCGCTGGCTCACGACCGAACTGGTCGGCGTGGCGGGCCGGCACGCTCAGGGCCGCATCCTGTCGATGCTGGAGGGCGGCTACGAGCCCGGCCCGCTTGCCCGCAGCGTCGTGGCCCATGTCAACGCGCTGATCGGGTAACCGCTCAGCCGGTGAAGGCATAGGGGCAGGCCGCAACTTCCTCCGACAGCCAGTCGGTAAAGGCGCGCGTCGCTGGCGTCTGCTCGTGCTGGGGGGGCGGCAGAAGGAAATAGCCCTCGGGCAGCGGGGCCGTGTCGCCGAACGGCTCGATCAGCCGGCCCGCCTCGACAAGGTCATGGGTCAGCGTCTCGTGCCCCATGGCCATACCCGCCCCGTGAAGCGCCGCCTCGATCGCCACCACGTAGGTCGAGGACAGGTTCACGCCCCGGGCCTCGTCGAACGGCCGCCCGGTATGCCGCGACCAGGATTCCCAGTTTCCCATGATGCCCGCACAGTCGAAAAGCCGCGCCCGGGCGAAGTCGGGGGCACCGCCCATGTAATCCGGGTGACACACGGGCCGGCAGACATCCCATGTCAGCCGCGTGGCGTCGCCCGACATGTCGCCCGGCCGGCCGAAGCGGATCTTTATCGCCGCATCGCGGGCGTGTATCTCGGGATCCCACAAGGCGGTGACGATGTTCAGCACCAGCCACGGATGCGCGGCGTAAAGCCGGTGCAGGCGGGGCGCCAGCCAGTACACCGAAAAAGCCATGTTGCATTGCAGGATCAGGGCGTTGTCGCGGTCGCCGCCGATGAACGACCGCGTCCCGCGGGCCAGCACGTCGAAGGCCTCGCGCACCGTGGGCAGATAGTTCGCCCCCGCCTCTGTCAGTTGAAGCGCCCGCGTGCGCCGGATGAACAATTCACGCCCGAGATGGTCCTCGAGATTGCGCACATGCTGGCTGACGGCTGACTGGGTCAGGTTCAGCTCCTGCGCTGCAACTGTAAACGACAGGTGCCGCGCCGCGGCCTCGAAGGCGCGCAGCCAGGTCAGCGGGGGAAGTGATCGGCCGGTCATGAGTGACGCACGACATATCCATTAATTTTCTTAATGGCATGCCGCCGAATCCATCGTTTGTAAAGCCCGCCCCGGGCTGGCACCTTACCGCAAAGGATAACAGGAGACCCAGATGACAAGCGCCGCCCAGACCGCCCACACCCCCAACATCTCGAATTGGCAGGAGCGCGTCGAGCTGACAGCCGCCTTCCGCTGGACCGAACGCCTCAACATGCACGAGGCCGTGGCCAACCATTTATCTCTGGCGGTGAACGAGGACGGCACGCAATTCCTGATGAACCCCAACCAGGTGCATTTCAGCCGCATCAAGGCCTCCGACCTGCTGCTCATAGATGCCAACGACCCCGAAACGCTGAACCTGCCCGGCGCACCCGACCCGACGGCATGGGGCCTGCACGGCGCGATCCACCGTCAATGCCCGCATCACCGTTGCGTCATGCACGTGCATTCCATTCATGCCACGGTGTTGGCGAGCCTCGCCGACAGCACCCTGCCGCCCATCGACCAGAACTGCGCCACCTTCTTCAACCGCTACGTGATCGACGACGGCTATGGCGGGCTGGCCTTCGAGGAAGAGGGCGACCGCTGCGCCTCGCAACTGCAGGACCCCAAGAAGACCGTCATGATCATGGGCAACCACGGCATTCTCGTGATGGGCGCCACCGTGGCCGAGACCTTCAACCGTCTGTACTATTTCGAGCGCGCCGCCGAGACCTATATCCGCGCGCTTCAGACGGGCCAGCCGCTGCGCGTTCTGTCGGACGAAATCGCCGAGAAGACGGCGCAGGAGATCGAGGATTACCCCAGCCAGGCCGACCGTCACCTTGCCGAACTGATGGCGATCCTCGACGAGGAAGGCTCGAACTACGCCAACTGATCCCGGCGCGGGGCGTTACGCGCGCCCCGCCTCCGCCGACAGGGTCAGGGCGCTGATGCCGAGTTTCTTCAGCGCCGCCTCCCATTTCATCGCGTCGGGTGTTTCGAACACCAGCTCGGCATCGGCCTCGCAGGTCAGCCAAGCGTTCTGTGCGATTTCGCCTTCAAGCTGACCGGGCCCCCAGCCGGCATATCCCAAGGTGATGATGGCATGCCCCGGCCCACGGCCCTGGGCCAGGTCCTCGAGGATGTCGAGCGTTGCGGTCATGGCGAAATCATCGGTCACGTCCAGTGTCGAGATCGACGAGTGATAGCCGTAATCGTGCAGCACGAAGCCGCGCCCGTGTTCCACCGGGCCGCCGAAATGCACCGCGATGTCCCGGGCGTCGTCGCTTTGAGAGATTTCAAGCTGTTCGAGCAGATTGGTCAGCCTCAGGTCGTCGGTCGGCTTGTTGATCACAAGCCCCATCGCGCCTTCCTCGGAATAGGCGCACATGAATATGACCGAATAGGCAAAACGCGGATCGCCCATTTCCGGCATCGCAATCAGCAGCTTTCCGTTCAGGTCAATCTCGCTCAAACTGAATCTCCACAAGTGTCTGTTCCCTCAATGATGGGGGTTGGCCTGCCCTAGTGCAAGCATGCGATAAGACACGCCGCTGGAATCCCGCGGGCGCCTCGCCGTAAAGTGACTTGGCATTTCAACGCTTTTCGCCCATTTCAGGTTCATGATGTCTAAAGCTTTCCGCTTTTTCGCTGCCGCCTTTTGCGTGGTGCTGTCGCTGGGGCCCGCGCGCGCCCAGCAGGGGTCGGACCTTGTTGAGATGCGCGTGCTGCCCGGGTGGCGCACGGCCAGCGGCGTGCACGTGGCCGGGCTCGAGGTGCGGATGCGACCGGGGTGGAAGACCTACTGGCGTGCACCCGGCGACTCGGGCATCCCCCCACAGTTCGACTGGCGCCGCTCCGGCAACCTGACCGGGGTCGAGATCGTCTGGCCCACGCCCACCGTGACGGTCGAGGACGGGCTGCGCACCATCGGTTACAAGGATTCGGTGATCCTGCCGATCCGCGTGGCGCCGGGGCAGGCGGGGCGCGACGTGAGGTTGAACGGCAAGATCGAGATGGGTGTCTGCAAGGATGTCTGCGTGCCGGTCGAACTTCAGGTGACGGGCACGCTGCCCGGAAACACCCGCAAGCCCGACCCGCGCATCGCCGCGGCCCTGGCCAGCCGGCCGTATTCCGCGAAGGAGGCCAAAGTGGCCCGCGTCTCCTGCCGCATCTCGCCCATAGAAGACGGTATCGGCCTGCGCGCCGAAATCGACATGCCCCGCACCGGCGGCAACGAGACCGCCATCGTCGAGGTCGACGACCCGCGCATCTGGGTCTCTCCGGCCAAGACGGCACGACAGGGGGGGCGGTTGGTCGCCGAGACGCGGCTTTACCACGTCGAGGGCCGGTCTTTCGCGCTGAACCGCTCTGGCATCCGGATTACCGTGGTCGGCAAGTCGCGGGCGGTGGATATTCAGGGCTGCCCGGCCGGCTGACGCTGCTTCACGAGATAGGTCAGCCCGGCCCCGATCAGCACCAGCAGCACGATAAGCATCGCCCCCGCCAGGTAGAGCCCAAGTGCCGCCACCATCGGCGACGGTCCTGCCAGCATCGGCAAGGCCTGCGTGAACAACGGCGGCAGCGCGCCGGAGACGAGCGTCACGCCCATTGTAACCGCCAGCCACGCCACGATGGCCGCAAGTGCCCCGACGACAGCGAGGCGAACCGAGGCAACCGGCACAGACAGCGCCCGGCGCAACGCCCCCGTGCGACGCTTCAGATCGTGCTGGATAGCGATCAGCGAAGGCACCAGCAGAAGCACCAGTACCATCCCGAAGCCTAGCCCGTAGACGAGGGTGATGACCGTGGGTTTCAAAAACTGCGCCTGTTGCGACCGCTCGAACAGCAGCGGCGCCAGCCCCAGCACGGTCGTCAGCGTGGTCAACATCACCGGCCGCAACCGGTCGGCCACCCCGTCGATGATCGACGGAATGACGCCGCGATCCTTGGCATATTCGTCGATTGTGGTGACCAGCACGATCGAGTCGTTGATGATGATGCCGGTCATGCCCAGCAGACCCACAACCGTGAACATCGACAATGGCACATCCCACACCCAGTGCCCATAGATTGTGCCAATCAGGCCGAAGGGAATGACCGCCATCACCACCATCGGCCGTGTCCAGCTGGCAAAGACCCAGGCGAGGACAAGATAGATGCCCGTCAACGTCAGTACCAACCCGAGGCGGGCATCGTTAAGGAAGTCGTCTTCCTGCTCCGACAGCCCCGAAAGATCCCACTCGACCTGGTGGGTGGCGGCGATCTCGGGCAGGATGTCCTCTTCCAGCGCCTCCATGATCTCCGACGCGCGCGAGGCATCGTCTTCCGAGATATCCCCGGTCACGCTGATCAGCCGCAGCCCGTTTTCGCGCCGCACGGTGGAGAACCCGGTGCGCCGGTCGACGCTGACGATATCGGCCAGCGGCACGTAGGTGCCGGACGGCGTGCGCATCTGCATCCTTTCGAGGAAATCGGCGGTCAGCTCCCCCTCGGGCAGCTCGACCCGCACCTCTGCGCTGCGCGGGCCGTCGGGGTAGGTGGCGGCTTCGATACCCGTCAGCCGGTGCCGCAACACGCGGCCCAGCTCGTCGATGGTAAAGCCAAGCGCCTGCCCCTGCGGGGTCAGCTCGAGGATCAGCTCTTCCTTGTCGTAGGCGAGGTTGTCCTCGACCGCCGAAACCTCGGGGAAGCGCGAAAGCGCCGTTTTCAAGGCTTCCGACGCATCCTTCAGCGTATCGGCGGTCGCGCCGTAGAATTCCACGTCAAGCGCATCGCCCCCAGGCCCCGAACGCCAGCCGCGGAAGCTGACCGTTTCGGCCATCGGGTGCGGTTCGACACGGTCCTGCAACTCGCCCACGAAGGCGAAGCTGGAATAGGGGCGCAGGTCGGCGTCGATCAGTTCGATGGAAATTCCGCCCAGCTGGTCGGCATCCTTCGTGTCCGACCCGGCAAGGCCCCGGCCGGTATTGCCGCCAATCTCGGCCAGCACGAAGGCCAGCGGGTTGCGGCCGTACCGTTCCTCGTATTCCGCCCCCAGCTCCTCGGTTGCGCGCTGCATCTCGCGCATCATCTCGATCGAGTCCTGGCGTGTCGCACCGGGTGCCATCATGAAGTTGCCGGTGACGCTGCTTTGCTCGGGCGCGTTGAAGAACCGCCAGGTGACGTCACCCTTGATGAAAAGGGCAGCCTGCGAGGCGAGTACCACGATGATACCGGCGCAGACGACATACCGCGCCCGGATCACCAGCCCGATGAAAGGCCGGAACAGCCGGTCCCGCACCCAGACGAACCCGCGGTTCACAACTCGGCTCGGCATGTCGTACCAATGCGCCTTGGCCGAATGGGCCAGCGCGTGCGACATGTGATTGGGCAGGATCAGGAAGCATTCCACCAGCGAGGCGAAAAGCACCACGATCACGGTGAAGGGGATGTCGATGATCAGGTCGCCGAACCGCCCGCCGATGGCAACCAGCCCGAAGAAGGCGATCAGCGTGGTCAGCGTGGCCGAGAAGACCGGAAGCGCCATGCGGTGCGCCGCCCGTTCGGCGGCCTCGGCCGGGGCTTCGCCCAGCTTCCGCACCCGCGCATCGGCATGTTCGCCCACGACGATGGCGTCGTCGACCACGATGCCCAGCGTGATGATCAGTGCGAAAAGCGAGATCATGTTGAAAGTCAGCCCGCCGATATACATCATCGCAACGGCCGCCAGCAGGGCCACCGGAATGCCGGCCGCCACCCAGAAGGCGGTGCGCGCGTTGAGGAAAAGAAACAGTAGCAGCACAACCAGCCCCAGCCCGGTCAGCCCGTTGTCGAGCAGCAGGTTCAAGCGCCCGGATATCGCCTCGGCCCGGGTACGGATCAACGACAGCTCAACCCCTTCGGGCAGCGTGTTCTCAAGCGCCGCGGCGACCTCTTCGACCCGCTCCTGAATGGCGATGGCGTCGCCCTGGGCCGACCGGTCGACCCGCACCGACATGGCCGGGTTCGGCCCGACGAAGTATTGCCGGTCCCTGTCGACACCCTCGACCCGCACGGTCGCCACGTCGCCCACGGTCAGCTTGGTCCCGTCGCGATTCGAGCGCAGGACGATGGCGGCAATCTGGTCGGCGTCTCGTTTCTCGACCCCGGTGCGCACGCGGGTGTTCGAGCCTTCCACGTCGCCCGCCGGGTTGGCGTCTACCTCCGCGCCAATGGCGGCGGCGATCTCGGCCATGGTGATGTCATAGGCGATAAGGTTCGTCGACGGCACCTCGATGATGGTCTCGGGGGCGGCTACCCCGCGGATGGTTGTGCGGGTCACACCCACGTCGAACAACCGTGTCACGAGCTCGTCGGCGAAAAGGCCAAGCTGCTCCGTGCCCACCGGCCCGGTCAGAACCACATCGGTCACCCGGTCACGCCAGGCCCCGCGCCTGACCTCTGGCTCCTCGGCGTCCTCGGGCAGGGTGGTGATGGTGTCGACGGCCGCCTGTACCTCGTCGGCGGCGCGGCTCATGTCCCATCCGGGCTCGAACTCCATGCTGATCGTGGCCGCATTCTCGCGGCTGTTGGCCTCGGTGCTCTCCACGCCTTCGACGGCGAGCAGAACCGGTTCGAGCAACTGGACGATGGCGTTGTCGACATCCTCGGCGCTCGCGCCTTCCCACATGACCGAGACGCTGACGCTGTCGATGACCACGTCGGGGAAGAACTGAGCGCGCATCTTCGGCAGAGCAGCCAGGCCCAGCACGACGAGCACGACAAGCAGCAGGTTGGCGGCGGTGCGGTGGCGCGTGAAGTACGAAAGCACGCCGGCCACGCGGGGAGAGGGGGCGCGGGCCAAGGCGTCAGCCCCCCATCCGGCGTTCAAGCCGTTCGACGACGCGGGCAGGCACGCGGGTCTGTTCCAACTGGCCCAGCAGGCGGCGCTTGACGGCGGCGCTCATGTCGCCGCTGGCCTGCACGAATTCCATCAGCCGTTCGCGGCGGGCGGCGGTCAGTTCCAGCGTGCCGGGGTCTTCCGCCTCGGCCTCTGCGCCCGGATTGAGAGGGCGAACCTTGATGCCCTCGCCCAGAAGCGGCGTGCGTTCCACCACGACACGCGCGCCGGGCAGCGCGTCGCCGCGCACGAGAATATCGTCACCCTGCCGCCGCATGACAGTGACGGCCAGGGTTTCCAGGCGGTTCTCCTCGTCCAGCACAAGCACGTTGCCATCCGGCCCCAGCGAAGAGGCCGGCAAGCGCACGACCTGCTCGAGCGGCGGCTCCTCGATACGGACGGTGACGAAATCGCCGGGTTTCATTGCCGGGGCCTCGTATAGCCGCGCGAACAGAAGCCGCCCGGTGCTGCCTTCGCCCACGGCGGCACCTTCCCGGCTGATCACGCCCTTGGCTTCGAGGTCGAGGCCGTAAACGCTGAGAAGGGCACTCACAGGCGCCTTCAGCAGGTCGCCGGAGTCGTTCAGCAAGCGGCCATATTGCGGAGTCGAGACGCGAAAGGACACTTCGAGCGCGTTGCCATCGACCAGCGTGCCGATCTGCTCGTTGGCCGAGACAAGCCCGCCCTCGACCACCGAGACATCGCTCAGCGTGCCGGAAAAGCCCGCGACAATGCGGGTATCCTCCAAACGCCGCTCGGCCTCGTCGAACGCAATCCGGGCCCGCGCCAGGCCGGTCTCGGCCTGGTCGATCCGGGCCTCGGCCACGGCCAGCGCCTGACGGCGGGCGATGACGGCCTGCCGCGCCTGCGCGGCGGCCAGTTCCGCGGTTTCCACCGCCGCCGAGGTGCCGACGCCGCGATCCTCGAGATCAACCTGCCGCTGATAGGCCTTTTCCTGCAGAGTGGCCTGTTCCTCGGCCGCGGCCAGCTCATCCTGCGCCAGTTCCAGCGCGCGCACGGCCTCTTTCTTTTCGGCCTTGGCGTCGGTCAACTCGCTCTCGGCGCGGTTCAGGGCAAACTCCGCATCCGCCGGGTCGACCTGCGCCAGAAGCTGGCCTTCCTCGACCACGCCGCCCTCTTCGAAATTGTCGGCCAGCGTCACCAGCGTGCCGGTCGTCTTGGCGCGAATTTCCAGCGTCCGGCGGCTCTGAATCTCGCCATAGGCGGTCAAAACCGGTGTAACCGTCTGTTCCCGCGCATCGACCACGTTGACGGCAAAAACCCGTTCGCGCCGCTCGGGCATGCGCGGCTCGTCCGCCATCCGTTCCTGCACGGCGGAAAAAATGATCTGGCCGGCATAAACCAGCAGACCCAGCGTCAGCGACAGCAGGAACAGGCCGGTCAGGCTTTGACGAAGAAAACGCATACGGGTGACTCAAACCCCTGAAAACTTGGCCCTTCGGGCATGACAAGACTGTAGGGAGATTGGCCGAAAAGGCCAAGCTCGCAGGGGTTTTACGTGCGTCGCGGCTATTTCCGTCGCAGATGTTCGTCAAGACGTGGCATAATTTCCACGAAATTGCAGGGGGCGTGGCGATAATCGAACTGCGGCTCGAGAATTTCGTCCCATGCATCCTTGCAGGCGCCGGGGCTGCCGGGCAGGGCGAACAGGTATGTCCCGCCCGCAACGCCGCCCGTGGCGCGCGACTGCACCGCGCTGGTGCCGATCTTCTTCATCGAGACGATGGTGAAGACCGTGCCAAAGGCGTCGATCTCCTTTTCGTAGATCTCGCGATGCGCCTCGACCGTCACGTCGCGCCCGGTCAGGCCGGTGCCGCCCGTCGAGATCACCACGTCGACACGGTCGTCATTCACCCATTCGCGCAGTTGCTCGACAATCTGGTCGCGCTCGTCGCGCACGATCATCCGATCGGCCAGGATATGCCCCGCCGCCTCGATCCGGTCGACCAGCGTGTTGCCGGATTTATCGTCGGCGGCATCGCGCGTGTCGCTCACGGTCAACACGGCGATACGGACAGGGATGAACTCCTTGCTTTCGTCGATGCGGCTCATTTTGGTGTCAGGTCCTTTCGATCAGGGCGAGGCGAAGGGCGAGGCCCGTGAAAATGGCGGCGCAGACATAGCCTATCCCACGCGAGAACGCGGGGGACTGCGTCATCTTGCGCCCGAGGCCGCCGGCGAAGATGCCGACGGCGGCATTGACGACGAACCCGCCCGCGGCAATCACCGCACCAAGGATCAGGAATTGCCCCAGAACGCTGCCCTTCGCCGGGTCGATGAACTGCGGCAGGAAGGCCAGCACGAAAAGGATGACCTTGGGGTTGGTGAGGTTCACGACCATCCCGTCGCGGAAGGCGCGGGCGGGGCGGACCTTCGGTGCGTCCCCGGCCTGCGGCGGGTGGCGCAGGGCGCTGTAGGCGAGCCAGAGCAGGTAGGCGACACCGACCCAGCGGATCACGTCGAAGAGCCATGGCAGAGTGGCCACGGCGGCACCGAGGCCAAGCCCGGCGAGCGTGACATGCACCATCCCGCCCAGCACGATGCCGGCACTGGCGGCAATTGCCGGAACCGGCCCGGCGCGCAGACCTTGCCCGAGGCAGAACATCATGTCCGCCCCCGGCGTCAGGTTCAGTGCCACGGCGGCCGGAATGAAGGCGAGAAGCGTCAGTGTGTCGATCATCACAGGTCGAACCAGTTGGGGCGCGGGCCGAGATTGACAACCTGTGTCGCGCCGATCCTGCCGGTCTGGCCCCAGCTGTCATGGATATGACCACAGAACGCCAGCCTTGGCTGGATCCGTTCGATGGCGTCATGTATCGCCGTCGAACCGACCGATTGTCCGCCCGACGTCACGTCCACCACGCCCTTGGGCGGCGAATGCAGCACAAGGATGTCGGCCGCCTCACACTTGGCCAGCATCTGACCGGCATCCTCCTCGGACAGGTCACAGCTCCAACTGCCAAAGGGCGTCACCGGCACGCCGTAGCCCAACCCGAACACCCGCAACCGGTTCACATCGACCCCGGTGCCGTGAAGCACGCGCATTCCCGGATTGGCAGCGGCCTGCAACTCTTCGACACTCTCGGCGTTGCCGGGCACCACCACGAAGGGCGCGGTAATGCCGCTCAGCAGGGCCATCGCCTCGCTCAGACCCTGCCGCATATTGCAGAAATCGCCGGCGCCGATCACGAGATCGGCGTCACTGCTTGCCGCGACAAGGTCCGCCGCACGGGCCCGGGCGAGATGCAGGTCGGAAAAGGCAAGTATCCTCATGTCTCTCCCTCGAGCCGCGCTTGCACTTCCAGCAGATCGGCCCAGGCAAAGCGCTTGTTGTGCGGATTGCGCAAAAGACCCGCCGGGTGGAACATCGGCATGGCGGGGCGGCCATAGGCTTGCGTCCAGGTGCCGCGCAGCCGGGTGATACCCCGCCGGCCCAGCCCCGCCTGACAGCTTGTATTGCCCATCAGCACGACCAGCTCCGGATCGACCAGTTCGACATGGCGCTGCAGGAAGGGCAGCAGCATGGCGATCTCTTCCGGTTTCGGGTCGCGGTTCTGCGGCGGGCGCCACGGCAGGACGTTGGTGATATAAACTGACTTGGCCGGATCTTGCGAATGGCGGGCCATGCCGATCGCCGCCAGCATCCGGTCCAACAACTGCCCCGCACGCCCGACGAAGGGCTTGCCCTGCATGTCCTCGTCGCGCCCGGGCGCCTCGCCGATGATCATCACGCGGGCGGCGGGGTTGCCGTCGAAGAAGACGAGGTTTCGGGCGCCCATCTTGAGGTCGCAATGGGGATAATCGGCCATCGCGGCTTCGAGCGCCTTGAGGTCGGCGGCACCGGCGGCGGCGGCGCGGGCCACGTCGACCGGGTCGACCTCGGGCGCGGCTTGCGGCAACGGCGGCGTGGCGCGCGCCGCCGCGGCGTCCGGTGTGGGCGCAGGCTTGGGCGCCAGCGCCGCAGCGGGGATTTCATAGCGGTTGACCGGCAGATCGCCGATCGCCTCGGTCGCGCCGAGTTCGATATGCCATTCCAGCAGGGCGCGGGCGGCGTGATATGAAAGCTCCGATTCCACGGGCGCAGCGTATCGCAAGGGCGGGCGGGCCTGAACCGGAAAAGCGGGTCAGGCCACCATCGCGGCGGCCGTGCGCAGATCGTCGCGGAAGCGGGCTCGTTCCTCGGACTTTTGCGCCGGGTCGGGCAGGCGCAGAAGGAAGCTGGGATGGACGGTGATGAAGACGGGCGTGCCATCGTCGGCCGCCTCGACCGTGCCGCGACGCTTCAGCAGGTTCTTCCGGCTGCCTGTCAGGCTTTCCAGCGCCGTGGCGCCGAGGGCCACGATCAGGCCGGGCTGCACGCGCTCGCGCTCGATATCCAGCCACCAGCGGCAATGCTGGATCTCATGCGAATTGGGTGGCTCATGCAGGCGGCGCTTGCCGCGGGGCTTGAACTTGAAATGCTTGACGGCGTTGGTGACGTAGGTCTCCGACCGATCAATCCCGGCCTCGCCCAGCACCTCGTCGAAGAGCCGCCCGGCCGGGCCGACGAAAGGCCGACCGGTCAGGTCTTCCTGATCGCCGGGCTGTTCGCCCACGAACATCAGTTTCGCATCAAGCGGCCCTTCGCCGGGTACCGGCTGGGTGGCGTTTTCCCAAAGCGGGCAGCGACGGCAGCCCTGAAGCGCGGCGCGGAACTCGGCATCGCTGTCGATTGGTGGCGGTTCGGCCCGGTCGTTGTGCAAACGGTGAAGGATGCGCCCCGCGCGCGCCGGCGCCAGCGTTGGCGCGGCTTCGGCCATGTCGGCGGCGCGGGCGCGGGCGGTGGCGACCATTTCGGGGATCAGGTCGGCCTCGGGCAGGTTCTTCCAGTATTTCTTGGGCATCTCGGCCTGCATCGCCTTGAGCTTCACCCGGGCGGGGTTGAAGATCGACCGGAAATAGGTGCGCCAGAGGGTTTCGGTGTCATCCTCGGCCAGTGGTGGCTTGGGCGCGCCGGGGCCGAAGCGCAGCTTGCCATCCTCGAAATGCGCGGTCAGGTCGGGGCTGAAGATCGTCCAGTCCATGTCGCCGAAGCGCTTGGCGAAGAAGGGCGCGGTGGGTTCGGTGATGAAATGCGACGGTTCGAACCACGCGGCGAAGCGGCGGCGCGGGGCGTCAGGCTCTCCGATCTCGCGGAAGCGGACGAAGGCGGTCATCTTGTGCTTGTCGCGGCCCACCTCCTTGGCCATGGCGTTGAGCTTGGCGACACGCGGATCGCCCCGGTCGTGGATCAGCCGGGGATTGTCCTGAAGGGCGCAGAGCAGGGCATAGGCCCGCGCGAACCGCTCGGGGTCGCGGTGCCAGAGAGCAAGACGAGTAAGCGTCAGGAAGCCCTTGGGGACGGTGATTTGTCGCGTGGAGTCGGGTTTGGGCTGAGGGGCGTTGGCATCACCGAAAAGATCGCCGGACGACTCGCCGTGCTGCCACAACACCTCTTCCGGCGGCACGTTCGCCAACACCAGCCCCCGCGCCGCGTCGCGCCAGGCGTCGAAGGTTCCGATAGTGGGAAGGTCGACCCTGTGCATCAGAAGAGCGATAGCTGTTCCGGCGGCGGGGCGAAGCGGGCCCGCAGGTCGGCGGCGTCGAGCGTGTTGCGCGGGCTCCAGCCGGGGAGGGTGATGAAGGGTCGCGCATTTTTCAGGTTGGCGCCCATGCGTTGAAGGTCTTCGTAGCGCAGGCTGCGGTGGCGCCGGGTGTTGAGGATGCGCGTCACCGTGCGGGTGCCAAAGCCGGGCACGCGCAACAGGGTCTCTCGGTCGGCCCGGTTCACGTCGACCGGGAAGACATGGCGGTTGGCCAGAGCCCAGGCGAGCTTTGGGTCGACCTCAAGGTCGAGATTGCCGCCCTGCGTCGCTCCGGTGATTTCATCCAGTTCGAACCCGTAGAACCGCAATAGCCAGTCGGCCTGGTAAAGGCGGTGCTCACGCATGAGCGGCGGCTTGATCAGCGGAAGCGTGGCCGAAGCATCGGGGATGGGCGAGAAGGCCGAGTAATAGACCCGCTTCAGCCGGTAACTGCTGTAAAGCCGGGTCGAGGTGTGCAGAATCGTGGCATCGTTCGCCCCGTCGGCGCCGACGATCATCTGGGTCGACTGGCCGGCTGGCGCAAACTTCGGAGGCCGCTTGCCGCTGAAGCTTCTCTCCTTCCGCTCCTCTTTCAGGATCCGCACATCGGCCATCGCCTTGCGGATCTGGTCGGGTGACTTTTCGGGCGCGTAGGATTTCACGGCGGTGTCGGTCGGCAGCTCGACGTTGATCGACAGCCGGTCGGCGTAAAGCCCGGCCTCCTCGATCAGCTTGGGGTCGGCGTCGGGGATGGTCTTGAGGTGGATATATCCGCGAAAGCGATGCTCCTGCCGCAGCGTTCGGGCGATGCGCACCATGTCTGCCATCGTGTCGTCGGGCGACCGGATGATGCCGGAGCTGAGGAAAAGCCCCTCGATATAGTTGCGCCGGTAAAATTCGAGCGTGAGGTGAATCACCTCTTCGGGACTGAACCGCGCGCGTTTGACGTTGGAACTGACCCGGTTGATGCAATAGGCGCAGTCGTAGATGCAGAAATTCGTCATCAGGATCTTGAGCAGGCTGATGCAGCGGCCATCCGGAGCATAGGCGTGGCAGATGCCCGACCCTGTGACGGAGCCCAGCCCCTTGCCATCGCGGCTGTCACGCTTGGCACCCCCGCTCGAGGCGCAGGAGGCATCGTACTTGGCGGCGTCCGACAGGATCGCGAGTTTCTGATCGAGGCTCAGGACTGACATGATGTTCACTATATGTTCGCAAAGGATGTCCGGCAAGCCAACGTCTTCGTGATCCGCTAGACTCCGCAGGGCTGCGTTCCTATAACCCGGCTAGCAAACGAGAGAGCGGCGGATGAGCTTTTCACAATCCCATCTCCTGGGGATCGAGCCCCTCGCGGCCCCGGAAATCAGCACCATTCTCGACCTGTCCGAGCGGTATGTGGATCTCAACCGGTCCAACATGAAGCACGGCGATGCGCTGGCGGGCCTGACCCAGATCAACATGTTCTTCGAGAACTCGACCCGGACGCAGGCCAGTTTCGAGCTGGCGGGCAAGCGGCTGGGCGCGGACGTGATGAACATGGGGATGCAGGCCAGCTCGATCAAAAAGGGCGAGACGCTGATCGACACGGCGCTGACGCTGAACGCCATGCACCCCGACCTTCTGGTGGTGCGGCATCCGCATTCCGGGGCGGTGGACCTGCTGGCGCAGAAGGTGAACTGTGCCGTGCTGAACGCGGGCGACGGGCGGCATGAGCATCCGACGCAGGCGCTTCTGGACGCGCTGACCATTCGCCGCGCCAAGGGTCGGCTGCATCGGCTGAGCATCGCGATCTGCGGCGATATCGCCCATTCGCGGGTGGCGCGGTCGAACATCCTTTTGCTGCACAAGATGGAGAATCGCGTGCGGCTGATCGGGCCGCCGACCCTGATGCCGTCGGGCATTTCCGATTTCGGGGTCGAGGTGTTCGAGGACATGGAAGAAGGCCTGCGCGACGTCGATGTCGTGATGATGCTGCGGCTGCAGAAGGAGCGGATGGACGGCGGGTTCATTCCTTCGGAAAGGGAGTATTATTTCCGTTACGGTCTGGATGCCGAGAAGCTGGCCTATGCCAAGGACGACGCGATCGTCATGCATCCCGGCCCGATGAACCGTGGGGTCGAGATCGACGGCGAGATCGCCGACGACATCAACCGAAGCGTCATCCAGGACCAGGTTGAGATGGGCGTCGCCGTGCGCATGGCCGCAATGGATCTTCTGGCGCGCAACCTGCGGGCCAACCGAACCAAAGAGGTGATGGTATGAGTGACAAGATCAACGTGAAATCGGGCGATCGGGGCCTTGTGTGGGTCTTTGCCGTCGATCTGGAGGGCGGCGAGGCCGCCAATTTCAACCGTCGCAATGGCGAGTGGCCGGCGCAAAAGGCGCTGGGGGCCGAGACGCTCGACCCCGAGCATGTCGAGGTGTTCCCGGTGAGCGATCTCGAAGGGGTGGGCCTTGCCGGCTATCTCGAAGACGGGATGGGCGTGCCGGCGGACCAGCTCGAGGACATGCGCGCGCGGCTCGACGCTCAGTCCGGCTGGGTGATGGTGGTCACGTCGAAAGCCCTTGATGGCAAGGCGCAGACGCTGACGCCGCGCGCACCGTTGCGCCTGATCGGCAGCTTCTCGGAGGAACGCCCGGCTGTGTCGTTCAAGACGTTGCCGTCGGAATCGGCCAAGGGCACGGTGTCGGGCGGGTCGGACAAGACCGATGTGCCGCGGCAGCGCGGCTGGCTGTGGGCCGTGGTGGGCGTTGTCGCGCTGGCGATCGTGCTGACCCTTGTGCTGGTGGCCAAATGAGCGACCCGTCGCCCGGGCGGCCGGTGCTGGCCGAGGGCGAGACCGTTCTGGCCGAATTCGCACCGGACAAGGCAACCTACTGGCGCGATCAGGCGTGGATGGCCGCGCTTGGGATGGCGGGCGGCATGGCGGTTCTGTGGGCGATCGGCAACCCGCATGTCTGGACAGGGGCCGTGGGCGGGCTGGCGGCCGTTGCAATTCGCTCGTGGTATCTTCAATCCGAGGAAATGGCGGTGCGCTGGGTGCTGACGCAAGACCGGCTTCTGGGCCCGAACGGGCGCAAGATGCGGATTGCAGAGATCGACAGGCTGCGCAGCCTGGGCTCGGCCGTACAGGTGATCACCGCCTCGGGCGACAAGCACCTGCTGAAGTACCAGGCCGACCGGGACGCCACGTTGACACAGCTGCGCCGCGCCGGGGCAGGGAGGGGCGCATGAGCGAGGCCGACAGCTGGGAAGGCATCCTCGACAAGGATGAGAAGATCCTCTGGCAGGGCATGCCTGACGGGCGGGTCACCATACGTGCCAAGAACATCGTGACAGTTCTGTTCGGCCTTGGTTTTGCGGGGTTTGCCGTATTCTGGATGGTCACGGCCGCGCGGGCGGGCGGCCAGTTCTGGATGTTCGGGCTTATACATTTCGGCGTGGGGCTCGCGCTGGCCTTCGGGGGCGCCTTTGGCAGCGCGTGGCGGCGGCGGCATACATGGTACACGCTGACCAGCAAGCGGGCCTTCATCGCCACCGACCTTCCGTTTCGCGGACGTACCCTGAAGAGTTATCCGATCACCTCGTCCACGGTGCTGGACTACGATGCGGGACCCCCGGCCTCGATCATGTTCAACCACGAGATGCGGCGCCGGAAGAACGGCCATTACCGCGTTGACGTCGGCTTTGAACGGATCGAGAACGGGGCCGAGGTGTACCGGATGATGCGCGAGATTCAGAAAGGGCAGGCGGCATGAGAACCCTTTTTTGCAACGCCCGGCTGATCGACCCTGAGGCCGGGACAGATACGCCCGGATGGCTTCTGGTCGAGGGTGGCCGCGTGCTGGGCAGCGGCAGCGGCGAGGCGCCGAAGGCGGAGACCGTGATCGATTGCGGGGGCAAGTGCCTGGCGCCGGGGATCGTCGATATCGGGGTGAAGGTCTGCGAACCCGGCGAGCGGCACAAGGAAAGCTATCGCTCGGCCGGGCTGGCTGCGGCGGCGGGCGGGGTCACGACGATGGTGACGCGCCCCGACACGGCGCCCGCGATCGACAGCCCGGAGACGCTGGAATTCGTGGCGCGGCGGGCGCAGGAGGCGGCAGATGTGACCGTGCTGGCCATGGCCGCGCTGACCAAGGGCCGCGAGGGCCGGGAGATGACCGAGATCAGCTTCCTGATGGATGCCGGTGCCGTGGCCTTTACCGATTGCGATCACGTGGTGACCGATACCAAGGTGCTGACGCGTGCGCTGAGCTATGCGCGCAGCCTGGGCGCGCTGGTGATCGCCCATCCGCAGGAGCCGGTGCTGTCGGCAGGCGCCTCGGCCACGAGTGGAAAATTCTCTTCTCTCAAGGGGTTGCCTGCCGTGTCGCCGATGGCCGAGCGGATGGGGCTCGACCGGGACATCGCGCTGATCGAGATGACGAAGGCGCGGTATCATGCCGACCAAATCACCGCGTCGCGGGCGTTGCCGGCACTGGAGCGGGCCAAGAATAACGGGTTCGACGTGACCGCCGGGACGTCGATCCACCACCTGACGCTGAACGAGCTGGACGTGGCCGACTATCGGACCTTCTTCAAGGTCAAGCCGCCGCTGCGGTCGGAAGAGGACCGGATGGCGGTGGTCGAGGCGGTGCGCGAGGGGCTGATCGACACGATCTCTTCGATGCACACGCCGCAGGACGAGGAAAGCAAGCGCCTGCCCTTCGAGGAGGCGGCGAGCGGGGCGGTGGCGCTGGAGACATTGCTGCCGGCCGCGATGCGGCTTTATCATTCGGGCGACCTGACTTTGCCCCAGCTTTTCAAGGCCTTGGCGCTGAACCCGGCCAAGCGGCTGGGGCTGGAAAGCGGGCGTCTGGCCAAGGGGGCGCCGGCCGATCTGGTGCTGTTCGACCCCGACAAGCCCTTCATCATGGACCGCGAAACGCTGCGGTCGAAATCAAAGAACACGCCCTTTGACGGCCAGCGCATGCAGGGGCGCGTGCTGGCCACTTACGTGGGCGGCGAACCGGTATACGAGGCCAACTGATGCCCTTGATGGACACACCAATCATGCTTCTCCTGCTGTGGGCCGTGATCGGCTATCTGCTGGGGTCTATTCCGTTTGGAATCGTTGTGACTCAACGGCTTAAGCTGGGGAACCTGCGCGAGATCGGGTCGGGGAACATCGGGGCGACCAATGTTCTGCGGACCGGGAACAAGGGGGCGGCGGCGGCGACGTTGGTGCTCGATGGGGCCAAGGGCGCGGTGGCGGTGCTGCTGGCAAGGATGGTCAGCGGGGAGGATGCCGCGCAACTTGCTGGTTTGGCAGCATTTTTGGGGCATTGCTACCCGGTCTGGCTGGGCTTCAAGGGGGGCAAGGGGGTGGCGACCTTCCTGGGCATTCTGCTGGCGCTGGCGCCGCCGGTGGGGCTGGCGGCCTGTGCGACCTGGGCCGTAACTGTCGCTGTCACAAGGATTTCCTCGATGGGGGCGCTGATGGCGGCGGCGTTGTCGACGCTGTGGGTCTTTGCGCTGGGCCATCCGCGGGTGTTCGTGCTCGGCGTGATATTGACGGTGCTGGTGTTCGTGCGGCACCGGGAGAATATCTGGCGGATCAAGGCCGGGACCGAGCCGAAGATCGGCGAAAAGAAATAGACGATTTTCTGAACGCTTTCAACGCGTTGCCCATGGGGCATTTCACCGGCCGGGCCGGGGGGAAGCGCTATGGCGTGGTGCGGCAGGCCTTTGCGGGCGGCCGGGCCGAAAAGCTGGTGGCGGAGGAGCTGGGCGGGGCGGATTACGTGAGCCTGAACCTGTACCGGCTTGGCAGCGGGGCGCGGCTGAAACCCTGCGAGATGCCCGAGGAGAAGGTGATGCGCTTCGTGCTGGAGCTGGTGCCCGAGTAAGCGGCGATTCTGCGGTGCGGCGCGAAAATTGGTTAACGGCCCTTGTTTTGCTGGAAAATCGACGTCGGTATCACGTCGGTATTTGGTCGGTATTGCGTCGGTGCGGGGGTCGGTAAGGCCGGGTGTTAATGTGCCGGGCGGTGCGCAACACGCGAGATTTGGTGGGTGGCGCAACAGGGCGAACATGCGGGGAGCGGGGGCGTGGTGGGTTTCACCCACCCTTGTCTCTTTGATCTGTGCGATATTGTGTATCGGCAGGCGAGACCCCGTCCCACCCTTGGTCCTTGAGACCGTCGCGTAGCCCGGGGCTCGTCTGCCGACCGTTGTCAAACCTGAACAGTTGCCAGGGAGGGCTGTGCAACCAGCCGATCCCGCAGATCAAGGACAGGCCCCATGACTTTGCCACAAGATGTCATCGGCGTCGATATCGCCAAGGACTGGATCGACGTCTTCTTTCTTTCCACCGGTCGGGCGGAGCGGGTGCCGATGGCGACCGCCGAGCTTCGGGCTTTCGCCGCCCGGGCCCGGGGGGCGCTGGTGGTGTTCGAGGCCTCGGGCGGGTACGAGCACCCGCTGGCCGAGGCGCTCGGCGCGGCGGATGTCACCTACGCCCGGGTCAACCCGCGGCAGGCGCGGGAGTTCGCCCGCGCCACGGGCCGGCTGGCCAAGACCGACCGGGTCGATGCCCGGGTGCTGGCGGAGATGGGTCGGGCGCTGGCTTTGCGCCCGACGCCGCCGGCCGATCCCGGGCGGGCGCGGCTGGCCGGCCTGATGGGCCGCCGGGACGATCTCGGCGCGATGCTGCGGGCCGAGATGGCGCGCCTGCGTCAGGCCCGCGATGCCTCTGTCCGCCGCGATATCGGCAGCATGATCGCGCTGCTGCGCCGCCGGATCGGCAAGCTCGAGGCCGAGATCGCCGCGGTGATCGGGGCGGATGAGGCGCTGTCGGACCGGTCGCGCCTCTTGCGGACGATGCCGGGGGTGGGGCCGCTGCTGGCGGCAAGCCTGCTGGCCCGGCTGCCCGAGCTGGGCCGTCTCGACCGCCGGGCGATCGCCAGCCTCGCCGGTCTGGCGCCGCATGCCTGCGACAGCGGCCGGTTCCGGGGGAAGCGGCGGATCTGGGGCGGCCGCGCGGAGGTGCGGCGCACGCTCTACCTCGCGGGGTTCATCGCCAGCCGGTATGACCCGGCGCTAAGGGCCTTCCGGCGCAAGCTGCAGGAGGCGGGAAAACCGGTCAAACTCGCCATCGTCGCCTGCGCCCGCAAGCTGCTCACCGTCCTCAACGCAATGCTGCGGGATCAAAGAGAGCACCGGCCAGCGGCAGGATAAGAAAGACAGTTGCTACGGCGGGCCGACGGGCGGTGATCGGGTGGAGGTGGGTTGGCACCCACCCTACCGCGATCGTGGGCGCGTGAGACCCCGGGTCAGGGGTGTTCGGAATCGAAGAAGATCCGGCCGTCGAGGATGAGCCGGAGATAGGCGCATCGGTCGGGCCGCTGGTTGAGATGCGCCCAGGCGAGGCCGGCGAAGCGGCCGGGGGCCATCATCGCGACGACGGCGCTGAAACGGTCGCGGGAGACCTTGCCCTCGATCGCCGTCGCGCGTTCGAAGCTGCGTTGCTCGGCCTCGGGGAGCGAGGCGATCTGGGTGGTGTAGGCGAAATATTCCGCCGTGCCGACGCAGGCCGAGAAGGGGCATTTGACCGTATCGTAGGCGGCGTGGGCGATTTCGTGGACGATGATGCTGGCCCAGTAGGCGGCGCGGTCGAGCGCGGCGAAGGGGCCATCCTTGACGTGATGCGAGAGGGCGGAGGGTGTGAGAACCTCGATCCGGTCCTCGCCGCAATGGTAGAGGCCGAGGCAGTTCTCGGTGCTGAGCGTGTCGCGGATCTCGATGGCGACGGGGCGGTCGATGGTGACGCCGCAGGTGCCGAGGGTGGACTGGGCATGACCGGCCGCCATGCAGGCGCGGGTGGCGATGGCGGGGTCGTCGGCGGTGACGGTGAAGGTCGGGTCGGGGCAGGTGAGCGGCGCGGGCAAGGCGGGGCCGGCCCATGCGAGCCATGCGAGTGCCAGGGGCCAGGGGGTCTTGGCTGGCATTGTCTCCTCCCGATGGGGAGGGAGTTTAGGCGGTTGGGGAGGTGTTCGGCAAGATGGTTGGGCGCCCGGCGGGGGAAGGTGGAGGCCGGGCGGAGGTGGGTTGGCACCCACCCTACGGCGGTCGTGGGCCGGGGTCAGTAGCTGTATTCGGCGTAGATGGGGCTGAGGGTCTCGTTCCATTCGCCGTTATACTTGGCCAGCAGCTCGTCGGCCGGGACCTGGCCGGTTTCGATGCTTTCCTTGAGCGCGTTGAGGAAATGCGTCTCGTCGGCGATCATGCCGCCGGCGCCGGGGCGGGCGCGGGCCTTGAGGCCGGCTTCGGAGATGGCGACGGCCTCGCGGGCGAGCTCGTGCATGTCGAGGCCGTTGACCTTGGCATCGAGCGCCTGTTCGCTGGCCGCGACGCGGAGCGCCTCGCGGGTGTCGGCATCCCAGCCCTTGACCATGTCCCAGGCGGCGTCGAGCGAGGACTGGTCGTACATCAGCCCGACCCAGAAGGCCGGCAGCGCGCAGAGGCGGCGCCACGGGCCGCCATCGGCGCCGCGCATCTCCATGAATTTCTTGATCCGGGCCTCGGGGAAGATGGTGGTGAGGTGGTCGGCCCAGTCGGACAGCGTGGGCGTCTCGCCGGGCAGGGCGGGCAGTTCGCCCTTGAGGAAATCGCGGAAGGACTGGCCCAACGCGTCGATATACTTGCCGTCGCGGTAGACGAAATACATCGGCACATCGAGCGCGTATTGCGCCCAGGCCTCGAACCCAAAGCCGTCTTCGAAAACGAAGGGGAGCATGCCGGTGCGGTCGGGGTCGAGGTCGCGCCAGACGCGGGAGCGCCAGGATTTGTGGCCGTTGGGCTTGCCCTCGAAGAAGGGCGAATTGGCGAAGAGGGCGGTGGCGACGGGCTGGAGGGCGAGCGCCACGCGGAGTTTCTGGACCATGTCGGCCTCGGAGGAGAAGTCGAGATTCACCTGCACGGTGCAGGTGCGGTACATCATCGATTTGCCCATCGAGCCGACGCGATCCATGTACTCGGTCATCAGCTTGTAGCGGCCCTTGGGCATCATCGGCATGTCTTCGTAGGACCATTCCGGCGCGGCGCCGAGGCCGATGAAGCCGACGCCGACCTTGTCGGCGATGGATTTGACGTCGGCCAGGTGGGCGTTCACCTCGTCGCAGGTTTCGTGGATGGATTCCAGCGGTGCGCCGGAGAGTTCCAGTTGCCCGCCCGGTTCGAGGCTGACATTGGCGCCGTCTTTTTCCAGCCCGATGAGGTTGCCGTTCTCTTCGACGGGGGCCCAGCCATGAAGGTCGCGCAGCCCTTCCAGCACGGCGAGGATCGAGCGTTCGCCGGCATAGGGGAGGGGTTTGTGGGTGTCCTTGCAGTAGCCGAACTTCTCGTGCTCGGTGCCGATGCGCCAGTCTTCGCGCGGTTTGCACCCGGATTCGAGGTATTCGGCCAGCTGGTTTTCGGACGTGATCGGCCCGCCGCCGGACTGGGGAATGGACATGTCGGGGGCCTCCTGCTTCGGCGTGCGGTCAATTGGTTCAGAGAAGTGGCGCCAAACGCCGGGAGTGTCAATGCAGGCGGGCGAGCCTCTCGCGTGTGTGACCCTGGCGCTGCCAGACGAGCACGGGGGCCGTGGCTTTTGCCCGCATTTGCGCCAGCATGCGTTCGGTGCGGATGCCGGGGAGGCTGGCGAAGACGTCGAAGAGGGTGTCGGCGCCCTCGGCGTTCAGGGGGATGAAGAGGTCGGGCTGGCCGGGCTGGGAGAGCACCCAGTGGGGCGGTTTGGCGGTGGGGTCGAGGGAGAGCGAGGAAATTTCGGAGAGCGCGACGACGCCGCCGGTGAGGGGGCCGAAATAGGCGATCTGGCCTTCGTCGACCTGCACGACGCCCGGCCCGCCCGTGCCGCCGCGGAAGCGGGCGCGTTGCAGGCCGGCGAGGAGGAGGGCGGCGCCGGCCAGCGCGATGGCGGCGCCGATATAGGGCAGGAGGCCATGCGAGCCCAGCAGCCACCAGAGGCCGAGCGCGAGGGCGGCGGCCCCTGTCAGGGCCTCGCGGAAGCGGTGGAGGGTGGCGCGGGCCTCGGGGCGGATCAGGGGCATGGGGCGATCTCCTGCGGGGTGGCCAGCTTGACGATGCGGGCGGTGGCGATGTGGCGGAAGCCGATGCGTTCATAGGCGCGGGCGGCGGCGGCGTTATGGGCGAAGAGGACGGCGGAGGTGACGCCGGAGCGGTCGCGCAGGTCGGCGAGGTGGGCGGCGACGACGGTGCCGGCGCGGCCGGCGTTGCGGTGTTCGGGTGGGACGTAGACGGTGCCGACCTGCACGGTATCGCCCGCGCGGGAGAGGACGGCGGCCATGGCGCAGGGCGTGTCGTCTTCGATGAGGAGGCGCGTGTCGGCGGTGTGGACGGCGCGGTGGGCGGCGGTCAGGGCCTCTTCGGCGATCTGGCAGGCGGGGCGGTCGGGTTCTGTGTCGGCGATGTAGCCGCGGAACCAGGATTCGAGGAGGGGCAGGTCGTCGGAGGTGGCCGCGCGGATGGCGGGCTCGGGCGTGACGGTGAGGATGCGCAGGTCGAGGGCGAGGATGGGGGCGTGGTGGTCGAGGGTGAAATCTTGGGTTTGGAGACCGAGGGCGTCGAGCGTGTGGCCGACCTGCTCGGTGAGGCCGGTCATGCCGGTCACGCGGCGGCCCGAAAGGGCGGCGGGGAGCGCCGACCAAAGGTCGGGCGGGGCGTCGGGGGCCTGGCACATCAGGTAGCCGCCGTTGGAGCAGCCGAAGACCGCGCGGATGGCGCCCCGGTCTTCCCAGAGGAAATAGGCGGTGCCGTGCGGGTGGCTGCTGTCGGAGAGGCCGTGGCGGGCGAGGTTGCCGCGCAGGAAGAGCGAGGTTTCCGTCATCGGCGCGAGGAAGGCGTCGATCGCGGGGGCGTCGGCCTCGGCGGCCTGTCTCAGCACGTCCAGTCTCCGAGCGCCTGTTGCCAGACGGTGAGGGCCGCGACGGCGGCGGTGTCGGCGCGCAGGATGCGGGGGCCGAGGGCGATAGGATGGGCCGAGGGGTGGTTGGCGAGGCGGGTGCGCTCGGGCTCGGAGAAGCCGCCCTCGGGGCCGATGAGGATGGCCCAGGGCCGGCCGGAGAGGTCGGTGGGCAGGGCGGAGGAGCCGCCGGCCAGCGCCTCGTCGCAGAACATCAGGTGGCGGTCGGCGGGCCAGTCGGCGAGGAGGTCGGAGAGCTTGTGGAGGCCGGTCACCTCCGGCACGAAGGTGCCGCCGCATTGCTCGGCCGCTTCGACCGCGTGGGCTTGCAGCCGGTCCTGGCGGATGCGCTCGGCGTTGGTGAAGTCTGTCTGTACGGGCAGGATGCGCGCTGCGCCCATCTCGGCGGCCTTCTCGACGATGAAATCGGTGCGGGCCTTCTTGATGGGGGCGAAGAGCAGCCAGAGGTCGGGCGGGTTACGCTGGGGGGATGTCTGCTCGTCGGCCTTTAACAGGCCGCCTCGCTTGTTGGCCTCGGCGACCGTGGCGCGCCATTCGCCGTCTTGCCCGTTGAAGAGCAGCACCGGGTCGCCCGGATTGAGCCGCATCACGCCAAAAAGGTAATGCGCCTGGTCGCGGGTGAGGGGAATGGTTTGCCCTTCCCCCAGCGGGTGCTCTACAAAAAGCCTGATCTTCGCAATCGCCATGAGGGCAGATATATGACCCCGACGAATGAGACGCCAGAGCCGCATGGGTCTGTGGCCGACGCGGTGAAGGGCAACTGGGTCGACCGGCTGGCGCCGGCGCCCTTGCGGCCCTATCTGCGGCTTTCCCGCGCCGACCGGCCGATCGGGACATGGCTGTTGCTGCTGCCCTGCTGGTGGGGGCTTCTGCTGGCGATGCTGCAAGACGGGCGTGCGGGCTGGCATGACCTGTGGATCTTCGTGGGCTGCGGGATCGGGGCCTTCCTGATGCGGGGGGCGGGCTGCACGTGGAACGACATCACCGACCGCAACATCGACGGCTCGGTCAGCCGCACGGCCTCGCGCCCGATCCCCTCGGGGGCGGTGACGGTGACACAGGCGATGGCGTGGCTGGTGCTGCAGGCGCTGATCGCCTTCTGCATCCTGCTGACCTTCAACTGGGCGGCGATCCTGATGGGGATCATCTCGCTGCTGCCGGTGTGCATCTACCCGTTTGCCAAGCGCTTCACGTGGTGGCCGCAGATCTTCCTGGGGCTTGCGTTCAACTGGGGCGCGCTGCTGGCATGGGTGGCGCATACGGGCCGGCTGGAGTGGCCGGCGGTGGTGCTTTACATCGGCGGTATCTGCTGGACGCTGTTCTACGACACGATCTATGCCCACCAGGATGCCGAGGACGACGCGCTGATCGGTGTGAAGTCGACCGCGCGACTGTTCGGCACGGAAAGCCCGAAATGGCTGCGCCGGTTCCTTGTCCTGGCGGTGCTGTTGCAGATGGTGGCGGTGATCGGGGCGGTGGTCGGGGCCTCGCCCGTGGCGCTGCTGGTGGCGCTTCTGGGGACATGGGCGTTCGGCTGGCACATGCACTGGCAACTGAGCCGGTTCGACCTCGAGGATGACGCGCGGCAGCTGATGCTGTTCCGGTCGAACCGGGATGCCGGGCTGCTGCCTTTGCCGTTTTTCGCCGTCGCGCTGTTCGTCTGATTGATCTCGGGCGCGGCTGGCCTTAGAAACGCACGACGAATTGGATAAACAGTACAGGCCCATGCGTCTTTCATCGGTATTCGCTATCGGCGGAGTGTTCCTGACAGCGGCGATCCTGTGCCTTGTCTGCGCACGATTCGCCGTTTCGGTCGTCGAGGACACCTCGCGCCATTCCGTCCGCAACACGCTTGACGAAAACGGCATGACGTGGACGGAGGTCGACGCCAACGGCCTGCACGTCTTCCTTGCCGGCACCGCGCCGTCGGAGGCGACGCGGTTCAAGGCGCTGTCGATCGCCGGGTCGGTGGTGGATGCCGCGCGGGTGATCGACCAGATGCTGGTGCAGGATACCGGCCAGATCGCGGCGCCACGCTTTTCCATGGAGATCCTGCGGAATGACAGCGGCGTGTCGCTGATCGGGCTGGTGCCCGCCTCGATGGACCGCGACGGGTTCGTCGAGCAGGTCGAAGCCGCGGTGGAAAGCGAGCCGGTGGCCGATTTCCTCGAATCCGCGGATTACCCGGCGCCCGAGACCTGGGAGGCGGCGACGGCCTATGCGCTGCGGTCGCTGAAGGATCTCAAGCGGACGAAGATATCGCTCGATGCCGAGCAGATTTCGGTGACGGCGATGACCGAGAGCGCGGCGGTGAAGGCGGATATGGAGACGCGGCTGGCGCGGCGGCTGCCGGATGGCGTGAAGCTGGCGCTGAACATCTCGGCGCCGCGGCCGGTGATCACGCCCTTTACCCTACGGTTCGTGATCGGCGAGGAGGGCGCGCGGTTCGACGCCTGTTCCGCCGATACCGAGGCCGCGCGGGAGCGGATCGTCAAGGCGGCGCGCGCGGCCGGGCTGACGGGCAAGGCGAACTGCCTGATCGGGCTTGGGGTGCCGTCGCCCAACTGGGCCGTGGCCGCCGAGCAGGCGATCAAGGCGGTGGATGACCTTGGCGGCGGGGTGGTGACGTTCTCGGACGCCGATATCTCGCTGGTGGCGCTGGAGGGCACGCCGCAGGGCGAGTTCGACAACGTGGTGGGCACGCTGGAAAGCGCGCTGCCGGAGGTGTTCGCGCTGCATGCCGTGCTGCCCGAGCCGCCGGACGAGACGACGCCCGAGACGCCGGAATTCACCGCGACGCTGTCGCCCGAGGGGATGGTTCAGATCCGGGGCCGGATTGCGACCGCCGCCGAGCGCAAGCTGGTGGAAAGCTTTGCGCGGGCCAGGTTCACCTCGGACGGGGTGCATATGAGCGCGCGGGTGGCCGAGGGGCTGCCCGAGGGGTGGACCTTCAAGGTGCTAACCGCGCTCGATGCGCTGTCGTACCTGTCGAACGGTGTGGTGCGGGTGTCGCCGGACGAGATGCAGATCACCGGCCAGACGGGCCAGGCCGATGCCGGGTCGATCATTTCGGGCATGTTGTCGGAGAAGCTGGGCGAGGGCGCGCAGTACGAGATCGACGTGCGCTATCGCGAGGAGCTGGACCCGGTGGCGAGCCTGCCGACGCCCGAGGAATGCGAGAGCCGCATCGCGCGGATCCAGGAGACGCGGAAGATCAACTTCGAGCCGGGCTCGGCCAATATCGACGCGAGCGGCTCGGAGATCATGGACGACATCGCCGAGATCCTGAAGCAATGCGGCGAGATCACCATGGAGATCGGCGGCCACACCGACAGCCAGGGCCGCGAGGTGATGAACCAGCAGCTGAGCCAGGCGCGGGCGCAGACGGTTCTGAACGAATTGCGGATGCGCCGGGTGCTGACCGCGTCGATCACCGCCGTGGGGTATGGCGAGACCCAGCCCATCGAGGATAACGGCACGGAAGAGGGCCGGGAGGCAAACCGGCGGATCGAATTCCGGGTGATCAAGCCCGTCGAGATCGTCGAAGAGCAAACAACGCTTGAATCTCTGGAAGGATCGTCAGAAGAACAGTCGGACACGGAAGAAGCCGACGGGCAGGCTGACGAAGGCGCCGAGGGCTCGGGGGACGAGGCCGGCGAGGCGGAAGAGGGGGCTGCGGACGCTGCCGACAGCGCGGACGGCGAGACGCAGGAAGACACGGCGGATGAACAGAATTGAATTCATAATCGCGACGGCCATCATTCTATTCGTGGCTTTCGCGCTGGGCTGGTTCGCCAACTGGCTGGTGCACAAGTTCATCCGGGTGTCGCAATCGGACGTGGGCGAGCTGGAGCGGCTGGCGCAGGAGCTGCACGAGGCCGAAGAGACCCGCGACCAGGCGATCACCTATCTGCAGCAGCGCGAGGCGGAGCTGACCAACCAGCTGAGCCAGACCGAGGCCGAGTTGTCGGCCACGATGGACGGGCTGCGCGAGGCGCGGCACGAGGCCGAGAGCCTGCGCAACGAGTTGGAGCGGCAGCGCGCCGGCTAGAGCGCGCGCCGGGGTTCAGAGCTTTTTCTTCAGCAGCTTGGCTTTCTTGAGCGCCTTCCTGGCGGCCTCGCTGGCCTTGTCGGCGGCCTTGCGGGCCTTCTTGGCGGCCTGGGCGGCTTTCTTTTCGGCCTTGGCGGCTTTCTCGTCGGCCTTCTGCTTGGCTTCCTTGGCCTGCTTCACCGCCTTCTTGTCAGCCTTGGATTTCGACGCCTTCTTGTCGGCGGTCTTGGCGGGCTTGGGCGCGTCTGCCTTCTTCGCGGCAGGCTTGGCCGTTTTCTTCTTGGCGGAGGATTTCGCCGGCTTCGCGGCTTTCTTCGCCGTCTTGGCCGGGGCCGCCGGTTTGGGGGCTTCGGCCGCGGCGGGTGTTGCCGGTGTTGCCGTGGCCGCTTTCGCGGGCTTGGCCGGGGCTTTCGCCTTGGCCGGCGTGGATTTCGCGGCCGTGGTTTTGGCCGGCGTGGACTTGGCGGGCGCCTTGGGTTTCGCCTGGGCCTTGGGCCTGGCCGCGGGTTTCGGTTTGGCCGCGGCGGCGGGCTTGGCCGGGTTCATCCGCGCTTCGGCCATGGCGAGGCGGGCGGATTCGATGAGGCGGGGCGCCGTGGCCGCGCCGATACCGGGCACCTCGGTCAGCTTCGTTTCGGGGGCGGATGCGAGATCCTGCGCGGTGGTGATGCCGCGCGTGGCGAGTTCCCGGGCCATGGCCGGGCCGACGCCCTTGACGTCCTTCGTTTCAGTCATGATAGCTCCCTTGCCTGAATGCGTATATCTTCTGGCGATACTATGTATATACGTGAGTTTCAACCGTTGTCATAACCCGTGAGACATGGGGTGGGTCACGCAGGCTTCAAGAGTTACGGCGGATCAGGCGGAGCCTTTATGCCCAGGGCGAGGAGGCGCGTAGCGGCGGGCCGTGGTCCGGCAAAGCGCGGCGGGCTGTGCCCTCGATCCCGCGCCCGGGGCTCCGCTGCGATGGTGGGTCTTGGGGGCTACCCTGCCTCTCCCACGGCGCGTTTCGGCGGGCTGGCGACCTTCTCGAGCCGGATGTCGGCGGAGCGGGCGTGGCCTTCCATGCGCTCGGCGCGGCTGATGGCGGCGGTTGCGGTGGCGAGGTCGGGAAGGGCGCTTTCATCGACCTGTTGCCATGTCACCGTTTTCAGGAACTTGTGGACCGAAAGCCCGCCGGTATAGCGCGCCGCGCCCGAGGTGGGGAGCACGTGGTTGGGCCCGGCGGACTTGTCGCCGAAGGCCACGGTGGTGGCCTCGCCGAGGAAGAGCGAGCCATAGGCGCGCAGGCGGTCGCGCCACCAGGGCAGGTCGCGCGCCTGTACGTGAAGGTGTTCCGGCGCCTTGCGGTTGGCATAGGCGGCCAGCTCCTCGCGGTCTGCGCAGAGGACCACTTCGCCGAAATCGCGCCAGGCGGCGGTGGCGGCCTCGCGGTTGGCCTCGGGCAGGGCGTCGATCAGGTGGGGCACGCGGGCCAGCACGGTTTCGGCGAGCGGCCGGTCGGTGGTGGCGAGCCAGGCGGGCGAGGTGGGCCCGTGCTCGGCCTGGCCGACGAGATCGGTGGCGACGGTCTCGGGGTCGGCGGAATTGTCGGCGAGCACGAGAATGTCGGTGGGGCCTGCGAACATGTCGATGCCCACGGGGCCGAAGAGCTGGCGCTTGGCCTCGGCCACGTAGGCGTTGCCGGGGCCGACGAGGATATCGGCCGGTCGCGCGCCGAAGAGGCCGAAGGCCAGCGCCGCGATGCCCTGGACGCCGCCGATGGTCAGGATGCGCGAGGCGCCGGCGAGGTGCATGGCGTAGAGCATCGGCGAGGGGATGCCGCCCGCCGCGGCGTTGGGCGGCGTGCAGGCGGTGATGTCGGGCACGCCGGCCTCGCGCGCCGTGGCGATGGACATGAGCGCCGAGGCGATATGGGTGTAGCGCCCGCCGGGCACGTAGCAGCCGGCCGCCTGCACGGGGATCTGTTTCTGGCCGGCGATCATGCCGGGGCGCAGCTCGATCTCCATGTCCTGCGCGGTGGCGCGCTGGGTGGCGGCGAAGCGGGAGATGTTGTCATGGGCCCAGCTTATGCTGTCTTTCAGCTCCTGCGGGGTTTCGGCGATGGCGGCCTCGATGCGCTCGGGGCTGACGGTGATCTCCCCTTCCCAGGCGTCGAGCTTGCGGGCGTAGTCGAGTGCCGTCTCCTCTCCGCCCGAGCGCAGGCGGGCGAGCATGTCGCGGACGGTTTCGACCACCTGGGCGGTGGCCTGGGGCTGTTCGCCGGGGGCGGTCTTGAGGGGGATTTCGGCCATGTGTCGCGTCTCCTTCCCTCATCAATTGCGCGGGAGAGGCGCGTCGGACAAGGGGCGCGTGCCGGGGCGGCCGGTGTTTTTTCCGGCGCTGAAAGGATGTTTCGGCTTTCCTGAAAAGAGCGGGCTCAGAGGCTCGATTTGAGGCCGCGTGCCGCTTTTTCGATCAGGTCGAGCGTGCCGTCGAAATCGCGGGTGTAGTAGGGGTCGGGGACGTGATCCATGCCGGCCTCGGGGGCGTAGTCGGTGAAAAGGCGCACGGGGGTGGCGTTGCCTGTGGGGCGGCGGGCCTCGATGGCGTCGAGGTTCGAGGCGTCCATCGCGACGATCAGGTCGAAGCGGGTGAAGTCATGGGGTGTGAACTGGCGGGCGCGCAGGTCGGAGAGGTCGTAGCCGCGGGCGAGGGCGGCGCGCTGCATCTCGGCATAGGGCGGCTCGCCGACGTGCCAGTCGCTGGTGCCGCAGCTGTCGGTTTCGGTGTCGGGGGCCAGCGTGCGGAACACCCCCTCGGCGGTGGGCGAGCGGCAGATATTGCCGAGGCAGACGAAGAGAATCCGGGTGGTCATGGGGTCCTTGATAGGGCAAGCAGGGGGCATGGAAAAGATCGTGATCCTGACGGGGGCGGGGATTTCGGCCGAAAGCGGGCTGGGGACGTTCCGGGACGAGGGCGGGCTGTGGACGCAGTACGCGCTGGAGGATGTGGCGACGCCGGAGGGGTTCGCCCGCGATCCGGTGCTGGTGCATGAGTTCTACAATGCAAGGCGGGCGCATGCGGCGGAGGCGGTGCCGAACCCGGCGCACCTGGCGCTGGCGCGGCTGGAGGAGGCGTTGGGCGGCGAGGTGCTGATCGTGACGCAGAACGTGGACGGGCTGCACGAGAAGGCCGGGTGCCGGAACGTGCTGCACATGCACGGGCAGCTTGACCGGGCGCTGTGCGCGGGCTGCGGGCACCGGTGGGAGGCGCCGTTGGAGATGTCGGTGGAGGATGCCTGCCCGGCCTGCGGGGCGAGGGCGGTGCGGCCAGACGTGGTGTGGTTCGGGGAGATGCCCTATCACATGGACCGGATCGACCGGGAGCTGGCGGAGGCGGATATCTTCGCGGCGATCGGGACGTCGGGGCAGGTGTATCCGGCGGCGGCCTTCGGGCAGATGGCGGGGGCCTATGGCGCGCGGACGGTGGAGCTGAACCTCGAGCGGTCGGCGGCGTCGGAGGATTTCGGCGAGATGCGGCACGGGCCGGCGAGCAAGGTGGTGCCGGCCTGGGTGGAGGAAGTGCTGGGGGTGTGAGGGAAGTGCCCCAACGCCCGGAATCAAGGCGAGCCAGGGGCTCGCCGCCGGGCTATCGGCGATTGCTTGCAATCGCCTGCCGCAAGTGAATTGCGAGGCAATTCACGATAGGCAGCGCCCGACCGCCCCCCGGGCGGGCGTTTCTGCGATGGAGACATGCAGAGCCATCGTCGGATGTAGGCTGCGCGATAAATCAACCAACTCTGGCGTGGGTGCGCCCACCCGCGGTCGGGCGCTGCCCGGCGTGGCAACGGTTGCGAAAAACATGAAAAAGAAAAGCCCCGCCGATTGGGCGGGGCCGCTGCTAAGCCTTCGAGGTACTCGTTACCCTCAGGCGTTGGCCGCCTGTGCCTTCGCAATCTCTTTCTTCACTTTCAGCGCGTTGGCCGAAAGCGTGTCGTCTTTTGCCTTGGCAAGAAACGCGTCCAGGCCGCCGCGATGGTCGACGCTGCGCAGGGCCGAGGCCGTGATCCGCAGCTTGATGCCGCGGCCCAGCGTTTCGGACTGCAGGGTCACATCGTTCAGGTTCGGCAGGTACCGGCGCTTGGTCTTGTTGTTGGCGTGGCTGGAGTTCATGCCAACCATCGGCTTCTTTCCGGTCAGTTCGCACACGCGCGACATGGGGTCATCCTCGTCTTGGGCCGGGGGCGCTCTGCGGCCCCGTTCAATACAAACGGGCACCACCAAAGGCGGCGCCCCGAAATCCGTTGGGGGTCTTTACGGCCAAAGATGCGGGGCGTCAAGGGATTCGGGCGGGGAAAATGGCCTGCAAAATGCGCAGGATGGCGCCGGTGGCGCGCGGCGCCGGTCGGGTCGACATTTTCCCGCCGGTGGCGGGGCCGGTTTCCAGCGGTATCCGGCCGGTGCGGGGCGGGGTCATTGCAACGGCAGGGGGCCGGGGACAGGTGTGTCGGGCTAGGCAAGCAGTACTTTGAAGGGAGGCACCTATGCAACCGACACTCAAGACACTTCTTCTTTCCGCAAGCATGGCGGCCGTGACCGCGGCGCCGCTGGCCGGGGTTTTCGCCACGGCCGGTGCAGGCGTGGCCCAGGCCGAGCCCGGCGGCAACGGCAATGGCGGCGGCAATGGCAGCGACAACGGCAATGGCGGGGCCAGCGGCGAGGCGCCGGGCGGCCAGGCCAGCGCGGATGGCGCTGCCGGGGCCGAGGGGGCGCCGGGCGCCGACGGCACCGTCGGCAACCCGGGCAACGACATCGATGTCGGCCGCGCCGGCGAGACGCCCAACGGGATCGAGGATGGCTGGGGCGAGGGCGCCCGGGGCGCCTCGGACTCGGTGACCGATGCCGAGGATGGCGCCGGCAGCGACGACCCGGACGATACCGCCGGAATGGAAGAGGATGACGAGACCGGCAACAACCCGGAGGTCTGAGGGGTTTCGTGATCATGGAGAGGCCGGCGCCTTGATCGGGGCCGGCCTTTTTTGTTGCTCCGTGGGAGGGGGCGCTGCCCCCGCCGTTGAAACTCTCAAGAGTTTCAACGCCTCCCCCGGGATATTTCGGGCCAGAAGAAGCGGGGGCGGGGGGCTGCTTCTTTCTGGTTTCAGGTACCGGACTGCGCCGGTGCGGCCCGGTCAGCCCCGGTCGTGGGGGGCGTCGAAGTCGGGTTGCGGGTTGATCGGGATGATCCCGTAGGGGTTAATCGTCTTGTGGCTCATGTGGTAGTGGCGCACGATGTGGTCGAAGTTGACCGTGTCGCGGACGCCGGGCCACTGGTAGAGCTCGCGCAGGTAGCCCCAGAGGTTGGGGTAATCCATGATCCGGTTGCGGTTGCACTTGAAGTGTGTGTGGTAGACCAGGTCGAAGCGGACGAGCGTGGTGAAGAGGCGCCAGTCGGCTTCGGTGATCGTCTCGCCCATCAGGTAGCGGCTGTTCGACAGGCGGTGTTCGAGCCAGTCGAGGCTGTCGAAGAGCGGGTGGACCGCCTCGTCATAGGCTTCCTGCGAGGTGGCGAAGCCGGATTTGTAGACGCCGTTGTTGACGGTGTCGTAGATGCGGTCGTTGACCGGCTGGATCTTGTCGCGCAGTTCCTCGGGCCAGTAGTCGTCGGTGTTGCCGGTGATGTCGTTGAAGGCCGAGTTGAACATGCGGATGATCTCGGCGCTTTCGTTGGAGACGATGGTTTCGCGCTCGGTGTCCCACAGCACCGGCACGGTGACGCGGCCCGAGATCTTGGGATCGGCCTTGAGGTAGAGCTCGCGCAGGTAGTCGAGCCCGTAGAGCTTGTCGCCGGTGGCGCCGGGGTAGTCGGAGCGCAGTTCCCAGCCTTCCGACAGCATGTCGGGGTGGACGACGGAGACGTCGATATGGTCTTCGAGGTCTTTCAGGGCCCGGAAGACGAGCGCCCGGTGGGCCCACGGGCAGGCCAGCGAGACATAGAGGTGGTAGCGGCCGCTTTCGGCCTTGAAGCCGCCTTCGCCCGAGGGGCCGGCGGAGCCGTCGGCGGTGATCCAGTTGCGGAACTTGGTTTCGGACCGGACGAACTTACCGCCGTGCGATTCGGTGTCGTACCCCTGGTCTTTCCATTCACCTTCTACGAGCAATCCCATCTGGGGCCTCCTTTCATTTGGGGAACGAATTAGGCCGGGGGCGGTTCCGCGAACAGGGGGCGGGGCGCGCAGGGGTCGTGCGGGGCCGCACATGTCGGTTCGGGAACCGGTCGTGCCGATTCTTGATTTGCGCGGGCGGCGCCTGCCGCCTATAGAGGGGCAAGACGATGCCCGGAGAGCGGGCCGGAAAGGTGTGTGAAGGGCGGCCGACCCAATCCGGGGGCCAAGCTTCAGGTCGTCAGTGTTCTCCTTTTCGACCGGGCCGGTACGTGACGTTTGGACAAGGGGGATACCTCATGAGATTTGCCGTTTTTGTTGCCGCCATCATGGCCGCGGGCGCCGCCGAGGCGCATCCGGGGCATCTGGCCGAGGTGGCCGGGCACGGCCACTGGCTGGGTGCGGCTGCGATCGGGGCGGCGATTGCCATCGGGCTTTGGGCCGGGCTGAAGGGCCGGAAGAGCGAGGAGCCTGAGGCAGAGGCCGAGGACGAGGATGCCGACGCCGAGCCGCAGGAGGCGTGAGGCAGATGGTCAAGACCGGGGTGATGATTTGTGGCCACGGCTCGCGCAGCCAGTCGGCGGTGGACGAGTTCGCGACGCTGGCCGAGAAGCTGCCGCCGCTTCTGCCGGCGGAGTGGGAGATGGAATACGGCTATCTCGAGTTCGCCAACCCGGTGATCCGCGACGGGCTGGACCGGCTGCGGGAGAAGGGCTGCGAGCGCATCCTGGCGGTGCCGGGGATGCTGTTCGCGGCGATGCATTCGAAGAACGACATTCCGACGGTTCTGAACACCTATGCGGCGAAGCACGGGATATCGGTGAGTTATGGCCGGGAGCTGGGGGTCGACCCGAAGATGGTGGCGGCTGCTGGCTCGCGGGTGCGGGAGGCCTTGGACCGGGCCGATGCCGAGCATGGCGCGGTGAGCCTGCACGACACCTGCCTGGTGGTGATCGGGCGCGGCGCGTCGGACCCGGATGCCAATGCCAACGTGTCGAAGATTGCGCGGCTGTTGCAGGAGGGGATGGGGTTCGGCTGGTGCGAGGTGGGCTATTCGGGCGTCACCTTCCCGCTGGTGGAGCCGTGTCTGCAGCACGTGGTGAAGCTTGGGTA
The DNA here is from genome assembly GCF_008728195.1 of Roseovarius indicus. Taxonomy (NCBI): domain Bacteria; kingdom Pseudomonadati; phylum Pseudomonadota; class Alphaproteobacteria; order Rhodobacterales; family Roseobacteraceae; genus Roseovarius; species Roseovarius indicus. Next base: position 506,874 of record NZ_CP031598.1, read on the forward strand.
CAAGCGGGTCGTGGTGTTTCCGTATTTCCTGTTTTCGGGGATCCTGATCGACCGGATCTATGGGTTTACCGACCAGGTTGCGGGGGAGTATCCGGGGATCGAGTTCGTGAAGGCCGGGTATCTGGGCGATCATCCGCAGGTGTTGGAAACCTTTGCCGAGCGGGTGAGGGAGCAGGTGGGCGCCGTGCCGCCGCCCAATTGCGGGACATGCCCCTACCGGACACAGGTTCTGGCGCTGGAAGGCGAAGAGGTTGTGGAGATCTCGGCCGAGGAGCGGCGGGGGCATCCGGCGTTCAGCGACACGCCGCCGCCGACTTGTGTCATGTGCAAGTATCGCACCGCCGTGCTGGGCTTCGAGGCCGAGGTGGGGGCGGTTCAGGAGAGCCATCACCACCATGTCGAGGGGCAGGGCGCGTCGGCGCCGGGGTCGAACGTGGAGGATTGCCAGCTGTGCAGCACGTTCTGCACGGGGCTGTGCCGGCTGGAGATGGCGGGGCATCATCACCATCATCATCACGATCACGGGCACCATCATCACCATCATGACCATGGGCATGAGCACCACCAACATGATCATGACCATCACCACGACCATGGCCACGATCATCACCATCACCACCACGCCGCCTATCCGCATGCCGACCACCCGCTGGGTCCGGAGAGCGCGCGGAAGACGAAGGCCTGAGGCGGGCGGTTCGCCCGTTTGAAAGTTGCGTTGCCGGAGCGGTATCCGGCGTTCCAGAGAGCCGAGGCCAGATCAGTGCGCCCCTACGAGAAGAACCCGCAGGCGATTTATGCCGAGAGCTTCGCGACCGTCCGCAAGGAGGCGCGGCTGGACCGGTTCGGGCCGGGAATGGAGGCTTTGGCGATCCGGCTGATCCATGCCTGCGGCATGGTCGAGGTGGCGGATCGGCTGGCGTTTTCGGAGGGTGCCTACGAGGCGGGGCAGGCGGCGTTGCAGGCCGGTGCGCCGGTGCTTTGCGATTGCGAAATGGTGGGGGCGGGGATCATCCGGCGGTATCTGCCGCGCGACAACGAGGTGATCGTGACGCTGAACGATCCGAAGGTGCCGGGTATTGCGGCGGGGATCGGGAACACGCGCTCGGCGGCGGCGGTGGAGCTTTGGGCCGAGCGGCTTGAGGGCGCCGTGGTGGCCGTCGGGAATGCGCCGACGGCGTTGTTTCATTTGCTGGAGCTGATCGACGAGGGGGCGCCGAAGCCTGCCGTGATCCTGGGGTTTCCGGTGGGGTTTGTCGGGGCGGCCGAGTCGAAGGCGGAACTGGCGGGGAACCCGCGGGGGTGTGAATTCGTGGCGCTGCGCGGGCGGCGCGGCGGGTCGGCGATGGCGTCGGCGGCGGTGAATGCGCTGGCGGCGGGGATACCGGAGGGGCGCGCGTGATGGCGGCGCTGCTCGTCGTGCCCTTGCAGGCGCGCCTCGCGGTGATTTGGGGAGAGTGAGCATGGCGGAGCCGTGGCTGCATATCGTCGGGATCGGCGAAGATGGAATGGACGGGTTGCTGCCGGCGACGCGGGCTGTTGTCGAGGCGGCGGAGGTGATTGTCGGCGGCGACCGGCATCACAAGCTGTCGGAGGCGGTGACGGCGGAGCGGGTGGCCTGGCCGAGCCCGTTCGATGCGCTGATCGATCTGCTGATGTCCTTCAAGGGGCGGCGGGTGGTGGTGCTGGCGACGGGGGATCCGCTGTGGTTTTCCGTGGGCGCACGGATCGGGCGGGCGATTGATCCCTCCGAGATCACCTATCATCCGCAGGTGTCTGCCTTTCAGCTGGCCTCGGCCCGGATGGGGTGGAGCGTTGCGGATGTGGAGACGCTGACGGTGCACGGGCGGCCCGTGGAGCAGATGATCGCGTTCATCCAGCCGCAGGCGAGGTTGCTGATCCTGACCACCGGGGCGGAGACGCCGGCGAAGATTGCCGCGTTCCTGACCGAGCGGGGGTTCGGGAAGTCCAGGATGACGGTTCTGGCGGCGATGGGTGGCCAGGACGAGGCGCGGTTCGACGGGGTGGCGGAGAGCTGGGCGCATGAGGTGCCGGCCTTCAACACGCTGGCGGTGGAGTGTGTGGCCGCACCGGATGCTGCGCTATTGCCGCGGGTGCCGGGGCTGGCGGATGAGCTGTTCGAGCATGACGGGACGATGACCAAGCAGGAAGTCCGGTCGGTGACGCTGTCGAAGCTCATGCCGATGCGGGGGGCGCTGTTGTGGGATATCGGGACCGGGTGCGGATCGGTGGCGGTCGAGTGGATGCGCGGGGCGCGGTATGCGCGGGCCGTGGGGATCGAGCCGCGGGCGGACCGGCGGGCGATGGCGGCGGCGAATGCGCTGGCGCTGGGCGTGCCGAAGCTGGAGCTGATTGACGGGTACGTGCCGGAAGCGCTGGAAGGGCTGGAGGCGCCGGATGCGGTGTTCATCGGCGGGGGCTTGAGCCGCGAGGTGTTCGAGGCGGCGTGGGCGGCATTGCGGCCTTTGGGAAGGTTGGTGTGCAACGCGGTGACGCTGGAGAGCGAGGCGGTTTTGCTGGACCTGCACAAGGAATTTGGCGGGGAGTTGGTGAAGATCAGCGTGGCGCGGGCCGAGCCCGTGGGGCGGCTGACCGGGTGGCGGCCGTTGATGCCGGTGACGCAGTGGAGCCTGATCAAGCGATGAGGTTGGCGCGTCTTCTTCATATGACGGCGCTCGCTGAGAGTGGGGGATGCCTCCGGCGGGGATATTTGGGCCAAGAAGAAGCTTGGGGGTGTGTCTCTTGAGCGGCGTTTTGTATGGGGTCGGGCTGGGGCCGGGGGATCCGGAGCTGATGACCTTGCGGGCGCATCGGTTGATTTCGGGTGCGACGGTGGTGGCTTATCCGGCGCTGGCGGGGGCGGAGAGTTTTGCGCGGTCGATCGCGGCGGGGGCGTTTGCGCCGGGCGTGCGGGAGATCGTGATGGATGTGCCGATGACCACCGAGCGCGGGCCGGCGCAGGTGGCCTATGATGTCGGGGCCGAGGAGATCGCGGGGGCGCTGGAGGCGGGGGAGGATGTGGTTTGCCTCTGCGAGGGGGATCCGTTCTTTTACGGCTCGTTCATGTACCTGTTCGCGCGCTTGTCGGGGCGGTTCGAGGTGGAGGTGGTGCCGGGGGTGACGTCTGTGACCGCCTGTGCGGCGAGGGCCGGGATGCCGCTGGCGGCAAGGAACGAGCGGGTGACGGTGTTGCCGGGGCCGCTGCCCGAGGAGGAACTCAGGGCGCGGATCGAGGGGGCGGAGAGCGTGGTGATCATGAAGGTGGGGCGGCATTTGCCGAAGATCCGAGGGGTGATCGAGAGCCTCGGGTATGGCGGGCAGGCGGTTTACGTGGAGCGCGCGAGCCTGCCGGGCGAGGTGGTTTGCCCCTTGGCGGAGGCGCCGGAGAAGGCGCCGTATTTCTCGATGATCTTGCTGACGAAAGGGGCCGATCCATGGCTGTGACACCGGTAGTTCTGGCGCTGAGCCGGTCGGGAGAGGATGTGGCGCATCGCGTGGCGGCGCTGTTGAGGGCGCAGGTGCATGGGCGTGAGGGGCGTGTGGGCCGGGCGGATGCGTTTTTCGGGAATGCGCTGGATCATGCGCGGGATTTGTTTGCGGCGGGCGTGCCTGTTGTGGGCGTCTGTGCGAGTGGCATCCTGATCCGGGCGGTGGCGCCGATGTTGTCGGACAAGCGGGCGGAGCCGCCGGTGGTGTCCGTGTCGGATGACGGGGGTGTCGTGGTGCCGCTGTTGGGCGGGCACCGGGGGGCGAACCGGCTGGCGGCGGAGATTGCCGAGGGGCTGGGTGGTCTCGCGGCGGTGACGACGGCGGGGGACGTGGCGATGGGCGTGGCGCTGGATGCGCCGCCCGAGGGGTATCGGCTGGCGAACCCGGGCGATGCGAAGGCGGCGATGGCGGCGATGTTGGCCGGGGCGGGTGTGTCTGTTGTGGGCGAGAATATCTTTGGCGTCGAGGATACGGGCGGTTCGGTCGAGCTGGTCGTGAGCGAGGCGCCCGCGGACGGGGGCGATGAGCGGCTGGTTTATCATCCGCAGCGGCATGTTGTCGGCGTGGGCTGTGCGCGGAATGCCGACCCGGAGGAGCTTTGGGGGCTGGTCGGGGCGACGCTTGAAGAGGCCGGGATTGCGCCGGGGGCGGTGGCGTGCGTGGCGACGATCGATCTGAAGGCGGACGAGCCGGCGATGAACGAGGTGGCGCGGCGGCTGGGGGTGCCGCTCAGGTTGTTTACCGCGGAGGAGCTGGAGGCGGAGACGCCGAAGCTGGCGCACCCGTCCGAGGTGGTGTTTGCCGAGGTGGGGTGTCATGGCGTCTCGGAAGGGGCGGCGCTGGCTTGTGGCGGGGCGCTGGTTGTCGAGAAGCGGAAGACGGCGAATGCGACCTGTGCGGTGGGGCGGTGCGAGACGCCGCTGACGGAGATGCCGGGGCGGGCCAGGGGGCGCCTGTCGGTTGTCGGGATCGGGCCGGGGCAGGCGACATGGCGGACGCCGGAGGTGTCGAAGCTCATTGCCGAGGCGGATGAGCTGGTGGGGTACGGTTTGTATATCGACCTGCTGGGGCCGCTGGCGGCGGGCAAGGAGCGGTCGGATTTCCCGTTGGGGGGCGAGGAGGCGCGGTGCCGGTATGCGCTGGAACAGGCGGGGCTGGGGAAGAATGTGGCGCTGGTGTGCTCGGGCGATGCCGGGATTTACGCGATGGGGGCGCTGGTGTTCGAGTTGCTGGATCGGGACGCGGCGGCGCAGGGTGTGAGCGATGCGGCGCGGCGGGTCGAGGTGGTGTGCTCGCCCGGCGTGAGTGCGTTGCAGGGGGCGGCGGCACGGGCCGGGGCGCCGTTGGGGCATGATTTCTGTACGATTTCCCTGAGCGATTTGCTGACACCGCGCGATGACATCATTCGCAGGCTGCACGCCGCGGCGGAGGGGGATTTCGTGATCGCCTTCTACAACCCGGTGAGCAAGACGCGGCGGACATTGCTGGCGGAAGCGCGGGATATCCTGTTGCAGCATCGGCCGGGGGAGACGCCGGTGATGCTGGCCACCTCGCTGGGGCGGCCGGAGGAGCACGTGCGCTATCGGCGGCTGGATGAGCTGGAGGTCGACGAGGTGGATATGCTGACCGTGGTTCTGGTGGGGTCGAGCAATTCGCGGCTGGCGCAGCTGGGCGAGGGGCCAAGGATGTTCACGCCGCGGGGCTATGCGCGGAAGATCGACGGCGACTTGGCGCAGAAGGAGGGCGCGGGATGAACGAGATATTGCTCGAGTTTGCCGGGCGCATGTCGGATGCCGGGGCGACGCAATTGCCGGAAAGCTTCAGGCAGATGGCGGTGAACGCGCGGTTTTTCCTGAACACGCGGATGGCCGGGTCTGATTTTGCGAAACGGCTGGAAGAGGCGAAAGATTTCCGGGTGAACCAGAAGAAGGGACGGATTGTCTGGTCTTTCGGGGATGCGCCGGAGGTGGCGGCGGATGCGCAGGTGATCGGGACCTATTCCAACGATGGCAGCTTCATGTGGGGCTGGGGGCATCCGGATGTGGTGGAGCCGATGCAGCAGGCCGCCTGGGCCGTGCAGCAATTCGGCGAGCGGCAGGAGATCGAGGAATTGCTGAGCCGGGGCGGGCCCGTGGATGAGGAAAAGCTGCAGGATTACCTGGCGATCTGCGCCTATATCTCGAACGCCGATGGCGTCTTCATGGGCGAGCATGGCGGCGGCGGCAAGGTGTGCATCTGTTACTATCTGAACGATCAGCTGAAGGGGCTTCTGGGCGCATGACGGTTTATTTCATCGGGGCGGGGCCGGGCGACCCGGAGTTGCTGACCAAGAAGGCGGAGCGGGTGATCGGGGAATGCCCGGTGTGCCTTTATGCCGGGAGCCTGGTGCCGGCGGAGGTGGTGGCCTGTGCGCCGGAGGGGGCGCGGGTGATGGACACCGCGCCGATGACGCTGGACGACACCCATGCCGAGATCGTGGCCGCGCATCGGCGGGGCGAGGATGTGGCGCGGGTGCATTCGGGCGATCCGTCGCTCTACGGGGCGATTGCCGAGCAGATAAGGCGGCTGCGCCGTGACGGGATCGATTACCAGATCATTCCGGGTGTGCCGGCCTATGCGGCGGCCGCAGCCGCGCTGGGGCAGGAACTGACGGTGCCGGAAGTGGGCCAGTCGATTGTCTTGACGCGGGTGAGCATGAAATCGACCTCGATGCCCGAGGGCGAGACGCTGGAGAATTTCGCGCGGACGCGGACGACGCTGGCGATACATCTGGGGGTTCGCGCGCTCAGGGAAATCGAGCGGGTGCTGGTGCCGTATTATGGCGCGGATTGCCCGGTGGTGGTGGCGTACAGGGTGGGCTGGCCCGACCAGATGTTCATTCGCGGGACGCTGTCGGACATCCGCAGCAAGGTGCGCGACGAGAAGATCACGCGCACGGCGCTGATCCTCGTGGGGCCGGTCCTGGGAGAGATTTCGGACTTTACCGACAGTGCCCTTTACGACCCCGCGATCCCGCATGTTCTCAGGCCAAAGGCGACAGTTTCATGAAGAATCCCGGTAGCTTCCGAATTATCTTTTGAGAATCGGCAGTTACACGCTAGATACCGAGTCGGTATTTCGAAGACTGGGTGCATCATGACAACGTATCTGCCGCCGGAGGTCCAGGCGGGGCTGGACGACGCCCGCAAGCGGGCGCTGAAAAAGAGCCAACGGCTGAGTGTTCAGGCGGGGGAGGAGACGTTCCGCGTGCTCGAGGCGTGGGATGACGGGTTCGCGCTGGAGCTGGCGGTGGCCGATCATTTGCGGGGCATGGTCGACCTGTACGACGGGCCGACGCTGTTGTCGCAATGCCTGATCGTGGCGTCGGAGGAAGACGGCGACCAGATGCGGTTCGAATACAAGCGCATGACCGAGGCGACGGGCGAGCAGCCGGTCGATTTCGAGAAGCCGGAGAACGCGCCTGTGGCGCTGATCGGCAAGGGCTGATCCGGATCGGCTGAGACGGGGCCGGCCCGGGTCAGGGCCGGATCACCACCTCCGTGCCGATGGGTGCGATGCGCCAGAGTTCCTCTATCACGGTATCCGCCACGGCGATGCAGCCCGCTGTCCAGTCGCCGGGCAGGGTGCGGAGGCCTTTGACGGCGTTGGGCTGGCCGTGGATGAAGATATCGCCGCCGGGGGAGACGCCCCTGGCGCGGGCCTGGGCCACGTGTTCGGGCTGGGGGTAGTCGATGCCCAAAGAAAGGTTGTACTTGCTGTTGGGGTTGCGGCGGTCGATGCGGAAGGTGCCTTCGGGCGTGCGGCCGTCGCCTTGCTGCGTCTTGGGGCCTTCGGGGTCACGGCCGAGGCCGATGGGGTAGCTGCGCAAGGCTTCGCCGCCCTTGAAGACGGTGAGGCGGCGCGCGGCCTTGTCGATCTCGATCCGGTCGATCTGTTCGGTGAGGGGCGGCAGCGGCGCGGGCGGCGGTGGCGGGGGCGCATAGCGCTGCCAGAGGATGACCCCGCCGAGGATGAGGGCGGCCAGAACGGCCGCCCGCAGCGCCCAGCGGATCATTGCAGGTCGGAGAAGGCGTCTTGCAGCCGCGAGACGGCCTCTTCCACGTTGGCGCGCCGGGTGCCGATGTTGAAGCGGAGGAAGGTCTCGCCCCCGGTGCCGAAGCCGCCGACGGAGGGAACAAGCCGGGCGTCTTCATGGACGCGGCGCAGGACGTCTTCCATCGACAGGCCGGTATTGGCGAAATCGACCCAGGCGAGATAGGTGGATTGCATCGGCATTGGCACGACGCCGGGGATCTGCGCGACGCCATCGTTGAAGACCTGCGCGTTGCCGGCGATGTAGGGGACCAGCTCGTCGACCCATTCGGCGCCGCGCGGCGTGTAGGCGGCGGCGGTGAGTTCGACGCCCAGCAGGTTGGGCTGGGTCTGGTGGACGAGCAGCGCGTGGCGGAATTTCTTGCGCTTTTCCGCCTCGGGGATGGTCACGGCGGCGTTGCGCGCCCCGGCGATGTTGAAGGTCTTGGACGCGGCGGTCAGCACGATGGTGCGATGGGCGGCCTCTGGCGCGGCCACCATGAAGGGGGTGTAGCTGTTGCCGGGGAAGGCGAGGTCGTGGTGGATCTCGTCGGAGATCATCAGCAGGTCGTGCTTTTCGCAGAACGCGGCGAGCTGCTGAAGTTCCTCGACCGTCCAGATGCGCCCTGCCGGGTTGTGGGGCGAGGAGATCAGGACGGCCTTTTCCTTGCCCGTCAGGCCGGCTTCCAGCGCGTCGAAATCCATGTGGTAGATACCGTCGCGGATGACCAGCGGCGACTCGTGCACCACCCGGCCGGCGTTCTTCGTCTTGTTTGTGAACTCGTGGTAGACGGGGGTGAAGATGATCACCTCGTCGCCCGGGTCGGTGAAGGTTTCGAGCAGGAGCGCGATGGCGTGGCCGAGGCCCAGCGTGCTGGTCATCCAGTCGGGGTCGACCGCCCAGCCGTGGCGTTCCTTCATCCACCAGGCGGCGGCCTGAATGGCCTTGGCGTCGGAGGCGAAATAGCCGTAATTGGCCTTTTCCAGAAGGCCCTGAACGGCCTCCTGCAGGACGTCCGCCGCGCGGAAATCCATGTCGGCGACCCACATGGCGATGCCATCCTCGGGCGAAACGCCGCCATAGGCCTCCATCTTGTCCCACTTGGTGGCGTTGGTGCCGCGGCGGTCGATCGGCTCGTCGAAATTCGTTTCGGAGGCGGCACCGGAAGAGGACGCGTGCCCGTCGCCGGTGGACTCGTTGGTGCCGTGCGGGTCGGTTGGATCGTCGAAATTCATGGGGCCTCCGGTTGCTCGCTCTTGCGCGGGAAGCTATCTCACTGAGGCCCGGGTGCAAGGGGCGTTGCGCCTCGCGCGGCCATCGCCTAAATGAACACGCATGAAACGGCCTATTCTCATTCACCCCGATCCGCGCCTGAAAAAGGTGTGCGCGCCCGTGAGCGATGTCTCGGACGAGCTGCGCGCGCTGGCCGACGACATGCTGGAAACCATGTACCACGCGCCGGGCATCGGCCTGGCGGCGCCGCAGGTGGGCGTGATGGATCGCCTGCTGGTGATGGATTGCGTGAAGGAAGAGAACGAGACGCCGCGGCCGATGGTGCTGATCAACCCAGAGGTGGTGGCCAGTTCGGATGAAAAGAACGTCTACGAGGAAGGCTGCCTGTCGATCCCCGAGCAGTTTGCCGAGGTGACGCGGCCCAAGCTGGTCGACGTGCGCTGGATGGACCTTGACGGCAATGAGCAGCAGGAGACGTTCGACGGGCTGTGGGCGACCTGCGTGCAGCACGAGATCGACCATTTAAACGGCAAGCTGTTCATCGATTACCTCGGGCCGATGAAGCGGCAGATGATCACCCGCCGGATGCAGAAGCTGAAGCGGGAAAAGGCGCGGGTGTGAGCGTTCGGCGCTGTCTGCCCTGGCCCGACGGGCGGTTGCGCCGTGCGGCGGAGCCGGTGGACGCCATCACCGACGAGATCCGCGCGACTTGGAACGACATGATCGACACGATGGAGGCGATGCCCGGCGTCGGGCTGGCGGCCACGCAGATCGGCGTGATGCTGCGGCTGGCTGTGGTGGATGCGTCGTCGGAGCGGGGGAAGGCTGTGCGGATGGCCAACCCCGAGGTTCTGCATGCCAGTATCGAACTGCGCGAGCATGAAGAGGCGAGCCCGAACTTGCCGGGTGTGTCGGCCAAGGTGAAGCGGCCCCGGGCGGTGACGGTGCGGTTTCTGAACGAGGCGGGCGAGGTGGAGGAGCGCGATTTCGTCGGGCTCTGGGCGACCTCGGTGCAGCACCAGATCGACCACCTGAACGGGCGGCTTTACTTTGACCGGCTGGGCAAGGTGAAGCGGGACATGCTGTTGCGGAAGGCGAAGAAAGCCGGGTAGGCGGGTGGTGGTGAGAGGTGGGTTGGCACCCACCCTACGGCGCCGGACATCCGGGCGGTGGGTTGGCATCCACCTTACGTGAGGAAAGGGACACCGATGCGCGTGGTATTCATGGGAACGCCCGATTTCTCGGTGCCGGTGCTCGACGCACTGGTGGAGGCCGGGCACGAGGTGGCGGCCGTCTATTGCCAGCCGCCGCGCCCGGCGGGCCGGGGCAAGAAGGACCGGCCGACGCCGGTGCATGCAAGGGCCGAGGCGCTGGGGCTGGAGGTGCGGCATCCGGAGCGGCTGAAAGGGGCCGAGGAGCAGGCGGAATTCGCGGCGCTCAACGCGGATGTTGCGGTGGTGGTGGCCTACGGGCTGATCCTGCCGCAGGCGGTGCTGGATATGCCGAAGCATGGCTGTCTGAACATTCACGCCTCGCTTCTGCCGCGCTGGCGGGGGGCGGCGCCGATTCACCGGGCGATCATGGCGGGCGATGCCGAGACGGGCGTGTGCATCATGCAGATGGAGGCGGGGCTCGATACCGGGCCGGTTCTGTTGCGGGAGGCGACGCCGATCAGGGCGGAGGACACGACCGGCTCGCTGCATGACCGGCTGTCGGCGATGGGCGCGGCGTTGATCGTGAAGGCGCTGGCGGGGCTGGGCGAGCTGGTGCCAGAGGCTCAGCCAGAGGAGGGCGTGACCTATGCCGACAAGATCGACAAGGCCGAGGCGAAGGTTGACTGGGCCGCGCCGGCGACGGAGGTCGACGGGAAGATCCGCGGGCTTTCCCCCTTTCCCGGTGCTTGGACCGATTATGACGGCCAAAGGATCAAGCTGCTGGCCTCGCGCCTGGCCGAAGGGGCCGGCGCGCCGGGCGAGGTGCTCGACGATGCGCTGACGGTGGCCTGTGGTGAGGGCGCGGTGCAGGTTTTGCGCTTGCAACGGGCCGGCCGGGGGCCGCAGGATGCCGCCGAGTTCCTGCGCGGCACGAAGCTGCCCCGCGGCACGCGGTTGTAGAGAGGGGTCGCGCATGTTTCTGCAGCTTTTCGGCACGGTCGTGATTGCCGGGATCGTGGGCTATGTCAGCGAGAAGTCGGGGTTCACGCGGAACGGCTACCTGCCCTCGATCATCATCTGCGTCGGCGGGGCGTTCCTGTTCTACTTCGTGCGGATCATGTTCGGGTTCCGCTTCGGCGCCCCGGGAGTGGACGCGATCCTCTCGTCCATCGGTGCGTTGATCATCGTGCCGACCCATTGGCGCAAACGCAGGTAAGGAGGGAGCCGATGTCTGTCATCTACCTGATCATCATCGGGGCCGCGGCGGGGTTTCTCGCGACGCGGATCATGAAGATCGAGGCCGGTATCCTGCCGACGATCGGGATCGGTATCGCCGGGGCGCTGATCGGCGGGCTGGTGTTGCAGGTGCTGCTGACGGTGGCGGGGCTTTTGGGCGGGCTGATCGGGGCCGTGCTGGGGGCGCTTCTGCTGATCTGGCTTTACCAGACCTACTGGGCGCGCCGGAAATAGGCCGGGCGGGCGCCTGCACTTTCATTGTTCCGGAAATACTCAAAGCGCGGCGCCTGCGTCGGGGCGGGGCGTATCGAGTATTTGGAGAACAGTGAAAGCCCGGGCTCAGCCCTTGCCCGGTTTGAAGGGTTTCATGCCGGCGCGGGCGAGTTCGTCGGCGCGTTCGTTCTCGGGGTGGCCGGCGTGGCCCTTGACCCATTCCCAGGTGACCTTGTGGCGCGCCTGGGCCGCGTCGAGGCGTTGCCAGAGTTCGGCGTTCTTCACGGGCTTTTTCGCAGCGGTCTTCCAGCCGTTCTTCTTCCAGCCGAAGATCCAGCCGGTGACGCCGTTTTTCACGTAAGCGCTGTCGGTGACGATGGTGATGGGCGAGGGCGTTTTCAGCGCCTCGAGCGCGTGGATCGCGGCGAGGAGTTCCATCCGGTTGTTGGTGGTCTCGGCCTCGCCGCCCTTGAGCTCGCGTTCCTTGACGACGTTGTCGCCCTCCATCGCCTGCAGGAGGACACCCCAGCCGCCCGGGCCGGGATTGCCGGAACAGGCCCCGTCGGTATAGGCGAAGAGCTCAGCCATGGGCGGCGATCGTGATCCAGGGGTCCATCGTGCCGGCGAGGCCCTTGTCGGTGCCGGTGTGCGAGGAGAAGGGGGTGAAGCCGGCGTCGGTGAGGAGGTCGTGCAGCTTCTCGTCGGTGTAATAGGTGTAATGACGGCCGAGCGCGTCGCGATGCGCGCCTACGCCGGTTTTCATGCCGATATGGAAGAGCCCGCCGGGTTTGAGCGCACGGCGGAGCGCGGCGAGGTGGCGGGGCATGGCGTCGCGCGGGGCGTGGAGGAGGGAGAAATTGGCCCAGATGCCGTCATAGGCATCGGTCTCGGTGATGTCGTCGAAACTGGCGACACGGGCGGTGACGCCCGGGGAGCGGCTGGCGAGGTCGACCATTTCCGGGGCGGCGTCGGTGGCGGTGACGGTGAGGCCCGCAGCCGCCATTTGCGCCGCCGCCCAGCCCGGGCCGCAGCCGAGGTCGAGCACATGGGCGCCCGAGGGCAGGGCGCCGATGAAGGCGGCCAGCTGGGGGTCGTCGGGGGCTTCGTCGGTCATGCGGACGTAGTCGTCGATCTTGGCCGCATAGGCCGCGAGGGTTTCCTTGTCGGTGCTCATGAGAAGATCACTCCGATCGCGAGGCAGGTGGTGACGACGATGGTCAGCAGGATGCGCAGCTGCATCCACCAGTCGGGCGCCGCCCCCTGCCTCCAGAAAAACCAGTCGATGCCGAGGATGGCGATGAAGCCCGCGATAAGCGAGAGCCCCGCCGAGGTGACGCCGCCGCCGGTGGTGAAGAAGGCCCAGAGCGCGGGCAGCACCGACAGGATGTAGCCGGTCGTGGCGCGCGCGCCGTGCAGGCGCGTGGCGAAGCCCCAGAGGACGCCCGACATGAAGCTGAGGATGATCGCCCCGTAGAACAGCATCACGTAAGCCCCGGCGAAGCGTGGGCCAAGCGTACGCGCGCCCCATTCGGCCAGCCCCGGCTGGAGCACGGTCAGAACGCTCCAGACGAAGGGGAGAAGGCCGGCGAAGCCGAGCAGGAGGGGCGTGCGGGGGATTTCGGTCAAGGAGCTATCCGGGCGTGACGTGATGGGGAGGGTGTAGAGCCCGGGCGGGATGGGTTCAAGGGCTGGCTGGGTCGTGGTCAGGCACGTTCGAGGGCGAGGCGGCCTGCGAGGGACGCGAAGATGGCGGCGAAGCCGCGGCCGAGCCAGCGCATGATGCGTTCCGAGGCGAGCAGCCGATCGCGGGCGGCGGCGGCGAAAAGCCCGTAGAGCAGGAAAACCGCGAGGGTGAGCGCCATGAAGACGGCGCCGAGGCCCAGCATCTCGGCCGTCGCCGTGGCCGGGTTGCCCGACAGGAAGGGCGGCAGGAGGGCCAGGAAGAAGATCGAGAGCTTGGGGTTGAGAATGTTGATGAGCGCGCCGCGGCGGGCGATCGTCAGGCCCGGCTCGGCCCGCGCCTCGGGGCGGACGGAGAGGGCGCCGTCGGATTTGAGCGCGTGCCAGGCAAGGTAGAGCAGGTAGGCGACGCCCGCGAATTTCACCAGTTGGAAGAGCAGCGCGGAGGCATGGAGCACGGCGGCGAGGCCCAGTGTGGCCGCGAGGATATGCGGGACGATCCCGAAGGTGCAGCCAAGGGCCGCGAAGGCGGAGGCGCGGCGGCCCCGGCCGAGGCCGATGGCGAGCGTGTAGATGACCCCGGTGCCGGGGGCGATGACGACGACGAGGGCGGTGATGAGGAACTGGAGGGTCATTGTAGCAGGTCTCGGCAATGGGTGTCGCGGGACCTTAGGCGGGGGTGAGGCCCCGGATCAAGTCCGGGGCGCGGGGTGGGGGGAGGAAACGGGGCACGGGCGTGTCCTGCGCGGGGAGCGCGACCTTTGCAAACGGTCTTCTCGAATGGCGCGCTATGCGGCCCGCACCAGCCCAGAGCCGGGGCCTCTTGCCGCTTTGCATTGTGCGGCCAGGGGGGCCGGGGTCGGGGATGTATCGGGGGAGCCCGGGTCAAGCCTCGGCCGGAATGGGTGTGGTAAGCCGTGGTGCCGAATGGGCTCCGGGTGGGCGAGGTGTGCGGCGCGAGGCCGCGGGTCAGGTCCGGGGCGGGGGTTGATGGGAAGAGACGGGGCAAGGGAAAGGTTCGGCGCGGGAGGGCGCGACCTTTGCAACCGTTCTACTTGAATGGCGCACTATGCGGTCCGCCCCGGCCCCAAGCCAGGGTATCTTTCCGCTTTGCGTTGCGCGGCTCACGCGGGCTCGGGTCGGGGAGGTGTGCGGCGCGAAGCCCCGGATCAAGTCCGGGGCGGGGAGATGTGGGGGGTGAGACTCTCTTCGAGGCGGTGGTGCCGGAATTTTCGAAAATTCCGGGCCCGGAAAATGCGCATTTTCCGGACCGTTTTCCGCGCGGAAAACGGCGTCGCGCGTGTGTCAGGCGGGTTCGCGGAGGACGCGGGGAACCTTGAATTCGACGCTTTCCTGCGCGGTTTCCACCTGCTCGGTGGTCACGTCGTAGCGGGCGCGGAAGGCGTCGATGACCTCGTCGACCAGCACTTCCGGCGCAGAGGCGCCGGCGGTGATGCCGATGGAGGTGATGCCCTCGAGCGCGCGCCAGTCGATATCGGCGGCGCGCTGGACGAGTTGGGAATAGGTGCAGCCAGCCTTGGCCCCTACCTCGACCAGACGGCGGGAGTTCGAGGAATTGGGCGCGCCCACCACGAGCATGGCGTCGGCTTGGGCCGCCATGGCCTTGACCGCTTCCTGCCGGTTGGTGGTCGCGTAGCAGATGTCTTCCTTGTGCGGCCCCTTGATGGCCGGAAAACGGGCGTTGAGGGCCGCGACGATATCGGTGGTGTCGTCGACCGAGAGGGTGGTCTGGGTGACGAAGGCGAGCTGCTCGGGGTCGCGCACGGTGATCCCGGCGACGTCATCGACGGTTTCCACCAGCAGCACGTCGCCGTCGGGCAGCTGGCCCATGGTGCCGATGGTCTCGGGGTGGCCGGCATGGCCGATCATGATGATCTGGAGGCCGTTCTCGGCGTGGCGCTCGGCCTCGATATGAACCTTCGACACCAGCGGGCAGGTGGCGTCGACATAGACCATCTCGCGCCGCGCGGCCTCGGCTGGGACGGCCTTGGGTACGCCGTGGGCCGAGAAGATCACGGGCCGGTCGTCGGGGCAGTCTTCGAGTTCCTCGACGAAGACCGCGCCCTTGGCGCGCAGGTCGTCGACCACGTATTTGTTGTGCACGATCTCGTGGCGCACGTAGACGGGCGCGCCCCATTTCTGCAGCGCCATCTCGACGATCTTGATCGCGCGGTCGACGCCGGCACAGAAGCCGCGGGGGGCGGCGAGGTAGAGGGTGAGGGGCGGTTTGGTCATGGGGCCTCCTGTCCGTGGTCCAGAGGTAAGGCCTGTGAGCCCGTGCGTCCAGAGGGGGCGGCCGGAACGGCCGGCATGCCGAAAGCCCGGGCGGCGGGCGCCCGGGCCGTGGCATGCCGGATCACGGTCGCTCAGCTTTGCTGGGCGTAGGCCGTTTCGCGTTCGGTGTTCTGGTTCTCGCGCGGGGGGCGGCCGATCACGTCCTTGAGGTCTTCCAGTTCGATGAAATTGTCGGCCTGACGGCGCAGGTCGTCCGAGATCATCGGGGGCTGGCTGCGGATGGTCGAGACGACCGAAACGCGCACACCCTGACGTTGCAGGCTTTCCACGAGCGGGCGGAAATCGCCGTCGCCGGAGAAGAGCACGATATGGTCCACGCGCGGGGCGAGTTCCATGGCATCGACCGCGAGCTCGATATCCATGTTCCCCTTGACCTTCCGGCGGCCCTGGCTGTCGGTGTATTCCTTGGCCGGCTTGGTGACCATGGAGAAACCGTTGTAGTTCAGCCAGTCGACCAGCGGGCGGATGGGCGAGTACTCGTCATTCTCCAGCAGGGCGGTGTAGTAGAACGCCCGCAGAAGTTTGCCCCGGCGCATGAATTCCGCGCGCAGGAGCTTGTAATCGATGTCGAAGCCCAGGGATTTCGCCGCTGCATACAGATTGGAACCATCAATGAACAGCGCAAGCCGTTCGTCCTTGTAAAACATCGAAATGTCCTTTCAAATGTAAAGCCCGGTCCGGTTTCGAGTGGTGTGAGTGGTGGTGTATAAATGCCGGAGAGGGCTGGCCAAGAAGAATAGGATTTCCGGCGGGGATGCACAAGGGCGTTTCCTGAACCTAGGATTCAACTTCAAGCGGTAAAATGAGCAAGGCTTTGTGGTGAAACACCAATTTTTCCTGATTGCACTCGGCGCAAACATGCCGTCGGCGGCCGGTTCGCCGGATGTGACGTCGCGTTCCGCACTGCGGAAATTGTCGGCGGCCGGGGCGCGGGAGGTGATTTCGAGCCGTTTTTTCGCGACGCCGTGCTTTCCGCCGGGGGCGGGCCCCGACTATGTGAACGCCGCCGCGGGGCTGACTTTCGATGGCGGGCCAGAGGATCTTCTGGCGGTCCTGCACGGGATCGAGGCCGATTTCGGGCGCGAGCGGGTGCAGCGCTGGGGGCAGCGGGTTCTGGACCTCGACCTGATCGCGGCGGGCGAGGCCGTGTTGCCCGATGCCGAGACGTATCGGGCGTGGCTTGACCTGCCGCTGGACGAGCAGACGCAACGCGCGCCCGACCGGCTGATCCTGCCGCATCCGCGGATGCAGGACCGTGCCTTCGTGCTGGTGCCGCTGGCCGAGGTGGCGCCGGAGTGGCGCCACCCCGTTCTTGGAAAGACGGTGGCCGAGATGGTCGAGGCCCTGCCGCAGGAGGCCCGCGACGAGGTGGTGCCGCTCTGAGCCGTTACCAGGCCGGGCGGCCGGTGGGCGTCAGCGACCAGAACTGGCCGGAGTAGTTGGCGCAATCCGTCAGGTGGGTGTAATTGTCGAGGTTGCCGCCGTTGAAGACATCGAGGCACATGCCGGCACCGCGGAAGTCGGTTGTCAGGCGGTAGAAGCCGCTGTCCTGCGTGATGTGCCAGAGCTGGCCGGAATAGTTTCCGCAGGGCGTGAGGTGGGTCAGGTTGTTGAGGTTCCCGCCATTGACCACGTCGAGGCACATGTTGGTGCCGCGAAACTCGGTCGACAGGCGGTAGAGGCCGGCGCCGGCCGGTTCGAGGCGCCAGAACTGGCCCGAGTAGTTGCCGGCCGGGGCGAGGTGGCTGAAGTTGTTCATCGGCCCGCCATTGACGATGTCGAGCGGCATGCCGGTGCCGCGGAAATCGGTGGAGAGCTTGTAGAAGACGGACGTGTCGAGCGCGGCGGCGGGCGAGGCCAGGGCCGTCAGGGCGGCGGTGGCGAGGCTGGCTATGGCGGTGAACGGACGGGGAATCGGGAAGGTAAACAAGGTTGAAAATCTCCGGATAGGGCGGGCGTGTCGAAATAGGTTGGTGCCGCCGCGCAGATCGTTAGCCCAGGGCCCGGATAAATCAATCTTTCTTATGTAAAATCGGGCCCCTCCGCCCCCTCGGGCGGCCAAATATCTCCTTGTAACTCGGGCGGAGACGTTTTAGATAAGGCACTTCCACAAGTTTATGCCATCCCTCTGGAGGTCTCATGGCCCGCGTGACAACCGAAGACTGCGTCGACAAGGTTCCCAACCGGTTCGATCTGGTGATGCTTGCCGCCCATCGGGCGCGCGAAATTTCCGCCGGATCGCAGATTACCGTGGACCGCGACAACGACAAGAACCCGGTTGTCGCCCTGCGCGAGATTGCCGAAGAGACCCAGTCGGCCGACGAGCTTCGCGAGCGTCTGATCGAATCGAATCAGACCCAGATCGAGGTCGACGAGCCCGAAGACGATTCCATGGCGCTGCTGATGGGTGGCGAGCCCGACAAGCCGGCCGAGGACGACATGTCGGAAGAGAACCTTCTGCGGGCGCTGATGGAGGCGCAGGGGCAGGGCTGACCTGTCCCCCGCTCAGGGGATGCGCAAGGCATGATCGCGGCTCAAGACCTTATCGAGCTTGTCCGCACGTATAACCCGAGAACCGACGAGAAGCTGATCACCGCGGCCTTTGATTTCGGCCGCGAGATGCACGAGGGGCAGTTCCGCCACTCGGGCGAGCCGTATTTCACCCATCCTGCCGCCGTGGCCGCCATCCTGGCCGAGCAGCGGCTGGACGACGCGACCATCGTCACCGCCCTGCTGCACGACACGATCGAGGACACGCGCGCCTCGTACAAGATCGTGGCCGAGAAGTTCGGGCCGGAGATTGCCGACCTGGTCGACGGCGTCACCAAGCTGACCAACCTGCAGCTTTCCAGCACCGAGACCCAGCAGGCCGAGAATTTCCGCAAGCTGTTCATGGCGATGTCGAAGGACATGCGCGTGATCCTGGTGAAGCTGGCCGACCGGCTGCACAACATGCGCACCATCAAGGCGATGCGCCCCGAGAAGCAGCTCAAGAAGGCGCGGGAGACGATGGATATCTTCGCGCCGCTGGCGGGCCGGATGGGCATGCAGTGGATGCGCGAGGAGCTGGAAGACCTGGCGTTCCGGGTCATCAACCCCGAGGCGCGGGCGTCGATCATCCGCCGGTTCATCACCTTGCAGAAGGAAGCCGGCGACGTGATCGAGCGGATCACGTCGGACATGCGCCACGAGTTGGACAAGGCGAAAATCGAGGCGGATGTGCTGGGCCGGGCGAAGAAGCCCTATTCGATCTGGCGGAAGATGCAGGAGAAGGAGATGGGCTTTTCGCGCCTGTCGGATATCTACGGCTTCCGCATCATCACCGGCTCGGAAGAGGATTGCTATCGCGTGCTGGGGGCGATCCACCAGCGCTGGCGGGCCGTGCCGGGGCGGTTCAAGGATTACATCAGCCAGCCCAAGTCGAACGGGTACCGGTCGATTCACACCACCGTGTCGGGGCGCGACGGCAAGCGGGTCGAGGTGCAGATCCGCACCCGCCAGATGCATGACGTGGCCGAGACGGGGGTTGCGGCGCACTGGTCGTACCGGGATGGCGTGCGCTCGGAGAACCCGTTCGCCGTCGACCCCGCAAAGTGGATTTCCAGCCTGACCGAACAGTTCGATTCGGAAGAGGATCACGAGGATTTCCTCGAGGCCGTGAAGCTGGAGATGTATTCGGACAAGGTGTTCTGCTTCACGCCCAAGGGGGATGTGGTGAAGCTGCCCCGGGGGGCGACGCCGATCGACTTTGCCTATGCCATTCACACGCGGATCGGGCATGCCTGCGTGGGTGCCAAGATCGACGGGATGCGGGTGCCCTTGTGGACCCGGATCAAGAACGGCCAGTCGGTCGAGGTGATCACCGCCGACGGGCAGACGCCGCAGGCGACGTGGCTGGACATCGCCACCACCGGCAAGGCGCGCGCCGCCATTCGCCGGGCGCTGCGCGAGCTGGACCGCGACCGGTACATCAAGCTGGGGCGCGAGCTTGCGCGCTCGGCCTTCGACAATGTGCGCAAGCGCGCCACCGAGAAGGCGCTGACCGCCGCGGCCAAGACCCTTCGGCTGAAGAATGCCGACGAGGTTCTGGCCCGGCTCGGGAGTGCCGAGCTGACCGCGCAACAGGTGCTGCACGCGGTCTATCCCGACATCGCCCCGGATGAGAGCAACGTGGTCGGCCGTGACCGCGCGGTGATCGGCCTGGCCCGGAATCAGCGGTTCGACCGGGCGCGCTGTTGCCAGCCCCTGCCGGGCGAGCGTATCGTGGGGATCACGTATCGCGGCAAGGGGGTTGTGGTGCATACGATCGACTGCGAGGCGCTGTCGGCCTTCGACGATCAGCCCGGGCGCTGGCTTGACCTGCACTGGCACGCCGGCAAGCACCCGGCCGAGTACGATGTGACGCTCAATATCACCATGAGCAACGACGCCGGCGTGCTGGGACGTATTTGCACATTGATCGGAGAGCAGAAGGCCAATATCTCGGACCTGACATTCGTCGACCGCAAACCGGATTTTTACCGACTGCTGATCGATGTCGAGCTGCGCGATGCCGAGCATCTTCACAGCGTGATCTCGGCACTTGACGCGGAAAGCGATGTGGCCGCCGTAGAGCGTTTCCGCGATCCGGGCCGGGCCGGTGGCGGTGAGAACAAGTGAACCGGGGAGCCGCGCAAGGTGGTCTTCAAGCGCAGAGACAGACGACCATGGTGGAAGATCGTTTATGAAACGGTCTGGCCCAAGGGCGGCTGGAAACGTGCGTTCTATTACATCAAGCATCGCGTCCGGCGCCTGCCCGACCCGCCGCACCGGATTGCCCGGGGGATCTTTGCCGGGATCTTCGTGACGTTCAGCCCGTTCTTCGGGATGCATTTCTTTGCCGCCGCCGCGCTGGCGCTGATCATCCGGGGCAATATCATCGCCTCGCTGCTGTCGACCTTCGTGGGCAACCCGCTGACCTTCGTGCCGATCGGGGCGATCTCGTTCCAGACGGGGAATTTCCTGCTGGGGCGGACGTTTCAGCATCACACCGGCGCGCACCGGTCGCTGGGCGGCAAGTTCGTCGATGCGTGGGTCGACCTGAAGGACAACTTCTTCACGCTGTTCGGCGACGGCCAGGCCGACTGGCACAACCTCTATGTCTTTTACGACGAGGTGTTCTTTCCCTACATGATCGGCGGGATCATCCCCGGGCTGATTTTCGGCATGATCGGCTATTACGTCAGCCTGCCGGTGATCCAGGCCTACCAGAAGGGCCGCAAGGGCCGGATCAAGGACAAGCTTCTGGCGCTGAAAGAAAAAGCCGCGGGCAAGGCTGACGCCAAGCAGAATCAGGATTAGGGTGAGCCCCGGACCCGGACGGAACGGGCAGGAACAGGAGGGCGGCATGATGTCTGCGGGAAAACTGCGCCTTGGCGTGAATATCGACCACGTGGCGACCGTGCGGAATGCGCGCGGCGGGGATTACCCCGACCCGATCCGCGCCGCGAAGCTGGCCGAGGAGGCGGGGGCCGACGGGATCACCGCCCACCTGCGCGAGGACCGGCGGCACATTTCCGACAGCGATATCGACCGGCTGGTCGAGACGCTGAGCGTGCCGCTCAACTTCGAGATGGCCGCGACCGTAGAGATGCAGGCGATTGCGTTGCGGCACAAGCCGCACGCGGTGTGCATCGTGCCCGAAAAGCGCGAGGAGCGGACGACGGAAGGCGGGCTGGAAGTGGCGCGCGAGGAAAACCGGCTGGCGCATTTCATCGCGCCGTTGCGGGATGCGGGCTGCCGGGTGTCGATCTTCATCGCCGCCGACAAACGCCAGATCGAGGCCGCGCATCGGATCGGGGCCGAGGTGATCGAGTTGCATACCGGCGCCTATTGCGACGCCCATGCCGAGGGCCGAATCGAGGAGCGTGACCGGGAGTTGGCCGCCCTGCGCGAGATGTCGGCTTATGCCCATTCGCTGGGGCTCGAGGTGCATGCGGGCCACGGGCTGACCTATGACACCGTGCAGCCGGTGGCGGCGTTTCCCGAGGTGATGGAGCTGAATATCGGGCATTTCATCATCGGCGAGGCGATCTTCCTGGGGCTGCAGCCGGCGATTCGCGAGATGCGGCGGCTGATGGACGGGGCGCGCGCAGACAAGGCGCGGTCGGCCGGATGACCGCTGTCAGCCTGATCCGGTACGCGGTGGTGTTCCTGGCGGTGGCCATCGGCGTGGCGCTGATCGTGGGCGTGCTGAACGCACAGGTCGATTCGGCGCTGGGCTCGTCGGCGCAGCTGATGGTGCCGGCGATGATCGGGGCCGTGGTCGAGGGCCAGCAATTCGCCCGGCGGGAGAAGCGCCGGCCCAAGGGGGCCGAGGCGTGGAATTTCACCTGGGCCGCGACGGGGATCGCCGTGGTGCTGAACCTGGCGCTGGCCTATGGCGGGGGCGCGTGGCTGCCCGAATTTGCCAAGCTGGCGGTGGCGCCCATGGGCTCGCGGCAGTTCCTGATATTGCTGGGGCTTTATGCCGGGGGCTACCTGATCTGCAACCGGGTGTTCCTGGGCATCGCGGCGGGCAACCAGCTGAGCCTGATGCGCAGCAAGGGCGAGATCGAGTGACATGAGGGAGGTCGCCATGAAAGCGATTGCTGTATGTCTGGGCTTGCTGGCCGCGGCGCCCGTGGTGGCGCAGGAGGCGGTGCCCTGCGACTGGCCCGCGCGGGCCGACAACATTGCCGAGCCGTGGGAGGAGAACACCCGCACCTTCGCGGAGGGCAAGGTGCGGCTGGCGCTGCTGGATACCGCGGAACCGGCGGCGGCCGCGTTTCACGTGTTCGTCCTGTCGCCGCCCTATGACGAGCTGGGCCTGCGCCAGTGCCGGACGATCGGGTTGAACGGCATGGGCTTTGCGGGCGCCGATTTCGGCAGTCTTCAGGCCGCTTATGACCCGGCTGTGGGGCTGATCTTTACCATGACCGTGCAGGTCTATGACGGGATGGATTACACGCCGCGGACACTGCGGTTCACGCTGAACCAGGCGACCGGGGACATCGGGGCGCAGCTTTCCCCATGATCCTCGGTATCGGGACCGATCTGGCCAATATCGAGCGGATCGCCGGCACGCTGGAGCGGTTCGGCGACCGGTTCCGCAACCGGGTGTTCACCGAGGTGGAACAGCGCAAGGCCGAGCGGCGGGCGGATACGGCGGGCACCTATGCCAAGCGCTGGGCGGCGAAGGAGGCCTGTTCGAAGGCGCTGGGCACGGGGTTGCGGATGGGGATCGCGTGGAAGGACATGGCCGTCAGCAACCTGCGCAGCGGGCAGCCGGTGATGGAGGTGACCGGCTGGGCCGCCGAGCGGCTGGCCGAGATGACGCCCGAGGGGCACGAGGCGATCATCCACGTGACGCTGACCGACGATCACCCCTGGGCGCAGGCCTTTGTCGTGATCGAGGCGCGGCCGATTGACGGGGGCCGGAAGGCGTGACTTGACACCATGCCGCCGCACGCTCATGAAACCCGCAATACCCGGAAACCGAGGCGCGGAGACAGGCATGGCCGAAGAGGGCAAGAAATCGAGCACGGTCTGGGAGACCATCAAGACGGTTTTCTGGGCGCTGGTGATCGCGGGCATCTTCCGCACCATCTTTTTCCAGCCGTTCTGGATTCCGTCCGGGTCGATGAAGGACACGCTGCTGATCGGCGATTTCCTGTTCGTCAACAAGATGGCCTATGGCTATTCCTACGCTTCTTGCCCGTCGATCCGGCTTCAGCGGTTCGGGATCAACATCGACGCGCAGGATATCTGCGGTTTTCTTGACGGCGACAACACCCGCCTGATGGGCAGCGAGCCCGAGCGGGGCGATATCATCGTCTTCCGCCACCCGGTGCACGGCACGGATTTCATCAAGCGGGTGATCGGCTTGCCGGGGGACCGGGTTCAGATGCGCGACAGCGTGCTGTACATCAACGACGAGCCTGTTCAGCTCGAGGATGCCGGCGACTTTACCGAGATCAAGGAGCGGCAGGGCCCGCTTCAAGTGACGCCGCGCTGTGAGAACGGGCCGGTGGGCATGGGCGCGGAGTGCCGGAAGTCGCGGCAGATCGAAACGCTGCCCAATGGGCGCAGCCATGCCATCCTGAACATCTCGCGCCAGTCGCTCGACGATACCGGCGTGTTCACGGTGCCCGAGGGGCATTACTTCTTCATGGGCGACAACCGCGACAACTCGACCGACAGCCGCGTGCCGCTGGCTGCGGGGGGCGTCGGGTTCGTGCCGTATGAAAACCTGATCGGGCGCGCGGGGAGGGTGATGTTCTCGTCCGCGGGCCGCTCGATGCTGTTCTTCTGGACATGGCGGGGCGACCGGTTCTTCGAGAAGCTGGAATGAAGCTTTCGGGCGAGTTGAAGGCCTTTGAAGGCCGGCTGGGGCACAAGTTTGCCGAGCCGGAGTTGCTGGTGCGGGCGGTGACGCATTCCTCGATGTCCTCGCCCAACCGGGACGACAACCAGCGGCTGGAATTCCTGGGCGACCGGGTGCTGGGGCTGGTGATGGCCGAGGCGCTGCTGGAACGGGACCGGGCGGCGCAGGAGGGCCAGCTGGCGCCCCGCTTCAACGCGCTGGTGCGCAAGGAGGCCTGTGCCGACGTGGCCCGGCAGATCGACCTTGGCAAGGTTCTGAAACTGGGCCGGTCCGAGATGATGTCGGGCGGGCGGCGCAAGCAGGCGCTCTTGGGCGACGGGATGGAGGCGGTGATTGCCGCCGTCTATCGCGATGCCGGGTTCGAGGCGGCCCGCGAGGTGGTTCTGCGGCTGTGGGGCAAGCGGATCGAGAGCGTCAAGGAAGACGCCCGCGACGCCAAGACCGCCCTGCAGGAATGGGCGCAGGCGCGGGGCCAGATGCCGCCGGAATATGTCGAGACGGCACGGTCGGGGCCGGACCATGCGCCGCAATTCACCATAGAGGCGCGGCTGGCCGACGGGCAGGCCGAGAGCGCCACCGCCGGGTCGAAGCGGCAGGCGGAGCAGGCGGCGGCGACGGCGTTGCTGGCGCGGGTCGAGGCCGGGTAGGGTCGTCGGCGCGGCGTCACGCCTTACAGCCGCGTCAGGGCATCTTCCATGTAGCGCACCCAGTTCGACGGCGCGTGTTCGGTTCGGGCTTTTATCTGCGCCGTCTGGGCGATGGCCTGGGCCGCGTCGCGGTCGGTAAAGAGGCCCTCGATGGCCTCGACCATGGCGTCGGTGTCGCCGGGTGCGATGCGGCCATAGACCGTGCCGTCGGAGAGGTATTCCGCCAGACCGAGGCAGTCTGTCGCCACCACCGGCACCCCCAGCAGCTTGGCCGCGACGAGGGTGATATGCCCGCAGGCGGTTTGATGGCTGAGAAGCGGCAGGGCAAGGCCGACCGAGTCGGTCGCCAGCCGCCACGTGACCGGGCCGGGCTGGTTGAGGCGGACATCGACATTATCGGGGAAATCGATGCCCTGCACGCTGTAAGGCCGGGCGATGACGACGGCGCGACGCCCGGGCAGGCGGCGCATGGCGTTGGCGAGCAGGCGATAGTCGCGGGCCTCGCCGCCGATCGAACAGAGATAGGGCTGATCGGGTCGCGCCGCGTCCGCGTCCAGGGCCGTTTCGGGCGGGTCCATGGCCCATTTGAGCACGCGGATCCGGTCGGGCGGCACGCCGAGTTCGCGGGCGTAGAGCTGTTTCTCATGCGCGGAGAAGACGACGAACTCGTCGATATCCCGAAGCCCGTTGCGGTAAGCCTTGCGCCGGGCGCCATCCGGCAAGGCGGTGAAATTGAAGGAGAACGCGATCTGCGGCACCGAGGGGCAAAGCGCCCGGCGCGTGAAGTTGGTCAGCGCCGCCATGTTGGGCAGGTGCGAGATCAGGAGCGGCTTGTGCCCGGCCTTGCGCGCGCGGCGGGCGGCGAGGGCGGCGGCGGTAACAGCTCGGAGGCGGCGAACACGGTTGGGGCCGCCATAGGCCTGCGAGGTGAAGCTCGACCAGTCGAGGTCAGGGTCGGGCATGTGATCGGCCATGAACCGCCAGCCGGGCGCCATCAGGTCTGTGGTGTTGATGAGCGCGCGTGTCATCCCGGGCCGGTCTCCGTTATTGTGGTCTTGGAACCTCGGGCGACGCTAGACAAGTTTCGCACCGGGGGGAATAGCACGATCTCTGGCAAAGCGGGCCGTGATGGGCTAAGGCGCATCAACTGAGCCAAGGAAGAGCCAATGACCCAGCGCGCCGGTTTCATCGCCCTGATCGGAGAGCCCAATGCGGGCAAGTCCACGCTTCTCAACCGCATGGTGGGGGCGAAGGTGAGTATCGTGACCCACAAGGTGCAGACCACCCGCGCCCGGATTCGCGGCGTGGCGATGGAGGGGGAGGCGCAGTTGGTGTTTGTCGACACGCCGGGCCTCTTCAAGCCACGCCGGCGGCTGGACCGGGCGATGGTGGCCGCCGCCTGGGGCGGGGCGGCGGATGCCGACGTGGTGGTGCTGCTGGTCGAGGCGCATCGGGGGATCACCGAGGGGGTCGAGCAGATCCTAGAGAACCTCGCGGAGGCGACGAAAGGCCGGAAGGTGGCACTGGCGATCAACAAGATCGACCGGGTGAAATCGGAGGCGCTTCTCGGCCTCACGCAGGAGTTGAACGAACGGTACCCGTTCGAGCGGACCTTCATGATTTCCGCCGAGCGGGGGCACGGGGTGGACGACCTGAGGGAATGGCTGGCGGGCGAGATGCCGGAGGGCCCGTGGCTGTACCCCGAGGATCAGATTGCCGACCTGCCGATGCGGATGATCGCGGCCGAGATGACGCGCGAGAAGCTGACCCTGCGGCTGCACCAGGAATTGCCGTACCAGCTGACGGTCGAGACCGAGAGCTGGGAGGAGCGGAAAGACGGCTCGGCGCGGATCGACCAGGTGATCTATGTGGCGCGGGACGGGCACAAGGGGATCATCCTTGGCCGCAAGGGCGAGACGATCAAGGCCGTGAGCCAGGCCGCGCGGGAGGAGCTGGAGGAGTTCCTCGGGCGGAAGGTGCATTTGTTCCTGCAGGTGAAGGTGCGGCCCGGCTGGCTGGAAGAGGCCGAGCGGTATTCAGAGATGGGGCTGGAGTTCAAGGACGGGAACGGGTGAGCGAGCCTGGCCGGGGAATGGTGGGTTGGCACCCACCCTACGGGGCGCGGCTTTGGCACGCGGCCCCGGATCAGGTCCGGGGCGGGTAGAATGGCGCGGTTGACGGCTGAATTCTGGGTGCAGGCCTACCTGGCGCGGCTGCGGTTGCAGGATATTCCGGCGTTTGTCACGTCGCATGGCGACGACACCGCGGGTGCGGTTCTGGTGAAGCTCAACACGCTGGATGGGCAGGCGCGGGCGTTCCAGCGCAGTTTCGACCTGATGAGCGGCAAGCGGGCCTGGGTTGTGCTGGCCGAGGGCGAGGAACGCGCGGTGGACGAGGCGATTGCGAAGCAGCGCGGGTTCGACCCCGACCTGTGGGTGATCGAGGTCGAGGACCGGGCCGGGCGGCATCTTCTGGACGAGCCGGGGCTGGCGGATTGACCGTGTGATTTGCGGCGGGAGTGGTGGGTTGGCACCCACCCTTGTCTCTTTGATCTGTGCGATATTGTGTATCGGCAGGCGAGACCCCGTCCCACCCTTGGTCCTTGAGACCGTCGCGTAGCCCGGGGCTCGTCTGCCGACCGTTGTCAAACCTGAACAGTTGCCAGGGAGGGCTGTGCAACCAGCCGATCCCGCAGATCAAGGACAGGCCCCATGACTTTGCCACAAGATGTCATCGGCGTCGATATCGCCAAGGACTGGATCGACGTCTTCTTTCTTTCCACCGGTCGGGCGGAGCGGGTGCCGATGGCGACCGCCGAGCTTCGGGCTTTCGCCGCCCGGGCCCGGGGGGCGCTGGTGGTGTTCGAGGCCTCGGGCGGGTACGAGCACCCGCTGGCCGAGGCGCTCGGCGCGGCGGATGTCACCTACGCCCGGGTCAACCCGCGGCAGGCGCGGGAGTTCGCCCGCGCCACGGGCCGGCTGGCCAAGACCGACCGGGTCGATGCCCGGGTGCTGGCGGAGATGGGTCGGGCGCTGGCTTTGCGCCCGACGCCGCCGGCCGATCCCGGGCGGGCGCGGCTGGCCGGCCTGATGGGCCGCCGGGACGATCTCGGCGCGATGCTGCGGGCCGAGATGGCGCGCCTGCGTCAGGCCCGCGATGCCTCTGTCCGCCGCGATATCGGCAGCATGATCGCGCTGCTGCGCCGCCGGATCGGCAAGCTCGAGGCCGAGATCGCCGCGGTGATCGGGGCGGATGAGGCATTGTCGGACCGGTCGCGCCTCTTGCGGACGATGCCGGGGGTGGGGCCGCTGCTGGCGGCGAGCCTGCTGGCCCGGCTGCCCGAGCTGGGCCGTCTCGACCGCCGGGCGATCGCCAGCCTCGCCGGTCTGGCGCCGCATGCCTGCGACAGCGGCCGGTTCCGGGGGAAGCGGCGGATCTGGGGCGGCCGCGCGGAGGTGCGGCGCACGCTCTACCTCGCGGGGTTCATCGCCAGCCGGTATGACCCGGCGCTAAGGGCCTTCCGGCGCAAGCTGCAGGAGGCGGGAAAACCGGTCAAACTCGCCATCGTCGCCTGCGCCCGCAAGCTGCTCACCGTCCTCAACGCAATGCTGCGGGATCAAAGAGAGCACCGGCCAGCGGCAGGATAAGAAAGACAGTTGCTACGGGTCGGGACTGGCGGATTGATCGCGGTAAAGGCGCGGGGGCGTGGGCGCCGGTAGGCTTTTCCTGACGCAGAGGGAGAAACCACCATGAAACAGCATATCTTCGTTGCGACCGATGGGTCGGACACCGCGATGAAGGCCGTCGATCTGGCATCTGAAATCGCCACGGAATTCGGCGTGCCGCTGACCGTGGGGCACGTGCTTCAGTTCGGGCGCCCGTCGGAGGAGCTGGCACGGATGGCGGATGTCGAACATATCGTGGAGCATGTGCGGAAAGCCTCGAAGGTGGATTTCGAGATAATGACCGGCACCGGAGGGGACCTGTTCGCGGATACGCGCCCCTCGGGCGACGTGGTGCGGGTGATCACGATGCTCGGCGAGGAAATCCTGCGCCGCGCCGCCGACCGGGCCAAGGAGATGGGCGTGACACAAGTCGAGACGGTTAGCGCGCAGGGCGACCCGGCCGATGCGATTCTCGACATGGCGGAGGAGGCCGGGGCGGACATGATCGTGCTGGGGCACCGGGGGCTGGGGCGGCTGAAGACGATGCTTCTGGGCAGCGTGGCGCTGAAGGTGACGCAGCATGCCCCGTGCACGGTGGTGTCGGTGCGCTAGGTACGCCTCAGCCGACCTGTTGCGCGATCCACCATGTCGTGCCGCTGGCGTCGCGGACGCCACCGCGGCGGTCGCCGTCGCCCTTCTCGGTCATCGGTTGCACCACCTCGGCCCCCGCCGCGACGGCGCGGTCGAAGGCCGCGTCGGCATCGGCGAGGTAGAGATGCAGGTTGGCGGGCGGGCCGCCGGGCATTTCGCCCATCATGACCACGCTGTCGCCGATGCGGGTTTCGCCATGCATGATCCCGCCGCCCTCGCGCTCGATGATGCGGAGGTCTTCCGCGCCGAAGACGGCGGCGCAGAAGTCGAGCACCGCGCGGGCATCCTCGACAATGAGATAGGCCGAGACGTCGGGGTAGCCGTCGGGCTTGTGCATGCGTGTTACTCCACGGTGATGACCTTGCGGGCGAGCACGGCCTGGTTGCTGACATCGAGGAAGCGCAGTTCGTAGCTGCCGGGCTCGTCGGGCAGGGTCAGGCTGACCGGCGGTTCGCCGGTGATCTTGACCGCCTCGATCCAGGTGAAGATGGCCTGATCGGCGGCGGCGATGGTGATCCGCTGATCGGCGCTGGTGGCGTCGACCGACCAGCCGACCTCGATCGTGCTGCCGGCGCTTGCGGTGTCGGGGGCGGTCAGCTCGGCGCCGGAATTGAGCGCGGCGTCGGCGTCGAGCACCTCGATGGGCTGGCGGGCCAGCACGCGGCCGCCTTCGCGCAGGATGTAGCGCAGCTCGTACATGCCGGGCGTTTCGGGCGCGGTCATGTCCTTCTCGGTGTTCTGGCGGATGGTGAAGTAGTTGGAGAAGTCGTCATCGCCGCTGCCCATCGGCGCCAGCGCCACGTAGTCGCCGGGGTCGACCGCGCCGGTCCACGAGACCTTGAGCGTGTCGGTCGCGCGCACCTCGGAGGGGCCGGAGACGGTGACCTCGGGCTCGGTGATCTCGATGGGCCGGGTGGCCAGGGTCTTGGAGCCTTCGCGGAGGATGTAGCGGATCTCGTAGAGGCCGGGGCTCGAGGGGGCGCGGAGGTCCTTCTCGGTGTCGTCGCGCACGGTGAAATAGTTGCCGAACTCGCCGTCTTCCGCGCCGGCAGGCACGATGGCGATGTAGTCGCCGGCGGCGACGGTGCCTGTCCACGAGACACGGATGGCGGAGCCCGCCAGCGCCATCTCGGGGGCGGTGACCGAGACCTCGGGCGCGACGATCTCCATCATGTCGGAGGCCAGCGTCCTGCCGCCTTCGCGCAGGACGTAGCGGACCTCGTACATGCCGGTTTCCGCAGGCGCCTGAAGCTCTTTCTCGGTGTCGTCGCGGACGGTGACGTAATTGCCGAACTCGCCCTCTTCTGTGCCGGCGGGGACGATGTTGATATAGTCGCCGGCATCGACCGTGCCGGTCCACGAGACCAGGAACCGCTCGCCCGTCTGGGCGGTGTCGGGGGCGTCGACCGTGACCTCGGGCGTGGTGACCTCGATGGGCGTTGAGGCCAGCGTCTTGCCGCCTTCGCGCAGGACATAGCGGACCTCGTACATGCCGGTGTCGGCAGGGGCCTGAAGCTGGTTCTCGGTCCTGTCGCGGACGACGATGTAGTTGCCGAACTCGCCCTCGGCGGTGCCGGTGGGGACGATGGTGACATAGTCGTTGCCGTTGACCGTACCTGTCCACGAGACCGGGAACTTGGAGCCGGTGGTGGCGGTCTCGGGCGCGGTGACGGTGACCGTGGGCGGAGTGATTTCGATGGGCGTGGTGGCCAGTGTCTTGTTGCCTTCACGCAGGACGTAGCGGACTTCGTACATGCCGGTTTCGGCGGGGGCCTGAAGGGTGTGCTCGGTCTTGTCACGGACGACGATATAGTTGCCGAACTCGCCCTCTGCGGTGCCGGCGGGCACGATGGTGACATAGTCGTTGCCGTTGACGGCGCCGGTCCATGAGACGGGGAACTTGGAGCCGGTGGTGGCGGTTTCCGGCGCGGTGACGGTGACCTCGGGCGCGGTGATCTCGATCGGCGCGGAGGCCAGCGTCTTGTTGCCTTCACGCAGGACGTAGCGGACCTCGTAGAGGCCGGTTTCGGCGGCGGCCTGCAGATCGTTCTCGGTCTTGTCGCGGACGACGAAGTAGTTGCCGAACTCGCCTTCCGCGGTGCCGGCGGGGACGACGGTGATGTAATCCTGGCGGTTGACCGTGCCGGTCCAGCCGACGGTGAATTTCGACCCGGCGAGCGCGGTGTCGGGCACGCTGAGCGTGACCTCGGGTTCGGTGACCTCGATCGGGCGGGTGGCGACGGTGCGGTTGTCGACCTTGAGGATGTAGCGCAGCTCGTACATGCCGGGGTCGGCGGGGGCGTTGAGCGAGCCCTCGGAGCGGTCGCGCACGGTGACGTAGCCTTCATAATTGCCGGTGTCGGCGCCGACGGGCACGATGGTGACGACGTCGCCGGGGTTGATCGTGGGCGACCAGCCGATGGTGAAATCCTCGCCGATGAGCACCATGTCGGGGCCGGTCAGAACGACCTCGGGCTTGGTGATCTCGAGCGCGTCGGTGCCGAGAACCGTGTCGCTGTCGTCGTGGATGTAGCGGATCTCGTACATGCCCTGGTCGGCGGGCAGGGTGAAGGCGACGGTCATGTCTTCATTGACGCCCTGCGTCGGGCCGTAGTCGCCCGAAGCGGTGCCGGCGGGGACCACGGTGAGGAAGTCGCCCTGTGCGGCTGTCGGCTCCCAGGTGACCTCGATGATCGAGCCGCCCACGGCTGTGCCGGGGCCGGTGACGGTGACGTCGGGCAGGGCGGGTTCCGGCTCGGGCTCGGGGGTGGATTCGGCCACGGCGGTGCTGACGCTCGACATGGCGGATTTGAGCTCTTCGGCGTTGGAGGCCTGGATATAGGTGCCGCCGGTTTCCTCGGCGATGCAGGAGAGGGAAGTGTCGTCCTGGTCGGCGCCGAGGCCGAAGCCGACGACATGGGCGG
Organism: Roseovarius indicus; assembly: GCF_008728195.1. NCBI lineage: Bacteria > Pseudomonadati > Pseudomonadota > Alphaproteobacteria > Rhodobacterales > Roseobacteraceae > Roseovarius > Roseovarius indicus. The sequence goes on from NZ_CP031598.1 coordinate 538,576, forward strand.
TGAAGCCGACGCCGCCCTGTTCCAGCGCGCGGGCCAGTTCGCACGGGTCGCGTTCGCAGCTTTCGAGACCGTCGGAGATGAGCACCACGGTGGCGGGCCGGTCGGTGTAGGCAAGCTCTGTCGCGGCGCGTTCGACGGCGTCGGTGAGGGGGGTCTTGCCGGTGGGGGTGATGCCCTTGACCTGTTCGAGGATGCTGTCGCGGGTGGCGGCGCCGGGCTGGACGAGGGTTTCGATATCGCCGCAATCGCCGCGGCGGCGGTGGCCATAGGCCATCAGGCCGACCTCGCGGTTTTCCGTCCAGTCGCCGAGGAGGGTGTCCATCACGTCGCGGGCGATCTCGATCTTGGCGACGCCTTCGATCTGCCCCCACATGGAGTTCGAGCCGTCAAAGACGACCATCACGTTTTCCTGTGCCGAGGCAGTGGTGGCGGCAAAGGAAAGGCCGGCGGCCAGAATGGCCTTCCTGAAAAATGACGACATGACTATCCCCCTCAAAAATCTGATTTCGGGGAGATAAGCACATAACGCGAGTCGTTTCCATGCGCTTGGCATTGGCGGCGAACTGGTGTCCAATCGGGCGACGGGCGAGGCAGGAAGAGCGCATGGAGTGGCGAGATCAGGGCATATTGCTTTCCAGCCGGACGCATGGCGAAACCTCTGCAATCATTGAGGTTTTCACGCCCCAGAGGGGGCGGCATGCCGGGGTTGTGAGAGGCGGGGCGTCGCGGAAGATGGCGCCGGTGCTGCAGCCGGGGGCGCAGCTGGATGTCGCCTGGCGGGCGCGGCTCGAGGATCATATCGGGACGTTCTCGGTGGAGCCCGTGCGCTCGCGCGCGGCGGCGTCGATGGGCGACAGGCTGTCGCTGGCGGGGCTCAATGCGGTGGTGAGCCTGTTGCTGTTCTGCCTGCCGGAGCGGGAGGCGCATGAGCGGCTCTATCGGCGGACGGAGGCGCTGCTGGACCTGCTGGGGCAGGGGGAGATCTGGCCGCTGGCCTATTTGCAGTGGGAGATGGTGCTACTGGATGACCTGGGCTTCGGCCTTGATTTGCAGGCCTGCGCGGTGATGGGGCCGCGGGCGAACGACCTCAGCTATATCTCGCCCAGAACCGGGCGGGCGGTGTCGAAGGCGGGCGCGGGGGAGTGGGCGGACAAGCTGTTGCCGCTGCCGCCCTGCATGATCGGGCATGGCACGGCACCGGACGGGGAGGTGGCCGAGGCGCTGGGGGTGACCGGGTATTTCCTGCAGAACCGGGTGGCGCCGGAGCTGGGGCACAAGCCGTTGCCGGAGGCGCGGGCGCGGTTCGTGGAGAGATTCCGGAACAGCGTGGCGAATCAGGGTTAACGGGCTGATTTCAAGGGGAAACCCGGTGTCGGTATCGCGTCGGTATAACGTCGGTATTTCGTCGGTGTTCTTGACCGACGGGGGGCGGGTTAAGGCGGCGGGCGTTGCGCGGGGTCGGAATTTTCGAAAATTCCGGGTTGGAAAATGCGTATTTTCCAGCCCGTTTTCCGCGCGGAAAACGGGGGCGCGGGCGGCGATCGGGGGATGTCGCCAGAGGGGGATGCATGGCGTCGGAAGGGCGCGGGCGGCGATCGGGGGATGTCGCCAGAGGGGGATGCATGGCGTCGGAAGGGCGCGGGGCGATATCTTGAAAAGATATCGGGTCGAATTCTTTTGAAGAATTCGACGGGTGGGTGAGGGGTGCCTCACCCACCCTGCGGGATCAGCGGAACCAGTGGTGGGGGGCGTCCCAGACGCGGCGGGCGGCCTCGGCGCGGGCGGCATCTTCGGTGAGGCCGACATCGCGGAGCAGGCGGGGTTCGAGACGGGCCAGCGCGCGGCGCTGGCGCTGGAGGGACATGTAGCGCCAGAGCGGGATGCGGCGGCGGGCCGGGGGGTGGCGTCGGGAGAGGAGGGAGATCATGGCGGAGATCCTTTCGGGGGTGAGCTATGGAAGGATCATGGCCGTTTGCCTGCGCGCGGGCGAACCGGATCATGCGGGAATGCGGCGACCCGGTTCTTGCGGGAAGTGGAGGGAGAGGTGGGTTTCACCCACCCTACGGCGGGTTTCAGCGCAGGGCGAGCACCAGGTCGACGAGCGAGCCCATGGAGCCGCGGTTGTCGCCCTTGCCGGTCTGGCCGAGCAGGTCCATGCCGATGCCGGCGGCATAGATGATGCGGGCCATTTCGGGGTTGCCGATGCCGGTGTCGGTGAGGAGATCGTGCAGGGCGGTCAGCCGGGCCTCGTCGACGCGGGCGACGGCGTCGCGGGCCGCTTCGGCGTCGATGGCCCAGGAGCGGACGGCAGATTCGGTCGTGCTGCCGGTTTCGGGGGCCGCGATGGTCTGGGCGAGCGCGCGCAGGCGGGCCACGGCGCCGGTTTCGCCCTCGATCACGGCGGCGAGTTCGGCCAGCGCGGCCTTTTCCCAGCGTCCGAGCAATTGGCCATGGAAATCGGGCACGTCCTTGAAGTGCCAGTAGAAGGAGCCCTTGGTGGTTTTCATGTGCCGCGCCATCGGCTCGGCCTTGAGCGCCCCGGCGCCCTGTTTCGCCAGCAGTTTCGCCCCGGCGGCGAGCCAGTCGTCACGGGTGAGTCGCTTGGAGCGTCCTGTGGTCATGATCGTGGCATACGCGGGCGTATGCCTGCGCGCAAGGGCGGCGTGGCTTCGCGAAACGCCTGTTTTCAAGGCAATGCCTGCCGATTGGGCGGGGTGAAAAATGCCCGTCATCAAACTTTTACCGAACCGTCGCAAATGCTTTGAGGTTTGCGCCTAGCACGTCCCCAAATCCAGGGGGACACCAAATTGCTGGACATCAAGTCGCTGACCAAGGCTTTCGGTCGGAACACGGCGGTCGACGCCGTGTCCTTCACCGTGGACAGGCCCGCCATGATCGGGATCATCGGGCGTTCGGGCGCCGGCAAGTCGACGCTTCTGCGGATGCTGAACCGGCTGACCGACGCCACCGAGGGCCAGATCGTCTTCGAGGGGCGGGACGTGACCGCGCTGAAGGGCGCCGACAAGCGGGCGTGGCAGTCGGACTGCGCGATGATCTTCCAGCAGTTCAACCTCGTGCCGCGGATGGACGTGGTGTCGAACGTGCTGCATGGCACGCTGAACCGGCGCTCGACCCTGGCCACGATGTTCAACCTCTACCCCGAGGAGGACATTCACCGCGCCATCGACATTCTCGACCGGCTGGGCATTGCCGAGCACGCGCCGAAGCGGGCCGAGGCCCTGTCGGGCGGGCAGCAGCAGCGCGTGGCGATTGCCCGCGCGATCATGCAGCAGCCGAAGATCGTTCTGGCCGACGAGCCGATTGCCAGCCTCGACCCGATGAACGCGCAGCTGGTCATGGATGACCTGCGACGCATTCACGAGGAAGACGGCCGCACGGTGATCGCCAACCTTCACACGCTCGATACCGCCCGGCGCTATTGCGACCGGGTGATCGGCATGCTGCACGGACGGGTCGTTTTCGACGGCACGCCGGCGCAGCTGACCACCGGCGTCGCACGGGACATCTACGGCGCCGACGGGAGCTTTTCCGAAAGCTCGACCTCGACGGATATCGCGTCGCTCGACCGCGAATATGCCTGACTTTCATCTGCCCGCCGCAGCGGTTGCGGGGGCCAAAAAACCCAATCGGAGGACCAAGATGAAACACCTGATCGCTGCCGTTCTGGCAACCACTGCCCTGACCGTGCCCGCCACGGCGCAGGAAATCGACGAATTCCGCATCGGCATCCTTGGCGGCGAGAACGCCCAGGACCGCCTGAACTCGAACGAGTGCCTGCGGGAATATACCGAGGAAGCGCTTGGCGTTCCGGTCAAGCTTTTTGCGCCGGCCGACTATAACGGCGTGATCCAGGGCCTGCTGGGCGGCACCATCGACATGGCGTGGCTTGGCGCCAGCGGTTATGCCAAGACCTACCTGGAAGATCCGGACGCCGTGACGCCGGTTCTGGTGAAGGTGAATGTGGATGGCGGCTATGGCTACCACTCGATCGGCTTTGCCCGGAAGGACAGTGGCATCACCTCGCTGGAAGACCTCAAGGGCAAGGTGTTCGGCTTTGGCGATCCGAATTCGACCTCCGGCTACCTGATCCCGTCGATCGAGATTCCGCAGGAAATCGGCGCCAGCATGGAATCGGGCGACTATTTCGGCGAGGTGAAGTTCACCGGCGGTCACGAGCAGACCATCGTTGCCGTCAACAATGGCGACGTCGATGGCGGCGTGACCTGGGCCGATGGGCTGGGCAACTGGGAAGACGGTTACAACTCGGGCGCGTTGCGCAAGGCCGTGGATGCGGGCCTTGTCGACATGAACGACCTGGTCGAAATCTGGCGCTCGAAGCCCATTCCGGAAGGCCCGGTGGTGATCTCGAACGCGATGCCGGAAGAGGTCAAGGCGACCATGACCGAGCTGTGGGACAATCTGTCGGAGAAGGACGCGGATTGCTTCTATGGCGTGGCCGCGGGCGAGGCGAAGAGCTTCGATCCGATCACCCATGACGCGTATCTCTCGATCATCGAGGCACGCAAGTCGAAGTCGCAATAAGCGGCTGACCTCAATCGGGGCGGGCCCTGCCAGGTGCGGGGCCCGCTTCGCTGCATGAAGGACGGGGCTGGCAGATGGCGGAACTGAGCGCGGACGGCGGCGGGACACGGGCGGAGCATATCCGGGCCGAGTACATGGAGATGACGCGGCGCAAGCGTCTGTATTCCGGCATCCTGCTGGTGGTGTTCGTGGCGCTGATGGTGTCGGGCTTCATGCTGGCTGACAGCCGGAATGCCGGGGGCTTCTGGGACGGGTGGCACAACATCCTCGACTTTCCCGCGCAGGTGTGGGGCGAGGCGTGGGAGAAGGCGGGCGAGCTGCCGGGGCATTTGCTGACGTTTCTGCCGGCGCTGATCGAGACGGTGAATATCGCCGCCGCGTCGACCTTGCTGGGCGGGCTGGGGGCGATCGTGATTTCGCTTCTGGCGACGCGGGGGATGGCGCGGTGGCCGAGGCTTATTCCGGTGTTCCGGCGGATGATGGATATCATGCGGGCGATTCCGGAGATCGTGATTGCGCTGGTGCTGATCTTTGTCCTCGGCGGCGGGCCGGTGCCGGCGATGATCGCGATTGCGTTTCACACGGTGGGGGCGCTGGGCAAGCTGTTTTCCGAGGTGAACGAGAATGCCTCGCTGAAGCCCGTGGAAGGGCTGCAATCGGTCGGGGCGAGCTGGTCGCAAAGGATGCTGCTGGGTGTCATTCCGCAGGTGTCGCCCAACTACCTGAGCTATGCGCTGCTGCGGTTCGAGATCAATATCCGGGCCTCGGCCATCCTTGGCTTCGTGGGGGCCGGGGGCATCGGCTACGAGCTGAAGAACGCCATGTCCTGGGGGCAGGGCAAGTTCGACGAGGCGGCGGCGATCTTTATCCTGCTGTTCCTGACGATCATGTTCTTCGATCAGATTTCTTCCTATTACCGTGACAGGCTGACCCGGGGGAGGCCGCTATGACCATGACCGTGGACGGGGGACCGTCGCTCAAGCAGCAGGCCTCGCATCTTTTCAAGCGCAAGCGGCTGCTGAATTTCGGGCTGCCGGCGGTGATCCTGGCGTATTTCGTCTATATCTTCATCACCTTCGACATTGCCGGGCTGGCGCAGAGGGCGAGCCTCGAGAATGCGCGGACGCTGGTGGCGGACAGCTACAGCTACAAGACGCATGTGACCTATGACGACCGGGCGGGCGGTTTCGAGATCGCCATCGAGGGCGAGCGGAAGGGCACGTACCCGGAGGGCGAGACGCCGGACTGGGTGACGCTGACCGAGACCGGGCTGATCGCCGATCTGGGGCAGGGCTACGAGGTGGTCTATGAGGGCGCGCGGGTGTTCTTCGATATCCCCGGTTACGGCATGCTTGAGGCCGAGCCGTCGCGGCAGGGGGTGGACATGGTCTTCCCCTCGGGCGGGATGGAGGACCAGCCCGACTGGATCAACGCGTCGAAGAACCGGCTTTCGGTGACGACCGATGCGGGCCGGCTGACGGTGACGCGGACACGGGCGGAGCTTTTCAAGTACCAGCTCGGCTGGGAGCTTTTCTTCTTCACGCTGGAGAGCCCGTTTCACGGCAAGTCCTTCGGCGAGCTGGTGTCGCTGGCGATGTCGGGCGATCGGCTGGTCGAGGGCAATTCGAACGCGGCCGCGATGTGGCACGATTTCTGGAACAACGCCATGTGGCGGCATGCGGAAGTGGCCTGGGCCATTTTCGAGACGATGCTTATGGCGTTCCTGGGCACGTTCGGGGCGGCCATCGTGGCGCTGCCGCTGGCGTTCCTTGCGGCGCGGAATTTCACGCCGGTGAAGGCGCTGATGTTCGGGGTGCGGCGGGTGTTCGACTTTGTCCGGGGGGTGGACGCGCTGATCTGGACGATCGTGCTGGCGCGCGCCTTCGGGCCGGGGCCGATGACGGGGGCGCTGGCCATCCTGCTGACGGATACCGGGACGTTCGGGAAGCTGTTTTCCGAGACGCTCGAGAACGTGGACGACAAGCAGATCGAGGGCATCCAGTCGACCGGGGCGAAGCCGTTGCAGCGCTATCGGTTCGGGGTCATTCCGCAGATCACGCCGGTGCTGTTGTCGCAGCTTCTGTATTACCTCGAATCGAACACGCGGAGCGCGACGATCATCGGCGCCATCACCGGCGGCGGGATCGGGCTTTTGCTGACGCAGGCGATCATCACCCAGAAGGACTGGGAAGAGGTGAGCTATTACATCGTGCTGATCGTGCTTATGGTGATGCTGATGGATACGATATCCGGCTGGTTGCGGAAGCGGCTCATTACCTCGGACGACAGCGGGGTCTGAGGGGGCGGGACGCCTTCGGCGAGGATATTTGAACCAAGAAGAAGCGAGGGGTGGGCCCATGCCGGAGCTGGGGCTGGAGCCGTTCGTGCATCCGGATTGCGAGATCACGGAGAGCACGTTCGGGCGGTATTGCGAGATCGGGCAGGGGAGCCGGGTGCAGCATACGGTGATGGGCGATTATTCCTATTGCGACCGGATGTGCGACATCGCCAATGCGGAGATCGGGAAGTTCGCGAATATCGCGAGTTTCGTGCGGCTCGGGGCGAGTGATCATCCGTTGGACCGGGCGAGCCTGCATCATTTCATGTATCGCTCGGCCTATTACTGGCCCGATGAAGCGGATGATGCTGCGTGGTTCGCGGCAAGGCGGGCAAGGCGCGTGGTGATCGGGCATGACACCTGGATCGGGCACAACGCGCAGGTGAAGCCGGAGGTGACGGTGGGCCATGGTGCGGTTGTTGCGGCCGGGGCCGTGGTGACGAAGGATGTGGCGCCCTTCATGATCGTGGCCGGGGTGCCGGCGAAGCCCATGCGGGAGCGCCTGCCGGGGCCGGTGGCCGAGCGGATGATGGCGCTGGCGTGGTGGGATTGGGAGCATGAGCGGCTGAGGGCGGCGCTGGCGGATTTCCGGGCGCTGAAAGCGGAGGCGTTCCTGGAGAAATACGGGGGGTAGGCAGCAAAATGGGCGGCCCCGTAGTGCCGCCCTCTTTGGTGCTGAAATTCTTGTCTTTAACGGGCCCCGAATAGGCGGGGTTTGCAACGGATCCATGGCGGCCGTGTAAAGGTTTCGTGACGGTCCTACTCGGCCGCCATGGCGAGGCGGCCGGGGGAGGCGAGGAAGCGGCGGGCGGCTTCGCCGGTCATGTGGGTGACGCGGCCGGCCACCAGCGTGGCCTCGACCTGGCGGGTTTCGGTGTTGACGATGGCGAGGTCGGCGCGCTTGCCCTCGGCGATGGTGCCGCGATCGGTGAGGCGCATGATGCGGGCGGGGTTTTCGGAGATGAGCTTCCATGCCAGGGCGAAGGAGAGCACGCCCTCATCCGCCAGCCGGAAGGCGGCGGCGGCCATCGAGGGGTAATGGTAGTCCGAGACGAGCGCGTCGCATTTGCCGAGCGCCACCAGTTCGAGCGCGGAGACGTGCCCCTTTTGCGAGCCGCCGCGCACCACGTTGGGGGCGCCCATGAGCACCGGGTCGCCGCCTGCGCAGGCGAGCTTGGCCACCGCGCGGGTGAGGGGGAATTCGCAGATCTTGGCGCCGATCATGGAATAGGTTTCGCGGGCCTCGGGGTGGCGGTCGTCGTGGCTGCCGTAGCGAATGCCGCGCCGGTCGAAGGCGGCGGCGAGCGTGCAGAGGTAGCGGGGCACGGCGGCGGCCTGGCGCTTGGCGTGGTGGAGGGCGGCGGTGTAGGCCTCGGGCGACTGGCCCACGGATTTCGCCATCATCTCGAGCGGGGCGCCGCCGGTGTCGGCGAGCGGCAGGGTTTCGTCGAGGTGGTTGTTGAAGACGACGTAGCCGATGGCGTGGGCCTCGATGGCCGCGAGCAGGCGGTCGAGCGTGTCGGCGGTGTGGGTTTCGCAGCGGATCTGGACGCGCAGGTCGGTTTGCATGCGGGGGCGGTAGGCGTCGACGGCTTTCAGGAACTCTTCGGCGAAGTCGGGGCCGCGGTGGCCGCCTTCCCAGGACCAGCTTTGCGCCATCCAGGCGGTTGTCAGCCCGTTGGCGGCGGCGTCGCGGTCGGTGGAGACGAGGCCTTGTTCGATGGGAAAGGGGGCCGAGGGGCGGGGCCGGAGGTGGCGCTCGAAGGCGTCGCCATGCAGGTCGACGATGCCGGGGAGGATGAGGAAACCGGAGAGGTCGACCTCGGGGAGGGGCCTGTCGGTGATCAGGCCGCCCTGCACCGCCACGGGCGCGGCGTGAAGGCCGCCGTCGCGCAGGATGTCTGCGCCGGTCAGGCGCATGGCGGGTGGTCTGGCGGACATGGGGCTGCTCTCATGCTCGGGTTTTCCAAGAGGGTATCCGATTTGTTTATCGGTTTGGTGACAAGGGGATGGGGCATCGGTCACGGATCCGCGACCGTCAGGGTGACGCGGTCGCCGGAGAACCAGGTGCGGCCGTATTCGACCGGTTTGCCGTCGGCGTCGATGTTGAGGGAGATGGTGCGCAGGAGCGGCGCGCCTTCGCGGAGTTGCAGGTGGAGGGCCTGGGTGGGCGTGGCGAGCTTGGCGTTGAGGCGGGTCCAGGCGCGGGTGTAGTCGTCGAGCCCCTGGTCGGCCAGCGCCGCGGTGACGGAGCGGAGGCGGGTGAGGGCGTCGGGCAGGCCGGGGAAGCGGGCGGCGGGGAAGACGCTCTGGAACAGCGCGACGGGCTGGCCGTCGGAGAGGGAGAGCCCTTCGTAGACATGGACGGGGTCGCCCTGGGTGAGGGCGAGAAGCTCGGCCTCGGTCGTGTCGGCGGCGCGGGTTTCCATGGCGAGGAGCTGTTTGCCGGGCAGGTGGCCGGCGGCGCGCAGGTTCTGGTGGAAGCGGACGCGCTTGCCGATGGGATAGTCGGTGTGGCTTTGGGCGACGAAGACGCCGGCGCCGCGGCGGGCGTGAACGAGGCCGTCTTCGGCGAGGGTGGCCAGCGCGCGGCGGACGGTGTGGCGGTTGACGCCGAAGCGCCTGGCGAGCGCGGCCTCGGTCGGGAGCTTGTCGCCGGGGGCGTAGCGGCGTTCCGAGATGTCGCGCAGGAGCGTGTCGTGGATCGACTTCCAGATCGGGGTGCGCTTGGCGGTGTCTGTGGTCACGTCACGAAACTTTCACGTCTGAATGCCTTGCCCGACTCGGGATGCCGGTGTATGGATTTGTCTAGTTGTATAGTAATATAGACAAGTTGGCAAGGTGTCTGGATGACCGCAAATGACGAGCGCAAGGCATGGATGAGCCTTCTGGCCAAGGCCCCGGCGGCCGAGCTGGCGCGGCTTTGGGAGGCGTTCGGGGATGAGCCCGGGCATGAGTGGCTGCGCGCGCCGGAGGCGGGCGGCGTGATGGTGCGCGGCCGGGCCGGGGCGACGGGCGCGCCGTTCAACCTGGGCGAGATGACGGTGACGCGCTGTTCGCTGAAGCTGGAAGGCGGCGCGGTGGGGCATGCCTATGTGCAGGGGCGCGACAAGCGGCAGGCCCGGCAGGCGGCGCTGGTGGATGCGCTGATGCAGACCGGTGAGGCCGCGACGGTGCGCGAGGCCATTCTCGACCCGCTGGCCGGGGCGCTGGAGGCGGCAAGGGCCGCGAGGGCGGCGAAGGCCGCGGCAACGAAGGTGGATTTCTTCACGATGGTGCGGGGAGAGGATTGATGGAAGCCTCGGTTCTGGAAGGCGGGTTCGGGGATGCGCCGGTAGAGGCCGCGCGGGCGTTTCGCGCGGCGATGCGGGTGATGGCGCGGCCGGGCACGATCGAGGCGCTGGACGCGGCACGGCCGCCGGCGCCGGTGTCGGTGGCGGCGGGGACGTTGTTGCTGACGCTGTGCGATCACGAGACCGGCGTTTACCTCGCCGGGGCGTATGACACGGCCGAGCTGCGGGAATGGCTGGCGTTTCACACCGGCGCGCCGGTTGTGGCGGCGGGTGAGGCGCAGTTCGCGCTGGGCGACTGGGCGGCGTTGATGCCGCTTTCGCAGTACGCGGTGGGCTCGCCGGAATATCCGGATCGTTCGGCGACGCTGATTGTCGAGATGGAGCGGCTGGAGGCCAAGGGCACCGGGCTGCGCGGGCCGGGGATCAGGGAGCGGGCGGAGCTGAGCCTGCCGGATGCAGACGCGATGAGGGCGAATGCGGCGCAGTTTCCGCTGGGGGTGGATTTCTTCCTGACCTGCGGCGACCGGGTGGCCGCCTTGCCGCGATCGACCAGATTGGAGGATGCGCCATGTACGTAGCTGTCAAAGGCGGGGAACGGGCGATCGACAACGCCCATGCGTGGCTGGCCGACGAGCGGCGGGGCGACCGCGACGTGGCCGAGCTGTCGGTGGCGCAGATCCGGGAGCAGTTGAGCCTTGCGGTGAACCGGGTGATGGCGGAGGGGTCGCTGTATGACCCGGACCTTGCCGCGCTGGCGATCAAGCAGTCGCGGGGCGACCTGATCGAGGCGATCTTCCTGATCCGGGCGTATCGCACGACGCTGCCGCGGTTCGGGGCGTCGAAGCCCATCGAGACGGGCGAGATGGCCTGTGACCGGCGGATTTCGGCGACGTTCAAGGATGCGCCAGGGGGCCAGGTTCTGGGGCCGACCTTCGATTACACGCACCGTCTGCTGGATTTCAAACTGGCCGCCGATGGCGAGGTGCCGGAGGCGGCGGAGGGCACGCCGCAGGGCGGGGACGTGCCGCATATCACCGGGTACCTGAACCGCGAGGGACTGATCCAGGACGAGCCGGAGAGTGACGAGACACCGCCGGACCTGACGCGGGAGCCGATGGAGTTGCCTGCCGGGCGGCCGCTGCGCCTGCAATCGCTGACACGGGGCGACGAGGGGTTCGTGCTGGGCATGGCCTACTCGACCCAGCGGGGCTATGCGCGCAACCACGCGTTCGTGGGTGAGCTCAGGATCGGGGCCGTGGCGGTGGAAATGGATATCCCCGAGCTGGGCTTCGCCATCGAGATCGGCGAGATCACGGTGACGGAATGCGAGACGGTGAACCAGTTCAAGGGGTCGAAGACCGAGCCGCCGCAGTTCACGCGCGGCTATGGGTTGGTGTTCGGGCAGACCGAGCGGAAGGCGATTTCCATGGCGCTGGTCGACCGGGCGCTGCGCTGGAAGGAGCTGGGCGAGGATGACCAGGGGGCGCCGGCGCAGGACGAGGAATTCGTGCTGATGCATTCGGACAATATCCAGGCGACCGGGTTCCTGGAGCATATCAAGCTGCCGCATTACGTGGATTTCCAGAGCGAGCTGGAGCTTGTGCGGAAATTGCGGCGCGAGGTGGAGGCGGCGCGCTCGTCCGTCCTTTCGGACGGCCTCGCACCGGATGAGGCGGCGGAATGAGCGAGGGGCTGTCGCATATCACCTTCATCTGTGCCGATCTCGACCGGATGCAGGCGGTGCTGGAAGAGGTGCTGGAGGCGCGCTGTGTCTATGCCAGCGGCGGGGAGCTGTTCTCGCTGTCGGAAGAGCGGTTCTTCCTGGTGGGCGACGTGTGGGTCGCGATCATGAAGGGCGATCCGGTGAGGGAGCGGAGTTACAACCACGTGGCCTTCAAGGTCGACGAGGCGCAGTTCGACGACCGCGTGGCGCGGATCGAGGCGATGGGGCTGGACATGCGCCCGCCAAGGCCGAGGGTCACGGGCGAGGGACGATCCGTGTACTTTCACGGCCCTGACGGGCACCTCCTGGAGCTGCATACCGGCACGTTGGAGCAGAGGCTGTCGCGGTATGCGCGCGGCCGGGAGGGTGTGGCATGATGTATGGGGTTCTGGCCCTCGGGGGCCAAAGGTGGAACTGCGGGCCGAAGCCGGAGCCGCGTGCGGGGTTGCCGCGGGCCGGCCTCGGCCGCAATCCTATTCCGCCGGCGTCTGGTCGTCTGCGCCTTCGGATGGTTTCCGGCCGAAACCGGAATTCGGGAACATGTCCATCAGCATCTTGCCGACGAGCAAGGCCCCGAAGATCACCATCAGGGTTACGATTACCATCGTCGTCATGTTTCTTCATCCCTCTCTTGAACCGAACATGAGCACTCTCGCTAACCGGGAATATCGGCGACACCATGGCTGAAAGGGTCCATTTCATGACGAATGAAAGCGAAAATGTGACGGCCTATAACTTTGCGTATCTGGACGAGCAGACCAAGCGGATGATCCGCCGTGCGATCCTGAAGGGGCTGGCCGTGCCGGGCTACCAGGTGCCGTTTGCGAGCCGGGAGATGCCAATGCCCTATGGCTGGGGCACGGGGGGGGTGCAGGTGAGTGCCGCGACGCTGACGCCCGAGGATTGCTTCAAGGTGATCGACCAGGGGGCGGACGATACGACGAATGCCGTGTCGATCCGGAAGTTCTTCGAGAAGACCGCCGGGGTGGCGACCACCGAGGAGACGGGGAAGGCCACGGTGATCCAGACGCGGCACCGGATTCCGGAGGAGAGGCTGACGGAGGACCAGATCCTGGTGTACCAGGTGCCGATCCCGGAGCCGCTAAGGTTTCTGGAGCCCCGCGAAACGGAGACGCGGAAGATGCATAGCCTGGAGGAATACGGGCTGATGCATGTGAAGCTTTACGAGGACGTGGCGCAGCACGGGGCGATTGCCACCGCCTATGCCTATCCGGTGAAGGTGGAGGGGCGCTACGTGATGGACCCCTCGCCGATACCGAAATTCGACAACCCGAAGATGGAGATGGACGCGATTCAGCTGTTCGGGGCGGGGCGGGAGCAGCGGATCTATGCGCTGCCGCCGCACAGCAAGGTGGTGAGCCTCGATTTCGAGGATCACCCGTTCGACCCGTCGAAGGCGGATCATGCCTGTGACCTGTGCGGGGCCGAGGACAGTTACCTCGACGAGGTGATCACCGACGACCAGGGCGGGCGGATGTTCGTCTGTTCGGACACGGATTACTGCCGCGCGCGGCGGGTGGCGGGGCATATGGGGGCGCAGGGCGCACCCTACGAGGAGGGCGCGGCATGACACCGCTTTTGCAGGTTCAGGGTGTGTCGAAATATTACGGCGCGCGGATCGGGTGCGAGGATGTGAGTTTCGAGCTGTATCCGGGCGAAGTGATGGGAATAGTCGGGGAGAGTGGATCGGGTAAATCCACGCTTCTGGGCTGCCTCGCCGGCCAGTTAGCTCCTGATGCCGGCGAGGTTCTGTTCGACACGCGGGGCGAGGGGTTGCGCGATACGCTGAAGATGTCGGAGCCGGAACGGCGGATGCTGGGGCGGACGGACTGGGCCTTCGTGCATCAGAATGCGCGGGACGGGCTGCGGATGGGCGTGAGTGCCGGGGGCAACGTGGGCGAGCGGCTGATGGCCGTGGGCGCGCGGCATTACGGGCAGATCCGGGGGCAGGCGATCGACTGGCTGGGCCGGGTCGAGATTTCGGAGGACCGGGTGGATGACCGGCCGGGGATGTTTTCCGGGGGCATGCAGCAGCGGTTGCAGATCGCGCGGAACCTGGTGACCGGGCCACGGTTGGTGTTCATGGACGAACCCACCGGGGGCCTCGATGTGTCTGTGCAGGCGAGGCTTCTGGATTTGCTGCGGGGGCTGGTGCGCGAGATGGGCCTGAGCGCCATCATCGTGACGCATGATTTGGCCGTGGTGCGCCTGCTGGCCGATCGGCTGATGGTGATGAAGGGCGGGCACGTGGTCGAGGCCGGGCTGACGGACCAGGTGTTGGACGACCCGCAGCATGGGTATACGCAGTTGCTGGTGTCGAGTGTTTTGCAGGTGTAGCCGATGATCGAGAGTTTCAGACCAGACGGGGCCGGCGGGCTGACGCGCGAGGAGGGGCTCGGGGCCGATGCGGTCTGGGTCGATCTGCGCGATCCGACGTCGGAGGAGCTGGCGGAGGTGGGCAAGGTGGCCGGGGCCAGCCTGCCCAGCAAGGAGGACATGGAGGAGATCGAACTGTCGAGCCGGCTGTACCGGGATGGCAATGTCGATTTCCTGACGCTCGTGCTTCCGGCGCTGACGGAGACGGACAATCACCAGGTGGCGCCGGTGACCTTCGTGCTGTGCCCCAGGCAGGTGGTGACGATCCGGTATCACGAGCCTCGGCCCTTCAAGAGCTACCCGGTGCGGGCGGCGCACAGCCCCTATGACACCGGCTCGGCGCAGGAGGTTCTGTTCGGGCTGCTGGACGAGATCATCGACCGGCTGGCGGATATTCTCGAGCTGACCGACGGGCGGATCGAGGGCGTGTCGCGGGGGCTGTTCGGCAACGGGCTCGAGACCGAGGTGGCCGACCGGCGCTCGGCGCTGGCGACGCTGGGGCAGGCGGGGGCGCTGGTCTCGGATGTGCGCAACAGCCTCGTGACGATCGAGCGGGCGCTGACGTTCCTGAACCGCGAGGCGGCCGGGGGCGGGAAGAAATCGCCGCGGGCGATCAAGGTGCTGTCGAGCGACGTCGCCTCGCTGGCGGAGCATGCGAGTTTCCTGACCCAGAAGCTGAGCCTGATTCTCGATACCTTTTTCGGCCTGACCACGATTGAACAGAACGCCGTGACCAAGACCTTCTCGCTGGTCGCGGTTCTCTTCATGCCGCCGACGCTGATCGGGGCCGTGTTCGGGATGAACTTTGCCCTGATGCCCGGCATCGACTGGCGCTGGGGGTTCACCGCCGCGCTTGTGGCGATGGTGGCCTCGTCGGTGCTGTCTTACCTCTATTTCCGTTGGAAGAACCTGCTATGACCCATGATCCCGTGATCGCGCTGAGCGATGTGTCGAAGTCTTTCGTGCTGCATAACCAGGGGGGCGCGCGGATCCCGGTGATGGCGGGGGCCGAGCTTGCCGTGGGCGCGGGCGAGTGCGTGGCGCTGACCGGCGCGTCGGGGGCGGGGAAGTCGACCCTGATGCGGATGATCTATGGCAACTACCTTGCCGCGACGGGCAGGATCATGGTGGCCGGGGTTGACGTGGCGAAGGCCGAGCCAAGGGAGATTTTGACGCTGCGGCGGCAGACGCTGGGCTATGTGAGCCAGTTCCTGCGGGTGGTGCCAAGGGTGCCGACGCGGGAGGTGGTGGCCGAGCCGCTTCTGATGACGGGGCATGCGCGGGACGAGGCGATGGCGCGGGCCGAAAGCCTGCTTTCGCGGCTGAACATTCCCGAGGCGCTGTGGGATCTGAGCCCGACGACCTTTTCGGGGGGCGAGCAGCAAAGGGTGAATATCGCGCGGGGCTTTGCCTATACCTATCCGGCGATGCTTTTGGACGAGCCGACCGCGAGCCTCGATGCGCAGAACCGGGATACGGTGCTGACGCTGATCGAGGAGGCCAAGGCGCGGGGGGCGGCGATCCTGGGGATTTTCCACGATGTCGAGGCGCGCGAGCGGGTCTGTGACCGCGAGGTCGACGTGTCGGTCTTTACCCCGGCCGCGGCATGAGCACGGGCGCGCTTATTGGCGTTGTGGGGCCCTCGGGCGTGGGCAAGGATAGCGTGATGGAAGCGCTGGCCCGGGCCGAGCCGTCGATGGGCCTTGTGCGGCGGGTGATCACCCGGCCGGCGGATGCCGGCGGCGAGGATTTCGAGGGTGTGAGCGAGGAAGAGTTTGCAAGGCGGCGGGAGCAGGGCGAGTTCGTGCTGCACTGGCCGGCGCATGGGCTGCATTATGGCGTGCCGGCCACGGTGCGGGGGCGGCTGGCGCGGGGCGAGACCTGTCTGGTGAACCTGTCGCGGGCAGTGCTGGCAGAGGCGGAGCGGCTGTTCGAGCGGTTCGTGACGCTGCACCTGACGGCGCCGGCGGAGGTGCTGGCCGAGCGGCTGGCCGCGCGCGGCCGGGAGGACAAGGCGGAGATCGCGCGGCGGCTGTCGCGGCAGGGGTTTGCCTTGCCCGAGGGGCTGGGCCGGGTGATCGAGGTGGCCAATGACGGCCCGCTCGAGCGGACCGTCGCGACCGTTCTGTCAGAGCTTCAGGCCGGGAAGGTGTGACGTTGGATCAGGTGGAAATGCCCGTCTTCCGCCTCGCCCACGAGGCTGAGCCCGTCGAAGACAAAGGGCTGGGGGATCTGCCCGTGCAGGCGCTGGGCGAGGATCGCCCGGACCGCGTCGAGCTGGTCTTTGGGCAGCTTCGAGGAGAGGGTCATATGGAAGCGGAAGTCTTCCATCACGTAGGGGTAGCCCCAGCGTTGGAGAAGCGCCTCCTGCCGGTCGGTGAGGCCGGCGGCGCGGCGCTTTTCGAGCTCGGCGTCGGTGGGCGGGGCGCGGAAGCTGTCGAGGGTTTCGACGGCCATCGCCGCGATCCCCTGAAGCTGGGTCGTGTCGCCGCGCACGACGAGCGCGAGGAAGCGGCCCATCGCGGCCAGTTCCAGCCCGTCGAGCGTGGCGGGCGGCATCTGGGTGCAGAGCCGGTCGAAGGCTTCGAAGAGATCGCTTTCGGATTTGTCCTCGGCCAGCCGGAAGGGCGGCTTGATCGTGCCGTGAAAGCCGTAGGGCCGGGGCGTCTCGGTAAGCTCCGGCAGCGGCGCGGGGAGGTCGGGGATCTCGGGCTGATCGACCGGTTCGCCGCGGGCGATATCCCATCCCAGCCATTCCGCCCCGAAATGGGCAAACCCCTCGTCGGAGGGTGTATAATAGACCGCGTAGCGTTTGTAGCTCATCGTTGCACCTTTCCCGTCATCACCTGCCACCAGAAAGTATCTTTCACATGACACAGGAAACCGTTCTCGCCAATGCCACTCTGGTTCTGCCGGGGGAAACCGTGACCGGGGCGGTCCGGTTCCGGGGGGCGGAGATCTTGGATGTTTCGACCGGGCCGGGCGTGCCGGCGGGGGCCGTCGATTGCGGCGGCGACTACGTGGCGCCGGGGCTGGTGGAGCTGCATACGGATAACCTCGAGCGGCATATCCAGCCGCGGCCCTTCGTCGACTGGCCGCATAACGCCGCGATCCTGGCGCATGACGCGGAGCTGGCGGGGACGGGGATCACCACGGTGTTCGACGCGATGCGGGTGGGATCGATCCCGAAGGGAAAGGGGCGGTACCTGAAATACGCCCGGCAATTGGCGACGGAGCTGTGGGCGCTGCGGGCGGAGGATGCGCTGAAGATCAGCCATTTCCTGCACCTGCGGGCGGAGGTGTGCTCGCAGACGCTGGTCGAGGAGATGGAGGAGTTCGGCGAGGCGGACCGGGTCGGGCTGGTCAGCCTGATGGACCACACGCCGGGGCAAAGGCAGTTCCGCGACATCAGCAAGCTGGAAGATTACATGAAGGGCAAGCAGGGCCTGTCGGATGCCGAGTTCGCCGAGCACGTGGCGCAGCTGAAGGCGCTGCGGGATCAGCATGGCGATCACCACGAAGCCGAGGCGGTGAAGGCGGCCGAGCGCTACGGGGCCGTGCTGGCGAGCCATGACGACACCACGGCCGAGCAGGTGGCGGTGTCGCATGGCTATGGCATCCGGCTGGCGGAGTTCCCGACGACGCGGGAGGCGGCGCAGGCCTGTCACGAGAGCGGGATTGCCGTGATGATGGGGGCGCCGAACCTCATTCGCGGCGGCTCGCATTCCGGCAACGTGGCGGCGAAGGAGCTGGCCGAGGCGGGGCTGCTGGATATCCTGAGTTCGGATTACGTGCCGGCGGCATTGCTGATGGCGGCGGTGCAGCTGGGCGAGATGTGGGGCGACATGGCGCGCGGCATCGCGACGGTGACGCGGAACCCGGCACGGGCGGTGCATCTGGAGGACCGGGGCGAGATCGTTGCCGGGCGCCGGGCGGATGTGATCCGGTTTGCCCTGAGCGGCGGTGTGCCGGCGGTGCGCGCGGTGTGGTCGCGCGGGGAAAGGGTGGCCTGAGCCGGGCTTTGACTTCACCGGTGGGGGCGCTCATAAGGCGGGCGACCCCTTTGGAGGAGTAAAGCCCCATGCCTGCCGATTTCCTGTTCGATCCGCCGGACCAGCCCATCGTGCCCGTCGAGGGCGAGGCGCGGGTGTTTCCGGTCAGGCGCATCTTCTGCGTGGGGCGCAACTATGCCGCCCATGCCGCCGAGATGGGCAACGAGGTCGACCGCGAGGCGCCGTTCTATTTCACCAAGTCGGCGCAGGATATCTGCCTGTCGGGGGGCGAGATCGATTATCCGCCGGGGACGGCGGATTGCCATCACGAGATGGAGTTCGTCGTCGGGCTGGAGACGGGCGGTTTCGAGGTGCCGGCCGCGGAGGCGATGGGGCTGGTCTATGGCTATGCCTGCGGGATCGACCTGACCCGGCGGGATCTGCAGGGCGCGGCGAAGGAGAAGCGGCGGCCGTGGGACCTCGGCAAGGATTTCGAGAACGCGGCGATCATCGGGACGCTGACGCCGAAGGCGGAGTTCGGCGAGATCGGGACGCAGCGGATCATGCTGAAGAAGGATGGCGAGACGGTGCAGGATGCGACGCTGGCCGAGATGATCTGGTCGGTGCCCGAGATCATCGCGCACCTGTCGCGGTTCTACACGCTGGCGCCGGGCGACCTGATCTATACCGGCACGCCAGCGGGGGTTGGTCCGGTGCAGCCGGGGTCTGTGCTGGAAGGGGAGATCGAGGGGCTGTCGCCGCTCCGGATCGGGATTTCGGGGTAGGGTTGGGGATCTGATCCGAACCGGGCGTTTGAGGCTTTTGGTATAGAGGGTTGGAAAGCGGACTTTGCTGCCGTTCGAAACTTGGCATTAGTGGGGGCATCGCCAAAGTCTGGCCCAATTAAGCTACTATGGATCGCCGAGTGTTGTCGCGCTCAAGGAAGGCTTTACGCCGCAAACATGGAACAAGAAATTCTTATCATGGATGACTTCGGTGAAGTTCTAAAACGATACTTCATTCCTGAGGGAAAAAATCAGTTTGAAGGTGTTAGCTGGGAAGGCGTTGATCTCTTTGGTGCCCAATTGGGTGGAGCAAATTTTAATGATGCTATTCTTTACTGGGCAATACTTGCCTCGGCGCACTTGGATGGCGCAAATTTCAGTAATGCCAACCTGCAAGGTGCGAACTTGATAGACGCGTCTTGCATCGGAGCGAACTTCCGGGGAGCCAACTTGGGGCGTGACAATCTTGGCGGAAGCTCAAAGCTCCAAGGTGCTGATCTGACTGCGGCTATAATGGAGGGCGCGCACCTCGAAAGCGCGGAGTTTGACGAGCGTACGATTTTTCCCAAAGGCTTTGCGCCCTCGTCATATGGAATGATCGAACGAAAAGTATAGGCGATATTCATGTCCGTTTAGGGCTCAAACCAGTCCTTCGACGCGCGAGAGGTTAGAGCCCGGGATTCCGCGCTGGTGATGCCTTGCGGTCGTCATCATAGCCTGCGCCTCTGGGGGCTGAGTCGCCTTATGCGGGAGCCCTCTTGCCGACACGTTTCAAAATACATTGCAACACCACATTCCTGAAACATTTTCCCTGATGACAGTTGCAAAACGCATCAATTCAATGCCAACATCGGAGCGGCCTGAGACCCGGCGAACGGGCGGGGGAGGCTTCGGAAAGCGAAGGACGGCCCGCGCGGCAGACGCCGGGACCAGCGATCTCAAGGGAGGAGACCCGAGAATGACATTTATGACGACAGCCATGCGCGCCGCGCTGGCCACTGTCGTGGCGGCCGGTATCGGCACCGCGGCGATGGCGCAGGAAGTGACGCTGAAGATGCACCAGTTCCTGCCGCCGCAGGCGAACGTGCCCAAGCTGATCCTGCAGCCCTGGGCCGACCGGATCATGGAAGCCTCGGACGGGCGCATCAAGATCGATCATTACCCGGCGATGCAGCTTGGCGGCAAGCCGCCCGAGCTGGCCGGCCAGGTGACCGACGGCGTGGCCGACATCATCTGGACGGTGGCGGGCTATACCCCCGGCCGCTTCCCGCAGGCCGAGGTGTTCGAACTGCCGTTCATGATGACCAATGCCGAGGACACCTCGCGCGCGTTCTGGCAATATGCCGAAGCCAACATGATGGACAGCGATTTCAGCGACATCAAGGTGCTGGGCGTGTGGGTGCACGGGCCGGGCGTGATCCATTCCAGCACGCCGGTGAACGAGATCGCCGATCTCAACGGCCTGAAGGTGCGCGGCCCGACGCGGGTGATCACCGGCATGCTGACCGACCTGGGCGCCACCGCCGTGGGCCTGCCGGTGCCGGCCATTCCCGAGGCGCTGTCGAAGGGCGTGATCGATGCCTGCGTGATCCCGTGGGAGGTGACCGCCGCGCTGAAGGTGCCGGAGCTGGTGCAGAACCACACGGTGTTCGGGGGCGAGGCGCTTTACACCACCGCGTTCATCTTCGCGATGAACAAGGACAAGTACGAAAGCCTTCCGGACGACCTGAAGGCGATCATCGACGAGCACACGGGCGAGGATTTCTCGGCCATGGCCGGCAAGCTGCAGGCCGGGGCCGACGTGCCGTCGCGCCAGCTGGCCGAGGACATGGGCAACAACATCATCGACCTGTCGCCCGAACAGGTGGCCGAGTGGAAAGAGGCCGCCAGCGGGTCTGAAGCCAAGTGGATCGCCGAGATGGACGAGAAGGGCTTTGACGGGCAGGCGCTTGTCGACCAGGCGCGTGAGCTGATCGAGAAGAACACCGCCGACTGATGCTGACCAGGTGCGGCGCCGGGGCGACCCGGCGCCGGCCGTATTTCCGGGGCAGATTCTGTAATGCAACGACTGTTCATGGCTCTGGCCCGCATCATGGCCGTGCTCGGCGGGGTCGTCCTGACCCTCGTCATCTTCGTGACCTGTTTCTCGGTCGCGGGCCGGATGCTGAACGGGTTCCTGCATGGCAGCGTGGCGCAGGGGATGTTTCCCGAGCTCGCTGACCGGCTGATCGCCGCGGGCGTGGGCCCGCTGCTGGGGGATTTCGAGCTGGTCGAGGCGGGGGTGGCCTTTGCGATCTTCGCCTTCCTGCCGCTGTGCCAGATCACCGGGGGCCATGCGAGCGTGGATATCTTCACCTCGGCCCTGCCGCGCATGGCGAACCGGGTGATCCAGCTGATCGTGGACTGGGTGTTCGCCGTCGTGCTGATCGTGATCGCGTGGCAGCTGTACCAGGGGATGCTGGAGAAGGTGCGTTACAACGAGACCACCTTCATGCTTCAGTTCCCGGTCTGGTGGGCCTATGCCGCGAGCCTCGTGGCCGCGACGGTGGCGGCGCTGGTGGGGCTTTACGTGGCCTGCGCCCGGGTGGGCGAGCTGGCGACGGGCCGGGTGATTTTGCATGGCAATGAAGGGGCGGACGCGTGACCAGTCTCGAGATCGGCCTTCTGTCCTTCCCCGTTCTGATGGGGCTTATCTTCATGCGCGTGCCGATCGGGCTCGCGATGTTCACGGTGGCCGTGGGCGGGCTTTACTTCGTCACCGACGGCATGGGCGTGGCGCTGTCGCGGCTCAAGCACGAGACGTTCTCGACCTTTTCGAGCTATTCGCTGTCGATCGTGCCGATGTTCCTGCTGATGGGGCATTTCGCGACGCTGGGGGGCATGTCGACCGCGCTGTTCAAGGCGGCGGAGGCGTTCCTGGGCCACCGCAAGGGCGGGGTGGCGATGGCGTCGGTGGGAGCGTGCGCCGGGTTCGGGGCGATCTGCGGGTCGTCGCTGGCCACCGCCGCCACGATGAGCCAGGTCGCGCTGCCGGAGCTGAAGCGGTACGGGTATTCGGGCGGATTTTCCACGGCGACGCTGGCCGCGGGCGGCACGCTGGGCATTCTCATTCCGCCCTCGGTGATCCTGGTCATCTACGCGATCCTGACCGAGCAGAATATTGCGAAACTGTTTCTGTCGGCGTTCATTCCCGGCATCCTGGCCGCGATCGGCTACATGATCACCATCGCGATTTACGTAAGGGTTAACCCGTCGGCCGCAGGGCTGCGCGCGCCCATCCCGATGAGCGAGCGCTTCCGGGCGTTGCTGGACGTGTGGCCGGTGCTGCTGGTCTTCCTGCTGGTCGTGGGCGGCATCTATCTTGGCTGGTTCACGCCCACGGAGGGCGCGGCCGTGGGCGCCGCGGGCACCGGGCTGATCGCGCTTCTGAACCGGGGGCTGACGCGGAAGACGCTGGTTCAGAGCTTCTATGCCACGGCGCGGAACACGGCGATGATCTTCTTCATCGTGCTGGGGGCGGCGTTCTATAACGGGTTCCTGGCGCTGACGCAGGTGCCGCAGGAGTTGTCGCAATGGGTGGTGAACCAGGGGATGAGCCCCTGGGCGGTGCTGGCCTGTATCCTGTTGCTGTACCTGGTTTTCGGCTGCCTGATGGACAGCCTGTCGATGATCCTGCTGACCATTCCGATCTTCTTTCCGATCATTTCGGAGCTGGATTTCGGCTTTGTGCACCTGGCCACGATGCAGGCGGATGCGGCAAGGGAAGCGCTGGCCGCCGGGGTGCCGGAGGGTGTTGCGCCGGAGATGATCGAGAGTATCCGGACGGCGATTGCCGGGGGTGTCGAGCTGACGCGCGACCAGATGAAGGCGATCGGGATCAACGTGACGCCGATCATGGCCAACCGGATCGCGGCCGAAGAGGTGGCGATCTGGTTCGGGATCCTCGTTCTGATCGTGGTGGAGGTCGGGCTTATCACGCCGCCGGTTGGGATGAACCTGTTTGTTATCAACTCGATGGACCCCAAGACGCGCATGATCGACACCTACAAGGCGGTGATGCCCTTCGTGGCGTCGGACATCGTGCGGGTGGTGATCCTGGTGGCGTTTCCGGGGATCACGTTGTTCCTTTTGAGGGTGCTGCACTAGGGGCGTCCGGGTGGTGGGTTGGGACCCACCCTACGGGGTTTTGCGACGTCGGTATCACGTCGGTATGTTGTCGGTATTGCGTCGGTGTTCTTGTCGCGGGCGGTGTGGTGGGTTGGCACCCACCCTACGGCTGAACGTGTCCCACGCCCGGCGGATCGACGTAGGGTGGGTGCGAACCCACCATGAGCGAGATCCCGGCTCGGGGCCCGGGACGCGCGTTAGCCGGTCGAACGGTAGCGGAAGACGCCGGTGGCGGTGGCGAGCAGGTTGCCGAGATCGTCGTGGCAGCTGCCCTCGGCGAAGAAGGTCTTGTGGCCGCCGCCGGTCTTGCGGGCCTCGGCGATGAGGCGGGTGCCTTGTGCCTGGCCGACGAAATTTACCGTCATCGACAGGGTCAGTGCCAGCCGCATCTGGCCGGGGATGCCGGTGTAGCAGCCGGCATAGCCCATGGCGCTGTCGAGCAGCGTGGCGTGGATGCCGCCGTGGGGCAGGCCCTGGCGGTTGCCGATGAAGTCGCTGACGGGCAGTTCGACCTTCGAAAACCCCTCGCTCCAGGCGGTCATCTCCATGCCGAGATGGGCTTGCAGGGGGTAGGGGGCCTCGATGAGGTTGGGGTCGATCTCGTCTTTCATCGTTTCGCGGCCTCCAGCCCGGAGCGGGCGAATTCGGGGACGTATTCGCCCAGTTTCAGGCCCCGTTCCGGGTCGGAGGCGTTGCCGTCGAGGGCGCGTTTCTTCACGCCTTGCAGGATGGCTGCCATCCTGAAGAAGCAGAAAGCGAGATAGAAGTTGAAATCGCCGATGCCGGAGATGCCGCGGCGCTCGCAATAGGTGTCGATGAATTTCTGGTCGGACCAGAGGCCCAGTGCGGCGCGCTCGACCCCGCCGAGGCCGCGGCCCTCGGTGGTGGCGGGCATCGACCATTGCATGACGACGGCGGCGAGGTCGGCATAGGGGTGGCCGGTGGTCGACAGCTCCCAGTCGAGCACGGCGAGCACGTTGGCGCTGTCCGGGGCGTAGAGCAGGTTGTCGAGCCGGTAGTCGCCGTGGACCAGCGTGCGCTGGCCGTCGTCGTCGGGCATGTTGGCCTGAAGCCACTCGATCAGCGCCTCCATGTCGGGGAGGTCTTCGGTTTGCGTGGCGTGGTATTGCTTGGTCCAGCGGTCGGTCTGGCGCTGGCAGTAATGGCCGGGCGGGCCGTAATCGGCGAGGCCCACCGCGTCGAGATCGACCGAGTGGATGGCGGCGAGGACGCGGTTCATCTCGTCGATGATGGCGGCGCGCTCGTCGGGCGTCTGCTCGGGCAGGCGGGGCTGGTCGAAGGTGCGGCCGTGGACGAGGTCCATGATGTAGAAGGCCGAGCCGATCACGTCGTCGTCTTCGCAGAGGGCGTGCATCTTGGCGACGGGCACGTCGGTATCCTGAAGCGCGGATTGCACGCGGTACTCGCGGTCGACCGCGTGGGCGGATTTCAAGAGCACCCCCGGCGGCTTGCGGCGGAGCACGTAAGACCCGTTGGGCGTGTCGAGCCGGTAGGTGGGGTTCGACTGGCCGCCCGAGAACTTGGTGGCCGTGACGGGGCCGGTGAAGCCGGGGATATTGTCTTTCGCCCAGGCCTCGACCGCTTCGACGTCGAGGGCGAGACCGCTCATGCCTTCCCCTCGCGGAATTCGGGCAGGACGTAATCGGCAAATTTCTCGCGCAGGGTGAGCTTGGAGACCTTGCCGGTGGCCGTGAGCGGCAGGTCGTCGACGAAGACGATATCGTCGGGGAGCTGCCACTTGGCGAAATGCTCGGACATGAAGCTGTGCAGCTCGTCGAGGGCGATGCGTTTCTCGCCGGCGGGGACGACGACGAGCACGGGGCGCTCATCCCATTTCGGGTGGGGTACCGCGATGACCGCGCAGGAGGCGATGTCGGGATGGGCGGTGGCGTGGTTCTCGAGGTCGATGGAGCTGATCCACTCGCCGCCGGATTTGACGAGATCCTTGGAGCGGTCGCGGATGACGAGGCGGCCATCTTCGCCCACGGTCGAGACGTCGCCGGTGCCGAACCAGCCCTCGGCGTCAAAGGAGGACCTGGTGGCCTCCTCGTTCTCGTAATAGGCGCGGATGACGGAGTTGCCGCGGACATAGAGCTCGCCCGTGGTTTCGCCGTCATGGGGCATGCGGTTGCCCTCGTCGTCGACGATCTTGAAGTCGACCCCGAAGAGGCGGCGGCCGGCGCCGGACTTGGCGTCGATCTGTTCGTCCTTCGGGGCGTTCTCGAGCCAGGCGGGCATGATGCCGCGGGTGCCGATCGGGCTCATCTCGGTCATGCCCCAGGCCTGGTTCACGTTGACGCCCATCTCCTCGAAGGCGACGATCATGGCGCGGGGGGCGGCCGAGCCGCCGACGACCAGGTCGTCGAACCCCTTGGGGGGGTTGTTGCCGCGTTTCTCGATCTCGGCCTGGAGCCCCGCCCAGACGGTGGGCACGCCCCAGGCGGTGTAGACCTCCTCGGCATCCATCAGGTCATAGAGGCTGGCGCCGTCGAGGAAGCGGCCGGGCATGACCATGGTCATGCCGGCGAGCGGGGCGGTGAAGGGCATGCTCCAGGCGTTGACGTGGAAGAGGGGCACGACGGGGAGCGCGCGGCGCCCGGCCTTGAGGCTGCGGGGGTGGCCGGTGATGACGAAGAGCGCGTGCAGCACGGTCGAGCGGTGCGAATAGAGCGCGCCCTTGGGGTTGCCGGTGGTGCCGGAGGTATAGCAGAGGCCGGAGGCGGTGTTTTCGGGGAATTCGGGCCAGTCGATTTCGGTGGGCTGGTCGGCGAGCAGGTCTTCGTAGCAGAGCACGTCGAGCGAGGTGTCGGGCATGTGGGCGCGGTCGGTCATGACCACGATTTTCATGCCGTCGGGGACGTCGCCCTTGAGCGCCTCGACGAGGCCGATGAGGCTGATATCGACGAAGAGCACGCGATCCTGCGCGTGGTTGAGGATATAGCTCATCTGTTCGGCCGGCAGGCGCGGGTTGATGGTGTGGCAGACGCCGCCGATGCCGGAGATGCCGTAGTAGAGCTCGAAATGGCGGTGGCCGTTCCAGGCCAGCGTGGCGACGCGGTCGCCTTCCTCGATGCCGAGGCCCTTGAGGGCATGGGCCAGCTGTGACACGCGGCCGAGGATTTCGGGGTAGGAGAGGCGGTTGACGTCGCCCTCGTCGCGGGCGGAGATGACGCCTTGATCGGGGAAAGCCTCGGCGGCGTAGGTGAGGATGTCGATGATCCTCAGGTCACGGTGCATCATCATGCCTTGCATGGGGCGGCGCCTTTCGCAGTCTTGTTCCTGTTCCGGCAGACGGTGGCACAAAGCCCCGGGGGGTTCAATCCGGTGCCGTCGGCCTTGACCGCGGGGCGCGGCGGGCCTAACCGGGGCCTGAGCCTTCCCAGCAGGAGACCCCCATGTCGTTCGATCGTTCCATCAAGATTGCCCCGTCCATCCTTTCCGCCGATTTCGCCAATTTCGGCGCCGAGATCCGGGCGATCGAGGACCAGGGGGCCGACTGGGTGCATATCGACGTGATGGACAACCATTTCGTGCCGAACCTGACCTTCGGGCCGCAGGCGGTGAAGGCGTTCCGGCCGCATGTGAAGACTTTCATGGACGTGCACCTGATGATCTCGCCGGTGGATGCGTCGATCGAGGCCTATGTGGATGCCGGGGCCGACATGATCACCGCGCATGTGGAGGCGGAGTGGCATATTCACCGGACGATGCAGGCGATCAAGGCGACCGGGAAGATGGCGGGCGTGTCGCTGAACCCGGCGACGCCGCTGGAGAGCGTGGAGTACCTGCTGGATGACGTGGACATGGTGCTGCTGATGACGGTGAACCCGGGATATGGCGGGCAGAAGTTCATTCAGAGCGGGGTGGAGAAGACGCGGCGGTTGCGCGAGATGATCGGCGACCGGCCGGTGCATATCCAGGTGGATGGCGGCGTGACGCCCGAGACGGCGCCGGCGGTGGTCGAGGCCGGGGCGGATGTGCTGGTGGCCGGGTCGGCGGTGTTCAAGGGCGGGTCTGTCGAGGCGCCGGAGGTTTATGGCGCGAACATGAAGGCGCTGCGCGAGGCGGCGGAGAGGGCGCAAAAGGCGGGGTGACGACTGGCACGCTTGCGCGGAATCAAGGGCGAAGCCCGCCGCGCATCGACGGGCCGTCCCGACGGCACGGCGATTTGGTGAGGGCAGCGCGACGTTCTTAGGGCGGAAGGCCTTGGCAGGCATAAAGTGGCATCCACAAGCGTTGGATCGCCGTACCACGGCCCGTCGATGCACGGCTTCTCAGCCGATGGATCTATCGATGGCGTCATCAGGTATGGCTGACCTTCCGTTGCTGGCCAAACCGGTGCTACGCTTCGCCTCAAAGGCAGGGAGCATCGCATGGGTATCGCAGACAGGCTGAAGGCGGAGATCGCGGCGCGGGAGGATGATCTGGTCGCGCTGACCCAGGACCTGATCCGCATTCCCACGCTCAACCCGCCGGGGCGGGAGTATCGGACGATCTGCGACTATCTCGACCGGCGGCTGTTGCGGTCCGGCTTTCATACGGAGCTCATCCGGGCCAAGGGGGCGCTGGGGGACAGCGACAAGTACCCGCGCTGGAACATCGTGGCGCGGCGCGAGGGGAAGGCGTCGGGGCAATGCGTGCATTTCAACTCTCACATCGACGTGGTCGAGACCGGCCATGGCTGGACGGTCGACCCGTTCGGCGGCGAGGTGAAGGACGGGAAGGTCTATGGCCGGGGTGCCTGTGACATGAAGGGGGGCCTCGCGGCGAGCATCATCGCGGCGGAGGTGTTCATCGAGCTTTGCCCCGACTATGCCGGCGCCATCGAGATATCCGGCACGGCGGACGAGGAATCGGGCGGGTTCGGCGGTGTCGCCTACCTGGCCGAGAAGGGGTATTTCAGCCCCGAGCGGGTGCAGCACGTGATTATCCCCGAGCCGCTGAACAAGGACCGGATCTGCCTCGGCCATCGCGGCGTCTGGTGGGCGGAGGTGGAGACCAAGGGCGAGATTGCCCATGGCTCGATGCCGTTCCTGGGCGATTGCGCGGTGCGGCATATGGGGGCGGTGTTGCAGGAGATGGAGACGAGCCTCTTCCCCGCGCTGGCCGAGAAGCGGACGGAGATGCCCGTGGTGCCCGAGGGGGCGCGGCAGTCGACGCTGAACATCAACTCGATCCATGGCGGCGAGCCGGAGCAGGAGGAGGATTATTCCGGCATGCCGAGCCCCTGCGTGCCCGACCGCTGCCGCATGGTGATCGACCGGCGCTTCCTGATCGAGGAGGATATCGAGGAGGTGCAGGCCGAGATCCGCGCCGTGCTGGAACGGGTGCGCGACGGGCGGCCGGGGTTCGATTACGAGATCACCGAGCTGTTCCGGGTGCTGCCGACGATGACCGAACGCGAGGCGCCGGTGGTGACGTCTGTTGCCGGCGCGGTGAGCGAGGTGTTCGGGCGGGAGGCCACCTATGTGGTCAGCCCCGGCACCTATGACCAGAAGCATATCGACCGGATCGGGCGGCTGAAGAACTGTATCGCGTATGGGCCGGGCATCCTCGACCTGGCGCACAAGCCGGACGAATATGTGGGGATCGAGGACATGGTGCAGTCGGCGCAGGTGATGGCGCTGGCGCTCAATGACCTGCTGGGTGGGGCCTGAGGGTCATCTTTCCAAAAATACTCAAATGACGGCGCCAGCGGTAAGCGCAGGATTTGAGTATTTGGAGCAAGATGAAAGTCCGGGGGTGCGCCCGGCTTTCATTGTTCCGGAAATACTCACTGCGCCGCATCTGAGTATTTGAAGAACAGTGAAGGGGCGGGACGCGTTTACACCGCGATGTTGTCGATGAGGCGCACGCCGGCGAGCCAGGCGGCGGCGAAGAGGCGGGCCGGGCGCGTGGGGGCGTCGAGGAGGTGGAGGTCGTCGGCGGCGCGGAGGTCGAGATATTCGACCTTGGTGAAGCCGGTTTTTTCCAGCCGGTCGATGGCGGCGCGCTGAAGCTCGCCGAAAGGTTGGCCGGCGTTGAGGCCGGAGGCGACGGTTTCCATTTCCTCGAAGAGGCGCGGGGCGAGGGTGCGGGCGCGGTCGGAGAGGAGCAGGTTGCGGGAGGACAGAGCCAGCCCGTCGATATCGCGGATGGTGGGACAGCCGTGGATGGTGATCTGCAAATCGAGGTCGCGGGCGAGGCGGGTGACGACCTGCAATTGCTGGAAGTCCTTTTCGCCGAAGAAGGCGTCGGTGGCCGTGGTCTGGGTGAAGAGCTTGGTGCAGACCGTGGCGACGCCGTCGAAATGGCCGGGGCGGTGGATGCCGTCCATCACGTCGGTCAGCCCCGCGACCGAGACGGTGGTGGCGAAGCCCGAGGGGTAGACCTGGTCGGGGTCGGGGACGTAGAGCGCGTCGACGCCGAAGCGGGCGAGCTTACGGGCGTCGTCCTGTTCGGTGCGGGGGTAGTTGGCGAGATCCTGCGCGTTGTTGAACTGCTTGGGGTTCACGAAGATCGTGACGATGACCCGGTCGCACCGGTCTTTCGCCGCCTGCACCAGCGAGAGGTGTCCGTCATGCAGCGCGCCCATGGTGGGCACGACGCCGATGGTTTCATGCGCGTCGTGCCAGCTGCGGGTCTTGCCGCGCAGGTCGGCGAGCGTGCGGAGGATGGGCGGCGGGGTCATCGGCGGGGCCTTCGTGCTGCGCGTGTCGCGCCGGGTTCTAGCCTGTGTCGCGCGGGGAATCCACCGCCTCGCGCGCGTCTTGTGGTTGATCGCGGGCCGGTTTCCGGTGAGACTTCCGGGACAGGGTGGGGAATCCACTGGGGTAAAGGAGACCTGGAAGGATGAAGACGTTCCGTATGGCCGCGCTGGCGGGCGCGATGACGATGGTGGCGGTGGCCGCGCAGGCGAAGAGCGACATCGTGGTCGGGCTGAACCTGGAGCCGCCGCATCTCGACCCCACCAGCGCCGCGGCCGGGGCCATCGACCAGGTGCTTTATGCCAATGTTTTCGAAGGCTTGACCCGGTTCGGGCCGGATGGCTCGGTGAACCCGGGGCTGGCCGAAAGCTGGGAGATTTCCGAGGACGGGCTGACCTATACGTTCCACCTGCACGAGGGGGTGACGTTTCATGACGGCTCGGCGCTCGATGCCGGGGATGTGAAGTTCAGCCTCGACCGGGCCCATGACGAGGACAGCCAGAACGCGCAGAAGGCGCTGTTCGAGGGGATCGAGAGCGTCGAGGTCGTGGACGAGCTGACGGTGAAGGTGACGCTCAAGGCGCCGGACGGGAGCTTCCTGTTCAACATGGCCTGGGGCGACGCGGTGATCGTGGCGCCGGAGAGCATCACCGAGATCAAGCAGGAGCCGGTGGGCACCGGCGCCTTCGTGTTCGACGACTGGGTGCAGGGCGACCGGATCACGCTGGTGAAGAACCCCGATTACTGGGGGGAGCCGGCGAAGCTGGACCGGGTGACGTTCAAGTTCATTTCCGACCCGACGGCGGCCTTCGCGGCCGTGATGGCCGAGGATGTGCATGCGTTTCCGGGCTTCCCGGCGCCCGAGAACCTGCCGCAGTTCGAGGCGGATGCGCGGTTCCAGGTGCTGGTGGGCTCGACCGAGGGCGAGACGATCCTGGCGACCAACAACAAGATGAAGCCCTTCGACGACGTGAAGGTGCGCGAGGCGCTGGCCCATGCGATCGACCGGCAGGCGATCATCGACGGGGCGATGTTTGGTTTGGGCACGCCGATCGGCACGCATTTCGCGCCGCATAACCCGGATTACGTGGATCTGACGGGCCTGTCGGAGTATGACCCGGAGAAGGCCAAGGCACTTCTGGCCGAGGCGGGCTATGCGGACGGGTTCGAGACCACGCTGAAGCTGCCGCCGCCGTCTTATGCGCGGCGCGGGGGCGAGATCATCGCGGCGCAGTTGAGGGCCGTGGGGATCGAGGCGGAGATTTCCAACCTCGAATGGGCGCAGTGGCTGGAGCAGGTGTTCAAGGGCAAGGATTTCGGGCTGACCATCGTGAGCCATACCGAGCCCTTCGATATCGGGATCTATGCGCGGCCGGATTACTATTTCCAGTATGACGATGCCGGGTTCCAGGAGATGAACACGGAGCTTGGCGGCGAGGCCGATCCGGCGAAGCGGTCGGACCTGCTGGAGCGGATGCAGCGCAAGATCGCGGAGGATTACGTGAACGGGTATCTCTTCCAGCTGGCGACGCCGACGGTGGCCAATGCCAAGATCCGCGGGCTGTGGAAGGACGCGCCGACGCAGGCCACCGACCTGACGGGGGTGTATTGGGAAGACTGACCGTGGCGGCGCCGTTTTCCGCGCGGAAAACGGGGAAGAAAACGGGGGTTTTCTTGCCCGGAATTTTTGAAAATTCCGGGGCGCGGGCGGTGGCGGTGTGCCGCCGCCGCAACCGGGTTGCGGGACGGTGCGGGGGGCGGCGGAAAATTGGAATTTTCCGGGTCGGAATTTTGGAAAATTCCGATGCCTTCGGCGAGAGTATTTTTGGCAAGATGAAGCCGGGGGTGGCGTGATGCTGCGCTATGTGGGGCGGCGGGTGGTGTCGCTTGCGGTCTCGCTTCTGGTGGCGTCGGTGGTGATCTTCCTGGCGCTCGAGGTCGTGCCGGGGGATCCGGCGGCCTACATGCTGGGGATCAATGCGCAGGAGGATACGCTGGCGGCCTTGCGGGCCGAGCTGGGGCTCGATCAGTCGCGGGTGGAAAGATATCTGAGCTGGGTGGGTGGCATGGTGCAGGGGGATTTCGGGACCTCCTACACCTATCGCACGCCGGTGGCGGAGATGATCGGGGACCGGTTGTGGGTGAGCCTGCCGCTGGCGGTCTATGCGCTGGTGCTGAGCACGCTGATTGCCTTTCCGGCGGGGATCTGGGCTGCGTCGCAGCGGGGCTCGGTCGTGGACTGGGGGGTGATGGGGGTGACGCAGCTTGGCGTGGCGATCCCGAATTTCTGGTTCGCGATGCTGATGGTGCTCGTCTTTGCGATCAACCTGCAATGGTTCAGTGCCGGCGGGTTTGCCGGGTGGGAGAACGGGCTGTTGGCCGGGCTGAAGAGCCTGACATTGCCGGCTGTGGCGCTGGCGCTGCCGCAGGCGAGTATCCTGGCGCGGGTGATGCGCTCGGCGCTCCTGGATACGCTGGGGGAGGATTTCATTCGCACGGCAAGGGCGAAGGGGCTGACGCGCGGGCAGGCGCTGCGGCGGCATGCGGTCAGGAACGCGATGATCCCGGTGCTGACGATCATCGGGCTGCAGTTTTCCTTCCTGCTGGCGGGCGTCATCATCATCGAGAACGTGTTCTTCCTGCCCGGGCTGGGGCGGCTGGTGTTCCAGGCGATTTCGGCTCGGGATTTGATCGTGGTGGAATCGGTGGTGATGTTCCTGGTCTTCGCCGTGGTGATGGTGAATTTCGTGGTGGACCTGACCTATGCCTGGGTCGATCCGCGGCTCAGGGGGCGGCGGTGAGGGGGGCGCTCATCTTCGGGGCCTGCCTGTCGGCGGTGTTTGCCGGGGCGGCGGTGCTGTCCTTCCTGTGGGTGCCCTACGACATCGAGGCACTGGATATTGCCAACAAGATACAGGCGCCGTCGGGGGCGCACCCGCTGGGGACGGATCATTTCGGGCGGGATATCCTGTCGATGATCATGGTGGGCGCGCGGACCTCGATTGCCGTGGCGCTGGTGGCCGTGGGGATCGGCATGGGGCTGGGCGTGCCGCTGGGACTGGCGGCGGCGGCGCGGCGGGGGTCGTGGCTCGACGAGGTGATCAGCCGGGGGAATGACCTGATCTTCGCGTTTCCGAGCCTGCTGATCGCGATCATGATCACCGCCGTTTTCGGGCCGAGCGCGGTGAACGCGATCATCGCCATCGGGATCTTCAACATTCCCGTCTTCGCGCGGCTGGTGCGGGGGGCGGCGATGAGCCTGTGGACTCGCGAGTATGTGCTGGCGGCACGGGTTGCGGGGAAGGGGGCGGTCAGGATTTCGTGGGAGCATATCCTGCCCAACGTGACGAACCTGCTGATCGTGCAGGGGACGATCCAGTTCAGCTTGGGGATATTGGCGGAGGCGGGTCTGTCTTACGTGGGCCTTGGCGCGCAGCCGCCGGTGCCGAGCTGGGGCCGGATGCTGGCGGATAGCCAGACGATGATATCCTTTGCGCCGCACATGGCGCTGTTTCCCGGCCTCGCGATCCTGCTGACGGTGCTGGGGCTGAACCTGATGGGGGACGGGTTGCGTGATCTGCTTGACCCGCGGCTTCGGAGGTTGCGGCAGTGAGCTTGCTGGAGATCGACGGGCTGGGGCTGACGATCGGCAACGTGACGGTGCTGGAGGACGTGTCCTTCGCCGTCGGCAAGGGCGAGATCGTGGGGGTGATCGGCGAGTCGGGGAGCGGCAAGTCGATGACCGCGCTGAGCGTGATGCAGTTGTTGCCGAAGGGGGCGCGGTGTTCGGGCCGCGTGACGCTGGCGGGGCAGGATGTGCTGGCGATGCGGGAGCGGGACTTGTGCCGGTTGCGGGGGAAAGAGGTCGGCATGGTGTTCCAGGAGCCGATGACGGCGCTGAACCCGTTGCAGACCATCGGCGACCAGGTGGCGGAGACGGTTCTGATCCACGAGGGCGTGGGCCGGGCCGAGGCGATGGCCCGGGCGGCCGAGGCGCTGGCGCGGGTGGAGCTGCCGCAGGACAGGTTTCCGCTGGGGCGGTATCCGCATGAGTTGTCGGGCGGGCAGCGGCAAAGGGTGGGGATCGCCATGGCGATTGCGCTGCGCCCGAGCCTGCTGATTGCCGACGAGCCGACGACGGCGTTGGACGTGACGACGCAGGCGGAGGTTCTGCGGCTGCTGAAGCGGCTGGTGCAGGAGGACGGGATGGGGCTGATGCTGATCTCGCATGACCTTGGTGTCGTGGCGGGGATGGCGGACCGGATCGTCATCATGCGGCATGGCAAGGTGATGGAGGAGGGCCGGTTCGGGGCGTTGGGCCATCCCTATTCGCTGAAGCTGCTGGAGGCGTCGGACCATGTGCCGGAACGTGAGGGGCAAGGGGGCGACGTGCCTCTGCTGGAAGTGCGGGACGTGGTCAGGGAATATGCGACGCGGCGGCAGGGATGGCTGGGCAAGCCGGGGGTGTTCCGGGCCGTGGACGGGGTGAGTTTCGAGGTGAAGCGGGGCGAGAACATTGGGTTGGTGGGCGAATCGGGCTGCGGGAAGTCGACGCTGACGCGGGCCATCCTGGGGCTGGAAGAGGTGCAGGGGGGCGAGATACGGCTGGATGGGCAGCCGGTGTTTGTCGGGCATAAGCCCAACCGGGATGTCCGGCGGCGGATGCAGGTGGTGTTCCAGGACCCCTATGGCAGCTTCAACCCGCGTCACAAGGTGGGGCGGCTGGTGGCGGAGCCGTTTCACCTGCTGGACGATGCGCCGAAGGGGGCGGAGTTGGAGGCCGCGATTGCGGAGGCGCTGGAGAGCGTGGGGCTGCAAGCGGGCGACCGGGACAAATATATTCACGAGTTCAGCGGCGGGCAGCGGCAGCGGATCGCCATTGCCCGGGCGCTGATCATCCGGCCGGAGCTGATCATCCTCGACGAGGCGGTGAGCGCGCTCGACGTGCAGGTCAGGGCACGGATACTTGATTTGCTGGCGGGGTTGTCGGACCGGCTTGGCCTGACCTATCTTTTCATCAGCCATGACCTTTCGGTCGTGCGGAACGTGACCGACCGGGTGCTGGTGATGCAGGCGGGACGGATCGTGGAGCAGGGCGAGACGGAAGAGGTGGTCGCCCGCCCGCAACATGACTACACCAAGCAGCTTATCGCGGCGGTGCCGCGGCTGCCGAGGTCGGCATAGCCATTCGTGCCTGCCTCGCCTACAACGGACCCTGAGACCCGACCCGGGAGACCATCTTGCGCCTGATCCTTGCCCTTTTCCTGAGCCTTGCGCTCTGGCCCGCCGCCACGCCCGCCGCACCGCAGGGGGGCGATATCGTGGTGACCAAGCAGGATATCATGCGGCTTCTGGCGCAGATCCCCGAGATCGCGCCGGTGCGCGAGGATATGCGCAGGCTGGGCTTTCGGGGCGAGAACCTCGAGCTGGCGGTGGCGCAGAACCGGGCGTTCTATACGGACCCGGTGATTGCGGGGTTCATCGCCGAGCAGGTGATGATGGCCTATGCCAGCCCCGGCCAGCCGGGGCAGGCGCAGGGGCTGATCTGGCCGCTGATCGACCGGGGGCTGGGGCATCTGCCGATGCGGAAGCTGAAGTATTACTACGAGGTCGAGGAGACGATGATCGACGCGTTGCCGGTGGCGCAATGCGGGCGGATCATTCGCAACGACCTGTCGGCCGAGGCGCATTCGGACACGATGAGCCGGATGGCGGCGCGGCTGAATCCGCCAGCGCTGAAGGAATATTACGAGATCCAGCTGACCGCCGCCCGGCTGGGCGCGCAGCGGGGGCCGGTGCGGCTGTCGCGGTCGCAGTTCGACCGGGTGCGCGCCGGGCTCGACCGGGAGATGGACGTGCTGGTGGCCGGCACGCCCCGGCCGGCCGAGATCATCGACGCGATGCGCGACCTGCGGCATGCCGACAACCGGCGGGCCTGTGTCATCGGGCGGCTGATGTATGACGCGGTGATGCGGCTGGAGGGGCAGACGCTGCGCGATGCGCTGATCTTCATGAGTTCCCCGTGACAGCGCCGCTTCGGATCGGCAACCGCGAGGCGCGGCGGCTGTGGCTGTGGACGAACGGCCTGTCGGGCACGCCGGTGGGGCCGGTCGACGTGATGGGGATGATCCGGGCGTTGGGCTTCGTGCAGATCGACACGATCCGGAACGTGACGCGGGCGCATCATCACATCCTGTGGAGCCGGAACCAGAATTACCGGGAAAAGATGCTGTGGCCGCTGCTCAGGCAACGGGAGATCTTCGAGCATTTCACCCATGACGCTTCGCTTATCCCGATGGACGTGCTGCCGATGTGGCAGCGCCAGTTCCGGCGGCTGGGCGAGAAGGCCGCGCGGCATGACTGGTACCAGTCGGGGCTGGGGCAGGAGCAGATTGCGAGCATAAGGGAGCGGATCGCGGCGGAAGGGGCGCTGTCGACCCATGCGTTCGAGACCAAGGCGGAGAGCCGCGAGATGTGGGCTCGCCCGCCGCACAAGAAGGCGCTGGACCAGATGTGGTATTCCGGCGAGCTGGCGACCTGTCACCGCGAGAATTTCGTGAAATTCTATGACCTTGGGGAACGGGTGTTCCCGGCGCAGCTGCGCGAGGGGCCGGGGGAGGCGGAGAGCGCGCTGTGGCTGTGCGATGCCGCTTTGGACCGGCTGAGCGTCGGGACGACGGGCGAGGTGCAGCGCTTCTGGGAGGCGATGGACGCGGGCGAGGCGAAGAGCTGGGCCGAGGCCAGGCAGCCGGTGCCGGTGGAGGTGCAGGGGGCTGACGGGTCATGGCGGGCGGCCTGGGGCGCGCCGGATATCGAAGAGCGGCTCGCGCGGGCGCCGGGGGCGACGAGCCGCTTGAGGATATTGAACCCGTTCGACCCGGCGATCCGGGATCGGGTGCGGCTGGAGCGGCTGTTCGGGTTTGCCTATCGCAACGAGATGTTCGTGCCGAAGGACAAGCGGCTCTGGGGGTATTACGTCTATCCGCTGCTCGAGGGCGACCGGTTCGTGGGGCGCTGCGAGCTGAAGGCGGACCGGGCGGCGGGGTGGCTGCGGGTGACCGGGTTCTGGCCGGAGCGGGGCGTGAAATGGGGGCCGGCACGGGTGGAGAAGCTTGAGGCGGAGCTGGCCAGGTTCGCGCGGCTGGCCGGGATCCGGGAGATTCACTGGGACGTGGCGCGGCCGGGGTAGTGGGATGGTCGCGCCCCGGCCTTGAGCCGGAGCCTCGGAGGCACGAGGTCCCGGGTCAGGCCCGGGACGGGTGGTATTGTTAGCCGCAGACTTGCCTTACTCGTTGCCCTGTACTCGCGTGAGGTCAGGTGCGTCGCCCTTCGTCAGCGCAAGCGCCTGATCTGTCGAGATCGCCGTGCAGAACTCCCCGTGCAGGGACGCCACCGACAGCGCGTGCACCGTCTCGGGGTCGTGATCCGTGCCGTCCGGGCCGACGCGGTTGGTCGTCGCGCAGGCATCCGGAACCAGGTAGGTGTCGTAGCCCATGTTGCCGGCCATCCGCGTCGAGGTTTCCACGCAGAAATTGGT
Source organism: Roseovarius indicus (assembly GCF_008728195.1). NCBI lineage: Bacteria > Pseudomonadati > Pseudomonadota > Alphaproteobacteria > Rhodobacterales > Roseobacteraceae > Roseovarius > Roseovarius indicus. The sequence goes on from NZ_CP031598.1 coordinate 576,078, forward strand.
GAAGAAGCCGACGATCACCAGCCGGGTGATGCCGTGCTGGCGCATGCGAAGCTCGATGTCGGTGCCGATGAAGGCGGAGTTCACGTCTTTGCGGATGACGATTTCGCCGGCGGCCGGCTCGAACCCCTCGATCATCGCGCCGGTGGGCAGGGAGAGCTTCAGCGGCGAGGCGGCCTCGCGTGAATCGTGCTGGGTGTAGATCACCGGCAGGCCCGCGTCGCGCCAGGCCGCCAGCAGGCCGGCCATCTCGGCCTCGGCGCCGGGGTTGTTGCGGCGGCCGGTGGGCCCGCCCCAATGCTCGAGCACGTTGACGCCCTTTTGCACGTCGATGAGGAGGAGGGCGGTTTCGGGGCCGAACTGGCGGATCATGGGCTGTCCTTTGCAAAGGGGTGTTCCTGCAAACTGGTACAGCCGGGACAAAGGCGTTAGCAAGTGTCGCAGACAGGCAATTGCGGAGGAGACAGCCATGCGGCTTGAGGGGAAGACAGCCATCGTGACCGGCGGCGCGAGCGGGTTCGGCGAGGGGATCGTGCGGAAGTTCCTGGCCGAGGGGGCGGAGGTGATGATCGCCGACCTGAACGGCGAGAAGGCCGCGGCGCTGGCGGAAGAGCTGGGGTGCTATGCCTGCGCGGTCGATGTCTCGGACTGGGGCAGCGTGCAGGGGATGGCGCTGGCGGCCGACAAGACGTTCGGTGTGGCGGATATCCTGGTGAACAACGCGGGCGTCACGCATCTTCCGCAGGCGATGGAGGATGTGACGGAGGAGGATTTCGACCGGGTCATCGCTGTGAACTGCAAGTCGATCTACCTGATGGCGCGGGCCTTGGTGCCGGGGATGAAGGAACGCGGCTCGGGCGCGATCCTCAACATGGCCTCGACCGCCGGGGTGAGCCCGCGGCCGAAGCTGAACTGGTACAACGCCTCGAAGGGCTGGGTGAACACGGCGACACGGACCATGGCGGTGGAGCTGGCGCCCGAGGGCATCAGGGTGAACGCGCTGAACCCTGTGGCGGGGGAGACGCCCCTGCTGAAATCCTTCATGGGCGAGGACACGCCGGAGATGCGGGCGAAGTTCCTGTCGACCATTCCGATCGGGCGGTTTTCGACGCCGGAGGATATGGGGAACGCGGCCTGTTACCTGTGCTCGGACGAGGCGGGGATGGTGACGGGGGTGTGCATGGAGGTCGATGGGGGGCGGTGTATCTGAGGGGGGTCGCTTAGGGTGAGAAGCCGCGTATCGTCGGGCCGTGGTGCGGCGAACCGACGGTGGTGATGGGCAGTTTATGCCTGCCAAGTACATTCATCCTTCGTGCGTGGCACTCCATTCGCCAAATCGCCGTGCCGTGGGGCGGCCCGTCGATGCGCGGCGGGCTTCGCCCTCGATTCCGCGCATACGTGTGTCGGCAAACGCGGGAATGGCCGGGCACCTCCCCGCCCAACCCCCTTTTCAAGCGGGCGGGAAGGCTTTATCGGGTGAACCCCGAAGCCAAGGCGAGACAGACATGAGCCAGAAGACAGCACTCATCACCGGCGTCACCGGTCAGGACGGCGCGTACCTGGCGGAGTTTCTGCTCGACAAGGGCTATGCCGTGCATGGCATCAAGCGGCGCACCTCGCTGTTCAATACCGCCCGGATCGATCACCTGATCGAGGGGGAGCCGGGCCGCGAGGGGCGGTTCGTGCTGCATCACGGCGACATGACCGACAGCTCGTCGCTGACCCATATCCTGCAGAAGGTGAAGCCCGACGAGGTCTATAACCTCGCGGCGCAAAGCCACGTGGCGGTGTCGTTCGAGGAGCCGGAATATACCGCCAATTCCGACGCCATGGGCGCGCTGCGGCTGTTGGAGGCGATCCGGTTCCTGGGGCTGGGCGAGAAGACGCGGTTCTACCAGGCGTCGACCTCGGAATTGTACGGCCTTGTGCAGGAGGTGCCGCAGCGGGAGACGACGCCGTTTCACCCGCGCTCGCCTTACGCCGTGGCGAAGCTCTATGCCTACTGGATCACGGTGAATTATCGCGAGGCCTACGGGCTTTACGCCTGCAACGGCACGCTTTTCAACCATGAAAGCCCGCTGCGGGGCGAGACCTTCGTCACCCGAAAGATCACCCGCGCGCTTGCGCGGATCAAGCTGGGCACGCAGAGCGAACTGCGGCTGGGCAACATGGATGCCAAGCGCGACTGGGGCCATGCGCGGGATTACGTCAAGATGATGTGGCTGATGCTGCAGCAGGACAAGCCCGAGGATTACGTGATCGCCACGGGCGAGCAGTATTCGGTGCGGGAGTTCGTGGCGCGTGCGGCCGAGGTGCTGGGGATGTCCATCACCTTCGAAGGCGAAGGTGTCGACGAGGTCGGCCGTGACGAGTCCGGCCGGGTGATCGTGCGGGTCGATCCGCAGTATTTCCGCCCGGCGGAGGTCGAGACGCTTCTGGGCGATGCCTCTAAGGCACGGCAGGAACTGGGCTGGACCCCCGAGACGAGCTTTGACGAGCTGGTGCGGGAGATGGTCGAGAGCGATCTGGAAGAGGCGAAGCGGAATGGCTGAGCCGGTCTATGCGCTTCGCGGCAAGCGGGTCTACGTGGCCGGGCACCGGGGCATGGTGGGGCAGGCGATCTGTCGGCGGCTGGAGCGGGAGGACTGCACGGTTCTGACCGCCGGGCGCCGCGACGCCGACCTGACGCGGCAGGCGGAGGCGGAGGCGTGGATCGCCGACAACAAGCCGGATGCCGTGTTCGTGGCGGCGGCGAAGGTGGGCGGGATCCTCGCCAATGACACCTATCCGGCGGACTTCCTTTATGAAAACCTGATGATCGAGGCCAATGTCATCCACGCCGCGCATCGGTCGGGTGTCGAAAAGCTGATGTTCCTCGGGTCGAGCTGCATTTACCCGAAGCTGGCCGATCAGCCGATGCGGGAGGATGCGTTGCTGACCGGGCCGCTGGAGCCGACGAACGAGTGGTATGCGATCGCCAAGATCGCGGGCATCAAGCTGTGCCAGGCCTATCGCAAGCAGCACGGGGCGGATTTCATCTCGGCGATGCCGACGAACCTGTATGGCACGGGCGACAATTACGATCTCGAGACCAGTCATGTTCTGCCGGCGCTGATCCGCAAGATGGTGGAAGCGCGGGGCGAGGGGCGCGAGGAAGTGGTGATGTGGGGCACGGGCAGCCCGCTCAGGGAGTTCATGCATGCCGATGACCTGGCCGATGCGCTGATCTTTTTGATGCAGCATTATTCCGGGTATGAGCATGTGAATGTCGGGAGTGGCCAGGAGATTTCGATCCGGGCTCTGGGCGAGACGATTGCCGAGGCGGCAGGGTACAAGGGCCGGATCGTGCAGGACACGTCGAAGCCCGATGGCACGCCGCGGAAGCTGATGGATAGCAGCCGTTTGCACGGGCTGGGATGGCGGCCGAAGATCTCCCTCGACGAGGGGATTGCGCGGTGTGTGAGAGAATTCGAAGAGATGCGCGCGACCGCGTGAAGGAGAGCCTTATGGGACAATATGACAAGATCCACCTTGGCTGCGGCGTCAAGCATCTGCCCGGCTGGTTTCATGTGGATGCGCTGAATTACGACCATGTCGACCATGTTGGCCGGGTCGAGGACCTCTCGTTCATTCCGGACAATTCGGCCAAGCTGATCTATGCCTGCCACGTGCTCGAGCATTTCGGGCGGAACACCTACAAGGCGGCGCTGGCCGAGTGGTGCCGGGTGCTGGAGCCCGGCGGGGTGCTGCGGCTGGCGGTGCCGGATTTCGGAGCGGCCGCAAAGCTTTACATGTCGGGCATCCTGCCGCGGGGGATCGAGGATGTGCGCGGGCTGGTGACCGGGGGGCAGCGGGACCAGTATGATTTCCACGGGATGATCTTCGACGAGGCGGCCTTGTCGGAGGCGTTGAAGGAAGTGGGGTTTTCCGAGACGCGGCTGTGGGATTGGCGGGAGACCGAGCATTCGCACATGGACGATTATTCCCAGGCCTATCTGCCGCATATGGACAAGGAGAACGGGGTTCTCGTGTCGTTGAATATCGAGGCGGTGAAGTAGGGGCTTCGGCCACCAAGCGGAGATATTGAACGTGCCCGCCCCGGACTTGATCCGGGGCCGTTGGTGGTTCGAGGTTCCGGCTCGGGGGCCGGAACGGGGCGTGTCGTGCCGAGCCGATTTCCGGGGAAATGCAACGTCGGTATAACGTCGGTATTTTGTCGGTATTGCGTCGGTGCGGGAGGTACGTGGTGTTGGGGGTGGTGGGTTTCACCCACCCTACGATTTGCACACGCCCGGAATCGAGACCGAAGGCCGCCGGGCTCTCGGCGATTGCAGGCAATCGCCTGCCGCAAGTGAATTGCGCTGCAATTCACGATAGGCGAGCGGTCGTTCATTGAGGCGCCATTGGTTCAAGCCCAATGGACGACGCCGTCCCGGCGGGCAGGCGCTTTGGCAACGTAGCGCGACGTCTCGATGAAAGATGTGAGTGGCGCCATAAAGTGCCATCCACATCCGTTGCGGCGCCTCCCCACGGGCCGGCGCTCGCCCGGCTTCGTCAGAGGGCCCGGGGCGGGGGTCCTGGAGGGCGCGTCAGGCCACCCCGGCCCGCAGGGCATCGTGGATGTGGACGAGGCCGACGAGGTGGTTGTCGGCATCCGTCACCAGCAGCACGGTGCGCTTGTTGGCGTTCATGACGCCGAGCGCCTCGACCAGCAGGGTATCCGGCGCGGTGACCAGCGGGGAGCGGGTGGCGACCTCGCCGGCGGTGCGGGTCATCAGGCCGTCCATGTTGCGGCGGAGGTCGCCGTCGGTGATGACGCCGGTGAGGCGACCGTCGGCGACGACGGCGGCTACGCCGAAGCTTTTGTGGGTCATCTCGACCAGCGCCTCGCCCATGGGCGTGTCCTCGGCCACGACGGGCAGCTCGTCGCCCTTGTGCATCACCGCCGAGACCAGGAGGAGCTGTGCGCCCAAAGTGCCGCCGGGGTGGTAGGCGAGGTAGCTGTCCTTGTCGAAGCCTCGCAGGCGCATCAGGGCCACGGCGAGCGCGTCGCCCAGGGCCAGCGTGCAGGTCGTGGAGGTGGTGGGGGCCATGCCGATGGCGCAGGCCTCGGGCGCGTCGGGGAGGGGCAGGACATGGTCGGCCTGCCGGCCGAGCGTGCTGTCGGGGTTCTTGGTGATGGCGATCATCGGGATGGCGAAGCGGCGGGTGTGACCGATGATGTCGGCCAGTTCGCGGGTTTCGCCGGAATTGGAAATGAGGATCACCGCATCGGCGCTGGTGATCATGCCCATGTCGCCGTGGCTGGCCTCGCCGGGGTGCACATATTGCGCGGGCGTGCCGGTGCTGGCCATGGTGGCGGCGATCTTGGCGGCGATATGGCCCGACTTGCCCATGCCCGAGACGATCACCCGGCCGGGCACGTTCAGCAGCAGGTCGGCGACAATGTCGAAGCTTTCCGGCATCTCGTCGCGCAGGCGGGCGAGCGCCGCGCCCTCGATGTCGAGCACGTCGCGGGCGATATCGGTCGGGCGTTGCGAGGGGGTCATCTGGCCGGCTCCGGAACGTTGCGGGTTGCGCAGCCATAACCCGCTGTCGGGCCAAGGCCAAGCCCTGCCGGTTTTCGCGCTGGCATAGGCCGCGGCGCGGGACTAACGTCGCGCCCATGACCGGACCCGATGTACTCGACAGCCGCTACGCCTGGACGCGCCTTGCCATCTCGCTTCTGATTGCGACGGTGGGCAATGTCGGCATGTGGGCGATCATCGTGGTGATGCCGGCGGTGCAGGCCGAGTTCGGCGTCGACCGGGCGGATGCGTCGCTGCCCTATACGCTGACGATGGTGGGGTTCGCGCTGGGCAATTTCGCCGTCGGGCGGATCGTCGACCGCTGGGGAATCACCGCCGCGCTGGTGATGGCGGCGGCGATGATCGCGGCGGGGATGAGCCTGTCGGCGCTGAGCCCGTCGGTGACGCTTCTGGCCGCCGCGCAACTTCTGGTGGGCTTCGGGACGGCGGCGAGTTTCGGGCCGCTGATTGCCGATGTTTCGCTGTGGTTCCTGAAGCGGCGGGGGATCGCCGTGGCGATCACCGCGAGCGGGAATTACCTGTCGGGGGCGATCTGGCCGGTGATCCTGGCGGGCGTGCTGGCCGAGCAGGGCTGGCGGGCGGTGTACCTGGCGCTGGCGGTGATCACGGTGGCGGTGGTCATTCCGCTGTCGATGTTCCTGCGCCGTCGGGTGCCGCTGGAGGCGCGGGCGAAGGCCGACGCGGCGTCGGACCTGCGGGCCAAGGCGGCCGGGTTCCGGCCGATGACGCTGGCCGTGCTGCTGGGCGTGGCCGGGATCGGGTGCTGCGTGGCGATGTCGATGCCGCAGGTGCATATCGTGGCCTTCTGCGTCGACCTTGGCTATGGCCCGGCCGTGGGCGGGCAGATGCTGTCGCTGATGCTGCTGGGGGGCGTGGTCTCGCGGCTGATATCGGGGCTGGTGGCCGACAGGCTGGGCGGGGTGATGACGCTGCTGATCGGCTCGGCGCTGCAATGCCTGGCGCTGTTTCTCTACCTGCCGTCGGGGGGCATGACCTCGCTTTACATCGTGAGCCTTGTCTTCGGGCTGGCGCAGGGGGGGATCGTGCCGAGCTATGCGCTGGTGGTCCGGGAATACATGCCGAGCGCCGAGGCGGGCCGCTGGGTGGGGTTCGTGCTGATGTCGACGATCTTCGGCATGGCGCTGGGCGGCTGGATGTCGGGCTGGATCTATGACGTGACGGGGAGCTATTACATGGCGTTCGTCAACGGGATCGTGTGGAATTTCCTGAATATCGGGATCATGGTGATGATCCTGATGCGCACGCGGCCGCGGCGGCCGGAGGCCGTGGCGGCCTGACGGGGCGTGCTCGTCAGCCCTTGCGGGCTGCCTCGCCAGTTTCAGTCTTCGTGGACGATCCGGATGTGTTTCTCGCCGCGGGCCTCGGCCAGCGCCATCTGTTTCTGGCGTTCGCGGAAGCGGGCCTTGTCGTCGTCAGAGGTTTCCGCAAAGCACTGGTGGCAGGAGACGCCGTGTTCGTATTCGGGGCGGTCCCTGTCTTCGGGCAGGATCGGGCGGCGGCAGGCGAAGCAGAGCTCGTGCGGGCCTTCCTTGAGCCCGTGGCCGACCGAGACGCGGTTGTCGAAGACGAAGCACTCGCCTTGCCAGGTGCTTTCCGTCTCGGGCACCTCTTCGAGGTATTTCAGGATACCGCCCTTGAGGTGGTAGACATCCTCGACCCCCTGCCCCAGCAGGTAGTTGGTGGATTTCTCGCAGCGGATGCCGCCGGTGCAGAACATGGCGATGCGCTTGTTGTGGAAGCGGTGCTTGTTGGCCTCCCACCAGGCGGGGAAGTCGCGGAAGCTGTCGGTTTGCGGGTCGATGGCGTTTTGAAACGTGCCGATGGCGACCTCGTAGTCGTTGCGCGTGTCGATGACGGCGACGTCGGGCGACTGGATGAGTTCGTTCCAGTCCTGCGGCTCGACGTAATGGCCGACGCGGGCCTTGGGGTCGACATCCGGCTGGCCCATGGTGACGATTTCCTTCTTCAGCCGCACCTTGAGTCGGCGGAAGGGCTGGTGATCGCTGGTGCTTTCCTTCCAGTCGAGGCCGGCACAGCCGGGCAGGGCGCGGATATGGGCCAGCACCGCGTCGATGCCTGCGCGGGGGCCGGCGATGGTGCCGTTGATGCCCTCATGGGCCAGCAGGAGGGAGCCGGAGATCTTTTCCCGCTCGCACAGGGCCAGCAGCGGCGCCTGGATGGCGGCCGGGTCGTCGAAACGGGTGAAGTGGTAGAGGGCGGCGATGGTGTACATGGGCCGTTCCTCTAGCCCCTTGCCCGGGGTCGGGCAAGAGGCCGGAATGCCGCGTGTCAGCCGCGGATGCGGTTGGCGAGGCGCGAGAGGTTGTCGGCGATGAACTCTTTCGTGTTGTCGTGGGTGAGCTTGCCGTCGTTGATCTTGTCGGGGGAACTGCTGATCGAGATTTCGAAGCCCGGCACGATCTCGGTGTTGATGACCGAGAGCATCTTGCGCAGGTCGTATTGCGCGCAAAGCCCGCCGGTGCCGCTGGGCGACTGGGTGATGATCAGGGTGGGTTTGCCCGAGAAGGGGGAGTTCGGTTCCTTCGACATCCAGTCGATCGTGTTCTTCAGCACGCCCGAGGTGCCGCGGTTGTATTCCGGCGAGCAGATGACGACGCCGTCGGCCTCCTTGATCTTGGCGGCCAGCGTGCGGACCGGGTCGGGGGAGGTGTCGCCCGACTTGAGGTCTTCGTTGTAGAAGGGGATGTCGTCGATGGAGAGATGCTCGACGGCGACGCCTTCGGGCACGAGGTCGGCCAGGGATTGGGCGACCTTGGTGGAATAGCTTTCCTTGCGGAGCGAGCCGCTGATGACGGCGAAGATGAGGTCTTTTGCCATGGGTCTTTGTCCTTTGTCCGGTGTCGGTTTGGTAGGCCAACGCGCTGCGGCGCAGAAAGTTCACCGGCGGTGCGACGTTGACGGGGGCTGCCGGCCCGCTTAGGTCTTTGGGAAACGGAGGGTGGACCGATGACCGAAGCGCTGATCGTGATCGACATGCAGTATGATTTCTGCCCCGGCGGAGCGCTGGCGGTGGAGGAGGGCGACCTGATCGTGCCCGGGATCAACGCGCTGATCGACGAGTTCCCGGCGGTGATCCTGACGCAGGACTGGCACCCGGCCGGGCATTCCTCCTTCGCGTCGAGCTACAAGGACAAGGCGCCGTTCGACACAGTCGAGATGTCCTATGGCACGCAGGTTCTGTGGCCGGATCATTGCATACAGGGCAGCGAGGGGGCTGCGTTTCACGCCGATCTCGACACCGACAGCGCCGACATGATCGTGCGCAAGGGGTTCAACCCGTCGATCGACAGTTATTCGGCCTTCTTCGAGAACGATCACGAGACGCCCACGGGGCTGCATGGCTATTTGCAGACGCGGGGGATCGAACAGCTGACCATGGTGGGGCTGGCCACCGATTTCTGCGTGAACTTCTCGGCGGTGGATGCGGCGAAGCTGGGTTATGACGTGACGGTTCTGACGGAACTGTGCCGGGGGATCGACCTTGACGGGTCGCTGGCCGCGGCGCTCGAGGGGATGAAGGGCGCGGGCGTCAAGGTGCTCTGAATGGCCGGGCTTGCCCGTGAAATCGCGGCCTGCCGGATATGTGCGCAGCGATTTGCCGAGACGGCGACGGGGCACGAGCCGCGCCCGGTGGTGTGGTTCCGGCCCGGGGCGCGGATGCTGATTGCCGGGCAGGCGCCGGGGGCGCGGGTGCATCAATCGGGCAAGCCGTTCGACGACCCCTCGGGCGACCGGCTGCGCGACTGGCTGGGGCTTTCGGCCCACGAGTTCTACGATACCGCACGGGTGGCGATCGTGCCGATGGCCTTCTGTTTTCCGGGATACGATGCGAAAGGGTCCGACCTGCCGCCGCCCAAGGTCTGCGGGCAGACATGGCATGACCGGGTGATGCAGGAGCTGGCCCAAGTGCGGCTGACCGTGCTTGTGGGGGGCTATGCGCACAAGTATCACCTTGGGGTGAAAACCGGGGTGACCGAGACGGTGAAGGCGTGGCGCGAGCGGGCGCCGGAGGTGTTTACCCTGCCGCACCCGTCGTGGCGGAATACCGCGTGGTTGCGGAAGAACCCGTGGTTCGAGGCGGAGGTGCTGCCGGCGCTGCGGGCAAGGGTGAAAGAGGTGATGGATGAGTGACCTGACACGGCTCGATGCCGCACATGCGGCGATGGAGGCGGCGCCGGAGGATGAGGGCGCGCGGCTCGACTTCTATGCGCAGCTGGCGGCGTCGGAGCTGTTTCTTCTGCTGGACAAGGAGGCGGAGGGCGAGAGCGTGACGCCGCGGACCTTCGAGGTGGAAGGGCAGAGTTACGTGCTGGTCTTCGACGGCGAGGACCGGCTGGCGCGGTTTGCCGGGGGCGAGGCGCCCTATGCGGCGCTGTCGGGCCGGGCCGTTGCGGGCATGCTGGCGCCGGCGGGGCTGGGGCTGGGGTTGAACCTCGACGTGGCGCCCTCGGCGATGATCCTGCCGCCCGACGCGGTGGCGTGGCTGGCCGGGACGCTGGAGCAGGGGCCGCGCGAGGTGGAGACGAAGGTGAGTGCCTTTACCGCGCCGGGCGGGTTGCCCGAGCGGCTTTTGACCGCGCTCGATGCGCGGCTGGCGAGTGCGGCGGGGCTGGCGTCGAGCGCCTATCTTGTGGGCGTCGAGTACGAGAACGGGGCCGAGGGCCACATGCTGGGCGTGATCGACCCGGTGCCGGGGGCCGAGGGGGCGCTGGCGCGGGCGGTGTCGGACCTGTTGCAGTTTTCCGGGCTGGAGGCGGCGGCGCTGGACGTGGCGTTCTTCCGGGCCGAAGATGCGGCGGCGGCAAGGCTGGCAAGGGTCGGGCTGCGGTTCGATCTGCCGGAGCCGGAGGCTGTGGCGGAGGTGCCGGGCGCCGCGCCGGGGATGGACCCCGCGAAGCCGCCGCGGCTGAGATAGGCCGGCGCGGTCACGGGGCGATTGACCGGGGCGGAAAGCGAGGCGATAAATCCTGCATGATACGGATTTTCTTCACACTTCTGCTGATGGCCCTGCCTGTGACCCTCTCTGCGCAGGAGCTGACCCTGCCGCCGGTGGACGAGGCGGAGGAAGACGAAAGCTTCGTGGCCTATCGCGACCGGCTGATCGCGGCCGTGGTGGCGCGGGATATCGAGGCCATCGTCGCGATGTCGGCCGAGGATATCCGGCTGAGCTTCGGCGGCGCCTCGGGGCATGCGGCCTTGCGCGAGTACCTGACGGTCGACCCGAAGACCTTCCCCGAAGGCCAGCGGCACGAGGCGCCGGCGCTGCGCCAGCGCAACTGGGCCGACCTGGAAACCGTGCTGCGGATGGGGGGCGTCTTCGACGGCGACGGGCAATTCGTGGCGCCCTATACGTGGTCGTTCCAGACACCGGATGACATGGACCCGTTCGAGGTGATGTTCGTGACCGGCACGGGCGTGGCGATGCGCGACCGGCCGATCAGGTATGGCAACGTGACCGCGTGGCTCGACCATGACGTGGTGCGCCATCTCGACTGGGTCAGCGGCACGCCCTACGTGAAGGTCGCGCGGGCGGACGAGACGGAAGGCTATGTGCACCGCGACTACCTGCGCGCGCTGGTGGATTACCGGGCGTATTTCGAGAAGCGGGAGGGTGAGTGGAAGATGATCACCTTCATCGCGGGGGATTGAGCCCGGGCGAATGCCGGATGGCAGAAGGCGGCACTTTTGCAATTCGTTCACCTTTTTGGGTGATATTGACATTATGAGGCCGGGAACCATAACTAGGGAAGTCATTCGCCAAGGAGGGCACATGAAGCACGTGTCTATTATTGTGCGGGCGGAATGGGACGAAGAAGCCCAGGTTTGGGTCGCCACCAGCAAGGATATCGACGGTCTGGCTGTTGAGGCCGAGAGCTTTGAAGCGCTCCAGCCCAAGGTTCTGGCCGCTGTGACGGACCTTGTGGAATTGAACGGCTTTGAAGGCGATGGTTCTCTGCCGGATATTCCGGTTCACATCATGACCGATCAGTTGACCCGCATCCCCAACCCCTGTCACTGACACTTGGCCGGCTTCTATCGGGACCTGATCAAGATACTCAAGGAAGCCGGTTGTGAATTCGTGCGCGAAGGGCGCGGGGATCACGAGATCTGGAAGAGCCCCGTCAACAACAAGTTCTTCACCGTCGATCACGGGACCAAATCCCGCCACACGGCGAATGAGTCTCTGAAGCAGGCTGGTCTTCCCAAGGCGTTCTGAGGCTGAGCCGCCTCTCTGGGGGCTGGCCCCTCAATACCCCTGGTCGCGGTCGGCGAGATACAGGAATGGTTCGCCCGCCTCGCCTCGGCGGATGTTCTCGGCGATGACGCGGGCCGAGGTGGTGGGGCGGGTTTCGGCGGCGATGTGGGGCGTGACGGTGACCCGGTCGTGGTGCCAGTAGGGGTGATCCTCGGGGAGGGGTTCGACGCGGAAGACATCGAGCGTGGCGTGCTTGATCTTGCCGAGGTCGAGGGCGGCGAGGAGCGCGTCGTCGTCGATGAGCGGCCCGCGGCCCGGGTTGATGATGACGGCGTCGTCGGGCAGGAGCGCCAGCGTTTCGGGGTTGATGATGTTCGTGGTGGCCGGCGTGTCGGGCAGCAGGAGGACGAGGATTTCCGCCCGTTTCAGCGCCTCGATCAGCCCGTCGTCGCCCGAGAGGCAGGTGATGCCCTCGATGTCTTTCTGGGTGCGGCTCCAGCCGGTGATGGGGAAGCCGAGGGGGAGGAGCGTTTCGGCGCAGGCCTGGCCCAGCTCGCCCAGCCCGAGGATCGTCACGCCGCGTTCGGAGGCGAGCGGGGGCATGTGCGGGGTCCAGTCGCCCGGCGCGCGGTTCACGTCGAGATCGGTGTCGAGGTGGTGGCGCAGGACGTGGCCCGTCACCCATTCGCGCATCCCTTCGGAAAGCCCGTCATCGACCATGCGGGTCAGGGGCTGGGTGATGGTGTCGTTGCCGACGACCTTTTCGACCCCGGCCCAGAGGCTCATCACCGCCTTGCAGTTCGTGTAGGGGGTGAAATCCTGCACCGGGCCCTTGGGGGAATAGACCACGTAATCGACCGTTTCGGGCGCATGGTCGGTGGAAAGGTCGACGTCGAGCCCCTGCGCCTTGAACGCGTCGTTGAGCGGGCCTTCGAAGATCGTCCACCGCTTTGGGGTGTCCGAGAACTGTACGTTGAGGGTCATGGATTACCTTGGTCTGTGGATGTGAGCGCTTTGCACGAGGCCGAAGCCCAGCATCAGGATCAGCATGGCCGAGCCGCCGTAGCTGACCAGCGGGAGGGGCACGCCGACGACGGGGGCGAGGCCCATGACCATCGACATGTTGACCGCGAAGAACAGGAAGAAGGTCACCGCCACGCCGAGCGTCAGCAGCGAGGCGAAGCGGTCGCGGTTGGTCATGGCCGAGGAGATGCAGAACACGATGATGAGCGCGTAGAGCGCCAGCAGCGACACCGCGCCGACGAAGCCGAATTCCTCGGCCAGGGTGGTGAAGATGAAGTCGGTGTGCTTCTCGGGCAGGAAGTTCAGCCGAGACTGGGTGCCCTGCATGAAGCCGCGCCCTGTCCAGCCGCCGGAGCCGAGGGCGATTTTCGACTGGGTGATGTGGTAGCCCGCGCCGAGCGGGTCCGAGGCCGGGTCGAGGAAGGTGTCGATGCGGCGGTACTGGTAGTCGGCCAGCATCTGCCAGTCGGTGCCGCGGCTTTTGAAGACCGCTGTCACAAGCCCGCCGATGGCCCCGATCACGACCGCGAAATAGGCCCAGTGGACGCCCGCGATGAACATCAGCGCGCCGCCGCCCATGATCAGCAGGATCGAGGTGCCGAGGTCGGGCTGGCGCAGCACGAGGGCGACGGGCACGAGGATCAGGATCACCGGGAAGATCACCCAGAGCGGCCGCGACAGCCGCGACATGGGCAGCCAGTCGTAATAGGCCGCGAGCACCATGATGAGGGTGATCTTCATCAGTTCCGAGGGTTGCAGGCGCATGACGCCGAGGTCGATCCAGCGCTGGGCGCCCTTGCCTTCGGTGCCCACCAGCTCCACCGCCACCAGCAGGATGACCGAGACGAGATAGGCGAGCACGGACATGTTGCGCCAGAACCAGATCGGCACCATGCCGATCATGAACATCGCCACGAAGCCCAGCGCATAGCGCTTCATCTGAGGTTCGGCCCACGGGTTGAACGAGCCGCCGGCGACCGAGTAGAGCATCAGGAAGCCGATACCCGCAACGGCGGTGAGCAGGATGGCCAGGCCCCAGTTGAAGTAGAGCACCTTGCGGATGCCCGCGGGCGTGGTCTTGACCGTGTACTCGAGATAACTCATGCGCGGTCGCTCTCGTCACCGGTCGGGCCGGGGCTGTACTGGCGCAGCTGTTCCTGCTGGGTCTTGATGCGGCCGCGGTCCTTCGAAGGGTAAGCCGCGAGGGGCGGGTCTTCGCCATAGAGCGCCTGCAGGGTGATGTCGCGGGCGATGGGCGCCGCCGCGGTCGAGCCGCCGCCGCCATGTTCCACCACCACCGCGACCGCAACCTTGGGGTTGTCCATCGGGGCGAAGTCGACGAAGAGCGCGTGGTCGCGCTGGCGCCAGGGCAGGTCTTCGTTGCGGCGCACGCCGGTGGCGCGTTCGCCCGACGAGATGTTGCGCACCTGGCTGGTGCCGGTCTTGCCGGCCATGCGGAAGGCATCCTCGATGATGCGGCTGGAATAGGCCGTGCCGCGCCGGTCGTTCGAGACGGCGAACATGGCCTTGCGCACCTCGCGCAGGTGGTTCTCGTTGATCCCCAGCGTGTCGCCGACGCCCGAGGGCTGTTCGACCCCGTCGATCGACTTGATGACGCGGGGTTTCACCTCGCGGCCGGTGGCGATGCGGGCCGACATGATGGCCAGCTGCAAGGGCGAGGCCAGCACGAAGCCCTGGCCGATGGCGGCGTTGACGCTGTCGCCGATGACCCATTCGGCGCTGCGGTTGATGAGCTTCCATTCCTTGGTGGGGGCAAGCCCCGAGGCGACGGAGGTCAGCGGCAGTTCGTGTTCGATGCCGATGCCGAGCTTGCGGGCCATTTCCGAGATCTTCTCGATGCCGACGCGCAGGGCCATGTCGTAATAGAACACGTCGCAGCTTTCGCGGAGCGAACGGTGCAGGTCGACATTACCGTGGCCCGCGCGTTTCCAGCAGTGGAAGCGGCGGTTGCTGACTTCGAGATGGCCGGGGCAATAGACGGTTTCGGTGAGGTCCAGCTCGCCCGCTTCCAGCGCGGCGAGCGCCACGACCATCTTGAAGGTCGAGCCCGGAGGGTAGATGCCCTGCACCGCCTTGTTGGGCAGGGGACGGTATTCGTTTTCGAGAAGCGCGTTGTAATTGGCGACCGAGATGCCCCGCACGAAGAGGTTGGGGTCGAAGCTGGGCGCCGAGGCGCTGGCCAGAAGGTCGCCGCTTTCGCAATCGACCACCACCGCCGCCGCGCTTTCGCCGGCAAGGCGGGCGTGGCAGTAGGTTTGCAGGTTGTTGTCGATCGAGATCTGGATGTCCTTGCCGGAGGTGCCCTCCTGCCGTTCCAGTTCGCGCATCACGCGGCCGGCGGCGTTGACCTCGACCCGCTTGGTGCCAGCCTCGCCGCGCAGGAGTTCCTCCTGCCGGGCCTCGAGGCCGATCTTGCCGATCTGGAAGCGCGGGATGAGCAGCAGCGCGTCGGGCGCGTCGATGCGTTCGAGATCGCGGTCGCTGACCGGCCCCACGTAGCCCACGAGGTGGGCATAGGCCTCGCCTTGCGGGTAGCGGCGAGACAGGCCCACGTCGGGCGTGACGCCGGGCAGGGCGGGCGTGTTCACCGCGATGCGGCTGATATCTTCCCAGCTGACGCGGTCGGCGAGGGTGACGGGCGTGTCGCCGCGCAGGCGTTCGAGGTCGCGGCGGGCGCGGTCGAGCTCCTCGGGGTCGAGGGTGACCAGCTTGGAAAGCCGGGCGATCACCTCTTCGACGTCGCCCGCCTCCTCGCGCACCATGGTGATGCGGTAGCTGGGCACGTTCTCGGCGACGGTGGTGCCGTTGCGGTCGAAGATGCGGCCGCGCGTCGGCGGAATCAGGCGGATGTTGATGCGGTTCTCGTCGGCGAGCAGGCGGAACTGGTCGGCCTGTTCGACCTGCAGGTAGCGCATGCGCAGCGCCAGCGTGCCGACGATGGCGGACATGCCGCCGCCGATGATCAGCCCGCGGCGGGTGATCTTGCGGTAGCTTTCGGCGGTATCGCGTGTCGGGCGTCTCATCAGCCGGGCCTCATCGCGTCGAGCTCGCCCGGGGCGACCTTGCGCACGCCGAGCAGGGATTGCGAGACCAGCACCACCACCGGGTAGGCGATGAGGGTCATGACCATTTCCATCAGGCTCAGCCCGAGGGGGGCCTGGTCGACCATCAGCAGCCCGAGGATCAGCCGGTAGCCGATGGTCATCGCCACCAATGTGGTGGCGACGCTGACCCATTCAACGGGGAAGGTGAGGTCGCGCAGGTCGGGGGCGCGGGCGCGGAGGGTCTGGCTGCCGATCAGCACCAGCGCCGCCCAGAGGCCGGGCGGGCGGTGGAACAGCAGGTCGCAGAGCAGGAAGACGAGGGCCACCAGCAGCGGCGGCACGAATTCCGGGCGGCGCAGGCCCCAGGCGAGGGTGAAGGCGAGGATGAAGTCGGGCCCCGCCCAGCCGCGCGGCAGGGTGTCGAGCGGCAGCAGGCGCAGGAACACGAACAGCGTGCAGATGCCGACGAAGAGGGCGCGCATGGCCCAGAGATATGTCTGGCTGCGCTCAGCCATCGGCGGGCTCTCCGACGACGCTGTCCTCGGCGGTGTTTTCCGGCTCGATCGGGTTGGGGATCGGCCCGAACGGCGTGACGAGGCCGCCCGGGTCGGAAATCCGCTCGTCGCGCCAGTTGCGCAGGACGCGGAGGAATTCGAGGCGTTCGTAATCGGCCGAGAGGCGCACGCGCAGGCGGCCGCCGGGGTCTTTCGTGAGTTGACCCACGTGCAGGTCGGCGGGGAAGACGCCGCCATCTCCCGAGGTGATCACCCGGTCGCCGGGGCGCACCCGGTCGGGGGCTTCGAGGAAGCTGACGATGGGCGAAGGCGTGTTGTCGCCCGAGACCAGCGCCTGTTGGCCCGAGGGTTCGATGGTGACGGGGATGCGGCTGGAAGTGTCGGTGAGCAGGATGACGCGCGCGGTGTTGTTGCCCACGCCCGAGATGCGGCCGACGAGGCCGAGACCATCCATCGCCGCCCAGCCGTCGACGATGCCGTCGCGGGCGCCGACGTTGATCAGCACCGATTGCCGGAAGGGCGAGCCGCTGTCGGCCAGCACCACGCCGGTGACGAAGGTCAGGCGCGGGTCGAGCTGCACGTTGTTGAGGTCGAGCAGGCGGGCGTTTTCCTGTTCGAGCTGAAGCGCCGCTTCCTTCCACGCCTTCATCTGTTGCAGTTCGCGGCGGAGTTCCTGGTTCTGCTGGTAGATGCGCTGGTAGCTCTGGAAATCGTGGACGATGTTGACCGCGCCCGTGACCGGCGCCATCGCCCAGTCGAAGCTGGGTACGACCCGGTCGATCACCTGGGCGCGGAAGCGTTCGATGCGGGGGCTGTCGATGCGCCAGACCAGGAACAGGCCGAACAGGCACAGGAGCAGCACGCCCACCAGCAGACGGCGAAGCTGGCCGGAGTAGTCGCCTTCCTGGTTTCTGTCCTTTGCCAACGGCTGCCCCTTCGTCAGACAGGTGGATGGCGTGGAGTGGCCGGAATGTCAGCCGGGTATCGGCCCGGATCCCGATCCGCCTTCAACATCAATACGTTCCGGGCGGTCCGCGCCAGTGTTTCCGTGCGAGGATAGCGCAAATCGCCTTAGCTGTCGTAGTCTATCGCGTGTCGCAGCTGTTTTTCAAACTCCAACGCCTTGCCGGTGCCGAGAGCGACGCAATTCAGGCTGTCATCGGCTATCGAAACGGCAAGACCGGTCTGTTCGCGCAGCGCGAGGTCGAGATCGCCCAGAAGGGCGCCGCCGCCGGTCAGCATGACGCCCCGATCGACGATGTCCGCCGCAAGGTCGGGCGGGGTGGTTTCGAGCGCGGTCATCACCGCCTCGCAGATGGCCTGCACCGGTTCGGCCAGCGCCTCGGCGACCTGGGCCTGGGTGATCTCGGTTTCCTTGGGCACGCCGTTCAGAAGGTCGCGGCCGCGGATCTGCATCGAGGTGCCGCGCCCGTCATCGGGCATGCGGGCGGTGCCGATCGAGGTCTTGATGCGCTCGGCCGTCGACTCGCCCACCAGCAGGTTCAGCTGGCGGCGCAGGTAGTTGATAATGGCTTCGTCCATCCGGTCGCCGCCGACGCGGATCGAGCGGGCATAGACGATGTCGCCCAGCGACAGGACGGCCACCTCGGTGGTGCCGCCGCCGATATCGACGACCATGTTGCCGGTCGGGTCGGTGATGGGCATGCCGGCGCCGATGGCCGCCGCGATGGGTTCGGCCACGAGGCCCGCGCGGCGCGCGCCGGCCGACAGCACCGATTGGCGAATCGCGCGTTTTTCCACCGGGGTGGCGCCGTGGGGCACGCAGACGATGATTTTCGGTTTCGAGAAGGTCGAGCGTTTGTGCACCTTGCGGATGAAGTGCTTGATCATCGCCTCGGCGGTGTCGAAATCGGCGATCACGCCTTCGCGCATCGGGCGGATCGCCTCGATGCTGCCGGGGGTGCGGCCCAGCATGAGCTTGGCGTCTTCGCCGACGGCGAGCACTTTCTTGACGCCGTCTTTCACGTGGTAGGCCACCACCGAAGGTTCGGACAGGATGACGCCGCGACCCTTGACGTAGACCAGCGTGTTCGCAGTCCCGAGGTCGATCGCCATGTCCGACGAGAATAGCCCGGGGATATTACTGAAGATTGACATCTGCGCCTGCTGATCCATCGCCCAATTGATACTTTGGCCGCCGAGTCGGAGCCCGGAAGCCGAGTGAGTTATAGAGTGCGTGCCGGATGGGTGAAAGGGGCAGTTTCAAACGGCGTAAGCGTTATCCTGCCGGGGCGGTGGGGGCCGGGGTGGATTTGCCGCTTTCCTGTGCGGGCGTTTCCGGCCCCATGGCCGAGAGCATGCCGTTTTCCAGCCAGCGGCGGAGGGTGCCGCCCATGCGGGCGGCGGTGGTGTCGGGTTCACCCATCATGGAAGCGACCTCGCAGAGATGGGCGAAGGTGCTGCCCCGGGCGGCGAGGTCGAGGAGGGTGCCTTCCTCGGGCGTCAGTTCCATGTGGTGGCTTCTCAGGTCGCGGCGCCACGCGACGATCCACCGCACGCTGTCCTGTTCTGCGGGGGGCGGCGGGGTCTGCCCGGCGCGCAGGGCGAGGAAGATGTCGTAGGCGTTGGTTTGCGTGGGGATCAGAGTGAGGCCGGGGTGAAGGGTGAAGACGGCCGTCTCAACATGATCGGCGATGGTGGCGAGGTCTTCGGGGGCGGCCACGGGGGCATCGGGCGCGTCGAAGGCATCGCGGATGGCGCGTTCCATAAGGGCGAGCTCGGGCAGAACGGGAACCTGTGCGCCGATGGGATGCCGGGCGAGATAGGCCGGGAATTCATGGCCCACCCACCGGGCATTGCGCGAGGTGGAGGGATTGTCGCGCAGGTAGCCGGTGGCAAGCTCGTGGAAGGTGGCATCGCCCACGAAGGTCCAGAGCGTGTCGTAATCCTCGCCCAGGATGTTCACGAGGCGGATTTCATAGGCGTTCTGGTAGACGGCGAGGCGGCTTTCGGCGCTGGTGCCTTGCGGCACGGAAAGGCTGTCGCGCGTGGTGGACTGGCGATGCAGCACGTCGTTCTGCAGCGCGGCCTGAAGCTCGGCGAGGGTGCGGGGCATGGGTCAGGCCACTTTCAACTGGCCGGGCGCGAGGGTTTCCGCGGCAATCTGGCGGGCGCGGGCGAGTTCGGCGAGCAGTTCCGCCAAGGGCGGGATGTTGTCGTCGCGCTCGATCATCGTCGAGATCGGGCCGAAATGGCCGATGGCGCGGCGGTAGAGCTCGAACACCTCGTCGCAGACCGGCTGGTCATGGGTGTCGATCAGGCAGTCGGCGCCTTCGCTGTGGCCCGCGAGGTGGAATTGCACGACGCGGTCTGTCGGGATGGCCTCGATGAAGGCGTTCCCATCGAACCGGTGGTTCTGGCCGGAAACGAAGACGTTGTTCACGTCGAGCAGCAGCCAGCAATCGGCACGGCGGGCCAGCTCGCCCACGAATTCCCACTCGGTCATCTCCGACTCGGCAAACTCGATGTAGGAGGAAACGTTCTCGATGGCGATGCGGCGGCCGAGATAGTCCTGCACGCGGGCGATGCGGGCGGTGATGTGGGTCAGCGCTTCCTCGGTATAGGCGACGGGCATGAGGTCATGCAGGTTGATGCCATGCACGCCTGTCCAGCAGAGGTGGTCGGAGATCCACTTGGGCTGGACATGGTCGGCGAGGGATTTCAGGCGTTCGAGATAACCCCAGTCGAGCGGAGAGGTGGAGGCGATGGACATCGACACGCCGTGCATCACCAGCGGGTAGCGGTCTTTTACGCGGTCGAGCATGTGGCGGGGGCGGCCGCCGGCCTCCATGTAGTTCTCGGAAATGATCTCGAACCAGTCGATGGGCGGGGGCGTGTCGGCCTCGAGGATCTCGGTGTAATGCTGGGGCCTGAGGCCAAGGCCGAAGCCAAGGAACGGGGGGCGGTCGACCATCATGCTCCTCCTGTGACGGTGCCGGCAGTGTAACGGCAAACCGGGCCCCTGTCCGCCTTGGCGGACGAGGCCCGGGGTTGTTTGGAGGGGGCGGTCAGCTTTCGACGGTACCGCCGGCCTCGTCGCATTCGGCCTTGGTCATCGACAGGAAGCCCTGGCCCTTGCAGCTGTTCTGCCCGGCGCAAGAGTTGCTGGCGGTGGCGCAGTCGCTGGTGCCGGCGCAGGTGTTGACGCCCATGCAGTGGATCTTGGCCTCGTCCGCGGTGGCGGCCGAGGGGGCAAGGGCGGCGGGGCCCGAGAGGGCAAGGGCGAAGGCGGCGGAGGCGATCGCAGTTCCGGATTTGGTGGCGTGTTTCATCGTTAAGCTCCTCTTCTTGTACGATGGATTGCAAAGCGACCATCGGGCGGAATGTCTGTCACGGGCAACTAAACTTATCGTTACGCGACGTCAGTTTGGGGGGAGCCGTCACCGCTGGATGTCCCAGACGGGGCCGTAACTTCGGAAGCTGGGCACAAGGGGCCGGCCGGAACGGCGCTGCAGCCAGTCGACGAGGAGGGAGACCGACGTGGCGAAGACCGTGATGAGGACGAGAATGTAGATCGGGATGAAGTCACCGAAGCTGAGCAGGGTCATGTTTCGCACGGCGGTGCCCCCGATGGACGCCAGCGGAAAGGGCACGCCCATGCCGAAGACCGACATCGCGACCTCGGTCAGGAAGGCGATGTTGAAGACGATGCCGAACATGGCCGCCAGAAGCACGCCTTCGTTGCGGAGGAGGGCCGTCACGAGACGGAGGACGGGCAGGCGGGAGCGGGAGGCGGCGAGGGCGTCGCGCTGGCTGGCCGGCATGGTTTCGGTGCTGCACAGCCGGAAGACCCGTGGCGCCAGTGCCAGGGTCAAGGCCGTGATCAGGGTCGGGCCCGACGGGGGGAAGACGGCGATGATGAAGAAGGCCCAGTAGAAGGCCGGGAACGTGGACAGGGCCTGGGCCAGGAGGAAAAGGATGGCGGCGGGCCATGTCCCGAGGGCCGTGGCGAGCGCGCTGGCGGCCACGCCGATGGAGAGCGACAGGACGGCCACGGCAAGCGCGAGCCCGACGCTGTTGCGCAGGCCGTAGATGATGCGCGTCACGAAATCCCGCCCGAAGGCGTCGGTTCCGAGAAGGTGGGTTTCGTCGGGCGGCTGGAAGGGCTGGCCCACGATCTCCGTCTGGCCGAACGGGGCGATCAGGGGCGCGAGGGCCGTCACGAGCAGGACGGCGAGCGTGATGGCCAGGGGGATGGCGACGGCGAAACGGGCCGGGGGGCGGATGCTATCGGGATTGGGGGCGGGGTGATGAAGTGGAACTTCGTGGAAAATCTGCTTCATGACACGGCTCCGTTGCAATGCGGGAACCGTAGGCGCAGGACATTGCCGGGTAAACCGTAGACGGGCGTTGGGCGACGGTGGCGAGTTGTATTCCCGGTTGTCACAGGGCGGCGGGAAGAGACGCGGCGAAGGTCGCAATCGTGTCCATGAGCGGACCTATCGACGAAGCGCCTGTGCGGACTCGAGACCGTGGGGTGCGACGACCGCCTCGTTCGCACTGCGGTCATTTCGACATTGGCTGCCCCTGTTCGGGCGCACCGCGTCGGATGAAAGCCGCAGGGCTGTCCGGCAATGTTCGGGAGGGACTGGTGCTGCTGGGGAGGATTGAACTCCCGACCTCACCCTTACCAAGGGTGCGCTCTACCACTGAGCTACAGCAGCCTCGTCGATGGCGGGCCTCTTAGACCGATCCGCGCCGCCGCGCAAGGGCTATCTGGCCGGGATTTTCACCCATTTGCCGGTTGGCGGGGAAAAACCGCGGAACCGGGATTTTGCACGGCCCCTTCCCCTGTTATATACGCCGCTTGCTGTTTCGCCGTCTTGATTTCTGGGCTACAACGCGGAACACAGTAGGACGGCACGATGACGAAGAAACACCCCGACAAGGCGCCCCCCGCCAAGAAGGACAGCCGGGAAGACCGGTTGAAGGCCGCGCTGAAGGCCAACATGGCGCGGCGCAAGGCGCAGATGCGGGGCAGAAAAAGTGCCGCCGGGGCGGATGAGGCAGACGAGGACAAGGGCTGATGGATTCGATACTTGTAAGGGGCAATGGCCAGCTGAACGGGGATATCCCGATCGCCGGGGCCAAGAATGCCTGTCTGACGCTGATGCCGGCGACGCTTCTGAGCGAGGAGCCGCTGACGCTGACCAATGCGCCGCGGCTGTCGGATATCCGCACGATGAGCCTTCTGCTGCAGAGCCTGGGCGCCGAGGTGATGGGCATGCAGGAGGGCAAGGTTCTGACCATGTCGAGCCATGACCTGAAGAGCCACGTGGCCGATTACGACATCGTGCGGAAGATGCGCGCGTCGATCCTGGTACTCGGCCCGCTTCTGGCGCGCGACGGGCATGCCGTGGTGTCGTTGCCGGGCGGCTGTGCCATCGGGGCGCGTCCGGTCGACCTGCATCTGAAGGCGCTCGAGGCGATGGGCGCGGAGCTGGAGCTGAAGGACGGCTACGTGCACGCCACCGCCAAGGGCGGGCTGGCCGGCGGCGTGGTGGAGTTTCCGCTGGTGTCGGTGGGCGCGACGGAAAACGCGCTTCTGGCCGCGACGCTGGCCAAGGGCACGACGGTTCTGAAGAACGCCGCGCGCGAGCCCGAGATCGTCGACCTGGCGCGCTGCCTGCGGAAGATGGGCGCGCAGATCGAGGGCGAGGGCACCAGCGAGATCACCATCCAGGGGGTCGACCGGCTGAACGGCGCGACGCACCCCGTCGTGCCCGACCGGATCGAGCTGGGCACCTACATGCTGGCGCCTGCCATGTGCGGCGGGGCCGTGGAATGCCTGGGCGGCCGGCTGGAGCTGGTCGAGGCGTTCAGCGAGAAGCTAGACGAGGCCGGCATCACCGTCGAGGAAACCGAGCGCGGCGTGAAGGTGTCGCGCGGCAACGGGCGGGTGAAGGCGGTCGATGTGACGACAGAGCCGTTCCCCGGCTTCCCGACCGATTTGCAGGCCCAGATGATGGCGCTGATGTGCACCGCCGAGGGGACGAGCGTTCTGGAAGAGAAGATCTTCGAGAACCGCTTCATGCATGCGCCGGAACTGATGCGGATGGGCGCGAAGATCGACGTGCAGGGCGGCACCGCAAAGGTGACGGGTGTCGAGCGGCTGAAGGGCGCGCCGGTGATGGCGACCGACCTGCGGGCGTCGGTGTCGCTGATCCTTGCCGGGCTCGCGGCCGAGGGCGAGACGCTGGTCAACCGGGTCTATCACCTTGACCGCGGCTACGAGAGCGTCGAGGAAAAGCTGGGCAACGTGGGCGCACAGATCGAAAGGGTGAAGGGCTCGTGAGCGATGATGCGAGATTCGAGGATGGGCGCGAGGCGCCGCTGAACCTTGGGGCCTTCGACCCGGAGGACCTTCAGGTTCTGTCGTCGCTGGTGCAGGACGCGGTCTTTCCCGTGACCGAGATGACCTGGCGCCCACGCGAGCGGCGCTTTGCCCTGCTGCTGAACCGCTTCCGCTGGGAGGACCAGGGCCGCGACCGGCACGGTGCCGAGCGGGTGCAGTCGGTTCTGGCCATCGATCACGTTCTGAAAGTGTCGAGCCAGGGCATCGACCGGAGCGAGAAGGACATGGTTCTGTCGCTGCTGGCGGTGGAGTTCGAGCCGGGCGAGGATGGCACCGGTTACGTCATGCTGACGCTGGCGGGCGATGGGGCGATCCGGCTGGCGGTCGAGGCGCTGGAGGTGTCGATGAAGGATGTCACCCGGCCCTACAAGGCGCCGTCGGGCAAGGCGCCCGATCACGGGGACTGACGGCGATGGAACGTGTGCGCGCCGCCCGACCCGAGGATGCGCCGCGGATCAGCGCCGTGCTGATCGCCTCGATCAGGGAGCTGTGCGCGCCCGATCACGAGGGCGATGTCGCCGCCATAGACGCCTGGATTGCCAACAAGACACCCGAACAGGTGGCCGTCTGGCTGGAAGGCGAGCATGGTGTGCGTGTCGCGGTCGAGGGGGGCGAGATTGCCGCCGTCGGTGCGGTGTCGGGCGCGGGCGAGGTTCTGTTGCTTTACGTCGCGCCCGAGTATCGCGGCCGGGGCCACAGCGCCGCCTTGCTGGAGGTGCTGGAGGCCGAGCTGTCCGAGGCGGGCCATGACGAGGCGCGCCTTGTCAGCACCAAGACGGCGCATGGCTTCTACCTGCGCCATGGCTGGCGCAATGACGGGCCCGAGGTGGCCTGTTTCCGCACCCGGGGCCAGCCTATGCGCAAACCGCTCGGGCCGGCCTGAAAGGCCCGGTTATTCCTGTAGGCTTTCGAGGTAATAGGCGATCGACAGGATGCGGCCGCGGATGATTTCCTCGGAGCCGTAATCGTCGGTGTCGAGATCGCGGGCGAGGCGCTTGCCCCAGACCGGCATCGGGTAGCCGTGGCCGCGCGTGCCCTGCCGCCCGTCGATCGTCTGGATGACCTTGAGCATCGGGAATTCGCCCTCGTTCGCCGCCGACAGGCCGGTGAGGGCCGGCACGCCGACCGTCATCAATTCGGCCAGAGGCCCGTCTCCGGCGGCGCTTTCGCCGTGACAGGTGGCGCAGGAGTTCATGTAAAGGTCCTTGCCGAGATCGTCGGCAAAGGCGGCACCGGTCAGCAGAAGGCCGCCCAGGGCGCCTGCGATCGTCGATTTCATGCCGGTCATGTCAGTCTCCGTGGCTGATTTCTGGGTTCAACGGGGTCATCCCGTTGTTTTTGCCTAGCATGCGGGCCATCTGGAGGAGTTGACGCAAGTTAACCGGCCGCCGGCCGGCCTGGCGGCGGCGCTTGTGGCCCGGGCCGCAAAGCCTTATGCGAGGCCCCGTCAAGGAGAGTTGCCATGCCCCATTTTCTGAACGCCGCGGATGCCGGTTTCGAGGAAGACTTCGCCGCCCTGCTGGGGGCCAAGCGCGAAGAGGCGCAGGATGTGGACGATGCGGTGGCCGCGATCATCGCCGATGTGCGCGAGCGGGGCGATCAGGCGCTGATCGAGCTGACGGCGAAGTTCGACCGGATGGAGCTGTCGCCCGAGCGGATGCGCTTCACCACCGCGGAGGTCGACGATCTGGTGGCCCAGGTTTCCCCCGAGGACCGCGCGGCGCTGGAACATGCCGCGGGTCGCATCCGGGGCTATCACGCGCGGCAGATGCCCAAGGACGAAAGCTGGACCGACCCGGAAGGGGCGACTCTGGGCTGGCGCTGGACGCCGGTGTCGGCGGCCGGGCTCTACGTTCCGGGCGGGCTGGCGTCGTACCCGTCTTCCGTCTTGATGAACGCCATCCCCGCCAAGGTGGCCGGGGTGGAGCGGCTGGCGATCACCGTGCCGACGCCCGATGGGGTGGCCAACCCGCTGGTGCTGCTGGCGGCGCGCATCGCCGGGGTGGACGAGATCTACCGCGTGGGCGGCGCACAGGCCGTGGCCGCGCTGGCCTATGGCACCGAGAGCATCGCGCCGGTCGACAAGATCACCGGGCCGGGCAACGCCTATGTGGCGGCGGCCAAGCGGCGGGTCTTCGGGCGGGTCGGGATCGACATGATCGCGGGGCCGTCGGAGATATTGGTGATCGCGGATGCCGACAACGACCCCGACTGGATCGCCGTGGATATGCTGAGCCAGGCCGAGCACGACGAGAGCGCGCAGGCGATCCTGATCACCGACGATGCGGGGTTCGGCGAGAAGGTGACCGCGGCCGTCGAAAAACGGCTGGAGACGCTGGAGCGGCGCGAGATCGCAGGCGCAAGCTGGCGTGATTTCGGAGCTGTGATCGTGGTGCCGGACCTGGAGATGGCGGCGCAACTGGCCGACCGGATCGCGCCTGAGCACCTGGAACTGTGCGTGGCCGACCCCGAAGGCCTGTCGGTCAGGATCCGCCATGCCGGGGCGATTTTCCTGGGCGCCTGGACGCCCGAGGCGATCGGCGATTACGTGGGCGGGCCGAACCACGTGCTGCCGACGGCGCGCTCGGCACGGTTCTCCTCCGGCCTGTCGGTGATGGATTTCCTCAAGCGGACGACGCTGGCCAAGATGACGCCCGAGGCGCTGAAGGCCATCGGCCCGGCGGCGGAGCGGCTGGCGATTGCCGAGAGCCTGGAAGCGCACGGGCTGAGCGTGCGGGCAAGGCTGGATCGGTTGAACGAGGGGTAGCAATTCTCTTTTCGAGGAGGATTGTCGCGCGCTCTTGAGATGATCCGCCGGGACGGGCCGGCGCTCGCCCGGCGCCGCGCCAGGGCGCGGCTTTGCTCCGGGCGTGTGCCAAGCCGCGACGATGGACTCCCAGATCGCGCCGCCCGCCCCGCGGCCCGTCGATGCGCGGCTTCTTGACCGCCCGGGAAAGATGCCGCCATCTTGCGCAGGTCCCAAGCCCCTTTCCGCCACACCGCCGCAAAATCGCCATGCCCCGTCGCTTGGCCGCATTGCCGAGCCGGTTCGGCTGGGCTAGGCAAGGCCACGCGAATAGACGGAAAGACAGTCATGATGAGCCGCATCTGCCACATCGAACTGGACGACGCGAACTTGCCGCCGCCCACACCCGAAATCGAACAGGAGCGCAAGGTCGCCATGTTCGACCTGATCGAGGAGAACTCGTTCAACCTGCCCAAGCGGGATGACCGGGTTGTGCCCGAGGGGCCCTATCGCGTCGGCCTGTCGATCCGGGAAAAACGGCTGGTCTTCGATATCCGCACCGAGGATGGCGAGCCGGCGGCGGAGTTTCACCTGTCGCTGTCGCCCTTCCGGCAGGTGGTCAAGGATTACTGGTCGATCTGCGAAAGCTATTTCGATGCCGTGAAGAACCTGCCGCCGAGCCAGATCGAGACCATCGACATGGCCCGCCGCGGCATTCACAACGAGGGCGCCCGGGTGCTCGAGGAACGGCTCGAGGGCAAGGCGGATGTCGACAGCGACACCGCGCGGCGCCTGTTCACGCTGATCTGCGTCCTGCATTACGGAGGGTGACGCGGTGGTGCAGGAGCTTCCACAATCGGTGCTCTTCTGCTGCGACCACAATGCCGTGCGCTCGCCCATGGCCGAGGGCATCATGAAGAAGCTCTACGGCACCGACACCTATGTGCAGTCGGCGGGCGTCAAGAGCGACATGGATATCGACGGCTTTTCGATTGCCGTCTGCCGCGAGCTGGGGGTCGAGCTTGACCGCCACCGCACACGAAGCTTCGACGAGATGGAGCAATGGGGCGACGACCTGTCGTCGTTCGACCTGATCGTCGCGCTCAGCCCCGCCAGCCAGCGCAAGGCGCTTGACCTGACGCGGCTGTTTCACCTCGACGTGGTCTACTGGCCGATCATGGACCCGACCGGCCTTGGCGAAACGCGGGAGGCCAAGCTGAACGCCTATCGCCAGACACGCGACCAGATCATCAAGCACCTCAAGGACAGATGGGGCGACCCGGGGATTGGATTATGAACGAGACCGTCAAAGCCTATTTCGACGCATTCAACAACGGCGACACCGCCGCGATGCTGGCCTGTTTGAGCGATGACGTGGCGCATCACGTCAACGAGGGGCAGGTGCGCGTGGGCAAGGACAAGTTCCGCGCCTTCTGCGACCACATGAGCCGCTGCTACCGCGAAGAGCTGACCGACATGGTGATCTTCGAGGCCGAGAAGGGCACCCGCGCGGCTGCCGAATACGTGGTGAACGGCACGTATCTGCAGACCGACGAGGGGCTGCCCGAGGCCGAGGGGCAGAGCTATCGCCTGCCCGCCGGTTCGTTCTTTTCGCTGAAGGACGGGCTGATCACGCGCGTCGTCACCTATTACAACCTCGCCGACTGGACGCGCCAGGTGTCGCAGTGATCCAAGTCGAGCGGCTGACGGGTCAGGCGCTGGCCGACGCGCTGGACGACGTGGCGCGTTTGCGGATCGAGGTGTTCCGGGCGTGGCCGTATCTCTATGACGGGGATGCGGGGTACGAGGCGGAGTATCTGCAGACCTACCGCGAGAGTGCGGATGCGATCCTGGTTGGCGCGTTCGACGGCGATCGGCTGGTGGGGGCATCCACCGGCACGCCGATGGAGGATCACGCCGAGGATTTCGGGGCGGCCTTCGCGGGGCAGGGCATCGCGCTCAAGGATATCTTCTACTGTGCCGAAAGCGTGCTGTTGCCGGAGTATCGGGGGCACGGGCTGGGGCACCGGTTCTTCGACGCGCGCGAGGCCCATGCGCGGGGGCTGGGGCGCAGCTACAGCGCGTTCTGCGGGGTGGTGCGGCCCGATGATCATCCCTTGAGGCCTGCCGACTATCGCCCGCTCGACGGGTTCTGGCGCAAGCGGGGCTATGAGAAGGTCGAGGGCGCGGTGGCGGAGTTCAGCTGGAAGGATCTCGACCGGGAGGAGGAAACCGTGCATCCGCTGCAATTCTGGATGCGGCGGCTCTGAGTTGGTCCCCCGACATGCAGAAAGGCCCGCCTTTTTGGCGGGCCTTTTTGTTTGGGGTTTGGGTGTGATCAGTAGCACTGCCATACGGTGACCCAGTTGCCCCAGTAGTCGTAGACGGTGATCCACTCGCAGTAGTAGGCGGTGTCGACGGCGGCCTCTTCGGCGACGGTTTGCGAGGCGGCGGGAGGGGTGAGGCTGGAGGTGTCGATGTCGAAGCTGTCGGAGATGGAGGCCTGGGCGTTTGCGGCGATGAGGGCGAAGGCGGCGGCGGTGAGGAGTTTCTTGAACATTGTCTTGGTCCTTTCGGTGTGGTGTTGTGTGTGTGGCGGTGTTGCCGTGTCTTGGTGGTGTATATATGACACCAAGTATTAGTGTTGTAAAGACACTTAATGGTCGATTGCGGCGCTTATCGCGTAAGCCATTGGAATCCAACGATTCAAATTTGGATGCTGGCGGGGAATAGCGACACGAACCAGCGAGATGCCCCCGGACTCATGGACAGGACCCAGGCCGAGTCGGGCGGGTTTCCACGAGCGGCAGGGCAATTCGCCTTCCGAGTGCTGGTATTCACGGCCAATATCCGACGCGGACAGCACAGGGCTCTGTGAGGCCCCCGCTATTCCCCTAAGCGATGCCAGGACGAAAAAAGGCCCGCCGATTGGCGGGCCAGGTGCTCTGGGAGGAGGGAGGGAGGTTCAGGAGCGAAAGATCAGTAGCACTGCCACAGGGTGACCCAGTTGCCGTAGTAGTCGTAGACGGTGACCCATTCGCAGTAATAGGCGGTGTCGATGGCGGCCTCTTCGGTGACGGTTTGCGATGCGGCCGGGGGGGTGAGGCTGGAGGTGTCGATGTCGAAGCTGTCGGAGATGGAGGCGTTTGCGGTGGCTGCGACGGTTGCGAAGAGGGCGGCGGTGATGATGGTCTTGAACATTGTTTCGATCCTTTGTGTGTGGTCTTGTGTGTTTGGCGGTGTTGCCGTGTTTCGATGGTGTAGTTATGACACTAACAATAAGTGTTGTAAATACACTTAATGACGTTTACGCACCAGATCCCCGCAAGGCATTGGTTTGGAAAGATTCTTTTTTTATTTTATGTTGCCAGACCGGCATGCCTTGGCGCGATCTCGGTCGAAAACGCCCGTTGCAAGAGGCCGGCTAGGGCCGATTCCCACCCCTCCTGACGCAGCTTTTTGCGCGCATTCCGAAAAACTTTGCCCGCCCCCCGTGTTTACAACCGGCGCCGTACCTATATAGTGTCCGCAATACACGTAAGAGCGATCATGACATACCAGTACGAATACCCGCATCCCGCCGTCACCACCGACACGGCGGTGTTTTCCATCATCGAGGGGCGGCTGAACGTCGCCCTGATCGAACGGGCCGGCGAACCCTACAAGGGGCACTGGGCCTTGCCCGGCGGCTTTGTCCAGATGGACGAAGACCTTGAAACCGGCGCCCGGCGCGAGCTGGCCGAGGAGGCCGGGGTCACGCCCGCGCAGCTGGAAGGGCTGCCCTTCCTGCAGATCGGCGCCTATGGCCGGCCCGACCGTGACCCGCGCGAGCGGGTGATCACGGTGGTCTACCTGACGCTGGTGCCGATGGACCGGCTGAAGCTGGTGGCCTCGACCGACGCCGCCAAGGCCGAGTGGTTTTCCTTCGACAACCTGCCCGAGCTGGCGTTCGACCATGCGAAGATTCTCGACGATGCGCGGAACGCGCTGGCCAAGCTCGTGTCGACCGACCTGGGGGATGACGCCTCGGTGGTGTTTTCCTTCCTGCCCGAGGAATTCACCCTCTCACAGGCGCAGGTGGCCTTCGAGACGATCAAGGGCGAGCCCTTGGAGAAGCGGAATTTCCGCAAGTGGATCAATGCGCACTGGGATCTCGAAGACCTCGAGAAGAAGACCACCGGCGGGCGGCACCGGCCGGCGAGCCTGTACAAGCTGAAGGGGCCGAAGAAGGCGGCTTGAGAGGGGGCGGCGCCTCAGACCCCCAGCCAGCGGGCATGCGCTTGGTCGTCGGCCTTCAGCGCAGCCGCATCGCCGCGCCAGACGATCTGGCCGCGGCCCATCAGGCTGATATCGTCGGCCAGGCCAAGGGCGAAGTTCAGGTTCTGCTCGACCAGCAGGATGGTCAGACCCGATGCCTTCAGCTCCTTCAGCTTGCCGAAGATCTGCTGGATGATGATCGGGGCCAGCCCTTCTGTCGGCTCGTCGAGCATCAGGATGCGCGGCGAGGCCATCAGGGCGCGGCCCACCGCCAGCATCTGCTGCTCGCCGCCCGACAGCTCGTGCCCGCCATTGTTCAGCCGCTCGGCCAGGTTGGGGAAGAACGCCACGATCCTGTCGACCGTCCAGTCGGCCCCGGGCCCCGCCAGCCGGCCGGCGAGTTCGAGGTTCTCGCGCACCGTCAGGGCGCCGAAGATATCCCGCGTCTCGGGCACATAGGCCACGCCCAGCCGGGCGATGTCATGGGGCAACCGGCCGGAAATCTGCTGACCGGCCAGCCGCACGGTGCCGACCGTCACCGGCAACTGCCCGATTACCGATTTCAGCGTGGTCGACTTGCCCACCCCGTTGCGGCCCAGAAGCGCGTGCACCGTGCCCTCGCGCACCGTCAGGTCGAGCCCGTGCACCACGCGGGTCTCGCCATAGCCGGTCTCGATGCCTTCCAGCTCAAGCATTCTCTTGCCAGTCCCCCAGGTAAATGTCGCGCACGACCTTGTTGCCGCGGGTTTCCTCCGGCGTGCCCTCGAACACGACCTCGCCGAAATTCAGCACGGTGATCCGGTCGGCCACGTCGAAGGCAAGGTCCATGTCATGCTCGATGATCAGCACGGTCAGGTCTTCGGGCAGCGATTTGAGCAGGCGGTGAAAGCCCTCGATCATCGACGGGCCGACGCCCGAGGTGGGCTCGTCCATCAAGAGAAGCTTGGGCCGGGTCGCCAGGGCGATGCCGACCTCGAGCTGCCGCCGGTTGCCGTAGGAGGCGGCTTTCACGGGCGTATCCAGCAGGTCGGTGAGGGAGACCAGTTCGGCGGCTTCTTCGACCGCTTCCTTGACCCCTCGGTCGCGGAAGCTGTCCTTCACCAGCCAGGCGATCTTGCCCTGTGCGGCGGCGGCGGCCAGCGTCAGGTTTTCCCGCACGGTGAGGTCCTCGAAGAGGTTGTTCTTCTGGTAGCTGCGTGACAGCCCCATGCGCGAGCGCTGGCTGACGCTCAGCCCCGATACCGACACGCCGTCGATCAGGATATCGCCGCCACTCGGGGTCAGCTCGCCCACCAGCAGGTTGAAGAGCGTGGTCTTGCCCGCCCCGTTGGGCCCGAGGATCACCCGGCGTTCGCCCTTTGCCAGCTTGAACGAGACGTTCCGCGTGACCTGGATGCCGCCGAAGGCCTTGGAGAGGTTGTGCACGTCAAGCATTCCGCGCCGCCCCCTCGGGCCGCCGGCGGCCCATCCAGTGCTCGATCTGCCCGTAAAGGCCGCGTCCGCCCGCCAGCACCGTGGCAATGAGGACAAGGCCCACCACGATATGCCAGTGATCGGTGTAATCGCTCAGCTCGTGTTTCAGCAGGACAAAGGCGATGGCCCCGATCATCGGCCCGATCAGCGTGCCGAGCCCGCCGAGGATGACGACGATGAGCGCCTCGCCCGAGACGGTCCAGAACAGGAGTTCGGGCGAGATATACTGGATATGCTGCGCCGCCACGATGCCCGCCACGCCCGCCAGCAGACCGGAAAAGCCCATGGCGCGGGCGCGGTGCATGACGGTGCTGACGCCGATCGCGCGCATCCTCGGTTCGTTGGAATGGATGCCGCAGAGCGTGCGCCCGAAGGCCGAGCGCATGACCCAGGCGGCGGCCACGTAACAGGCGAAGATGGCGAGCACCGCGAAAAGCGCGAAGGGCAGCGACTTGTTCATCGCGATACCGGCCCAGTCGAGGTCGAACCGGGGCAGGCCGCCCATGCCGTCGTCGCCGCCCAGCCAGCGCGACTTGAAGATCACGGTATAGGCCATCTGCCCGAAGGCGAGGGTGGCCATGATGAAATAGATGCCGGTGGTGCGGGCGGTGATCCAGCCGACGACGGTGCCGAAGACCGCTGCCGCCGCGATGGCCGCCACGGCCGAGGGCAGGGCGGGATAGCCCAGCTTGGCCGTCAGGATGCCGTAGGTATAGGCCGAGACGCCGAGAATGGCGCCGTGGCACAGCGAGACCATGCCGCCGAAGCCCGCCACCACGTCGAGGCTGATGGCGAGGATGGCGAGGATGGCGATCTCGATCACGATCTCGCGGGCGAAATAGCCGCCGTATATGGCATAGAGCGCCAGCCCCACCAGCGCGGCGACCAGGAAGACGGAACGGGTCGGGGATTGGTGAAACATCTGCTCACGAGCCTCGCGCGGGGATCAGCCCTTGCGGGCGCAGAACAAGGACGGCGGCCAGCAGCAGGTAGCTTGCCACGGCGGCAAAGCTGGGCAGGAAGGCCGCGCCGACGGTTTCGATGAAGCCGATGATGAGCGAGCCGACGATGGCGCCCTGCAGGCTGCCGAGCCCGCCGATGACGACGACGATCAGGGTGGGGATCAGGATCGAGATGCCCATGCCGGTGGTCGCCGAAAAGACCGGTGCGGCCACGACCCCCGCCAGCCCCGCCAGCGCGCAGCCGACGCAGAAGACGGCGAAGAAGAGGCGGCCGACATTGATGCCCATCGCGGCGGCCATGTCGCCGTTTTCCACGCTGGCACGGATCATCGCGCCGATCTGGGTGCGCGACAGCATCAGCCACAGCGCCGCCATGACGATGGCCCCCAGCGCGATGATGAACAGCCGGTAGGTGGGGTAGGCCACGCCCAGAAGGTTGGACGTGCCCGACAGCCCCTCGGGCGCGCTGAGCCCCAGCGCCACGTCGCCCCAGCCGATGCGGGCGAGATCGAGAAAGACGAAGATCAACCCGAAGGTCACCAGCACCTGGTTCATCGGGCCGGCCCCGCGCAGCCGGTCGATCAGGGTGAAATAGAGGATGGCGCCGATCACCGTCACGCCCAGCGGCGCCAGGATGAAGGCACCCCAGAAGCTGCCGGTCAGCGCCGCGGCCGAGATGCCCAGATAGGCGCCCATCATGTAAAGCGCCCCGTGGGCGAGGTTGACGAAATGCAGCAGCCCGAAGATCACCGTCAGCCCGATCGACAGCAGGAACAGCAGCATCGAGTATTGCAGCGCATTCAGGAACTGAAGAACCCAGAAACCCGCATCCATGACCGGCCCCTTTTCATCCCGGCGTTGGAGACAACCGCGCCCCCGGCCTTGCGGACCGGGGGCGGGCAGGAAGGTTGCGTCAGTCGAGTTCGCAGCCGTTCGGCTCGTCGCGGACGGCCTTGATCGTGCCAAGGATCTTCTGGGTCAGGCCTTCGCCCTCTTTCA
Source organism: Roseovarius indicus (assembly GCF_008728195.1). NCBI lineage: Bacteria > Pseudomonadati > Pseudomonadota > Alphaproteobacteria > Rhodobacterales > Roseobacteraceae > Roseovarius > Roseovarius indicus. The sequence continues at coordinate 610,316 of NZ_CP031598.1, forward strand.
CCGTCTCGTAGATATAGACGTCGTGGACGATGTTGTTGGTGGCGGCGTCGATCTCGACCGGGCCGCGCGGGCTGTCGAATTTCAGGCCCCGCAGCGCCTTGGCGATCGAGGCGCGGTCGCTGGCGCCCGAGTCGATGGCGGCCATCAGCGCCTTGGCGGCGTCATAGCCCTGGATGGTGAATTCCGACGGGGCCTTGCCCTGCGCTTCCTTGTAGGTCGCCACGAAAGCGTTGTTGGTCTCGTTGTCGACGGTCGGGACATAGTGCAATGCCGCGACCACGCCCACGGCGGCGTCACCCTCTGCGGCCACGTAAAGCGGCGAGGTCACGAAGCCCGAGCCGTAAAGCGGCAGGTCCTTCGCAAGGTCGAACGAGCCGTATTGCTTGACGAAGCTGATCGCCTCGCCGCCCGCGTAGAAGACGAACAGCGCCTCGGCGCCCGACGACTTGGCATTGGTCAGGTAGGGGCCGAAATCGCTGGTCTGGCCGAAGGGCGTGAACTCGCCGCCCAGAACCTCGCCACCGCCTTCGGTGAATTTCTCGGTGAAGGCCTCGACCATCTGGTGGCCGGCGGCATAGTCGGGGGCCAGGGTGTAGGCCGTCTTGACGCCCTGCTGGGCCAGCCATTCGCCCATGGGGCCCGAAACCTGCCGGTTCGAGAACGACACGCGCGAGATATAGGGCGAGCAGTTCGCGCCGGTGGCCTCGTCATTGCCGGCGTTTGCCACGATCAGCGGCACTTCCGCCCCGTCGACGAAATCGCGCACCGCGCCGAGCACGCCGGAGGACACGAGGCCCATGATCACGTCGACCTCGTCTTCCAGCACCAGCTTGCGGGCCTTGGCAAGGCCCACGGGCGGCTTCGCCTCCGTGTCTTCCTTGACCATCTCGAATTCGCCCGTGCGCCCGGCCTCCTCCAGCGCCATGTTGAACCCGAGGGTAATCTCGTTTCCAAGCGCTGCGTAGGTGCCCGAATAGGGCAGCAGCACGCCAACCTTGGTCTGTGCGCTCGCCCCGGTCACGGCAAGCAGTGACGCCGCCGCAGCGGCCATGAACAGTTTCTTCATTGGTATCCTCCCTAGCGATAACCTTCCCAAGGGTAAGGGCAGGTATCGATTCCAGTCTATGCACAAAAGTGCAGTCAGTAAAGGTGAATGTTGCAATATTGCGCAACAAGTGCAGTATAGGGCCAAATTGCTCAAATCGATTCTGTCGTGGCCAATTCGGGAGGAGGCTCACATGTCGCAGGAACGTTTCGAGGCGTTGGTCGGGGAGGTTGCGGAGGCCATCAGGGGCAAGCCGCTCGATTCCGGGCTTGCCGGGTATCTCAACCAGACATGGCCCAAGGAGGGGCCGGCCTTCACCGAACTGCGCGATCTTTGCGCGGAAGGCGAGCGCGACGGCTGGCTGATGTCGCGCGAGGCGGGTGGCATCCGCTTTGGCCGGGCGGTCAAGCCGGGCGGGGCCGCGGGCGATTTCAGCGTCGACGTGGTGCGCATGAAGGATGTGCGCGGGCCGCATCACATTCACCCCACGGGCGAGATCGGGGCGGTCATGGGCCTCGAGGGCCAGCCGCATTTCGATGGCTTCGCCGAGGGCTGGTATGTCTACGAGCCCGGCACCGACCATCACCCCACTGTCACCGGGGGCGATGCCTACGTGCTCTACCTGCTGCCGCAGGGCGCGATCGAGTTTACCGGCAGATAAGCCGGGCACGCCGGGCCGTGCGCCCGGTGACGGGAGGAGGACCCAACATGAACGATAATGCCGCAGTCTATTTCGTGGACCGCCATATCGCGGAAGGCCGCGCCGACAAGGTGGCCTTCCGCGAGGCCGACGGCGCGAAGCGCAGCCTGACCTACGGACAGCTCGCGAGGGAGGCCGCCCGCTTTGGCGGCGCGCTCGACCGGCACGGCGTGAGGCGCGAGGAGCGCATCGCCATGATCGTGCAGGACCAGATCGAATTCCCGGTGATCTTCTGGGGCGCGCTCAAGGCCGGCGCCATCCCGGTGCCGCTCAATACCCTGCTGTCGACGCAGGTCTATGACAGCATCCTCTCCGACAGCCGCGCCTCGATCCTGGTGGTGTCGGAATGCCTGTGGGAGACGGTCGCGCCCATCGTGCAGGACAACCGCTACCTTCGCGCCGTTCTGGTGATCGGCGACGCGCCCGAGGGCACCGAAAGCTACCAGGCCTTCTGCAAGGACGCCCCCGAGATCGAGACGGTCGAGGCCAGCGCCGACGAGCTGGCCTTCTGGCTCTATTCTTCCGGTTCCACCGGCGCGCCCAAGGGCGTGCGGCACGTGCATTCCAGCCTGCAGGCCACCGCCGAATGTTTCGGCCGCGACGTGCTGGGCATCACCGAAGACGATACCATTTATTCGGTGGCCAAGATGTTCTTCGCCTACGGGCTCGGCAACGCGATGTCCTTCCCGATGGCGGTGGGTGCGACCACGGTGATCGCCGCCGGGCGGCCGACGCCGGACCTGGTCTTCCACATCATGAAGGAGGAGCGGCCGACGATCTTCTGCGGCGTGCCGACGCTTTATGCCGCGCTGGTCTTCGAGCAGGAGAAGGCGGGCACGCCGCCCGAGCATTGCATCCGCCTCTGCACCTCGGCCGGCGAGGCGCTGCCGCGCGAGGTGGGCGAGCGGTGGCACCGGCTCTGGAACGCGCATATCGTCGATGGCGTCGGCTCGACCGAGATGCTGCACATCTTCCTGTCGAACCGGCCCGACGATATCGTCTACGGCACCTCGGGCACCGCGGTGCCCGGCTACGAGGTGCGGCTGGTCGACGAGCATGACGAGGACGTGGCCGAGGGCGAGGTGGGCGAGCTTCTGGTGCGCGGCCCGTCGAGCGCCGAGGGCTACTGGAACCGCCGCAACAAATCGATGTCGACCTTCGCCGGCCACTGGACCCGCACGGGCGACAAGTACGAACGCACCCCCGAGGGTCGCTATGTCTACTGCGGGCGCACCGACGACATGTTCAAGGTCTCGGGCATCTGGGTCAGCCCCTTCGAGGTGGAGCAGACGCTGGTCGAGCATCCTTCAATCCTGGAAGCGGCGGTGATCGGCCGGGCCGACGATCAGGACCTGATCAAGCCCGCGGCCTACGTCGTGTTGAAGGACGGGGCCGAAAAGGTCGATGCCGACACGCTCAAGGGCTACGTGAAGGACAAGATCGGCATGTGGAAATACCCCCGCTGGATCGAGGTGGTCGACGAGTTGCCGAAAACCGCCACCGGAAAGATCCAACGGTTCAAACTGAGGGAGAGCGCGTGATGAGCATCGACTGGACAACTGGCAAGGGCACGCTGACGGCGGGCGGCAAATCGTTGGAATGGGCCGCGTTCGGCGACGCGCCGGGCGAAAACCCCGTCATCGTCATGCTGCACGAGGGGCTGGGCTGTCTCGCCCTCTGGCGCGACTTCCCCGAGCGGGTGGCACAGGCCACGGGTTGCCCCGTCCTTGCGTATTCCCGCGCGGGTTATGGCCAGTCGGACCCCGCCGACCTGCCCCGGCCACTGGATTACATGACGCGCGAGGCGGTGGATGTTCTGCCCGATGTGCTGGATGCGCTGGGCGAGGGGCCGGTGATCCTGTTCGGCCATTCCGACGGCGCCACTATCGCCGCCGAATATGCCGGGCGGGTGGAGGATTACCGCGTGCGCGGCCTGATCCTGATGGCGCCGCATTTCTTCACCGAGGAGATGGGCCTGGCCGAGATCGCCAAGGCGCGGGAGGCGTTTGCCGAGGGGGACATGAAAACCCGCATGGCCAAGTACCACCGCGACCCCGAGGCCACCTTCCGCGGATGGAACGACGCCTGGCTCGACCCGGGCTTCGAGGCTTGGAACGTGGCCGAGGTGATCGATTACCTGCGCATCCCCGCGCTGGTGATCCAGGGGCGGGAAGACCAGTACGGCACGCTGGCGCAGGTCGAGGAGGTCGAGACGCGCAGCTATGCGCCGGTCGACGTGGCCGTGCTCGACGATTGCAGGCATTCGCCGCACATGGACCAGCCCGAGCGGGTGCTCGAAGCGGTGGCCGAGTTCACCGCCCGCCTGACTAGGATCGAAGCGGCCGAGGTCGAAATCGCGTGATGCGCGCGCCGTGACCCGTGCCCTGACCCTGCCGCCCCGGCCCTATCTTCCCGGCAAGACCGAGCGCCCCGACGAGGCGATTTTCGAGCCGCTGAAGGAAGGGTTGGCGCCGGGGATGGCGCCGGAGGATCTGGCGCAAAGTGCGGCCTTCCTCGGCGGGATGCAGGCGTTCGAGCAGGGCTATTTCTGGGAGGCCCACGAGCTGTGGGAGGCCGTCTGGATGGTCCTGCCCCCCGCCAGCGCCGAGCGCCACCTGCTGCGGGGCGTGATCCAGCTGGCCAATGGCGGGCTGAAGGCGCGGATGGGGCGCGAGAACGCCGCCCGCCGCATCGCCGGGCTGGCCGACACGGCCCTGCGCGAGGCCTTCCTGCAGGGCCAGGACAGGTTGATGGGGTTGGGCCCGGAAGACGTGGAGAAGATGAGGAATCGGGCGCGAAATTTTGCATCCTGAAGGGATATGCAAAATAATGCCAAATATGCCATGATTGGCAAGATCACGCCATATGTCTGATAAATAAGGCGCTTTATGGTGCATAATTCCGGGGTTTTTCCGTTTACACGACACGCCCTGAGCACTATGATGCATCTTAACGCAAGACAGGATTGGCCCAAGCCGGGAGGACGCCGCGGTGACCAAACTCATAGATTTCCGAACCGACCCGTCGAAATACCGCCACTGGCGGGTCGATTATGACGGCGACGTCGCCAACCTCTACATGGATGTCGACGAAGACGGCGGCCTGTTCGACGGTTACCAGCTGAAGCTCAATTCCTACGACCTCGGCGTCGATATCGAGCTGTCGGATATCGTGCAGCGCATGCGGTTCGAGCACCCCGAGGTGAAGGTCGTTGTCATGCAGTCGGGCAAGGACAAGGTGTTCTGCGCCGGCGCCAACATCCGCATGCTGGGCGGCGCGGCGCACAGCCACAAGGTCAACTTCTGCAAGTTCACCAACGAGACCCGCAATACGTATGAGGCGGCCGAGGCGGACTCGGGCCAGAAATACATCGCCGCCGTGAAGGGCTCCTGCGCGGGCGGCGGGTACGAGCTGGCGATTGCCTGCAATCACATCATGCTGACCGATGACAGCACGTCCTCGGTCGCGCTGCCCGAGGTGCCGCTGCTGGCCGTGCTGCCCGGCACCGGCGGCCTGACCCGCGTCACCGACAAGCGCAAGGTGCGCCGCGACCTCGCCGACGTGTTCTGCTCGATCGAGGAGGGCGTGCGCGGCAAGCGGGCGAAGGATTGGGATCTCGTCGACGAGGTGATCCCCAACTCGAAATTCGACGCGACCGTGCAGGAACGCGCCAAGGAGTTCGCCGCGGCCTCGAAGAAGGCCACCGGCACCGGCATCACGCTCGGCCTTATCGACCGCACCATCGGCGAGGACGGCTCGCTCAGCTATTCGCTGGTCGAGGTGGAGCTTGACCGAGAGCGCCGCCGCGCCACGATCACGATCAAGGGCCCCGAGGGCGAGCCGCCCGCCGACGCCGCCGCGCTGGAGGGGCAGGGCGATCAATCCTACCTGCTGAAGCTCGCCCGCGAGCTGGACGACGCCATCCTGCACCTGCGCCTCAACGAGGCCGAGCTGGGCCTGCTGATCTTCCGCACCCAGGGCGACCCCGAGGCGGTGCTGGCCCATGAAAAACTGCTGCTCGACAACAAGGACAACTGGCTCGCCAACGAGATCCTGCAATACTGGAAGCGCGTCCTGAAACGGATCGACGTGACCTCGCGCAGCCTTGTCGCGCTGGTCGAGCACGGCTCCTGCTTTGCCGGGGTTCTGGCCGAGCTGCTCTGGGCCGTCGACCGCTCCTACATGATGGAGGACGAGTTCGAGGGCGACAACCGCCCCGTCGCCACCGTCACGATGAGCGACGGCAATTTCGGCCAATACCCGATGGGCAACGACCTCACCCGCCTCGAAACCCGCTTCCTCGGCCAGCCCGGCCACGTGGCGGAGCTGAAGGCAAAGACCGGCGAGCCACTCGAGGCCGAGGACGCCAAGGAGGCGGGCCTCGTGACCTTCGCCTATGACGATATCGACTGGGAGGACGAAATCCGCATCTTCATGGAAGAGCGCGCCTCGTTCAGCCCGGATGCGATGACGGGGATGGAAGCCAACCTGCGCTTTGCCGGCCCCGAAACGATGGAAACTCGTATCTTCGGGCGACTCACCGCCTGGCAGAACTGGATTTTCAACCGTCCGAACGCCGTCGGCGAGGAGGGCGCATTGCAGCGCTACGGAAGCGGCGTTCGCGGCAAGTACAACATGGAACGCGTCTGACCGGCGCAACTGGGAGACTTACATCATGCTCGATCTCATCAATGTCAGTTACGACACGCAGATTCCCAACAACGTGAATCTGTCCTCGGACAAGCGCGTTCTGAAGGCGCTGGAAAAGTGGCACCCGGGCTATATCAACTGGTGGAACGACCTGATCCCCGACAATTTCCAGCAATCGCTGGTCTACCTGCGCACCGCCGTCAGCGTCGACCCGAAAGGCTGGGCCAAGTTTGACTACGTCAAGATGCCCGAATACCGCTGGGGCGTGCTGCTGGCCCCGCAGGTCGAAGACCGCAAGATCCCCTGCGGCGAACATGCCGGTCAGCCCGCGTGGCAGGAAGTGCCCGGCGAATACCGCAACATGATGAAGCGCCTGATCGTCATCCAGGGCGATACAGAGCCGGCTTCGGTCGAGCAACAGCGCTTCCTCGCGCTCACCGCGCCGTCGCTCTACGACATGCGCAATCTTTTCCAGGTGAACGTGGAAGAAGGCCGCCACCTGTGGGCGATGGTCTACCTGCTGCACAAGTATTTCGGCGCCGATGGCCGGGAAGAGGCCGACGACCTGCTGCGCCGGTCCTCGGGGTCCGAAGAGGCGCCGCGGATGCTCGGCGCGTTCAACGAGGAAACGCCCGACTGGCTGTCGTTCTTCATGTTCACCTACTTCACCGACCGCGACGGCAAGATGCAGCTGGAAAGCCTTGCGCAGTCGGGCTTCGACCCGCTGTCGCGCACCTGCCGCTTCATGCTGACCGAGGAAGCGCATCACATGTTCGTGGGTGAAACCGGCGTCGGCCGCACGATCGAGCGCACCTGCCAGGTGATGAAGGAAAACGGCATCGACGACCCCTATGACATCGACAAGATCCGCGCGCTGGGCGTGATCGACCTGCCGACCGTGCAGAAGAAGCTGAACCTGCACTACACGCTGTCGCTCGACCTCTTCGGTCAGGAAGTGTCGACCAACGCCGCCAATGCGTTCAACGCCGGCATCAAGGGTCGCTACCACGAGCACCGTATCGACGACGACCACAAGCTCGAGGGCGACACCTATACCGTGTGGGATTTCGAGAACGGGCAGGCGGTGCAGAAAGAGGTGCCGGCGCTGACCGCCATCAACATGCGCCTGCGCGACGACTACACCCGCGACGCTTCGGGCGGGATCGGCCGGTGGAACAAGATCATCGAGAAAGCCGGCGTCGATTTCAAGCTCAAGCTGCCGCATGAAAGCTTCAACCGCCAGATCGGCGTCTTCGCCGGGCACAACTTCAACCCCGAGGGCGAGATCGTGTCGGGCGCCGAGTATGACAAGGGCATGGCCGACTGGCTGCCGACCCATGCCGACGGCGACTTCATCCAGTCGCTGATGGAGCAGGTCACCGAGCCCGGCAAATACGCCGGCTGGATCGCCCCGCCGAAGGTCGGCATCGACAACAAGCCGGGCGACTTCGAATACGTCAAACTGCACATGGCGTAACCCGCCATAAGACCCCGGCCCCATTTGCGGGGCCGGGGCCCGCAACCCGAGGGAGGTCACCATGCAAATCAACCGTCATATCGGCCACAAGCCCAACATGAGCGTCCTGGGAGACGAACTGGCCTCCCTGCGCGGCAACTGCATCGGCTGTACGGGCTGCAAGGGGCCCTGCGCGGCGCTGCTCGAGGCGCTGGCCCTGCCGGGCTACGTGCTGAAAGGGGGAGAGGCGTGACCCAGCCGATCAAGCAACACCTGATCGACCCGGAAATCTGCATCCGCTGCTATACCTGCGAGATGACCTGCCCGATCGAGGCGATCACCCATGACGACAACAACGTCGTGGTCGACCCCGACAAGTGCGACTATTGCATGGCCTGCATCCCGGTCTGCCCCACCGGCAGCATCGACGAATGGCGCGTGGTCAAGGAGCCCTATTCGCTGGACGAGCAATTCTCGTGGGAGGAACTGCCCGAGCAGGAAGAGATCGAGGCGGCCGGCGCCGGCACCGGTGGTGATATCGAGGCGCTGGACGATGCGATGGCCGCCCTGCTGGCCGAGGCCCACAAGGGGGCCGGCGGCAAGTCGAAGGCGCCCGCCTCTGCGGCGAAGCCTACCGTCAACCTCTACAACCTCGCCAACCCGGTCGAGGCGACGGTGCAGGGCAATTACCAACTGACCCATGACGAAAGCGGCTCGGATGTCCGCCACATCATCCTGAATTTCGAGGGCAAGCCCTTCCCCGTGCTGGAGGGTCAGTCGATCGGCATCATCGCCCCCGGCGAGGACGCCGAGGGCAAGCCCCACCTGCCGCGGCTCTATTCCGTCTCGAGCCCGCGCGACGGCGAGCGGCCGAACTACAACAACGTCTCGCTCACCGTGAAGCGGGAGGAGCATGGCGTCTGTTCCAACTATGTCTGCGACCTCAAGACCGGCGACAAGGTCAAGGTCACCGGCCCCTTCGGCGCCACCTTCCTTCTGCCCGACGACCCCGAGGCGCGGCTTCTGCTGGTCTGCACCGGCACCGGCTCGGCGCCGATGCGGGCCTTCACCATGCGCCGCCAGCGCGCGGTGGGCGAGAAATCGGGCGGCATGACCATGTTCTTCGGTGCCCGCACGCCCGAAAGCCTTCCCTATTTCGGCCCCTTGCGGAAAGTGCCCGACACCCTTCTGCAAAAGCACCTCGTCTTCAGCCGCCTGCCCGACAAGCCGCTCGAATACGTGCAGGACAGGATGGCCAGGGAAGAAGAGGTCGTGGCCGACCTGCTGCAGGATCCGAAAACCCATATCTACATCTGCGGCCTGCGCGGGATGGAGGAAGGCGTCGAACACGCCTTCGCCAACATCGCCGAAAGCATCGGCCAGCCCTGGCACGACCTGCGCGACACCATGCGCGACGAAGGCCGCTATCACGTGGAGACCTATTAGCACGATGGAAGACCAGGGCGGGCCGGGCGACGCCGCTATCTACGAACACGAGATCCGCGTCACCTGGGCCGATTGCGACCCGGCGCGCATCGCCTATACCGGCCGCATCCCCAACTTCGCCCTCGACGCCATCAACGGCTGGTGGGAACATCACCTGGGCGATGGCTGGTTCCAGATGGAGATCGACCGCAACCTCGGCACGCCCTTCGTGTCGATGTCGCTTCAGTTCTCCTCGCCGATCACGCCCCGTCACCGGCTGATCTGCCGGGTCTGGCCCAACCGGCTGGGCGAAACCTCGATCGGTTTCCATGTCGAGGGGGTTCAGGACGGCACGCTCTGTTTCACCGGCGATTTCGTCAGTGTCTTCATAACCGCCGACGAATTCAGGAAATCTCCGCCGCCGCATGAAATTCGGGCACTTGTGCAGCGCCACCTTGTGCCTGCCTGACAGCCTCTGCTAACACCCTCTGATACGCGGCAGGCAGGTGGTCTGCGGGGCAACCTGCACCATATTGCCAACCTACAGGGTTGTTTTCGACCCGTTTTGCGGTAAAATTCTGCACTATATTTCTAAAAGGCGGGCAGCATGGCCGAGATCACCAATTTCCGGGGCGAAGTCGCGGCCAATGCGCCGAAGGACAGCCTCGACCTCGAGGTGGAAGACCTGATGCAGCGCGTCGGGATGCGTGTTCGCAAGGCGCGCGAGCTGAAGGGCGTGCCGCGGCGCGTGGTCTCGGAACGCTCTGGCGTCTCGCCTCGCTACCTGGCCCAGCTCGAGGCGGGCGAGGGGAACATCTCCATCGGGCTGTTGCAGCGCGTCGCCTCCGCCCTCGACCACCGGATCGAATGGTTCGTGGGCCAGGACGACCCCTGGACCTCCGACGCGCTGCGCATCGCCGATCTCTACCGCGCCGCCACCGCCGAGAAGCGGCAGGCCGCGATGGAGGCGCTCAGCACCCACAGCCCCGCCCAGCTGCGCGCCCGCCGCATCTGCCTGATCGGGCTGCGCGGCGCCGGCAAGTCGACGCTTGGCGCCATGGCGGGGCAGATGCTGCACACGCCCTTCCTCGAACTGAATATCGAGATCGAGGAACATGCCGGCATGCCCGTGGCCGAGGTCGTGGCGCTTTACGGCCAGGAAGGCTATCGCGAGCTTGAATCGCAGGCGCTCAGCCGCATCATCGCCACCCATGACACGGTGGTCCTTGCCGCCGCCGGCGGCATCGTCGCCGAGCCGGATACGTTCAAGACCCTTCTGGCCCATTTCCACACCATCTGGATCCAGGCCCGCCCCGAAGAGCACATGAGCCGTGTCCGCAACCAGGGTGACACGCGGCCCATGGCCGGCAACCCCGAGGCGATGGAACAGCTCCGCAGCATCCTGAAAAGCCGCGAAGCCCTTTATGAACAGGCCGAAGCGCAACTCGATACCACCGGCAAGGCGCTTCACGCCTCGGCCGAGGAACTGGTCGACCTGATCCGCGCCCGCGGCTTCCTCGACGAACCCCCGGCCTGAGGCCCGTGCCGCAGGGGGTTTGCCCCCGGCGGTCATCGTATTATGTCCTTTCCAGGCTGCTTGGAGGGGGCAGAAAGGGTCAGGCATGGTTGTCCATACGCGCCGGGAGGGGGCGACCGGGTATGTTGAGCTCGACACCCCGCCCGTCAACGCCATGGGGCACGAATTCCGGCAAGGTCTTCTGGACGCGGTCGACTGGGTCGAGGCAGAGGGATTGGAACGTGTCATCGTCTCCGGCCGGGGGCGGCTTTTCTCGGCCGGGGGTGATGCCCGCGAATTCGACGACATGCTGCCCGAGCCCAGCCTGCCCGACATCCTCAACCGAATCGAGCAGGGCCCGGTACCGTGGATCGCCGCGGCCCATGGCGCGGCGCTGGGCGGCGGGCTGGAGCTGATGCTCGCCTGCCGCTACCGCGTCGCCGCGCCGGGCACGCAGCTGGGCCTGCCCGAGGTGACGCTCGGCGTCGTGCCGGGCGCGGGCGGCACGCAGCGCCTGCCGCGTCTCGTCGGCCTCGAGCGGGCGCTCGCCCTGATCCCCACGGGCCGCGCCATTCCCGCCGAAGAGGCCCGCGCCATCGGCCTGATCGACGAGATCGACGCCGACCCGGTGGCGTTCGCCGAGCTGGCCAACCCCGAATGGCTGGCCATGAAGGTCCCGGTGAGCGAGCTCAACTCTGGCGAGCTTCCGGCCGAAACCTTCGAGGCCGCCCGCCGCGCCACCGCCGTAACCATGCCGGGCCAGACCGCCCCGCAGCGCGCCATCGACCTGATCGAGGCCTCGCAGCACATGCCCATCGAGGCCGGGCTGATCCAGGAACGCGCGGCCTTCCTCGAAACCCGCAGGTCGGCCCAGGCCAAGGCCCTGCGCCACGTCTTCTTTGCCGAACGCGCGGCCAGGCGGCCGGCGCGGATGACGCATGTCACCCCGCCCGGCGCCGGCCCCGTCGCCGTGATCGGCGGCGCCGCCACCGATACCGACATCGCCTATGCGCTCCTGCTGGCGGGGCTCGACGTGACGTTCATCGACCCCGATGCCGATGGCCTGGCCCGGGCCGCCGAAACCTTCGACCGCCATCTGGGCGGCGCCGTGTCCCGCGGGCTCATGTCCGAAGACAGGGCCGGCACGCTGCGCGCCGCGCTTACCCTCGGCACCGATCTTGCCACCGCCACCGCCCCCCTCGTGATCGAGGCGGTGCCCGAGCGGATGGAGGCGAAAACCGCCGTCTTCGCAGCGCTGCAAACCATCCTGCCGCCCGACGCCGTCCTCGCCACGACGACCGCCTGCCTCGACCTCGACGCCATGGCGCAGGCGCTCGACGACCCCACCCGCCTTGTCGGCCTGCATTTCAGCGCCCCGGCGCATGAAACGAAGCTGCTCGAGATCGTCCCGGGCGCCCGAACCTCCGACACCGCGCTGGCCATGGCGTTCCACCTCGCTGGGCGCCTGCGCAAGACGCCCGTCGTGTCGGGGCCGGGCGACGGCCTGATCTGCAACCGCCTCCTCGGCCGCTATGTCGAGGCGGCCGATACCGTGCTGATGGATGGCTCCACCCCGTGGGAGGTGGACGAGGCGATGGTCGAGTTCGGCTTCCCCACGGGCCCCTTCGAAGCGCAGGACCTCTCGGGCCTCGACCTGGCCCATGCCGCCCGCCGCCGTCAGGATGCCACCCGCGACCCGAACCGCCGCTACATCCCCGTGGCCGACCGCATGGTCGAGCTGGGTAAGCTCGGCCGCAAGACCGGGGCAGGGTGGTACCGTTACCCGGGCGGGGGCGGCAAGGTCGACGACCCGATCGTCGCCGACCTCGCGTTGGAGGAAGCGCGCTATGCCGGGGTCGAGCGCTGCGACTACAAACCGGAGGAGATCCGGCACAGGCTGCTGCTGGCCCTGATCAACGAAGCGGCCGATATCCTGTACGAGGGCATCGCCAGATCGGCCACCGATATCGACCTCGTCAGCATCTTCGGGCTCGGCTTTCCCCGCTGGCGCGGCGGGCTGATGTTCCACGCCGACACGCTGGGGCCGGGCAAGGTGCTGGAGGGGCTGAAAGAGCTGTCGAAGGAAGACCCGGTCGTGTGGAAACCCAGCCCGATGATCGAGGATTGTGCCGCCCGGGGGATTCGCTTCGGGAAATGGCGGCGGTGACAGCCCCCCGCGAGACAGTCCGAAAGGACTGGCGAGCCGCGCCGCCTAGCTTTTCCCCACCGCCTCGGCGATGGCCTGCAGGCACAGGATCGTCTCGGCCATGTAATCCTCGTCATAGCCCGACTCGTTCTCCAGAACGCTCAGGTAGGCGCAGGACAGCCCGCTTTCCGGATCGACCAGCAGGAACTGCCCGCCATAGCCGGCATGGCCGATCCAGCGGCCATTGCTCATCATCTGGTGGGCATAGCGCACGAAATCCCGCGGTACCGGCAGCGGTTTGCCCGCACCGCCGATCACCGCCTGCGTGAACCCGGCGTTCCACGCCATCCCCGGCGCCCCCGCCGCGACCCGCGCCAGCAGCAGCCCGACCCGCGCCAGGTCGGCCGCGCTCAGGCAGCCGCCCCCGGCAAAGGCCGGCAGCCCCTCGGGGCTGAGACTCATGTGCAGCGCACCCGCCACGCCCGCATCGTCGGCGATCTCTTCCACCAGCTTCGGCAGCGCGCCGGGCCGGCACCGGTCACAGATCAGCGTCAGCAGGTCGGTATTGGCCGAGCAGTAATTCACCGTGTCGGCATGGTTGCGCACGTCGTCGCCGGTCACCCCGGTCACGACATCCAGCATCGACACCTCCGGCGCGTCGCCCTCGGGCAGGCGCCAGCCAAGGGCGATCTCCTCGGTATAGCACTCGGCCTCGGGGTCATCGTAATCCTCGGAAAAGTCGTTCATGACATTCATGTCGAGCACGTCCTGCACCGTCGCGCCGCGATAGCCGCTGCCGATCTCGGGCAGGTAATGCTCGACCGGCCGGGCCGGGTCGAGCCAGCCCTCCGCCACCATCCGCCCCGCCACGAGATGCATCATCAGCTTCGTCACCGACTGGATCGAATGCGGCTGATCCTCGGGGAAATCCGCCGCATGACGGCTGAGCAACACCTCGCCCTGCCGCGCGCAGACCAGCCCGGAAAACGCTGGCCGACCGGTCAGCGTGGCCACCTCCGGCATCGCGGCAATCCCCGCATCCTCGGCGGGCGTCAGCACCACCGGCCGCCGCGCCCGCACCGTCAGCGCCCGGCGGAACAGCCGGTGCGCATTGTGAAACCCGTGCCGGCGATGCGCCGGCTGGTTCCACCTCTGCTTGTTGTCCGCCCCCACTGTCAGGTCGGGGTTCGGCACGCGGTCAGGTTCCCACATCATCCACCTGCATCAGAACATCCACCGCCAGCACGCCCTTTTCGTAGACGAAGAGCGGGTTGATCTCGATCTCCGCCACGGTCGCGCGATTGGTCACGGCATAATCGGCCAAACCCGACAGCGCCGCAACCAGCGCCGAGCGGTCGGCGGCGGGGCGCCCGCGGAACCCGTTCAGCAGCGCGGCCACCTTCAGCCGGTCGAGCGCCGCGGAAATCTCGGCATCCGTTGCGGGCAGCAGCAAGGACACCGTATCGCCCAGCAGCTCCACCAGAATGCCGCCGCTGCCCAGCGTCATCGCCAGCCCGAACTGCGCATCGCGCCTGATGCCCACCACCAGCTCGGCCAGCGGCGGCGGCGCCATGCTCTCGACAAGGAATGCATCGGTGACCACCGTCTCGCGGTAGGCGGCGACGGCCACCCGCATTTTCATCGCCGCTTCCAACAGCGTCTCGGCCGACCCGATCCCCAGCGCCACCGCCCCGGCTTCGGTCTTGTGCGCCAGCCCCGGCACCATCATCTTGAGCGCCACGGGAAAGCCGATCTCCTGCGCCGTCTCGGCCAGCGTGCCGGCCCGGGTGACCCGCCCCGTCGGCACCGGCAGCCCGGCATCCGCCAGCATCTCCTTGCCCTGCGCCTCGGTCACCAGCCTGACCGCGCCGCTGGCGCGCCCCGGCACAAGCGGCCCCGGCACCGCCGACAGGATCCGCGTTCGGGCCGCCTTCCACCAGGCCGCATCGCGGATCGCGTTCAGCGTCTCGTGCACCCCCTGCATCGGCGCGACCCCGCGCCTGATGAAGGCCTCGCGGATATGCGCCCCGATATTCTCGGGGATCGTCGCGCAGATCGCCGCAGGCAGCCCGGCCTCGCGCGCCGCCTCGGCAAAGGCCATCCCGTCGTTGAGATACAGCTCTTCCGTCTCGTCGAGCCCCGGCGCCGGGTAATCCTGCACCAGCAGCGTCGCCTGCGCCGGCACCCGCGCCAGCGCCTCGGCAAAGACCGGCTTTGTGTGATGCGCCTGCCCCCAGATCGGCGTGGTGTAATCGAGCGGGTTCGACACGGTGGCGATGGGCGGCAGCAGCTCGGTCAACGCCACGCGCGCCGCCGCGTCCGGCGCCGGATAGCGTAGCCCGATCGCCTCGCCATGATCGGCCAGCATCGTCGCCCCGCCGCCGGAGCAGGTGAAGCCCATCACCTCCGGCCCGTCGGGCGCGCCGGCCACGCAGAGGAACTTCACCGTCTCCAGCAATTGCGACGGGTTGGTCACGCTGATCACGCCCACCCGCTCGAACAGCGCCTCGTAAAGCTCCGCCGATCCGGCCAGAGAGCCGGTATGGCTGAGCGTCAGCGTCTCGCCGATGGCCGAGCGCCCGGTCTTCAGCGCCACGACAGGCGTGCCGGCCCGCAATGCCTTCAATGCCGCCTTCTCGAAGGCCGGAATGTCCGACAACCCCTCGATATGCAGCCCGATCGCCCGAACTTCCGGCCTGACGCACAGCAGGTCGACCAGTTCGGTCAGCCCCAGGTCGGCCTGGTTCCCGGCCGAGGCCATGTAGGCCAGCGGCAACGACCGCTGGCTCATCGTGATGTCCGAGGAAAACATCCCCGACTGCGTGATGATCGCCGCGCCATAGCCGGGGCAGAACCCGCCATGCGCAAAGGGCCACAGCGCCGAGTGGCCGACATAGTTGATCAGCCCGTAGCAATTCGGCCCGATCAGGACCATGTCGCCGATCGCCGCCTTCAACTGCTCTTCCAGCGCCCGCCCGGCCTCGTGCGCCTCTCCGAAGCCGGCGGTGTAGCAGACGATGCCGCCCGCCCCCATCCGGCCCAGCTCTGCCACCGTCTCGGGCACGAAGGGCGCGGGGATGGCCAGGAACACCGCATCCGGCGCCTCGGGCAGGTCGGCGATCGTGGCGACGCATGGAAGCCCCGCCAGCTTGTCGCGCCTGGGGTTCACCACCCACATTTCCCCGGCGAACCCGGCCCGCCGCGCCTCGCCGATGGCCACCGCCGCGTCGGCCCCGCCGACAAAGGCGATATGGCGCGGGTTCAGAAGCCGCTCAAAGTTCTGCCGCTTTCTCGGGGTCATGGGTCACGCACCCAGCGGCCGCAGGATCGACCGGGTGATGATGTGCCGCTGAATTTCGCTCGTGCCGTCCCAGATGCGCTCAAGCCGGCTGTCCCGCCACAGGCGCTGAATGGGCAGCTCTTCCATCAACCCCATGCCGCCGTGGATCTGCACCGCGTCATCGGCGATCCGGTTGAGCATCTCGGAACAATAGACCTTCACCATCGCCGCATCGGCATCCTCCATCGCGCCGCGCTCGGCCCGTTCCACCGCGTCCGCCACCATCAGGTCGGCCGCCCGCAGATTCATCGCGCCGTCGGCGAGGCGAAACCCCGTCGCCTGGAACCGCCCGATCGGCTGGCCGAACTGCTTCCGGCTGGCGGCCCATTCCGTCGCCATCTCCAGGATCCGCTCGGCCTTGCCGCAACAGCAGGCCCCGACCCAGATGCGCCCCATGCCAAGCCACTGGCCCGACAGCTCCAGCCCCTTGCCCTCTTCCCCGAGAATCTGCCCCGGCCCAAGCCGCACATCGTCGAAGGACAGCTGGTAGGTCTTGTAGCCGCGATAGCTGACGCATTTGTTTCCCTCGCGGCACTCGAAGCCCGGCGTGCCCACGTCGACAAGAAACGCCGTCACCCGCTTGCGCTTGCCGCGCTTCGTCTCGTCCTCGCCGGTGGCGGCAAAGACGATGGCGAAATCGGGCATGCAGGGGCCGGAGATGAAATGCTTCGAGCCGTTCAGGATCCAGTCGTCGCCGTCCTTGCGGGCATTCGTCTTCATCCCCATCACGTCCGACCCGGCCTCGGGCTCGGTCAGGCCGAACAGTTCGCGCTTCTCGCCGGTCACACAGGGCAGCAGGTATTTCTCGCGCTGGTCTCCTTCACAGGCCAGCAATATCTCTGTCGGCCGCGCCGCCCAGGCGTGCAGCGCGTGCGAGGTCTTGCCGTATTCCCGTTCGATCAGGTGCATCGCGTCATAGCCAAGGCCCCCGCCGCCCACCTCTTCCGGCAGGTTGCAGGCATAAAGCCCCAGCTCCTTGGCCTTCGCTTCGATCTGGCGGCCCAGCTCCTCGGGCACCTCGCCGGTGCTGTCGACCCTCTCTTCATGGGGGAACATCTCGGCTTCCATGAAGCTCTTCACGGTCTTCAATAGCAGCTCGTTTTCATGGCTCACGTGAAAGTTCATGGGTTCATTCCTCTGCAACAGCCATCTGTGCGCGGCGCCGCGCCATGAGGGCGTAAATGACGAAGGCCAGAAGCGTGACGCCGATCAGCACGACGGCTGCGGCCGCCACGGTCGGGTCGGTGTTCTCGCGGATGCCGTTCCACATCCGCCGGGGCAGGGTGTAGACGGTGAATTTCGAGATGAAGAGCGTGACGACGATCTCGTCCCAGCTCAGGATGAAGGCAAACAGCGCCCCGGCCACCACGCCGGGCTTGATCGACGGCAGGATCACCCGCCGCATCGTTACCCACGACGGCGCGCCAAGGCTGCGGCTGGCCTGTTCGAGCTTGGGGTCGAAATTGGCAAGGCTCGCGCTGACGGTGATCAGCACCAGCGGCGTCGCCAGAACCGTATGGGCGAGGATCAGGCCCGGGTAGCTGTCGATCAGCCCCATCGGCACCAGCAGACGATAGAACACCATGGCCGAGATGATCTGCGGGATGATGAGCGGCAGCAGCAGGAAGGCGCGCACCACTTCGGTGTAGCGCGACGTGACCCGCCACAGGCCGATGGCGCAGAGCGTGCCGAGCGTCGTGGCCAGAACGGCGGTACTCGCCGCAATGATCCCGCTTTGGGCAAAGCTCGACAGCCATTCCGGGCTGGTGAACAGGTTTTCGAAATGCCTTAGCGAATACTCGCCCCTGGGCATCGACAGGAACCGCTTCGGCGTCAGCGACACCGGAATGGCAATCAGCGCCGGCAGCACCAGGAACAACAGCGCCAGCCATGCGCCCACCCGGTTCAGCTTGGCAAACAGCCCCGGCCTCATCGCGTGGCCCCTCCGCCGAAGACGGCCGAAAGCTGCATGAAGCGCGACATCACCCACAGCAGCCCCAGCACCCCGATCAGCATCAGCGTGCCCAGCATTGCCGCGGTGCCCCATTTCAGCGTCACCAGAAGCTGCACGCTGATATATTCCGCCACCATCAGCACCTTGCCCCCGCCCAGGATCGCGGGCGTCACGTAAAACCCAAGGCTCAGGATGAAGACCAGCAGGGACGAGGCCACGAGGCCGGGAATGGTCAGCGGCAGGTAGATCCGCCGGAAGGTCTGGACCCCGTTGGCGCCAAGGTTGCGCGAGGCGGCCATGACGCGCGGGTCGAGCGTCTGCATGTTCGCCATCAGCGGCAGCACGGCATAGGGCACCATGTAATGCACCATCCCGATCAGCACGCCCAGCTCGTTGCGCATGAACCGCACGGGCCGGTCGATCAGGCCGATCGCCTCCATCCCGTTGTTCACTAGGCCATTATGACCCAGCAGCATCAGCCACGCGAAGGTGCGCACCAGCACCGAGATCCAGAAGCTGATCAGCAAGAGCGTCAGCATGATGTTCTGGTTCTTCTGGTGCGCATGCACCATCGCGTAGGCCAGGCAATAACCGATCGCCACGCTGAAGACGGTGGTGATCGCGCAGGTGCGGAAGGTCGTCCAAAGGATGCGCGCCATGGCATCCGACGTGACCAGCTCCTCGTAATTTCCAAGCCCCGGCTCGGGGTCGGTCACGCTCAGCCAGAGAATATTGGCAAGCGGTCCGAGGTAGAACGCCACCACCACGAGGAAGAAGGGCGCAACCAGAAGCCATCCGGGGCTGATATGTCGTGTCAGTGCCTGCATCCTGCGGTGTCCGGGCGTGTCCTGTGACCCCGGGGGCATCACCTGCCCCGAGCTTATGGAAAATTGGCCCGCCCGAAAGGGCCGGGCGGGCCGGTTCGGCCTAGCTGATCGCTTCGAGGAAGGCGTTCACCGCCTCGCTGCCATTCTCGCCCCACCAGACCGGATCGTTATAGACGATCTTGTCGATGTTCTGCTCGGACGTGATGGCATAGGGCTGCTGCTCTTCCGGGATCTCCGAGAACGCCTCGGGGTTCGAGGGCGTCATGCCGAGACAGTCGAGGATCATCAGCTGCGACGGCACTTCCTGCGCGGTGGCGATGAACTGCATCACCGCCTCGCGCCCCGCCGGGTTGCCCTTGGGCACGATATACGCGCCGGGCATCGCCATCGCCTGGTTGTTCACCAGCTTGTAGCGGCCCTCGGTATCCTCCTCGATGCTCTTGCCGCGGTTCTGCCAGATGATCGCCATCGACGCCTCGCCGCTGATGCACATCGAATGCACCTCGGACCCCGAGCCCCAATAGATGCTGTCATCCTTGATCGACTTCACCTTGTTGAGCGCCCGCTCCATGTCGAGCGGGTAAAGCTCGTCACCGGCCACCCCGTCGGCCATCAACGCCCCTTCCAGCGACCCGTTCGCCCACTTGTAAAGCGCCCGCGTGCCGGGGAAGTTTTCCGTGTCGAAGAAATCCGCCCAGTCCTTCGGCGGATTGTCCCCGTAAACCTCGGTGTCATAGACGAAGGCATAGCCGTAAAGGATGATCGACACCCCGTATTCCAGCGCATATTGCGGCAGGGTCCTGTCCTTGCTGACGATATCGTAATCGATCGGCTCAAGATGCCCCGTCGGCCCAAGCGACACGGCGTTGAACAGGTCGGCATCGCAGACATCCGCCGTCACGTTGCCGCTGTCGACCATCTCGCGGATCTTGCCTTCCAGCGGGCCCGACGTGTCGAACTTCATCCCCATCCCGGTCTTTTCCTCGAAGGGCTCACCGATGGCCGAGCCGTGGCATTCCTCGGAAATCCCGCCCCAGTTCCACATCACGATATGATCGGCGGCGGCCTTGGCATCGCCGGCCATCACCGCCGACATCGCCACGCCCGACGCGCCGCAGAGCGCGAGGAAGGTGCGCCGGTCCAACCGGCCGTCCTTGTAGGCATGGGCGCTCTGAAGAAGCGTCTCCTTCATGAATTGCTTGTCTTGCATCTCAAGTCTCTCCTTGTTGGTGGCGGGCCTCTCCGGCCCTTATGTTGCGGCGCTTTCCCCTTGCGCCGTTTCGGGTCTTCAACTCTCGTCCAGCCGCACGGCGGCATGATCGGCCCAGCCCAGGTCGACAGCCTGCCCTTCGCGCAGCTCATGCGGATTGCGCCAGGCATCGACATCCACCTCGATGGCGTCGCGGCCCTCGACCGCGACCATGTATTTTCGCATCGCGCCGAAATAGGTGATGTCGCGGATCGTGCCCGTCAGCCGTGCCGCGCCGTTGATCTGGCCGGCGGGCGCAAGGTCGATCTTCTCGGGGCGCAGCGCATAGGTGCCATCATCCAGCGTCAGGAAATTGCTCTTCCCAAGGAACCCGGCGGCGAACCGCGTTCGCGGCTTCTCGTACAACTCCGTCGGCGTGCCCAGCTGCTCGATCCGTCCGTTCTGCATGATCACGATCCGGTCGGACATCGACAGCGCTTCTTCCTGGTCATGCGTCACGTAGATGAAGGTGGTGCCGACCCGCTTGTGGATGTCCTTCAGCTGGTCCTGCACCTCGATCCGCAGCTTCTTGTCGAGCGCGCCCAACGGCTCGTCCAGCAGCAGTACCGGCGGTGCGAAACACAAGGCGCGCGCCAGCGCCACCCGCTGTTGCTGCCCGCCCGACAATTGCCCGGGCTTGCGGTGGCCGAACTCCTGCAACTGCACCAGCTCCAGCATCTCGTCGACCCGCGCCTCGATCTCCGCCTTGGGTCGCCCGCGCACATCCAGCGCATAGCCCACGTTCTGCCGCACGGTCATATGCGGAAACAAGGCATAGCCCTGGAACACCATCCCGAAATTGCGCTTCTCTGCCGGGACCGACTTGATCGACGCGCCATCCAGAAGGATGTCCCCCGCCGAGATATCCAGGAATCCCGCGATCATCATCAGAAGCGTCGTCTTGCCCGACCCCGACGGCCCCAGCAGCGTCAGGAACTCGCCGCGCTGTATCTCAAGGTCGATATCGTCCACCGCCACGAACCCGCCGAAACGCTTGGTCAGCCCGGTCAGGCTCAGCCCACCTTTGGCGGCCTCGGCCATCAATCGGCCCCTCTCAGCTTGAGCTTGTTGCGCGCCTCCTGCGGGGTGACCACGCGGCCGCCCATCCGCTCGATGATCTCGACCGCGCGGCTCACAAGCTGCCCGTTCGTGGCCAGCACGCCGCGATCGAGATAGATGTTGTCTTCCAGCCCCACGCGCACGTTGCCGCCCATCGCCACGGCGGCGGCCAGCATCGGCATCTGCATCCGGGATATCCCGAAACTGGCCCAGCTTGCCCCCGCCGGAAGCTGCGCCTTCATCGCCGCCATCGTCTCGACCGTCGCATCGGCGCCCCACGGAATGCCAAGGCAAAGCTGGAACATCGGCGGATCGGCGATCAGCCCCTCGGCCACCATCTGCTTGGCGAACCGGATATGGCCAAGGTCGAACACCTCGAGCTCGGGCTTCACGCCCCACTCCTGCACCAGCCCGGCCATGCGCCGCAGGGTGGGCGGTGTCGAAATATAGATATCGTCGGTGTCGGAAAAATTCAGCGTCCCGCAATCGAGCGAGCAGATCTCGGGCATACAGGCCTTCACATGCGCCAGCCGCTCCTCGGGCCCGATCATGTCGGTGCCGGGGCCGGGCATCGCCGGGTCGTCGGCCGAGGGCGACCAGTCGCCCCCCATCCCGGCGGTCAGGTTGATCACCACGTCGGTCTCGCTGTCGCGCACCAGCGCGACGGCTTCCTCGAAAAGCGCCACATCGCGCGAGCCCTTGCCTGTCTCCGGGTCACGGACATGCAGGTGCGCGATGGCCGCCCCGGCCTTCGCGGCCTCGATCGCGGCATCGGCCACCTGGCGCGGCGTGACCGGCACGTGGGGGCTCTTGCCCGTGGTATCTCCGGCGCCCGTGACAGCGCAGGTAAGGACGACTTCGAAATTCATGTGCGCTCCCTGTTTTTTCCAAGTTTGCGGCCGGGCAGCGCAAATAGTGTCGATTATTCGCCGGATTCGCGGTATGCGTGGCGAAATTCTTCACCTTGCGCGACGCGGAGCGCGCCATGTCATCCGACCCAGACCCGAAGGAATCCGCCTCCAGCCCGGGGCGAATCGCGTGCGTGCTGCTGCCGCGCTTCAACATGATGGGATTGGTCAGCCTGCTCGAGCCGGCGCGAATCGCCAACTACCTGTCCACCGCGCCGCTCTACGGCCACGACTTCCACGCCGTACACCCAGGCGAGGTGACCGCCAGCAACGGGATGACCCTCACCTGCGGCCCCCTGCCCGAGAAACTCACCCGCGACGATCTCGTCATCGTCGCCGGAAGCTGGGGCGCCGAGCACTACGCCGATGCCGCGCTCATCTCGTGGCTCAGGCGGCAGGCGCGGATGGGTATCCGCCTCTGCGCCGTCGAGATGGCGCCCTACGTCTTCGCCCGTGCCGGCCTTCTCGCCGGGCGGCAGGCGACGACCCACTGGTCCTACCTCGCCGGGTTTCAGGAGAAGTTTCCCGACGTCCTCGCCGCCGAACAGCTTTTCACCATCGACGGCAAGATCATGACCTGCGCCGGCTCCAGCTCGGCCACCGACCTGATGCTGCACCTCATCCGCGCCGATCACGGCGCCGGGCTGGTGGGCGAGATTTCCGACAACATCATGCATCACCCGGTGCGCCCCGCAAACGCCCCCCAGCGCAAGACGCTGGGCCGGGGCACCGAAAGCCTGCCGCCCGGCGTGGCGGCGGCCATCGACCTGATCGAGGCCAATATCTCCGAACCGCTGGCGGTGCCGGATATCGCCCGGCAGGTCGGCATCTCCCAGCGTCAGCTGGAACGCCAGTTCAACCAGGCGATGGGCTGTTCGGTGGTGCAGTTCGGCCTGCTCTTGCGGCTCCAGCACGCCCGCGTGCTGCTCATCTCCACCGATCTGGGCGTGCGCGAAATCTCCGCGGCCTCGGGCTTCAACTCGCTCTCGCATTTCGCCTACGCGTTCCGGAAGTGCTTCGGCCGCCGCCCCAGCGAATACCGCCAGGCCTGGCCCGAGCAGGAAGACGCGCCAACCTGGCCCGGCACGCTGTCGAAATACCTCGACACGTTCCAGGTGAACCGCCGAATGCGCACCTGAAACCGGCGAGGCCGTCCGCTAGGACGGACGAGCGCACCGACGCAATACCGACAAAATACCGACGTTATACCGACGTTGGGTTCCGGCCCCGTCAGCCGTCCCTTACCGCCTTCAGAACCGCCACGATCTTGCGGTCCCGTTCGGCTGCCATATCGCGGAAATGCCGATCCCCGGCCATGGCGTTGCACCCGTCAACCATCTGATCTCTCAACTCTTTCGTCAGCTCCGGCGCCTCCAGCCTTGTCCACGGCCACTTCAGCGCCGGCCCGAACTGATCCAGGTTCGTGGCCATCCCGCCTTCACCACAAGCCACGTGAAACGCCATGCACTGCCCCTGCACCGCCATCCGCGGCGCCGGCCCGTTTTTCAAAGCGATATCAATGTCTTCCGGCGTGGCCTCGCCATTCGCAACCATGTGCAGCGCCTCCCGCCACAGGGCCTCCTGCAACCGCGTCGCCACGAACCCCGGCACCTCCTTCTTCATCACCAAGGGCGCCTTCCCGGCCACCTCGTAAAACGCCGCGGCCCAGTCGACCGCCGCCTTATCCGTCTGTTTTCCACCGATAATCTCGACCAGCGGCAACAGGTAAGGCGGGTTGAACGGATGCCCGATCACGCAGCGCCCCGGCGTCTCACACTCCGCGGCAATCTCCGTCATCGTCAGGCCGGAGGTCGACGACCCGATCACCACATCCGCCGGCACGATCTCTCCCAACCGCTTGTAAAGCGCCTGCTTGATCTCCAATCGTTCTGGCCCGCTTTCCTGAATGAATCCAACACCTTCGACGGCCTCGGCCAAATCGCTTGTCACCGTCAGCCGATCCATCGACGCCCCCAGCGCCAGCCCCAGGCCGGTCAGGCTCACCCACCCGGTCTCGACCACCGCCATCAGCGCGTCCCGCTCCGCCGGGTCGTGGATATAGGCGTTCACGTCATACCCGCGCGCCAGGAAATGCGCGGTCCAGCCGCCGCCAATGGGTCCGGCCCCAAGGCTCGCCACGCGGTTTACGTCAGACGGATCCCGATACATGCGTCATTCCCCTTTGAAATCAGGTTCGCGCTTCTCGACAAAGGCCGCCACTCCCTCCTTGGCGTCCTCCGATTTCAGCATCTTCCGATAGACCGGCAGCCCGTCGCCCCGCATCTTGGCAAAGGCCTCTTCCAGCGGCACGCATTCGATGGCGCGCTGCACCTCCTTCACGCTCTGCATGGCCAGCGGGGCCGACCACGCGATGCTCGCGGCCCATTCCCGCGCAGCATCCATAAGCTCTTCTTTCGGAACGACTTTGTTGACCAGCCCGTACTGCGCCGCCTCCGCCGCCGTCATCCGCCGGCCCAGCAGGAACATCTCCATCGCGATGTTATGCGGAATGCGCCGCGGCAGGCGTTGCAGCGCCCCGGCATCCGGCACGATCCCCAGCGGCATTTCCGGCAACCCGAACTCCACGTGATCGGCCGCGATCAGCAGATCGCACGCCATCGCCATCTCGAACCCGCCGCCGATGGCCAGCCCGTTGATCGCCGCGATCACCGGTTTGTTCAGCACCCAATTCTCGGTCAGCCCGGTGAAGCCGCCAAAGCCGTAATCATCGGTCTCCCACCAGTTGTCGAGCTGCATCTCGCCCGCGTTCAGCGCCTTCAGATCCCACCCGGCGGAAAAGATCTTCTCGCCGCCCCCGGTCAGGATCGCACAGCGCAATTCCTTGTCCTCGTGCAATTCCCGGAACGCCTCCGCCAGCGCCTGTGACGTCGCGACGTCGATGGCATTCACCTTCCCACGCTCCAGCGTGACCTCAAGCACATGGCCGTCGCGAACGACCTTAACCCCTTCAGACATAACAATTTCTCCCTAGTTGAAGGCTGGCATGACCTCGTCGCGGAAAAGCTTCATCGAGCGTTTCTGCGCATCGAGGTCCAGCCCCATCGAGGCGTAGTAGACAAAGGCGTCGACGCCCAAGGCCTCGTAGCGTTTCAGTTTTTCGATCACGGTATCGGGCGAACCGAAGAGCAGGTTTTCCTCCAGCATCGCGGGGTCGTATTGCTCCCGGCCCGCCAGTTCCTCCAGCGGGATCTGCTTCGGAAAGCCGTTCACCACGTCGCCCGCGTTGCGGAACAGGTTCTCGAACTGCCCCAGAACCAGCCGGATGGCATCGAGCGCGTTCTGCCGGTCGGCGTCATTGTCGTAAACGGCGGCATGGCGCATCATCGCGAAGGTCGGGCGAAAGCCGTTATCGGCCTTGGCAATCGCCTCGTCGAGCCGCTGTTTGTAAAGCTCGGCCTCCGCGAAGGGCCGGGTCAGCGGCCAGCACAGGATATGGCACTTTTCTCGCATCGCGTAGTCGTAGGTGATGGGCGAGCGCGCGGCGACCCAGACGGGCACCTCCTCCTGCAGCGGTTTGGGGCAGGAGGTCGAGGCGGGGAACTTCCAGAACTCGCCGTCATGTTCGTAATCGCCCTGCCACAACGCCCGGACGGCGGGCAGCATCTCCTGCATGTGCTGCCACGCATCCGACTGCTTGAGGCCCGGCTGCATCCGGTCGAATTCCCGCTGGTATGCGCCCGAACCGATGCCGAATTCGAGCCGCCCGTTGCTGATCAGGTCGAGAAACGCCGCCTCGCCCGCCAGCTTGATCGGGTGCCAGTAGGCGGCCGTGGCCACGGCGGTGCCAAGGCGGATTTTATCCGTATGCTCGGCCCACCAGGTAAGGATCTGGAAAGGGTTTGGCGCTATGGTCATCTCCAGAGCGTGGTGCTCGGCGGCCCAGACAATCTCGAACCCGCCTTGTTCGGCCATCTGCACCATCTCGAGCGTGTGGTTGCGCACCACCCGCATGTCCGCGCTGTCGTTCATCCGCTCGAGGTTGATCGCCAGTTGAAATTTCATCGCCGTGCCTCCCCTCAGCGCATCACGAACGGGTTGGCCATCGGCGCATCCGACGTGTTCATCCACACGGTCTTGGGCCGTGTATAATCGTACATCGCCTGGAACCCGCTTTCCCGGCCATAGCCCGACCCCTTGATCCCGCCGAACTCGGCTATCGGAGAGACGACCCGATACGTGTTGACCCAGACGATGCCGGCACGCACCGCATCGGCCATGCGCAACGACCGGGCGCTGTCGCGGGTAAAGATCCCGGCCGCCAACCCATGTTCGGTATCGTTGGCAAGCGCGACGACCTCGTCCTCGGTCCTGAAGGTCTGCACGCACAGGACCGGGCCGAACAGCTCGGTGTCGACGATGCGTAGGCCCTGGCTGGGGCAGGAGACGATGGTGGGCTCAAAATAGAGCCCGTCGAATCCGTCCGGCCGTTTACCACCTGTTAAGATTTTCGCGCCTTCCTCGACCGCGAAGGCCAGCTCGCTCTCGATCCGGTCGCGCTGTCCGGTGGTGCAAAGCGGGCCCATCTGGGTCTCGTCGGCCAGCGGGTCGCCGATCTTGATCTCCTTCGCCTGCGCCACCATCCGGTCGAGGAATTCGTCCGCGATATCCTCATGCAGGTAGAGCCGCGAGCCCGCCACACAGCTTTGCCCCGTCGCCCCGAAAATCCCGGCTATCGAGGCGTTGACCGCGCTTTCGATATTGGCGTCCTCGAAGACGATGAAGGGCGACTTGCCCCCCAGCTCGAGGCTCACCTCGGCGAAGTTGTTCTTCGTGTTTTCAAGCACATGCCTTGCCGCCCCCGGGCCGCCGGTAAAGCTCACCCGCGCCACCAGCTTGTGCCCGGTCAGCGCCCGGCCGCACGGCTCGCCATGACCGGTGACGATGTTGACCACGCCGGGCGGAAAGCCCGCCTCCTCGATCAGTTTGCCGAACTCCAGCATCGCCGCCGAGGCATGTTCCGACGCCTTCAGCACCACGGTGTTCCCCGCCGCCAGCGCCGGACCGATCTTCACCGCCACGAGGAAAAGCTGCGAGTTCCACGGCACCACCGCCGCCACCACGCCCAGCGGCTCGCGCTTGGTGAAGACGAAGAGGTCCGGCTTGTCGATGGGCAGCGTCTCGCCGCTGATCTTGTCGGCGCAGCCGGCGAAGAACTGGAAGAACTCGGCGATATACGTTGCCTGCCACTTTGTTTCCTTGAGCATCTTGCCGGTGTCGATTGTCTCGGTCCGGCCCAGTTCCTCCGACCGGTCGGCCAGCAATTCCGCCAGCTTGCGCAGGCATTTGCCCCGCTGCGTCGGCGTCATCTTCGACCACGGGCCATTCAGGAACGCCTCATGCGCCGCCCGCACCGCGCGGTCGACATCGGCCTCCGTCGCCTCGGGAACGCGCGACCAAACCTCGCCCGTCGCCGGGTTCGTGCTGTCGAACGTGCCCCCGTCGGAGGCATCCACCCATTCCCCGTCAATTAGCATCTGGTACGCCCGGATATCCGCCATCTGTCGTCCTCCGTGTTGGATTTGATTCCCATTGTTGGGCGATGCGCGGCCGAGATATGCGAATTATCGACACCGCGTGGCGAAAATTGCCGAGTACCCTCGGGGTATCGCGGCCTAGGCTCCCGAAAACGGAGGGACGCATGCCGAAATTGCCGGACGGGACAGCATGGGAACGCCATGGCAAACAGGGCGCGCCGACGGTCGTTCTGATCCACGGATTCGGCCTGAACCGGGCGGTGTGGCAGTGGATGATCCCGGCGCTGGCAGACGCCTATGACGTGATCGCCTATGACCTTTACGGGCATGGCGAAACTGCCCCGCCGCCTGAGAAACCGTCGCTTTCGTTGTTCTCGCGGCAACTGAACGATGTGCTCGATGCCAGCGGGCTGGAGAGCGCCGCCGTGGCCGGGTTTTCGCTGGGTGGCATGGTTTCCCGTCGCTTCGCGATGGATCATCCCGAACGGTGTCGCGCGCTGGTGATCCTGCATTCCCAGCACCTGCGCAGCCCCGAGGCCCAGACCGCCATCGAGGCCCGCGTCGTTCAGGCCGAAAAGGAAGGGCCGGAGGCGACGGTCGACGCCGCGCTGGAGCGGTGGTTCACGGATGCCTACCGAGCGCGAAACCCGGAAATGATGGCGCTGGTGCGCGGCTGGGTCGTGTCGAACGACAAGGCCGTCTATCCCGCCATCTACAGCGTGCTCGCGAAGGGCGTCACCGAGATCGCCAACCCGGAACCGCCCCTGCGCCTGCCCGCGCTGGTCCTCACCGCCGACGAGGATTTCGGCAACGGCCCCGACATGACTCGCGCCATCGCCGCCGAGATCGACGGCGGCGAGGCGCTGATCCTTCCCGGCCTGCGCCACATGGCGCTTGCAGAAGACCCCGACGCCGTCAACGCCCCCGTGCGCGCCTTCCTCGACCGCGTCCTGACCCCATGAATGGAGCCCCTGACATGATCCCCGAACTCAGAAAAGTCGTCACCTTCGACGAGGATATCCACACCGAGGGCGGCCGCCCGGTCGACCCGGTGCTGCGCCTGATCGGGGTTGCGGCGGTGGTCAGGAACCCCTGGGCCGGGCAGGGCTATGTCGAGGATCTCAAGCCCGAAATCCGCCGCATCGCCCCGCCGCTGGGCAAGCTGCTGACCGACCGGCTGATCGCGCTGGCGGGTTCGGGCGACGCGATCGAGGCCTATGGCAAAGCCTGCATCGCCGGCACCGATTGCGAGTGGGAACATGCGTCTGCGCTGATCCATACGCTGCATTACGGCAATTTCTACCGCGAGGCGGTGGGCGCGAAAAGCTATCTCGGCTTCACCAACACGCGCGGCCCGGCGAACACGCAGATCCAGATCCCGCTGATGGACAAGCACGACACCGGCCGCCGTTCGCATTACCTGACGGTGCAGTTCTCGATCTACGATGCGCCCGCCGATGACGAGGTGGTCGTGGCGCTGGGTGCCGCCACCGGCGGGCGGCCGCATCACCGCATCGGCGACCGCTATTCCGACCTGGCCGAGCTGGGCCGCGACGTGGATAACCCCACCGGAACCTGAGCCCCGTTCTTGACGGTTACAATTTGGGCGAAGTACCAGTTTGGACGCACAAAGGCACATCGCTTTCGTGCATCTGAAAGGTTGGTTCCCGATGACATCCGCCAAGACGCGCCCCGCCCCCGAAACAGGCTGCCCGGCCATGTCGGGCCCGCCAAGCGGCATGGTCTCGCCCACCGGTTGCCCGGTGTCGGAACGGGCGGCGGCCTTCACGCCCTTCGAGGGCGATTACCAGCTTGACCCCGCCGAGGCGCTGCGCTGGGCCCGCGCGCAGGAGCCTGTCTTCTACAGCCCGCAGCTGGGCTACTGGGTGGTGACGCGTTACGAGGACGTGAAGGCCGTCTTCCGCGACAACATCCTGTTTTCCCCCGCCAACGCACTGGAAAAGGTCACGCCGCTGACGCCCGAGGCGGCGAAGGTGCTGGAGCGCTACAACTACAAGCTCGAACGCACCATGGTGAACGAGGACGAGCCCCAGCACATGGAGCGGCGGCGCCTTCTGATGGATGCCTTCATCCCCGAGAAGCTGGAAAAGCACGAGCCGATGGTGCGAGAGCTGACGCGGGCCTATGTCGACCGGATCGTCGACCGGGGCCATGCCGACCTGGTGAAGGATATCTTCTACGAAATCCCGCTGACCGTGGCGCTGCATTTCCTTGGCGTGCCCGAGGAGGGGGTCGAGAAACTCCGCCGCTTCGCCGTCGCCCACACGCTCAACACCTGGGGCCGGCCCACACCCGAGGAACAGCTCGAGATCGTCGAGAACGTGGGTCAGTTCTGGCAGACCGCGAACGAGATCCTCGACACGATGATCGCCGACCCGACCGGCGAGGGCTGGATGTACGACACGGTGCGCGAGCACAGGAAGCACCCCGATATCGTCACCGAAAGCTACATGCGGTCGATGATGATGGCCATTCTGGCCGCCGCGCACGAGACCACGTCGAACGCCACCGCGAATGCCTTCTGGATCCTGCTCAACAACCGAAACGCGTGGGACGAGATCTGCGAAAACCCCGCGCTCATCCCCAGCGCGGTCGAGGAATGTTTGCGCATGGGCGGCTCCATCGTGGCATGGCGACGGGTGGCGACGGACGAGGCGCAGGTGGGCGGCGTGACCATCCCCAAGGGCGGCAAGCTTTTCATCGTGCAGGCCAGTGCCAACCAGGACGCCGCGCATTGGGAGAACCCCGACGAGGTGGATATCTACCGCGACAATGCGGCCGAGCACATGTCCTTCGGCTATGGCGCGCATCAGTGCATGGGCAAGAATATCGCGCGAATGGAAATGCGCGTCTTCCTCGAGGAATTCACCCGGCGCCTGCCGCATATGAAGCTGGCCGGGGGGCAGCGGTTCGAGAACCTGCCGAACATCTCGTTCCGGGGGCCAAGCCATATTCACGTGGAATGGGACCCGGCGGAGAACCCTGAACGTCGTGATCCGGCGTTGCGCGAGGGCGGCGTGGTCTTCCCCATCGGCGCCCCGGTGCGCGACGATATCCTGCGGCGGGTACGGGTGCAGGAGATCGTCGAGGAGGCGGAGGGCGTGAAGCGCTTCGTGCTGGCCGACCTGTCCGGCCGCGACCTGCCGCGCTGGTCGCCGGGGTCGCATATCGACGTGGTGGCGGGCGACGTGCGGCGGAAATACTCGCTTTGCGGCCCGCCCGACACGCCGGGCACGTTGGAGATTTCGATCCTGCGCGAGGAAGACGGGCAGGGCGGTTCGAAACACCTGCACGACACGCTGAAACCCGGCGACACGCTCTCCATTGCCGGGCCCAAGAACCACTTCCGGCTGGACGAGACGGCCGAGCGCTACGTGCTCATCGCCGGCGGCATCGGCATCACCCCGATCCTTGCCATGGCCGACCGGCTGAAGGCGCGGGGCTTACCTTACGTGCTGCATTACTGCGGACGGTCGCGCGGCACGATGGCGCTCGTCTCCCGCGTGCTGCGCGACCACGGCGGGGCGGTGCGGTTGCACGTGGCCGACGAAGGCACACGGCTCGACCTCGCCGAGGCGGTGGCCGACGTCGCCCCAGGCACGCAGGTCTATTGCTGCGGGCCGGAACGGATGCTCGACGCGTTGCAGGACATGGCCGAGCACTGGCCCGATGGCGCGCTGCATTTCGAGTATTTCAGCACCGGCGCCTCCGGCCTCGACCCGGCGAAGGAACATGCCTTCACGGTGGAACTGCGCGACTCCGATCTCACCGTCGAGGTGCCGGCAGATCGAACCCTTTACGATGTCCTCAAATCCACCGGCATCGACATTCCGATGGAATGCGGCGAAGGGCTCTGTGGCACATGCGAGGCAAGGGTTGTCGAAGGCGAGGTCGACCACCGCGACAGGGTGCTGTCCAAGGCCGAACGGGCCAAGGGCGAGCGCATCATGAGCTGCTGTTCGCGGGCCAAGGGCAAGAAGCTGGTGCTGGGCCTCTGACCCGCTACCGCGCCACGTTCAGGATCAAATCTGCCGCCTGACGCCGCCCATCGGCCGCGATCATGTCGGCGGAAATGCCCCCCAGCCGTGTCTTCATCCCCTTGTCCGAGGTCAGCCCCGACAGCGCGTCGATCATCTCCTGATCGCGCCATGCATAGCGGTCGAGATGCACGCCCAACCCGGTGTCATGCAGCCGCCGGGCATTGTCGTGCCCGTCCCAGCAATAGGGCATGACGATCGACGGCTTGCCGAAATAAAGCGCCTCGTGCACCGAGTTGTTGCCGCCGTGATGGATCACCAGATCGGCCTTCTCGATCACGCTGGGCTGGGGGTACCAGTAATCGAGATGCACGTTGTCGGGCACGTCTCGAAAGGAATCCTTGTAGCCCCCCACGTTGATCAGGAAGCGATAGGGCAGCTCGGCGAAGAGGCGGATCATCCGCTCGAACAGCGCCACATCGGCGGCGCCGAGGCTGCCGAAGGAGACATAGACCACGGGCGTGTTCGAGGCCGCCGGGATGTCGGGCATCTCGAACGGGTCTTCCTCGCGCACGCAGCCTTCGAGATAGTGAAAGCGGGGAGGTGTCAGAGGCTCGGCTCGGTCGAAGCGGAGAGGCTCGGCATAGAGCAAAAGGTTCAGGTCGGGCGACGTCTCCATGAACTCGCCCGCCGGCAAAGCGGGTAGGCCGCGCCTGTCGCGGAAGCTGTTGTAGCGGTCATGCACCGGCCCCAGCGCGTCTTCATACCGCGCCCGGAAGACGGGGAAAATGGCCACATCCTCCGCCCCCAGCCCCGACATCACCGGCGGCACCTGTGCATCCGGTATCTCCGTCTCGGCGCAGGACACCATGCGGACCCAAGGCACCCCGGCCTGCATCAGCGCCGGGAAACCGATGACATTGTCGACCACGATGGCGTCCGGGTCGATCCGGCCCAGCGCCGCCTGCAAGGGCGCTTCCGCAATCTCGGCGCTGTCGACGATGGCTTCCCAGCAGTCGCGCACATAGGTCGGCAACTGGTCCTCGGGGCTCAGCCGGAAATGCGGCAGGTGGCGGGTGATGAAGCCCGACCAGAATTTCTCCAGCTCCTCGTCCGACATGTCGGGCGCCATCGGTACGGGATGCTCGGCGAACCCGTAATTCTCGAACACCCCGGCAAAGCCCGGATCGCACAAAAAAACCGCCTCGTGCCCGCGTTCCCGCAGCGCCTGCGCAATGCCCACGCAGTTGAGCGCGGCCCCGAACGAGGCTTCGGGAAAGAAGGCGATGGTCTTGCGCGTCACGGGCGAGTGGTCCTGTTATCGGCGGGGGCGGTCAACGGCCCCATCTGTCAGACCCGCGAAGGCGAGGTCAATTGCATTAGCGCCGGATCGGCCGGGCAATCGGCGGCACGCCCCGGTTCGACACCCGCGGCCGTTGATCCTGTGCCGCGCGGATATGACGAAGCATGAGATCGGCTGCATGGTCGGTATCGCCCGCCTCGACCGCGTCGAGAATGGCGAGATGTTCATGGAAAGCGTCGCGCATCCGGCGGCGGTTGGCCCCACCGTGATAGGTGGACAGGCGCCGCAGCCGGGTCTGCTGCCGGATGGCGCGGGCGAGGAAGCGGTTGGCACAGCAGGCCGCAAGCGCATCGTGGAAATCGGCCCCCGCATCGATCCAGGCGCGCATCTCGGTCTGCAGAACGTCATCGGTCAGCAAAGCCTGGTGGCGGCGGCGGATATCCGAGAAGAGTGCGGCATCCGGCACGAACCCCGGCTCACGTAGCGCGGCGGGCTCGATCAACTCCCGGAACCGCGCGCTTTCCTCCATCGCCGACAGCGAATCCGGTGCCGGGCCGAACCGCCAGTGCTGCCCGTGCCCGCGTTCCAGCAAGCCGTCCTCGCTCATCCTTGCCACCACGTGCATCACCGTGGTGCGCGCGGTGCCGTAACGCTGCATCAGGTCATTGACCGATAACGTGTCGCCCAGCCGGTTGGCGAAACGGTCGCGCAGAATGGCCTGGAACAGCCGATCCTCTTCCGAGGCCGGCAATCCGGGCGCATCGGCGCTGGCGGTATCGAGCGGGCGGGCCAGAGAATAGCCCTGCCGGGGCGCATAGCTCAGAATCCCCGTCTCGGTAAGCAATCGTAAAGCCGCCCGGATCGGCGTGCGCGACACGCCGAAACTGTCGGCAAGCCGCTGTTCGGCCACCTTTGTGCCCGGCTCCGCGCCCTCGACGCGCAGAAGTTCGACGATGCGCCGGGCCAGCTCGGTATGGCTTTTGCGTCGCCGTTCCATCTTCATTCCGCCGAGATTTTCACCATGTCCCGCCCCATGGCAGGGGCGCGGCCCCAAGCCTGAGTCGATTTTCATTGACGTACTAATTTAGAAAAAAATACAATTTTGTCTATACCCGCGGATTCGGACGACAGATCCGGAAGCAAAAGCAGGCGGGACAGGGCCGTTTCGCGCCACTGGCGCGGGTCGAGCCCGGGACGACAAGAAACGACCACAGGGAGAAATGGACCAATGAAAAAGACGGCATTTGCCAAGAAACTGCTGGCCGGTGCGCCCGCCGCAGTGCTGGCGCTGGGCCTTGGCCCGGCGGCGGCGCAATCGCTCGTGATTTCCAACTGGGATGGCTACATGCCCGCCGACATGGCGGAACAGTTCGAGGCCGACACCGGCATCTCGATCGACGTGGCCAACCACGCCACCAACGAGGAAATCATGGGCAAGGTCACCGCCTCGGGCGGCAAGGGCTACGACGTGATCTTCGTCTCCTCGCCCTTTGCCGAGGCGCTCGACAAGCTGGGCATCGCGGCCAAGCTCGACCACTCGATGCTCCCCAACATGGAGAACCTCTACCCCGAGGCGCGGGAGCTCTCCTATGACGAGGGGCTGACTTTCTCCATGCCCTACGCCTGGGGCACGACCGGCCTCTGCTACCGCTCCGACCTCGTGTCGGAAGAGCCGGATAGCTGGATGGACCTGCTCGACCCCTCCGACGACCTGGCGGGCAAGGTCACGATGCTGTCGACCGACCGCTGGATGATCGGCGCCGCGGCGCTGGCCAAGGGCTACTCGGTCAACGTGACGGAAGAGGACAAGCTGGCCGAGGTGAAGGATCTGCTGATCTCGGCCAAGCAGGACCTGCTGGCCTATGACGACACGACCTTCTATTCCAAGCTGGTCTCGGGCGAGGCGAGCCTCGTGCACGCATGGGATGGCTGGTGCAACTACGGCATCGCCGAGAATGCCGACATCAAGTACACCATCCCCTCCGAGGGCACAGACCTCTGGGTCGACACGATGGTGGTGATGGCCAGCTCCGAGAACAAGGAAGCGGCGCACGAGTTCATCAACTACGTCCTCGGCGCCGACACCCACAAATGGGTGGTCGAGAACATCCTCTACAAGGTGCCGAACAAGGCCTCGATGGAGGCGCTCGATGCCTCGATGGTCGAGACCTATCCGAACCTCGGCATGGATCCCGCCGCGATGCTCGAATACGAGATGCTGCGCGACGTGGGCAATGCCCAAAAGGATTACAGCCGTCTCAAGACGGAAGTGATGTCGGCCCAGTAAGCCATCCGCAACGCATGACGGCACGTGCATCTCCTCGAGGTCGTCTGCCACGCCGCCCCGTCTGACGGGGCGGCGTACCTGAAGCCGCCTGCCCGAGAAAGGCCAAGGATACGTGTACCAGAGATTGCGAACCTTCCTGTTCGTGGGGCCGGGGCTGGCCTGGCTGACCTTCTTCATGGTCGTGCCCTGCCTCTTGGTCTTCGTGTACTCGTTCTTCGAGCGGGGCGTGTATGGCGGGATCGTCTACGACTTCACCTTCGAGAATTTCGACCGGGCCTTCGACCCGCTCTACCTCGCCATCCTGTTGAAATCGGCCAAGATCGCGGGGTTGGCGACGCTGATCGCGCTGCTCATCGCCTACCCGGCCGCCTATGCCATCGCCCGCGCCCCGGCGCAGCGCCAGCCGGTCTACCTGTTCCTCGTGATGCTGCCCTTCTGGAGCAACTACCTGATCCGCACCTATGCCTGGATCGTGATGCTGAACCGCGAGGGGCTGATCAACCGGGCGCTCTTGGATTTCGGGCTGGTGGGCGAGGCGCTGCCGCTCCTCTACAACGAGGCGTCGGTGGTCACCGGGCTGGTCTACAACTACGTGCCCTTCGTGATCCTTGCGATCTATTCCTCGATCAGTCGCCTGAACCCCGAGATTGCCGAGGCGTCGGAAGACCTCGGCGCGCCGTCCTACAAGACGTTCCTGCGGGTGATCCTGCCGCTGACCCTGCCGGGCATCGCGGCGGGCGCGGTCTTCGTCTTCGTGCTGTCCATCGGCAACTTCATCACGCCCGACCTGCTTGGCGGGGGCCGCGTGCAGATGGTCGGCAACCTGATCTATGACCAGTTCCTCGAGGCGCGCGACTGGCCCTTCGGCTCGGCCCTGTCGCTGATCCTGATCGGGGTGATGATGTGCCTGCTGTTTGCACAGGCCGTCGCCGTCAACCGCTCGGCGGAGGGTACCCGATGAGCGCCCGCATCCCCCGCCGCCGCGACCCGGCCAAGCTGTTCCTCGGCGGGCATCTGTGGCTGGTCTACACCTTCCTTTACGTGCCGATCCTCGTGCTGATGGCGCTGTCGTTCAACGATCTCGGCCTGCCGACGGCATGGGGCGGCTTCTCGCTCAAGTGGTACGGGGCGCTGGCCGAGAACGACGCGGTCCTGCGGGCGGCGCTCAACACGGTGATCGTGGCTGTGGTCTCGACCATCCTCGCCACGCTCCTCGGCACGCTGCTGGCCTTCGGGGTCGAACGGCGGCAGCGGCGCAACAACACGATGGAGGCGCTTTTGTTCGCGCCGATGATTATTCCCGACATCGTGCTGGCCATCGCGCTCCTGTCGTTCTTCACGGCGCTCAACTTCACCCTTGGCCTGCATTCGATCATCATGAGCCACGTGGTCTTCAACATCGCCTTCGTCTGCGCCGTGGTGCGCACAAGGCTGCGGAATTTCGACTTCTCGATCGTCGAGGCCAGCATCGACCTTGGCGCGGGCGAGGTGACCACCTTCCGCCGGGTGACATTGCCGGCGATCTTCCCCGGCGTGCTGGCCGGTGGCCTCTTGGCCTTCACCCTGTCGGTGGACGAGTTCATCATCGCCTATTTCACCGCCGGGGCCGGGCAGGGCTCCACCACCTTGCCGATGCAGATCTATTCCATGATCCGCTTCGGCGTGACCCCCGAAATCAACGCGATGGCGACCATCGTGATGCTGGTCAGCTTCACGCTCGTCTTCATCTCGCAGCGCATCGACAGGAAAGCGATCAGTCAATGAGCACGGACGGCGCAACCATGCTGACCGAAGCCGGGGAAGACGCCGCAACGGTGATCCGGCTGGAGAACATCACCAAGCGTTTCGGCGCGATCACGGCGGTGAAGGATATCTCGCTGAACCTGAAGGAGAACGAGTTCTTCGCGCTGCTGGGCCCGTCGGGCTGTGGCAAGACCACGCTTCTGCGGATGATCGCCGGGTTCGAGTCGTTGAACAAAGGGCGTATCCTGCTCGACGGCAAGGACATCGCCCCGCTGCGCCCCAATCGGCGGCCGATCAACCTGATGTTCCAGTCCTTCGCGCTCTTCCCGCATATGAGCGTGCGGGCGAACGTCTCCTACGGGCTGGAGATGGAGGGCGTGCGCGGGGAAGAGTTGAAGGCCCGGGTCGACCGTATCCTCGAGACGACGCAATTGACCGAGTATGCCAGCCGCAAGCCCGACCAACTGTCGGGCGGGCAAAGGCAGCGCGTGGCGCTGGCCCGCGCCTTGGTGAAAGAACCGCGCGTCCTGTTGCTCGACGAACCGCTGGCGGCGCTCGACAAGAAGCTGCGCGAGCATATGCAGCTGGAGTTGAAGCGCCTGCAGCACGAGGTGGGCATCACCTTCGTCGTCGTCACCCACGACCAGGAAGAGGCGCTGGTGATGGCCGACCGCATCGCCCTGATGCGCGACGGGGAGGTCAAGCAATGCGCCAGCCCCGCCGAGTTGTACGAGCACCCCAACAGCCGGTTCGTGGCGGACTTCATCGGCGTGATGAACTTCCTCGACGGCGAGGTGAGCGTCGAGGGCGTGGCCGTGCAGGGCCTCGGCGTTCTCACCGGCCGCTCGAACGGCGACACCCGCACGGGTGACCGCGCCTGCCTTGCCGTCCGCCCCGAGCGCCTCACCGTGGCACCGTCCTCGGCGGAACGCCTGACCCACGACAACGTGCTCGACGGCACCCTCACCGACATCGCCTATCACGGGCAGGATATCGGCCTGCACATCGCCGTGGGCGACGCCGGCCAGGTTCTCATCGCCCGCCTCTCGGCCGCGGCCGAAGGCGCGGCGGATTTCAAGGTGGGCGACACCGTCCAGGTCGGCTGGCAAACGCAGAACGCCCTGATCCTGCCCGACGACAGCAAGACATAAAACCAACACGACAGAGGAGGTCATTCCATGACAGACCAGAAAACCATCGTCTTCTTCCCCGAGGCCGCCTTCGGCCCGGCGCTCAACTCGGTGGGCATTGCGCAGGCCTGCCGCGACATGGGCCATCGCTGTGTGTTCGTCACCGACCCGGGGTTCACCGGGGTCTTTGCCGATTACGGCTTCGAAGAGCACCACGTGAACATGTCCGAGCCCATGCCGCCCGAGCAGATGGCGAAATACTGGTCGGATTTCATCAACGGCCACATTCCCAACTTCAACCTCACGCCGTATGAGCAGATCGACAACTACGTGAAGGAATGCTGGGAGGCGATCGTCGATACCTCCAAGTGGGCCGAGAAGGAGCTTCCGGGTATCCTGAAGGAGATCAAGCCGGACCTGATCTGCATCGACAACGTGGTGCTCTACCCCGCCACCAAGCAGTATGGCGTGCCGTGGGTGCGCATCATCTCCTGTTCGGAGAACGAGATCCCCGATCCGGCGATCCCGCCCCACCTGTCCGGCTGCGGCGAGAACGACACCGCCTGTCACGAGGCGTTCAACAAGAAGTTCAACGAGGTCATCAAGCCGGTGCATGACGACTTCAACGAATTCCTCAAGACCTGCGGCGAAGACCCGTACCCGACCGGCGAGTTCTTCGAGGAGAGCCCTTACCTCAACCTGCTTCTCTATCCCGCGCCGGTGAAGTTCAACCGCGAGAAACCCCTCGACCCGGACCGCTTCAAGTATCTCGAAGGCTGCGTGCGGACCGAGAAGCCCTATGACGTGCCGGATTTCGGCGAATACAACGACAAGCCGCTGCTCTACGTCTCGTTCGGCAGCCTTGGCGCGGGGGATACCGACCAGATCAAGAAGATCATCGATTTCCTCGGCAAGCAGCCCTATCGCGCGCTGGTCAACGTGGGCGAGTACGAGGCCGAGTACGACAAGGAGACGATGCCCAAGAACGTGCATGTCGCAAGCTGGTATCCGCAGCCTTCGGTCATCCCGCTGGTCGATGCGGTGGTGCACCACGGCGGCAACAACAGCTTCACCGAGTGCCTCTATTTCGGCAAGCCGGCGATCATCATGCCCTATGTCTGGGACGGGCACGACAACGCCACGCGGGTGCAGGAAACCGGGCATGGTTTCAAGATGCACCGGATGAACTGGACCGACGAGGAGTTCGCCGCGAACATCGAGAAGTGCCTCAACGATGCCGAGGTAAAGGCGCGTTGCGCGGCGACCAGCAAGCACATGCAGAACAATGGCGGGCCGAAGGTGGCGGCCAAGTACCTCAATGACTTGCTTGAGAAAACCTACGGCTGAAACCGGCCGTCCGGGCGCGGTGCCCCCGCGCCCGGATCCGTTCAAGGAGCGAAACGTTTGACCACACCGAAACTTCAGAACCCCGAAGAGATCACCGATACCGTCGACTGGGGAGAAATCCCCACGATGATCGAGGGGCATTCCCACACCTCTGGCGTGCTGCTGCACAAGGGCCCCGAGGGGCAAAGCGAATGCGGCATCTGGATCTGCACGCCGGGCTACTGGGATTGCCACGTGACCCGGGACGAGTTCTGCCACTTCCTGCAGGGGCGGGCGACCTATACGCGCGACGATGGCGAGGTGATCGAGATCACCCCCGGCACGGTGGCCTTCTTCGAGCAGGACTGGAAAGGCACCTGCCGCGTGCACGAGACCGTGCGCAAGGTCTACATGATCCGCTGAGCCGACAGTCCGAAAGGATGACGATGACCGATTTCGACCCGTTTGGGCGCCAGTTCTTCTTTGGCAACGACTACCACCCGGCCGGGCAGGGGGGCGGCACGCATGACGTGATCAACCCCGCCACGCTGGCCCGCGAGGGTGCCATCGCGATGGGCACACCGGAGGAGGCAGAAGACATCCTGCGCCGGGCGCGGGAGGCACAGAGGGAATGGGGCAAGCTCGATGAGTTGACCCGCGCCGGCTATCTGCACAAGGTCGCCGACAGCATCGCCGCCAACCATGAAGAGGCGGCGCGGTTGATGGTGCTGGAGCAGGGCAAGCCCTACCCCGAGGCCACGGGCGAGATTGCCAATGTGGGCGGCTGCTTCCGCTACTTCGCCGAGATGGCCAGGGATTCTGGCGGCATGCTGCCCGGTACGACGCAGGCGGGATCGTTTCAGTTTGCCCGGCATTTCCCCTATGGCGTCAGCGTCCACATCGTGCCCTACAACTTCCCCATCCTGCTGATGTGCTGGACGGTGGCGGCGTCGCTCGCCTCGGGCAATGCCTGCGTGGTCAAGCCGTCGGAGCTGACCTCGCTTTCCACGCTGAAATTCATGGAGAATTTCCGGCACCTGCCCGCGGGCCTCGTTTCCTGCATCACCGGCGGGGGTGAGACGGCGCAGGCGCTGATCCGGTCAAGGCAGAGCGACGTGGTGGCCTTCACCGGCAGCGTGGCGACGGCGAAGAAGGTCAACGTGGCCTGTGCCGAACAGCTCAAGCCCTGCATCATCGAGGCGGGCGGCAGCGACCCGATGATCGTCTCGTCCGAGGCACCGCTCGACGTGGCGGTGGCCGGGGCGACCACGGCGGCGTTTCACCTGTCGGGGCAAATCTGCACCTCGACCGAGCGGTTCTACGTGCATGACGCGGTGCACGATCAATTCGTCGAAGGCCTGGCCGACATGGCGCGCAAGCTGCGGGTCGGCAACGGCATGGAGGTGTCCGAGATCGGTCCGCTGGTGACAGAGGCCGCGCGCGACAAGGTGGTGCGGCTGGTCGACGGGGCGGTGGCCGATGGGGCGACGCTGGTGTGTGGCGGCCGGGTGCCGCCGGGGCGCAACACCGGCTGGTTCTATGAGCCGACGGTGCTGACCGACGTCACGCCGGATATGGATATCATGCGGGAAGAGCTGTTCGGCCCCGTGGCCGCGATCTGCCGGGTGAAGAGCTTCGAAGAGGCGCTGAATAATGCCAATGACAGCGAGTTCGGCCTCGGCGCCAGCCTCTTCACCACCAGCCTCGAGGAGGCGATGGAGGCCTATGAGCGGCTCGAGGCCGGGATGGTCTGGGTCAACAATCCGCTGATCGACAACGATGCGCTGCCCTTCGGCGGATGGAAGAACTCCGGGCTGGGGCGCGAGCTGTCGCGGCTGGGGCTCGATGCGTTCCGGCAGAGCAAGATGGGCGTGATCGACTGGAAGCCGAAGGTGCAGGACTGGTGGTACCCCTATCCCGACGAATGGTTCGGAAATACAGAAGGCTCGCGGTTCTGACGCTCAGGCCCCGTCCGGCCTGGCGCCAGTCAGGTCGAAATGGTCGGGGAAGAGCGCCGACAGGAAACGGAAGATGATGCGGCAGGCCTCGTCCCGGTCGAAGGCATCCGGGTGAATGAGGTAGTCGGCCCACATGCCTTCGAGAAAGGCCAGCGTGCCATGGGCGGCATCGCGCGCCGTCTGCGCCGGGTCATCCACGCCGGAGGCCTCCGCGATCGTCGTGAAGGCCTCGAACAGCAGGCCGCGCAACCTGCTGTCGCGGGTGTCGCTGAAGGTCCGGATCGACTTGCGCTCGCGCGCCTCGCCGCGGAAGCCGTACCAGATACGGACGTTGTACTGATTCAGGATCGTCTCGCTCAGGTCGGAGCGTATCACCGCCTCGATCCGCTCCTGCGGCCAGGCCGAGGGGCGGACCTTGTCGAGCAGCTTGTAGAGGTTCTGGTAGTAGAGATCGCTCGCGTGCTGAACGGCGGCGTCCATCAGCCCGTCCTTGCCGTTGAAATGCAGGTGGATCATCCCCCGCGACAGGCCGGCCTTGTCGATGATCGTGCTGACCGAGGTGCGCGCGTAGCCGATCTCGGCCACGCAATCCAACGTCGCTTCGATCAGGGCCAGACGATTCCTTTCTCGCAACTGGGCCCTTCTGCCATGCGATTCCTCGGTTTCATTGTCCGCACTGTCCGGCAACTCATGATCCTTTCCAGCCCATATCCTGCAGGCTGACCGAAGCTTAGGTCAACGCCCGCTCAACCAAGTCTATTGACAGGATCACATAATACCAGCAATTTAAATGGACGATCGTCCATTTTGTAATTCGGCTTGTCGGAGAACGCATGATCAGGCTCAGGTCAGAGGCTTCGCAGGGGGTGGCGCTCAGCGCGCCGGCGACGGTCTACGTCGGCCTTCTGGTTGCGGCGCCGCTGGGCATTCTCGTGGTCTACAGTTTCTGGACGCAGACCTATGTGAGCATCGATCGGACCTTTACCTGGGAGAATTACCGCTTCGCCCTTGAGGACCCGCTGGTGCGGCATCTGCTGGTCCGTTCCGTGTGGATCGCGGGCCTGGTGACGGCTGCAACGGTGGCGTTGGCCTATCCGATCGCCTATTTCATTGCCTTCCGGACGCAGCACAAGACGCTGTGGCTTTTGCTGATCACGATCCCGTTCTGGACGAGCTACCTGCTGCGTGTCTTTTCATGGAAGCTGATCCTTGGCTTCAACGGTGTGTTGAACAGCGCGCTGATGACGGTCGGGCTGATCGATGAGCCGCTGACGTTTCTGCTCTATAACGAGATCGCCGTCGTTCTTACGCTGGCCCATGCCTGGGCTCCATTCGCGATCATGCCGATCTATGTCTCCTTGCAGAAGATCGACCGCAGTCTACTTGAGGCCGCGACCGATCTAGGGTGTTCCAGGCTGGAGCGGTTTCTTCGGGTGACGCTGCCGTTGACGGTGCCGGGTATCATTGCGGCATGCCTGATCATCTTCATTCCGACGGTGGGGGATTACGTGACGCCCGCACTGGTGGGCGGGTCGGATGGCAAGATGATCGCCAACCTGATCCAGGTCCAGTTCGGGGCGGCGAACAACTGGCCCCTGGGCGCCACCCTGTCACTGATGGCGATGGTCTCGGTGGGGCTCGTTGCTGGCGGCTTCGTGGTGTTGTCGAACCTCATGGCGCGGAGGATCCGATGACACGTCTGT
This sequence comes from Roseovarius indicus, assembly GCF_008728195.1. Classification (NCBI taxonomy): domain Bacteria; kingdom Pseudomonadati; phylum Pseudomonadota; class Alphaproteobacteria; order Rhodobacterales; family Roseobacteraceae; genus Roseovarius; species Roseovarius indicus. The sequence continues at coordinate 653,534 of NZ_CP031598.1, forward strand.
TGCGATCCTTCCCTGGCCTTTCGGTCTATGCCGTGCTGTACCTCGTGTTCCTGTACACGCCGGTGCTTCTGCTTCCGCTTTTCTCCTTCAACGACGGCACCATCGTGGCGTTTCCGATCAAGGGGTTCACGCTCAGGTGGTATGTCGAACTGGCCGGGCAGGAGGCGCTTCTCCGCTCGCTCTTGAACAGTGTCATCGTGGGCGGGGTAAGTGCGTTACTGGCAACCTCGCTCGGCATTTTCGCGGCGCGGGCCTATGTGCGGTATCGCTTCATCGGGCGGGACATGTCGGAGGCGCTGGTGATGCTGCCGCTGGTCGTGCCGGGCATCATTGTAGCGTCGTCCTTCCTGGTGCTGTTCCTGTCGATCGGGCTGAAGCCGTCGCTGACGGCGGTGATTCTAGGGCATACGTTTCTGACCGTGCCATTTGCAGTGGCGATCATGAAATCGGCCTTCGACGAGTTCGATCCCTCGCTGGAGGAAGCGGCGTATGACCTTGGCGAAACCGTAATCGGCACGTTCCGCCGGGTGACGCTGCCGATCGTGGCGCCGGGTATCGTGGCAAGCCTTCTGGTGACCTTCACGGTCTCTTTCGACGAGTTCATCCTCGCCTTCTTCCTGGCCGGAGACCAGCCGACGCTGCCCGTCTATATCTGGAGCCAGATCCGCTTTCCGGCGAAGCTGCCCAACACGCTTGCGCTGGGCTCCTGCCTGCTGGCCTTCTCCGTCCTGCTGCTCGTTACCGCCGAATATTTCCGCCGCCGGTCGGCCAAGCGGACATGAGGGGATATCATTCATGACCGATCAACCGATCATCGAGCTTTCCGGCGTCGAAAAGGCCTTTGGCAGCTTCAAGGCGGTGACCGACCTCGACCTCAGCCTGAAGCAGGGGGAGTTCTTTTCACTGCTGGGGCCGTCGGGTTGTGGCAAGACCACGGCTTTGCGGATGATCGCGGGGTTCCAGGAGCCGACGGCGGGCACCGTGCGGATCGACGGACAGGACATGGCCGATATTCCTGCCAACAAGCGCCCCACCAACATGGTGTTTCAAAGCTATGCGATCTTTCCGCACCTGAACGTGGGCGACAACGTGGGGTTCGGGCTGGTCAAGCAGGGCCTTTCGCGTGCCGACCGCAAGGCCCGGATCGCCGAGGCGCTGGAGTTGGTCGAGCTGGGCGGATTGCAGGGGCGCAAGGCCGACGAGTTGTCGGGCGGCCAGCGGCAGCGCGTGGCGCTGGCGCGGGCGCTGGTGATGCGGCCCAAGGTTCTCTTGCTCGACGAGCCGCTGTCGGCGCTCGACAAGAACCTGCGCGAGGCCATGCAACTGGAGTTGCGGCGCCTGCAGCAATCCATCGGGATTACGTTCGTGATGGTCACCCATGATCAGTACGAGGCGATGACGATGTCCGACCGGATCGGGGTGATGTTCAACGGACGGCTTGAGCAGGTGGATGCGCCCGCAATACTTTATGCCCGGCCGGCAAACCGAGAGGTGGCGGCCTTTATCGGTGGGATGAATTTCCTGCCGGCGCAGAGCGCCGACCAATCGGGGAACGAAATCAGCGCCGACGTTCCGGGGTTCGGCAAGCTTTCCATCCAGCGCAATCCCAATGTTACCGCGCGAGGGCGTGACCTGATGCTGGGGATCCGGCCCGAGCAGCTGGAAATCGCAAGAGAAGTGCCGGAAGGCTATGATGCCACCCTGAAGGCGGAGGTCGAGAACGTCGCCTTCTACGGTGAGAGCGTGCACTATCATGTGCGCGCGCCGGGCGTCGAGAGAACGCTCGCCGTTGCCGTGCCCAACCATTTCCACACCGTCGATTTTGCTCGCGGAGACGCAGTTTTCATCGGTGTGCAAAATGCCTCGGTCATCGACCTTGGCAGCGACACCAACCCAGAAAGAAACTGATCCAGGGAGAATTTGAAATGACATACAAGGCACTCACCCTAAGCGCCGCCGCCTGCCTTGCGGCAGGCATGGCCCATGCGGATGGCTCTGACCTGACGGTCTTCGATTGGTCGGGCTATGAAGACCCGGGTTTCTTTGGCGATTACGTCGAGAAACACGGCAGCGCGCCGACCTATTCCTATTTCGGCAGTCAGGAAGAAGCATTTACCAAGCTTCAATCAGGGTTCGAGGCCGATCTTGCCCATCCCTGTACCGACGCCACACGCAAGTGGGCGGCGGCCGGTCTGATCCAGCCGATCGACACCTCGAAGCTCGACAACTGGGATGCGATGCTGCCGACGATCAAGGAGGTCGACGGGATCACTTTCGACGGTGAGACATGGATGGTGCCGTTCGAATGGGGCAATACCGGTCTGATCTATCGCACCGACGAAGTGTCGGAGGACGAGATTTCGTTGCAGGCGCTGACCAAGCCAGAGTTTCAGGGCAAGGTGGCGATCCCTGATGCGGCCTCTTCGGCTTATGCGATGGCCGCGCTGGGCGCCGGCGTTGCCGACAACTACACCAACATGAGCGACGAGCAGTTCAAAAAGGCATCGGACTACCTGCGTGCCGTGCATCCCAACGTGCGGTTCTACTGGTCGGATGCCGGTCAGCTTGACCAGGCGTTGGCATCGGGCGAGGTGTTGGCAGGCTGGGCGTGGAACCAGACCGAACTCAACCTGATCTGGAACGAAGTGCCCGCGCAAATGATGCGTGGTGCCGGCAAGGGCATTGCCACCTGGGTCTGCGGATACGTGCATCTTTCGAGCGCCGATGCACCGGAAGAGCAGATCTACGACATGCTGAACGCACTGACCCAGTCGGGCAGCGGCAAGTACATCATCGAGAACTGGGGGTATCCACACTCAAACTCCGAAGCGTTCGAGATCTCGGATCAGGAGTTGATCAAGACCTATGGCTTCGACGACCCGAAGGCGCTGTTCGACAACAGCCTGTTCTTCGACGCGGTGGAGCCCGAGCTTGAAGCCAAGATGCTTCAGGAATTCGAGCGTATCAAATCGGGCTTCTGATCCTGTAGACCCGACACAGGGGCGGCACGGCCGCCCCTTATTACCCCTTGGCAAGGAATACCGGCGCCCATGACCCGCGCAAATCCCTACGACATCCTTTTTGAGCCGGTCCGCATCGGACCCGTCACCGCGCGAAATCGCTTCTACCAGGTGCCGCATTGCAACGGCATGGGCTATCAGCGCCCGCGGGCCGAAGCGGCAATGCGCGGCATGAAGGCCGAGGGCGGCTGGGCCGTGGTCTGCAACCAGGAAACGGAGATACACCCGACATCCGACCTGTCGCCGTTTGCCGAGGGGCGGTTGTGGGATGATCGCGATATTCCCGGCCTGCGCCTGATGACCGACGCCATTCACGAGCACGGCTCTCTTGCCGGTATCGAGCTGGCCCATAACGGCAGCCACGCACCGAACCTGTTGACCCGTGCCCCGGCTCTGGCGCCGAGCGACTCGATCATCGACGCGGGCTTCGCGCCCCAGGCGCGGGCCATGGACAAGGAGGATATCCGCAACCTTCGACGCTGGCACCGCGACGCGGCGCGCAGGTCAATCGAGGCGGGGTTCGACATCATCTATGTGTATGCGGGCCATCACATGACGATCCCGCATCACTTCCTGTTGCCGCAGCATAATGACCGGATGGATGAGTATGGCGGCAGTCTCGAAAATCGCGTGCGCCTGACGCGGGAGCTGCTCGAGGACACGCTGGAACTGGCAGAGGGCAAATGCGGCGTGGCCTTCCGGTTTGCCATCGATGAGGTGCAGGGCGCCGACGGGATGCAGGCGGAGGAAGAGGGGCGCGGCGTCGTCGAACTGCTGGCAGAGCTGCCAGACCTATGGGACGTCAACGTCGCCGACTGGCCAAACGATTCACAGACCACGCGGTTTCAGCCCGAAGACGGGTATCAGACGAAATACCTCGAGATGGTGAAACAGATCACGAGCAAGCCGGTCGTGGGGGTCGGCCGTTTCACGTCCCCCGATATGATGGCGTCTCTCGTCCGCAAAGGGGTGCTCGACATGATCGGCGCGGCACGGCCTTCGATCTCCGACCCGTTCCTGCCGAAGAAGATCGAAGACGGGCGAGTCGATGAAATCCGGGAATGCATCGGCTGTAATATCTGCGTCTCGGCAGATTCGCAGGGGGTCCCGATCCGTTGCACCCAGAACCCGACGATGGGGGAGGAATGGCGCCGGGGTTGGCACCCGGAGAAGATTGCCGCGAAGGGAACGGAAGAGGCAGCGCTCGTTGTCGGCTCTGGGCCTGCGGGCCTCGAATGCGCCATGCAACTGGCGCGTCGCGGGTATCACGTGACGCTGGCCGAAGCCGGCAAGGAGCTGGGCGGCCGGGTGCGGCGCGAAGCTGGGCTCACCGGATTGGCCGCATGGTCGCGGGTGATGGACTATCGGCTGGGTGACCTGCAGCAACGCGGCAACGTGGATATCTTCACGGACAGCCCGCTTGGCCGGGACGAGGTGCTTGAACTTGGCGTGCCGAATGTTTTTCTCGCCACCGGCGCCCGCTGGCGGCGTGACGGGCAGGGGCGGACGGCGCGGTTCGGGATCGAAATTGCCGACGATGCCATGGTGCTGACACCGGATGACGTGATGGACGGTATCCGGCCCGGAAATGGCCCGCTGGTGATCTATGATGACGACCACGGCTACCTTGGCGGCGTTCTGGCCACCCATCTGGCGGACCTTGGCCACGACGTGACGTTCGTTACTTCGGCCAACATGGTGTCACCCTTCACGGAGCTGACATTGGAACAAGGCAGGGTGCAGAAAAGCCTGCTGGAACGCGACGTGCAGATCATCACCGCGCAGGCCGTGGACCGGATCGAGACGGAGGTTTGCCAGCTGTCCTGCATGTACACCGGGCGGGCATCGCGGCTGGACTGCGGGTCTGCGCTTCTGGTGACCCGGCGTGACCGGGTAACGCGCCTTTTCGATGATCTTCGCGGCCATGCCGACCTGAACAAGGTCGAGTTGATCGGCGATGCCGCGGCGCCGGGCCTGATCGCAGATGCGGTCTATTCCGGCCACCGGGCGGCGCGGAACTTCGAACGCCTGCCGGAAGAGGTCGAGCAGGACTACTACCGTCGTGAAATCACAGCTTTGGAAGGATGAGGTCAGTCCCATGTTGCAGCACACCGACGAAATCGCCCGCCTGATCCAGTCGCATGAGGAAGGGTTCGCACTGCCGCGTGGATTCTATACCTCTGCCGAAATCTATGATCGTGACATCGAGACGTATTGGAACCGAAGCTGGCTTTGGGTCGGTCATGTGAGCCAGATACCTGAACCCGGCGACTACTTCCTTTTCGACTACGGGCCGGAATCGATCATCGTCGTCCGAGACCGGGACGGGGAAGTGCGGGCGCATCTGAACGTCTGCCGTCACCGGGGGTCGCGCGTCTGCGTCGAGCCGGAAGGAAATGCGCGTCTTTTCGTGTGCCCCTACCACGCCTGGACATTCGAATTGTCCGGCAAGCTGCGTTCGGGCCGTGCCATGGGGAAGGATTTCGATCCGGGCCAGTACGGGCTGTTCCCGGCTCATGTTATCGTGTTCCAGGGTCTGATCCTGGTCTGTACCGCGGACACTCCGCCGCCAATTCAGGATGGGCTCAGGAAACTGGCGCCCCTGTGTGAACCCTTCGGATTGGAAAACCTCAAGATCGCACACAAGCAGGTTTATCCTGTGCCGGCCAACTGGAAGCTGGCGCTGGAAAACTACCTCGAGTGCTATCACTGCGCGCCATCGCACCAGGAATACGCCAAGTCCCATACGCTCAAGGCGCCGCAGGACATGGAGAAACTTGTAGAGCCCCTGCAACGGCGCTCTGAAGGCATCGGTTTGCCGACAGTCACATTGGATCAAACCGGACCGAACGCGCCGGACCTGGCAGCGGATGTCTATTACCGTCGATACCCGCTTTACGAAGGGTACCAGACGGGCAGTCGGGACGGGACGCCTCTTGCGCCATTGCTCGGCAGCCTGAGCGGGTTCGACGGCGGGGCGACGGATGTGCAGTTGGGTCCGCTCAACAACTTCCTGATCTATTCCGATCACGCCGTTGGCTATCGCTTCGTGCCTCGCGGATTGCAGGAAACCGATATCGAGGTTCTTTGGCTCGTGCGGGCGGATGCCGAAGAGCCGAAGGACTACTCGACGCCAGACCTCACCTGGCTGTGGCATGTTACTTCGCTCGATGACGAGCGGATCATCCGACACAACCAGGAGGGCGTGAACTCGTACCATTTCAGGCCTGGTCCGCTGGCCGACATGGAATGGGGCATCAACGGGTTCTACGAGACATATCTCAAGATGATCCGTGTCTGACCTGATGGGCTGGATCAGAATGGAAAAGGCCGGGCCCATCGGGACCCGGCCTTGAAAATCAGGCAATGCTGCTGAGGCTTAGCCTTCCCAGCTGTCCATGCCTTCGAGATCTTCGCTGCTGTAGCCGGTGGTGGCACGCAGGCCGCCAGTCATCGAGTCGTCGGACCGGCGCAGTTCGAGATCTTCGAAGGGCAGCGCGACGGGTTTTTCACCGAGGCCCAGAAATCCGCCGACGTCGACGATGACTTCGGAAATCTTGCCATCGTCAGTCAGCACGAGGTTGGAGATTTCACCAAGCCGGTCGTCTTCGGCGCCATAGACCGACACGCCTTCCAGTTCTTCGGCGGTCAGTTGGCCGCGCGCGTCGCTGTCCAGTTGCGCGGTTTCCTGGTTCGCATCCGTGGCGCTCTCGCCGTCCGACATCTGCTGCGCGGTCAGGTCGGTTTCGCCCGACTCGGCGTTTTCGGCATCGGTTTCGGCCATCTGATCATCGGTCATGTCAGCAGCTTCGGCGTCGGCTGTCTCGCCTTCCGCCATTGCTTCGGCGTCCTGTTCGGTCTCGGCCGCGTCGTTTTCAGCCATCTGCTCGGCGCTCAGGTCGGTGCTTTCGGCGTTTGCCGTGTCTTCACCTGCCGCATCTTCGACGTCGTCACTGGCCATCTGTTCGTTGCCGTCGTCGTTGAAGAAGCTGCTGCCGGCTTCGCGCACGGCGGTCTGGTCGAGCTCTTCGCGGTCTTCAAGTGCGGTCTTGTCGCCGGTGAACACGACAAAGTAGCTGTCGCCGTCATTTTCGTCGCTCTGCTCACTGGAGTCGGCGACGAATTTCATCTCGTCCATGGACGCGCTGATATGTTTCTCGTTGATGCCGAGGAAGCCGCCCGCGTCGAGAGTGACCGAGTCGATCTTGCCGTCTTTCGAGATGATCACGTCACCGATTTCGCCGACGCGCTCCCAGTCATCGGCCGGTTCGCTTGCTTCATCACCGATCTCGGCGTCGGCGGTGTCTTCGCCGCGGATGTAGACGGGCTTGCCGATCAGGTCAGAGGCGCTGATCTGCATACCTTGCATGTCGGAAACAACGTCGGCATTTGCGTTTGCGCCTGTCGTGTCCTGCGACATGCTGGCCGATTCAGACGCCTTCGCAGCGTTTTCGTCGGCTGTTTCCGATGCTGCCAGAACAGGCGATGCCGCCAGGGCTGCGATCGCCGTCGTCATAAGAATGCGTTTCATTAATTCGCTCCTCTGAGTTGAATTCTGTGGTGGCGAGATCATTCCCTCCACCGCATTCATCCAACACAGGACGGTTCGGTTTGGTTTCAACTCTGCACAAAAATATACCAGAAATATTTGCGGAACTTTATCGGCCTACCTGGCGTTTCAGGGCAGCGAGGGCGCGCTTTCGCGGTTGGTGAAATCAGGACCGCCAATAGTGCCCGGCAAACGACAAATTCAGGAGGCAGCATGATGGAAATCGGTGGCCTATTCGGCTTAATTCTTTTGGTTCTAGATGTTTGGGCCATCATCTCGATCGTTGGATCCGGGGCGTCGACCGGCAAAAAGGTACTTTGGGTGCTACTCGTTCTCATCTTCCCGCTGGTCGGATTCATCATCTGGCTAATCGCCGGCCCGCGTTCGCCACGTGTGTGAAGCGAAGGTGAGGCCTGCCAACTATTGCTCGTTTTGGCGGAGCAGCGCGAAAGGGTGCCTGCCGAGAGCGATGAACAACTTCAGATTGAAAATCGGTCTTGGCGAAATTAGTTTGACCGGCTTTGGAACAAAACCAATGGCCGGGCGTTTTTAATTCAGTCATGGCGCAAACGCGCCCCTCTGCCCAGGTCTCTCCCGTCCCCAAGCCGATAGACCTGGCCCGCCCGTTGTCCCGCGGGTGTCAGCCCCCGTCTGAAATATGACGGGGGCAATTTTTAGGGTGAAGGGGTGGGGCTTGCGTCTCGACATTCGAAGTTGGCGCAACAACTATTGGCATCGAGATGGACGCATCACGCGAGGTGAACCAAGCCGTGACCCAAGACCGCGAAAGCGAAGGGCCAATCGGTGATCTTGAGGTGTTCGTAACGGCCGGAGAAGCATACCCGGCGTTCGAGCGGGCCTTTATGAATGCGAAAGAGCAGATATCTGCCAGCTTCAGGCTTTTCGATCTTACGACCAAACTGCATTCGCCAGAAGCTCGCAAGCTTGGTGATACGTGGTTCGACCTCATGGTCGACACGCTCAATCGCGGGGTTTCGGTGCGGATCGTGGTCACCGACTTCGACCCGGTCGCAGCCCCCGACCTGCACCAGCTTGCATGGCAAACGAAGCGACAGATTGCAGCCGTTCGGGAACTGGCGAAAGATGATGCAAAGCTGGAATTCGACGTGGCGCTGCATGACGCGCGGGCCGGATGGGTGCCGAAAATGGTGTTCTTCCCGTTCGTGCGGCAGAAAATGGGTGAGCTCAACGAAAGCTGGTCGAAGATGAATGAGGACGAGCGGGCGCGCTTTCGTTCGGAAACGCCTCGCCTCAGGAATATCTGTTACGAGAACGATAAAGGTCGGCTGTGTTTTCCGATCAAGCTGGTCGATCTTTATCCGGCGACGCACCATCAAAAAATGGCGGTGTTCGACCGACGCCTTCTCTACATCGGCGGCCTGGATCTGAACGATCGTCGCTATGACACCAAGCGCCATCGTAAAGCCCCGGAACGGACCTGGCATGATGTACAGGTCATGACCACCGGGCCGATTGTCGACGTGGCCCAGAAGCATCTCGACACTTTCCTTGATACGGTAGCGGCAAAGGCCCCGGCGGCACCTTCATCACCGAGCTTTCTGCGGACGCTGTCGCGTCGCCGGCACAGGGCCTCGTTTCGCGTCTCCCCCAAGACAGTCGTTCGGGAAATAGAACAAAGCCATCTCGATTCCGTTTCGAGGGCCAGCAAGTTCATTTACCTGGAGACGCAGTTCTTTCGGCATCGACCATTGGCGCGAGCCCTGGCAAAGCAGGCCCGGAAGTTTCCGGATTTGAAGCTGTTCATCGTTCTTCCGGCCGCGCCGGAAGATATTGCTTTCGACAGCAACACGGGCCTAGATGCACGGTTCGGCGAGGATCAGCAGATCAAGTGCCTCACGGTGCTAAAGGAGGCATTTGGCGACGACAGGCTTCTTGTCGCGTCACCGGTGCAGCCGCGCCGTTATTCGAGTGACGAGCGCGATGTACTCGAGGATGCCCCCCTGATCTATGTCCATTCGAAAGTTTCGATCTTCGACGAGTTCGGGGCGATCGTTTCTTCGGCGAACCTCAATGGCCGTAGCCTTAGGTGGGACACGGAAAGCGGGCTGTGGTTTGACCGGTCAGACCATGTCGAGTTGGTGCGGCGGCGGGTGATGGGGCACTGGCTGCCGTCCGGTTACGGTGATGAATTCCTTGACCCTGAGACCGCTCTGGAAAACTGGATACGCCTCGTCGACAGGAACACCGAGCGCGCTCCGGAAGATCGTGAGGGTTTTCTCGTGCATTATGATTCTGATGCCGCACGGGACATCGCGATGCCGGTGCCAGGTATGCCCGAAGAAATCGTTTGAGCGATCAGGCGGTTTCGGCGTCGGTTTCGGCCCTCTGAGGTTGTTCCGCTGGAGGCCGTTTGCGGGCGCGCCCTTCGCTGTCGAAGATGTCGAGCATGACAAGAACGATGACCAAGACGGGGATCGCGACGATACCGCCGATCGGCCCCCACAACCAAAGCCACACCACGAGCGATGCAAATATCAGGAGCGGATTGACCGAGATATGCTTGCCGATCATCGCAGGGGTGACAAACTGCGACTCGATCATGTTGAGGCACAGGAACACTGCCGCCGGGGCGAAGACCATCAGACCGTTGAACGCGATGAGACCGGCCAGGAGCAGGCCGCCGATCACCATGATCGGACCCAGGTAGAGAATGAAGTTCAGCATCGCTGCCACGACCCCCCAGATGAGAGGCGCAGGAAGGCCTATCACCATCAGCAGCGCTGCGAGGCACGCACCCAGCCCGGCATTGATGACCGAGATCGTCAGAAAGTACCGGGCCACGAGGCGCTCCGCAGTGGTGAAGCGCTTCTTGATGATCTTGGTCTCGCGCGAAGACCCGATCCAAGTGGATAGCCAGGCGTAGATGCCCTTGCGCGTAAGGAGGAAGAAGAAGAGCGTTCCGCCGAAGATGAGCACTTGCGCCATCACCAGCGGCGCCAGGAGCAGCGTCGATGTCGGATCCGGTATCGGCCCCGAGCCATCTTCTCCTCCTTGTTCTGGTTGGGTGCCGAGAGCCTGACCAACCTCGCGGTTCACCGCATCAAGGCCGCGGATCACGCCGCGAAACTCTTCGATGATGGCCCGCAGTTCCCATTTGATGTTCGGCAAGTCCTCGATCACGCGCCAGAGCAGCGGTTCCAGCAGCACGACCGCGATGGCGACGGCGGAAACACCGAGGAAAAGCACGATAGTTGAGGCGATCCCTGTCGGAATTTTCCAGCGTTCCAGCAGGTCGGTGATCGGGGCAAGTATGATGCCCGTGACGAGACCAAGAACCATAGGCGCAAAAACGTCGGAGGCCAGTTTCAGCACACCGAAGCAAAGGATCACAGCTATGACGATGACGGCGAGCCGCAGAACCGGGTCGGCCGAGGATTTCAGACCTGCCATAGACTTTGCAACGCGGTGTGTGCGGGAATGTTCCGCGGCAAGTGGCAACTTGTGGGAAAATAGCTGCGCTCGCCGTTTCCAGTTGGATCAGGACGCGTCAAAGGACATGCTCGTTGCTCCGCCCTCGCTCATGACACGCTCTCGCGGCCACCAATCGGGATGGTTCTCACGGATGTAGTTCAGAAGGTCTTCACGCAGCTGCATCTCGGTCTCCCATCCCGTCGAAGGATCGGGAGACATGACGTAGAAGCTCATTTCCTGTCCGTTCGATGTCTGGCCGGATACATAGGCGCAAAGCTTGTCGTGATCGATCACGCCGTCCTTCGCCTTGGCAAGCTCGATGAACTTCTCGCGCAGTTCGCCGATATCCGCAGAGTGATCCAGGACGAGCTTTATCGTACTGTAGATGCGGGCATCTCTGACAGACCAGTTCTCGAAAGGTTTCGAGACAAAGTATCTGACCGGTACGACGATCCGGCGCTCATCCCATGTACGCAGACGGATAAACGTGTAGTAGATGCTTTCGACGTAGGCCCAGTTGTCTTCAAAAAGTATGCTGTCGCCGATCCGCACGGGCTTGGCCAAGGCGATCTGCAACGAGGCGAGGATGTTGCCGAGCACGGCCTGGCCCGCGATCCCCAGTAGAACCGTCAGGACACCGGCGGAGGCCAGCAGCGTCATTCCGATCGACTCGAACAGGTTCAGCCTCAACAGCACGTAGACGATTGCGAACCCGACCATGAAAAGCACGATGATCCGCCGCAGGGCGAAGATCGACGTGTAGAGCTCGCGTTTCTCGAGGCTGCGGGTGTCGTCGATGTCGCCGACAACGCGCAAGGTGATCCGGTCGAGGATCGCATCGACAACGCGCAGTGCGGCGATCCCGAAGCCGGAGACCATGATGATTACCAGTGCCGGCCGCACGACGTTGGTCACTGGCCCCGAGAAGGAGACGGCGAGATTGAGAAACAATTGCGCCACGAAGGCTGTGACCATCAGCGCCAACGGCATTGCGGCGCGGTCGATGGCCTGACGGAGGAAGGCACGCGAAGTCTTCTTCGAAAGCATCAAGACGAAGCGGTTCGTGCCCCAAAGAAGAAGACCAAGAATTGCGAGGTACAGGGGCAGTGCGATCCATTCCCATGCCCTAAGAGGCCCCGCGCGGGTTTTCAGGCTTTGCGGGATGAAACGCTCGAAGCGTCGCGGGCCGAACTCGGCAAACAGGCCCGGCACGTCTTCGACGGTTTGCGGGGTGAACAGCCAAACCGGGTCTTGCCCGCTTCCCTTGTACCGCGCGAGGCGTACTTCGTAGGCTTGGCCGTTGACCTCGACCAGCTCGATCCGGATGTTCCGGCGGGTCTCGCCAGCGCGGGGATTGTTGCCCGCCTCGCTTTCGACCATGGCGTCCGGGCGTGCGGACAGCCCGCTCCAGTTGACCCAGATCCGCCGTTCGATCACCGACGCAAGCATCGCCGCCAGTCTCGGACCGTCTTCGGCCTGTTGTCCAACGGGCAGGTCAGACAGGTTCAGAATGTGCGCCGCCCAGTTGAACCGTTCCTGATCGGTCAGATCTATGAAGCTCCGCATCGCCGCGCGAGGCGTTGAACGGTCGAGATTGTCGGGTGCGGCGCCAAGGCCAGTGTTCAGATCTTCGGCCTCGTACCACGACTGGCTGTCTTCCTGCGCGCCGGCGACGGCACCAAGTAGACAAAGCAAGCAGACAAGGAACAGTCGGACAAACGGAATCATGATCATCCATCTTGTCATGATTGATCCGGCTGGGCCAGACAGGCGGCGATGGGCAGCCCAAAAGAGAAACGGCCGGCTGATCGGCCGGCCGTTTTTTGGTGATCAGGAGGCCGTCAGGCCTCTTTCATCCACCAGCGTTCGAGGAACAGGCGGCCGTCCACTTCGTAGTTGTTTGAAAGCTGGCCGACCCCGACCTTGTCGGAGACGGCGAAGACGTCATTGGCGAAAAACGGCACAACCGTCCCGCACTCGTCACGTACCAGCGTCTGCATCTCGGCATACATTTCCGACCGCAGCGGCTGGTCGAGTTCCGAGCGCGCTTGCACCAGAAGGTCGTTGAAGCGAGCGTTGTCCCAGAACGTGTCGTTCCAGGACGCGCCGGCAGCATAGGCTTGGGTAAATATACTGTCGGGCGTCGCGTAGCCCGGCCAGTAACATGCGCACCACGGCTTCTTCATCCAGACGCTGGACCAATAGCCATCGGTCGGTTCTCGCTCGACCGTGATGTTCAGGCCGGCGCGCTTGGCCTGCTCCTTGTAAAGGACAGCGGCGTCAACCGCTCCGGAGAACGCCGCATCCGAAGCGCTGAGCCGGAGATCGACACTGTCGAGACCGGCTTGCCGGAGATGCCAGCGGGCCTTGTCGGGATCGTAGGTTCGTTGTTCCAGTTCGGCGTTGAAGAACGGGTAGGCCGAGTTGATCGGCTGGTCGTTGCCAATCTGGCCGTGGCCAAAAAGGATGGTCTGAAGCATCGCCTCGCGGTCCAGGCCCAGCTTGACAGCCATCCGCACGTGGTTGTCGTCAAATGGGGCGGTGTTGGTGTGCATCGGGAAGGTGTAGTGCGTCTTGCCCTCTACTTCGTGCACGACGATGCCCGCGGTCTTCTTGAGCAGGTCGGTCGTCTTCAGTTCAAGCCGGTCGATGGCGTCGACCGCGCCAGTGCGCAGTGCGTTGGTGCGTGCCGTGACGTCCTTGATCGAGATGAGTTCGGCGCTGTCGAAATGCCCGCGCCCCTCGTGCCAGTAATTCGGGTTCTTCTCGAAATCCGCCCGCACACCGGGCTCGAAGTTCACCAGCTTGTAGGCCCCGACGCCGATACCGTCTTCGTAGGCAAGGCTGCCATCCTCTCGTGCGGCGTAAATCGGGAAATTGAAGCTGCTGAGCTTGAAGGGGAAGTCGGCATCGCCGCCACTCAAAGTGATGACCACGCGGTCGGCGCCGTCGGCCCTGATGTCGGTGATCGCGCTGACCATGCTTTGCGCCGATGAGCTGGAGTTCTCGCCCCGGTGATGGTTGATCGAGGCAATGACATCTTCGGTGCCGAGTGTCTTGCCATCATGAAATTCGACGCCGGGCCGCAGCTTGAATGTCCATGTCTTTGCGTCGGGGGTCGCGTCCCATTCCGTGGCAAGTTTCGGGATGAGCGCGCCGTCGGTGTCGACCTCAGTCAACGTATTGGTGACGGCATAATGCGTCGACGAGAGCATGCCATTTAGCACCTTGCCCGGGTCGAGCACGTCGGTCGTGCTGCCATGGGCGAAGCCAAACCTGAAATGGCCGCCCTTCACGGGAGTGGCTGCGCTGGCCTTGTTGGCCAGGCCCATGGCTGTCGTCATTGCCGCGCCGGCGGCAAGGCCCGTCTGAAGAAAGGCGCGGCGCGATAGGGCGCTTTTCCGGGGCATGTAGATGGCGGGGGTTCTTCTGGACATTTTTTCCTCCTGTTGATTGTCGCGGCCCGGTCGAGCGGGCCACTTTGTGCGCCGGCGGGGTCAGCCGGCGGAAAGTTCGCGGCCGTAAACGGTCGCGTTCACTTCGGGGTCGCCCACGATGCCGGGTTCGCGCTCGTAGACGAACACGCCCATGACCCGCATGGAGTCACCCTCGACGGGCGAGACGCGGTGAAGGGAATTGCAGCCCCGGAAGATGCACAAAGCGCCGGCGGAACGCGCGACGGAGACTGCGTCGTCCGGGCATTCGCCCTTCAGAACACTGCGGACGTAGTCGTAATTCTGGTCGTCATCGCTGCGCGTGTTAGGAACCATTTCGAAGTCGCCGCCCGCTTCGGACGCCTGAAGCATCAGGGTCATGGTAAATGCGTTGACCGAATCAAAGTGCCAGGCCGAGCGATCACCCGTCTGGTAGCAGAGCAGGTTGACGGGCTGGCATGGGTCCTCGTTGTCGTAGAGTTTCTCCTCGCCGACGATCTCGGCCACCATCTGACGCACCGGTTCCCAGTGATAGAGCGTCTTGACAGGGCAATCGTCTGGGACCTGGTCGTAGGCAAGCATCCGCGTGCTGGCTTCAAGCATCAGGTTGCGCGGGTGGTCGGAGGGCAAGGTTTCGTCGCCTTTCCGCTGAAGGTAGCAGTTGCGCTGAGAGCTGTTGTGGTGGGCACGTGGCAAAGCTGCCTTTGCATCCGCCACGGCCCGCTCGCGCGCTTCGGGCCGAATGAAATCGGGCAGCGAGACGTATTGCTTTTCATCGAGTTCCGTCTTCAGGCGTTTCACCAACTCGGCCCGTTCGGGGCTCGCCTGGTCCAAGATCGGGTAGAGATCGAGGTTCACCACATCTTCCGGTCTCATTCGCGCGCTCCTTTTCTGTTCGCGTTTCAATTCGAACGACGCTTCCATCAAAAAGTTGGACGTACAACAAATATTTTGCATCGGGTCGTGAACCCGCTATTCTCGGGCAGCATGTACCAGTCAGGAGACCATAGTGCCGAACCCCTCATCCGCAGACGCCGAAAAACGGCCGAGAACACATGCCGAAATCAATGAATACAGGCGCAGAACGCTGATCGAAGGGGCCTTGCGCTCGCTTGCCGAGCGCGGCGTCGCGGGCACGACGGTGGCCACCATCAGCAAGGAGGCAGGCGCCTCGCGCGGATTGCTTGGCCACTACTTCGCGAACAAGGATGACGTGATGGTGGCGGCCCTTCAGCACCTGTTCGGCCGGATATCCGAATCGGTTCGCGGATCCGTCGACCGGATGGAAGGCACGGCGACCGAAAAGCTGCTGGCCGTGCCCGTATCCTTGTTCGCCGGGGCGACGTTCACCGAATTGAACCGAACCGCGTTTCTTGCGCTATGGCACGAGACGCGCTTCAACGAGAAGGTGCGCAAGGCGAACCGGCAACTCTATCGCGATTACATCATCCGGATGGATCACATGGTCAGGGCCGCCGCACAGGAACAGGGCGTCAAGATCGATGCAAAACAGGTCGCATTGGGGTTCATCGCGCTGTCGGACGGTCTGTGGCTTGGGCTTTCCATCCATGATGATGTGCTGACCGGCGAGCAGGCTGTCGACTTGTGTCAGGATTATCTGAGGCGCGAATTGCGGTTGGTTTGACGTCAGCACGCGGTGCCGGCATCGGCGCGACGTTTCTTTACGTCGCTGGGGCCGGGCGCGACTGAACTTTGCCTTTCCGGACAAGTGCGGGATGATGGTGGACCAAGGTCCCGACTGCCGTGATTCTCGGCGAACAGGAACTATCTGTTGAATCATCGGGTTGAATTGTAACGCGGCGCGGAGGTGTGCGTGAATCAAAAACAAGCCAGCGAGAGGGCCATGGTTGGTAACGGCGACCTGACGGGGTTCCCAACAGGAGCCAGTTTCGAAGGCGACCTCGCGGACCTTATTGCCTGTCCGTCCTGCGACCTCGTTTACAGCATCCCCGATGTGACCTCGCATGAGCGGGCGGTGTGCGCGCGGTGTCACACGATTCTGATCTCGCCGCGGCGCAAGGCTGGCAAGCAGCTGATCGCGCTCTCGGTGACCGTGCTCATACTCATCGTGGCGGCCTGTGCATTTCCATTCTTGTCGATCGGTGCGGCCGGCCTGCATCACGACGCCTCCATTCTTCAGACCGCGCTGGCCTTTTCTGGAAGCCTCTCTCTTCTGTCGCTGGCGGTATTGTTCTTCATCGTGGTCATTCCCGTCATCCGGTTGAGCCTTTTGATCTACGTTCTTGCCCCGATTATCCGCGACAGGCCGCCCGCCCCGTTGGCGCGGCAGGCCTTTGCGCTGTCGGAGGCTCTGGTGCCGTGGTCCATGGCGGAGATCTTCGCGATCGGCTGCGCTGTCGCGCTCGTGAAACTAAGTGACATGGCGGACGTGGTTTATGGGCCGGCAGCGTGGATTTTCGCGGTGCTGGTCGTGCTTGTCGTGGCGACCGACCGACTTATGTGCAGGTATTCGATATGGAAGTCGCTGGAGAACTGAAAACCGCCCGCGAACTGGGCCTTGTCGGATGCACCGAGTGCATGCGGGTGTCTCCGCGTGGCACAAGGACATGCCCCAGGTGCGGCCACAAACTGAGGTCGCGAGATCCGAATTCACTTCAGAAAGTCTGGGCGTGGTGGCTGGTTGGCCTGGGGTGCTATGTCCCGGCAAATCTTTACCCGATGCTCGAAACGCGTACGCTCGTAAGCTCGCAAAGCGACACGATTGTCGGCGGGGCCGTCGAACTTGCCCACCATGGGAATTGGGGGGTAGCCACGATCATTCTGATCGCAAGCGTCCTGATTCCGGTTGCGAAGTTCGTCGTACTGGCGGGGCTGGCGATAGGGGTGTGGTACGGGCCGAAGGCGACGGAGGGGCGGCGCCATTTCCTCTACGAGATCGTGGAATATATCGGGCGTTGGTCGATGATCGACGTGTTCGTGGTCGCGATCCTGTCGTCCCTGGTGCAGCTTCAGTCAATCGCCACGATCGCACCCGGGCGCGCGAGCCTGTTCTTCGCGCTTTCGGTGATTTTCACGATGCTGTCGGCGCAAAGTTTCGATAGTCGACTGATATGGGATACAAGATCGGCCGGAATCGGCCGGGGGCGCGCGGCATCCGGACCGGGCGGAGAAAGGAAATTGGCGCGTGGCAACTGACGGCGATACCCCACCAAAGGCCCCTGTGCAATCGGGACGCCGCGGGTTCATGGAACGCATTTCGATCGTGTGGATCGTCCCGCTGGCGGCGCTGATTGTCGTGTTGGTCATTGCCTGGCGCAGCTATGCCGAACGTGGGCCGGTCATCGAGATCAGCTTCGAGAACGCGGCAGGCGTGAAGGAGGGTTCGACCGAGCTTCGGTATCGCGACGTCGCCATAGGCCTCGTCGAGGAAGTCAGTTTTACCGAGGGTCTCGGACGCGTTCTGGTCTCGGTGCGTGTCGACAAGGATGTTGCCCCGTTCATCGACGACGAAGCGCGCTTTTGGGTGGTGCGTCCGCAGGTGACCACGCAGGGTGTGTCAGGCCTCAATACAGTTCTGTCAGGCGTTTACATCGAGGGACTGTGGGATGATCAGCCTGCCGGACATGTCGGGCGGTTCGAAGGGCTGCCTGACGCCCCGCTCGAACGGCAGGGGCAGGACGGGTTGAAGCTTACACTTCGCGCCTCGGGCCGCGCTTCGCTGATCGAGAATACCCCGATCCTCTATCGCGGCGTGACCGTCGGGCGAGTAGGCAAACCATCTATCACCGAGGACGGCTCTTCCGCCCAGGCCGAGGCGATGATCTTCGAACCGCATGACAGGCTGGTCACCTCATCGACACGGTTCTGGGACACGTCGGGCTTTTCGTTCTCGCTGGGGCCGAACGGCGCCGCGCTCGACTTCAGTTCGGTCGCCTCGCTTGTTGCGGGCGGCGTTACCTTTGAAACGATGGTGTCTGGCGGAGAGCCTGTCGAGCCGGATAGCACGTTCACCGTCTACCCTGAGGAATCGGCGGCGCGGACAAGCCTCTTCGCAGCGGACGAGGGGGAAACGCTGACGCTCGCCGTCGTCTTCCGGGAAAATGTCGGCGGCCTGACGGCTGATGCGCCGGTAGAGTTGAACGGCCTCAAGATCGGCGAGGTCAGTGCCCTGAACGGTTTGATCGACCCCGAGCGGTTTGGTGACAACCGTGTGCGACTTGTCGTTTCGCTGTCCATCAGAGTGGGCCGTCTTGGCCTGGAAGACGGGTCCGGTGCCGAGGATGCGCTGGAGTATTTCCGCGAACGCGTTGAAGGCGGCCTGCGCGCGAGGCTGACGTCGGCCTCGATCTTGACCGGAGGGCTGAAGGTAGAATTGGTCGACGAGCCTGAAGCCCAGCCCGCCGCCCTGGTGCAAGGCGAGCAGGATACCTACTACCTGCCAACGACGGAGAACGATATCGCCGACGTTTCTGCCACCGCGCAGGGCGTGTTCAAGCGGATCAATGACCTGCCGATCGAGGAAGTCATGGTCTCGGCAACCGAGCTTTTCCAGGAGGCGCGTGCGCTGATTGCCAGCGAGGAAGTGAAGGGCGTGCCCGAGAACCTCAACAGCCTTCTCGGAGATGCCCGCAAGGTTGTCGGCTCTGACGAGGTGCAAGCCCTTCCCGGGCGGCTCGATGCGCTCATAGCCGAGCTCGACAAGACGGTAACGCAGTTCAACGAAGCGGCGCTTGCGGAAAAGCTTACCACTGCCGTGGACAATGCCGCCAATGCTGCGGAAGGCGTCTCGTCGGCTGTCGAAGGCGTGCCGGAATTGGTCGAACGTCTGAATGCGGTGGCGGCAAAGGCCGAAACCGTCGAGATCCAGGAGATGGCCGACGAGCTCACCGGTCTGATCCAGACCACCGACGCATTGTTGGCCAGCGACGACGCCAAGGCGCTTCCAGGCAAGCTGAACGGCGCGCTGTCCGAACTGAGCGCGATCCTTGCGCAGTTGCGAGAAGGCGGCGTCGTCGAGAATGCGACCGCGGCGCTCGATTCGGCGAGCGAAGCGGCGGATACCTTTGCCGAGGCGGGCCGCGGATTGCCGGATCTTATTGCCGATGCGCGTCGGGTACTCTCACAGGCGCGCTCGACGCTTGAGGGGTACCGGGCCGACAATGGCCTCGGCCGAGACGCGCGCGATGCGCTGACCGAAATCCAGAAGGCCGCGAAGGCGGTCGCGTCGCTGGCTCGTGCCATCGAACGCAATCCAAATTCACTTCTGACAGGGCGTTGATTCTCATGCCAAAACGTTTGCTCGCACTTCTTGTTCTTTCCATTTCCGCGCTCGCGGCCTGCGGCGGCCCGCCGCCGCAGCGGGTGGCGATTCCAAAGGCGGACATCGCCGACAAGCAGCGCATATCCTATCGCACGGTCGAATTGAGGGAAGTGTCGCTTCCCAGCTACGCGGCCGCGGAAGAGATCTACATCGCTGATGAGTCTGGTCTTCTGAACAGCCGTGAGGGGCTGCTCTGGGCTGACGATCCAAGCCGCGCCATTACGCTGGAAATCTCTCGCCATCTGGCTCAGGTGACAGGCGCGCAAGTGGCGTCCGAGCCGTGGCCTTTCGAGGAAAGGGCGCAGGCGACGGTCGAAATTCGTGTCGAGGATATTCTCGCGCAGAGTGACGGGACGTTCCGCCTTGCCGGGCAGTATTTCGTCTCGACCGAAACCGGCCGAGACCGGGCGCGCCTGTTCGATCTCAGCGTTCCCATCGACGGCATGGATACCGTGGCAGGGATCGCGCAGGCCCGCGGTCAGGCAGTGCGCAATCTCGTGGTCGAAATTGCCCGCTCCGGGCTCCGTTGATCAGGTTTTTTCAGGTTTGCATCCAAACGCAGTCGAGTTGTAGCTCGCGAAACCGCTCCCGGCTGAGGTTCTTGACGTTCGGGGCATGGTGCATGGTCTGGTTCCGCCAGAACGGCTGAATGATGATGCCGCTGTCGCGCAAGATGGTCTGAAGCTTCGCACTGATTTCGCGGCGGTCATCCGGGTCGGGGGTGGCCATGGCATCTTCGAGCAGCGCGTCGAATTCAGGATCTGAAAAGCCTGTTTCGTTCCACGGCTGGCCTGATTTGTAGGCGAGTGCCAGGACTTGCACGGCCAGGGGCCGGCCGCCCCAACTGGTGGTCGAGAAGGGGTAACCTGTCCAGTTGTTCCAGAATGTCTGGCCGGCGATGATCGTACGGCGGATATTGAAACCGGCCTCGCGCAGCAGTGCGCCGATGGCGTCGGTCGTCGTGGTGCGCCAGTCTCCGTCGATCGAAACCAGGTCAATCAACGTTTCGGCGTGACCCGCGTCGCTTGCCATATCAAAGGCCTTGGCCGGGTCCGTCGGGATGGGTGCGATCTCGGCGTATTCCGGTTGGCTGGGCGCCACGTGGTGGTTCTCGGCCACCGTGCCATCACCATTCAGCCCAAGTGCAAGCACGACGCGATTGTCGACGGCCATCTGAATGGCGCGGCGCAGATTGACGTCGTCGTAGGGCGCCGTATCGACCCGCATCCGGGCGACGATGGTATTGGCGGTCGGTCTGACCTTCTTGGTCAGTCCCAGGGCATCGAGCGAGTCGACGAAATCAGCCTGGGTTTCCTCGTTTGCGTCGATCTCTCCGGTGTCGAAGGCCGCGACGATCGACGCGGTATCGGCGCCGTAGTCGATGAACTCGACCCCATCGAGGTAGGCGGCACCTCCCCACCATCCGCTCTCGCGGCGCTTGAGCACGGCCTTGTGCCCGACCTGAACAGAGACCAGCTCGAACGGGCCCGTGCCTATCGGGGTTTCATGCAGGCTGCTGTCGGAGTCGAAACTGCGATGCACCATCAAGGCTGGATAATCGACCATGCCTGCGATGAGGGTGATATCGGGTTTGGGCAAGTGCAAGCGCACGGTCATGTCATCGACCTGCTCTATGGCGCCCTCGGCAGCCTTGCCCGTTGCCGGATCCACGAGCCCCCCCATACGTGATGCCATCGAATTTCCCTCGGCGTGGCGATCGCACCAGCGGGTAATATTGTGGACCACATCCTCGGCCGTGAAGGCATCGCCGTTTGTCCAGGTCACGCCGGGCCGGACGTTTAGCGTGTAGACCGTCGCGTCGTCGTTGACATGCCAGCTTTCCAGCAGGACCGGAGCGAAGGTTGCATCGTACTCCCAGCGGACAAGCGGTTCGCAGAAGGTGCGGGCGACGTTACCCTGTTCGCTCCATGAGAACTTGCGCGGGTCGGTGATCTCCATCACCCGGCTGCCGATCCGCAAAACGCCGCCCGGCGTGGGCGTACCCTCTTCCTCGGCGGCTGCGGGGGTGGGCAGGCCTAGCAGGCCGTAGGCCATTGCGGCCGAAGCCCCGAAGGTGCTGGCGATCGCAAGAAACTCCCGCCTGTCCATCTTTCCGTCCCGGGTCGCATGGGCCAGCTTTCGGACGATGGGGCGCGGTGCGCGGTCGGTGTCATTGGGCATCGGGCAACTCCGGAATGCACCCCGTTAACAGCCGGGGCCTGGGTAACGTCATATGGCAAAGCCTATAATGTCGGAGAAGACGGATTTGTGAAGGCCTGAAGCTTGCGCCCCGGTAACAGTCGTGCAGATATGCTCTGACCTGCAGGGGAGAATTTGGATGGCAGACGGCATTTCTATCGTGATTCCAGCCCGTAACGAGGCCGAGACCGTCGGCCGTGTTGTTGCGGCCGTCGCCGGCCGCCGGAGTGTGAACGAGGTTATCGTCGTCGACAACGCGTCGTGGGATGGCACGGCAGAGGCCGCTGCCGAGGCCGGGGCAACGGTCATCGAAGAGGCCGAACCGGGTTTGGGGCGGGCGCTCAAGACGGGGTTCGCTGCGGCGAAGGGCGACTGGGTCATGAAGATCGACGCCGATCTAGAGACATTCGATTCCGGTCTGGTCGAAACCCTTACCGAAGCGCGTGAGCCCGGTGTGGGAATGATAAAGGGCAACTGGCAGGATCCGACCGACGACCTGCCCATGACGCGGCTGTTGATACGCCCTGCGATCAAGTTGATTTATCCCGAGTTGGCCCATGTTCGCGCGCCGAACTCAGGGATATACCTGTTCGACCGCGATTTGATCGACCTGCCGAAGCTGGCCGACACAAACGCGGCAGACATCGATGTGATGCTGCGTGTTCACACGGCAGGTTACGCCATCGCCGAGGTCGAAATCGGTGAGATCAAGCACGACCCTCGCAACAAGCAGCATTACAACGCCATGGCAGAGAACATCCTGAATCTCTTCCTGAAGCACCATGCGCAGCAGTTGGAAGGGTGAGACCTCGCCTAGAGGGCTGATCTAGACGCCCTTGAAGTTGGCGCTTCCTTCAAGTTCCAGAGATTTCTCGATGGCGCGACGCTCTGCTCGTTCGCGGTGTAGACGGCCATATTGAGCCACGGCTATACCTGCCAGGATAATGATGCCGCCGGGGATCAGCCCTTTGCCCGGGTCTTCGCCCAGCATGACCATCGCGATGGTGATGGCAGCCAGCGGCGAGAAAGACGTCGCCAGTGCCACGTCGCCCGAGCGGGCGTATTTGAGCCCTAGATTCCACGCGAGTTGCCCAATGATGATGACGATGATGGCATAGACCCATATCCATTTCAGAACCACCGGCGCGAGCAGATCCTGAAAATGGTCGGGGCCGTAGAGGTAAAGGGCGATGCTGGCATAGATCGCGGTACCGAGCACCGTCCGGTAGATTGAAAAAATACCCAGCGGGACACCTTTCAGCCCGGCCCGTGTGACCAGTGTGGATGTTATGAACGTCAGTGTCGCTACGAAAGCCGCGATCTCCCCCTTGCCCACGCTGAGGCTCGCACCCCCTTCCTTCATGAGGATGATGACCGCAGCGCCGACAAGAGCCACAAGACCGCCGGTGAATGCCCACGGATCCAGGTCTTCCTTCAGGAAAAACCAGGCGGCAAGAATGAAGAGCGGTGGGTCGATCCGGCCGATCAGAACCACGTTCGTGACTGTGGTGTATTCCAGCGCGTAGAAAAAGAGGCCCGGTGTGACTGCCGAAGAGAGAACCGCGGACACTGTCAGCAAGCTCCAATCCCGGATTGTCAGCGCGCGAAGGTTATCGCGCGTCCAGTCCTTGTGAAAGAAGATCACCATCGGAATGAGCGAGATGAGTGAGCCAAGCGCCAACAGGTTGCAAAAGGTGATGGCATTGCGGCCCATGACCTGATGCACCTCGCCGATCTGCGTCAGAAGCGTCACGATCGAGTTCGACGATGCGTAGATCATCACGGCGATCCAGGCGAGAATGGCTCCAAACAGAACCGTCGACATCTTTCCCCGAGGGGCTTCGCTTGCATCTGCCATGCTGGCTACCTTTCGTCGATGAGCCTTGCGGCGGCACCATGACGCATGGGGTTAGACAGGCTGGCTTCTCCGATCAACTTGTTTCATAGCCTGTGACGCTTCTGTGAAGGCAAGGCGCCATTTGCTGACTGAAAGTTCAGGATTGTTTCAGCTTTTGGAATTGCTAACGACGGGGAAAGGCGGCAAAGTCTTCGGGCATTTGAAGGACCCGGGATTTTCCCGGGGCAGGGGACAGAATGACATCACAGGCGTCGCGGGCGGCCACGCCGTTCGTCACCATTTTCGACGAAACCTATGACCAGCCCGACTGTCGGGCTTACTACAGGATGTTGCGCCAACTGGGCTATTCCAACCACGCCCATGCAGTTCCGATCTTCCGCGCTGTTCTCGCCGAGCTCCGTCGTGTGCGCGGGCTCGAAACACCCAATGTTCTGGATTTTGCCAGCAGCTATGGCATCGTCACCGCGCTCATGAAGCACAGCGTATCTGCCGACGCGTTCCTTGAACGGTACGCCAATGCGGAACTTGACGCAGTTGACGCATCCGAGATGCAGGAGTTGGACCGCACTTGGCTTGCCAGTCTGCCGGAGCGTCATCCTGGAACGCGTTTCAACGGTATCGATGTGGCCGCGAACGCCGTTGGATACGCCAGCGCGACGGGCCTTTTCGAACATGGCTTTGCCGAAGACCTTCAGGTCTCGGCGCCGTCCGACCGGCTTCTGACGTGTCTGGAGGATTGTGATCTTGTTGTCGAGTGCGGCAGCGTCGCTCACCTGATGCCACAGGCGCTCGATCGTCTGCTTTCATTGGCGAAGAGGCGGCCCTGGCTTGTCACCTCGCCGGTGCGGGGCAACGAGCGGAAGGCGGCATTCGAAGTGATGGCCGATCACGGGCTGGTCGTCGAGACACTCGACCTGCCGCCCTTTCCTCACCGACGTTTCGAAAACCAGGACGAGCAGGCACGCGCCATAGGGATCGCGCGGGCCGCAGGCCACGAAACCGACGGGGTCGAGACGACCGGCAGCTTCTTCGCTCAGGTCTATGTCGCCCGCCCCGCGGAGGAGGCGACCCCGCCAGAGGTTTGGCCCATGCCGCCCGAGTTGGGTGAATCTGCAAAGTGAAGTCTTTCCTTGCCTACAAGCCCGGCCACGACGGGTCGGTTGCCCATCTATTGGATGGCCAACTTGATTTCGCCATTGAGGCAGAGAAGGATTCCTTCCTGCGCCACGACTGGATCGGGCCGGAATGCTATGTCGATACGTTGTCCAGGCTCGAGGCGCCGCCTGACGCCGTCTGCATCAGCGGCTGGAGCAAGGGCTTCAACGAGTTCGGCTGGAAGGTCGGCGCTGGGTATTTCGGCGCGGAAGAGGATGGGATCGTCACCGGTCAAACCCGGATGCTCGGCCACGAGGTTGCCTATTTTTCTTCCTCGCACGAGCGCTCGCACGTCTGGTCGGCTTACGCGTTGAGCCCCTTCCCTCAAGGCCAGCGCTGCTATTGCCTCGTTTGGGAGGGGATTATTGGCCGGTTCTACGAGGTTCATGAAGACCTGACCGTAACGGCCTTTCCAACCGTTCTCGACAGCCCGGGCTATCGGTATGCCTTTGTGTATGCGCTGGCTGATCCGACGTTTTCCAATGCCGAGCGCTATCCTCGCCTGTCTGACGCGGGAAAGTTGATGGCACTGGCGGCATTTCATGATGGTTCGGCGCCCAGCGAAGAGGACACGGCGCTCATCGATCGGATATGTGGCATCCCTGAAGTGGGCGAAAACCTGAAGAAAGCCGTATTCGCCGATTGCCGTCACTACAATGCAGGCGTTCGCGATCAGGCCTTCATGAACTTTGCGTATCATTTCCAACAGGCCCTCTATGACCGGTTCTTTGACTTCGCCCGACAGCATCTGCAACCAGGTTTGCCGCTACTGATTGCCGGCGGATGCGGGCTCAACTGTGATTGGAACGCGGCGTTCCGTGACAGCGGGTTCTTTTCCGACGTCTTCGTGCCCCCTTGTGCAAACGACACCGGCTCGGCACTTGGAACGGCGGTCGATGCCATGCGGCACTACACCGGTCGGGCCAAGCTCGAGTGGAGCGTTTACGCAGGGCAGCACTTCGAGGATAATCTCGAAAACGCAGAGGGCGTGGATATCTCACTGTATGATCCGGACCGGCTTGCGGCCCTTCTGAGGGAGGGGCGGATCATCGCCCATGCCGACGGTCGCGCGGAAATGGGGCCGCGCGCCCTGGGAAATCGGTCCATCCTTGCGTCACCGTTGCGGGCGGACTCACTCGAACGTCTCAATGCCATCAAGCGCCGCGAAAGCTATCGCCCCATCGCGCCAATCGTGGCGGAGGACTTCGCGCCCAAGGTCTTCGATCCGGGACGGCCGAGCCCGTTCATGCTGTATTTCGACACGTTGAAAACCGACGCGCTGCCGGCGATCACGCATGTCGACAATTCGGCCCGCATTCAAACTGTCGCACCACACCAGAACCGCAAGATCCACGATCTTCTAAAAGCGTTCGAGGCGCAGACCGGCTATGCTGTCCTGTGCAATACATCGCTCAATTTTCTTGGGCGCGGGTTTATCAACAAGACGACTGATCTCCTGGCCTATGCCAGGGAATTCGGCCTCGACGGGTTTGTCGCGAAAGACAGGTTGTTCTTGCTGAAGTGACGGACGGTCGTTTGCCGCGGTGATGGTTCGGCACGTCCGTATGTTCCTGGTGCCAGTGCACACGAAGCATCTCTCGGCAGGGTTCATGGTTCAATCGGGTTGTTCGCCGCCACGGACGCATAGCCGAAGCATGCAGATCCTTTGCGTTGACCAGAGCGATCAACTTGCGCACCGGCTGACCTGCGCGACCTCGCTGGCGGAAGAGATCCAGCATGTCAGAAGGACTTGCTTCATAGGGTAAATATCGACTGCCTGAATGGTGCGCAAACGACGCAAACCGCTGGTATCGCGCATTGCAGAATTGACTTTCACCGAGGCAGACAGCACGATTTATTCATTGAATTCGGAGTAATACTGATGGGTCCGACCGACAGGTCACGCAAAGGTTTGCGGGCTGCATTTTTCGCCTTCTGCTACGTCTCGCTTGCGATGGCCGCCGTCTTCCCCGGCAAGGCCGCCTTGGCTGTGACCCTTGAAGAGGCGGTGCGCGCTGCGGTGACCACCAATCCGACGGCCCGGGCCGCCGACGCAGGCGTAAAGGCCTCGGCGATGGAGCTTTTGCAGCTGGAAAGTGAGTACCGTCCGTCGCTCAACCTCTACTCGGAACTGGGAGCTTCGTATTTCGACGATGCCGACCGGCTGAACGCCGGCGACCAGCGCGACACCAAGGTCTATCGCGAGATAGGCGCCGTCGGAGAGCTTACTCTCTTTGACGGCTATCGCCGGGCCAACACGGTCTATCGCAATGCTGCACGGCTCGACGGGGCAATCTTCAGGCTTCTTGACGCCTCCGAAACGATGGCGCTGAACGCAGTCGAGGCGTATATCGACGTGCTGCGTCACCGGGAATTGATGGAAGTTGCAAACCAGAACATCGCGCGGCATCGCAAGATCATCCGGCAGGTCGACGATCTCGTAAATGCCGGTCGCCTGCCCACCAGCACAGGCTTCGAAGCGGAGGAACGTCTTCTGGCGGCCCGAATGAGCCGACTGGAAGTGCAGCAGGCGCTGCACAATGCCAATTCGCGGTACCTGGCGGTCATCGGCAAGGATCCGGAAGGTCGGATGCATGTACCGTTCCTCAAGAATCTTCCGATGAACAAACGGGAATTCGTAATTCGCAGCGTCCGGAACAGCTTTCGTTTGCAACAATACGAACTCGCCGTCGATGAGCGGAAGTTCGATGTCGGCATTTCGACCGCGGACGAACGTCCGCAGCTCAAGCTTCAGGCTGGCGTGCGGCATGGTCGCGAGGTCAGCGGAACGACGGGCAGCGAGTCGGATGCCTTTGTCGGTCTGCGAATGGACTGGGAATTCTATGCCGGAGGCCGTGACGCCCGTCGCCGTGCCCTGCAATACCGCACGAGTGAAGCCGCCGCCGAGCGAGACGAGGTGCGCCGCGAGGTCTTCGAGATGGCCGAGCGGACATGGCATGCTTTCGACGCCAATATCGAACGCGTGGTTCTGTTGGACCGTCGCCTTGCCGCAGCGCGAAAGACATCCGAGCAATACCAGCAACAATTCCAGGGCGGGCAGCGCAGCCTGCTGGATGTTCTCGATGCCGAGCGGACCTATTTCAACATCCGGTTCGAGCGGGTCAGCGCGCAGTCGAGCTACACCTTTAGCCAATATCGGCTTCTTGCCTCGCAGGGAATGCTGGCCAAGCATTTCAAACTGTCTCACGCCAACGTTGCGCTGGCTCCTGACTTCAAGGAGCGCGCGACGCGTGCCAAGCGCCCGGCCGCCATCTTCAATACCGAGATCCGGGCGCTGGAATGAGCGCCGGGCGCAGGGTGGGTTCGGGGAAAATCTCTGCCGCCAAGGCAGGGGGGACGCAGGGTCGCGCGGCGCCAAGATCAAACCCTGATAAACCGGGAACAGGGTTGGCGGCGGTCGCATGGATGGCGCATCATCACAACCAGCCCTGGAGTGACGAGGCGGTTCGCGCACGTCTGGCAGCGGGGTTCGACCCGCGCGACCCCGAGTATCTGGCAAGGGCGCTTGCTGCTGTCGGGCTTAGGTCCCGGCTCGTTTTGCGGCGCCTGAAGGCCATCGATCCGGCCGTGCTGCCCTGTCTGATTTTCCGTGATACCGGGGCGCCGCTTGTCCTTTTGGGCTTCTCGCCAGACCGTCGCAATGCGCGGGTGATAGACCCGGAACGTGACGAGCCCGAACGCGAAACGCCCCTCCGCAAACTGGCCCGGCGCACGCGGCAGGAGGTCATGCTGGTCACGCCCGAGGGTGCGCTTGCCGACCGTCGCTTGACTGAGCGGCCCGATCGCGGCGCTCAGCACTGGTTCTGGGGGCCGGTCCGGGAAAACCGCAGCGGCTGGGCACAGGTTTTCATCGCGGCACTCTGTATCAATGTGCTGGGCCTGGCCCTGCCGATTTTCGTCATGAACGTCTATGACCGGGTCATCCCGAACCTGGCTTTCATTACCTTGTGGACATTGGCGTTGGGCGTGGCGATTGCGATCGGGCTGGATCTGGTCCTACGTGGTGTGCGCGCACGTGTACTGGAAACCGTTGGGCGCCGGCTCGATACCGGTATCGCGGCCTCGCTATTCAACCACGCGATGAGCTTGCGACCCATGTCGCGAAAGGATGGCGCAACAGTTCTGGCCAGCCATATCCGCGATTTCGAAACGGTGCGGGAGTTCTTTGGCTCGGCCAGTTTCGTCTCTCTAATCGACCTGATGTTCATCGGGGTTTTCATCTTCGTGCTTTACGTGCTTGTCGGCCCGCTGGCACTGGTCCCGCTTCTGGCGCTGCCGGCGGTGTTCATCCTGGCCGTGGTCGCGCAACTGCCGATGGGGCGGATCGCGGCGGAAGCGCAGCAATTGGCCGGCCGCCGCCAGTCGGTACTCGTGGAATCGCTGATGGGCCTGGAGACCATCAAGACGCTCAATGCTGAACCCGTCATGCAGCGCGAATGGGAACGCGCCTCTGCCGCCTCGGCCCGGATCAACGGACGCAGTCGTTTCTGGTCGAACGTGGCGATGTCGGGCACCCAGATGATCCAGCAGTTCGTCAGCGTCGGTATCATTGTGTGGGGGGTATTCCTCGTTTCAGAGGGCGAGATTACTATCGGGGCGCTCATTGCCGCGAACATCCTTGCCGGCCGAGCGCTTGCGCCGCTGGGTGCAATCGCGCAGACGATCTTTCGTGCACAGTACGCGCTGAAGTCTTTACGGGCATTGTCGGCCTTTATGGCGATACCGCCGGAACGCGCGCCCGAGGTTGAAAGCAGCGCGCGCATCCGGGAAGGTGCCCTTAAGATCGAAGATGTGAGGTATCGCTATCCGGCGGCGGAGCGGTATGCAATTGCCGGTCTGTCGCTTGAGATGGCTCCGGGGGAGTGCGTCGCGCTTCTCGGTCGGGTCGGTTCAGGAAAAAGCACGCTGGGTCGGCTGCTTTGCGGCCTTCTGGAACCCGAAACCGGATCGGTCCTGCTCGACGGGCGCAGTTCGGCGCAATATGACCCGGCGGAGCTGCGGGCAGGTGTCGGGTACTTGCCGCAAGAGCCGGAGCTCTTCACGGGCACGCTGCGTGAAAACCTCGTGATCGGACGCCCCGATGCGACACATGCCGAAATCGAGGAGGCGCTGCGGGATGCGGGCATGGCCGCTTTCGTAAGTTCCGATCCGGCGGGCCTCTCGCGGTTCATTGGCGAGAAGGGCGCGCAATTATCCGGCGGTCAGCGTCAGGGATTGGCCCTGGCCCGGCTGTTGTTGCGGAAGCCGCGGATCCTGTTCCTGGACGAACCGACCAACGCGATGGACAGGCACATGGAAGCTGCGGTCGTTGCGCGGCTGCGCGCGCTCAACGCCGCCGGTACCGGGTTGATACTGTGCACACATCGCCCGGCTCTGGCTGAACTTGCGAACCGCTGGGTGATGATGGATGGTGGTCGCATCCTGCTCGACGATACCCGTGCCAAGGTGATCGAGACGATGCGCCGCTCCGCCACCGAAAAGCGTGCGGCGGAGTAGGCGATGTTCGGTGCACGTGTCGAAGACCAGTTCGTGAATGACGCTTCGGCAAGCGGCCGGCACCGCGGAGCGCGCGGGTCCCTGGCGTTGCTCGCCGCCATCGTGATCGGGCTTGGCGGCTTCTTTGCCTGGGCGTGGTTCTACGAAATTGAAGAAGTGACACGGGCCACGGGCCGGGTCGTGCCATCGCGTCAGTTGCAGGTCGTTCAGAGCTTTGACGGTGGGGTTGTGACCGAGATCTCCGTTCAAGAGGGCGACGTCGTCGAGCCTGACGCGGAATTGATGCGCATCGACGACACGCGGGCGGGTTCGGATCTCGGTGAGATCCAGGAACGGGAAGCGACCCTGATGGCCGCCGAGGCCCGGATCATGGCCGAGGCTCAAGGGGCGGAGGTAATCTTGTTCCCGGAAGGGCTGGAAGAGCGTGCGCCTGCCGCCGTCGCCGCCGAAACCGAGGTCTTCCTGTCTCGTCGCGGGCAATTGGAGGCCGAGTTGGCTGTTCTGGAAGATCAGCTTTCGCAGCGAAAGGCAGCGCTTCGCGAAAGCCGTGCCACCATCGCCAAGCTTGAAGCACAGCTTGCGCCGCTTACCGAGGAAACCGAATTGACGGAGGGGTTGGCCGAACGCGGATCCGTGCCTCGCATAGAGCTGTTGCGACTTCAGGGGCAACTGGCCGCGGTACAGGGCGAGCTGGATGTTTCGCGCGCACGCCTGCCGGGGATCGAGGCGGCCATTCGCGAGGCCGAGAACCAGATACGTACGGCAAAGTCCGCCTATGTCTTGACAGCACGTGAACGCGGGGCAGAGATCAGCGGCGAGCTGTCAGTGCTGCGTGAGGCGCTTCGCTCCGCTGCCGACAAGGTTACGCGCACCCTTCTTCGCGCGCCCGTTCGCGGCACGGTGAACCGTGTTCACGTGACCACCATAGGCGCAGTCGTCCAGCCCGGTGCGCCTTTGGTCGAGATCGTTCCGCGTGACGATAACCTGCTGATCGAGGCCCAGATCCGCCCGCGCGACGTGGCGTTCATAAGCCCCGGGCAGGCAGCATCGGTCAAGATCACCGCCTATGACTATCTCGTCTATGGCGCGCTTGACGGCACGGTAGAACGCATCGGTGCAGACGCGCTCGAGGATTCCGAGGGCAACCAGTTCTTCCGGGTCATGGTGCGCACAGCCGAGAGCGAATTGCCGGCCATTGGCGACGACACCTTGCCCATCGGCCCCGGAATGGTGGCGCAAGTGGATATTCAAACCGGCCGCAAGACCGTGCTCGATTACCTGTTGAAGCCGCTCCGTCGTGCGCAGGCCGAGGCATTGCGAGAGCGGTAGAAGCTACTTCTCTGTTGCCACATGCACGCCGTCCCAATCCAGGCGGGGTGGGCTGGCGGTAAGGTCGGCGATGCGCGCGCGGTAGCGTTCCGCGTAGCCGGTCAGATCGAGTCCAAGCGCCTCGCCTGCATTCACGACGTCGTTCAAAGCAGCTGTCGCATCGGCCCATCTCTGTTCGGTATAGGCTTGGCGCATGGCCCCGTTGGCGTGTTCCAGCCTGGCGAATTCGACGCTGTTACGCATAGCCGCGTCACCAAGGAGGCCGAAGACACGTTCCGGCTGCGTCTTGCCCTTCACGCGCAGCAGGTCCAACTCAAGCTTGGCGAAACTGTCGCCTACCGCGTTGGCCGTTGTCTCGCCAAGAATGATCCCCATCCCATAGGTCTTCGACTGTCCCTCGAGCCGTGAGGCCAGGTTGACGGCGTCCCCGAGCGCCGAGTAGTCGAATCGCATTTCGCTGCCCATGTTTCCAACCACGCAGTTACCTGTGTTGAGGCCGATGCCGACGTTGATCGGAAGCGAAGTTTCTCCCTTTTCCGCCGCGTCCTTGGCCCTGCGCGCGTTAAGGTCGGCGACGTCGGCCAGCATTGCCAGTGCGGCCCGGCAGGCTGCCGAGGGGTGATCGGGCGTATCTAGCGGGGCGTTCCAGAAGGCCATCACCGCGTCGCCCATGAATTTGTCGATCGTGCCGCCTTCCTTCAAGATCGCCCGGGACAGCACGGTAAGAAAGCTGTTCATCAAGGCGGTCAAGCCTGCCGGGTCGTCCTTGAAGCCCTCTGACAGAGTGGTGAAGCCCCGCACGTCGCTGAACAGAATTGTGAGGTCCCGGCGCTCTCCCCCGAGTGTCAGTGCGGCGGGGTTTTCCGAAAGCTGCTCGACGAGGTCCGGCGAGACGTATTGCCCGAATGCGCCGCGGATCTGCTGCCGCTGACGCTCTTCGCGCAGGTAATTCGCACTCGACATCAGCATGAGCGTCATCAGCGTGCCGAGCGCGGGCCACGTCGGATCGAGGAGGATCCGCTGATCGACAAAGAGATAGTAGACCCCACCGACATAACCCGCGAGCAGAAGTGCCGCAAAAGCAATGATCAGCCGGGCGCCGATAACCGGAACGAGAATTATGACAAGCAAGGAAAGAACCGCGACGGTGAAGAGTTCCACCGCGATCGCGTAGTTGGGTCGCTTGAGCAACGTGTCGGTCAGGATGTTTTCGAGAAGCTGGGCATGGATTTCCACCCCTGCCATCGACGTTCCGAGCGCAGTTGGCCGGTAATCTTCAAGCCCGATCGCGGAAGTGCCGGTCAAGACAAGCTGACCGGCGAGGCGACCGGTGGGCACGTCTCCGGAAAGCAACGCGCCGGCCGAGACGAACCGCGCGGGCGAAGACGGAGTGAGATAGGGCCAGACAGACCCGTCCGGCGCAGTGCGAACCAGCTTGCCGCCCAGAACGACGCCATCCACCCCTGCCGCGTTGCCCCTCAGTGCGAAGGCATTCCCGCCCGTCGCCACGCGCAATAGCTCCGGCGCAAGCCCGAGCCGAAGTTCATCCTGCACCAGCATGGCCATCGGCACCCTGCGGTATATGCCGTCGGCATCCGGGCGGACGCTGAAAACTCCCCGACCGGCGGCGGCGTCTTCCAACTCCGGCAGGTTCTGTATCAGATCCGGGAACCGCGGCAGGAAGGCGCGCGCATCCTCCCCGAGGATGGCGTGGGGCACTTGTCTTATTTGCCGCGTCTTGGCTAGGCCGGCCCGGGTCGACCGCACGCTGGTCTGCCCCACGACAACCCGGGTGCGCGAGATTGCGTCCGCCAGTGCTGCATCGGTATCCGGGAGTGCTGAAAGCCGTTCTCTCGCATCCTCCGGCAAGTCAGGATTGTCGCGTGCGATGGCGGGCGGCGACAGCCGGTCCGGCTCGGCGAAGATGATGTCGAAAGCAAGCGCCACAGCGCCTGCTTCGAAGGCGCGGATGACCAGTTCCGCAACCCGCGATCGCGGCCAGGGCCACTGACCGAAGGCTTCGAGACTCGGGTCGTCGATGTCGATGATCGTCACGGGGACCTGCTGTTGCACGCGGGGGTGCAACTGCTGATAGAGATCGAAGGCCGCGTGCCTAAGCTGCTGAACCGGCCCGGGATCGGCAACGCGCAGCACCAGCAGGCAGCCGAGCAGCGCAATGCCCAGCAACCGTCCTGCCCCGATCCGCCTGAAAAACCGCGTCAGCATCGTCACGCTCCCCGCGAGAAGGAAAGCGCGGACTTGTCCGGCGGTCAATACGGACGCTAGGGTAAACATTGAATTTAGCTTAAAATTTTGCCCGAATCGTTTTGCAGGGTAATTTGTTAACGTCGGGTAATGTCCCGGCCAACCCGGGGTCTCATTTGAAACGCGATTTCTATCTAGACGGACTGGAACTTTCTCAGGGGAATCAAGGCGAAGATGGCCTGATTATTCGTGCGGATACCGATGCCCAGATAGTTATCCCCGACCCGACATGGCTCTTCCGGGCAGAATTCGTCCGCGAGGGTCAGGATCTCGTTCTCGAAAACGAAACCGGGCCGGATATCCGCATCGTCGACTACTTCGCAACGTCGTCACCGCCGGATCTTGCAACGCCGGAAGGCGCCCGGCTGACTGGCCCCGTGGTTTCCCGTTTGGCTGGTCCCGAAGCGCCGGGCCAATACGCACAGGTCGGCGAAAGCGCCCGGACCGATCCGATCGGACAGGTGGAAACTGTCAGCGGAACGGCCACGGTTCAGCGTGTCGATGGCACGGTCGAGACCCTGACCGTCGGCATGAAGGTCTTTCAGAATGATGTCGTTCGCACCGACGAGGGCGGCAAGCTGTCTGTGACCTTCGTCGATGGTACGATGTTCACGCTGGCCTCGGCGTCACGCATGGTACTCGACGAACTCGTCTACACTCCCGAAGGCGACGCCAACAGCGCGGCTTTCAGTCTTGTCGAGGGCAGCTTCGTCTTCGTGGCCGGTCAGGTTGCGAAGACCGGTGACATGGAGGTTAACACCCCCTCCGCCACGATGGGTATCCGTGGCACGACCGTGCTGGTGGATATCGCCACCATTGCGGGGGTCGTCACCGTCTCGGCCTCGCTGACGGAAGATTTCGACGGCAGCGGCGCCGGTGTGATCGAGCTTTACGATCTTGACGGAAATCTCATTACGGTCATCACCAGCGTCGACAGCAAGTGGGTCATCCCGCTTGAAGGCGAGGCTTATGAGGTTGAGCGCACCGCAGAGGATGACGCGAGCGATGCCGAGATCATTGCGGATGCCACGAACGCTTTCGTCAACGCCTATGACCGGGTTGCAGGTGGTGAGAATTTCGTTGAACTGAACAGCTCGAGCGGCAATTCCGGTTCGACCAGCGACCCGGAATTTGACCCGGGGACAGACGAGGGGCTCGATGACGGCGGCGTGGGCGGAGGGCCGGGCGGCCCGGAAGAGGGCGGCTCCACCGGCGGGGGTGGAACGGCAGCTGGAGAAACGCCGACACCAACCCCTCCGACCGATCCCACGGAACTTGACGGCAACGCGGCTCCCGTAACCGCGGACAGCGTTGCGGAAGTTCCAGAGAATGGCACGGTCTCGGGCATTCTCGAAGCCACCGACAGCGATGGCGACAGACTCACCTTCTCCATCGAGACGCCGCCCGAGCACGGTAGGGTCGTTCTTCTTGAAACCGGGGAGTACGTCTATGAGCCGGACGAAGGATATACCGGCGAAGACAGCTTCACCTACGAAGTCTCGGACGGGAATGGCGGGACGGACACGGCGACGGTGGCGATCACGGTCGCCCCGGTGAATGACGCCCCGGTGGCGGAGGGCCTGGAGACCTCGACCGACGAGGACACGCCGCTCGAGGGCGCCGTCACGAGCTCGGACATCGAGGGTGACCCGCTGACCCACGCGGTGGTGGACGGCCCGGCGCACGGCACGGTGGAGATGGCGCCGGACGGGACGTTCACCTACACGCCGGAGGCGGACTTCGCCGGCGCGGATAGCTTCACCTACGAAGTCTCGGATGGGAATGGCGGCACGGATACGGCGACGGTGGCGATCACGGTCGCGCCGGTGAACGACGCGCCGGTGGCGGAGGGCCTGGAGACCTCGACCGACGAGGACACGCCGCTCGAGGGCGCCGTCACGAGCTCGGATGTCGAGGGTGACCCGCTGACCCACGCGGTGGTGGACGGCCCGGCGCACGGCACGGTGGAGATGGCGCCGGACGGGACGTTCACCTACACGCCGGAGGCGGACTTCGCGGGCGAGGACAGCTTCACCTACGAAGTCTCGGACGGCAATGGTGGGACGGATACGGCGACGGTGGCGATCACGGTCGCCCCGGTGAACGACGCGCCGGTGGCGGACGGGCTTGAGACCTCGACCGACGAGGACACGCCTCTGGAGGGCGCCGTCACGAGCTCGGATGTCGAGGGTGACCCGCTGACCCACGCGTTGGTGGACGGCCCGGCGCATGGCACGGTGGAGATGGCGCCGGACGGGACGTTCACCTACACGCCGGAGGCGGACTTCGCAGGCGCGGACAGCTTCACCTACGAAGTCTCGGACGGGAATGGCGGGACGGACACGGCGACGGTGGCGATCACGGTCAGCCCGGTGAACGACGCCCCGGTGGCGGAGGGCCTGGAGACCTCGACCGACGAGGACACGCCGCTCGAGGGCGGGGTGACCACGTCGGACATCGAGGGTGACCCGCTGAGCCACGCGGTGGTGGACGGCCCGGCGCACGGCACGGTGGAGATGGGGCCTGACGGGACGTTCACCTACACGCCGGAGGCGGATTTCTCCGGCGCGGACAGCTTCACCTACGAAGTCTCGGACGGCCAGGGCGGGACGGACACGGCGACGGTGGCGCTCACGGTCGCCCCGGTGAATGACGCCCCTGTGGCGGACGGGCTTGAGGCCTCGACCGACGAGGACACGCCGCTCGAGGGCGCCGTCACGAGCACGGATATCGAGGGCGACCCGCTGAGCCACACGGTGGTGGACGGCCCGGCGCACGGGACGGTGGAGATGGCGCCGGACGGGGCGTTCACCTACACGCCGGAGGCGGACTTCGCCGGCGAGGACAGCTTCACCTACGAAGTCTCGGACGGGAATGGCGGGACGGATACGGCGACGGTGGCGATCACGGTCGCCCCGGTGAACGACGCCCCTGTGGCGGACGGCCTGGAGACCGGCACCGACGAGGACACGCCGCTCGAGGGGGCGGTCACGAGCTCGGACATCGAGGGCGACCCGCTGAGCCACGCGGTGGTGGACGGCCCGGCGCACGGGACGGTGGAGATGGCGCCGGACGGGACGTTCACCTACACGCCGGAGGCGGACTTCGCGGGCGAGGACAGCTTCACCTACGAAGTCTCTGACGGCCAGGGCGGCACGGACACGGCGACGGTGGCGATCACGGTCGCGCCGGTGAACGACGCCCCTGTGGCGGACGGCCTGGAGACCGGCACCGACGAGGACACGCCGCTCGAGGGCGCGGTAACCACGTCGGACCTCGAGGACGACCCGCTGAGCCACGCGGTGGTGGACGGCCCGGCGCACGGCACGGTGGAGATGACGCCGGACGGGACGTTCACCTACACGCCGGAGGCGGACTTCGCGGGCGCGGACAGCTTCACCTACGAAGTCTCGGACGGGAATGGCGGCACGGACACGGCGACGGTGGCGATCACGGTCGCCCCGGTGAATGACGCACCGGTAGCGGAGGGCCTGGAGACCGGCACCGACGAGGACACGCCGCTCGAGGGCGCGGTGACCACGTCGGACATCGAGGGTGACCCGCTGAGCCACGCGGTGGTGGAGGGCCCGGCGCACGGCACGGTGGAGATGGCGCCGGACGGGACGTTCACCTACACGCCGGAGGCGGATTTCTCCGGCGCGGACAGCTTCACCTACGAAGTCTCTGACGGCCAGGGCGGCACGGACACGGCGACGGTGGCGATCACGGTCGCGCCGGTGAACGACGCACCGGTTGCGGAGGGCCTGGAGACCTCGACCGACGAGGACACGCCGCTCGAGGGCGCCGTCACGAGCTCGGACATCGAGGGTGACCCGCTGACCCACGCGGTGGTGGACGGCCCGGCGCACGGCACGGTGGAGATGGCGCCGGACGGGACGTTCACCTACACGCCGGAGGCGGACTTCGCCGGCGCGGATAGCTTCACCTACGAAGTCTCGGATGGGAATGGCGGCACGGATACGGCGACGGTGGCGATCACGGTCGCGCCGGTGAACGACGCGCCGGTGGCGGAGGGCCTGGAGACCTCGACCGACGAGGACACGCCGCTCGAGGGCGCCGTCACGAGCTCGGATGTCGAGGGTGACCCGCTGACCCACGCGGTGGTGGACGGCCCGGCGCACGGCACGGTGGAGATGGCGCCGGACGGGACGTTCACCTACACGCCGGAGGCGGACTTCGCGGGCGAGGACAGCTTCACCTACGAAGTCTCGGACGGCAATGGTGGGACGGATACGGCGACGGTGGCGATCACGGTCGCCCCGGTGAACGACGCGCCGGTGGCGGACGGGCTTGAGACCTCGACCGACGAGGACACGCCTCTGGAGGGCGCCGTCACGAGCTCGGATGTCGAGGGTGACCCGCTGACCCACGCGTTGGTGGACGGCCCGGCGCATGGCACGGTGGAGATGGCGCCGGACGGGACGTTCACCTACACGCCGGAGGCGGACTTCGCAGGCGCGGACAGCTTCACCTACGAAGTCTCGGACGGGAATGGCGGGACGGACACGGCGACGGTGGCGATCACGGTCAGCCCGGTGAACGACGCCCCGGTGGCGGAGGGCCTGGAGACCTCGACCGACGAGGACACGCCGCTCGAGGGCGGGGTGACCACGTCGGACATCGAGGGTGACCCGCTGAGCCACGCGGTGGTGGACGGCCCGGCGCACGGCACGGTGGAGATGGGGCCTGACGGGACGTTCACCTACACGCCGGAGGCGGATTTCTCCGGCGCGGACAGCTTCACCTACGAAGTCTCGGACGGCCAGGGCGGGACGGACACGGCGACGGTGGCGCTCACGGTCGCCCCGGTGAATGACGCCCCTGTGGCGGACGGGCTTGAGGCCTCGACCGACGAGGACACGCCGCTCGAGGGCGCCGTCACGAGCACGGATATCGAGGGCGACCCGCTGAGCCACACGGTGGTGGACGGCCCGGCGCACGGGACGGTGGAGATGGCGCCGGACGGGGCGTTCACCTACACGCCGGAGGCGGACTTCGCCGGCGAGGACAGCTTCACCTACGAAGTCTCGGACGGGAATGGCGGGACGGATACGGCGACGGTGGCGATCACGGTCGCCCCGGTGAACGACGCCCCTGTGGCGGACGGCCTGGAGACCGGCACCGACGAGGACACGCCGCTCGAGGGGGCGGTCACGAGCTCGGACATCGAGGGCGACCCGCTGAGCCACGCGGTGGTGGACGGCCCGGCGCACGGGACGGTGGAGATGGCGCCGGACGGGACGTTCACCTACACGCCGGAGGCGGACTTCGCGGGCGAGGACAGCTTCACCTACGAAGTCTCTGACGGCCAGGGCGGCACGGACACGGCGACGGTGGCGATCACGGTCGCGCCGGTGAACGACGCCCCTGTGGCGGACGGCCTGGAGACCGGCACCGACGAGGACACGCCGCTCGAGGGCGCGGTAACCACGTCGGACCTCGAGGACGACCCGCTGAGCCACGCGGTGGTGGACGGCCCGGCGCACGGCACGGTGGAGATGACGCCGGACGGGACGTTCACCTACACGCCGGAGGCGGACTTCGCGGGCGCGGACAGCTTCACCTACGAAGTCTCGGACGGGAATGGCGGCACGGACACGGCGACGGTGGCGATCACGGTCGCGCCGGTGAACGACGCCCCTGTGGCGGACGGCCTGGAGACCGGCACCGACGAGGACACGCCGCTCGAGGGCGCGGTGACCACGTCGGACCTCGAGGACGACCCGCTGAGCCACGCGGTGGTGGACGGCCCGGCGCACGGCACGGTGGAGATGGCGCCTGACGGGACGTTCACCTACACGCCGGAGGCGGACTTCGCCGGCGAGGACAGCTTCACCTACGCGGTCTCGGACGGCAATGGAGGGACGGACACGGCGACGGTGGCGATCACGGTCGCCCCGGTGAATGACGCACCGGTAGCGGAGGGCCTGGAGACCGGCACCGACGAGGACACGCCGCTCGAGGGCGCGGTGACCACGTCGGACATCGAGGGTGACCCGCTGAGCCACGCGGTGGTGGAGGGCCCGGCGCACGGCACGGTGGAGATGGCGCCGGACGGGACGTTCACCTACACGCCGGAGGCGGATTTCTCCGGCGCGGACAGCTTCACCTACGAAGTCTCTGACGGCCAGGGCGGCACGGACACGGCGACGGTGGCGATCACGGTCGCGCCGGTGAACGACGCACCGGTTGCGGAGGGCCTGGAGACCTCGACCGACGAGGACACGCCGCTCGAGGGCGCCGTCACGAGCTCGGACATCGAGGGTGACCCGCTGACCCACGCGGTGGTGGACGGCCCGGCGCACGGCACGGTGGAGATGGCGCCGGACGGGACGTTCACCTACACGCCGGAGGCGGACTTCGCCGGCGCGGATAGCTTCACCTACGAAGTCTCGGATGGGAATGGCGGCACGGATACGGCGACGGTGGCGATCACGGTCGCGCCGGTGAACGACGCGCCGGTGGCGGAGGGCCTGGAGACCTCGACCGACGAGGACACGCCGCTCGAGGGCGCCGTCACGAGCTCGGATGTCGAGGGTGACCCGCTGACCCACGCGGTGGTGGACGGCCCGGCGCACGGCACGGTGGAGATGGCGCCGGACGGGACGTTCACCTACACGCCGGAGGCGGACTTCGCGGGCGAGGACAGCTTCACCTACGAAGTCTCGGACGGCAATGGTGGGACGGA
This sequence comes from Roseovarius indicus, assembly GCF_008728195.1. Lineage (NCBI taxonomy): Bacteria > Pseudomonadati > Pseudomonadota > Alphaproteobacteria > Rhodobacterales > Roseobacteraceae > Roseovarius > Roseovarius indicus. Next base: position 694,324 of record NZ_CP031598.1, read on the forward strand.
TACGGCGACGGTGGCGATCACGGTCGCCCCGGTGAACGACGCGCCGGTGGCGGACGGGCTTGAGACCTCGACCGACGAGGACACGCCTCTGGAGGGCGCCGTCACGAGCTCGGATGTCGAGGGTGACCCGCTGACCCACGCGGTGGTGGACGGCCCGGCGCACGGCACGGTGGAGATGGCGCCGGACGGGACGTTCACCTACACGCCGGAGGCGGACTTCGCAGGCGAGGACAGCTTCACCTACGAAGTCTCGGACGGCAATGGTGGGACGGATACGGCGACGGTGGCGATCACGGTCGCCCCGGTGAACGACGCGCCGGTGGCGGACGGGCTTGAGACCTCGACCGACGAGGACACGCCTCTGGAGGGCGCCGTCACGAGCTCGGATGTCGAGGGTGACCCGCTGACCCACGCGTTGGTGGACGGCCCGGCGCACGGCACGGTGGAGATGGCGCCGGACGGGACGTTCACCTACACGCCGGAGGCGGAGTTCGCAGGCGCGGACAGCTTCACCTACGAAGTCTCGGACGGCCAGGGCGGCACGGATACGGCGACGGTGGCGATCACGGTCGCGCCGGTGAACGACGCCCCGGTGGCGGACGGCCTGGAGACGTCGACCGACGAGGACACGCCTCTGGAGGGGGCGGTCACGAGCTCGGACATCGAGGGCGACCCGCTGAGCCACGCGGTGGTGGAGGGCCCGGCGCACGGCACGGTGGAGATGGGGCCTGACGGGACGTTCACCTACACGCCGGAGGCGGATTTCTCCGGCGCGGACAGCTTCACCTACGAAGTCTCGGACGGGAATGGCGGGACGGACACGGCGACGGTGGCGATCACGGTCGCCCCGGTGAATGACGCACCGGTTGCGGAGGGCCTGGAGACCGGCACCGACGAGGACACGCCGCTCGAGGGCGCCGTCACCACGTCGGATATCGAGGATGACCCGCTGAGCCACGCGGTGGTCGACGGCCCGGCGCACGGCACGGTGGAGATGGGGCCTGACGGGACGTTCACCTACACGCCGGAGGCGGACTTCGCCGGCGAGGACAGCTTCACCTACGAAGTCTCGGACGGGAATGGCGGGACGGACACGGCGACGGTGGCGATCACGGTCGCCCCGGTGAACGACGCGCCGGTGGCGGACAACGTTTTCGTCGAAGGTGAGGAAGGTGACGGAATCGCAGGCGTGATAATCGCGACTGACGCGGATGGCGATCCGCTCACCTATTCACCAACGGATTCCGGTCCGACACAGGGATATGTCGTCCTCGAGCCGGATGGCAGCTTCGTTTACTACCCGTACGAGGGTGCCTCCGGGTTCGACAGTTTTGACGTCGACGTCAGCGATGGTGAGGAAGTTGTCACGGTTACCGTAACAGTCGGGATCGAGGACAGTGGTGGTGAAGAGGCCGACGACCGTGGGCTTGGCGTCGGTATCAACATCGACGGAAGCGAGGATGGCCCGGCAGGAAGTGTCAGGGTCGAGCGCTCTGCAGTGGACGCCACTCCGGTTAACATCGTGTTCGTCATCGATGCCTCAGGCAGTTTCGAAGACGAATTCGGGCTGCAGGTCGATGCGGTGCGCTCGGCAATTGCCGAGTTGCAGGAACAGTTCGAGGGGTCTGCCACACAGGTCGACATTGCGATCGTCGTTTTCTCGAGCGGAGCGACGCGCACGCTGACTTACGATCTCATCGAGGATGCGGACGAGATCGAGGCGGCGCTCGTCGAAATCGAGGAGAACGGTACCGGTGGCACCACGAACTTCGTCGCGGCGCTCAACCAGGCCGAGGCGTTCTTCGACGAAGCCGACCCAGACGGAGACGAGGCGAATTTCCTGTACTTCGTCACCGATGGTGCCCCGACGAATTCCACCTCGCAGATTGGCGCTGCGCTTGCGGCGCTGCGAATGTCGCATGATGTCGACATCCAGACTTTCGGGATCGGAGGTGGGTTCGATGCCTCCTACCTCGAAGCGGATTATACCGTGAACGGCGAACAGTACGCCTTCGACAGCGATGGATCCTCGGTCGTCCTTTCTTCAGCCAGCCAATTGGCAAGTGCACTTGCTGCCACGCCGCTGTTCAATGCAGAGCTTGTCTCCTTCTCGGTGACGCTCATCAGTGACGGCACCGATCACGGAGAGATTGCCAATCAGGACAGCGAGGCATTTACCGAAGTCGACCTCGACTTCCTGCTGCCCTTCGCCGAGATCGACGGTCTCGAAAGCATGATCGGAGACGAGAACTACTTCCAGGCGACGGCAGTCTTCGACCTGGACGGCGATCTTGAAACAACCGGGGACCGGATCACGATCGTCAGCACCGATCGTCTTGTTCGGCCCGATGAAGCCGTGACCGAAACCGGGACCGACGGCTCCGACCTTCTGGCGGGCGGACCTGGTGACGACGTAATCTCTGGCGGCGAGGGTAATGACCTGTTGCTTGGCGGCGGCGGAACTGACGAACTGTACGGGCAGGCGGGGAACGATATCCTTGTCATCGAGGGCCCCGTGGGCGATGGCTCCCCTGGAGAGGTCGACGGTGGCGAGGGGCGTGACACGCTAAAGCTTGCAATGGGCGGTGACCTGACCGTCGATGTGCTTCCAGCGCTTACCATCTCGGATATCGAAGTGATTGACATGGAAAACGGCGTTGCGAACAGCCTGGCTTTGTCGCTTGATGACCTGCAGGGCTTGTCGAGTACGGCAGACAGTGAACTCGCGGCACTTCTCGATCTCGGCCCGGGCTTCGACAGCGCCACGGTCTATGGCGATCCGGGTGATACGCTCGAGTTGACGAATGACGAGGGCGTGATTGTCGAACAGGCCGGGACGATCACCGACAGTTCCGGTGAAACGCTGGTGGTCTACGAGTTCTACAGCGGCGTCGAGATGGTCGGGGTGCTGGCTGTCGACGACGATGTTGCGGTATCAGGTGCCATGACGCCCGTGTGATCGCGTTCCGTTATTCGGCATCGCCAAGCAGCTTGTTCGTCCGGTCGAGCTTGTCGGCGAGGGTGGCGGCTACCATGCGATGAAGTGCGGCTGCCAGAACGGGGTCCTCCCCGGTGATGGCCGCGATGCGTTCGGTGCTGGCGTGGTAGACCACCGCATCGGTTTCGGCGACGACATCGGCGGTGCGTTTCAGTCCTGCGTAACTGGCGACTTCACCGACGAGCGAGCCCTCGGCCATGGTCCGTAGCCGTAACGTGCCGCCATCGGGAAGGTTGAGCAGAACCGACAGCCGGCCCTCGTCGATCAGATAGATATCGCCGGACTGGTGGCCCTGCGTGATAAGCCGGGTGCCTTTTGCGACCTGTTCACGAGACATTTTCATGAGGATGCGCTTCGTAACGGCCGGATCGCCGGTAATGCGGTCGAGTGCGGAGGTCGCGCTTTCGTGACGTTCCTTATCTTCGAGACGAGAGAGCATTTCGACCTCGACGGCTTCCAGTGCTTCGTCGGTCGTTCGTGCTGTCTGCAGAATGTGGTTTGGGCCAAGGGAAAGGTAGCTGCGCCTAATGTCACGGTTCGTTTCGTGGTTCATTTCCGAAAGGACAACGCGCGTGCCATAGCTTCCGGCCAGAAGTTCGATCCTTCGAATGGTGGCGATCGCCGACGCATCAACCCGGCTGACGCGCCGAAAATCGAGTATCACAGTGTGGATCTTCCCCGACTTTTCCAGCAGGCCGCGGATGTGCGCGGTCAAGTACATAGCCGTGCCGAAGAACAGAAAGCCTTGCAGGCTGACAATCGCCACTTCATCACCGTGCGCGTCAAGAAAGGCGGTCTGTGCGGGCCCCCGGTCAACGCGGCTGCGGCGCGTGCGCAAGTCCGAGGTCGAGCGGATGACGGGAAGGCGTGCATAAAGTACGGCGAAGATGACCGAAGCGGCCACGACCCCGACGCCGATCGCTGTCACCATTCCGAACAGGATAGATACAACCACGATGGTCAGGCTCAGAAGCCAGTCCGCCCGCCCCAGGCGCCCGAACTGGTCGAGAACCCAGACCTTTACGATCGAGGCGCCGATGAACAGAAGAAGTCCGGCGGAAACGAAGGTCGGTACGAAGTTGTAAATGTCGCTTGCGAAGGGAATGGCAACGACGGTCAGCGCACACATCGACCAGATCGGCGCACGCCCCAGTGATCCGAGTTGTTGCGACATGGCCGTCGTGGACGCGCTGAGATAGCTGATGGTGCTGCCCGCTGCCCCGGTCAGGATGTTCACTGCGCCGGCGCGCACCAGACCATGCCGGCTGTCGATGTCGCGATCGAGGATAAGCTCGGCCCCCGCACTGTTGAGCATGATGCCGAACAGGCTGATGACCGTTGCCGCACCGACGATGGGCAGGATATCTTGCAGCATGTTCTGATCGAGTTGCGCCACCACTGTGGACAGGTCTTCAGCGGATGGCAGGACGATGCCGGAAACGCGGGGCTGCAACAGGCCCATGTCTCGCGCGGCGGCGAGGTCAATTCCATGAAGGCTGAAGACTCCGTAGGTGCCTGCCAGGCCGATGATCAGTGCCAGGATCACGCCGGTGTTCCTGAACAGCCAGACCGAAAGTCCGAGAACGATGGCAAATCCGATGCTTAGCATCGGAAGCAAAGCCTCGGGTGATTGTTCAGCTATGTCGGCGGCCAAGTCCGCGAGATTCCCGGGATAGACAAGTCCAAACGCCGATCGGGCAAGCAGGGCGCCGACCGCGGCGAGGAAGCCAGCCGCGACCGGGTACGGAACCAGCCGGACAAACCGCCCCAGATCGAAAAAGCCGATTGCCGTCATGGCGAGACCTGACGCCACGGCCGTCGCACCCAGCAGCAGAAAGATGGCTGTTGGCTCACCGGTCGCGCTGAGGGTCAGGGTCGCCGGATAAAGCACGGCCACCGGAGCGTTCTGAACCGATGAGAAGAGCGGCGCGGGAAGGGCGCGTCCAGCGACGTAAACGCATGTGGCCAGAACGTTCGTGACCAGGAATAGAACAAGTGCCAAGGGCACTCCGGCGGAAAGCGCACCGCCGAAAATGAACGCGGTCAACGCCACTGTTCGAGAAATGTTGTCGACACCGGCGATCGCCCCGGCCAAGATCGAACGTGGCAAAGCGCCGGTATTATCCGTCTTGGAATGCGACATATGAGTAAATGCTTGCTTTCGAAGGCTTTGCCAAAAAGTGCCTGACGAAAGGAATGCCCACTTTGCGCAAAGGGTGCAAGGCGCAGGGCTGCCATTGGTGTTTTATGCCGAGCATCACTATCCAGAGCCGGAACGCTCCCGGCGGGACGTGCCAACAGGCTACTGTTCGCGATGTTTCAACCGGCGAAGGGTCCGAGGTTCGACGACCTGCGTTCGACCTGGAAAACCTGGTTGTAAAGCTGGGCCACCCATTGCTTGCCCTCCATGGTCTGTCCGAGATGGCCCAGAGCAGGCTGGATCAGGGGTTCCACCTGCGACCAGAAGAAATCAGGGTAATGCTCTATAAGGTCGAGCGGACTTGCATATCCAAGTTTCTCGGCAGCGCCGATCTCGGTGAATTCATGGAAGAGCGCGTTGATCTTTCGATGGTAAAACGGGTCGGCCATCTGGCCGATAAGATCGGCGGCGCGCACGAGGGCTGGTTCGCCCTCGGTATCGAGATACTTCGGGTCGTCGGGCACGGGAAACCGCGTGTAATCGACGGCGCGGGCAATGCGTTCCTCGTCAACGGTATCGGTCGGGCCGAAGCGGTGACGTGCGTAGATCATCCCTCGGTCCACGTGCCACGGTGTCAGGCAGGCATCGGATGAACCGCGCGGTGGCGTAAAGGTATTGCCCTCGGCATCGATCACCAGTTCGGTCGCAGTGTCGCCCGGGCAGGCGCCACGCGTGTAGCCGATATCGTGTACCAGAAGGGCCAGGATGTAATGCAGCCAGTCTTCGGGAAGTAGCGCTTCGGAGAAAAGGCGCCCGCGCAGGATCTGTTGCCCTACAAGGGTGACCATCATCGTGTGTTCGGCATTGTGGTAAAGTGCGTCGGAGTTCGCCAGACGTTCAAGGACCAGCCTGGCCGCCCCCTTGATATAGGCCGCATGATCAGCAGCCCGGCCAGCGAAATAATCGAGGTACGTATCGGCCAAGTGCTCGCCGAACGCAGTCGCGGTGGCCGTGGTTGGATTGAACATGCACTTTCCCCTCACCCGGCCCGGCCAACCGGGCACGAGACTGACCTTACCGGAATTTTTTCGAAAGTCTTTGGCTAAATCCCCGTGGGTTTCCGGAAATTCGTTCGCTACTTGCCTTTGGTATTGGCACACCGGCCAGGCTGTTTGCGCTGACGCGAACGCTCGCAACACATCCTGTGGCCCGGCGTATGTATGCAGGGATTAACCCGGCGGTGTTACCAATCGGTTTCATCATTTGATGAGTGAGGTGCGTTAGTCGGAAAAGCACGCAAAGCTTGGAAAAGACAAGAAAGACAGCCATGGTTCGTGATTGGACGGCCATGTTTGCGGCCAAGAACATGAGGCGTCATGTATCGGTGGCATGCTTCACAACAAGCATCGGGCTGATGGCAATCTGCCGTCGGAGCATCGGAAGGCCGGCACCACAACCACCTGTTCGGTGATGACAGCCTTGCAAGGCATGGTCTCCAAAAGCATGCGGGCCGCGGGTAAGCCGCACATTGCCGCCGCTGGAGAGGTGATGCAGGAAGACTGTCGGTCGAAGCCCTTCAAGTCACTCAGTTCATCACTTCCTTGCGGCTTTCCGGATCGCCGAACCGCTCCACCTGGCGTGACCGGTACAACTCCACTTCCTTGTCATAGGCATGGTTGAAGGCATCGAACAGCGTTGTCCCGACTTCCAGTCGCGGCATGTATACGATATCGGCGCCGGCATTGCGGATCTTGTCCACCTTGGAAAGGGTGATGGCATTCGCGATGATCGTGGCAGTCGGATTGACATGCCGCACGAGCCTGACCAGCGCGGCAGTGTCGATCCCGCGAAGCAGGTCATCGGGGATCGTGCAAAGAACGACCTTGGCCCGGTCTATCCCCGCATGGAGGAGTGCTTCCTCGTTGGTGATATCCCCGTAAACGATATGCGGCCCCATCTCGCGGATCGCGGGGTGCAGGGAAACGTTGAAGTCGACGATGGAGGTATGTGGCAAAAGGTCGGGCTGGTGCCGTGCCAGTTCGGCAAGGAATGAGGAGGCATCGCGATGTACGCCCAGAATACCGAGAACCACCTCGTGGCCGGCTTTTTCTTCTTCGGTTCCCGGCTCCTTGAAGCCGAGGCGTGAGAGCGTGGATTTCATCGAGTCATAGATGACGTAGGCTTTCTCGAACAAGGGCGTGGTGAGGATCGCCGTGATGACGAAAGCAAGGATGATGACGGCCGCGAATTCCTGGCTGATGTGGTTCAATTCCAGCCCGAGGAAGACAATCACAAGCGAGAATTCCGATATCTGCGCGAGCTGTATCGAACTGACCTGCGCGCTGCGCTGGTCGATGCCGAGGAAATAGAACACGGGAAAAAAGACAAACTGACGTGCCAGCACCGCGAGCGCGGCAATCAGCACCGCCAGCAACGGGATCTCCAGCGAGGTCAATGCCGGAATGCTCATGCCCAATCCGACGAAAAACAGGGTCACGAAGAAATCCTTCACCAGCCCGACCTTGGTCACGATTTCCACGCTGTACGGCGAACTTGCAATGGTCGCTCCGGCGATCAGTGCCGCCATGCCGGATCCGACCGCCAGCGACAGGTCAATGCCCATCATATGCAGCAAGGGATCGAAACTCGACCCGACAGCCACGATGGCAAAACACCACGACATAGCCCCGAGGAGAATGAGCTCGGGTTTCTTGGCGATCCACGAAAAGGCCCTGTGAGCGATCAGCCGAGACAGGACGCCGGCAATGATAATGAGTATGCCTATGCCGAAGAATGAACTCAGGATTGCAACGATGTCCGGGTTGTCGAGACTGGGTTGGATCAACGTTGCGACGATGGCCCAGATGTCCTGAAAAATAAGTATGATGAGCGATATTTGCCCCGGCCGCGTATCAAGCTGGAAGTGTTCCTGAAACAGTTTGACGACGAGAAGCGACGACGAGACCGAAACAGCCACACCCACGTAGAGCGGTGTTAGCGGGGCCGCGGTCAAAAGTCCGCCGATGCCCGCGAATATCAGAAGTTTGGTAGCCAGGACCCCGAACAGCAATGTCAGGGGAAATTGCAGCAAACCTGCCAACAATAGGGTTCGCCCACTTGCGAGGATGCGAGGAAGGTCGATCTCGAGCCCGATGACGAAGAGCAGGAGTACGAAACCGATCTGGGCAATCGCCTCGATGCTGCCCGGGTCGGTGATGATATGAAACCCAACCGGGCCCAAGCCGACACCGGCAAGAATGAACGCCGCGATCGAAGGGATGCCGATGCGGGCGAACAGAACGGCAAGGCCACCCGCTACCAACAGGCTTGCCCCGATATCGGCCACGAGCGTCGGCACCGCGCCGCCGGCCGCAAGGGCAGGAGAAGCGCTGAAAATCGCGAGAAATCCTGAGAGAACACCGATGGCACGGCCTGGGTGCCGCTGGGCGCCGTTCGCGCGCGCGCCGCCCGCAAACACGGCTAAGCGGTTATGAGACAACTCCTTGAAAACAAGCAGTAAGAGCCGCGCCAAGTTCATTGAGTTCCCCCGATAATCCAACTCACGCCCGGTTGGCGCCCAGTATGCCGCCGTGTTCACCACGATCTGCAATATCCAAATGAAGCGCGGTAGGTCTGTCGGCGCGCAACCTCAATAAACCTGCCTTGATCGAAGACGCGAAATTCTGCGCCAGATCAGCCCAGCCGAAATCACTCGGGAGCGTACCAGAAATTGACTGTCTGACAATAAGGCGCGTGAGCATGCTCGTTGCCTCCTCAGGATGCCGGATAAAGCGCCGGTTTCCCGCGCAATGGTGACTTGTCTGACAAGCGTTCTGAAAGCGAGCGAATTGCTTCCTGTTAAGGCGACCGGCGGCGATTTGCGGCAACGTTCCAAAAGTCGGGTCGCGGCAAACGCTGCCTTCGGCTCGGCGGAGAGGACAGCCATCGTCCGGGAACTGCCGGAAAACCGGTACAATCATCGGTTTCCGGCTCACTGGGTGAGAAAAGAATGAAGGTCGCAGATCTCATGAGACAACCAGCCGTCACTGTTTGCGCGTCGGCGAGCCTTGTCGCTACGGCCAAGTTGATGCGTGAGCGGGACGTAGGTTTTGTCGCTGTGGTCGAAAGTGGCGCGCTTGTGGGCGTTGTCACCGACAGAGACATTGTCCTCAGATCGGTCAGCGTGAACGGCCGCGTGAACGATGTCCTGGTCGCTGATGTCATGAGCCGGCATGTCTTGATCTGCCTTGAAAGCCAGACAGTTGAAAACGCGGCAGCCAGTATGGGGGACAATCAAGTTCGCCGCCTGCCAGTTCTCGACGAGACGGGAAACCTTGTCGGCGTTCTGTCGCTGGACACCATAGCCGAGGACTACTCGGAATCGCTGGCAGGTGAGACTCTTGGCGAAATAGTCGAAGAGCGCAGCCCCCCGCCAAACGTCGACCCGTGACGTCGAAATCCCGAAAGATGATGCAAACGTGACCGTCAGATTTGAGGAATGATCTCTCGCTTGAGCCTGTCAGGATCCACCCCGGCCAACCTGGCCAAAGCTTGTGAATCGAGAATCCGAATATCCATGTGATCGCTTGATTCCAGAACACCGTTTCGCGTCAGGCGGCGCATGGTGCGACAGACATGGACCGAAGACAGCCCGACATAGTCCCCCAATTGCTGCTGGGTCAGCGGTACGTGAAATGACGGGATATCGGGCTCGCAGACAGAATCCAGCCTGATGCAGAATTCAAGCAGGGCATAGGCCACACGCATCTCGGCGGTTCCCTTTCCCAAGCGCAACATTCTTTCCGCTCGTCGCGCGCGTTTCGCTGCCTCGATCAGATGAGACATCCGGGCCAATTCTGGCCAGTCCTTCGTAAGGCGTTCCCAGTTTCTATATGGCAGCGCCGCAAGCGTACCATCGGTCAGAGCCTCGATCATGACCGACGATGTCACCCCATCAGCAGATGCAGGGTCGATAATATCACCGGGCAAGGCGAAATCGATGATCTGGTTCTGTCCTTCGTCGAGTGACTTCGATAGAGCAAGCCACCCGTCGAGCACACAGTAGATTGATTCACACTCATCGCCCTCGAGGATGAGTGTGTTGCCGTCTCTGAAAGTGACGGCATGCCGGGCGAAAGTGTCCTGAAGTGTCTGGGAAATCCCTCGCGGGCCGGCTGTTGGCAGGACACGACCGAGTGCGGCCGATTTCTCGGAAGAATGATACTCTGCAAACACCGTCTGCACCTCCTTTCTGCCTCGTCCAGCATTCGCGAAACGAATTGGGGAGAGGGACAGGAGGATGCTTGATCCCGCCTGTTCCTCACTTCCCGGAAGATACATTAACACGTTTGAATGTAATGGTGCACGTCAATCGCACTCCGGCACCGATCTGATCGACAGGAGCACACGCCTCGTCGGAGCGGTTAGCTCGCCTTGTTCTTGCCCCCGCGGAACAGCCGGGTGACGATCATGAAGAACAGCGGCACGAAGATGACCCCGAGTACCGTTGCGGAGATCGTTCCGCCAAGTACGCCCGAGCCGATGGAGTTCCGGCCGCCCGAGCCCGCGCCCGAACTCAGGACCAGAGGCAGAACGCCCAGTGAGAAGGCCATCGACGTCATGATGATCGGGCGGAACCTCTGACGGGCCGCCGTGGCGACGGCGTCGATCACCCGTTCGCCGGCCTCGTAGCGTTCCCGGGCGAATTCCACGATCAGGATGGCGTTCTTGCCTGTCAGGCCGATTACGGTAAGCAGGCCCACTTGGAAGAAGACCCCGTTTTCGAACCCGCCAAGCCATGCTCCGACCAGAGATCCGAGAATGCCGATGGGCATGGCCAGCATGACCGCGAAGGGGATTGACCAGCTCTCGTAGAGCGCGGCGAGTGACAGGAATACGACCGCCAGCGAAAGTGCATAAAGCAATGGCGCCTGACTGCCTGATTGACGCTCCTCAAGTGACAGCCCGGTCCACGCGGCGTCGTAGCCCGGCCCGATGTCGGCGATGATACGTTCCATCTCGGCCATGGCTTCGCCGGTGGTCACACCCGGGGCCGGCGAACCCTGGATCTGGATCGATGGAACGCCGTTGTACCGGTAAAGCCCCTGCGCGCCATAGGCCCAGCTGCCTTCCGAGAAGTTCGAGAAGGGCACCAGCCCGCCGCTGGCATTGCGCACTCTCCACTTATCGATATCGGAGGGGGTCGACCGGGCATCCGCATCGCCTTGAACATAGACGCGTTTGATCCGGCCCTGATCTACGAAATCGTTGACGTAGGTGCCGGCCCACGCGACTTGCAAAAGCTGGCCGACATCGGTTGGTGTCAGTCCCATGGCGCCGGCCTTGCGCCAGTCGATATCCAGGTTGAACTGAGATGCATCCTCCAGCCCGCTGGGGCGGGCCGAGGCGATCAGCGGGCTTTGTGCCGCCGCACCCAGAAGCTGATTGCGCGCGGCGACGAGATCGGCGTGGCTCTGACCCTCGCGGGCCTGCAGGTAAAAGTCGAAACCAGAGACGTTGCCCAGTTCGATGACAGAAGGGGGAACAACCGGGAAGACCTGTGCGTCGCGGATCTGGCTGAAGGCCCCGAAGGCACGCCCGGCAAGCGCCTGTACGCCTTGCTGCGGCTCTTTCCGATCGTCCCAGTCTTCAAGCTGGACGAAGGCGATGCCCATGTTCTGCCCGCTCCCGCCGAAGCTGAACCCAACGACGCCGAACATGGATTTGACGACACCGTTCTCCTGCGTGAGGTAATAATCCTCGACCTGCTCCAGAACGTCGAGCGTACGTTCGGCAGAAGCGCCAGTTGGGGCCTGAATGAGCGTGAAGAGAATACCCTGGTCTTCGTTCGGCAGAAACCCCGTCGGCGTACGCATGAACAGCAGCACCATGGTAGCCGCCAAGGCGAGGTAGATGAGCCCGACGCGGAACGGGCGCTTCACCGACCATTTCACTGTGCCGGTATAGCCGTTGGTCAGCTTCGAGAACCCGCGGTTGAACAAGCCGAAAACCCCGCGCTTCTCGCCGTGATCCTTTGCCTTGAGCATGGACGCACAGAGCGCCGGTGTCAGGGTAATCGCCACGACCACGGACAGCGCCATTGCGGAAACGATCGTGATGGCGAACTGTTGGTAGATCACGCCGGTCGACCCGGGGAAGAACGCCATTGGCACGAATACCGCCGAGAGCACCATGGCGATGCCGATCAGCGCGCCGGTGATCTGTCCCATCGACTTGTGCGTCGCTTCGCGGGGCGGAAGACCTTCCTCTTCCATGATACGTTCGACGTTCTCGACCACCACGATCGCGTCATCGACCAGAAGGCCGATAGCCAGAACCATCGCCAACATGGTCAGGGTGTTGATCGTGAACCCGGCCACGGCAAGCACGCCGAAGGTGCCAAGCAACACGACCGGCACGGCCAGCGTCGGAATGAGAGTGGCGCGCAGGTTCTGCAGGAAGAGAAGCATCACGAGGAAAACGAGGCCGATCGCCTCGAATAGCGTTTTCACCACTTCCTTGATCGAGATTTCGATGAACGGGGTCGTGTCGTAGGGGATCACGTAATCCACGCCCTCGGGGAAGAAATTCGCGAATTCCTCCATGCGTGCCTTGACGGCTTCGGCCGTATCGAGTGCGTTCGCGCCGGGGGCAAGACTGATTGCCATGCCCGAGGCCGGGTTGCCGTTGAACCGTGCGATTGTCGCGTAATTCTCGGCGCCAATTTCGACACGCGCAACGTCGTCAAGCAACACCAGGCCGCCATCCGTTTCCGCGCGCAGGACGATCTGGCGAAAATCCTCGGGCGTGCTGAGCAGGGATTGGGCGGTGATCGTGGCGTTCAGCTGCTGCCCTTCGACCGCCGGCCGCGTGCCGAAGGCGCCGGCCGAAATCTGGGCGTTCTGGGCCGAAACCGCGGCGACAACATCCGACGGCGTCAACTCGAAGGCCGCCAGCTTGGCGGGGTCGAGCCAGATACGCATGGCGTATTGCCCGCCGAATACATTGACGGAACCGACGCCCTGAATGCGGCTCAGTTCGTCCACCAGGTTGGTGACCATATAGTCGGCAAGGTCGACCTGCTCGAGGCTTCCGTCTGTCGAGATAAGGCCGACCACCATAAGGAAACCCGCCGAGGATTTCTCGACCGTGAGGCCCTGGCGTTGCACGATTTCGGGAAGCAGCGGCGTCGCCCGGCTGAGTTTGTTCTGCACCTGCACCTGGGCAATGTCGACGTCTGTGCCGGTTTCGAAGGTCAGCGTAATTTCAGACCGGCCCGCGGCTGTGGAACTGGACGAGAAATATCGCAGGCCGTCGAGACCCGTCATCTGCTGCTCGATCACCTGCGTCACGGTGTTGGCCACGGTATCGGCCGAGGCGCCCGGATAGGTGCCGCTGATTGTCACCGACGGCGGAGCAATCTGAGGGTACTGCGCGATGGGAAGAAGCCGGATCGCAAGAACCCCGATCCCCATGATCAGGATCGAGATAACCCAGGCAAAGACCGGTCGGTCGATGAAAAAGCGTGCCATATCAAGCGCCCCCGTATCCGGTCGTCATTCCGACTGTGCCTGTTCGCCGGTCTCGGCGCGCTCTTCCGGAGTGACCGTGGCGCCAGGGGCCGCCTTTTGAAAACCGGCCACGACGAGCCGGTCTCCGGCTTCCAGCCCGTCGCTGACGACCCAGTCGTCGCCACGGTCCTGCACGATGGTCAGCGGGCGTTCCTCGATTGCTCCCTCGCCGTTCACCACCCATGCGTTGGGCCGGCCACGGCGGTCGCGAACCACGCCTTCCTGTGGGACGAGAAAGACATTTTCGGCCATGTCGACGGGCATTTCCACCTGGACGTACATGCCTGGAAGCAGCAGCAGGTCAGGATTGGCGAATTGCAGCCGCAGCGTGACGACACCGGTTTGCGGGTCCACGTTGGGCTCGGCGGCCTGAAGGCGCCCGGTCTGGTCATACTCCGAACCGTCCGCAAGCGTCAGCCGAACGGTACCGTCGGCGTCGGCCAGCTCTTCTTCCGTTTCTCCCCGACGCCAGCGAAGTAGATCCGCGGCAGATTGGGTGACATCAACGTAGACCGAGTCGATCTTGCGGATAACCGCAAGAGGTTCAGCCTGGCTGGCCGTTACAAGTGCGCCCTGGCTTGTCTGAGACAGGCCAATGCGGCCGGACAGGCGGGCGCGGATCGTGGTATGCGAAAGCTCGATCTCTGCAGAATTCAGCTGGGCCTGGGCAAGTTCAAGTGCGGCAGATGCGGAATCCCGTGCCGCGAGGGCGTCGTCGAGCGCCTGTTCCGAAGCGACATTTCGCGCTTGCAACTCTTGCAGCCGTTCGGCTTCCCGTTCCGCTGCACCCAGTTGCGCCTCGGCCTGAGAAACACTGGCGCGGGCCTGACGAACGCTCGCCTCGTAGCTCGCCGCGTCGATCCTGTAGAGGGGCGCATCGAGTTCAACCTGCGCGCCCTCTTCGAAAAGACGCTCGGTAATGATGCCATTCACCTGCGGCCGAACTTCGGCTTGCGCCGATGCTGCAACTCGCCCGGGAAGTGTCGAGGTCAGTGTAACCGTCTGCGGTTCGACCGTAACAACCGTCACGGTGGCGGGCGGTTGGCCCTCCTGTGCCACCGCGGCTGACAGGGAACAGGTGAGCAGAGCGACGAATGCAGCGGAGCGCCGTAGAAGCAGCGACATGGTGAACCTTTCTGAGCGAACGTACTGGCCTGCAAAATGGCGGCACGCCTCGGAATATGGGGCACTAAGATAGAACCGGGTCCGGGTTTGCAAGAGCGGATCCCGGGCGGAAGGTCCGCACCGCGAGCGTGCGCGCGAAGACAACGATGGCCTCGCCCCAATATTGACCGTCGCTCCGCGTTTGAGCTGATCTTGGGCGTCCGAACCGGATTTGTCAGCTTCTGACTTGTTTTATTGGGCATGCCGCCCTTTCTTCGATTCGCCCCCAAAAGAGGGCCGGACCCCGGAAATGCCTAACTGTGCCCACATTTCCAGCTAACGGATATGTGATGATGAAAGGGAGTGCGCAGGCAAACACAGTGCGTGTCCGCATGCGCACAGATGGTGCAACAGGACTTGGTTAAATTCTGTGCGCTGGCTGCCGGAGTTCGGCATGTTTGATGGTGATTGCAGGCCCGAATTATGAAACAGCATACCCCGATGCATTTGTCTGAGCCCTTCGCCGGCCCTGCCGCGGTGCAGCCGTCCGCCGGATCTACCATCGACTTGACTGTTTCATCCGTTGCGACAGTCGAGGATCTTCAAGAGCTTCAGTCAGAATGGGAGTATCTGTCCAGCCGCGATGGCGAATCCGGTCTGTATCTTTCCTTTCCGTGGATGTCCCGCCTCTTGAAAGCCAACCATGGCCGATGGCGCGTCTACACTGTGCGGACCGACGACAGCGAAAGGCGGCTGGTCTGCCTTTTCCCCGCGACCGTCGAACCGCAATCAGGCGACGACGGGTCGGATCTCGGCGACAGGCTTGGGGCTGCTGGGCGACTTACTCTCAGTGATCGGACTGGCTTCCTCTGCGATCCGGACTTCTCAGAGGAAGGGCCTGCCGCTCTCGCGCGCCAACTGGCAGGTGAGCGTTGGGGAAGAATATCATTGAGGTACGAACCGACAGGAATACGGTCGCGTGCCTTCGCCGGGGCCTTCGACAAGGCGCGATTTCGGGTAAGCTGGAAAGACCACTTCATCAATAATGGGCAGACGAATTACCTGATTACCCCGACGATCGATCTGCCCGACAGTTTCGAAACCTACCTGGCCAGCCACCTCGGGGCCCAGACCCGCCGGTCGATGCGGCGGGCCATACGCAAGCATCTCGAGAGCGGCGAATGCCGTGTGACCATTGCCGACGACCGAACGCTTGAAAAGGACCTGGGTATCCTTGCAGATATCTGGTGCTCGCAATGGTCCGCAGAATACGACGACAAGGCGCTCACGCGTTCAGTTCGGCGGCACCGGCGGTACTACCTGATGGCTCACGAACTCGACGCCTTCCGTCTGAGCATTCTCTGGCGTGGCGACACGCCACTAGGCGCTCAGGCCTGTGTCATAGACAGGCTGCATGGCGACCTGATCGCCAAGCAGGGGGCAAGGGTGCTGAGCGAGACGCTGCCAGTCGGTAACCTGTTGCTGTTGAACGAGGCCCGATGGGCGATCGAGGCCGGCCTGCGCCGGTTCGATCTTGGGCATGGCGATACTGCCTACAAATACAGCCTGGGTGCATCGGAAAAGGTTACCCAATATTTCAGCATACGTCGCAGGTCAGACGCCCGCGGTTGACCTGCGTTGGCGCGGCCGGGCAGCGTCTGATTGAAACCTGGCTTCGGTGGGCCCGCGGGGCTTGTATGGTCATAAAATATGCGACATGCTTAATGCATGGGCGTTATGAAAACCTTCATTTCGGCCGCGGTATGTGCTCCGTTGCTATGCACGCTCGGCAGGGCAGACCCTGACCTTCGGGTTGAGGTGCCGACTTGCGCAGGCCGGTTGTCCGCACAACTGGAGTTTCAGTGGCTCACGCGCGATCCTGCTGCCGCACGGACCGAGGCCGCGCGCGATGCAATGCTGGCTCTGCTCGGCGCGGTGGTGGAGGGGCGTGGCGACGAGACCGCCATGGCGCTCCGCATAGAGGCCAAGCTGGCGCATGCTACCCTTCTTCACCGGGCGACATTTGCTTCGGTTGGGATGGACGCGGTTCGGGCTGAACGTCTGGCGCACCGCAATGTGGCTACCTGTACAAAGCTTGTCGCAGGATACCTCGATGTACAGTTGGATGATGGCAATCCGAACGTCGATCCGACCTTGGGTAAGCCTGAATCTGCCATAGCCTTGCTTGAATAAGGGGCAACGGCGGGTAAAGAGACGCTTTTTCGGGCAATTTTTGCCAATCTTCTCGGACACCGCCCGAAAATCGATCTCGCAAACGTAGAAAGTCGTCAATCTCGGGAGCGCGACGGCATGACCCGTGCCGCGCATGGGACGTGCGATGGTGCTGGCGCTCACTCCAATTCACCACCGCACTACGCAACAACAATTGCGTGGGGGACAATTTGGGTGCCGGGTCTGCTTCTGGCAAGGTTCACCGCGCGACATTCACGAAGGAAATGGAAATGTCGACAAAGCTTTTGTCCGCGACTGCCGCTGCTGCGCTGTTCGCCGCAACTCTGCCCGCGGCGGCGGAGGTGGAATGCCCGATCAAGGTCGGAGTGCTGCATTCCCTCTCAGGCACGATGGCAATTTCGGAGACCACTCTGAAAGATACGATGGAAATGCTGATTGAACAGCAGAACGAGAAGGGCGGCGTGCTTGGCTGCGATCTCGAAGCCGTCGTCGTCGACCCGGCGTCCGACTGGCCGCTCTTCGCCGAGAAGGCGCGCGAACTGCTGACCGTGCACGAGGTCGATGTGATCTTCGGCAACTGGACCAGCGTCAGCCGCAAGTCGGTTCTGCCGGTTATTGAGGAACTGAACGGCCTGCTGTTCTATCCGGTTCAGTACGAAGGCGAGGAAAGCTCGAAAAACGTCTTCTACACCGGTGCCGCGCCGAACCAGCAGGCCATTCCGGCAACCGACTATTTCCTCGAGGAGCTGGGCGTCGAGAAATTCGCGCTTCTGGGCACCGACTACGTCTACCCGCGTACGACCAACAATATCCTTGAAAGCTATCTGCAGTCGAAAGGCATCGCCGAGGAAGATATCTTCGTCAACTACACGCCCTTCGGCCACTCGGACTGGTCCAAGATCGTGGCCGACGTCGTGGCGCTGGGCGCCGACGGCAAGAAGGTTGGCGTGATTTCCACGATCAACGGCGACGCCAACGTGGGCTTCTACAAGGAACTCGCAGCCGCCGGCGTTTCGGCCGATGACATTCCTGTCGTCGCCTTCTCGGTTGGCGAGGAGGAACTGTCCGGTCTCGACACCACGAACCTCGTCGGTCACCTCGCGGCATGGAACTACTTCCAGTCCGCCGATACCGAGGCGAACGAGGAATGGGTCGCATCGTGGAAAGCCCGCATGGGTGAAGACCGCGTCACCAACGACCCGATGGAGGCCCACTATATCGGCTTCAACATGTGGGTGAACGCGGTGACCGAGGCGGAAAGCACCGATGTCGATGCCGTGCGCGCCGCAATGTATGGGCAGGAATTCCCGAACCTGACCGGCGGAACTGCCGTCATGCTGCCGAACCACCACCTGGCCAAACCGGTTCTGATCGGGGAAATCCAGGAAGATGGCCAGTTCGACATCATCAGCCAGACCGAGGAAGTGCCGGGCGACGCCTGGACAGACTTCCTGCCGGAGTCGGCTGTTCTGGTCTCGGACTGGAAGGATCTCGAATGCGGGATGTACAACACCTCGACCGAGACCTGCGTGCAGATCAAGTCGAACTACTGATCGCGTCCTGATCGACACCTGACATTCCCGGGGGGCGAGTTGTCGCCCCCCGGCCACCCAAGGGGTTACCGGATGCTCAACTGGCTTCGACTCTCGCTGATGCTGATTTGCCTTGCCATGCCCGCCGGCGCACAGGACGCCGAGGCGCCGATTCAGCAAGTGCTGCAGGAACATGCCGACATCATCGCGAAAAGCTCGCGCCGCACGATCGGGCCGGCCATCGATGCGCTTGCCAACAGCGGCCTGTCCGAGGCCCGGCTGGTTCTGGCGAAATGGCAGAACAAGGAGATGTGGCAGAACGAGGAAACCGGCCTTTTTGTCTTTGCGGAAGAAATCGACCGCGACACGCTGCGCGTTTTTGATTTCGCAGACGGCGCGGAGATCGGCGAAGTTCCCGATGACGACTACGACCAGCTGAAACCCAACTCCGGTATCCGTGGCATGATCGGTGCGGCGCTGGTTCAGTTCCAGCTGACGGATCCGGATGCCGACATGCGCCGGCAGGCTCTCGACGCGATCGAGCGTGATGCGGAAGCCAGTCACCTTGCCGCGCTGCGAAAGGCGCTCGACGCGGAAGATAACGCTACGATTGCTGCCCGCATGGACCGGTTGGAGCGGCTGCTGGCAATTCGTTTCGAGGAAGACGAGGCCACGCGGATTGCGGCTATCGAAAGCTTCAACGGGGATCTCGGCGTCGACGTGCGCGCGACCTTGAACCCGCTTTTGGTAACGCGGCTGGAAACAGCGGCCGACCTGCCCGATAGCCCTGATGTCGCCCGCGAACTCAAGCCTGGCAGCGAGGCGCTTTCTCTCGAGGCTGCTTATGACCTGTTGGTTTCGGAAGGCATAGCCAAGCCCCGCATCAGTCGTGCCGACAAGCGCGCAGCCCTTGTCGCCAACATCGAGGACGGGTCTGTCGCAGGTGTTCAGGTGGCCACGTTGGACAGTGAATCCGCCCGTGACATGGCGTATGCAGCACTCGCGGAAACGGGCGTGGTCGAACCGGTCGCCGCCGAGTCGGAAATCGACGCGGCGCTTTCCTCACAGGTCTTTTTCGAACGCTACGTAGGTGCGCCGCCGGAGATTGCGCTTGCCGCCGCGTCGGTTCTCCAGAGCATCGAGAACAAGGTCGCCTTGAACCAGGCCTTCGATCTCGGTCTCGACGCACTGTCGCTTGCCTCGATCTACTTCCTTGCCGCGATCGGTCTTGCCATCACGTTCGGCGTAATGGGCGTGATCAACATGGCACATGGCGAATTCATCATGATGGGCGCCTACACGGGCTACGTCGTCCAACAGATTGTACCTGACTATACCGTGTCGATCATACTCGCGTTGCCACTGGCCTTTGCCATCACCTTCGGCGCGGGTGTGGCAATGGAGCGCCTAGTCATCCGTTGGCTGTATCACCGCCCGCTTGAAACGCTGCTGGCCACGTTTGGCATATCCATCGCGCTGCAGCAGATTGCAAAGAACATCTTCGGCACCCAGGCCCGTCCGTTGACATCGCCCGACTGGCTCGACGGGTCGCTTGTATTCAACGACATCGTCGCCATCAGCTATATCCGCATCGCGATCTTCGTACTCGCGCTTCTTTTCCTGGCCATGTTCCTCTTGGTGATGAACCGCACCCGTCTTGGGCTTGAGGTTCGGGCGGTCACGCAAAACCCGCGCATGGCGGCCTCGATGGGGATCAACCCTGACCGGATCAACATGCTGACCTTCGGCTTCGGGTCGGGCATCGCCGGCATCGCGGGGGTGGCCATTGGGCTCTATGCCAAGGTGACATCGGAAATGGGCGCCGACTACATCGTTCAATCCTTCATGACCGTCGTCGTGGGCGGGGTCGGGAATATCTGGGGTACGCTTCTCGGCGCGACGCTGGTTGGTTCGGTACAAAAAGGCATCGAGTGGTTAAACCCGTCGAACACGCTGGCGGCGCAGACCTACATGATCCTCTTCATCATCCTCTTCATCCAATTCCGGCCACGAGGCATCATCGCCCTCAAGGGTCGCGCGGCGGAGGCGTGAGATGAGTGAATCCAGCCTGTCCGCCGGCCGTATCCGCACGCCCCTCGCGCTGAGGTTCCCCTCTGTGCTGGTTTTTCTCGCGGTGCTGGGCCTGTTCACCCTAGGCGTGACCGTACTATCCGAGGGCTTCGGCATAGGCGCGATCTCAACCAGCTTCGTCAAGACCCTTGGCAAGACACTCTGTCTCTGCCTCGTAGCGCTGGCGATGGACCTTGTCTGGGGCTATTGCGGGATCCTCTCGTTGGGGCACATGGCCTTCTTCGGGCTCGGCGGCTACGCCATCGGCATGTGGCTGATGTACGAGCGCACGCGCCTGATCGTGGTCGACAGCCTTGCCGCGGCCGAACTGCCGCCGACGGCGCAGGAAATCTCCGACGGCATCGCCACCCAGATTTTCGGCGTGGTCGGCGCCTCGGAATTCCCGCCGGTCTGGAGCTTTGCCCATTCCCTGCCAATGCAACTTGCCTTTGTCGTTCTCGTCCCTGGGCTTCTGGCGCTGGTCTTCGGCTGGCTTGCCTTCCGCAGCCGGGTGACCGGCGTCTACCTTTCGATCCTGACGCAGGCGATGACGCTGGCCTTGTCGCTCTACCTCTTCCAGAACGACAGCGGGCTGCGTGGAAACAACGGCCTTTCGGGACTTCAGAACCTGCCCGGGCTTGATGCGGTGCCGCAGGCGACCGTGTCGGTCTGGTTCTTCTGGGGGTCGGCCTTTGCCCTTGGCGCGGGGTATGTGCTTTGCGCGTGGATCGTCTCGGGCAAGTTCGGTTCGGTCATCCGCGCGATCCGGGATGACGAGGCGCGTGTGCGCTTCCTCGGTTACCCGGTGGAGACGTTCAAGCTTTTCATCTTTACGCTCACGGCCATCATCGCCGGCATTACGGGCGCGCTTTACTATCCGCAGGCCGGGATCATCAATCCGACCGAAATCGCGCCCATAGCATCGATCTATCTGGCCGTCTGGGTTGCGATCGGCGGGCGCGGTCGTCTTTACGGAGCGGTCATCGGCGCGGCCTTCGTGTCTCTTCTGTCGACATGGTTCACGGGCGGGCAGGCGCCCGACGTCAACCTTGGCTTCTACCGTATCCAGTGGGTCGATTGGTGGACGGTTCTTCTGGGCCTGTCATTCGTCTTGGTCACACTTTTTGCGCCGAAGGGAATTGGCGGGCTGGTCGATATCATCGTCGACCGCACAACACCGAACCGCCACGGTGCCGACCTTGGCCCCGATCCCGGGGCATTGCGGGAAAAGGAGGCTGAGAAATGAGCACTCTCCTCGAGGTCTCAGGCGTCTCCGTTTCCTTTGACGGGTTCAAGGCCATCAACAATCTTTCCTTCCAGATTGCAGAACGGGAATTGCGCGCGGTGATTGGCCCCAACGGTGCGGGAAAGACCACCTTCATGGATATCATCACCGGCAAGACCAGACCCGACGAAGGGCGTGTCACCTATGGCGACAAGGGCGCCTCGCTCCTGTCGATGAGCGAAAGCCGCATCGCCCAGGCCGGGGTCGGTCGCAAGTTTCAGCGACCGACGGTCTTCGAGGATCAGTCGGTCGCCGACAACCTGATGATGGCACTGAAGAAAGCAAGGGGGCCCTTCAGTGTTCTGGCCTTCCGTCCCGACGAAGAGGATCACGCCAAGATCGCCAAACTCGCCGAGGAAATCGGCCTTTCCGGGGCGCTTCACCGCAAATCGGGCGAATTGAGCCACGGCCAGAAGCAGTGGCTGGAAATCGGCATGCTGCTTGCGCAGGAACCACGCCTTCTGCTGGTGGACGAGCCCGCTGCCGGGATGACGCCCAC
The DNA here is from genome assembly GCF_008728195.1 of Roseovarius indicus. NCBI lineage: Bacteria > Pseudomonadati > Pseudomonadota > Alphaproteobacteria > Rhodobacterales > Roseobacteraceae > Roseovarius > Roseovarius indicus. The sequence goes on from NZ_CP031598.1 coordinate 716,715, forward strand.
CGAACGGGAACACACCACGGATATCTTGCGCGAGGCCGCAAGGACGCGGGCGGTGGTGGTTGTTGAACACGACATGGAATTTGTCCGCCGGCTGAATTGCAAGGTCACGGTTCTGCACGAGGGCTCGGTTCTTGCAGAAGGCTCCATCGACTATGTGACCAAGAACGAAAAGGTAATCGATGTCTATCTCGGGCGATGAAATCCTGAAGACGCAAGGCCTGACGCTGCATTACGGCGGCAGCCAGATCCTCAACGGTATCGACATGGTCGCACGACGGGGTGAGGTGACCTGCGTGATGGGTACGAATGGCGTGGGCAAGACCAGCCTGCTCAAGGCGATCTCGGGTACGCATGGCTTTTCCGGTGGCAGCTACATGCTGGACGGTGAGCCGGTTCAGCGCTCGACGGCGCATGCGCTGGCCCGGAAAGGCGTTGGCTATGTCCCGCAGGGCCGGGATATCTTTCCTCTGCTGACAGTGCGCGAGAATCTCGAAACCGGCTTCGCCTGCCTGCCGCGTTCGGAACACCATATTCCCGACGAGGTGTTCGAACTCTTCCCGATCCTCAAGGACTTCCTTGGCAGGCGGGGCGGAGACCTTTCGGGCGGACAACAACAGCAGTTGGCCATTGCCAGGGCCATGATTGCCAAGCCGAAACTCCTGTTACTGGACGAACCGACCGAAGGCATCCAGCCGAACATCATCCAACAGATCGGCCGCGTCATTGCGCATTTGCGCGAGCAGGCGGAGATGGCCATCGTCCTTGTCGAACAGTATTTCAGCTTTGCCTACGACCTTGGTGATGCGTTCTATGTGCTCGAACGTGGCGCAGTTCGGTTGAGCGGGCGGAAAGATACGCTCGGTCGCGAAGACCTGTTGAAAAGCGTTTCGGTCTAGGCGCAAACGACGACCTTGGTATCCCATTCCCGGCATTTCGCGACAAGCTTGGGGCTGATCGCGATGTCGGTGTAGAATGCGTCGATATCCCTCAGCGAAGCAATCAGTGCCGGCGCATGGCGTTGGAACTTGGAGTGATCCGCGACGAGGAATGTCTTGCGGGCCTGCCGGATGATCGTCTGGCTGACCTTCACCTCCTGGAAATCGAAATCGAGCAGGTCGCCGTCGCCATCGAGCGCGGAACACCCGATCACCGCGAAGTCGAACTTGAACTGCTCGATCGTCGCAGTGGTGAGGTTGCCAACGAGCCCGCCATCCGAGCGGCGCAGGACACCGCCGGCAACGATGATTTCGCAGTCGGAATTACCGGCAAGGATGTTCGCAACGTTCATGTTGTTGGTGATGGCCATCAGGTTGTGATGGTGACGCAGCTCCCGTGCCACGGCCTCTGTCGATGTCCCGATATTGAGAAAGACCGAGGCATTGTCAGGTATCTCAGTCGCGCAAACCTGTGCGATGCGCTGTTTCGCGTCCTCGTTCAGGCCGCGCCTGTCCTCATACCCGATATTGGAAACGCCCGAAGGCAGGACAGCGCCGCCATGTACCCGCTCCAGCTTGCCCGCATCGGCCAGCTCGGTCAGATCCCGCCGGATGGTCTGCACGGTCACGCCAAAGCGCTCGGCCAGATCCTCGACCACGACCTTCCCTTCGCGCCGTGCAATCTCGAGGATATCCGGATGCCGGAAAGTCTGAGACATGGGCCGATCCTCCTGTTTCGCGCCGCGCCTGAAATCTGGCATGCGCGTATCCCATTGGAAAGAATGCATAGCATTCGACATTGCGAACATAAACGAAAATAAAAATTGACATATCGCGCATGCCTATGGTTCGTTTCCCCCGACTTCTGGGAGGAGACAGAGATTGGAATCAGCGCCGCATCATGCTGACGTGCGTGATCTTTTCGTCATCGGCGGGGGGATCAACGGATGCGGCATCGCGCGCGACGCGGCGGGTCGGGGGCTTTCGGTCACGCTGGCCGAGATGAACGATCTGGCCTCCGCAACCTCTTCCGCGTCCACCAAGCTCTTTCATGGTGGCTTGCGCTATCTGGAGTTTTTCGAATTCCGCCTCGTCCGCGAAGCACTCGTCGAACGCGAGACGCTCCTGCGGGCCATGCCGCATATCAGTTGGCCGCTTCGCTTCGTGCTCCCATGGCACAAGGACATGCGGTTCGAAAGCGGCACGCCGACCTCGAAGGTCCTTGAAACGCTCATGCCGTGGATGAAGGGGCGTCGGCCCGCGTGGCTGATCCGACTTGGGCTTTTCCTGTACGACACCATGGGCGGCCGGAAAATCCTGCCCGGCACGACGCGGCTGAGCCTCGACGCCACACCAGAAGGCGCGCCACTCAAGCAGAAGTTCAGGCGTGCTTACGAGTATTCGGATTGCTGGGTAGAGGATTCCCGCCTCGTCGTCCTCAACGCGCGCGACGCAGCGCAGATGGGGGCAGAAATCCTGACGCGTACCAAGGTGGTCGAGGCGCGGCGCGAGGGTGAGTTCTGGGCTATCACGCTTGAGGACACCGTCAGCGGCCAGCAAACGACCAAGCATGCCCGTGCGCTCGTAAACGCCGGCGGGCCATGGGTGGGCAAAGTGATCCAGGAGGTCGCCTCGATCGACTGCACCGAAGGTGTTCGGCTGGTACGTGGCAGTCACATCGTGACCCGCAAGCTTTATGATCACGACAAGTGCTATTTCTTCCAGGGCAAGGATGGGCGGATCATCTTCGCCATTCCGTACGAGACGGATTTCACCCTCATCGGGACGACGGATGCCGACCATAGCGACCCGTCGGAGAAGCCGGTCTGCACGCCGGAAGAGCAGGCCTATCTATGCGACTTCGCGTCGGAGTATTTCGAGCGGCCGGTGACGCGTGATGATATCGTCTGGACCTATTCCGGCGTGCGTCCACTGCATGACGACGGGGCAAAATCGGCCACCGCTGCCACGCGGGATTACGTTCTGAAAGTCGATGACCAGGGCGCGCCGCTGCTCAATGTCTTCGGTGGAAAGATCACGACCTATCGGCGGCTTGCCGAAAGCGCGATGGAGCAGCTATCACCCTTTTTCCCGGCTCTCATGGGGGCCTGGACGGCTGGCGCACCCTTGCCCGGTGGAGATTTCAAAGTGGGCGAGGTCGAGCAGATCGTGGCCGGCCTTCGTGCTTCTTACCCATTCCTGTCGGAATTCTGGGCAAGGCGGCTGGTGCGCGGATACGGCACCGAAGCCCGCGACATTCTCGGAGATGCCGCGACTGCCGATGACCTAGGGCGCGATTTCGGAGCCACGCTCACGGAACGCGAGGTGCGCTGGCTCATGGACAAGGAATATGCGCGAGAGGCCGATGATGTCGTGTGGCGTCGATCCAAGCTTGGGCTTCGCATGACCGACGGGGAGGTGGCCGCCCTTGGTGAATGGATGAATGACGCCCGGCCCGCCAACAATGCTGCGGAAGCGGCGGAATGAAACACAAGGACGCCTGATGACCCTGGTTCTGGAAAACGTGTCGAAGCAAGTCGAGGGGCAGGTGCATATCCACCCCACCGACCTGACGCTTGAGAAGGGAACGATGAACGTCCTTCTCGGGCCGACACTGGCGGGGAAGACTTCCTTGATGCGGCTGATGGCCGGGCTCGACGCGCCATGGACGGGGCGTATCCTGTGGGATGGTGAGGACGTGACTGGCAAACGCGTGCAGGATCGCGGTGTCGCAATGGTGTACCAGCAGTTCATCAACTACCCGTCGATGACGGTTTACGAGAACATTGCCTCGCCCCTGCGGCTGAAGCGGATGCCGGAGAGCGAGATCGATGCGGCCGTCAGGAAGACGGCGGACCTGATGAAGCTGGGGCCGATGCTTGAGCGCAAGCCGCTGGAGTTGTCGGGCGGGCAGCAGCAGCGCTGTGCGCTGGCGCGGGCGCTGGTGAAAAACGCGGGGCTGGTGTTGCTGGACGAGCCGTTGGCGAACCTCGACTACAAGCTGCGCGAGGAGTTGCGGCAGGAGATCCCGAAGATCTTCGAGGAGTCGGGGTCGATTTTCGTCTACGCGACGACCGAACCCGAGGAAGCGTTGCTTCTTGGTGGCAACACCGCGACGCTGTGGGAAGGCCGCGTCACGCAATTTGGCCCGACGCCGGATGTATATCGTCAACCCGTCGACAGGGAAACGGCGCGGGTCTTCTCGGATCCGCCGATGAACTTTTTGCAGATATCCAAGACTGGTGGGCGGATCATGTTCGGCGAAGGGCAATCGGCCAGTGCGACCGGAAAGCTGGCTCAACTCGAGGATGGCCGTTACGTGGCCGGGTTCCGCCCGAACCACCTTGAAATCAAGAAACACGCTGCAGAAGCGCTGGAGTTTTCGACGCGGCTTGAGGTGACCGAGATCACCGGGTCGGAGACGTTCATCCATCTCGACCATCATGGCGAGCGGTGGGTCGGGCTGATCCACGGGGTGCATGACATCGCGCCGGGCGAGGGGCTGGCCGTCTATCTCGACCCGCGGCATGTGTACGTGTTCAGCGAGGGCGGCAAGCTTGTCGCGCCCGCGGCCTATGCGCAGGCCGCGTGAGAGGAGAGAGACATGGCAAAGATCACGCTCGACAACCTCGCCCATTCCTACCTGCCCCAGCCGGGCGGGCCGGATGACTATGCGCTGAAGGAGTTGAACCACGACTGGAACGACGGGGAGGCCTATGCGCTTCTTGGCGCGTCGGGGTGCGGGAAGTCGACCCTGCTCAACATCATCTCCGGCCTGCTGGAGCCGAGCCAGGGGCGCATCCTGTTCGACGACAAGGACGTGACCCATGCGCCGACGGCCGAGCGTAACATCGCGCAGGTGTTCCAGTTTCCGGTGGTCTACGACACGATGACGGTGCGCGAGAACCTTGCCTTTCCGCTGAAAAACCGTGGCGCCGAGGCAAGTTACGTGGCCGCCCGCGTGCAGGAAATCGCCGGGATGATCGGCATGGAGGACACGCTTGACCGCAAGGCGCAGGGGCTGACGGCGGATGCCAAGCAGAAGATCAGCCTTGGCCGCGGGATGGTGCGGGAAGACGTAAACGCGCTTCTTTTCGACGAGCCGCTGACCGTGATCGACCCGCATATGAAATGGGAGCTGCGCACGCAGCTCAAGCAGCTTCACCAGCAGTTCGGGCACACGATGATCTACGTGACGCACGACCAGACCGAGGCGCTGACCTTCGCCGACAAGGTGGTGGTGATGCATGACGGAAGGGTGATCCAGATCGGAACGCCCGAGGAATTGTTCGAAACGCCCGAGCACACCTTCGTGGGCTATTTCATCGGCTCGCCGGGGATGAACGTGCTGCCCGCCAAGGTCGAGGGCAACCGGGCCTATATCAACGGCACCGAGATCGAGCTGGCGCGGGCCTATGGCACGCCCGAGGGCGAGGTGGCGCTGGGCGTGCGGCCGGAATACGTGCGCCTGTCCGACAGTGGCGGGCTGCCCGTGAAAATTCGCCGGGTCGAGGATGTGGGCCGGCACAAGATCGTGCGGGCCGAGTGTTTCGGCACGGAGATCAACGTCATCGCCGGGGAAAGCACCGAGATCGGGCCGGACATGACCCGGATCGAGTTCGAGCCGCAGGGCGTGAACGTCTATGCCGACGACTGGCGCGTGAAGCCGCAGGACAGCCAGGGAAGGGCCGCGTGATGCAGGAAAAGACCGTCAACCAGAAGGGGTGGCTGTTCGTTCTGCCGGTGCTGGTGCTGGTTGCGTTTTCGGCCGTCATCCCGCTGATGACCGTGGTGAATTACGCCGTGCAGGACACGTTCGCCGGCGAGTTTTTCCCGCTGGACGACAAGCTGCTGTGGTTCCGCGAGTTGCTCGAAAGCGACCGGATGTGGGATGCGCTTCAACGGCAGCTTGCGTTTTCGGCGATCATCCTTGCCATCGAGGTGCCGCTGGGCATTTTCGTGGCGCTGAACATGCCCAAGAAGGGTGTCTGGGTGTCTGTCTGCCTTGTACTGATGTCGCTGCCGTTGCTCATCCCGTGGAACGTGGTTGGCACGATCTGGCAGATCTTCGGCCGGGTCGATATCGGCCTGCTGGGCCACACGCTCGACCAGCTTGGCATCAACTACAACTATACGCAGGACATTTTCGCGGCCTGGGCCACGGTAATCGTGATGGATGTCTGGCACTGGACGTCGCTGGTGGCGCTTCTGGCCTATGCCGGGTTGGTGTCGATCCCCGATGCCTATTACCAGGCTGCCAAGATCGACCAGGCAAGCCGGTGGAAGGTGTTCCGCTATATCGAGTTGCCGAAGATGCGCGGGGTTCTGACTATCGCGATTCTGTTGCGCTTCATGGACAGCTTCAAGATCTACACCGAGCCTTTCGTGGTCACTGGCGGGGGGCCGGGCAATGCCACCACGTTCCTGTCCATCGACCTCGTGAAGATGGCTCTGGGGCAGTTCGACCTTGGGCCCGCGGCGGCGTTTTCGATCATGTATTTCCTCGTGATCCTGCTGATCAGCTGGGTGTTCTACACGGTCATGACCAATCTCGACAAGGAAGGGCGCTAAGCCATGGCCGATGCAACCGCCAACGCCCCGCAGGCCACAGGCAAAGCCCGCAGCGGCGCCCGCGTGAACGGGTCAGCCGTGGTGATGACGCTTTACCTCGTCTTCCTGCTGCTGCCGATCTACTGGCTCGTTAACATGAGCCTGAAGACCAATACCGAGATCCTCGGGACCTTTTCGCTCTGGCCGCAGAACATCACGTTGGAAAATTACGTGACCATCCTGACCGATGCGTCGTGGTATATGGGCTATGTCAACTCGATGATCTACGTGGTGATGAACACGGTGATCTCGGTCACCGTGGCGCTGCCCGCCGCCTATGCCTTTTCCCGGTACCAGTTCATCGGCGACAAGCACCTGTTCTTCTGGCTTCTGACCAACCGGATGGCGCCGCCGGCGGTCTTTGCGCTGCCGTTCTTCCAGCTTTATTCGAGTGTCGGCCTCTTCGATACGCACATCGCCGTGGCGCTGGCGCATTGCTTGTTCAACGTGCCGCTGGCGGTGTGGATCCTGGAAGGGTTCATGCGCGGGGTGCCGAAGGAGATCGACGAGACGGCCTATATCGACGGCTATTCCTTCCCGCGGTTCTTCGTGAAGATATTCATGCCGCTCATCGCCTCGGGCATCGGGGTGGCGGCGTTCTTCTGCTTCATGTTCTCGTGGGTGGAGCTGCTGTTGTCGCGCACGCTGACCAGCGTCGCGGCCAAGCCCATCGCCGCCACCATGACCCGCACGGTCAGCGCCAGCGGGCTTGACTGGGGCGTGCTGGCCGCCGCGGGGGTGCTGACCATCCTGCCGGGGGCCTTGGTGATCTATTTCGTCCGCAACTACATCGCCAAGGGCTTTGCCCTGGGGAGGGTCTGATGACGCGGAAGACCAATGCCAGTGACGCCGAGAACTTGACCTACCTGTTTTGCGCCCACTGGGGCTTTTGTGACGCAAGGTACGGTGACGTGTCCAGGTTCGAGGGTATCGATCCTCCAACATTCGCCACTCGGCTGTTGGAAGATGAAGGCATGGAAAGCAATCCACTCATCAGTGAATGGCACAAGAAGATCACTGAACGTGTCACCCAATATCTCCAAGACAAGAACGAGGGGGTTTCAGAATGAGCTGGATGGCATGGACATGGCCGACCGCCGCCTTCTTCGGGATCATCGGGCTGCTGCTGGTGGTCTTCACGATCCTCGCGGCGCGCTACCCCGAAACCCCGCGGCGCGGGGTGCTCCGAATCGAGACGACCCGTGGCGACCGGCTTTTCATCACGTTGCTCGGGTCGGCCTTCATCAACATCGCGTGGCTGGGCCTCATCGGCACCAACCAGCCTTACGCGCTCATCATTTGCCTTGCCTATGCCGCGGCGGTCTTCCGCTGGGTGTAGCTATGCGAAACCGGCGGCCCCGCGAGGAGGATGCGGGCCCGCTTCAAGACGACCAAGTTCGACAACATGGGAGGAACACATGAACTTGACCTTACGAACCACAACCGCGCTGGCGACGGCGCTCTGCCTGACGGGCGGGGCGGCCTTGGCCGGCATGGACGAGGCGAAGGAGTTTCTCGATTCCGAGATCGATGGCCTCTCTTCGCTCGATCGCGCGGCGCAGGAGGAGGAGATGCAATGGTTCATCGACGCCGCCGAGCCGTTTCAGGGCATGGACATCAAGGTCGTGTCGGAAACGATCGCCACGCATGAGTATGAATCTAAGGTGCTGGCCCCGGCGTTTACCGCGATCACCGGGATCAATATCACCCACGACCTGATCGGCGAGGGCGACGTGGTCGAGAAGCTGCAGACGCAGATGCAGTCGGGCCAGAACATCTACGACGCCTACATCAACGACAGCGACCTAATCGGCACCCACTGGAGGTATCAGCAGGCGCGCAACCTGACCGACTGGATGGAAGGCGAAGGGGCGGACGTGACCAACCCCGGTCTCGATATCGACGACTTCATCGGTACGTCCTTCACCACCGGCCCGGACGGCAAGCTTTACCAGCTTCCCGACCAGCAGTTCGCCAACCTCTACTGGTTCCGCTACGACTGGTTCCAGGACGAGAAGAACCGCGCCGACTTCAAGGAAGAGTACGGCTACGACCTTGGCGTTCCGGTCAACTGGACGGCCTACGAGGACATCGCCGAGTTCTTCACCGGACGCGACCTCAGCCATATGGGGGTCGACGAGGAAGTCTATGGCAACATGGACTACGGCAAGAAAGACCCCTCGCTTGGCTGGCGCTACACAGATGCGTGGATGTCGATGGCCGGCATGGGCGACAAGGGTGAACCCAACGGCCTTCCGGTCGACGAATGGGGCATCCGGGTGAACGAGAACAGCCAGCCCGTCGGCTCCTGTGTTGCGCGTGGCGGGGCCACCAACAGCCCGGCCGCCGTCTATGCCGTGACCAAGGCCATCGAATGGCTGGAGAAATACTCGCCGCCGGCGGCTGCGGGCATGACCTTCTCCGAAGCCGGGCCTGTGCCGGCGCAGGGGGCAGTGGCTCAGCAGATGTTCTGGTACACCGCCTTCACCGCCGCCATGGTGGGTGACGGGGCCGAGGCCGTGCTGAATGACGACGGCACGCCGAAATGGCGCATGGCCCCCTCGCCGCATGGCGCCTACTGGGAAGACGGCATGAAGGTCGGCTACCAGGATGCGGGGTCGTGGACGCTGATGGAATCCACACCTGTCGACCGCGCCAAGGCGGCGTGGCTCTATGCCCAGTTCGTCACCTCCAAGACGGTGGACGTGAAGAAAAGCCATGTCGGCCTGACCTTCATCCGCGAGTCGACCATCAACGACCAGAGCTTCACCGACCGCGCGCCCAAGCTGGGTGGCCTGGTGGAATTCTACCGGTCGCCGGCCCGCGTGCGCTGGTCGCCCACGGGCACCAACGTGCCTGACTATCCGAAGCTGGCACAGCTCTGGTGGCAGAACATCGGCGACGCCATGTCGGGCGCGAAAACGCCCAAGGAAGCTCTGGATAGCCTCTGCGCCGACCAGGAGCGTGTGCTCGAACGTCTGGAGCGTGCGGGTGTGCAGGGCGACCTCGGTCCGAAGATGAACGAGAAGATGGACCCCGAGCACTGGCTGAGCCAGCCGGGCGCCCCGAAAGCGGCCCTCGAAAACGAGGAAGAAGAACCGCAGACGGTCTCTTATGACGAACTGATCAAGTCCTGGCAGGAATAAGCCGGGCAGCCGGGGCCTTCGGGCCCCGGCGCTTTCCCCAAGGCGGATATTCCGTCACTTGACGACTTTGACAGGCAAAGAGACGCGATGACCCATATCCTCGCCATCGACCAGGGTACCACCTCCAGCCGCGCGATCCTTTTCGACCACGAGATGCGCATTCGCGCCACCGCGCAGGAAGAGTTCAAGCAGCATTTCCCCGCCTCCGGGTGGGTAGAGCATGATCCGGCCGATCTCTGGGCGACGACCGCCGGCACCTGCCGTGAAGTGATCGAGCGGGCTGGTATTCGTACCGCCGATATCGCGGCCATAGGCATCACCAATCAACGCGAGACGACTTTGGTCTGGGACCGGAAGACCGGCGAGCCGGTGCACCGCGCCATCGTCTGGCAGGACCGCCGTACCGCCGAGACGTGTGATCGGCTGCGCGCGGCGGGGCATGAGCCGATGATCACCGAGCGGACAGGACTTTTGCTCGACCCGTATTTTTCGGGCACGAAGCTGGCCTGGATCCTCGACAACGTCGATGGTGCGCGCGCCCGCGCTGAAAAAGGCGAACTGCTTTTCGGCACGGTCGACTCTTACCTGATCTGGAAGCTCACCGGTGGCGCAGTGCACGCGACCGACGCGACCAATGCCGCGCGCACCTTGCTTTATGATATTCGCAAGGGGAGCTGGAGCCAGTCCATCTGCGACCTGCTCGGCGTCCCGGTATCCATGCTGCCCGAGGTGCGCGACTGCGCCGCCGATTTTGGCACGACACGGCCTGACCTGTTCGGTCGCGAAATCCCGATCCTCGGCGTCGCGGGCGACCAGCAGGCTGCGACGGTCGGGCAGGCCTGTTTCTCACCAGGCATGCTGAAATCCACATATGGCACCGGCTGCTTTGCGCTGATGAACACGGGCGACGAGCCGGTAGCCTCGCAGAACCGTCTGCTGACCACGATTGCTTACCAACTGAATGGCAAGCCGACCTATGCCCTGGAGGGGTCGATCTTCATCGCGGGGGCCGTGGTCCAGTGGTTGCGCGACGGGTTGAAGATCATCCGTGAAGCATCCGAGACGCAGCCGCTGGCCGAGCGGTCGGACGAAGGCCAGAATGTCATCCTCGTGCCGGCATTTACGGGTCTTGGCGCGCCATACTGGAAGGCCGATTGCCGCGGCGCGATCTATGGCCTTACCCGCAATTCCGGCCCGGCGGAATTCGCCCGTGCGGCATTGGAAAGCGTGGGCTACCAGACGCGCGACTTGCTCGAAGCGATGGCCGCGGACTGGACGGAAGACCGCGCCGGGGAGGTGCTGCGCGTCGATGGCGGCATGAGCGCGTCTGACTGGGCGATGCAGTTCTTGGCCGACATTCTCGACGCCCCGGTCGATCGCCCGAATGTCCTCGAGACGACGGCCTTGGGCGCGGCCTGGCTGGCGGGCATGCAGGCGGGGCTCTACCCCGATCAGGAAGGCTTCGCTCGAGAATGGGCGCTTGATCGGCGCTTCGAGCCTGACATGCAGCCAGAGACGCGTGCCGCCAAGTACGACAGCTGGAAACGCGCCGTCGCGGCGACGATGACGGTCTGATGCAGCCCTTCGGGTTTGCAACGGCCGGACGCATTGTTTTCGGCCGGGGACAGTTCGTCGAAGCAGCTGAAATGGCGGCGTCTCTGGGGCGCAGGGTGTTCCTCGTGCACGGCGCTTCGGGAAGGCATATCGCGCCATTTCTTGAGGCTGGCAAAGCGCGCGAGCTTGAAGTGACCTGCCATGCCTGTCCAGCCGAACCTGACCTGTCATTGCTGGCGGTGGCGCTGACAGTTGCACGGAATCACGGCACGGAATGTGTCGTGGCCATCGGGGGCGGCGCGGCCCTCGATCTCGGCAAGGCGGTGGCGGCCCTTCTGCCGGCGCCTGGCGATCCGATCGATCACCTCGAGGTGGTCGGAAAAGGGCTGCCGCTGGAGAGACAGCCGCTGCCCTGCCTGGCGGTTCCGACAACAGCCGGAACGGGCGCAGAGGTTACAAGAAACGCGGTGATCGGTGTGCCCGAGCACGGCCGCAAGGTATCGCTGCGTGATGCCCGTCTGATCCCGGACATCGCGCTGGTTGATCCGGCGCTGACCGACGGGGCCTCGCGAGCAGTGACCCTCGGGTCCGGTCTCGACGCAGTCACACAGGTGATCGAGCCTTACCTGTCCACCAGGGCAACGCCGCTCACCGATGCCATCTGCCGGTCCGCGATACCCAAAGGCCTGAAGGCATTGGCACGCCTCATGGCCACAGAAGATCCGGACGCAAGAGATGACCTCGCCTACACAAGCCTTTGCGGCGGGTTGGCTTTGGCAAATGCCGGTCTCGGGGCCGTACACGGCCTGGCCGGGGTGATCGGCGGCGCGGTGCCCACTGCGCCCCACGGGGCGGTTTGCGGTGTGTTGCTGCCACATGTCCTCGCCGCCAATCGGATAGCTTGCAACGATAAGACGCGTTTTGACGAGGTCGATGTGGCGATACGGGCGGCCCTGGGCACGTCCGACCTGGCACGATGGGCAAGCGACCAGGGGTTGCCATCCCTTTCGGCAATGGGTGTTACACCCAAGATGCATGCCGATATCGCCGAGGCCGCGCTGGCGTCGAGTTCGATGAGAGCGAATCCGGCGGAACTGCCTGTGGGACGGTTGCAGGAGATCTTGGCGGCTGCGGGTTGAACGGCGTTCGCGGGCAGCGTGCCGCCGCGCACGAATTGCCCGATGGTCTTGGTCGCCCAGCCTGGAACGCTCGGCACCCGCCCCATCATTGGGCCGAAGCATCTGTTTCAGGTGATGCCAAAAAGACCGGAAGTGATTGCCATGACTGGATTATTTTCAGATCTGCGGCGCCGGCCTATTCCGAGATGAAGCGGTTGCGCATCTCGACTTCCTGGCCGCGCATCAGGGTCCAGGCGGTTTGCATGTGGTCGGTCATGATGGCGCGGGCGCGGTCGGCGTCGCCGTCACGCAGGGCTTTTACGAGATCGATCTGGTGCGCGCGGCCCTGTTTCCAGAGCTCGAGATTGGGCGGCGAATAGAGGCGGCGATAGACGGTCAGGTCGGTCAGCAGGTTGACCATGAAGTCGATCACGAAGCCAAGAAGCGGGTTGCCGGCGTGCTCGGCGAGGATGGCGTGGAATCGGAGAGAAGCAACGTGCTGCTGGCGTTCCTCTTCGAGCGTCGCGGCGGGTTCGGAATACTCGGCGAGGTGGGATTCGAGCTGCTGGAGGACATCCTCGTCGAGCTTTCCGGCGAGCGAGGCCGACAATTCCGGCTCGAGCGCGAGGCGAAGCTGGTAGATGTCGCCGATGGTCAGATCTTTGAAATAAAAGTAATTTCCGAGAAGGGCCTTGGCCCGCTGGCGGCTGACCTCGTGCACGAAGCTGCCGCCGCCGGGGCCGGTGCGGGTCTTGATGAGGCCCTGAGCCTCGAGGATCCGCATGGCTTCGCGGATGGTGCCTTTTGCCATGCAAAAGCGTTCGATCAGCTCGGCCTCGCCCGGCAGGCGGTCGCCGGCCTGCAGCCCCTGGTCGACCACCCAGTCCTTGATCGCCTCGGCAACCTGAACGGGCCGGCTGAGCTTTGGCTCAGCCTTCGCCCGGTTCGATGGGGTGGTGGCAGGCGGCAAGTTGGTCCTCTCCCATGGGTCTCAATTCCGGCTCCTCGGACCGGCACCGGTCGGTTGCGCGGGGGCAGCGGCCGGCGAAGGCGCAGCCCGGTGGCGGGTCGAGCGGGTCGGGCAGTTCGGTGCCTTTCTGCTCGGGCGCGGTGAGGGCGCGGCCGACGACGGGGGCGCTGTCGGCCAGCAATTTTGTATAGGGATGTCGGGGGTTTGCAAAGATTTTTTCGGCCTTGCCCACTTCGACCACCGCGCCGAAGTAGAGCACGATGATGCGGTCGCTGACAGCCTCGACCACGGCGAGGTCGTGGGTGATGAAGAGGTAGGTGAGGCCGAACTCTTCCTTGAGGCGGGCGAGGAGGTTGAGCACCTGCGCCTGTACCGACACGTCGAGGGCCGAGACCGGTTCGTCGAGGATGATGATGCGCGGATTGGCGGCGAGGGCGCGGGCGATGCCGATACGCTGGGCCTGGCCGCCCGAGAACTCGTGCGGGTAGCGTTCGAGGAACTCCTCGCGCAGGTTGACGGAGGCGAAGATCTCGCGGATGCGGCTTTCGCGCTCGGATTTCGGCATATTATACAGGCGCTTGAGCGGCGCCTCCATCACCTGCTTGATGGACTTGCGGGGGTTCAGGCTGCTGTTGGGGTCCTGGAAAACATACTGGATCAGCTTGCCGAATTCGGCGGGATCGGCGTTGTCGAGTGCCTTGCCCTCGATCTCGATCGTGCCTTCCGTGGGCTCCAGAAGCCCCACCAGCATCCGCGCCAGGGTGGACTTTCCGCAGCCGGATTCGCCCACCACGCCAAGGGTTTCGCCGGGTTCGACCGAGAAGCTCATCGGGCGGACAGCGCGGACGCCATCCTTGGCGGAGGAGAAGAGCGAGCCCTTCAGCGGGAAGGTCTTGGTGAGGTTTTCGACTTTCAGGGCGGTCATGCGAAACCCTCCGGAAGGCAGTGAAACCCAACGTCGGTATCACGTCGGTATTTTGTCGGTATTACGTCGGTGCGGTTTCCCGTCATAGCGTTTCCTCGGGGTAGAGGCAGCGCACCGCGCGGGCGCCCGAGCGGTCGAGGGTGATGTCGCCCTGCCGGCACTCCTCGCGGGCCTTTTCGCAGCGCGGCGCGAAGGCGCAGCCGGGCGGCAGGTCGTCGACCACCGGCGGCAGGCCGGGGATGGCGGCCATCTCGCGGCGGCCTTCGCCGAGTTCCGGCACGCAGGCGATCAGGCGCTTGGTGTAGGGGTGGAGCGGGTGCGACAGTACGCTGCCGGTCGGCCCCTCTTCGACGATACGGCCGGCATACATCACCGCCATCCGGTCGCAGAGCTGGGCCACGACGCCGAAATCGTGGGTGATGAAGATGATGGCGAGGCCGCGCTCGCGGCGCAGGTCGTCGAGGAGCGACAGGATCTGGGCCTGCACGGTGACGTCGAGGGCGGTTGTGGGCTCGTCGGCGATGATCACGTCCGGCTCGTTGGCCAGCGACATGGCGATGCCGACGCGCTGGCGCATCCCGCCCGACATTTCGTGCGGGTAGTTGTCGACGCGGCTTTCGGCGTTGGGGATGCGCACGTCTTTCAGAAGCTGGATGGCGCGGGAGCGGGCCTCGGCGTTCGAGACGCGGTGGTGCGACTGGATCGCCTCGGCCAACTGCTGGCCCACCTTGTAGAGCGGGTGCAGGGTCGAGAGCGGGTCCTGGAAGATGTAGGCGACGCGGTCACCGCGTTTCTGCCGCAGCGTCTCGTAGGGCGCACCAACAAGATCTTCGCCCTGGAAGCGCACCGCGCCGCCCGTGATCACCCCGGGAGGAGAGGCGACCAGACCCATGACCGACAGCGCCGTGACCGACTTGCCCGAGCCGGATTCGCCGATGACGCCGAGACATTCGCCCGGTTTCACGGCGAGGGAAACGCCGCCGACGGCCTTGTAGATGCGCTTGCCCACGTGGAACTGGGTTTCGAGCTCCTGGATGGCGAGGAGGTCGTCGGTGGCCGCCGGGATGTTGCCCTTGCGGTTCACGAGCGTCGTGGGCAGCGGGCGCGACAGGGCGCCCGAGCGCAGGCGCGGGTCGAGCGCGTCGCGCACCCCGTCGCCGAGGAGGTTGATGGACATGACGATCAGGAAGATCATGATCCCCGGCACGACCGAGGTGTGCGGGTGGGAGATGAGGGCCGAGCGCGCCTCGCCCAGCATGGAGCCGAGATCGGCCTGCGGCGGCTGCGAGCCGAGGCCAAGGAAGGAGAGGCCGGCGGTTTCAAGGATCATCCAGCCGACGGTGGTGGACATGGCGATGATGATGACCGGCAGGACGTTGGGCAGAAGCTCGGTCAGGATGATGCGGGCGTGACCCATGCCGGCGAGGCGGGCGGCGTCGATGAATTCGCGCCCCGCGAGGCCCACTGTGATGCCGCGGATGTTCCGGGCGAAGAAGGGGACGTTGACGGCGGCCACGGCGATGAGCGCGTTCATCAGGCCGGGGCCGAGGGCCGCGACGATGGCCAGCGCCAGCAGGATGTAGGGAAAGGCCATCAGCATGTCGACGCCGCGCATGAAGATGTTGTCGACCTTGCCGCCGAAATAGCCGGCGGTGATGCCGATGGCCGAGCCGAAGAAGGCCGCCAGCACGGCGGCCGCCACGCCCACGGCGAGGGAAAGCCGGGTGCCCCAGAGCAGGCGGCTGAGGAGGTCGCGGCCGAGGTGATCGGTGCCCAGCAGGTGCCCATCGGTGAAGGGCCGCTTGAAGCGGTCGGCGGTGGCGGTGATGTCGGGGTTCTGCAGCGGCAGGATGGGGGTGAGGATCACCAGCACCACGATGAATGCCAGCACGACCGCCCCCATTGCCGCCAGCTTGTTGCGGAAGAGCAGCTTGAGGAAGGCCATCATGTCTTGATCCTCGGGTCGAGAAGGCTTTGCGCGACATCGACCGCGATGTTGAAGAGCACGTAGCAGGCGGCGACGAAGACGACGCCGCCCTGCACCAGCAGCAGGTCACGGGTGAGGATCGCGTCGACCAGCATCCGGCCGACGCCGGGCCATTGGAAGACGATCTCGATATAGACCGCGCCGGAGAGGACGAAACCGGCCTGGATGCCGAGCACGGGGATGATCGAGACCATGGCTGCGCGCAGGGCGTGGCCCATGATGACCTTGCGCTCGCGCACGCCCTTGGCGCGGGCGGTGCGGATGAAATCCTGCCGCAGCACTTCCAGCATGGCCGAGCGGGAGAGGCGGGCGATGACGCCGGTCGCCACGGCCGAGAGGGCGAGGGCGGGCATGATGAGGTGGCGGATCAGGTCGGGCAGGTCGCCGCCGCCATAGATGGCGTACATGCCCGAAACGGGAAGCCATTTGAGGTTCACCGCGAAGAGGAGGATCATCATCATGCCGAGGAAAAAGGAGGGCACGGAGATGCCGATCAGCACGGTGAAGGTGATGGCCTTGTCGGCGAAGCCATATTGCCGGGCGGCCGAGACGACGCCGGCGAGGATGCCGAGGATCGAGCAGAGCACGAAGCTTGTGCCGGCAAGGACGAGCGTGGCGTTGAAGCGTTCGAGCACCTCGTCGAGCACGGGGCGGTTCAATGAGAAGGAGCGGCCGAAATCGCCCTGCAGCATGTTGCCGAGCCAGATGAAGTATCGCTGCACCATCGGCTTGTCGAGGCCGAGGTCGCGGTTGATCTTTTCCACGTTCTCGGGGGTCGCGTAGGAGCCGAGGATGGCCGTGGCCGGGTCGCCGGGGATCATCGACATGATCAGGAAGACGATGACCGTGATGCCCAGAAGCACCGGGATGGCCGAGACCAGTCGCTTGAGGATGTAGCTCAACATCTTGCGCCTCCGGTTGGGGACGTTTTCTTGAAAAGAAAACGGGCCGGAATTTTTTGAAAATTCCGGCGGGTCCCGGGCGCGGACCGCGCCCGGGAGGCTGGCGTTATTCCTTCGTCACGCTTTGCAAGTGCAGAAGGAAGGAGGGCTGAAGCTGGAAGTCGGCCACGCGGTCGCTGGTCACCGCGTTCTGTTTCCAGTTGGCGATGAAGACCCAGGGCGCCTCGTCCTGCACGATCGACTGCATCTCGCGGTAGAGTTTCGCGCGCTCGTCCTGATCGGTTGCCGTGCGGGCGTTTTCGAGCAGTTCGTCGACCTTCTCGTTGGCGTAGTAGCCCGAGTTGAAGCCGCCTTGGTCGGGCCAGGCCTCTGACCGCAGGGCGAGATAGGGCAGGGTGTCGGGGTCGTTGGTCATCCATGCCATCTCGGCCATGTCGGCCTTGCCCTCGAGGCCCGGGTTCACTTCGCCGAGGAAGGTGTTCCACTCGTAAGTCTCGATGGTGACGTCGAAGCCGACGGCCTCGAGATCGGCCTGGATGGCGGTGCCCATCGGCACCGGGTCGAGCATGCCGGAGCCGCCTTCGGTGACGTAGAAGGTGAGCTCGGCGCCCTCGGCCCCGGCCTCGGCGATGAGCGCCTTGGCGGTTTCGGGGTCGTAGGGGTAGGGGTCGAGTTCGTCGTTATAGGCCCAGGCGAAGGCGGGCGGGGTGGGCCCGGCCGCCACGGTGGCGGTGCCTTCGAGCACGTCGTTGACGATGGCTTCCTTGTTGATCGCGTAGTTGGCGGCCTGGCGGACTTTCTTGTCGGCGAAGGGGCCTTCCTTGGCGTTGAGGATCAGGAACCAGACGTGGGGGCCCGCCTGTTCGTGGACGGTGTAGTCCTCGCCCTCGAACTGGCCCATGGAAGTGGGCGGCACCTCGACCATCATGTCGATGCCGCCGGCGAGCATTTCGGCGACGCGGGTGTTGGCGTCGGTGATCGGGCGGAAGACCACGGCCTGAAGGCCGGCGGTGTCGCCCCAGTAATCCTCGAACCGATCGACCACGACGCGTTCGTTGGAATTCCACTCGACGAACTTGAAGGGGCCGGTGCCCACTGGGTTGCGGCCGAAATCGGCGCCGTCGGCCTTGACCGCCTCGGGCGAGACGATGAGGCCGGTGGGGTAGGCGAGGTTCGACAGGAAGGGCGCGTAGGGCGCGTTGAGGGTGAATCTCACCGTCATGTCGTCGACCACCTCGGTCGTCTCGACCGCGCTGAAGAAGAACGCGAGCGGGAAGGGGCCGGTGTCGTGGTAGGGGTGATTCTCGTCGAGCATCCGGTCGAAGTTGAACTTGACCGCCTCGGCGTTGAAGGGCGTGCCGTCATGGAAGGTGACGCCCTCGCGCAGGGTGAAGGTGTAGACGGTGCCGTCTTCCGAGATTTCCCAGTCGGTCGCGAGCGCCGGTTCGGGCTGCAGCGTGCCGTCCTTGTAGCGGGTCAAACCCTCGTAAAGGTTCACAAGAATGCGGAAGTCGTTGACCGCCGTCACCGCCGCCGGGTCGAGCGATTTGGGCTCGGCAATCTGGCCGACGATGAGCACGTCGGCGGGCGTTTGCGCGGTGGCGGTAAGGGGGGCGGACCCGAGCGCGAGGGTGGCGCCGGCAGCCGCCGCCATGAGGCCCCGCCGGGTCCAGGTTAAGAATGTCATGGTGGTCTCCCTGTTTGGTTTTATAAAGGTAAAATTATCATGATAAATTGCATTGGTCAATTTTTCATGATAAATACAGAAATAATATGACTGGCACTGAACAATGACCTTTTCGATACTTGCGCATGACCCTGACACCGGAACCATCGGCGGGGCGGCCGCGACGGGCAGCCTTTGCGTGGGGGGCTGGGTGCTGCGCGGCAATCTTGCCGCCGGCATGAGCGCGAGCCAAGGCGCATCACCGTCGACCTTGTGGGGCGAGGAGGTGCTGGCCGCGATGCAGGGCGGCGCCGATGCCGCCATGGCCGTGAAGGAGGTGACCGGCGCCGATGCGGGCCAAGGCTATCGGCAGCTTGCGGCGCTTGACCTGCAGGGCCACACGGGCGCCTTTACAGGTGATCTGAACACGCCCGAGATGGGCAGCGCGACGTTTGGCACGGGGGTCGTGTCGGGCAACATGCTGGCCGGGCTCGATGTGCTCGACGGTATGGTGCAGGCTTTCGAGTGCGCCAACGGCGGACTTGATCAGCGGTTGCTGGCGGCCCTGCGCGCGGCCGAAAAGGCCGGGGGCGACAGCCGGGGCCTGTTGTCGGCCGCGCTTCTGGTGCTGCACCCGGATCATGCGCCGCTGACCTTGCGGGTGGATCATCATCCCGACGATCCGATCGGCGCGCTGAGCGACCTGCACAAACGGGCCACGACCGGGGAGTATGCCTATTGGGCCGAGAAGGTGCCCGTGGCGAATGACCGGGAGCGGGGCCTTGACTGACTGGGGCGCCTGCGCGGCGGACCTGCTGGACGATCTGGCGAGCCTGTCGGAGCCCGGTTCGGGCGTGACGCGGCTGCCGTTCACGGCAGAGCATCGGGCGGCGCTGGAATTGCTGGCGGCCCGGATGCGGCAGGCGGGGCTTCGGGTGACGCTGGACGATGCGGGCACGCTGGTCGGGCGGCTGGACGGGCCGAGAGGGCGCGGCGCGCTGCTGATGGGCTCGCACCAGGATTCGGTGCGTCAGGGGGGCGCCTATGACGGGATCATGGGCGTGGTTCTGCCGCTGATCGCGCTGGAGAAATTGCAGGCGGAGGGGCGGGAGCCGCCCTGTGCCGTCGAGGTGCTGGCCTTTGCCGACGAGGAGGGCGTGCGGTTTCCCACGGCGCTGGTTGGCTCGCGCGCGCTGGCCGGAACGGTGGACCCTGCGGTGTTCGATATGGAGGATGCCGATGGCACCTCTCTGCGCGCCGCGATGACGGGGTTCGGCCTGTCGCCCGGTGGGATCGGAGAGCTGAAGCGCGACCCGGGCGACGTGATCGGGTTTGTCGAGACGCATATCGAGCAGGGCCCGGTGCTGGAACGGGCCGGCGAGGCTTTGGGCGTGGTCTCGGCCATTTGCGGGATCGAGCGGCACAGTCTCGGGATCGTGGGCGAGACCGGCCATGCCGGGACCTTGCCGATGGAGGGCCGCAAGGATGCGCTGGTGGCCGGGTCGGCGATCGTGACGGAGGTGAACCGGCTGGCCCGGGAGACGCCGGAGCTGCGCGGCACGGTCGGGTCGTTCGCGATCGGTCCGAACGTGGTGAACGCGGTGCCGCGGGTGGTGCGGATGACGGCGGAGTTCCGGTCGCCGGAGGATGCGGTTCGGCGGGCGGCGGGGGATGCGCTGCATGACTTCGCCGAGCGGGTCTGTGGCGAGATGGGGCTGAGCCTGTCCTGCGAGATGACCTATCAGCAGCCGGCGCAGCCCTGTGCCGCCGGTTTGTCGGACCGGTTGGCAAGGGCCATCAGGGCAGTGGGGGGCAAGGGGCTGGTGCTGCCGTCGGGGGCGACGCATGACGCCTCGGCCATGGCGGATCTGTGCCCGGTGGCCATGCTGTTCGTGCGGTGCCGGGGCGGGGTGAGCCACAGGCCGGAGGAATATGCCGCGCCCGGGGATATGGGGCAGGCGGTGGATGTGCTGGCCGATCTGGTGATGTCGCTGGAGTAGCGGCCTATTCGGCCACTTCCTTGAGGCCGGCGACGAGGTGGTGAAACTTCTCGCCCTGCACGGCCACGTGCTTGCGGATGGCGGCGGCGGCGCGGTCTGCATTGCCGTCGGCCAGGGCGTCGACGACCTCTTCATGTTCCTGCATCGACTGGGCCATGCGCCCGCGCACGCGAAGCTGCGAGCGGCGGAAGGGCTTGAGCCGGCGGTGCAGGCGGAGGCATTCCTGTTCGAGAAATCCGTTGCCGGCCTGCCGGTAGAGGATGTGGTGGAAGGTTTCGTTTTCCTTGTAGTAGGCGACCGGGTCCTTGGCGATGACGGCGGCCTTGCAGCGGGCGTTGGCGGCGCGCATGTCGTCGAGCGCGGCGTCGGACATGCGCATGGCGGCGAGGCGCGCGCAGGAGGCTTCCAGTTCGGCCATCACCTCGAACATCTCGATGAGTTCCACGGGCCCCGGCTGGCGGACGAAGGCGCCGCGGCGGGGGAGCTGTTCGACGAGGCCGGAAAGGGCCAGTTTCTGGCAAGCCTCGCGGATGGGGGTGCGGGAGACGCCGAAGCGGGCGGCAAGCTGGACCTCGTCGAGCCGTTCGCCATTGCCGATGGTGCCGTCGAAGATCATTCCTTCGATTTCCTCGGCAATGATATCGGCGCGTTTTCGTTGCATGGCATATTCTTAGCAGCGTTTGCAAAATGCAGAAAGGGAATTTTTGTATACAAGAATGTTGACTGAATATACAGGGCGATGGCACAAACGCGGGGATCCGGTTTGGAATCGGACACGTTATGGGAGGAAATCATGAACAAGATTCTAGCAACGACAGTTGCTGCCGCAGCCCTCGTGGCCAGCGTGGCAGCCGCCGGGGCGACCGAGCTTCGGTTGTCGCACCAGTGGTCGAACAAGGATGTGCGGCACAAGGTGGCGCAGATCGTGGCCGACGAGGTGAAGGCGGCGGGTGTCGACCTTGATATCAAGATCTTCGGGTCGAAATCGCTGTTCAAGCCGCGCGAGCAGTACAAGCCGCTGAGCCGCGGACAGCTGGACATGTCGGTTCTGCCGCTGAGCTATGCGGGCGGGCAGCAGCCGGCCTATAACCTGACGCTGATGCCGGGGCTGGTGAAGAACCACGACCACGCCGCGCGCCTGTCGGACAGTGACTTCATGGCGGCGCTGGAGGAGAAGATGGCCGCCGATGACGTGATGGTGCTGGTGCATGGCTACCTGGCGGGCGGGTTCGTCGGCAAGGACAAGTGCATCACCGGGCCGGATGATGTCGAGGGCCTGCAGATGCGGGCGGCGGGCAAGTCGTTCGAGCAGATGCTGGCGGGTGCCGGGGCGTCGATCGCCTCGATGGCGTCGTCGGAGATCTACAACGCGATGCAGACCGGCGTTCTGGATGCGGCGAACACCTCGTCGTCGTCCTTCGTGTCGTACCGGATCTACGAGCAGGCGGCGTGCTATACGCCCGCGGGCGACGTGGCTCTGTGGTTCATGTACCAGCCGCTGCTGATGAACAAGACGACCTTCGAGGGTCTGACCGAGGAGCAGCAGCAGGCGTTGCTGGATGCCTCCGAGAAGGCCGAGGCGTTCTATCTCGAAGAGGCCAAGAAGCAGGATGCGGCCTCGGTCGAGGTGTACAAGGAAGCCGGGGTCGAGATTGCCGAGATGACCCAGGAGGAATTCGACGCGTGGCGCGAGCTGGCGAAGGAAACCTCGTACAAGGCGTTCGTCGAAGAAGTGCCGGACGGGCAGGAGCTGCTCGACATGGCGCTGGCCGTCGAGTGACGTGACGGGCGGGGGCGGCCGCGTTGGCGCCGCCCCTTTCCACATCGCCGATTTTACACCCAATGACAGGAGCAGGACATGTCGGGCCAAAGCTCGGCTGCCCCCGCGCATGCCGGTAACAACCCCTTCCTTCGCGCCGTCGCCGCGATTTCGACGCTGGCCGGATGGTGCGCGGCGGCGATGATCGTGGCCGCGGTGGGGATCACCTGCCAGATGATCTTTATCCGGGCCGTTCTGAACGGCTCGACCATCTGGCAGACGGAGGCGGTGATCTATCTCGTGATCGCCGCGACGCTGATCGGGCTGCCATACGTGCAGCGGCTCAGGGGGCATGTGAACGTGGACCTGATCCCCATATCGCTGCCCAAGGGGGCAAGGTTCGCGCTGTGCATGGTGACGCTGGGCCTGTCGATCGTGATTGTCGCGATCATGCTGTGGTATGGCTACGATTACTGGCATTTCGCCTATGAGCGGAACTGGAAGTCGGACACCGTTTGGGGTGTGCGGCTGTGGATACCGTACCTGTCCATTCCCATCGGTTTCGCGCTGCTCTTGTTGCAGCTGATCGCCGATCTCGTCGCCGTGCTTCTGGGCATAGACAAACCTTTCGGGCTGGAGGATCACTGATGGATCCGCTGCTTCTTGGCGCGCTGGTCGCGCTTGCCACCATCCTTGTTCTTTTCTCCGGCGTGTCGGTGGCCATTGGCCTGCTGATCGTGTCGGCGGGGTTCCTGATCGTCTTCGACGGGGTGCGCTCGCTTGAGCTGATGCCGGAGATCTTGTTCGGGAAGCTCAACAACTTCGCGCTTCTGTCGATTCCGATGTTCATCATCATGGGGGCGTCGATTGCCTCGACGAGGGCGGGGGCGGATTTGTACGAGGCGCTGGAGCGCTGGTTGACCCGGGTGCCCGGCGGGCTTGTCGTGTCGAACCTTGGGGCCTGTGCGCTGTTCGCGGCGATGTCGGGGTCGTCGCCCGCGACCTGTGCGGCGATCGGCAAGATGGGCATTCCGGAGATGCGCAAGCGGGGCTACCCGGATGGCGTGGCCGCGGGCTCTATTGCTGCCGGTGGCACGCTGGGCATTCTCATTCCGCCGTCGGTGACGATGATCGTCTACGGCATCGCGACCGAGACCTCGATCGGGCGGCTGTTCCTGGCGGGGGTCTTTCCGGGGCTGCTGTTGGTGGGCCTCTTCATGGCGTGGTCGCTTTACTCGACATGGCGGTCGGGGCAGGCGGGCGTGCTGGGGGCGGGCAGCTATACCTGGCGCGAGAAGTTCGAGATTCTGCCGCGGGTCGTGCCGTTCCTGCTGATCATCCTTGGCGTGCTTTATGCCATGTACGGCGGTATCGCCACGCCGTCGGAGACGGCGGCGGTGGGCGCGCTTCTGTGCCTTGTGATCGCGATGGTGATCTACCGGCTGTGGGACCCGCGCGCGTTGTGGGTGGTGCTGCGGGATTCGACGCGGGAAAGCGTGATGATCCTGTTCATCATCGCCGCGGCGGGGGTGTTCAGCTACATGCTGTCGTCGCTTTTCATCACCCAGTCGATTGCCGAGTGGATCGGCACGCTTGAGGTGAACCGCTGGATCCTGATGGGGGCGATCAACATCTTCCTGCTGATCGCGGGCTTCTTCCTGCCGCCGGTGGCGGTGATCCTGATGGCGGCGCCCATCCTGTTGCCGATCATCGAGACCGCCGGGTTTGACCCGATCTGGTTTGCCGTGGTGCTGACGATCAACATGGAGATCGGGTTGATTTCTCCGCCTGTGGGCCTCAACCTTTATGTGATCAACGGGATCGCGCCGGATATCTCATTGAAGACGATCCTGACCGGCTCGCTGCCTTTCGTGGCGTGCATGGTCATCGCGATCATTCTGCTTTGCCTCTTTCCGGGTCTGGCCACGTGGCTTCCGGATGCTGTCATGGGAACGGGTTTTTGACTTTGCTTGCAGATTTGCTGTCGACCGTCTTTGAAAGGCGGTTCCGGAATGCGCCCGCCGGGGATGACGAGCGCTCTATCGAGGAAATGTCGGCCGCGCTTGTGGGCGCGACCGGCGAGATTTCGGGGCTGACGCTGGCGCGGAACATTCTCGAGCGCTTCCGCCAGTCGGACGAGGAGGCGCGGCTTGAGTTCTTCCGGTTCCTGGCCTCGGGGATGAATATCGACCCCGGCAAGGTGCGCGATGCGCTGGCGGCCTACGAGGCGGAGCCCAGCAAGGCGACCTACAGTGCCTTTCTGGAGGCCGCCGAGCCGCCGCGGCAGGAGCTGATCCGGCGGCTGAACCAGGTGCCGGGGGCGACCGGGCAGCTGGTATCGATGCGGACCGACCTCATTCGGATGGGGAAGGATGACCCGGAGCTCAGGGCGCTGGACCTGGATTTCCGGCACCTGTTTTCGAGCTGGTTCAACCGGGGGTTCCTGGTGCTGAGGCCGATCAACTGGGAGAGCCCGGCGCATATTCTTGAAAAGATCATCGCCTACGAGGCGGTGCATGCCATCGACAGCTGGAGCGATCTGCGGCGGCGGCTGGAGCCGTCGGACCGGCGGTGTTTCGCGTTCTTCCACCCGGCGATGCCGGACGAGCCGCTGATCTTCGTCGAGGTGGCGCTGACGAAGGGTGTGGCAAGCTCGGTACAGGATCTGTTGGCCGAGGAGCGGGAGGTTCTGCCCTCGGAGGAGGCGGATACGGCGGTGTTCTATTCGATTTCGAACTGCCAGGCGGGGCTGGCGAGCATTTCCTTCGGCAATTCGCTGATCAAGCAGGTGGCGGCCGATCTGTCGGCCGAACTGCCGGGGCTGAAGACTTTCGTGACTCTCTCGCCCATTCCGGGGCTGGTGCAATGGCTGGGCGCCAACGACATGCAGCCGCCGCTGGAGGATGACGAGGCGCTGCGGCAACTGGCGGCGTCCTACCTGCTGACCGCCAAGCGGCCCGATGGCTTGCCGCTGGATCCGGTGGCGCGGTTTCACCTTGGCAACGGGGCGGAGGTGCATGCCCTTCACGCCGGGGCCGATACGTCGGAGAAGGGGCTGCGGCAATCTGCCGGGGCGATGGTGAATTACCTTTACGACCTCGAAAAAGTCACCCAGAACCACGAACGGTTCGCCGCCTCGCATGATATCGCAGCCTCGTCCGAGGTCAGCAGCCTGGCGGCCGCCGCCGAGAAATCCGCCGCGTAAGGAGTCACGTGTCATGGCCAACCCATTGTATGATGCGCTTTTCGGGAAGTATGCCGGGGAGGCGTCGCCGTTCCTGTATTTGCCCGATGGCACGGTGATTAGTCATGCCGGGTTCCTCGAGATGGCGGCGCGGATCGCGGGGGTGATTACCGGGGCCGGGCTGAAGCCCGGTGACCGGCTGGCGGCGCAGGTGGAGAAATCGGCGGAGGCGCTGGCGCTTTATGCGGCCTGCGTGCAGGCCGGGGTGATCTTCCTGCCGCTGAACACGGCCTATACGGCGGATGAGCTGACCTATTTCATCGATAACAGCGGTGCGGCGATGATCGTCTGCGATCCGGGGAAGTTGGAGATGCTGGCGCCGATTGCCGAGCGGCTGGGATGCCAGGTGGAGACACTGGGCGCCGATGGTGGCGGGAGCTTGATGGAGAAGGCCGCGGAGATGCCGGGGGAGTTTGCCACGGTGGACCGGGAGGGCGGCGATCTGGCGGCGTTCCTGTATACGTCGGGGACGACGGGGCGGTCGAAGGGGGCGATGCTGACGCAGGACAACCTGTTGTCGAATGCCAGGACCCTGACGGAGTGCTGGCGGTTCTCGGACAAGGACGTGCTGCTTCATGCACTGCCGATCTTTCACACGCACGGGCTATTCGTGGCGACGAACATCGTTCTGTTGTCGGGCGGGGCGATGATCTTCCTGCCGAAGCTGGATATCGACCGGATGGTCGAGTGGATGCCGAAGGCGACGGCGATGATGGGGGTGCCGACCTTCTATACGCGGCTGCTGGATGACGAGCGGTTCACCAGGGAACTGGCCGAGCATATGCGGCTGTTCGTGTCGGGGAGCGCGCCCTTGCTGGCCGAGACGCATGAGCGGTTCGAAAAGCGCACCGGGCACCGGATTCTCGAACGCTACGGGATGACCGAGACGAACATGAACACCTCGAACCCCTATGACGGGGAACGGCGGGCGGGGACGGTGGGGTTCCCGCTGCCGGGGGTGGAGCTGAAGGTGTGCGACCCCGAGAGCGGCGAAGAGGTGCCGCAGGGCGAGGTCGGCATGGTCGAGGTGCGGGGGCCCAATGTCTTCAAGGGTTACTGGCAGATGCCGGAGAAGACGGCGGCGGAATTGCGCGAGGACGGGTTCTTTATCACCGGCGACCTGGGTAAGATCGACGAGGATGGCTATGTGCATATCGTCGGGCGGGACAAGGACCTGATCATCTCGGGCGGGTACAACATTTACCCCAAGGAGATCGAATTGCTGCTGGATGAGCAGCCCGGCGTGCTGGAAAGCGCGGTGATCGGCGTGCCGCATCCGGATTTCGGCGAGACGGTCGTGGGCGTGCTGGTGGCCGAGGCGGGGGAGAGACCGGACCTTGGGGCCATCGAGGCGGCGGCGCAGCAGTCGCTGGCAAGGTTCAAGCATCCGCGCAAGCTGGTGGTGGTGGACAGCCTGCCGCGCAACACCATGGGCAAGGTGCAGAAGAACGTGCTTCGGGAGGAGTACAAGCACCTTTTCGCGTAAGGCGCGGCGGTTGCCCTTGGCGGGCGGTTCGGCGTATCTTTCGGGCGGCGCCCGGATCGGGCGCAGGAGGCCGGAGGGGCTGCGTTGAACAAGGAATTGCAGAATTTCCCGCTGGCCCGGTTCGACCTTGTCACGCTGCGGATCTTCCTGACCGTGATCGATACGGGCAGTATCCGGTCGGCCTCGGAAAGCCTGAACCTGTCGCCCTCGGCGATCAGCCGGCGGCTGGCGGAGCTGGAGGAGAATTTCGGGCAGCCGTTTTTCGCAAGGCATTCGCGGGGCGTGGAGATTTCCGATGCCGGGCACGTGATGGCCGCCAAGGCGCGGGAGATTTTCGCCGCGATCGACAGCGCGCATTCGGAGCTCAGGCGGTTGAGCAGCGGCGAGGCGGGGAGCCTTCTGCTGAGCGCGAACGGCTCGGCCTTCGTCAATGGGCTGGCCGAGGACATGAAGCATTTCGCGGATGCCTTCCCCTATATCGGGATCGAGCTTTTCGAGCAGATCAGCCCGAATGTCGTGGCCTCGGTGGTGAGCGGAAAGACCGAGCTTGGGCTGATTTCGCGCACCTTCCGCCTGCCGCCCGAGATCGTGTGCACGCGGTATTGCACCGACCGCCTGGTGCTGGCCGTGCCGGAAGGGCACGACCTGGCCCAGCTGCCGGCGGTGCGGCTGTCGGATATGTCCTCCTATCACAGCATCGGGGTGATGGAGGGCAGTTCGATGACCCGGCTGATCCGGCGGGTATCTGTTCTGGGCAACAGCGAGTTCAAGTATCGCTATATGGCGAACACCAACGAGGTGGCGCGGACGCTGGTGGCGCAGGGGCATGGCATCGCGATCCTGCCGGAACAATTCGTGCGGCCGCATGAGCAGATCATGCCGATCAAGGCGGTGCCGATCCATGAAAGCTGGGCCGAGCGGGAGATCAGCCTTGTGCAGCACGCCGAGGCCACGCTGTCGAACACGGCGACGATCTTTCGCGATTTCCTTCTGGAACGGGCGCGCTGCCGGGACGTGGCCCGCTAGAACACCGTGTTGCGTTTTGCGTGACGCTGGTGTCCGGATTCAGCACTTGCTGAGGAAATGGGGGGCTTCTACCCTGCCGGTCACGACCGTGACCGTTTCGGCGGCGCGGCCGATGGGAGGAGATTTGCAGGGCGTTCCCGGAACGTCGGCGGCGCGGCGGGAGGCCGGCCGTCGATCTGGCGTTTCGAAAGCCCGATGACCTTCTTCCGCAGAGATGCCGGGCGACGCCTTTCAACGGGGCGGCCCTCCGGCCGACGTTAACGAATGGGAGGAGCCAGATGGCAATTTCGCAAATGGTCCGCAAGGCAACGCTTGCGGTGGCGGCTTCGGTCGGGATCGGGGTTCTGCCCGTGGCGGCCGATACGATCGAGATTCACAACACGATGAGCACCGGCGGCTCGGAAGAAGCCGCCCTGCAGAAGTTCCAGGAGCTGATCGAAGAGAAGCTGGGCGACGATTTCGAGGTGAACATCTACCTCAACAGCCAGCTTGGCAGCGAGGCCGAGGTGCTGGAACTGCTGAACATCGGCCAGACGCAGATGGCGCTGACCGGCGGGGCGTTCATGGGCCAGTACGCGCCCGAGTATAACGCCGTTTCGGTGCCCTTCGTGTTGCCCAGCTGGGGCGCGGTCGAGCATTACATCATGGAAACGGAATCCGGCAAGAAGATGCAGGAGATTGCCCGCGAGAAGGGCAACCTTGTCTATCTCGGGCCGCAGAAGCGGGCCTTCCGGCACATGACGGCGAACAAGCCGATCAACACGCCGGACGACCTCGAGGGGCTGCCGATGCGGATGCCGCAGATCCCGCTGTGGATCGACGTGTGGGAAGAGCTGGGCATCCAGGCGGTGGTGATCCCGTCGTCGGATATCTACCTTGCAATGCGCACCGGCCAGGTCGAGGCGCATGAGAACAGCCTTGCCTCGCCCTATACCCGCCAGATGTGGGAGGTGCAGGATTACATCATCGAGACGTCGCACCTGTCGTTCCCGTGGCACTGGGTGGCCTCGGCCCCGTGGTGGGACGGCCTGACCGACGAGCAGCGCACCGCGATCTCGGAAGCGGCCGAGGAAGCGCGCCAGCACGGCACGCAGGTCGAGAACGAGAAGGACGAGTTCTATCGTGAGGCGCTGATCGAGAAGGGCATGGAGTTCATCCAGGTCGACCAGGCGCCGTTCCGCGAGAAGGCCGCCCCGGCCATCGAGCGCGCGATGGCGGACATGGCCGACACCGTGCAGGCCGATATCGAGGCCAGCATCGAGGCCGCGTCGGAATGACCGACGCCAAACGGCATGAGCGCCCGCCCCTTGTGAAGCTTGGGGCGGGTCTTCTCGAGAGCGTCGCCATGGGTCTCATGGTGGCGCTCGTGCTGTCGATCTTCTATGCGGTCGTGGCGCGGGAGGTGTTCAAGCTTTCGGTGCCGTGGGCCGAGGAAGTGGCCGCCGGGCTGCTGGCGTGGAGTGTCATGCTGGGCGCGGCGAGTGCCTGGGGCCAGCGGCGGCATATCGTGATCGACGTGCTGCTGCGGCGGATCGCGCTGGGCGCGCGGGTCTGGATCTCGGTGCTGATCGAGTGCGGCGCGCTGGTGCTGTTCTACGTGATCGCGCGGGGCGCCTACCTGATGATGTATGCCAGCGCCAACAACACCACGACCGCACTGGGCATCAGCTACTCCTGGCTTTACCTGGCGCTGCTGATCGGGACGGTTGCGATGATCCTGTTCAGCCTCGCCTATCTCGTCAGCCTCATCCGCAACGGAAAGGCCGTGATCGGCCAAACGGAAACGAAGAGCGAATGGACTACCTCCTGATATTTCTCGGTGTGATGATCTTCCTGTTCGCCGTGGGCGTTCCGGTTGCGATCTCCATCGGCCTGACCTGTCTTGTCGTCCTGGTCGTGCAGGGCGGGATCGAGAAGATCCCCGAAGAGCTGTTCGCGATGCAGATGCTGAGCGGGCTGAACAACTTTCCGATCATCGCGGTGCCGTTCTTCATCCTGGCGGCGTCGTTGATGAACACGGGGTCGAGCAACGAACGGATATTCAATTTCGCGACGGCGCTGGTGGGGCCGATCCGCGGCGGGCTGGGGCATGTGAACGTGCTGGCCAGCGTGATCTTTGCCGGCATGTCGGCGACGGCGGTCGCGGACGTGGCCGGGATCGGCCAGCTTGAGCTGAAGGCGATGAAGGAGCGGGGCTATCCGCAAAGGTTCTCGGTGGGGATCACCGGGGCCGCTTCGATCATCAGCCCGGTCATTCCGCCCTCGGTGGCGCTGGTGGTCTATGGCTGGCTGTCGGGCACGTCGATCGCGGCGCTGTTCATGGCGGGGGTGATCCCCGGGATCATCCTTGCGATCGGGCTGTCGACGACGGTTCTGTTGTCGTCCTACTGGCTTGACCTGCCGGGGACGAAGCGGGTGCCGGGGGGCGAGGTGTTCCGGCTGTTCCTGCATGCCATTCCGCCGCTGACCACGCCGATCATCATCATCGGCGGCATCTGGACCGGGATCTTCACGCCGACCGAGGCGGGCGCGGTGGCCTGCATGTACGCGTTCTTCCTTGGCGCGGTGGTCTATCGCGACGTGACCCTGTCGGAATTTCTGGAGGCGTTGAGGCGGACGGTCAGGTTCACCTCGGTGATCATGTTCATCATCGCCATCGCGACCTTCTATGGCTGGCTGCTGGTGCGGGTGCGCATTCCGCAGGAGCTGGCGATGGCGCTGCTGGATCTCAACCTTGCCGAGACGCAGGCGATCCTGCTGATCCTGCTGTTCTTCCTGGTGATCGGGTGCTTCATGAGCGTGGTCGAGGCGGTGCTGATCTTCACGCCGATCTTCATGCTGACGGTGCAGTCGCTGGGGATCGACCCGGTGTGGTTCGGGGTGCTGATGGTGATGACGCTGTCGGTCGGGGTGATCACGCCGCCCTTTGGCAACGTGCTGTTCGTGCTGACCGAGCTGACGGGGATGCCGTTCGAGAAGGTGGTAGTGGCGATCCTGCCCTTCCTGGTGCCGATCGTTCTGACGGTTCTGCTGTTGGTGTTCTTCCCGTCGCTGGTGACGTTCCTGCCCGAGGTCATGCATTGAGCGTGGCGTTGCGGGTAGCGGAACGCATGGTTCGGGAATTGGCACTTCTGGGGCGCGGAGCGGCGCTGTAACCTGCGCCGGAGGACCGGAGGAGGCGCAGGCGCGACAAGGAGGAGAGCGTGGTTGTTTTCGACATGTATCCCCTTTTTCGCATGTGTTTCCCGCAGGGTTCGACCGGGTTCGGGGCGCGGGTTCGCGCGCCGGAAAGGCCCCGTGGCGCCGCTGTGCACGCAGCGGCACACAAGCGGGAACGCCGGGGCCGGGCATGACGTTTTTTAGGGACACGGGCGCCCGGGGCGCGCCGCGATCCGATATCGGGAAAGGCACATCATGAGCGTACATTCTGGAACCAAGAAGCTGACGGCGATGTCGCTGGCGGGACGCCGGGGCGAGACACCCATCGTCGGGCTGACCGCCTATACCGCGCCGATTGCGGCGGCGATGGACGACAAGGTGGATTTCATCCTCGTGGGCGACTCGCTGGCGATGACGATCTACGGCGAAAGCTCGACCGTGGGGGTCGATCTGGACACAATGATCCGGCATGGGCGGGCCGTGGTGAAGGCGTGCAAGCATGCCTGCGTGGTGGTCGACCTGCCCTTCGGATCGTACGAGGCGTCGCCCGAGCAGGCGTTTGCCTCGGCGAGCCGGGTGCTGATGGAAACCGGCTGTGACGCGGTGAAGCTGGAAGGCGGGACCGAGATGGCGCCGACGGTGGCGTTCCTTGTGAAGCGGGGCGTGCCGGTGATGGCGCATATCGGGCTGACGCCGCAGGCGATCAACACGCTGGGCGGGTTCAAGACGCAAGGCAAGGACGAGGCTGCCGTCGAGATGCTGGTGGCCGATGGCAAGGCGATGGAGGAGGCGGGTGCGTTCTCGATCGTAATCGAGGGTGTGATGGAAAGCGCCGCGAAGAAGGTGATCGCGGCGACGAACGTGACCACCATCGGCATCGGTGCGTCGGCGGAGTGCGACGGGCAGATCCTTGTCGTCGATGACGTGATCGGGCTGTTCGCGGCGTTCAAGCCGAAATTCGTGAAGCGCTATGCGTCGATCCTGGGCGATGTCGAGGGGGCGATCTCGGACTTTGCCGAGGAGGTTCGGACACGTAAGTTTCCGAGCGAGGAGTTTCTTTTCGGAGCGGGGAAATGACCATGGATATCACGATTACCGAAGTCGCCTCTCGCGACGGGTTGCAGAACGAGAAGCACCCGGTCAGCACCGAGCAGAAGATCGAGCTGATCGGGCGGATCTCGAAGGCGGGGATGAAGCGGTTCGAGGTGACGTCTTTCGTGTCGCCGCGCGCCGTGCCGGCGCTGGCGGATGCCGAGGACGTGGTGAAGGGGGTGCCGGATCGCGAGAGCCTGATCATCGAGGCGCTGGTGCCGAACCTGCGCGGGGCCGAGCGGGCGGCCGCGTTGAAGCTGGATGAGTGGGTGTGTTTTGCCTCGGCCAGCGAGAGCCATTCGCAGGCCAATTCCAACACCTCGACCGAGGAGGCGCTGGCTAGGTTGCAGCCGGTGATCGATTTGGCGAAGCAGGAGGGCGTGGTGCCGGTGGGCGCGATTGCCACCAGTTTCGGCTGTCCGTTCGAGGGCGACGTGCCGATCGAGCGCGTGGTCGAGGTGGCGA
The DNA here is from genome assembly GCF_008728195.1 of Roseovarius indicus. Classification (NCBI taxonomy): domain Bacteria; kingdom Pseudomonadati; phylum Pseudomonadota; class Alphaproteobacteria; order Rhodobacterales; family Roseobacteraceae; genus Roseovarius; species Roseovarius indicus. The sequence continues at coordinate 749,759 of NZ_CP031598.1, forward strand.
AGCGCATGACGGATATGGGCGTCGAGACGATCAAGCTGGGCGACACGATCGGGACGGCGTGGCCGAGCCGGGTGCGCGAGCTGGTGCGGGCGATGCGCGAGGCGCTGCCTGAGACGGTGCTGGTGCTGCATCTGCACAACACGCGGGACATGTCGCTGGCCAACGTGCTGACCGGGATTTCCGAGGGCGTGGACCGGTATGAGAGTGCCCTGGCCGGGGTTGGCGGTTGCCCCTTCGCGCCGGGCGCGACGGGCAATATCTCGACCGAGGATCTTGTGCATTTCCTGCATCTGGAAGGGCACAAGACGGGGCTGGACCTGGGCAAGCTGATCGAGGCGGGGCACTGGTTCGAGACGGTTCTGGAGCGCAAGCTTCCCGCGCATCTTTTAAGGGCGAAGCCGGTGGGCGAGACGGTCGAGCTGGCCAGCACACGGCGCGCGGCGGGCTGAGCCCGGGAAAGACTGGAAGGAAAAGGCATGAGCCTTCAAGGCACCCAAGTGATCGACCTGACCCGGATTATCTCGGGCCCGTTCTGTACGCAGTTGCTGGCGGATTTCGGGGCGGACGTGATCAAGATCGAAACACCGTCGGGCGACCCGCTGCGCGGGCAGGGCAAGGGTAAGAACGGGCTGAGCTGGTATTTCGCCAGCTACAACCGGAACAAGCGGTCGGTCGCGCTGGATTTGCGGAGCGAGGCCGGGCTGGAAGTTCTGCGCGAGATGATCAAGGGCGCGGATGTTCTGGTGGAGAATTACCGCGCGGGCGTGCTGGCCAAGATGGGGCTGAGCGACGACGAATTGAAGGAACTGAACCCGAAGCTGGTGGTGTGCCATATCAGCGGGTTCGGGGCGGACGGGCCTTATGCGCAGCGGCCGTCCTTCGACTTCATCGCGCAGGCGATGAGCGGGTTCATGAGCGTCAACGGCAATCGGGACGACGACCCGCAGCGCAGTGGCCTGCCGATTTCGGACCTCGTGGCGGGGCTTTACGCCGCGCTGGGTGTGTCGGCGACGCTGGCCGGAACGCGGCGCGAGGACCGGACGTTTCAGAGTGTCGACGTGGGGCTGACCGACAGCCTGATCAGCCTGTTGAGTTACATGGCGAGTGATACGCTGGTGGCGGGCAAGCCGCCGGAGCGGAGCGGGAACGATCATCCGTTGGTGGCGCCCTATGGGTTGTTCCAGACGGCGGATACGCCGATTGCGATTGCGCCGAGCAACGACATGATCTTTGCCCGCCTGCTGAAGGTGCTGGGGCGGGAGGAATTGCTGAACGACCCGCGTTTCGACACGAATGACAAGCGGATGGCGGACAGGTCTGCGATCCGGGCCGAGATAGAGCCGATCTTCCTGACGGATAGCTGTGCCAACTGGATCGACCGGCTGAACGAGGGCGGGGTGCCCGCCGGGCCGGTGATGTCGGTGCCGGACGTGTTCGAGGACCCGCAGGTGAAGCACCGCGAGATGGTGGTCGAGGTGCCCCATGGCGAGCATGGCAACGTGCGGATGCTGGGCTTTCCGGTGAAGGTGAAGCCTGATGGCTGCGAGATGCGGCACCCGGCGCCGGAGCTGGGCGAGCATGGCAATGCGGTGCTGCGGGCGTTGGGCTATTCGGCGGAGCGGATTGCCGAGCTGCGGGCGAGCGGTGTGCTGGCCGGCGGGACGGAGACGGTGCGCGGGGCCTGAGCCCCGCCGCCTAGACCGGTCCGGGCAGCCAGAGGCTGAGGCCCGGGATCAGCACCACGAGGGCCAGCACCACCAGCGACCACAGCAGGAACGGCCAGACGCGGCGGATAATCGCCGCGACCGGTACCTTTCCGGCGGAGCCTGCCACGAAGAGCAGCAGGCCCACGGGCGGCGTGAGCATCCCGATCATCAGGTTGAGGATGACGATCATCCCGAAATGCACCGGGTCGACGCCCAGCGACATGCCGATGGGCGTGAGCGTGGGCAGGAAGACGATCATCGCCGGCAGCGGTTCGAGGAAGCAGCCGACGAGCAGCAGCAGGATGTTGATGGCCAAGAGCACGATCAGGGGGTTCTCGCTGATCCCGGCGATGGCGGCGGCAATCTCGAGGTTGATGCGGCTTTCGGCGATGATCCAGCCTAGGGGGCCGGCGGCGGCGAGCAGGAAGAGGATGGCCGCGGCGCTGCGGGCGGCGGTGACGGTGGCGTGGTAGACGCCGCCGAGTTTCAGTTCGCGCGACAGGAAGAGGGACACGATGAGGGCCCAGACGGCGGCGACGGCGGCGGCCTCGGTATCGGTCACGATGCCGAAGCGCATGCCGCCCAGCACGACGACCGGCAGGGTGAGCACCGGCAGGGCGGTGAGCGTGGCGCGGCCCTTGACCGAGAGGGGCTGGCGGGGGCGACGGTGCTCGGCCAGCTGGCCGGTGGGGTAGAGGTAGCCGATGAGGGCGAAGCCCGCGAAGAGCAGGAGGCCCGGCAGGAGACCGGCGAGGAAGAGGCGGATGACCGAGACGTTGGCCATGGCGGCGTATACGATCATCGGCACTGAAGGTGGTATGATCGGCCCCAGCATGGCGCCGGCGGCGATGATGGCGCCGGCGTAGCCTTCGTTATAGCCCTCGCGGCGCATGGCGGGGACGAGGATGCGGCCGGTGGCGGCGGCGTCGGCGGCGCCGGAGCCCGAGACGCCGGCCATCATGAGGTTGGTGAGAAGAGAGACCTGCGCCAGCGCGCCGCGCACATGGCCGACGAGGGAGAGGGCCCAGTCGACCAGCCTCTGGGTCAGGCCGCCGCGGTTCATGATCTCGCCCGTGAGGATGAAGAGGGGGATGGCGACGAGCACGTATTTGTCGATGCCGCCGACGATTTGCAGGGGCAGGATGGTGCCGTTGACCATGCGGTCGCCCGTGAGGATCGACATGTAAGTGGTGGCGATCATGCCGAAGCCCACGTCGAAGCCGACGACGAGCAGCACGAGGAAGAGGGCGATGACGGCGCCGCTCATGTCTCGGCCCCCTTTGCGGGGGGCAGGACCGTGGCGACGATGCGGGCCACGAGGACCACGACCGTGAGCGCCATGCCGATATTGAGGCCGAGATAGACGGACCAGTAGGTGAAGGGTGTGCCGATGATGTCCTGGAAGGCGCCGACGCGCATGACGGGGCGGCCGTGCCAGAGGATGACGGCGGCCAGCGCCGCCATGACGATGTCGAAGATCAGGTTGCGGAGTTTCCGGGTGCGGTCGCCGAGATGGTCGGAAAGGAGGTCGGCGGCGATGTTCTCGCGGTGCATCAGGACGAGGGGCAGGCCGAGGAAGGCCAGCCAGATCATCGCGATCTTGGCAAGCTGGTCATAGGCCGAGAAGCCGGAGCCGATGAGGTAACGGTCCATCGCCTGGGCGAACATGGTCACCGCGATGGTGACCATGAGGGCGAAGACAACGAAACAGAGCACCTGCCGAAGCAGGCGCTCTGCCACGGCCGCGGTGCGGCCGTAAACCGATCTTTCGTGGCTCATGGGCTTACTGGATCGCCTTGATCTCGTCGATGAAACCTTCGGGCCAGTCGGTGCCTTCGTATTGCTCGGCGATGCCGGCAAGGGCCTTGCGGAAGGCGTCCTGGTCGGGCTCGGTATAGGTGACGCCCTGTTCCTTGAACATCTCGATGGCTTCGGCTTCGAGCTTGGCTTCCTCGGCGGAGGTGATCTCTCCGCCCGCTTCGGCGGCGGTGCGGATGGCCTCTTGCTGGTCTTCGCTGAGCGACTGCCAGAGCTGTTCGGAGATGAACCAGCCGGTGGCCTCGTACGCGTGGTCGGTGGCCGACCAGTACTTGGCGACCTCGTGGAACTTGAGCGGGACGGCAAGGTCGAAGCCGTTGTCCTGCCCTTCGACGAGGCCCTTGGACATGCCGGTGTAAATCTCCGTCATCGACATCGGCACGGTCTGGACGCCCATCGTCTTGAACATGTCCTGGAAGATGGCGAGGCCGGGGACGCGGAGCTTCATGCCTTCGAGGTCGGCGGGTGTTTCGATCGGGCCCTCGGTGGTCTGGATCGCGCGGGGCGAGCGGTTGCCCCAGGCGCCGATGATGCGCACGCCGGTCTCGGCGGCGATGTCGTCGTAGATCTGCTGGAAGACCTCGCTGTTGAGCGCCTTCTGGGCGTGTTCGCGGTCGCGGAACAGGTAGGGGGCGTAGATGACCTTGAGCGGGCCGGCACCCTTGAGGAAGAGGCCGGAGCCCAGGCCGAAATAGCCCATCTCGACATTGCCGAGCTGCATGCCGGTGAGCATTTGCTGGATGTCGCCAAGCTGGCCGTCGGTGTAGACGGCGGCGGTCATGTCGCCATCGGTTTCCTCGGCCAGCACTTCGGCGAAGCGGTTCATCGCCTTGTCCCACGGGCTTCCTGCAGCGGAAATCGTGCCGATCCGCAGTTCGCGTGCGTCGGAGATGTCGGCAAATGCAACGGTGGCGATGGCCGTGAGGGCGACGAGGCCCCCGCGTATGAAAGTCTTCATGGTATCCTCCCTTGCGCCCGGTGGGCGCAGTCACTCTGCCCGCAGCATAGACGCCGAGGCGGGGGAGGATGTAGTCGTGATTTTGGAAGGGAGTGTTGCGGAAAACGTAACGCGGGCTGCGTTGGAGGGTTTCCCGGGGGGGTGAGACCGGCGGGGTCGGCTGATGTCGATCCCGTCGGTGTCAGAGGGCCGTGGCCGGATCGGGCACGGCGGTCTTGCGTCTTAGCCTGCGTGGGCGTGTTTGCCGAGCGCAGGTGCCGGACGGCGGAAGAACGCGCGGAAGGCGTCGCGGATATAGGCGGCGCGGTATTCGCGGGCGGCTTCGAGAACGGCGCGGGTTTCGTGGTCGTACATTTTAGTGCCTCTTGGGGTTGTCTTGATACCCAAGGCATATAGAAATTCTGCGCTGCAGCAAAACCCGTAATCCGGCAATGCCGCATTGCAGAAATTGCAAGTCATGAGGCCGGGCGGTGGCCGGTATCAGATGGCCGCGTCGATGGCGGTGGCCAGCTTGTCGGTCAGTTCGTCAAGCTGGGCGTCCTCGATGATGAACGGCGGCGCCAGCATCACGTGATCGCCGTGCTTGCCGTCGATGGTGCCGGACATCGGGTAGCAGATAAGCCCTTGTTCAAAAGCGGCTTTCTTGATCTTGCCCGAAACACCTTTGGCTGGGTCGAACGCTTCCTTCGTGTCGCGGTCGGCGACGATCTCGATGCCGTAGAAGAGGCCGCGGCCGCGCAGGTCGCCGATATGGGGGTGTTGGCCGAAGCGGTCGGCGAGGCGGTCGGCGAGCTTGTCGCCCTGGGTTTGCACGCGCTGCAAGAGGCCGCGGTCGAGAATGGCGGACACCACGGCGAGGCCGGCGGCGGCGGCGGTGGGGTGGCCGTTATAGGTGTGGCCGTGCTGGAAGAAGCCGGTGCCCTCTTCGATGGTCTTGTAGATGTGGCTGGAGCAGAGCATGGCGCCGATGGGCTGGTAGCCCGCGCCGAGGCCCTTGGCGATGCAGGCGATATCGGGGGCGATGCCATCCTGTTCGCAGGCGAAGAGGGTGCCGGTGCGGCCCATGCCGCACATCACCTCGTCGAGGATCAGCAGGATATCGTACTTGTCGCAGATCTCGCGGATGCGTTTGAAATAGCCGGGGGCGGGGACGAGCGTGCCGGCGGTGGCGCCGACGACGGGCTCGGCCATGAAGGCCATGACGGTATCGGGCCCGACGCGGAGGAGCTCGTCTTCGAGCGCCTGGGCGGCGCGCTGGCCGTAATCCTCGAGGCTCTCGCCGTCGTGGCGGAGGCGGTATTCGTAGCAGGGGTCGATATGGGTGACGTCGAGCAGGAGCGGGCCGAATTGCGCCCGGCGCCATTCGTTGCCGCCGGCGGAAAGGGCGCCGATGGTGTTGCCGTGGTAGCTTTGCTTGCGCGAGATCAGGCGGGCGCGCTGGGGTTCACCCTTTTCGACCCAGTATTGCCGGGCAAGCTTGATCGCCGCCTCGGTGGCCTCGGAGCCGCCGGAGACATAGTAGACGCGGTCGAGGTCGCCGGGGGCGTTGGCGATGAGGAGGTCGGCCAGCTGCTCGGCCGGTTCGGAGGTAAAGAAACCGGTATGGGCAAAGGCGATCTTGTCGAGCTGGGCCTTCACGGCGTCGGTGATCTCGGGGTCGTTGTGCCCGAGGCAGGAGACCGCCGCGCCGCCCGAAGCGTCAAGATATCGTTTACCGGATGCGTCGATGAGGTAGCAGCCCTCGCCGCCCACGGCGACCGGGGGATTGAGGCGGGTGTGGCGCGGGAAGACGTGAGACATCGGTGGCTCCTGCAGGAAGTTCGGCGTTTTGCGATGACAGTATCGCGCGGTGCGGGGCAAAGTCCAAGGGGGCGGCGGTGGATGGCGCGGGGCGCGCCGTAGCGGCCGGAGGCGCGGGGACTTCGGGTGAGTCCGTTGCTGCGCCGAAGCATGCCTGCATAATCATGCAAAATTTACTTACGGTGCGAACGGTCTAGTCAAATTGGCCAGCCCGGCGGCGCGGTTTATCCCCCCTTCCATACAAAGCTTCCCTTGTGAGACCCGGTGTCGCGAGGCTAAAATCGGGGCAACGAGGCAGGGAGGGTTTCGGAAATTATGCAAGATTTCGGGGAGGCTTTCGCGCTGGCTTTCGGTCTTGTGCTGTCGCCCACCGGCGATCTGCTGGAGATCGTCGGCCTCTCCCTGCGTGTGAGCCTGACGGCGACGGCGCTGGCCTGCCTGATCGGCCTTCCGCTTGGTGCGTTGCTGGCGGTGACGCGATTCCCCGGGCGGGGGGCGGTGCTGGTGATGATCAACGCGCTGATGGGGCTGCCGCCGGTGGTGGTGGGGCTTCTGGTCTATCTCAACCTGTCGCGGGCCGGGCCGCTGGGCTTTCTCGGCCTGCTTTACACGCCCACGGCGATGATCATCGCGCAGACGATCCTGATCACGCCCATCGTGGCGGCGCTGTCGCGGCAGATCCTCGAAGATCTCAATGCCGAGTATTCCGAGCATTTCCGCTCGCTTTGCCTGAGCCGGTGGCAGACCGTGCAGGCGCTGTTGTGGGACGGGCGTTATGCGCTTCTGACGGTCGGGCTGGCCGGGTTCGGGCGGGCCGTGGCCGAGGTGGGCGCGGTGATGATCGTGGGCGGCAATATCGACCACCTGACGCGGGTGATGACCACGGCGATCGCGCTGGAGACCTCGAAGGGGGAGCTGGCGCTGGCCCTGGCGCTGGGGATCATCCTGATGGCGATCGCGCTGGGGGTGAATGCGCTGGTGCAGTCGTTGCGGATGTCGGCGGAGAGGCGGAATGTATATGCGTGACCTGACCTTTCCCGACGTGGCGCAGCGTATCGAGACCGACCTCATGCCCTTGCAGGTCGAGGGGCTGCGGCTGACCTTTGACGGCAAGACGGTGCTGGACGGGCTGGACCTGACCGTCAGCGACATGGGCTGCACCGTGATCATGGGGCCGAACGGATCGGGCAAGAGCCAGCTTCTGAAGCTCATTCACGGGCTAAAACGGCCGGATGCGGGGCGGATCGCGTGGAACGGGCGGGCCGCGACGGCGGTGACCGCGCGGCAGGCACTGGTGTTCCAGAAACCGGTGCTTCTGCGGCGGTCGGTGGCGGCGAATATCGATTTCGTGCTGAAGGCGCGACGGCGGGACCGGTCGTTGCGGGACAGCGTGCTGGAGCATGTGGGCCTTGCGGACAAGGCCCGCCAGCCGGCGCGGCAGCTGTCGGGCGGCGAGGCGCAGCGGCTGATGCTGGGCCGGGCGCTGGCGACGGAGCCGGAGGTGCTGCTGCTGGACGAGCCGACCGCGAGCCTTGACCCGGCCTCGGTTCTGGCGATCGAGCGGATCATTCTGCGGGCGCGAGAGCGGGGGGTGAAGGTCTTCCTCGTGACGCATGACATGGGGCAGGCGAGGCGGCTGGCCGACGAGGTGGTGTTCCTGCATCGCGGCCGCATCCTCGAGCATGCCCCGGCAGACGAGTTTTTCCCGGAGCCGGAGACACAGCCGGCGCGGGATTATCTGAACGGCAGGATTGTCGTCTAACACCGACCACCAAAGGAGCTCTCATGAAACTCAGAACGCTGATGGCCGCCGCCCTCGTGGCGCTGGCCCCTGTCACCGCGACGGCCGACGACTCGATCATCGTGCAGTCGACCACCTCGACCGCCAATTCGGGGCTGTATGATTACCTGCTGCCGATCTTCACCGACAAGACCGGGATCACGGTCAACGTGGTGGCCGTGGGCACGGGCCAGGCGATCAAGAACGCGGCGAATTGCGATGGTGACGTGCTGCTGGTGCATGCCAAGCCCGCGGAGGAGAAATTCGTGGCCGAGGGCGGCGGGACCAAGCGCACCGACCTGATGTACAACGATTTTGTCATCGTGGGCCCGGCAGATGACCCGGCCGGTGTGGCCGGCATGGAGGATGTCGAGGCGGCGCTGACCAAGATCGCCGAGAGCGAGGCGCTGTTTGCCTCGCGCGGCGACGATTCCGGCACGCACAAGAAGGAAAAGGCGCTGTGGAAGGCCGCCGGTGTCGACCCCGCAGAGGGCTCGGGCGCGTGGTATCGCGAGACGGGTTCGGGCATGGGCGCGACGCTCAATGCCGGGATCGGGATGGGCGCCTACGTGATGACCGACCGGGCGACCTGGATCAGCTTTGCCAACAAGCAGGAATACGGGATCGTGGTCGAGGGCGATGACGACCTGTTCAACCAGTACGGGGTCATTCCGCTGAACCCCGAGAAGTGTCCTTCGGTAAATGTCGAGGCAGCTCAGACGTTTAACGACTGGCTGGTGTCGAGCGAAGGCCAGGAGGCGATTGGCGCCTACATGGTGGACGGGCAGCAACTGTTCTTCCCCAACGCGCCTGAACAGGGTAGCTAAGCAGGGCCGGGGCGCTTGTTGGAGTGGGCCTCGGAAGACCTGAGGCGGCGAGATGAGCGACCCGGAATTCATGACTGTGCCCGAGCTGGCCGCGTTGCTGCGGATCAAGGAGCGCAAGGTCTATGACCTTGCCGCTTCGGGCGAGGTGCCCTGTACGCGGGCGACGGGGAAGCTGTTGTTTCCCGAGCGTGGCATCCGGGCATGGCTGGACGATCATTCGGACGGGGGGCTGGCGAAACCGCCGCGCCCCGCCGTGCTTTTGGGCAGTCATGATCCGTTGCTGGACTGGGCCGTGCGCGAGTCGCGGTGCGGCCTGGCGAGTTATTTCGACGGGTCGAGCGATGGTTTGACCCGGTTTTTGGCAAGGGAAGGCGTGGCCGCGGGGCTGCATCTGCTGGACGCCGAGGGCCGGGAGTGGAATATCCCGACGGTGGCGCGGACCTGTGGCGGGCGGAACGCCGTGTTGGTGAGATTTGCCAAGCGGGCCAGGGGGTTGGTGCTTGGCCGCGAGGTGTCGGGCGTGGCGGAGATGGCCGACCTGAAGGGGCGCCGGGTGGTGCCGCGGCAGCCGGATTCGGGGAGTGACGTGCTGTTTGTGCAGCTGGCGGCGAAGGCGGGGTTGCGGTCCGGGGATATGGACCTGGCCGAGATCGCGCGGACGGAGACCGAGGCGGTGCAGGCGGTGGCGCGGGGTGATGCGGAGGCGACGCTGGGGCTGGAGACGCTGGCCAAGGATTTCGGGCTGCCTTTCGTGCCGCTGATCGAGGAAAGGTTTGATTTGCTGGTGCATCGGCGGGCGTGGTTCGACACGCCGTTGCAGCGGCTGATGACGTTCTGCCAGTCGGAGGCGATGATGGCGCGGGCCGAGCATATGGGGGGCTATGACCTGACCGGGCTGGGCACGGTGCGGTGGAACGCGTGATTCGAAGGTTAACGGCTTTGTTTTGCTGGGGTTGGGACGTCGGTATCACGTCGGTATTTTGTCGGTATTGCGTCGGTGTTCGGGTCTGTGGGGCGCTTGGTTAATGCGGCGCACCGGGCGCAACGGGCGAGATGTTGTGTGGGGCGCAACGGCGGGCTTCGCCCTCGATTCCGCGCTGGTATCCGCTCAAACGGTTCTGGGTACCGCGGCCCGCCGATGCGCGGCGCACTAGCCTTCCCAGACAGCCACTTTTCGGTCGATCGTCTTGCGGGACACGCCCAGCCTTCGGGCGGCCTCGGCGCGATTGCCGCCGCAGAGGTCGAGGATGCGCAGGATGTGGCGTTGCACCACGTCGTCGAGGTTTTCCATCGCGCGGGCGCCGGTGACGCGGCTGTCGCCGTCGAATTCGGGGGGGAATTCGCCGAGGATGACGGAGCGTTCGATCAGGTTCTTCAGTTCGCGCACGTTGCCGGGCCAGTCGTAGCGGCGCATCTTCAGGAGCGTTTCGGCCGAGAGTTCCAGCGCGGGCAGGCCGAGGGTGGTAGAGAATTGGCCGATGAAGAGGGCGGCGAGTTCGGTGATATCCTCGGAGCGGTCCTTGAGGGGCGGCATGTGGATGCGGACCACGTTCATGCGGTGGTAGAGGTCGGCGCGGAAGCGGCCCTGTTCGACGGCTTCCTCGAGATTGGCGTTAGTGGCGAAGAGCAGGCGGAGGTTGAGGGGGAATTCGCGTTCTGCCCCGATGGGGCGGACGCGCTGATCGTCGAGGGCGCGGAGGAGGGCGGCCTGGGCCTGTTCCGGCATCTGGGCGATCTCGTCGAGGAAGAGCGTGCCGCCATCGGCCAGCAGGAAAAGCCCCGGCTTGAGGTCGTCGCCCGGGCCGTTGATGCCGAAAAGCTCTTCGGCGATGTGGTCGGGGGCGATGGCGGCGCAGTTGATGGTGACGAAGGGGCGCGCCGCGCGGTCGGAGAGTTGATGCAGGTGGCGGGCGGCCAGTTCCTTGCCGGTGCCGCTGGCGCCGGTGAAAAGCACGGGCGTGGGCAGGGGGGCGAGTTTCTTGAGCATGGCGCGCACTTCCGACATCACGTCGGAGGTGCCGAGGAGGCGGCCGGATTGCGGATCGCTGTTCAACTCGTGCCGCAGGAGCGTGTTGTCGCGGCGCAGGTACTTGCGGTCGAGGGTGCGGGCGACGGCGCTGACGATCTGGTTGGCGCGGAAGGGTTTGAGGACGAAATCGCTGACGCCGGCGCGGAGCGCGGCGATGGCGGTTTCGAGATCGGCATAGGCGGTGATCAGGATCGTGTCGGCGAGGAAGCCGAGGCGGCGCTGTTCGAGCACCCATTCCAGCCCCGTCTTGTTGGGCATGACGTTGTCGAGGATCACGAGGTCGAAATGATGCTCGTCGAGCTTGGCGGAGGCCTCGTCGGCGGAGGCGGCCATCTCGATGCGCTTGACGCGAGGTTCGAGGGTTTTCAGGAGGAAGTTGCGCATGCCCGGCTCGTCGTCGATCACCAGGATCGAGGCGCCGGCAAGGTCGCTGCCGTAGTCTTCGGGGGTGATGCGGTGGCGGGCCTCAGTCAAGGCGGACACTGTCGCCCGAGGTGCGTTGCCAGACGGTGTAGCCGCTTTCCTCGAGGGCGAAATGCGCGCCAACCCCGATGACGGCAATCGCCGCGAACCCTATGAACATCGCTTTCATTCCTCGCCCTCCTTGCTGGCGGTCTTGAGCCACGCGATCAGGTCGTCGCGGTCGGTCTGGCCGGCGATCACCTGCATCGGCATCTTCGAGCCGGGGATATAGTGATCGGGGCCCTCGTCGAACAGGGCGTCGATGGTGGTCTCGTTCCAGATGATATCAGAACCCGACAGGGTTTCGGAATAGGGATAGCCCGGCACGGTGCCGGCGCGGCGGCCGAAGACATTGTGGAGCGTCGGGCCGGCCTTGCGTGAGGGGCCCGGTGTGACGGCGTGGCAGATCGAGCATTTGCGCATGAACTGGCGTTCGCCGTTGGGCATGGTGTCGGCGTCGCGCAGGAAGCTGCGTTCGCCGGTGATGCCGGGGTCGAATTCGTCGAGCAGGGCGGTGGGCCAGCCATAGGCGACATCGTCGAGCCCGCCGGCCCAGATTGTGGTGCCGTCGGGGGAGAAGGCGAGCGCCCAGACCGGCCCTTGGCGGGTGGCGCGGAAGTCGCGGGCGATTTGCCACTCGGCGGTGTCGACGACCATGATGTAGCCGTGGCCGTCACCGACGGCGAGCTGGTGGGTTTCCGGATGGTAGGCCATCGACAGGATCGGGCGGCGGTCGAGGGTGAAATCGGCGATCTCGGCGCCTTGGGCGTCGAGCACGCGGGTGCCGCCGTCGACGGCGCCGTAGGCGACCCAGTCGGGGGTGGCGATGATCTCGTTCACGCCGAAGCCGTGGCGGGCGACCTGGATGGGGGCGCTGTCGGTTGTGAGGTCGTAATGCAGCAGCAGGCCGTCGGTGGTGCCGGCGTAGAGGCTGTCGGGGGTGTCGAAGGCCACGGCGTTGACGCCGGCGGGGGCGTCGAGGTGGCGCGGTTCGCCGCCGTCGAGGGGCCAGAGGCCGATGGTGCCGTCCCAGGAGGCGGAGGCGACGGTGCCGCCGGAGATGTCGAGGCCGGTGACCTTGCCCTTGTGGGTGCCGAGCGTGCGGGGGGTGTCGGACCAGAGGCGGACGGCGAAGTCGTCGCCGCCGGAGACGAGAACGCCCTCGCCGAACGCGACCGTGTTGACGGCGGCGTCGTGGCCTTCGAGCCATCGGGGCGTGCGCCCTTCCCAGAGCCCGACGGAATTGTCGAAGCTGGCGGTGGCGACGTGGCCGTCGGGGGTGGTGGCGATCCCCATGATGGGGCCGCCATGGCCCTTGAGCGTGGTGAAGTCCTGCGCCCAGGCTGGCGAGAGCGTCGCCAGCAGGGCCGCAACGGCAAGGAGGCGCATCACTCGGCCGGGGCTGTCTTGGATGCGGTCTTGGGCGCTGTGGCTTCGTTCTTCTCCTTCAGCTCCTCGTACCAGATGGAGTGGTGCTGTTCGGCCCAGTTCTCATCCACTTCGCCGGAGCCCATGGCCTCGAACGCGCCCTCCATACCGACGGAGCCGATGTAGATATGGGCGAGGATGATGGCCATCAGCACGAAGGAGACGATGGCGTGCCAGAGTTGGGCGAGCTGCATCTCCTCCTGCGGGGCGAGCGCGGTGGGCAGCGGGTCGTAGCCCACGAGGCCGGGCAGGCCGAGGTCGTTGATGACGGAGAAGGTCTTGGCGAAGAGCTGCAGTTCGAAGGGGAAGAGCAGCGAGAGGCCGGAGACGGCGATGGAGGTGCCGAGCAGGATGACGGACCAGAAGATGATCTTCTGCCCGGCGTTGAATTTCTTCGCGGGCGGGTGGGACTTGCCGATGATGCCGCCGGCCTGCTTGAACCAGATCAGGTCGAGCCGGTTGGGGATGTTGTGCCAGACCCAGAGGACGAAGACGAGGACGAGGCCGACCATGAAGGCCCAGGACACGTTGTTGTGGATGTACTTGGAGTAGGTGAGCAGGGTCGCGTTGAACTCCTTGCCGATATAGGGCGCGATGAACATGCGGCCGAAGAGCGTGCAGAGGCCGGTGAGGGCCAGCAGGATGAAGGACCCGGCGAGAAGCCAGTGCGAGAAGCGTTCGAAACCGGCGAAGCGGGTGACGGTGTGGCCGGTCTTGCCGGCGTCGATGCGGATGCGGCCGCGCAGGAGCAGGAAGAGCGCGAGGAAGGCGATGGTGCCGAGGAGGAGCCAGCCGCCATAGGTGGCGAGCGGGCCTTCGCGGAACTCGTACCAGCGCATGCCGCCATCCTGCACGAGCACCTTGGCCACGTCGCCGCCGGCGGAGACCTTCACGTCGGCCTCGTTGTAGCGCAGGGCGCGCCAGAGTTCGGGGTCGGAGGCGCCGCCGAGGGTGCCGAGCTGCTGGGCGATGCCCGCCGCGCTGTCGGGGTCGCCGATATTGTCGGAGCGGTAGCTGTCATCGACCTTTTCGCCGCGCTGGCGGGCGAGGATGTCTTCGAGCGTCGTGGCGCCGCCGGTGGCGGAGCGGTCGGGTTCGGCGGTTTCGGCGTCCTGTGCCGTGGCGGTGGTGCCGAGCGGCAGGGCCAGCATGAGGATCAGCAGGACATGGACAAGGTATCGCATCCGTCTCTCCAACTCGTGAGGTACGTCTTCAGGGTTCTGCGCCGGGTGACGCATCACCGATCCGCCGGGGCAACCTGCGGGGCGGATGGGTCATACGTCGGCATGGGCCGGTCGGGGTGGTGTCTGTCGCGCGTTTGGTGGGCCAAGAGCCCGCCCGGCCCGCATGCGTGCGGGCCGGGCAGTTGTTCAGCGGTCAGCCGCCCTTCTGGTCGTAGGCGGTGCCCCAGCCCCAGGCGCCAGTGCCGAAGCCGCGCGCCACGACGCGTTCGCGGTAGATCGCCGAGACGACATCGCCGTCACCGGCAAGCAGCGCCTTGGTCGAACACATCTCGGCGCAGATGGGCAGTTTGCCCTCGGCGATCCGGTTGCGGCCGTACTTGGAGAACTCGGCGGTGGAGTTGTTCTCCTCGGGGCCGCCGGCGCAGAAGGTGCATTTGTCCATCTTCCCGCGGGACCCGAAATTGCCCGCCTGCGGATATTGCGGCGCGCCGAAGGGGCACGCGTAGAAGCAATAGCCGCAGCCGATGCAGAGGTCCTTGGAGTGGAGCACCACGCCTTCCTCGTTCTGGTAGAAGCAATCCACCGGGCAGACGGCCATGCAGGGCGCGTCCGAACAGTGCATGCAGGCCACCGAGATCGAGCGTTCACCCGGTTTGCCGTCCTGGATCGTGACCACCCTGCGGCGGTTGATCCCCCACGGCACCTCGTGCTCGTTCTTGCAGGCCGTGACGCAGGCGTTGCATTCGATGCAGCGCTCGGCGTCGCAGAGAAATTTCGCTCTAGCCATTCTCTATTTCCTCCTTACGCAGGCATGATCTTGCAGAGAGTCGCCTTGGTCTCCTGCATCTGGGTGACACTGTCATACCCGTAGGTCTGGGCAGTGTTGGTGGATTCCCCGAGCACATAGGGGTCGGCGCCGTCGGGGTATTTCGACCGCAGGTCGTTGCCCTGGAAGTGGCCGCCGAAGTGGAAGGGCATGAAGGCCACGCCTTCGCCCACCCGTTCGGTCACCATCGCCATGACTTTGACCTTGCCGCCCTCGGGGCCTTCGACCCAGACCTGTGCACCGTCCCGCACGCCGATATTGTTGGCGTCACGCGGGTGGATTTCGATGAACATGTCCTGCTGAAGCTCGGCGAGCCAGGGGTTGGAGCGCGTTTCGTCGCCCCCGCCCTCGTACTCGACCAGCCGGCCCGAGGTCAGGATGATGGGATAATCCTTGGAAAAGTCCTGCTTCTGGATCGAGGCGTACATCGTCGGCAGACGATAGAACTTGCGATCCTCGTAGGTCGGATAATCCTCCACCAGATCCCGGCGGTTGGTGTAGAGCGGCTCGCGGTGGACAGGGACCGGGTCGGGGAAGGTCCAGACCACGGTACGGGCCTTGGCGTTGCCGAAGGGGGCGCAGCCATGCTTGATGGCCACCCGCTGGATGCCGCCGGACAGGTCGGTCTTCCAGTTGAGCGAGGCCGTCTTGTCGTTGAAGTCCGACGGGAACGGGGACATCGACTGTTCGCCGACTTCCTCGTCACTGCCCTGCGTGCCGTCACCGGAGGTGATGCCCTGGGCCGAGTCGCTGTCGCCGTCGTCGCTTTGACCGACGGAGCCATCGAGCTCGAGACCGACGATGCCTGCCATGATGCGGCGCTCGTCATCGGTCAGGTCACTGTCCCATCCGAGGTCGATCAGCATCTGCATCGTGAATTCAGGGTAGCCGTCCTGAATTTCCGATCCGGGCGTCGCGACCCCTTCAGCCAGCAGGTTGTCGCCTTCGTGTTCCACCCCGAAACGGGCGCGGAACGTCAGGCCGCCTTCGGCCACCGGTTTCGACATGTCGTAGAGGTTGGGGGTGCCGGGGTGTTTCATCTCGGCGGTGCCCCAGGACGGCCAGGGAAGGCCGTAATAGTCGCCATCGGCGGGGCCGCCGATCGCCTTGAGGGTGGTCTTGTCGAAGGTGTGCTGATTCTCCATGTGGAGTTTCAGCCGTTCCGGGCTTTGGCCGGTATAGCCGATCGTCCACATGCCGCGGTTGATTTCGCGGAGCGTGTCCTCGACATTGGGCGTCACGCCGTCGTCTTCGAGCGCGATGTTGCGGAACATGCGGTCATGGAAGCCGAACTTCTTGGCGAAGAGGCCGATGATCTCGTGATCCGGTTTCGACTCGAAGAGCGGGTCGACGACCTTTTCGCGCCACTGGAACGAGCGGTTCGATGCGGTGACCGAGCCGTAGGTCTCGAACTGGGTGGCCGCCGGCAGCAGGTAGACGCCATCGGTGCGGTCGTGCAGCACGGCGGAGACGGTGGGATACGGGTCGACCACGACCAGCATGTCCAGCTTCTCCATCGCCTTCTTCATCTCGACCATGCGGGTCTGAGAGTTGGGCGCGTGGCCCCAGAGCACCATCGCCCGGACGTTGTTGGGCTGGTCGATGTTCTCGGCGTCTTCAAGGATGCCGTCGATCCAGCGAGACACGGGGATGCCGGTCTCGTTCATCAGGCTCTTGTCCTTGCCGTCGGCGCCTTTCACCGTGGCGAACTGGCCGCTGAGCCAGTCGAAGTCTTCCTCCCAGACGCGGGCCCAGTGCTGCCACGAGCCCTTGGAGAGGCCGTAATAGCCCGGCAGGGTGTGCGAGAGCACGCCCAGGTCGGTGGCGCCCTGCACGTTGTCGTGGCCGCGGAAGATGTTGGTGCCGCCACCCGAGGTGCCCATGTTCCCCAGCGCAAGCTGGAGGATGCAGTAGGCGCGGGTGTTGTTGTTGCCGTTGGTGTGCTGCGTGCCGCCCATGCACCAGATCACGGTGCCGGGGCGATTGTTGGCCATGGTCCGGGCCACGCGGCGGAGCTGTTCGCCGGGCGTGCCGGTGACGCGTTCGACCTCTTCCGGGGTCCACTTGGCAACCTCTTCGCGGATCTGGTCCATGCCCCAGACACGGGTGCGGATGAACTCCTTGTCCTCCCAGCCGTTCTCGAAGATGTGCCAGAGGATGCCCCAGATCAGCGCCACGTCGGAGCCGGGCCGGAAGCGGACATATTCATCGGCATGGGCCGCGGTGCGCGTGAAGCGCGGGTCGCAGACGATGAGCGGCGCGTTGTTCTGCTCTTTCGCGCGCAGAACGTGGAGGAGGGACACGGGGTGTGCCTCTGCCGGGTTGCCGCCGATGATGAAGATGGCCTTGGAGTTGTGGATGTCGTTGTAGGAGTTGGTCATGGCGCCGTAGCCCCATGTGTTCGCAACCCCCGCCACCGTGGTGGAGTGACAGATCCGGGCCTGGTGGTCGACGTTGTTGGTGCCCCAGTAGCCCGCGAACTTGCGGAAGAGATAGGCCTGTTCGTTGCTGTGCTTGGCGGAGCCGAGCCAGTAGACGCTGTCGGGGCCGCTTTCCTCGCGGATCGACATCATGCCATCGCCGATCTCGTTGATCGCCTCTTCCCACGAGATGCGCTTCCACTCGCCGCCCTCTTTCTTCATCGGGTACTTGAGGCGGCGTTCGCCGTGGGCGTGTTCCCGCACCGAGGCACCCTTGGCGCAGTGGGCGCCGAGGTTGAACGGGCTGTCCCAGCCGGGTTCCTGGCCCGTCCAGACGCCATCCTGCACTTCGGCGATGACGGTGCAGCCCACGGAACAGTGGGTGCAGACGGATTTCTTGAGATCGACCGCGCCGGTGGCGGTGGATGCGGCGTTGGCCTTCTGCACGGTTCCACCCGTGGCAGCGACGGCGGCGAGGCCGCCGATGGCCAGACCCGAGCCGCGCAGGAACGCGCGGCGGTCAACCGAGGTTTGCGCCACCTCGGACAGGATCGAAGTCCGCTGGGGGCGTCGCGCAACCCCGTTGGTCTTTTTCCTAAGCATGTTTCTCTCTCCCTTGCTCGCCCGGGCATCCCCGCCCTGACTTGCTTGGCACTTACGGTGACTTCGGGCAGTCGGGCGTCACGCAACCAGTCGCCTTCGGTCGGTTAAGCAGGTCCGCGGAATGCGGGCCGGCGGTTGGCTTAGAACTTCGCCGAGGCGAAGTAGGCGCGGGTATGCGCGGTGTCCTGCATCTTGTCGGATGACAGGTCGGGCTCGGCCGCTTCCGCGTCCGATGCGCCGGTGGCAACAGCGACCGCCGCGATGGGCGCCGTGGTGCCGGCCAGCTTGAGGAAATCTCGGCGCGATGCGCCGTCTTCCTTCTTCATGAGAGCCTCCTCTCTTTGGTGGGTGGGCGGCGGGGCCGCCCGTGTCTGCCCGGGCCAGAGCCCGGACGGTGGATCGTTCAGGTGCCGCTCATCCGGAAGCCTTCGGACTCGATCTCCATGAAGAGACGGCCGACGGTGCCGACGGGGGCGTAGAAGACGGAGTTCTTCGCCGCCTCGAGGTCGGAGAAGAAATGCCCGGCCCAGGGGGCGATCTGGCGGTTGAAGAAGTCGCGCTGGGCCGGAAGGGGGGCGGGGGCGCCGAAGCGGCCGACGATCAGGGCGGCCATCATCTCCATCAGGCTGGCAATGTTGTCTTCGGGCTCGAACACGTTGTCGGCGCGGGCGAGGCCGAGGCGGGACATGTCCTGCCGCAGGGTGGCCAGCGGTTTCTCGTTCAGGAAGCCGGTGAGGTAGTAGGACGCGTAGGGCAGAAGCTCGCCCCGGCCGAGGCCGATGAAGAGCTTGTTGAACTCGCTTTCCAGGGTTTTCGGCTTGGTGACCTTGGCCATGCGCGCCAGCGTGGTGATGGCCTGGCCGAGCTCGCCCTCGTCGCCGGAGAGGCCGGCGGTCTGCGACAGCAGCATCTCGTCGGGCGGGCCCGAGAGGAGGACGCCGAGAAAGTTGTAGAGGTCGGCGCGGAGGCGGTCTTCCTCGGCGATCTGGGGCGTGGCGGGGGTGGCTGTCATACGGTTCCTTCCTCGGTCTCGAACCGGAAGCGCATGCGCCGCGTGTTGGCGGGGGCGGTTTCGGGTTCGGCGTCGTCGGTGTCGGCGAAGGTGTAGCTGTAGGGGGCGTCGGGCTCTTGCTCGGGCTCGACGGTGTCTTGCGGGGCGTCTTCGGGGCTGTCCTCGGAGGCCTCGGCCACGAGGGGCTCTTCTTCCGGTTCCGGTTCAGGGTCGGCGAACTTGTCGAACATGCCTTTGCCGACCTGGTAGACCGTCTGCATGTTCTCGATGACGCGGGTGGCGTCGGTGTAATCCTCGCCGTAATCGACCAGCCCGTCGAGATTGGCCAGAACCGGGTTGAGCCGCCAGAGGCGGCGCAGGGCGCGGGTTTTCAGGCGCTGGGGCAGGGCGGTTTTCAGGAAGGCCTGCACCTCTTCGGCGGTGGTCAGGCTTTCGGGTTCGGGCATGCCGGCCTCGGCCAGAAGCTCTTCATCCGGGCGCTCGGCCAGGGCCTGTTCGTGGGCTTGGCGTTCGGCGTCTTCGCGGGCGGCGGCCTCGGCGCGTTCCTCGGCGGCGACGGCGGCTTTGCGGCGGGTCCAGAAACCTGTGCTCATTGCATGCGCCTCCGCTTGAGGGCGGGGGAGGCGTAGACGTCGCCCGGCTTGCCGATGCGCGGGTCGCCGATGCCGTCCTGCACCTCGTCGATGCGTTTGCGGTCGCGTTTGCGTTTCACGAAGACCTCTTCCTGGTGATGTTCCTCGACGAAATCGCGGACCCAGGCGACGAGGCCGTGAGGCATGGGGATCTTGCCGACCAACTCGTCGCCGCTGTCGGTGTAATCCTGCGCCTCGTAGGGGGAGGCGGTGATGAGGAGGACTTCGTAGGGCACCGGGCCGTCGGTTTCGGCATCGCGCATGACGACGTAGACGCTGGGCACCTCGGCGGAGAGGCCGTGGAGATAGGCCTCGGTCTCGGCGCCGTGGAGTTCGAGGGTCGGGGTGGCGGCGTGATATTCGACGGCCTCGCCCTCGCGCCGGAGCTCGCGCCAGTCGGCGGGGCCTGCGCCGGGCAGGACGGCAACGGCCGACCAGTGCCACTTGGCCCAACGGGTGACACCGGGCGTGCGGCGCATGACCACCCCCACCGGCATCTTTCGATAGGCGTTCGGATTGTAGATCACGTCGTCCTCCCTGTGCTCAGGATGGCCGAGGGGGGCTTTGTGGCGAAAGGGCTTTTTGGGTGCGACAGCGTGCAAACCGCCCGATCAAGTCATTTTGACCAGCTTGGCGGGGGCGGGTGTGGCCAAGTCGTCTTTTTGTCCAAACTGAGTTTTTTGGTCGGGAAATGAGGATTGTGCCGAAAGCCGCCGGAGGGGTGCGAATCACCCGGTATGCGGCGCGGGATGTGGTGATTCGCGATGCCTGAAACCGGTTGTGAGACCCCTCGAATCATGTGTAGCTAGCCGGTGCGACCACGCTTGGGCGGCTGCGGGAGACGCCGGTGAACGCAGGGAGGACACGATGGCCAAGTCATTGATAACATGTGATTGTGAAGGCAGTCAGAGCATCGACGCCGAGGCCCTTTCGGAGGCCACGGGCCTGACGGTCAAGACCCCCTGCACGGCGCTCTGCACCCGGCAGCTGGACCGCGCGGCGGAGGCGCTGGCGGAGGGGGACACGATTTTCTGCTGCACCCAGGAGGCGCGGGTTTTCGAGGCGCTGGCCGAGGAGGTGGGGGTGGAGGCGCCCCCGGTTCTGGACCTGCGCGACCGGGCCGGATGGAGCGATGATGCCGGGTCGAATGTGCCCAAAATGTCCGCCCTGATCGCCGAGGCGCAATTGCCCGCGGCGGGCGAGAAGACGATGGACGTGATCTCGGAAGGGCTGTGCCTGATCGTGGGGGCGCCGGAGGTGGCGTTGCCGGCGGCGGAGCAGTTGCAGGAGCATCTGGGGGTGACGGTTCTGTTGCCGGATGGGGCGGAGGTGCCGGATACGCGGGCTTTTGATGTCGTGACCGGGCGGCTGCGGCAGGCCAAGGGCGCGCTGGGGCAGTTCGAGGTGGTGATCGACGCGCTGCGGATGGTCGAGCCGGGCGGGCGCGGGGGCTTTGAGTTGAGCGCGCCGAAGGATGGCGGGCGGTCGGAGTGTGATATCCTGCTCGATCTGCGGGGCGATGTGCCGCTGTTCCCGGCGCATGAGAAGCGCGAGGGGTACTTGCGGGCCGATCCGGGGCATGGGCCGTCGGTGGCGGCGGCGGTGATGGCGGCCTCGCATATGGTGGGCACGTTCGAGAAGGTGCTGCATGTGAAGATGGAGCCGCTCTTGTGCGCCCATTCGCGGGCGGAGCAGACGGGGTGCACGCGGTGCCTGGACCTGTGCCCGACGGGGGCGATTTTGCCCGCCGGTGAGCATGTGACGGTGGACCCGATGGTGTGCGCCGGGTGCGGGGCGTGTTCGGCGGTCTGCCCGTCGGGGGCGATCTCCTATGATGCGCCGCCGGTGGATATGGTGATGCGGCGGGTGCAGGTGTTGGCGAAGGCTTACCTGGAGGCCGGTGGCAAGGCGCCTAGATTGCTGGTGCATGACGAGCATGGGGCGGAGATGATCCGGTTGTGTGCAAGGCATGGACGGGGGCTGCCGGTGGATGTTGTGCCGCTGGAACTGCCGAAGGTGGGGGCGTTCGGCCATGCCGAGATGGTGGCGGCTTTGGCCGCCGGGTTTGCGTCGGTTCGGCTGTTGGTTGGACAGGGCGCGGATATGGATGCGATCGGGGCGCAGGTGGAGCTGGCAAGGGCGATTGGCGGGGATTCCGTTTCGGTGATCGAGACGCCGGACCCCGAGATTATGGCCGAACAGCTGTATGATGAGGAGAAACCCGGCACGGTGGCGACGCCGGTGCGGCCCATGGGCACGCGGCGGCAGATCACGCGGCAGGCGGCGAAGGCGTTGCATCCCGAGACGGAGGTTCTGGCGCTGCCGGAGGGGGCGCCGTATGGGGCCGTGGTGGTGGATGACGACAGTTGCACGCTGTGCCTGTCCTGTGTGTCGCTCTGCCCGTCGGGGGCGCTGGGGGACAATCCGGACCGGCCGGAGTTGCGGTTCCAGGAGGATGCGTGTCTGCAATGCGGGCTGTGTGCGAATGTCTGTCCGGAGGATGCGATTACCTATGAGCCGCGGCTCGATCTGACCGATGCGGCGCTGGGGCAGCGGGTGCTGAAGGAAGAGGAGCCGTTTGCGTGCATCGAGTGCGGGGCGCTGTTTGGCGTGAAGAGCACGGTGGAGCGGATCACGGCGAAGCTGGAAGGGCATTCGATGTTCGGCGGCGACAAGCTGCGGATGATCCAGATGTGCGACGATTGCCGGGTGAACGCGCAGTTTCATAGCGAGGACAACCCCTTTGCCGCGGGCGAGCGCCCGAAGGTGCGCACGACGGAGGATTACCTGTCAAAGCGGCGGGATCACTGATGCTGCAGGGGGGCGCCCAGGTCTGCGGCGGCCATGCCGGCGACGTAGGAGAGCACCGCTTCGACCTCGTCGAGGGTCATGTGGACCGGCACGATGGGGCTGGGGCGGGTTTCGTCGAAGGGCGGTGTGACCTCGGCGATCTGGGTGAAGCTGGGGTGCGGGTTGAGGACGTAGAAGGCGGCGAAGCGCTGTTCCCAGTCGGGCAGGCTGCGCAGGACGGAGAAGCTGGGCGTGGAGCCGATGCCGCTCATCCTGTTGCTGTCTTCGACGACGTGGCAGCGGGTGCACTTGGCCTGCGAGACGCGGAGGCCGAGCTGCGGGTCGCCGGAAAGCTCGACGGCGGCGGTTTCGCGTTTGGCGGGTTCGGCCTTGGAGAAGAGCGGATCGCCCTCGGGCGCGTAGGCCAGCACGGTGTTGCGCCCGATGTCGCCCGTCAGCCAGTCGGCCAGCGTTGCGGTGCCGTCGTGGTCGGGGGATTTGACCTGCATGGCCCAGGTTTGGCCGGGACCGTCGAAGAGCGGCTGGCCGTCTGTGCCGAGGGTCATGTCGGCCTCGTCGGGCGTGCCGACCAGTTCCACGCGGACCCGGTGCTTGAGGGTGAAGCGGGGCAGGATGTAGTCGAAAAGACCTGTCTCGATCAGGGCCTCGGGGGCGTGGAGGCGGACCAGCCTGTCCTCCGCCGCTGCCTTGAAGGGAGCCAGCGAAAGAGCCAGTATCACCAGAAGCCATCGCATGACCACAAGCCTACGGGGCGGGGCGTGCGGGCGTCAACGTTCAATGGAGAAAAGCGATGAGCGACGATTTCAACATGTCGATGCGGAAGTTCCTGAAGCAGGTCGGCGTGACCTCGCAGCAGGCGATCGAGGAGGCGATGCGGGATGCCGATACCGCCGGGAAGACCTATGCGATCAAGGCGGTCGTGACGATCGAGGAGCTGGACCTGACGCATGAGGTCACCGGCGAAATCAAGGGTCAGGAGTAACCCCTTGGCAACACGGGAAGAGGTTCTGGAGCTTCTGAAGGGCGTCGAGGCGCCGCGCGGCGGCGATATCGTGTCGGCGGGCGTGGTGCGCGCGCTGACGGTGGGCGACGAGGGCGCGGTGCGCTTCGTGATGGAGGTGCCGCCGAAGGAGGCGGAGGCCTGGGAGGCCGTGCGGCAGAAGGCCGAGGCGGCGCTTAAGGGCGCGGGCGTGGCGGAGGTGGCGATTGCGCTGACCGGCCATGTGGAGAAGGCGCCGCCGGATTTGAAGCCGTCGAAGCCCGCGCAGACGGGGCCGGAGCGGATACCGGGGGTCGAGCACATCATCGCCATCGCCTCGGGTAAGGGCGGGGTCGGCAAGTCGACCGTTTCGGCGAATATCGCCTGTGCGCTGGCGCAGCAGGGCAAGCGGGTTGGTTTGCTCGATGCGGATGTCTATGGCCCGTCGCAGCCGCGGATGATGGGGGTTTCGGGGCGGCCGGCGTCGCCTGACGGGAAGACCATCCTGCCGCTGAGGAACCACGGCGTGACGCTGATGTCGATTGGCCTGATGACCAACGAGGATCAGGCGGTTGTGTGGCGGGGGCCGATGCTGATGGGCGCGTTGCAGCAGATGATGATGCAGGTGCAGTGGGGAGCGTTGGACGTGCTGATCGTCGATCTGCCGCCGGGCACGGGCGACGTGCAGATGACCCTGTCGCAGAAGGCGGTGGTGGATGGCGCGGTGATCGTCTCGACCCCGCAGGACGTGGCGCTGCTGGATGCGCGGAAGGGGATCGACATGTTCAAGCAGCTGAAGGTGCCGATTTTGGGCATGGTCGAGAACATGTCGACGCATATCTGTTCGGAATGCGGGCATGAGGAGCATGTGTTCGGGCATGGCGGCGTGGCGAAGGAAGCGTCGGCGCTGGGTGTGCCTTTGCTCGCCGAGGTGCCGCTCGATCTGCAGATCCGGCTGGCCTCGGACGGGGGCGCGCCGATCGTGGTGACGCAGCCCGACAGCGCGCAGGCGCAGGCGTTTCATGCGGTGGCCAAGGCGCTGGTGGAGGCGGGCGCGGCATGAGCGCGGCGCTCGATACGCTGGTCTTTCCGCCGGCGATGGCGGGCGAGGCCGTGTCGGGCGACCCGGCGGAGGCGGCGGTGCTGCGGGCCATTCAGGGCGTCGATGCGGGGCTGGTCGTCTACCGCGTGGCGGCCGACCGTGTGGGGGCCGCGCTGGTGTTTGCGCCGGAGGTGCCCTTGGCCAAGGCGATGGTGATGCTGCCGCTGTGCCAGGTGGGGTTTCAGAACGCGCTGGGCGCGCTGGCGCCGCCGGAGGTGGCGGTGCACCTGGAATGGTCCGGGGGCGTGCGGGTGAACGGCGCGGGTTGCGGGCGGTTTCGGGCGTTTGCCTCGGGTGACGATGCGGAGGCGGTTCCCGACTGGCTGGTGATCGGGTGGGAGATGCCGCTTTGGCCGCCGAACGAGGAGACCGGGGAGACGCCGGATCAGACCGCGCTTTATGTCGAGGGCTGTGCCGATGTGGACCCGGGGCAATTGGTCGAGGCGTGGGCAAGGCATACGCTCAACTGGATTGCCCGGTGGGAAGACGAGGGCGCCGGGCCGTTACATGGCGAATGGCGGGGTCTGGCGCATGGTGTGGGCGAGGATGTGGATGTTGACGGGGTCAGCGGCACGTTCCTTGGCCTCGACGAGAGCTTCGGCATGCTGGTGAGGCATGGCGAGGAGACGACGCTTATCCCGCTCACCCGGAATTTGGAGGAGAGCCCATGAAACTGGCCCGTGCGATACATTTCGACGAGAGCGACATGAACGTCTTTGCCAAGCCCGCGCGGACCGGGGAATGGTGCGTGCCGGGCGGCTTCGAGTTTTCCGACTGGAGCGAGGGCGATCTGGTGGGCAAGCCGCGGCAGGCCTTTGCCAATGGCTGGCTGGGGCTGGAGACCTTCGGGCGGGTCACGTTCGTGGCCGTGACGCAGGTGGAGGACGCCGAGCTGGATGCGCTGGAGCGGGCGCTGGCGGATCATTTCGTGGTTTACTATGGCGCGCCGTCGGCCGAGGCCGCGCTTCCGGTGGCAAGGGAGGAGATCCGGCACATGGCGGAGCTGTGCGACGAGCATGACCCGAACACGTTGCTGACCGTGGCACGGGAGCTGACCGATGCCGGGGTCAGGGAGGTGTTCCGGGTGATCGAGCCGCAGGATGCGGGGCTGGAGCAGTTTGCGATTCACGGATCGCTGGACGAGTGAAGGCGCTGGGCGTCTTCCGTTCGATCCGGGTACGCCTGCTTTTCCTTGCGCTGGCGCCGCTGGTGGTGCTGATGCCGATGCTGCTGTTCCTGGGGATGACCCGGTGGACGGCGGATTACGACAAGGTTTTGATTGCGAACGTGGAATCCGATTTGCGGATTGCCGAGCAATACCTTGCGCGGATCATGGAGACGACGGGCGACGAGCTGACGGGCGTGGCGGAATCGGTGCAGTTTGCCGAGATACTGGCGGTGGATGGGGCGGCGCAGGACAGGTTCCTGGCCGAGAAGCGGGCCGAGCTGGGGCTGGATTTTCTTTACATTCTGCCGGAGGGGGAGGCCGGGCCCACTGCCGAGCGCTGGCCCGTGGTGCGGGCGGCGATGGCGGGGGAGCCTGCGACGGAGATCGATATCTTCAACGCCGCGGAGCTGGCGGCGTTTGACGGGGATCTGGCCGAGCAGGCGCGGATCGACCTTATTCCGACGCGGGCCGCCGTGCCGACCGACCGGGTGGTCGAAGAGCGGGGGATGGTGGTGCATTCGGCCGCGCCGATCCGGCGGGACGGGCATGGGGGTGTTCTGGTCGGGGGGATCCTTCTGAACCGGAACTTGCAGTTCATCGATACGATCAATGCGCTGGTTTACCTGAACGCCGTCACCGGGGGCGAGCGGCAGGGGACGGCGACGCTGTTCCTCGACGATGTGCGGGTATCGACGAATGTGCGCCTGTTCGAGGATGTGCGGGCGCTGGGCACGAGGGTGTCGGCGGTGGTGCGGGAGGCGGTGCTGGACGAGGGGCGGACCTGGCTGAACCGGGCCTTCGTGGTGAATGACTGGTATATTTCCGGCTACCTGCCGCTGCGCGACAGTTTCGGGGAGGCGGTGGGGATGTTGTATGTGGGTTTCCTCGAGGCGCCGTTCACGGCGGCCAAGCGGGAAGCGGTGATGGTGATCTTTGCGGCCTTTGCCGGGGTTCTGTTGATGTCGGTGCCGTTGTTCCTGTGGATGGCGAAGGGGATCTTTGCGCCGCTGGAGAAGATGAACCAGACGATGCGGCGCGTGGGCGAGGGGGATCTGAACGCAAGGAACGGGGTGACCGGGTCGAAGGACGAGATCGGGCAGGTGGCGGGGCATCTGGATGACCTGCTGGACGAGTTGCAGGACAGGGACGCGAAGCTGCGGGCCTGGGCCGATGAGCTGGAGCAGAGGGTCGAGGAGCGGACGGCGGAGCTTCGGGATGCGAATGCCAAGCTGGAGGATACCTGGCAGCAGCTGGTGATGAGCGAGAAGCTGGCCTCGATCGGGGAGATTACCGCAGGCGTCGCGCATGAGATCAACAACCCGGTGGCGGTGATCCAGGGCAATCTCGACGTGATGCGGGAGAGTTTGGGTGACGAGGCGGCCTCGGTCGAGGTGGAGCTGGACCTGATCGACCGGCAGGTGGCGCGGATCAATTCGATCGTCGGCAAGCTGTTGCAGTTCGCCCGGCCGCACGAGTTTTCCGGGGCGGAGGAGGCGGTGGATTTGCGGCCGCTGGTGAAGGATTGCCTGGTGCTGGTGGAGCATGTGCTGTCGAAGGCGGAGATTGCGGTCGAGAGCGACTTGCAGGATGTGCCGGTGGTCAGGATCGAGGCGGGGGAGATGCAGCAGGTTGTGGTGAACCTGCTGGTCAATGCCTCGCAGGCGATGAAGGCGGCGGGGACGATCCGGCTTTTGTTGCGGGCGGAGGTGCGTGACGGGGTCGAGGGGGCGTTGCTGTCGGTGCGCGATACCGGGCCGGGGGTGCCGGATGACCTGATCGACAAGATGTTCGACCCGTTCTTCACGACGAAACAGGCGGAGGGGACGGGGCTTGGCCTGTCGATTTCGCAGACGCTGATTCAGCGGGCCGGGGGGCGGATCACCTATCGGAACCTTGACGAGGGCGGCGCGGAGTTCTGTGTCTGGCTGCCCTCGGCGGAGGCGCGGAACGGATAACGGCGGGGCTTTTGGCCCCGCCGTTTCGATTGGTTCTAGCGGTGGCTTACTCTGCCGCGACGGCGGTGGATTCGGCGGCGATGGCGTCGGCGACGGCGGCCTCGAAGATGGCCATGCCTTCCTCGATGATGGCATCCGAGGCGGTGAGCGGCACCATGATGCGGACCGCGTTGCCATGCATGCCGCAGCCCAGAAGGATCAGGCCGCGGGCGAGCGCATGGCTGATGACCGACTTGGTGAAGGCGGCATCGGGCGTGGCGGTGTCGAAATCTGTGACGAACTCGACGGCCAGCATCGCGCCGAGGCCGCGGATATCCCACATCCGGTAGGGCGCGACGCGGGCGCCGATATCGGCGAAGCGGGCGCGGAGGGTCTCGCCAAGCGCGGTGGAGCGGGCGAGGAGGCCTTCGGATTCGATGGCTTCGATGGCGGCGAGGGCCGCGGCGCAGGCCACGGGGTTGCCGCCATAGGTGCCGCCCAGGCCGCCGGGGGCGAGCGCATCCATCACCTCGGCCCGGCCGACGACGCCGGCGATCGGGTAGCCGCCGGCCATGCTTTTGGCGACGGTGATGAGGTCGGGGGCGACGCCGGAATGTTCGACCGCGAACCATGTGCCGGTGCGGCCGAAGCCCGCCTGGATCTCATCGGAGATGAGCAGGATGCCGTGCTTGTCGCAGATGGCGCGGAGGGCCTGCCAGAGCTCGGTCGGCACCGGGTGGTAGCCGCCCTCGCCGAGCACCGGCTCGAGGATGATGGCGGCGACGCGGTCGGGCTGGGCGTCGGTGAGGAAGAGCATTTCCAGCGCGCGGATCGAATCCTGCACGGTGATGTCGTCACGGACCGACGGGAAAGGCACGCGGAAGATGTCGGTGGGGAAGGGGCCCACGTCTTTCTTGTAGGGGTTCACCTTGCCGGTGAGGCCGAGGGTGAGGAGCGTGCGGCCGTGGTAGCCCGCCGAGAAGGCGATGACGCCGGGGCGGCCGGTGGCGGCGCGGGCGATCTTGACGGCGTTCTCGACCGCCTCGGCGCCGGTGGTGACCAGCAGGGATTTCTTGGCGAAATCACCGGGGGCCAGCTCGTTCAGCTTTTCCGAGAGGGCGATATAGGGCTCGTAGGGGACGACCTGGAAGGAGGTGTGGGTGAACCGGTCTTCCTGGGCCTTGGCGGCCTCGACCACTTTCGGGTGGCGGTGGCCGGTGTTCAGCACGGCGATGCCGCCGGCGAAGTCGATGTAGCGGTTGCCCTCGATATCCCAGAGCTCGGCATTCTCGGCGCGGTCGGCGAAGATCGGGGCGGCGGAGGCGACGCCGCGGGCGACAGCGGCTTCGCGGCGGGCCCAGAGGGCGGCGTTGGTTTGCGCGGGCGCCGATTCGGTGACGGGCTCGGGCGCGGCGGCCTGTTTTCTCCGCGTGCCGGTGGCGACGCCGGTGATGGTCTTCGATCGTGCGGGGGATTTCTTTCTGGGGGGCATGGGTCTCTCCTGCCGTGTGCAAAGTGCTTAAAATAGTTATTGGCTGTTTAATATTTTTGTCAACTCTGTTTGTGATGGCTGATTTTATTGGTGTTTAAGTGCCTGTTTTTCTTGCTTGACCGGTCGGCGGCTTTCTGCGTCAAATATTCTTATCAAGGTTCAAGTGGGGTTTCCGGGCATGGATATCGGCGGCAGGTTGCGGGCGGTGAGAGAGTCGCAGGGCATGTCGCAGCGCGATCTTGCGGGCCGGGCCGGGCTGACCAGCGCGGCGGTGTCGCTGATCGAGCAGAACAAGTCGAGCCCCTCGGTGGCGTCGCTCAAGCGGCTGCTGGATGCGGTGCCGATGACCATGTCGGAGTTCTTCACCGAGGTCGAGGACGCGGGCGAGCCGAAGTATTTCTATTCGGAGGACGAGTTCATCGAGCTGTCGCCGCAGGAGCTGGGCCTTGGCGGGGCGGCGGCGCGGGTGTCGCTGCGCCAGCTGGGCGATGCGTCGCGGCATTCGCTGCAGGTTCTGCACGAGACCTATCCGCCCGGGTCGGACACCGGGCCGGACATGCTGGCCCATAACGGGGAAGAGGCGGGAGTCGTCATTTCCGGGATCATCGAGGTGACCGTCGCGGACCAGGTGAGAGTGCTGAATCCGGGGGATGGCTACCTGTTCGACAGCCGTCTTCCGCACCGATTTCGCAATATCGGGCAGGGGCCCTGTATTGTCGTAAGTGCTTGTACGCCCCCGAGTTTCTGACGCCCGGCGGTTGTGCGCGAACAAGCCGACCGTAAGGTCAGGCAGAAATAAAGTTGAACGTTAACAAAGGAGTGTTAACGTAAATTAAAAAAAGAGGTTTTCGCCAGGCAAGAACAATCGGCGAACTGAAGTGCAACCAGGGAGTAAGCATGAATATGTTCATCAAAACAGCCACAGCCGCGATTCTGGCGCTGTCGGCAACGGCCGTCACGGCGCAGGAGAAATTCATAACCATCGGCACGGGCGGTCAGACCGGCGTGTATTACGTGGTCGGCCAGTCGATCTGCCGGCTCGTCAACCGTGGCACGGGCGATCATGGCCTGAAGTGCACCGCGCCCTCGACGGGCGGATCGATTGCCAACATCAACGCCATCAAGGCCGGTGACATGGACATGGGCGTGGCCCAGTCGGACTGGCAGTTCCACGCCTATAACGGCTCGTCGCAGTTCGAGGGCGACCAGTTCGAGGACCTGCGCGCCGTCTTCTCGGTGCATGGTGAGCCGTTCAACGTGGTGGCACGGGCCGACAGCGGCATCGAGACCTTCACCGACCTGAAGGGCAAGCGCGTCAACATCGGCAACCCCGGCTCGGGCCAGCGCGCGACGATGGACGTGGTGATGGACGCGATGGGCTGGACCGTGGATGACTTCGCGCTGACCTCGGAGCTGAAATCGGCGGAACAGTCGGCCGCCCTGGGCGACAACAACGTCGACGCGATCATCTTCACCGTCGGTCACCCGGCGGGCTCGATCCAGGAAGCGACGACCACGGTCGACGCCAAGGTCATCCCGGTCGACACGCCGGAGATTGCCACGCTGGTGGAGGAAAACCCCTATTACGCATGGGCGACCGTTCCGGGCGGCATGTACAAGGGCAATGACGAGGACGTCAAAACCTTCGGCGTGAAGGCGACCTTCGTGACGTCGGCCTCGGTGGGTGAAGATGTCGTCTACGAGGTGGTGAAAGCCGTCTTCGAGAACTTCGACCGTTTCAAGGGGCTGCACCCGGCCTTCGAGAACCTGACCGAGGAAGAGATGATCTCGGGCGGTCTTTCGGCGCCGCTGCATGCCGGTGCGGAGAAGTACTACAAGGAACGCGGCTGGATCGAATGATCCCGGTATCGTGACGAGATTTCCGTGGCCCCCGGCTTGAGCGGGGGGCCACGGCCCGGCGGCCCGAACAACAAAAAACACGGGGCCGAAGCGCGAACAGGGGGTCGAAATGAGTGACGATAAGCAATTCGAGTCGGCAGCGGTTGAGAACGCCGCGTCCGGCAAAGGGGGCCTGAGCCAGCAGGAGCTGGACGAGCTGGTCGCCTCGACGGACACGGGCGGGCGCAGCCCGGCGGGCCCTGTCGGAACCTTCCTTCTGCTCGTGGCGCTGGCGTGGTCGCTGTTTCAGCTCTGGGTCGCCTCGCCCCTGCCGTTCATCTTCAATTTCGGCGTGTTCAACCAGGCCGACACGCGGGCCTTCCACCTGGGCTTCGCGCTGTTCCTGGCGTATCTCGCCTATCCCTCGCAGCGCACGCCGGCGCAGCTGGGGCTTGCGTTGGCGGTGCCGGCGCTGTTGACGGTTTTCTTCATGGTGGGGGCCAAGGACGGCACGGCTGTCTGGTGGATCCCGCTGATCGGGCTGGGTTTGATCGCGGCGATCTTGCTGGGCTCGCCCAAGGACCGGATCCCGCCCTGGGAATGGGCGCTGGCGATCCTGGGGGCCGGGGCCGCGCTTTATGTCTTCGTCTACAGTGACGAGATCGCCACGCGCGTGGGCGCGCCGATCACGCAGGATTACGTGGTGGCCGTTCTGGGCCTGCTGGTCTTGCTGGAAGCGACGCGGCGGGCGCTGGGGCCGGCGCTGATGATCGTGGCGACGGTGTTCCTGGCCTATACGTTCCTCGGGCCGTACATGCCGGGGATCATCGCGCACAAGGGCAACTCGCTGTCGGAGGTGGTGAACCACCAGTGGATCACGACCGAGGGCGTTTTCGGCATCGCGCTGGGGGTGTCGGCGTCGTTCGTGTTCCTCTTCGTGCTGTTCGGTTCGCTGCTGGATAAGGCCGGCGCGGGCAATTATTTCATCCAGGTGGCGTTCAGCCTGATGGGTCACATGCGGGGCGGGCCGGCCAAGGCGGCGGTGGTGTCCTCGGCGATGACGGGACTGATTTCGGGGTCGTCGATCGCGAACGTGGTGACCACGGGCACGTTTACCATTCCGCTGATGAAGAAGGTGGGCTTTTCGTCCGAGAAGGCGGGGGCGGTCGAGGTGGCCAGTTCCGTCAATGGGCAGATCATGCCGCCGGTGATGGGGGCCGCCGCGTTCCTGATGGTGGAATACGTGGGCATCCCGTATTTCGACGTGGTCAAGCACGCGTTTCTGCCGGCTGTGATCAGCTATATCGCGCTGGTCTACATCGTGCACCTGGAGGCGATGAAGGCGAACATGCAGGGGCTGCCGCGGGCGGTCGAGCCCAAGCCGCTGGTGGCGTGGCTGATTTCGCTGGCCTTCACCATCGCGGCGATCTGCGCGATTTCCTTCGCGGTCTATTACCTGATGGGCTGGATCCGGCCGGCGTTTCCGAATGCTGCCGGGTATATCGTTTTCGCGATGCTGACGGTGGCCTATGTCGGGCTGCTTTACGTGGCCTCGAAACAGCCGCCGCTGAAGCTGGAAGACCCCAATGAGCCGGTGACGCAGTTGCCGAAGCCGGGGCCGACGGTGAAGGCCGGGCTGCATTACATCCTGCCGGTCGTGGTGCTGGTCTGGGCGCTGATGGTGGACCGCAAGTCGCCGGGCCTGTCGGCCTTCTGGGCGGCGAGTTTCATGATCTTCATCCTGGTGACGCAACGGCCGATCATGGCGATGATGCGCAGTGCCGGGGACATCGCGACGGAGTTCCGGGCCGGGTTTGTCGACCTGCTGGAAGGGCTGGTGGCCGGGGCGCGCAACATGATCGGCATCGGCATCGCGACGGCGACGGCCGGTATCATCGTGGGCGCGGTCAGCCAGACGGGCGTCGGCTCGGCGCTGGCGGACGTGGTCGAGGTGCTGTCGGGCGGGAATATCCTGGCGATCCTGGTGCTGACGGCGATCCTGTCGCTGATCCTCGGGATGGGGCTGCCGACGACGGCGAACTATATCGTGGTGTCGGCGCTGCTGGCGCCGGTGATCGTGACGCTGGGCCAGCAGAACGGGCTGATCGTGCCGCTGATCGCGGTGCACCTGTTCGTGTTCTACTTCGGCATCATGGCGGACGTGACGCCGCCCGTGGGGCTTGCCTCGTTCGCGGCGGCGGCCGTTTCCGGCGGTGACCCGATCCGGACCGGGGTTGTGGCGTTCTTCTACAGCCTCAGGACCGCGGCGCTGCCGTTCCTGTTCATCTTCAACACCGAGTTGTTGCTGATCGAGGTGAACTGGGCGCAGGGGATCTTCGTCTTCGTGGTCTCTACGGTGGCGATGCTGCTGTTCGCGGCGGCGACGCAGGGCTGGTTCCTGGCGCGCAACCGGATCTACGAGACGGTGATGCTGTTGCTGGTGGCCTTCACGCTGTTCCGGCCCGGTTTCTGGATGGACATGGTGGCGCCGCCCTTCGAGGATGTGCCGCCGGCCGAGATCGAACAGGCCTTTGCCGATGCGCAGGTGGGGCAGGATATCCGGATGACGGTCAACGGCATGAATGCCGTGGGCGACCCGGTGACCTTTACCGCGCTGGTGCCGGTGCTGGAGGGCGAGACAGGGGCCGACCGGGTTCTGGCGGCAGGGATCGAGTACCTGAACAACGACGGCACGATCATCATCGACAACGTGACCTTCGACAGCCCCGCGCAGCAAGCCGGGCTCGACTGGGATCAGGAGATCGTCGAGGTGAAATCGCCGGCGCCGCAGCCGTCGAAATACCTGATGTTCATTCCGGCGGCGCTTCTGCTGGCGCTGGTGGTGTTCCTGCAGCGCCGGCGGCGGACGCCGGAAGCTGCAACAGCCTGAAGAAAGGTCTGTCCCATGTTCGACAACATCCTGCTGCCCATCGACCTGACGCATCCCGAATCGTGGGAGAAGGCCCTGCCGCTTGCCGCCAAGATGTGCGGCGAGGGCGGGACGCTGCATATCCTGGGGATCGTCCACGAGCTTGGCTCGCCTTTGGTGGCGTCGTACCTGCCGCGCGACTTCGAGGAGAAGATGCTGCAGGACATGAAGGCCGAGCTCGATGCCTTCGTGTCGGAAAAGGTGCCGGCGGGCACCAAGGCGGTGGCCCATGTGGGCCACGGCCACGTGCCGGAGAAGATCCTTGCGGCCGCCAATGACGTGTCGGCCGACATGATCGTGATGGCCTCGCACCCGCCGGATGAACTTCGGACCTTCCTTGTCGGATCGAACGCAGATAAAGTGGTGCGCCACGCCAGCCGCCCGGTGCTGGTGGTGCGTTGATGCGTTTTGGCCCGAACACAGGATTGCCGGCTTCCGGCCCGGTGGGGGGCACCGGGCCCGATATACGAACAGGAGCAAATCCGTAGATGACCCCCTTTGCGATTGCCGGCGTCCAGATGCATGTCGCCGCGCTTCATTCCAACGTCGATGCGATGCGGCACAGGCTCGAGATCCTGATGGCGCAGTTCCCGTGGACCCAGATGGTGCTGTTTTCCGAGCTGGCGCCGTTCGGACCGCTCGACAAATACGCCCAGCCTTTCCCGAACGAGGCGCTGGAGACCTTCCAGGAGGATGCCCGGCGGCACGGCATCTGGCTTATACCCGGGTCGATGTTCGAGCGCACCGAGGACGGGCGCATTCTGAACACCTCGGTCGTGATCAACCCCGAGGGGGAGATCGTGGCGCGCTATTCGAAGATGTTCCCGTTCCGGCCCTATGAGCAGGGGATTTCCGCCGGAACCGAGTTCTGCGTGTTCGACGTGCCCGAGGTTGGGCGGTTCGGGTTGTCGATCTGCTATGACATCTGGTTCCCCGAGACGACGCGGCAGCTGACAAGCCAGGGGGTCGAGGTGCTGTTGCATCCGGTTCTGACCGGCACGGCGGACCGCGATGCGGAGCTTTCCATCGCGCGGGCCACGGCGGCGCAGTTCCAGTGCTATGTCTTCGACGTCAACGGCCTTGCCGCGGGCGGCGTGGGCCGGTCGCTGGTGGTGGACCCCTCGGCGCTGGTGCTGCACCAGTCGGCGGGGCAGGAGGACATGTTCCCCATCGAGGTCGATCTCGACCTGGTGCGGCGTCAGCGCGAGACCGGGCTGAAGGGCCTGGGCCAGGTGCTCAAGAGTTTCCGGGACCGCGAGGTCGATTTCAGCGTTTACGACCGCGAGAGTGGGACCGATGCGTTCCTGAAGACGCTCGGACCGCTGGAGACACCGAAGCAGGGGTCGTCGCGCGGTCTGAGCGCCGCCGATCCGCGGACGGCGTTGGGGTATGTCGAACAGCCCGAGCTACCCCCGAAGAACTTTTCGGTTTTTCACGGCAAGACGGGGTCTGACTGAGGCGCCGGCCGGCGCCAGCCCCATTGAAAGGAGGCCGCCATGAATGTGCACTCAGGTGAAGGTGACCTGCCCTCGATTCGCGAATACTACAGCGCCACCCAGTTACGGGCAGACCGCTGGAGCGCGCTGCGAGAGGCGGCGGAGGGGTTGCACAGGCATGGCGCCGAGGGGCGGCAGGGCAAGAAGCTGCTGAAACAGGCCGAGGCGCTGTTCGATGCGCTGGAGCCGATCGAGAAATACTGGGCGTTTCCCGGCGCCCACGCGTTCGACCACCTGCGCAAGATGCTGGATCATGGCAATGCCGAAGACCTGTCGGTGTCGGTGCGGCGGATTGCGCGGGCGCTGACCTCGGGGGCGTATCGGCGGCGGTCGATCCCGCTGTCGTCGGACGAGATCGACAACGAGGATTACGAGGACGAAGCCTCGCTCGGCCCCGAGGCGCGGGCGCTGGGGCGGCCGTATTTCGAGATCCTGATCGTCGATGACGTGAACGAGCACCAGGAGCGGTTCCTGCGCCACAGCCTTCAGCGGATGCGGCGGCCGGAAGACCCGTTCATCTACGAGCCCGTGGTGGTGCCGTCGCTGGAAGACGCGCTGATGGGGATTCTGTTCAACCACAACGTTCAGGCGGTGGTGGTGCGGCCGGGGCTTTCGCTCAAGTCGAAGAACGATCTGCCGGTGCTGAACCAGTATCTGACGCGGGTGGCGGCGGATGAGGATGTGGATGATCTGGAGCCGCATGCCTATGGGCCCGAGACCTGTCGGCTGATCGCGAAGATCCGGCCGGAGCTGGATGCCTACCTGGTGACCGATCGGTCGGCCGAGGATATCGCGGGGATGGACCTGGGGCTGTGCCGGCGGGTGTTCTATAACCAGGAGGATTTCCTGGAGCTGCACCTGAATATCCTGCGGGGCGTGAACCGGCGCTACAAGACGCCGTTCTTCACCGCGCTGAAGGAGTATTCGCGCCAGCCCACGGGCGTGTTCCACGCCATGCCGATCAGCCGGGGCAAGTCGATCAGCCGGTCGCACTGGATCCAGGACATGGGGGCGTTTTACGGCTCGAACATCTTCCTGGCGGAGACGTCAGCCACCAGCGGCGGGCTCGACAGCCTGCTGGAGCCGCGCGGGCCGATCAAGGAAGCGCAGGACATGGCGGCAAGGGCCTTTGGCGCGAAGCACACGTTCTTTGCGACGAACGGCACGTCGACCTGCAACAAGATCGTCGTGCAGTCGGTCGTGAGGCCGGGCGATATCGTTCTGGTCGACCGCGACTGTCACAAGTCGCACCATTACGGCATGGTGCTGGCCGGCGCCAACGTGGTCTACATGGACAGCTACCCGCTGCATGAATACTCGATGTACGGGGCGGTGCCGCTGAAGGAGATCAAGCATCACCTGCTGACGTTGAAGGCCGCCGGGAAGCTGGACCGGGTGCGGATGGTTCTGCTGACCAACTGTACGTTTGACGGGGTGGTCTACAACGTGCGGCGGGTGATGGAGGAATGCCTTGCCATCAAGAAGGACCTGATCTTCCTTTGGGACGAGGCGTGGTTCGGGTTCGCGCGGTTCGGGCCGACCTATC
Source organism: Roseovarius indicus (assembly GCF_008728195.1). Classification (NCBI taxonomy): domain Bacteria; kingdom Pseudomonadati; phylum Pseudomonadota; class Alphaproteobacteria; order Rhodobacterales; family Roseobacteraceae; genus Roseovarius; species Roseovarius indicus. Next base: position 786,540 of record NZ_CP031598.1, read on the forward strand.
GGCAGCGCACGGCGATGGATGTGGCCAACACGCTGCGGGAAACCCTGCGGGCGCCCGAGACGGCGGAAGCCTGGGAGGCGCAGCAGGAGGAGCTGAAGGGCAAGGGCGACGACGCGTGGCTCGAGACGCGGCTGGTGCCGCCGCCCGATGCAAGGGTCAGGGCCTATGCGACGCAATCGACGCACAAGACGCTGACGTCACTCAGGCAGGGGTCGATGATTCACGTCAACGACCAGGACTTCAAGGGCGAGGTGGAGCAGGCGTTTCACGAAGCCTACATGACGCATACCTCGACCTCGCCCAACTACCAGATCATCGCCTCGCTCGATGTGGGCCGGCGGCAGGTGGAGCTGGAAGGGTTCGAGTTCGTGCAGCGGCAGGTGGAAAGCGCCATGGCGATCCGCCGGGCGGTGCGCACGCACCCGGTTCTGAAGAAGTATTTCAAGGTCTTGTCGCTGAGTGACATCGTGCCCGCCGAGTTCCGGCAGAGCGGGCAGGAATCCTATTACGACCCCGAGCAGGGCTGGATCGACAAGTGGGCGATGTGGGGGCAGGACGAGTTCGTGCTGGACCCGACACGGATCACGCTGGCGGTGGGCGGCACCGGCTGGGACGGGGATACGTTCAAGACCGAGATCCTGATGAACAAGTTCGGGATCCAGATCAACAAGACCTCGCGCAACACCGTGCTGTTCATGACAAATATCGGCACGACGCGGTCGTCGGTGGCCTACCTCATCGAGGTGCTGGTGGAGATCGCCAACGATCTCGACGAGCTGCTCGACGATGCCTCGAAGATGGAGAGGCGGTCGTTCGAGAACCGGGTGGCGGCGCTGGTGGAGCATGTGCCGCCGCTGCCGGATTTCAGCCGGTTCCACGATTCGTTTCGGTCGAGCAAGGACACGCCCGAGGGGGATATCCGCACGGCGTTCTTCCTCGCCTATGACGAGGACAATTGCGACTATCTCGACCTTGACGACAAACTGATGGACCGGCTGGAGAAGGGCGAGGAGCTGGTGTCGGCCAGTTTCATCATTCCCTATCCGCCGGGCTTTCCGATCCTGGTGCCGGGGCAGGTGATCAGCCCCGAGATCATGTCGTTCATGCGCGCGCTCGATGTCAGTGAAATTCATGGGTTCCGGGCCGATCTTGGCCTGCGGGTGTTTACCAAGGACGCGCTGAAGAATTTGAAAAAGAAGAAATCCTAAGGGAGGATAACGTCAGATGCCCAAGAAGACGCTGAAGAACATCTCGGAGATCCGCCGGTATTTCCACACCAACACCGACCCGATCTATTTCGTCTCGGCCACCAACTTCAACCTGCTGGGGCTGGATGAATGGGTGAAGAATTTCAAGTACATATGTTACATGGACTGTTTCGACGGGCGGCATCCGAACGTGCTTTGCCCTTCCGAGATTCCGCATGAAGAGTTCCAGTCGATCGAGGACATCAACAACTACCTGCTGCAGCACAAGGAGGTGGTCGACTACGTCAAGGCGCGGGGCGGCAAGCCGAAATTCGTGTTCCTGATGTTCGACGAGCGGACCGAGGCGCTGGCCAAGCAGCTGGGCGGTGAGGTCTGGTTCCCGAAGGCGAAGCTTCGGTCGAACATGGACAACAAGATCGAGACGGTGCGCGTGGGCAACAAGGCGGGCGTGCCGTCGGTGCCCAACACGCTGTCGAAGGTGGAAAGCTACGACCAGCTGAAGGAGCTTTGCAAGAAGGCCGACCTTGGCAACGACCTGGTGCTGCAATCGGCCTTTGGCGATTCCGGGCACACGACGTTCTTCATCAAGTCCGAGGCCGATTTCCGCAAGCACGAGCACGAGATCGTGGGCCAGGGCGAGATCAAGGTGATGAAGCGGATCGATTGCCGGGGCTCGGCGATCGAGGCCTGCGCGACGTCGGAGGGCACGATCGTGGGCCCGTTGATGACCGAGCTGGTGGGCTTCAAGGAGCTGACGCCCTATCGTGGCGGCTGGTGCGGGAACGAGATCTTCTCGACCGCGTTTTCGCCGAAGCAGCGCCAGCAGGCGCGGGAGCTGACCTTCAAGTTCGGCGAGCAGCTTCGGAAGGAAGGCTATCGCGGGTATTTCGAGCTGGATTTCCTGATCGACAAGAAGAGCAACGATATCTGGCTGGGCGAGCTGAACCCGCGGATCACCGGTGCGTCGTCGATGACCAACCACGCGGCCTTTGCCCATGCGGATGCGCCATTGTTCCTGTTCCACCTGCTGGAGTTCTCGAAGAAGCCCTTCAAGCTGGACGTGGACGAGCTGAACGCGCGCTGGGCCGATCCGGACATGATCGACAGCTGGTCGCAGATGGTGATCAAGCATACCGAGGATTCGGTGGATATCATCACCGAGGCGCCGCAATCGGGCATCTACCGGATGCAGTCGGACGGCACGGTGGTGTTCGACCGGTTCGACTATCACCGCCGGGCGGTCGAGAGCGAGGACGAGGCGTTCTTCCTGCGGATCTCGAACGCGGGGGATTACCGCTACGAGGGGGCCGACCTTGGCATTCTCGTGACGCGCGGGCGGTCGATGACGAAGAGCTTCCAGCTGACGCAGAAGTCGAAGAACTGGATCGACGGGATCAAGAAGGCGTTCCGGGCAAGGCCGCTTCCCTCGGCGCAGGCCTTTGAGGACCCGGCGTTCAAGATTATGTAGCATGTCATGTCCCTGACCTTCCGCGCGATTGCCGAAAACGAGCCTGGGCCGAAATGGTCCGGGCTTTTCGCCGAGTATGGCCCGGCCTACCTGAAATGGTGGGCGCGGGAGGGGCTTTCGGGGCGGCCGACCTACCTGGAATGCCGCAGCGCGCTGGAAACGCATATGCCGGAACTGGTGCCGGTGTATGACAAGCTGGTCGATCTGGCGGGCGGCGGCGACATGGCGGCGCGGTTCCTGAGCTTCTATTGCCCGCCGCGGTATTTGTCGGGGTGCAGCCAGGCGATCTGGTCGGGGGGCGAGCCGCTTCTGGTCAGGAATTACGATTACAGTCAGCTGGCGTTCGACGCGGTGGTCATGAAGACGCGGTGGCTGGGGCGCGACGTGATCGGCATGTCGGACGGGATGTTCGGTGTTGTCGACGGGATGAATGATGCCGGTCTTGCCGTGTCGCTGACATTCGGTGGGCGGCGGGCGGCGGGCGTGGGGTTCGGTGTGCCGCTGATCCTGCGGTACATCCTCGAGACCTGCACGACGGCGAAGGAGGCCGGCAAGGTGCTGGAGCGCGTACCGTGCCATATGAGCTACAACGTGACGGTGCTTGACCGGAGCCATGATTTCCTGACCGCGTACCTTGCGCCGGACCGGGCGCCGGTGCTGTCTCATGCGGCGGTGGCGACGAACCACCAGGAGCAGGTGGAGTGGAAGAGCCACGCCCGGCTGACCGCGACGGTGGAGCGGGAAAGGTTCCTGTTGCAGCGGCTGACGCTGCACCCCGAGACGCAGGAGAAGTTCATCAAGGCGTTTCTGAAACCGCCGCTTTATTCGACGGCGTTCGATCACGGGTTCGGAACGCTTTACACGGCCTCCTACCTGCCAAGGCTGGGGGAGATGAGCGTGCGGTGGCCGGGGACGTGCTGGAAGAAGTCGTTCGCGGTGTTCGAGGAAGACAGCATGACGATCAGCTACCCGGCGCAGCTGGCCTATTCGGCGCGGCCGCAGGGGTAGGGTTCATTCGGCGGCGCGGAGTTCCTCGTCCAGCGCCTGTGCGGAGGAGGCGCGCGAGCGGGTGGTGCTGCTGACCAGCGCGTAGGCCGCGGGGGTCAGGAAGAGCGTGAAGACCGCCGCCATGCCGAGCCCGCCCACGATGACCCAGCCGATGGAGGCGCGCGCCTCGGCCCCCGGGCCGGTGCCGAGGATGAGGGGCAGGCCGGACATCACGGTACAGATCAGCGTCATGGCGATGGGCCGCAGGCGGGCCAGGGCGGCCTCGTAGGCGGCGTCGGGGACGGAGCGGCCCTGGTCGCGGAGCTGGTTGGCGAATTCCACGAGAAGGATGCCGTTCTTGGCCATCACGCCGATCAGCATGAGCACGCCGATCTGGCTGTAGATGTTGATGGTCGTGCCGGTCAGCAGCATGGCGTAGATCGCGGCGCAGACGCCGAAGGGGACGGTTGTCATGACGACCAGCGCGCTGGTGAGGCTTTCGAACTGCGCAAGCAGCACGAGGAAGACCACGAGAAGCGCGATGATGTAGGTGGCGGTGAGAGCCGAGGAGGTTTCGTCGAGCGAGGCGGCTTCACCGAGGAAGATGAGGCCGATGCCGTCGGGCAGGCGCTCTTGCGAGAGGGCGCGGACGTCGTCGATGACCTCGCGCAGGGTGACCTCGGGGGCGACGGAGGCGTCGATCTCGATGGCGCGGCGCTGGGCGTGGCGGTCGAGCTCGGCGGCGACGCCTTCCTCGGTGAGCGTCACGATCTGGTTGAGGGGGACGAGATCGCCCGTGTCGGCGCGGACATAGAGGTTCATGAGATCGGCCGGGTCGCGCACCGCGCCGGCGGCGGATTGCAGGAGGATCGGCACGGCCTCGTCGTCGATGGTGAGCTCGGAAATCTCGTCTTCGTCGATCAGGGCGCGGAGGGTGCCGGAGAGGGTGGAGATGGGCACGCGCAGATCGGAGGCGCGGTCTCGGTCGACGCTGATGCTGAGTTGCGGCTGGGTGGCCTGGTACTGGACGCGGATGCCGGAGACGCCGGTGACCTCTTCGAGGTCGCGGGCGAAGCTGTCGGCGGCGGCGGCGATGTCGGGGTAGTTGGGGCCGGTGAGCGCGATGCTGAGCCCGCCGCCCGAGCCGCCGCGCAGGCCGAGGCTGTTGCCGCTGCGGATGCGGGGTTCGGCGCCGGGGAGGTTTTCGAGGTCTTCGCGGAGGGCGGCCTCGATATCGGCCTGGCTGGTGGTGCGTTCAGACCACGGGACGAGGCGGACGCCGATGCTGCCGCGGTTGAGGTCGTAGCGGCCGGTGATCGAATAGAGGCCCTCGGCGACGCCGCTTTCCACATAGGGGCGCAGCATGTCTTCGACCTTCACGACCTGGCGGTCGGTGTAGTCGAGCCCGGCGCCGTCGGGGCCCTGGACCCAGACCGAGACCATGCCGCGATCTTCGGGGGGTACGAGTTCCTCGCCCAGCTCGCCGTAGAAGAGGGCCGCGCCGCCTGCGAGCATGCCGGCGCCGACGATGGTGACGAGGGGCGCGCGGATCATCGGGCCGATGAGGGCGGCGTAGAGCGAGGAGAGGCGTTTGCCGAGGCCGGTGAAGAGCCCGCCGGTGCGGCCGAGGCTGTCGGAGAGGGAGGCCAGCATCGGGCACATGGTGAGTGCCACGAAGGTGGAGATGATGACGGTGATGGCGAGGGCAAAGCCGAATTCGGTGAAGAGGCGGCCGGCGTCGCTGGGCAGGAAGGAGATCGGGACGAAGACGGCGACCAGCGTCAGGGTGGTGGCGATGACGGCGAAGAAGACCTGCCCCGCGCCGAGTACGGCGGCGGCCTTCGGCCCCATGCCTTCCTGTCTTCGGCGCTGGATGTTTTCGGTGACGACGATGGCGTCGTCGACGACGAGGCCGGTGGCGAGGACGAGGGCGAGGAGGGTGATGAGGTTGATCGAAAAGCCCATCAGCCAGATGCCCGCGACGGAGCCGACGAGGGCGATGGGGATGGCGATGGCGGGGATGAGCGTGGCGCTGAAGCGGCCGAAGAAGACCCAGATCACCGCGATGACGATGCAGAAGGCGGCGGCGAGGGTTTTCAGCACCTCGGCGATGGCGCCGCGGATGAAGACGGCGTCGTCGCTGGTGACCTGGAAGCCGAGGTCGGGGAAGCGGGTTTCGAGCCTGTCGATGGCGCGGTTGACCTCGTCGGAGATGCGGACGGTGTTGGATTGCGCCTGCCGGACAATGCCGAGGCTGATGACGAGGCGGCCGTCGAGGCGGGCGACGCTGGAGGGGGTGGCGAGTCCGAAATAGACATCGGCCACGTCGCCGAGGCGGACCTGGTCGCGCAGCATCAGGTCTTCGATCCGGTGCGGGTCGGCGACGGTGGCGTCGGCGCGCACCAGCACCTCGAGCGGGCCGGAGGCGAAGCTGCCCACCGGCACGTCGAACTGGGCCGAGCGGAGGGTGTCGGCCACCTCGCCGATGGAGAGGCCGAAGGCGGCGAGGCGGTCGGGCTTCACCTCGACGCGGAGGACGCGCTGGCGATCGCCGAAAAGCACCACCTCGGCCACGCCGTCGACGGCGGTGAACTCGGTCGCGATGGCGTCTTCGACCAACTGCGTGAGCTCGTCGATGGAGCGTTCGTTGCTCCAGACGGTGACGTCGAGCACGGGGTCGGCGTCTTCCTCGGACTTGACGACGAAGAGATCCTCGACCCCGTCGGGGAGGCGGTTTTCGACCCGGCTGACGGCTTCGCGCACGTCGTTGGAGGCGTTGGCGAGGTCGCGGGAGGGGCTGAATTCCACGCGCATCCGGAAATTGCCCTCTTCCGAGGAGGTGCGGACGGATTCGACCCCGGCGACGCGGGCCACCGCGCCCTCGACCAGCGAGGCGACTTCGGCATCCATGGTGGTGGGGGAGGCGCCGGGATAGTTGGCGCGGACCGAGACGATGGGGCGGTCGACATCCGGAAGCTCGCGTACCTCGATGCCCCAGAGCGCGCCGATGCCGGCGATCATGATGAGAAGGCTCATGACCGCCGCGAGGTAGGGGCGGCGGACGCTGATGTCGGAGAGGCCCCGGCCGCCGGGGCTCATGAGCTGCCATCCGTGGCGGTGTTGAGGACGTTGACGGCGACGCCAGCGCGCAGGCGCTGGGAGCCTTCGACGACGATATGGTCGCCTTCGGAGATCGGGCCGTCGACGATGACCAGCCCCTCGCGGCGGCGGACGAGGCGGACGGTGACCTGTTCGGCCTGCCCATCGGAGACGCGCCAGACGTTGAGCTCGCCGCGGGAGAACTGCAGGGCGAGCTCGGGCACGGCCGGGTAGGTCTTGCCGGGCAGTTCGAGGCGCAGGGCGAAGGAGGCGCCGGGGCGAAGGGTGTCGGCGGCATTGTCGATGGCGGCGCGGATGCGGGCTGTGCGGGTCGAGACGTCGACGCGGCTGTCGATGGCGGTGATTTCGGCGTCGAAGGTCTGGCCCTCGGCGGCCGGTGTGGTGGCGGTGGCGCTCTGGCCGATCTCGATGCGGCCGAGCAGGGCCTCGGGCAGGTCGAACTCGACGAGGATGCGGCTGCGGTCGTCGAAGCTGGAGACGGTTTCATCGGCCACGATGCGGTCGCCGGTTTCCACCGAGGCAAGGCCGGTGACGCCATCGAAGGGGGCGCGGAGCGTGCGGTCGGCGAGGTCGGCGCGGGCCTGGTCGAGCGCGATGCGGGCGACCTTGAAATCGGTCTGGGCCTGTTCGAAACGGGCGGTGGCGGCGGCGCCGGTGTCTTGCAGGGCCTGGTAGCGGTCACGTTCGGAGGTGGCGCGTTCGAGGCGGGCCTCGGCGAGGTCGACCGCGAGGTGCTCGTCGGTGTCGTCGAGCTGCATCAGCGTGTCGCCGGCGGTGAACTTGGCGCCGGGGGCGATGTCGAGCGCGGTGACCTCGCCCGCCGAGGGGGCGCGCAGGGTGACGGAGCGCAGGGCGAAGCCGGTGCCGATGGCGGAGAAGGCGAGATCGTCCTGCACCTGCCGGACATCGGCGACGATGACGGGGGTGCCTTCGCCTTGTGCGCTGGCGTCGGCCTGGCGTTGCCCGGTGGCGGAGGTGCTGGCCCAGAGTTCCTGCAGGTCGGTCCGGTAGTGCCACGCGAGCGCCGCCCCGCCGACCAGGACGGCGGAGACGAGAGCTTGCTTCCAGAAGGCGGTTTTCTCCAAGGCTGTTTCCCGTGCGCGAGACGTTTCGATGGGACCTAGCCCAAAATGCCGCCCGGTCACGTATTCGGCTGGCCGGGCCTGTCCAGCCTAGCACAGGCGGCGCGATTGCCCGAATGACAGCGGCGTGATGTGCTGCAAATGCCCATAAAACCGGCAGTTTCCGCCTGTGGCGCGTCAGGCCCTTGGCGGCACCGGGCGGGAGGATTAAAGCGGGGGTGCCTATGTTGCGACCCTCCGGAGCCCGATGACCCCATCCCAGTTCATAGACCGTGCTGCCGCCGTCCTGCTGATCGTTCTGACGGCGCTGTTCGCGTTGCGGGAGTGGGGTGCCGGAGAGCCCGGGCCGGTGATCGAGGGGCTCGTGATTGTCATCCTGGTGCTGCTGGCGGTGAATGTCCGGCTGACGCGCAAGGCGTTCGTCGTGGTGGGGCTGGTGCTGACGGCCTGGGTGGCGCTGTCGGCGGATGACTGGCTGTCGCTGGCGCGGCAGGGGCTGGAGAAGGCGGCCTTCGTGGCGGCGTTCTTCGTGGCACTCTCGACATTGCGGAACGCGGCGGAAAGCTCTCCGGCGCTGCGCAAGGGCGGGGCGTTCCTGGCGGCGCAGCCGCCGGGGCGGCGCTATGCGGCGCTGACGGTGGGCGGGCATCTTTTTGCGCTGCTGATCAATTACGGGTCGATCTCGCTTCTGGGCAGCCTGGCGTCGAACGCGGCCCGGTCGGAAGGCGACCCGGTGATCCGGGGGCACCGGACCCGACGGATGCTTCTGGCGATCCAGCGGGGGTTCATCGCGTCGCTGACCTGGTCGCCGCTGGCCTTCGCGATGGCGATCACCATTGCGCTGGTGCCGGGGGCGACCTGGGCGAGCGCGGTTCTGCCCGGGCTTGGCTCGGCGGTGATCATCACGATGACGGGCTGGGCGATGGACACGATTTTCAAGCCGCGGTTGCGCGGCAACCGGCCGCCGCCGCGCAAGCCGGAGGGCTCGTGGAGCCTGATGATGCCGCTGCTTTTCCTGCTGGTGCTGCTGGCGGTGGCGGTGTCGGCGGCACATTTCCTGACCGGTATTCGGGTGGTCGGGGTGGTGATGGTGATCGTGCCGGTGATTGCCGTGGCCTGGGCCGTGATCCAGCGGATCGGGCTGGGCCGGGAGGGCACGCTGCGCGGGCGGGTGCGGGGGTATGTCACCGGGGAGTTGCCGGGCTATCGGGGCGAGATCGTGCTGCTGATGATGGCGGGGTATATCGGCACGGTGGGCGCGCCGGTGCTGCAGCCGCTTCTGGCGTCGCTGGGCTTCGCGCCGGAGAGCCTGCCGACATGGGTGGTGCTGACGATCCTTGTCTGGATCGTGCCCATCCTCGGGCAGTTCGGGATGAACCCGATCCTGGCGGTGACGCTGATTTCGCCGATGTTCCCGAGCCCCGAGGCGCTGGGCATTCCGCCCGGCGCGATGGTCGCCGCCATCACCGCCGGCTGGGCGATGAGCGGGGCGACCTCGCCCTTTACCGCGACGACGCTGCTGATCGGGTCGTTCGGCGGGGTCAGCGCAACCCATGTGGGGCTGCGCTGGAACGGCGGGTATTTCCTTGTGGCGACGTCGATTTTGACGCTTTGGGTGCTGGCTTACGCGTTTGTCCTGAGCTGAGGGTCAGGCCGAGATCATGGCGCGATCCATGATGGTTTTCGCCGTGGCCTGCGTGACGGGCTGCGCGAGCGTGCCGAAATGGGAGCCCCATGCGCCGGGCATGCCGGGGGTTCGGGTGGCGAGGAAGGTCTCGGCCACCTCCGGCGTGCTGGCGCGGAGGAGTTCGGCGCCTTGCAGGAGGCGGGCGACGGCTTCGGTCATCGGGCGGGCGTAGAATTCTTCTTCCATCGCGGCGCCGATCAGCGCGTCGGTGTGGCGGATCATGGCGTCGAAGCGGTCGTCGTCACCTTTCAGCGGGGATACCTCGTCATGCAGGGCGTCGATGGTGGCGGGGTCTTTCAGCATGGCGCGGCGGACGTCCATGCACATCATGTTGGCGGTGCCTTCCCAGATCGAGTTGAGCGGCGCCTCGCGGTAGAGGCGGGCCATCGGGTTTTCCTCGATGAAGCCGTTGCCGCCGTGGCATTGCAGGGCCTCGTTGGCGATGGCGGGCACGCGGGAGCAGTTGAAATACTTGGCCGCCGGGGTGGCGACGCGGGCGAGGAGGCGGTCGTGCTCGTCCTCGGCCAGCCGGTCGGTCGCCTTGGCGACGCGGAGCGCCATGAGGGTGCAGGCCTCGGTCTCGACCGCCATGTCGGCCAGCACGCTGGTCATCATCGGGCGGTCGGCGATGGAGGTGCCGAAGGCGGTGCGGGTGGAGGTGTGGGTCATGGCGAGCGTCAGCATCTGGCGCATGAGCCCGGCGGAGCCGATGGCGAAGTCGAGCCGGGTGAGGTGGGAGTGGGAGAGGATCTCGCGGATGCCCTTGCCTTCCTCGCCCACGCGGATGGCGAGGGTGCCGTTGTATTCCACCTCGGAGGAGGCGTTGGAGCGGTTGCCGGCCTTGTCCTTGAGACGCTGGATGTTGAAGCGGTTGTAGCTGCCGTCGGGCAGGGTGCGGGGCAGGAAGAAGCAGGTGACGCCGCCATCGACCTTGGCCAGCGTGAAGAAGCCGTCGGATTGGGGGACGGAGCAGAACCATTTATGCCCGGTCAGTTCGTACCAGTGGGCGGGTTTGCCGTGGTAATCCTCGGTATGGAGGAAGCGGGCCGTGGTCTGGGTTTCCCGCAGGTCGGAGCCGCCCTGTTTTTCCGTCATGCCGTAGCCGATGACGACGGAGGGTTTGTCGGCGACTTCGCGGCGGCTGAACTCGTATTCGGTGCCCTTGACCTTTTCGGCCCAGATGCCCAGGGCCGGCTCGGCCTCGAACCCGGCATAGGAGGCGTAGGCCATGCCGGTGGGGCAGCCGGTGCCCTGTTCGACCTGGTTCCAGACATAGGACAGGACGGCGCGGGCGTAATGGCCGTTCTTCTGGTTGGTGCGCCATGTGAGGTTGGGCACCTCGTGCTTCCACGCCAGCGACATGAGGTCGTGCCAGCTTTGGTGAAACTCGACCCAGTCGATGCGGTTGCCGAAGCGGTCGTGGGTCTTCAGCTCGGGCGAATGGCGGTTGGCGAGGTGGGCCAGCTCCTGCACGTGTTCGTCGCCGGCCATGGCGCCGAGGGCGGCGCATTTGTCGGCGGCCCAGGGGGCTTCGCGGGCGATGGCCTCGCGCAGGACGGTGTCGCCGGTGAAGGCGTTGAAGCCGGTGGCCGGGCGGGCCTGGTTGCGGACTTCGTGGGTGGTGAAGGTGTCGGGCATGGGGGTTATTCCGCGGCTTCGGTGTTGGAGATTTTCTCGGGCGGCTGGCAGCCGGTGGCGCAGCAACGGCCGGGCTGGCGGGAGACCTTGCGGCCTTCGGCCAGAACGCCGCGGTCCATCAGGTCGGAGACGAGCTCCTGCCGTTCGGCGACGGGGTAATTGCGCCAGATCTCGCGCTTCATGGCTTCGGGCGAGCCGCCGCCGTGGAGCGAGATGACCGAGTACCAGTTGCCCTGGTTGGAGACGGTGAGGTCTTCGATCATGCGGGAGATTTCCATCCGGCGCTCGGCGGGGATGTCGGGGCGGCCGCCGAGCACGGCGGTGAGGTCGGCGCGGGTTTCGGGGTTGTGATCCTCGTCCGGCCCCGGCAGCGCCACGATCAGGCCGCCGGAGACGTAGTGGGCGACGCGGTGCATGTCGTAGATCTTGGTGGCGAGCAGCAGCTTGCCGATGTTGGAAAAGACGGCGTCGGGCATGACCGAGCCGGCCGGGTCGGCCTCGCAATAGACGGAGGCGGCGACGCCGCAGGCGTAGAAGCTTTCGGTGATGGTGATCAGGTCGACCATGGCGTCGCGGATATGGGCGTGGCGGTCGACGTCGAGGCCGTTGGCGTCGACCATCATGGCGCCGGCGCCGATCAGGAGGTCGCCGAAGCCCGCGCGGGCGCCGATGCAGGAATGGCGGTGGTGGGTGGCGTAGGAGGTGGTGAGGAAGCCGCCCTCGGTCGTCTCACCGGCGAGGAAGACTCGGTCATGCGGCACGAAGACGTCGTCGAAGATCACCACGCCGGTGGACTGGCCGTAGCGGGCGGAGAATTTCGCCGCCGCTTCACCGGGGCGGCCTGCGGGTTTGGCGACGATGGTCACGCCCTCTGCATCGACGGGGACGGCGCAGCAGACGGCATAATCGGCGTCTTCCGCCGTGTGGGTGCGGCAGGGCATGACGAGGAATTCGTGCATGTAGGGCGCGCCGGTGACGATGGCCTTGGTGCCGCGGATGACGATGCCGTCGGCGCGGCGTTCCTTGATGTGGACATAGACATCGGGGTTGGCTTGTTGGCCGGGTCGCTTGGAGCGGTCGCCCTTGGCGTCGGTCATGGCGACGCCGAGGGTGAGGTCGCGGTCCTGCACGTCATGGAGGTAGGCCATGAAGCGTTGCGCATAGTCGGTGCCGTGGGTGGCATCGGTGCGGTGGGTGGCCTGGTAGATGCCGTTGAGGGCGTCGTGGCTGAGGTAGCGCTGGGCGCAGCCGGAGACCTTGCAGACGAGGCGGACGGCTTCGAGCTTTTGCAGGAGGTCGTCGCTGCTCTCGTTGATGTGGAGCATGCGGTTGACGGTTTTGCCGCTGCTCGACTGGGTGGCGGTCAGCAGGCGTTCGGATTCGGGCCGGTGGGCGAAATCGTAGGTGACGCCGACGCCGTTGATGCCGGGGTCTAGGCGGGGCTCGTCGGCGACGCTGTCGATGCGGTCGCCGTCGATGAAGACGCGGGGGGAATAGGCGCGAAGGGATTCGCGGTAGTCTTGCGCGGTCATCAGCATTGGTTTTCCTCCCTTGGGTGCCGGGGCGTGAGAGCCTGGGTTGCGGCGAAAATTAAACACTGTTAGATTTTACGTCAAGTGTTCGAATTGGAGGATGCCCGGTGGACGATCGGAAGGTGGCGCGGCAGAGACGGCTGGCGGAGAGCAAGCGGCAGCATATTCTCGATGCCGCGCGGGAGGCATTTGCCGAGGACGGGCTGGAGAAGGCGAGCCTGCGGGCGATTGCCACGAAGGCGGGGTATACGCCGGCGGCGCTGTACTTTCACTTTCCGTCGAAGGAGGCGATTTACGCAGAGTTGCTGCGCAGTTCGCTTTTGTCGCTCGGGGAGAGTGTCGCGGCGGAGGTGACAGGGGCCGAGACCGCCGAGGCGCGGTTTCGCGCGGCCGGGATGGGGTTTTTTCGGTATTACGCGAAGAACCCCAGCGAGCTGGATTTGGGGTTCTACCTGTTCCGGGGCGGCATGAAGCCCGCGGGGCTGGACCGGGAGACCGACAAGGAGCTGAACGCGGCGCTGGAGGCGGCGTTGAGGCCGCTGGCCAAGGCGGCAAGGGATATGGGGGCCGGTGCGGAGGAGGCGGAGCTGTCGATGGTGAATATCTTCGCCCATGCGACGGGCCTGCTTTTGCTGCTGCACACGGGCCGAATCAGGATGTTCGGCGCGTCGGCGGAGGCGCTGATGCAGCAATATGTCGACCAGCAGGTCGAGGTGCTGCGGGGCGGCTAGGTCTGGTCATGCATTAGGCATTCGGGCGCTTTCAAGGGGAGCGGACGGGATGCGTTCGTCTTTTATATTGGATATGACGTCAGTTTCATTTAATCTGCGGTGAAGCTTACCCCCGCTGGCGGGGAAGGGATTCGCGCGGTCGGCCCTTCGCATGCCGGCGCGGGCAGGCGGGAAGGTTGGAGCGCTGTCGCAGATGTCATTCAAGGCCGAACCGTATTGGTGGGAAGATCGGGGCTGGAACCGGGAGGCTCTGGTGGCCCGAGAGGTTCCGGAGAGCTGCGATGCGGTGGTTGTCGGCGCGGGGATCACCGGGGTGATGGCGGCGTGGCGCATGGCGCAGGCAGGTCTGTCTGTGGTCGTGCTGGAACAGGGCATGCTGGGGCAGGGGGCCAGCAGCCGGAACAACGGGATGGTGGTGCCCTACCTGAAGCCATCGCCGCATGAGCTGGAGAAGAGGTTCGGGCCAGAGGGGGCGGTGCCGTATCTGAACGGGGGCGAGACGGCCTTTCATTTCGTGCGCGACCTGATCCGGGACAGGGGGCTGGATTGCGATCTCGAGGATAACGAGCGTTTCGTCATCGCGAACCGGCCGGGGGATATGGCGCATCTGGTCGAGCTGGCCGAGGCGTATAATGCGCGGAGCGACGAGGTGACGTGGACGGCGCTGTCGTCGGACGAGGTTTTGGAGCAGACGGAGGTTGCGGGGTCGGAGGGCGGTGTTCTGGTGCGCGGGACCTATTGCCTTCATCCGGGGAAATACCATGCGCGGCTGGTCGAGTTGGCGCATGCGGCGGGTGTGCGGTTCGTGGAGAAAGCGGAGGTCACGGAGATCGGGGCGGAAGGCAAATCCGTGTCGGTCAGGGGCCGGGCAGCGCCGATCCGGGCGGGGCGGGTCGTGGTGGCGACGAACGGCTATACCGGCGGGTTTGCCGGGTGGCTGCGGCGGCGGATCATTCCGGTGCGGGCCTACATGGCCTGTTCCGAGCCGGTGGCGCCCGAGGTCATGGCACGGCTTTTCCCGCCGGCGCGGTCGGTGACGGTTGCCAAACGGAACCTGTTCTGGATGCGAACCTCGCCCGACGGCACGCGGGTGATGTTCGGCGGCCGGGCCGGGGCATGCCGGGGCGGGTTGATGCGGAAGGCGGAAGACCTGAAGGCGGACGTGGTCGCGGCCTATCCGGAGCTGAAGGACATGGGCGTGTCGCATTGCTGGGAGGGGGTGCTGGGCTTCAGCTTTGGCCAGTTGCCGCATGTGGGCACGATGAACGGGGTGCATTACGCTGCCGGGTTCAGCGGGGTCGGGCTGACCTTCGGGTCGTGGCTGGGCGATCAGCTTGGGCGGCTGGCGGCGGGCGAAGAGGTGACGGCGGGGCCGTTCCTGAGTTCGGCGTTCGAGACGCGGCCCTATTATTTCGGGCAGCCGTGGTTCCTGCCGCTGGTGATCGCGAAGATGAACGCGGCCGACAGGCTTGATGCCTGGCGGCAGGGGCGGGGCAAGGGATAGGGCCCTGCCGGGCCGTGACGTTCAGGAAAGCCGGGGCATTGGGGACCATGCACAAGACAGATACGCTGAACCTGCTGCGCGACCTCGTCGCCTTTGACACGGTGTCGGAGCGCTCGAACATGGCGCTGATCGGGTACGTGCGCGACTACCTTTCCGCGCATTCGGTCGAGAGCCACGTGATTGCCAACGAGGCGGGCACCAAGGCCAATCTCTTTGCGACGATCGGGCCGAAGCAGGACGGGGGCGTCGCGCTGAGCGGGCATACCGACGTGGTGCCGGTCGAGGGGCAGGACTGGTCGAGCGACCCGTTCGGGGCGGTCGAGCGGGATGGCCGGATCTATGGGCGCGGAACCTGTGACATGAAGGGGTTCATCGCGGCCGCGCTGGCATTGGTGGCGAAGGTCGATGCCGGCCGGCTGAAGCGCCCGCTTCATCTTGCGTTCAGCTATGACGAGGAGGTCGGCTGCACCGGGGTGGTGCCGATGGTCGAGGCGATCGGGCGGGACCTGCCGATGCCGGAGATCGTGATCGTGGGGGAGCCGACGATGATGTCGGTGGTGCATGCGCACAAGGGGTTCGGCGCCTACGAGACGACGATTCACGGGAAGGCGGCGCATTCGTCGCTGCCCGATGCCGGGGTCAGCGCGACGCTGATCGCCGGGAAGCTGATGCAGGCGCTTCAGGCGATCCTGGCCGAGCGGGCCGCCCTGACGCCGCATCATTCGCCGTTCATTCCGCCGCATTCGACCTTCAATGTCGGCAGGTTGTCGGGGGGCGAGGCGGTCAACATCATTCCCGGCAAATGCCGGATGGAATGGGAGTACCGCGCGATCAGCAACGAGGATGCCGCGGCGATTCCGGCGGCGTTCGCGAAGGCGGCAGAGGCGATCGAGGCGCGGGAGCGGGAACGGTTTCCGGGGGTGAGGATCGAGACGGTGAGGTTGGCGGGGGTGCCGCCCTTCGTGCCGCAAGCGGACTCGGATGCGGAGGCGCTGCTCAAGCGGTTGCTGGGCACGAACGAGGCCGGTGCGGTGTCGTTCGGAACCGAGGCGGGCGTGTTTCAGCAGGGGGGCATGTCGGTCGTGATCTGCGGGCCTGGGGACATTGCGCAGGCTCACCAGGCCGACGAATTCGTGGAAGTTTCGCAGCTCAAGGCCTGCGAGGCGTTGCTGGACCGGCTGGCGGAGTGGCTGTGCCAGGACGCCTGACCATGACGGGCCGGCGATGCGGGTGTCGGCGTTCGGAGCGCTGTTCCGGGCTGTCGCGGGCGGGGTGTGCCGGGCGGGGGATTTCGTCTCATTTCAGCCAGTTTTTTAACCGATCAAGGGCCTTGACTTTTTTATGACGTCAGTTTCATAATTTGAGTCATGACGGGTGTTCGATACGAGATTTGCCAGGGCCCGCGGACGGAGCATGGCGATACGGTGTCCGGCAGCGGAAGGGGGAAGCGCCCCTTGGCGGATGCAGGGCAAAACGGGGAGACAAGACATGAGCAATGAACAGACCCCCTCGCGTGTCGCGATCGTTACGGGCGCGGGTCGAGGGCTGGGCCGGGCCTATGCAATGGCGCTTGCACAGGATGGCGTGGCCGTCGTGGTGAACGACCTTGGCGGGGCGCTGGACGGCAGCGGCAAGGATTCGGGCCCCGCCGCCGAGGTGGTGGCCGAGATCGAGGCGGCCGGCGGGCAGGCCGTGGCCAGCCATCACGACGTGGCCGACTGGGACGAGGCGGGTGGGATGGTGGCGCTGGCGGTCGAGACGTTCGGGCGGCTCGACGTGCTGGTCAACAATGCCGGTATCCTGCGCGACAAGATGTTCGCCAACATGAGCCAGGAGGATTGGGACGCCGTGGTGCGCGTGCACCTCAAGGGTCACGCGGCGCCGGCGCACCATGCCATGGCACATTGGCGGGCGGAAGTGAAGGCGGGCCGCGAGGTTGCGGCCTCGGTCGTCAGCACGACGTCGCTGGCGGGGATGCTGGGGAATTTCGGGCAGGCGAACTATGCCTCGGCCAAGATGGCCGTGGTGGGGCTGTCGCATACGCTGGCGCGGGAAGGGGAGCGCTATGGCATCCGCTCGAACGCGGTATCGCCGTCGGCGCGGACGCGGATCGAGGAGAATCTCGGCAATGGCGAGGGCGCGACCTATGACGTGTTCAACCCGGCGAACGTGGCGCCGCTGATCTGCTGGCTGGCAAGGGCGGATTGCCCGGCGACGGGGCAGGTGTTTCATGCCTACGGCCGGCGCATCGAGGTGCTGAACCCGACGGCGATTGCCGTTGACCTGCAATCCGACGAGGATTGGACGGTCGACAGCGTCGGAGAGGCGCTGGCCGACCGGCTGCCGCGGCGGGCGGAGATCACCGATTTCGTGCCGGAGTTCAACAGATGACCCATTTGGCGGTGCCGCGCATATCGGAGCCCTTTCGCGTGTCGACGGCGCGGATGCAGGGGTTTGCGGGCGTGTTCGCAGGCGGGGCGGAATACAACCCGGTCTTCGCCCATGTGCCGGCGATGCAGTCGATGGTCGAGGCGACGCAGGCGGCGTCGGACCGGCCGGGCATTCATGCCGAACATGATTTCGTCTTTCACCGGCCGATGGCGGCCGGGCAGACGCTGGTGACCGAGACGCGGGTGACCGGGGCGGTGTGCATCAGGCCGGGGCTGTTGTGCCGGGTGGTGTCGGTGACGCGGGCGGGCGGAGAGGTGGTGACGACGCAGGTGACGAGCGTGCTTAAGCGGGGCGTCGCGACGTTGCCCGAGGGGTTGAACGCCGACGATGTGCCGGAGCGGCCGGAGATGGAGGATTTCGCGCCCGCTTCAGAGGCGACATTCCGGATTGGGCCTGCCGACGTGGCGGCCTATGCCGAGGCCGCGCGGGATTATGCGCCCTATACGCTGGATGCCGAGGCGGCGCAGGCGATGGGGTTTCCGGGGCCGGTGCTGCACGGGATGGGCACGCTGGGCTATGCCGCGCAGGCGGTGATCGCCGCGTTTGCCGGGGGCGACGGCACGCGGATCAGCAAGCTTGGCGTGCGGTTTGCGCGGCCCCTGGTGGTGGCCGGGGATGTGGACCTGACGGTCGTGATGGAGCGGCGGGGCGATGTCGTGCTGTTCGAGGCGCGGACGGCGGGCGGCGACGTGGTGGCCAACCGGGGTTACGCGGAGGTGGCGGCATGACGGGGCTGATCTCTCATGGCGAGGTGCCGCCGGCGAAATCGGCGGTACCGGAGGACTCGATCATCGCGCTGATGCTGCGCGGGTGTCGCGAGGATCCGTTCCGGCCGCTGGTGATCGTCGAGGACGGGCCGCGCTTTACGCGGAAGGCATTCGAGGACCGGGTCGCGGCATTCGCCGGGCACCTGGCGGACAAGGTGAAGCCGCATGACCGGGTGGTGGTGATGCTGGACAACCGGCTGGAATACCTTGTCGCCTTTTTCGCCATTCTTGCCTGTCGCGGGACGCTGGTGTCGATTTCACCCGATGCCAAGGCGCATGATGCGGGGCATATCCTGCGGGATGCCGAGCCGGTGCTGGTGATTGCGGGGGCGGCGCAGGCGGAGGTTCTGAAAGGTGTCGATGGGCCCGTGCCGGAGGTGCTGGTGGTCGGCGAGCCGGAGCCGGACGGGCTGGTGCCATATGACGCGGCGCCGCTGGATCTGGGCAAGGTCGCGGGTGAGCGCGAGGATATCGCGGCGATCTACTACACCTCGGGCAGCACCGGGGCGCCGAAAGGGTGCATGTTGCACAATGGCTGGTGGCTGAACGTGGTCGATACCGACCTGCGGCTGTTCCCGCGCGGCTGGCAGGACCGGCAGCTGTGCTGTCTGCCGTTCTACTATGCCGATCCAACGATTCAGCTTCTGACCTCGCTGGCGTCGCGGGGCACGATGATCGCGATGCGGCGGTTTTCGGTGTCGCGGTTCTGGGACGTGGTGCGGACGCATGATGCGACCGAGATCCTGTCGATCGCGTCGATCCCGGCGTTGCTGTTGACGGGAGAGCGGAGTGAGGCGGAGCGGGATCACCGCATCCGGTTGGCGATTCACGCAGGGCTGCCGCCGGATATTCACGCCGAGCTGCTGGAGCGTTACGGGTTCGACTGGCTGAACCAGTACGGGCAGACCGAGGGTGGGCTGATTTCCCGTGTGCCGATGGAGGGGTCGGAGCGGTTTACCGGGACCGGCACGATGGGGGTGGAGCCGCCGGGGGTGCAGGTGAAGGTGCTGAACGAGGCGGGCGAAGAGGTGCCCGTTGGCGAGGCGGGCGAGGCCGCGGTGTTTTCCGAGGATGTGTTCCGGGGCTATCTTGGCCGGCCGGAGGCCACCGCCGAGACCATCCGCGACGGCTGGGTGCATACCGGTGACCTGGTGCGGCGGGATGCGAAGGGGCTTTTGTATTTCGTCGGTCGCAAGAAGGAGATCGTGCGCCGGTCGGGCGAGAATATCTCGGGGGCCGAGGTGGAAGCGGTTTTGTCGTCGCATCCGAGGATTGTCGAGGCGGCCGTGATCCCGGTGCCGGACAAGCTGCGGGGGGAAGAAGTGAAGGCCATCCTGTCGGTCAAGGGTGGCGGCGGGCGCGAGGCATTGCCGCCGGACGAGGTGCTGGCGTGGTGCCGCGAGCGGCTGGCCGGGTTCAAGGTGCCAAGGTACCTGGCCTGGCAGGAGGGGGAGTTTCCCCGCCTGCCGTCGATGAAGATCGACCGGCAGGCGCTGCGGCGGGCGCATGATTTCGACGATCCCGGTTTGTGGGACAGGGAGGCAGGCAAATGACGGCTCCCGAGGGATGTGACCTGTTGATCCGGAATGCGACGGTGGTGACGGGCGAGACGGTCTTGCATGACGGTTGGGTTGCGGTGCGCGGTGACCGGATCGTTGGCGTGGGCTCTGGCGAGGCCGCGGCATGGCAGGCCGAGCGGGTGATCGATGGCGAGGGGGGCTTGCTGCACCCCGGCTACGTCGACGGGCATTATCATCTGGGGCTGCATCTGTTGCGGGGGATCCTGCCGGATGTGCCCGATGACCAGCCGATCGGCCCGTTCGGGCGGTGGCTGAGTGCGCTGACGCCGGAGGATGAACTGGTTTCGGCAAGGACGGCGGCGGCCGAGGCGGCGCTGGCCGGGTTCACCGGCATCGTCGAGGCGGGAAGCGCGTTCGATACGGATGCCATGGCCGAGGGCGTGACGGGCGTTGGGCTTCGGGTGACGCTGGCCGCGCCGATGATCTGGGACAGGCCGGGGCCGGAGCCGCTGACGGGCAAGATCGACCGGGCGCCTTGTGACAGCGATCATGCCTTGCGCCACCTGGGCGACGAGCTGCACCGCAATGCCGAAGACGGGCTGGCGCGGGGGCATGTGGCGTATTACGGCACCGGGAGTTCCAGCGAAGAGGTCATGGCCGAGGCTGCACGGCTGGCGCGCGAGGCGGGCGTGCCGATGCATGCGCATCAGAATTTCACGCCAGCGGATGCGGCGGCGGAGAAGGAGCGCTATGGGCGCGATGCTATCGTGCACATGGCCGAGGCCGGGCTGATCGGGCCGGAGACGGTGTTCACACACATGAACGTGCTGAGCGATGCCGAGGTCGAGGCGGTTGTCGAGACCGGCATGGCGCTTGTCTGGCATCCGGCGAACGCGGCCTATTACGGGATATTGGCGCAGGCGCGGTCGCGGTTTCCGGAGCTGGCGCGGCGGGGCGTGGATATCGGGTTCGGCACGGATGTGGCGAAGACATGGGGCTTTGGCGACCTCGGCTTTGCGGCCTTTTTGACCATGCGGGCGGCGGGCGAGGACGTGTCGCCCGAAACGCTTCTGAAGATCTTCACCACGGGCGGGGCGCGGGCGATGGGCCTGTCCGATACCGGTCGGATCGCGGTGGGCCAGCGGGCGGATATCGTGCTGCGCCGGGCCGACCTGCCCGAAGCGATGCCGGAAGGTGACCCCCTGAAACACCTGACCTTGACCCTGAGGACCAAGGGTGTGCGGCATTCCTTCTGTGCGGGGCGCCAGATTGTCGAGGATGGCGCGCTTGTGCGGGCCGACGTGAAAGAGATCGGCGCGGCGGCGCGGGCCACGGCCCGGGGACTGGCCGAGCGGGCCGACCTGAAGCTGCCCGAAAGGGCCGCGCCATGACGGAGGTTGTCTTCGAGAACGTCACCAAGACCTATGGCGCGGTCAGGGCGGTCGACGGGCTGTCGATCCGGCTGGAGGACGGGTCGTTTACCACGATCCTCGGGCCGTCGGGGTCGGGCAAGACGACGATGCTGTCGCTGATTTCGGGGATCGCGTCGCTGAGCGCGGGGCGGATCATTCTGGGCGGGCGCGACATCACCAATGTGCGCGCCGCCGACCGGCGGATCGGGCTGGTGTTCCAGAGCTATGCGCTGTTTCCGCATATGACGGTGTTCGACAACGTGGCCTATCCGCTCAAGCTGCGGCGGATGGCGAAGGCCGAGATCAGGCGGCGCGTCGACGAGGCGCTGGCGCTGGTGCGGTTGGAGGCCTATGCGGGCCGCAAACCGAAGGCCCTGTCGGGCGGCCAGCAGCAGCGGGTCGCGATTGCACGGGCCGTGGTGTTCGAGCCGGCGCTGCTGTTGCTGGACGAGCCTTTGTCGGCGCTCGATCGGAACCTGCGCGAGGAGGTGCGGGTCGAGCTGCGGGAGATCCAGCGGAAACTGGGGATCACCACGATCATGGTGACCCATGACCAGGAAGAGGCGATGTCGCTGTCGGACCGGGTGGTTCTTTTGCGGGAGGGCCGGGTCGAGCAGGTGGGGACACCGGCCGAGCTTTATCATCAGCCGATGTCGCGTTTCACGGCGGAGTTCCTTGGCACGGCCGGGTTTCTCGAGGGGCACTGGCGCGACGGCGCCATCGAGACGGATGGCGGCTGCCGGTTTCCCGCCCCGGAGCCCCCAATCCGGCCGGACGGCAAGGTCACCGCGCTGTTGCGCGCCGATGCCGTGCGGCTGGTGCCGGAGGGCGAGGGGCATCCGGCGGTTGTCACCGACGTGGAATTCCTGGGCGAGATCGTGCGGTATTCGGTCGAGCTCGTGAACGGGCCCCGGCTGTTCGCGAACGGCCCGGGGACCGAGACGGCCCATGCCATCGGCGACCGGATCGGCGCCGCGTGGGACCCGGCGAGATTGCATTACCTCGACATGCCGGTCGAAAGCCGGCCCCGAGAAGAAAGGCCCGAGGCAGGGCGGGCGCATAATGAACCCATATCCCTGCCGCTTACCACAGAGAGGACCGCAAAATGAGAAAACTGCATGCAATCGCAACCGCGACGGCCATGTTGGCGCTGTGCACGTCCGGCGCGGCCACGGCCCAGGAAAAGGTGCTCAGGGTGATGAACTCTGGCGGCTCGTATGGTGACAGTATCGAGGAATGTGTGAACAAGCCCCTGATGGAGCAGGCGGGCATCAAGGTGGTGCAGGAAAGCCCGGGCGGCTTTGCCAAGCTTCAGGCGCAGGGCCGGTCCGGCGTGATCGCCAACACCACGACAGATGCCTCGACCGGAGAGTTGCTGCGCATGGTGGCGGCCGACCTGGTCGAGCCGATCGACTGGGAGAAGCTTGACCCGCTGCCGATGTTCGACGAGGCGAAGGCCGAGTATGGCTTTGGCGCGTCGTTCTATTCCACCATCATGGCCTGGGATGCCGAGAAGGAGGAGCCGGCGGACTGGGTCGCTTTCTTCGACACCGAGGCGAACCCGGGGATGCGGGCGCTGCCCGACTATCCGGATTTCGTTCTGCCCTTTGCCGCGCTGGGCGGTGGCCAGTCGATCGAGAGCATTTCCGAGGGTGTCGACCTCGACCTGGCTTTCGAGACGCTGAACCGGGTGAAGGACGATGTCGTCTGGTGGCAGTCAGGGGCGCAACCGCCGCAGCTTCTGCAGGATGGCGAGGCGGATTACGCGATCGCGTGGTCGGGCCGCGTGATGGGCCAGGAGGGCGTTGACCACAGCTTCAAGGACGGGATGCTTGATATCTCGTGGTGGGTGATCGCCAAGGGTATCACCGACGAGGAGCGGGAGATGCTGTACGCGTGGCTCAAGCTGCAGACCGATGCGAATGTGCAGAAATGCCTGATCGAGTTCCTGCCCTATCCGGGGCCGAGCCCGGACCTTGCCGACCTGGTGAGCGAGGAGCAGGCGAAGACCTTCCCGACCTATTCCGCCAACAAGGATGTGCAGTGGCTGGTTCCGGGTCAGTGGTGGTTCGACAATGCCGATGAAGTTGAGCGTCGCTGGAATGAATTCAAGCTCAGCCTCTGAGACCACCCGGGGCGGATCGGTGGGCCCGGGCGGGGCAACCCGCCCGGCCAGGGCCGGCGGCCGGCGCCTGCCGCAGATCCTGTGGCTGGCGCTGCCGGGGCTTTTGCTGGTCGTCGTGGTGTTCGACCTGCCGCTTCTGAACACGATGCGGTGGAGCCTTGGCGACCCCAACGACCCGCCGACCCTGAGGTTCTATAGCGAGTTCGCGCAGTCATCGGTTTACGGTGCGGTCATCCTGCGGACGCTGGTGCTGTCGGCGAAGGTGGCCGCGCTGACCGCGCTGATCGGCTATCCGCTGGCCTATTGGGCGTCGGGCCTGTCGAAGCGCCGACAGATCGCGGTGATCGGCCTTGTGGTCATGACTTTCTGGGTGTCGATCCTGGTGCGGACCTATGCGTGGATCGTGGTGCTGGGGACGAACGGGATCGTCAACAACGCCTTTGCCGATCTTGGGCTTACGTCGGAGCCCATTTCCTTTCTTTACAACGAGATAAGCATCATCATCGGGATGGTGAACGTCCTGATGCCGTTTTTCATCCTGCCGGTGTTTTCGGCCATGGTCGGGATCGACAAGCAACTCGTGGAGGTGGCCGAGACGCTGGGCGCCTCGCGGTTGCGGGCGTTCTGGACGGTGTTCTTTCCGCTGTCGCTGCCGGCTGTCATCGCGTCTAGCATATTGATCTTCATCCTGTCGCTGGGGTTCTACATCACGCCCGCGATCCTGGGGGGCGGGCGCGTCGTGCTGGTGGCGAACATGATGGACCTGCTGATCAACCGGTTTGCCAACTGGGAGATTGCGGCGGTGATCGCGGTGGTGCTGATGATCACGACGCTGGCGCTGTACGCGGTCTACCAGGTGATGCGGGAGCGGGCGCAATGAGGGTGTTCGTCGTCACCGCCGCGCTGGGCGCGCTGATCTTCCTGGGGCTGCCGGTACTGATCGTGGTGCCGATGTCGTTCTCGGGAGCCGAAACGCTGGCCTTTCCGCCGCCAAGCTGGTCGCTGCAATGGTATGAAAGCCTGTTTGCCAGCCCGATCTGGATCGAGGCCGGGCGCAATTCGCTCATGCTGGCGGGGGCGTCGTCTTCCATCGCCCTGATCATCGGCACGCTGGGAGCCTATGCCATCGTGCGGGGCCGGTTTCGGGGAACGCGGCTGTTCGAGGCGAACCTGATCGCGCCGATGGTGGTGCCGCAGATCATCACCGCCGTGGCGCTTTACATCGCCTTTGCGCGGGCCGGGATTCTTGGCACGTTCGGCGGGCTGATCCTTGGGCACGTGGTGCTGGTGACGCCTTATATCGTGCTGGTGATGATGATGGCGATCCGGTCCTTCGACGAGCGGGTGGAGCAGGTGGCGGTGACGCTTGGGGCCTCGCGGCGGCAGGTGCTGACCGGGATCGTGCTGCCGAACGTGGTGCCGTCGGCGTTGGCCGCGTGGATATTCGCCTTCGTGCTGAGTTTCGACGAGGTGGTCGTGACGCTTTTCATTTCCGGCACGCATCTTACGATCCCGAAGCGCATGTTTAACGAGTTGCTTATCCAGGTGAACCCGACGATCACGGCGGTGGCGACGCTGCTGATCCTGTTCAACATCCTTGCGCTGCTGCTTCTGGTGGCTGTGACGGGTGGGAAGAAGTTCACGCCATGAAGGTCGGTGACGTGCTGGACCGCTGGGAGGGCGTGGCCGAGCCCGGCAAGGTGGCCGAGTTCGAACGGGCCGTGCACCGGCCGGAGAAAAGCGATGTGCTGCCGCCGACCTTCCTGGTGGTGCTGGGGGCGTCGTTCGTCGAGCGGCTGGTGACCGAGATCCTGCCGGTGGACCGGACCCGCGTCGTGCATGGCGAGCAATCCTATCAGTGGCTGGCCGAGGTGCGGGCGGGCGCGCGGCTTCAGGCCGAGGCGGTGCTGGCGGACATGTCGGAGAAGGCGGGGCGCAACGGGACGCTGCGGTTTTTCACGGTCGAGATCACGTGGAGCAGCGAGGGCCGGCCGGTTTGCCGCGACCGTTCCGTTGTCATTGAACGGGTGCCGGAATGAGCCATGAACCGATCACCTGGGGGCCCCTGCGGCTTGAGGATTTCGTGCGGTATGCGGGGGCGTCGGGCGATTTCAACCCGCTGCATTACGACCGCGATCATGCGCAGGGCGCGGGCATGCCGGACGTCATTGCGCAGGGGATGTTCTCGATGGGGCTTTTGGCCAGCAGTCTTGAGACGTGGTTCGGCACGGGCCGGGTTTCGGAGCTGTCGGTGCGGTTCAGGGCGCCGGCCTTCGTGGGCGACAGCCTTGTCGCGCGGGTCGAAGAGGCGGGGGATGGCCGCGTGTCGGTGACGCTCAAGCGGGATGATACAGAGATCGTGAGTGGACGAGCCGTGATAGGGGCGAAACGGGATGGATGATGTGACCGTACGGCCGGCCGAGGCCGGGGATGAGGGCGCTTTCCTCGAAATGTGGGAAGAATTCACCGCGACCGACAGTGACGAGCCGGGTGACCGCACGATGGGCGCCGCCAACTGGCAGCGGGCGGGGGAGGGGGTGCTTTCGCTTCTGGTTGCAGAGGTGGAGGGCCGTGTCGTGGGGTTCACGCTTTACAACGAACTGCCCTTCACGTGGAGCAAGAAGCCGATCTGCTACCTGCAGGACCTGGGCGTAAGGGAAGAGATGCGCGGGCGCAGGATCGGGCAGGCGATGATCGAGGCGCTGGCGGAGATCGGCAGGGAAAAGGGCTGGTACCGGATCTTCTGGATGACGCAGGGCCACAACAGCTCGGCCCAGAGACTGTATGACCGGATCGCCGAGCGGAAGGATTACATCCGCTACGACATGATCGTGTCGGACGCGTGACGGGCGTTCAGGTGCCGGCCATTTCCGACGGGGTAGGGTCGCGGGCGTGAATGGCGCGGAACCAGAGTTGGGTCAGCATTTTCGCCAGCTTCTCGGGGTCGCTTTCATCGGTCTTCACGGGGAAGGCCTGAGTGACCACCGCGTTGTAGATGTAGCTGAAGACCATCTGTTCGAGCGCCAGCGCCATGCGCAGCGCATCTTCGGGCGAGAGATCCTCGGGCGAGCGGCGGCGGATCGAGCGGGCGAGGCGGTTCAGCCATTCCTGATGCAGGGGTTCCCAGACCGCGCGGAAGGCCGGTTCGAGCGATTGCAGCTGGACGTGGCTGCGCATGAGGCCGGGGTTGGCGCCGTAGGCTTTGACGAAGAACAGGTTGGTCTCATAGACCGCCTGCCAGTCGCCCAGCCCGTTCGAGGCGCGGCGGGCCTCGTCGTAGAGATGGGTGACGAAATCCATGGCGATGCCGACGGAGATGTCTTCCTTGTCGGTGAAGTAGATGTAGAACGTGCCGAGCGAGACCCCGGCCAGCTTGCAGATATCGGCGACCTTGAGATCCTGATACCCGGATTTTTCCAGCGCCTCGGCGGCCGCGATCCGGAGGCGCAGGCGTGTACGCTCTCCTTTGCGCATCGAGGGGCTCGATTTGAGCTCGCTGCGCAGGGTGTCGGCATAGGCCCTGACCTTTACGCCGCGCTGCGGGTTCGGGGGGGATGCCGGGGACTGATCCGTCATTGTCATGGATTTACATTAGCAGAGGCTTTCGGCGGCAACAAACCTCTCTTGCACAAAATTGATAATGACGTCATGTTTGTTTTGACTCGTTTTTGTGAGGTCCTGAATGGAACGTTTTGATCCTCATCGCACGCCTGTCTATGTCGCGGGCGTCGCGGAAACACCGCTTGGCAAGGTGCCTGACCAGTCGGAGTTCTCGATGGCGGCGCTTGCCTCTGTCGAGGCGCTGGCGGAGGCGGGCCTGACGCTGAAGGACGTGGATGCCCTGTTTACCAATTACATGGGCGAGGAAGGTGCTGTTCAGGTGGGGGAGTACCTCGGGATCCGGCCGCGGATCGCCGAGAGTTCGGACATGGGCGGCGCGTCGTTCGAGTTCTTCGTGCATCACGCGATGCTGGCGCTGGCGGCCGGGCGGTGCGACGTGGCGCTGATCACCTATGCCTCGCGCCAGCGCAGCCGCCGCAACCGGCCCAAGGCGGTGACGGCGGGCGACGGCTCTCTCTCGGGGCAGTTCGAGGCGCCCTATGGCATCCATTTCC
This sequence comes from Roseovarius indicus, assembly GCF_008728195.1. NCBI lineage: Bacteria > Pseudomonadati > Pseudomonadota > Alphaproteobacteria > Rhodobacterales > Roseobacteraceae > Roseovarius > Roseovarius indicus. Next base: position 813,887 of record NZ_CP031598.1, read on the forward strand.
CGCTGGGGCATTACGCGCTGTCGGCGGCGCGGTTCCTGCACGAGACGGGCAACACGCCCGAGCATATGGCCGAGGTCGCGGTGACGGCGCGGACATGGGCGGCGATGAATCCCAAGGCGTGGGCGCGAGACCCGCTGAGCCTTGACGAGGCGATGGCCTCGGCCCCGATCGCCGACCCGTTGCGCAAGGCGGATTGCTGTCTGGTGACCGATGGCGGGGGCGCGATCGTTCTGACAAGGGGAGACCGGGCGAAGGATGCGGCGAAGACGCCGATCCGGGTGATCGGGGCGGGGGAAAGCACGGCGCAGTGGCGGGTGGCGGAATGTGCCGACCTGTCGGTGACGCCGGGCCGGGCCTCGGGGCGGGATGCGTTTGGCATGGCGGGGATCGGGCCCGGCGATGTCGACGTGTTTCAGCCTTACGACAACTTCACCCATGCGGTGTTGATGTATCTCGAGGATCTTGGCTTTTGCGGGCGGGGGGAGGCCGGTGAGATGGTCGCCTCGGGCGCGTTGAAGCCGGGCGGGTCGTTGCCCTCGATGACCTCGGGCGGAGGGTTGTCCTATTGCCACCCCGGCGCGCTGGGCATTCTGCTGATCGTCGAGGCCGTGCGGCAGTTGCGCGGCGAGGCCGGCGAGCGGCAGGTGCCGGACGCAAAGATCGGTGTCGCCCATGGAACGGGGGGCCTCGCGTTCTCCACAGCTTCGACGGTGGTGCTTGCACATGACTGATTATCCGCTTTCCGACCGGGGCCTGGCCGACCCGACGACCGAGGCGTTCTGGGCTGCTTGCGAAGAGCGCCGCCTGACGGTTCAGGCCTGCGGGGCCTGCGGGCATCGGCAGATGTATCCGCGGGCGATGTGCCTTGACTGCGGGGCGACAGATGCGCTGTCGATGGAAGAGGTTTCGGGGCGCGGGGTGATCTATTCCGTGACCACCATTCGCATTCCGGTGACCGAGGAGCTTGCGCCGCCCTACCTTCTGGCGCTTGTCGATCTGGAGGAGGGGCCGCGGCTGTTGACCAATGTGCTGGGCGAGAGCGCCGGAATTGGTGATGCCGTCACGCTGGACTGGCGCGAGCGGGCCGAGGCGCCGCCTGTGCCGGTGTTTCGCCGCGTCGACGACTGAGGGGCGCCGGGCGTCGATAATATCCTGACCTAGACCAGAGGAGCCGTTCCCATGCTCACCGATCTGCCCGATTTCGATGACCACGAGGCCGTGGTTTTCCTGAGCGACAAGGCGTCGGGCCTGCGGGCCATTATCGCGATGCACGACACCACCCTTGGCCCGGCGCATGGCGGCACGCGCGCCTGGGCCTACGAGAGCGAGGCGGATGCGGTGACGGACGTTCTCCGGCTGAGCCAGGGGATGACGTTCAAGAATGCCGTGGCTGGCCTGCCGCTGGGCGGGGGCAAGTCGGTGATCCTGTTGAAGCCGGGAGAGCGGCCGTCGGTGGAGATGCTGCATGCCTTCGGGCGGGCGGTAGACCGGTTGAACGGGCGATACCTGCCGGCCGAGGATGTGGGGATTGGCCCGGCGATGGTGCGTGAGATCGCCTCGGTCACCCCGCATGTTCTTGGCGTGGGGGCCGGCGAGGACGACGCGGCTGACCCGTCGCCGGTGACGTCGCTCGGGATATTCTGCGCGATCGAGGAGATGCTGGCGCGGGAGACGGGGAGCCGCGATTTCGCCGGCAAGCGGGTGGCGGTGCAGGGGTTGGGCGGTGTCGGCGGCAACCTTGCACGGCTGCTGCATGAGGCGGGGGCGTCGCTGGTCGTGGCGGATATGTCGGACGAGCGGTGCCGTGAGTTTCAACAGGCCTGTGGCGCCGAGGTGGTGGCGCCGGAGCGCATCCATGGCGTCGAGGCCGATGTGTTTGCGCCCTGTGCTCTCGGGGCGGTGCTGAACGCCCGGACCATTCCGGAGCTTGGCGCCGGGATCATCTGCGGCGGGGCCAACAACCAGTTGGCCGATCTGGCGGCGGGGCGGGCTGTGGCCGAGGCCGGGATCGCCTATGCGCCGGATTTCGTTGCGAATTCTGGCGGGGTGATGTGGACGAGCGCACCGATCACCGGGCTCGACCGGGAAGAGGTCGAGAAGAAGGTGCGGGGCATCGGCGCGACGCTGAGCCGGATATTGGACGACGTTCAACCCGGCGAAACCCCGCAGGAGGCGGCGATCCGCTATGCCCGCGCCGTTATCGACGCGGCTTAGCCTGCCTTGGCGCTGCCGATCTGCCAGTCGGTGCCGGGCACGGCGGCGAGCAGGCTGCGGGTGTAGTCTTTCTGCGGCTTGAGGAAGACCTCGGACACAGGGCCGATCTCGACAAGCTGGCCCTTCTGCATCACCGCCACGCGGTCGCAGAGCTGGGCCGCGACGCGCATGTCGTGGGTGATGAACATGAGCGACAGGTGCAGGCGGGTCTGCAGGTCGCGCAGCAGTTCGAGAACCTGCGCCTGGATCGAGACGTCGAGAGCGGAGACGGCCTCGTCGGCTATGATCAGGTCGGGGTCCATCGCGAGCGCGCGGGCGATGCCGATGCGCTGGCGCTGGCCGCCGGAAAACTCGTGCGGGTAGCGGTCGGCGGCGCCGGCGTCGAGTTCGACGATTTCCAGCAGTTCGCGGGCGCGGGCGTGGGCCTTTTCCTTCGCCACGCCCTGCACGATGGGCCCTTCGGAGAGGGCGTGCAGGATCTTCTTGCGCGGGTTGAGCGAGGCGTAGGGATCCTGGAAGATCATCTGGACGCGGCGGCGGGCCGAGCGGAGTTCCTCGGTCGTGAGCGAATTCATGTCCTTGCCGTCGAGGATGATCTCGCCGCTGTCGGCCTCGACCAGCCGGACGATGGCGCGGCCGACGGTGGATTTGCCCGAGCCGGATTCGCCGACGATTCCCAGCACCTCGCCCTTGGCGATGGTGAAGGAGATATTGTCGATCGCCGTCACGCTGCGCTTGGGTTTGAAGAGGCCGCCGGAGGTGACGAAGGTCTTGCAAAGATTGCGCACCTCGAGCACGGGCTGCTCGGTGATGGGCGTGGGTTCGGGGACGTGGTCGGAGGGGATCGCCTCGAGCAGGGCCTTTGTGTAGCTGTGCTGCGGGTTTTCGAGCACCTCTTTCGCGGGCCCCTGTTCGACAATCTCGCCGTAGCGCATGACGATCACCCGGTCGGCGATTTCCGCGACGACGCCGAAATCGTGGGTGATGAACATCACAGCCATGCCGTGTTTCGACTGGATCGACTTGATGAGGTCGAGGATCTGGGCCTGCGTGGTGACGTCGAGCGCGGTTGTGGGCTCGTCGGCGATGAGGATCGCGGGGTCGAGGGCGAGGGCCATGGCGATCATCGCGCGTTGGCGCTGGCCGCCGGAAAGCTGGAAGGGATAGGCGCGGATGATCTTTTCGGGGTCGGGGAGGCCGACCTCGCGGATGAGGGCCAGTGCCTTTTCGCGGCGTTCGGAAGTGCTGTGAAGGTTGTGGGCCTCGAACACCTCGGCGATCTGGTCGCCGATCCGCATCAGCGGGTTGAGCGCCGTCATCGGCTCCTGGAAGATCATGCCGATGCGGGCGCCGCGCAGCTTGCGGCGTTCGTTGTCGGGCAGGGCGAGCAGGTCACGGCCCTCGAATTCGGCGGAGCCTTTGGCGACCTCGACCTGGTCGGGCAGGAGGCCCATGAGTGCGTTGGCGGTCATCGACTTGCCGGAGCCGGATTCGCCCACGACGCAGAGGATTTCGCCGGAGTTCAGGTCGAAGTCGATATTCTGGACGGCATAGTCGCGGTCGGCGCCCCGGGGGAGCGAGATCGCAAGGTCGCGGATGGCGAGAACGGGGGTGGTCATGTCTTAGCGCCCCTTCCGTGCCAGCCGGGGGTTCAGGGCGTCGTTGAGCCCCTCGCCGATGAGGTTGAGCGACAGCACCGTCAGGAGGATTGCGACGCCGGGAATGAAGCTGAGCCACCATGCGGTGCGGATCACGGTGCGGGCGGCGCCGATCATGTAGCCCCAGCTCATGATGTTGGGGTCGCCGAGGCCGAGGAAGGAGAGCGAGCTTTCCAGCAGGATGGCGGTGGCGACCATGAGCGAGGCCATGACGATGATCGGCGACATAGCGTTGGGCAGCACGTGGCCGAAGAGGATGCGGATGTTCGACAGGCCGGCCAGTCGCGCGGCATCGACGAATTCGCGTTTTCGCAAGGAGAGCACCTCGGCCCGGACAAGGCGGGCGACGGGGGGCCAGCTGACGATGGCGATGGCCAGCGTGATGGTGGGGAGCGTCGGTTCCATGATCGCGACGAGGACGATGGCGAGCGCGAAGTTGGGGATGGTCTGGAAGAACTCGGTAAAGCGCATGGCGCCGTCATCCACCAGCCCGCCGTAGAAACCCGCGAAGGCGCCGAGCGGCACGCCGATCAGAAGCGCGACGAGGGTCGAGACCAGCCCGACGATGAGCGAGACGCGCGCGCCGTGCACCAGCCCCGCCGCCACGTCGCGGCCGAGCGTGTCGGTGCCGAGTATCACGCCATCGGTGGAGAAGGGCGGCAGGAAGGGCCGCTGCACCATTTTCCACGGGCTGTCAGGGTAGATGAGCGGCGCGAAGACCGCGAGCAGGATCACGATGGTCAGGATGATCATCCCGAAGAGCGCGCCGCGATTGCGGGAAAACCGTTTGAGGAAGTCGATCATGGCTGGCTCCTCATATCCGCGGGTCGATCAGCCGATAGACAATATCGGTGATGATGTTGAAGGCGATGACCATGGCCGCCGAGACGAGGAACACGCCGAGAAGGGTGTTGTAGTCGCGGGCGGTGAGGCTTTCGAACATGAGCCGGCCGATGCCGGGCCATGCGAAGACCGTTTCGGTCAGGACCGCGCCGCCGACGAGCTGGCCCGCCTGAAGGCCGGCGAGCGTGACGACTGGCAGCAGCGCGTTGCGCAGGATGTGGCGGCGGCGGATCGTGCCTTCGCCCAGGCCCTTGGCGCGGGCGGTCTTGACGAAATCCATCTGGCTGACTTCTAGCACGGAAGAACGGGTCATGCGCAGGTAGACGGCCATGAAGAAGAGGCCCAGCGTGAGGGCGGGCAGGAACAGGTGCTTGAGCCGGTCGAGCACCATGTCAAGGCCGGTGTAGCCGGCGCCGACGGTCTCATACCCGAAGGCGGGGAACCAGCCCAGCTTGACCGAAAAGAGAACCACGGCCATCAGCGCCACCCAGAAGAGCGGCGTGGCGTAGAAGAGAAGCGCCATCGAGGTAATCGCGGTGTCGCCCATCTTGCCCTGACGCGCGGCGGCGGCGAGGCCGAAGGCGATGCCGAGCAGCAGCGACATGCAGAAGGCGGTGAGGGTCAGCAGCAGGGTCGCGGGCAGGCGGTCGAGGATCAGGTCGAGGACCGGCATCTGCTGGCGGTAGGAATAGCCGAGGTCGAGCTGGAGGACGCCCGAGACGTAGTTCCAGAACTGCACGTAGAGGGGCTGATCGAGGCCGAACTGTTCACGCAGTTGCTGGATGAACTGTTCGTCGGCGGCGCCCGCTTCGCCCGCCATCACCATGGCCGGGTCGCCGGGGGCGGCGTGGATCAGGAAGAAATTGAGGATGACGATCAGCAGGAGCGTGATCGCCGCCTTGGCAAGGCGCCCGAATATGGCGGCGGCAAGTGTCATGAGATCAGGCTACCCGGTTTGAGATGGTGGCCGAAAGCGGCCGGCCCACGAGATATGGGGCCGGCCGCGATCTTGTCGGAGTTATTGCTCGATCCACGCGTCGCGCAGGCCGTCATTGACGCCGATCGCGGTGGTCACGAGGTCCTTGACGTTGCAGCGGTAGATCGTCGGGAACTCGATTTCGAGAAGCCATGCCACGGGCACGTCGTCGACGAGCTGCTTCTGGATCTCGGTGTAGATTTCCTGACGCTCTTCGGCGCTGGCCGCGACGGCGGCCTCGGCGAACATCTCGTCGACTTCCGGGTTCTCGTAGCCGGCGACGTTGTTCCACGGGCTGCCCTTGGCGATGTTCGAGGATAGGTAGCTGCGGGCCACGCCAAGCGCCGGGTCACCGTATTGGTAGAGGTAGGTGAAGGCGATGTCGAAGTCCCATTCGGCCTGTTTCTGGTTCCAGCCGGCCACGTCCGTTGCGACCATCTCGACGCTGATGCCCACCTCTTCGAGGTTCTGCTTCATCGCCTCGGCCCAGCGTTGCCAGGTTTCGCCGTAGGGCAGGGGCAGGATGCGGACGGTTTCGCCGTCATAGCCCATTTCCTCGAGCAGTTCCTTGGCCTTGTCGGGGTTGTGGTCGTACATGATCGTGTCGTCGGTGTAGAAGTTGGTCTTGGACGACACGGGGCTGGTGGCGACGGTGCCGAAGCCGTTCCAGATCACGTCTTTCACGAAGTTGCGGTCCATCGCGTACATGACGGCCTTGCGGAACAGCTTGTCGGAGGTCGGGCCCTCGCGGTTGTTCATCCACGCCATCGCGTGCGGGGCGAAGTATTCCCAGCCGTTGCCGGTCGAGCAGACGCCTTCCATCTCGGTCAGGCGCTTCACGTCCCAGTTCTCGATCGAGCCGCCGGGGAGGACGTCGACCTCGCCGTTTTCGAAGGCCACGGCGCGCGAAGCGGCGTCGGGGATGACGCGGTAGTAGACCTCATCCAGGTAGGGCTTGCCGTCGAGGTAGTAGTCCTCGTTCTTCACGAGGTGGATGTAGCTGCCCTTTTCCCACTCCTCGAACTTGAACGGGCCGGTGCCGATGGGCGTGTTGTTCGCCGGGTTGTTGGCGAAATCGGTGCCTTCGTAGATGTGCTTGGGCACGATCGGCATGGTGCCGACCTCGAAGACGCCCATGAATGGCCCGAACGGGTTCTTCAGCTTGAAGACCACGGTGGTGTCGTCGGGCGCGGTGACCGACTCGACATGTTCGAGGCTGACGCGCAGGCGGGCATGGGTTTCACGCAGGAAGGTATCGACGGAGAAGACCACGTCTTCGGCGGTGAAGGGTTCGCCGTCGTGCCATGTCACGCCGTCGTGCAGCGTGAATGTGTAGGTCAGGCCGTCTTCCGAGGCTTCCCACGACTTGGCCAGCGAGGGCTGCGGGTTGAGATCGGTGTCGTAGCGCAGAAGGCTTTCGTAGATGTCGCCGGCCACAAGCTGCGTGGGGCCGTTCTGTACGAGCCCGAGCATCAGGCTGGGCGGTTCGGGCTGTACGACGATGTCGAGACGTCCCCCCGCGTCCTGCGCGGCGGCTGGCATGGCCAGCCCGAGGCTCAGGATCGACGCTGTGAGTAATTTCTTCATCTGTGGCTCCCTGATTGGTTTTCGCAGGTGCCGGTCCTCCGGCCAATGCAATGCATTTCAGGCTTGCGCCGGCCCCCGCCTTGTTTGTCCTAGCGCGCCATGCCGGTTGGCCCGGTCTGCGGCGCAGGTGTCATGTTGTCGGGCGGCGTGAGATCACCGCCCGATACCTCTTTAATTCACCGGCTGGGTTGCGCCGAGTCAACCCAAATTGTCGACAACCGACAATCGCGCCGTTATTCAGGGGCCATGTCGTCGAAGTCCGAACCCCTGTTTCAGCCCCTTGCGCGCGACGCGCTGTCGCAGCGGATTGCCCGGATGCTGACAGATGCGATCGTGTCGGGAAAGCTCAAGCCGGGGGAGCGGGTGGCGGAATCCGTCATAGCCCGTGAATTCGGCGTCAGCCGCGCGCCGGTGCGCGAGGCCGCGCGGCTGCTGGAAAGCGCGGGGCTGCTGGTGTCGCATGCCAACCGGGGGTTCTTTGTCAGGACGATCGATGCCGAGGATCTCGATTCGCTTTACGAACTGCGTTTGTGCATCGAACGAGAGGCCGCCGGTCGGGTGGTGCGGGAGGGCAAGGTCGAGGCGATCATCGACCGGCTGCGCGACCAGATCGAGGACATGGTCGGCATGTCCGAGGAAAACCAGCTGATCCTGCAGATCGGGGTCGATCTGCAGTTTCACCGGCTGATCGTGGAAAGCAGCGGCAACAAGCGGTTCCTGGCGGTGTTCGACAAGCTGGCCTGGGAAATCCAGGCCTGCACGGCAATGATCGAGACCGTGTTCGACGAGCCGGGCCTTGTGGCACGCAATCATTACCTCATCATCGATGCGCTGCTGTCGGGGGACGAGGCCGAGGCGCGGGCGGCGATGGAGTATCATATCGGTGTGGCGCGCGAGACGGTGGTCGGCCGGTTTCGCACGCTCGAGGCCGAGGAGGCCCAGACGGGCGGGCCGAAGGCGTAGCCCGGCGCGACATGGCCCGGGTGGTTCGGTGCGATACGAGGCGAACCTTGCGGAAAGTCACATTGCCTGACCTGCTTTTCGATACGACACAAAGCAAATCAGTTTGGAAATTATACAACTAAAAGTAGATTGATTTAAGTTTATAGTTCGGAAAAAGTGTAGTCCGGATGCGGTTGCACAAATTTTCGCCCGATGGATTATTGGGCAAAGAGAATGGTTTGTGCGCCAAAGTACCAATCTTCATCAAAAAGTCGCATACAAACCTTGAACCGTCGCAGCTTGCCAACGATAACCATAGGCACAGTGAGTCGGGATAGAAAAAGCTTCGACGGTAAAAGCATCCCGACCCCGTGGCATGGAGCACTGAAGCGTGCCGCGACGATCCGATATGCTTCGCAATCTATGAGAGGTGCGAGGCGAAAACAATGACCATGACGGCGACGCTTCCGTACTCCGCACCGCGGACGGCGGGAGGGTGAACAGTGCCCGCATGCGGGCCGCCGTCATCACACAGCGGAGAGAAAGACATGACCAGCGACCTCGCCGGCAATGCCGAACTTACCATGACCCAGCAAGCCTATAGCAGGGATCCGCTGGAGGACCGTGAGACGGGGCATTACCGCAAGGAATACGTCACGCCCTTCGTGGACAAATGGGATGAGCTGATCGACTGGGACGGCCGTGCCGAGAGCGAAGGCCAGTTCTTCATCGATATCCTCAAGGCCCGTGGCAAGGAGCGTGTGCTCGACGTCGCCTGTGGCACCGGGTTTCACTCGGTCCGGCTGACCGAGGCGGGCTTCGACGTGACCGCGTCGGACGGCAACGCCGCGATGGTTGCCAAGGCGTTCGAGAACGGGCAGGCGCGTGGTCTGATCCTGAAGACCTCGCAGGCCGACTGGCGCTGGCTCAACCGTGACATTCACGGCAAGTACGACGCGATCATCTGTCTCGGCAATTCGTTCACCCACCTGCACGAGGAACAGGACCGCCGCCGCGCGCTGGCAGAGTTCTATGCCGCGCTGAAACATGACGGCGTGCTGATCCTCGATCAGCGGAACTATGACGAGATGCTCGACCACGGCTTTTCGAGCAAGCACAAGTATTACTATTGTGGCGATGACGTCAGCGCCGAGCCCGAGCATATCGACGAAGGCCTGTGCCGGATGCGCTATGACTTTCCCGACGGGGCGTCCTACACGCTGAACCTGTGCCCGATCCGCAAGGATTACATGCGCCGGCTGTTCCGCGAAGCCGGGTTCGAGCGGGTGCGCACCTATGGCGACTTTCAGGATACCTATGCCGAGGATGAGCCCGACTTCTTTATCCATGTCGTCGAGAAGTCGGCCGAACATGTGGCCCGCTGGGGCGGCAATGGTGCCGATGGGCAGGCCGATATCCGGGATGTCGCGGAAACCTACTATGACAGCGATGATGCCGATACCTTCTACTCGACCATCTGGGGCGGCGAGGACCTGCATATCGGGCGTTACTCGACCACCAAGAACATCCGCGAAGCCAGCGACCTGACCATCGAGGGCATGATCGACGCGCTGCCCGACCTGAAATCGGGGTCGCGGGTTCTGGATCTTGGTGCCGGCTATGGCGGGGCGATGCGCACCGTCGTGAAGAAGACCGGCTGCGAGGCCGTCTGCCTGAACATTTCCGAGACGCAGAACGAGTATAACCTCGGCAAGGTCCGCGCCGCGCGGCTGGCCGACAAGATCGGTATCCGGCATGGCGTGTTCGAGGATGTGCCCGAGGCCGACGAGAGTGTCGACGTGGTGTGGAGCCAGGATGCCTTCCTGCATTCCGACCAGCGCGACCAGGTTTTGGCCGAGGCGTTCCGGGTGCTCAAGCCGGGCGGTCACCTGATCTTTACCGACCCGATGCAGGCCGATGACGTGCCGGATGGCGTGCTTCAGCCCGTCTATGACCGGCTGCAACTGAACAGCCTGGGCTCGCCCGCCTTCTATCGCAAGACCGCCGAGGCGCTTGGTTTCGAGACGGTCCAGCAGGAGGATGCGGTTGCCGACCTGCGGGCGCATTACGCCCGGGTCCGCGAGGAGCTTCTGGCGCATTACAACGAGCTGCGCGAGAAAGGCTGCTCGGCCGAGTATCTCGACAAGATGGCCGTGGGCCTCGAGAACTGGGTCAAGGCGGCGGATGACGGCCACCTGGCCTGGGGCATCCAGCAATTCCGCAAACCCGTGCGGCACTGAACCGACCGTGGCGGGGGTGCTTCGGCATCCCCGCCATATTCCTCTGATCCCGACCACCGAGATGGAGATAACCCGCGCATGACAGGTATGTCCGACGATCTGTCGATTTCCTTTGAACTTTTCCCGCCCAAGACCGACGCCGGCATCACCCGCCTGGGTGACACCGTGAGCCAGCTGAGCGCCGCCGACCCGACCTATTTCTCGGTCACCTACGGCGCCGGTGGCACGACCCGTGACACGACGGCACGCGTGGTCGAGATGGTCGCCGGGCAGACCGGCCGGCCCGTGGCGCATCATTTCACCTGTGTCGGCGCCAGCCGGGCCGAGATCGACCGCCAGGCCGAGGGGTTCTGGGAGAACGGCATTCGGAAGATCGTCGCCCTGCGCGGCGACCTGCCAGAGGGCGAGACGGTGCCGGACGATGGCTATCATGACGCCGCCGAACTGGTTGCGGCCCTGCGGAAGGTTGGCGATTTCGACATTTCCGTTGCGGCTTATCCCGAGGTGCATCCCGAAGCGAAGGATGCCGGGGCCGATCTCGACCATCTCAAGCGCAAGATCGACAACGGGGCCGCGCGGGCGATCACGCAGTATGCCTTCGACACCGACACCGTGCTGCGTTTCATCGACCGGGCCCGGGCGGCCGGCATTGACGCGCCAATTGTACCGGGCATTATGCCTGTGGCGAATTTCGGCGGCCTCAAGCGATTTTCAGAGGGCTGCGGCGCAACGATTCCCGATTGGCTCGGCCAGATGTTCGACGGGCTGGACGATGCGCCCGACACCCGCGCGATGGTGGCAACCGGCGTTGCTGCCGAGCAATGCCGCCGACTGATCGAAGAGGGCGTGACGGAGTTCCACTTCTACACGCTCAACCAGCCCAAGGTGACCCTGGCCGTTTGCCGGACATTGGGGCTGACACCAGATATACCGGCGGAAGATGCCGCTTGAAGGATTGAAACACGCATGACCAACACCAATGACATAACCGCCGCCGCCGAGGACAGGATCCTTGTCCTCGACGGGGCGATGGGCACGATGATCCAGCAGGAAAAGCCCGACGAGGCGACGTATCGCGGTGAGCGGTTCAAGGATCATCCCAGCGATGTGGGCGGCAACAACGAGCTTCTGTCGCTGACGCAGCCCGACATGATCCGGAAGATCCACGAGGATTTCCTGAACGCGGGCGCCGATATCCTTTGTACGAACACCTTTGGCGCCAACGCGATCAGCCAGGCCGATTACGGGATGACCGACCTGGTGAAGGAGATGAATGTCGAATCCGTGCGACTGGCGCGCGAGGCCGCCGACGCGGTCGCCACGCCCGAGCGGCCCCGCTTCGTGGCGGGCGGTATCGGGCCGACGAACCAGACCGCCAGCATCAGCCCCGACGTGAACGACCCCGGCTACCGGGGGGTGACCTTCGACGATCTTGCCGAGGCCTATGGCGAGGCGGCGCGGGCGCTGATCGAGGCGGGCGCAGACGTGCTGCTGATCGAGACGATCTTCGACACGCTCAACGCCAAGGCCGCACTCTTTGCCATCGACAGCCTGTCTGACGAGGGGCTGACCATTCCGCCGCTGATGATTTCCGGCACCATCACCGACCGATCGGGGCGCACGCTGACCGGCCAAACGCCCGAGGCGTTCTGGGTGTCGATGAGCCACGCGCGGCCGTTTTCCATCGGCCTCAACTGTGCGCTGGGGGCGGGCGAGATGCGCCAGCACGTGCGCACCCTGTCGGAGGTCGCGGATACGCGCATCAGCGCCTACCCCAATGCCGGCCTGCCCAACGAGATGGGCGGCTATGACGAAACGCCCGAGGAAACCGCCGAGCACCTGGGCGAATGGGCCGATTCCGGCCTCGTCAACATCGTCGGCGGCTGCTGTGGCACCACGCCCGACCATATTCGCGCCATTGCGCAGGCGGTCGAGGGCAAGAGCCCGCGCAAGATACCGCAGAAGGTGCGCAGGATGCGCCTGAGCGGGCTGGAGATGTTCGAAACCCAGGGCGCGGACACCAAGGAGGGCGCGGCATGAGCACAGGCGTTTCCAGCTTCATCAATATCGGCGAGCGGACCAATGTGACGGGCTCTGCCAAGTTCAAGAACCTGATCATGGATGGCGACTACGCCGCCGGGCTCGACGTGGCCCGCCAGCAGGTCGAGAACGGCGCGCAGATCATCGACGTGAACATGGACGAGGGTCTGCTCGACTCGGAAGAGGCGATGAAGACCTTCCTCAACCTCATCGCGTCCGAGCCGGATATCAGCCGCGTGCCGGTGATGATCGACAGCTCGAAATTCGAGGTGATCGAGGCCGGGTTGAAATGCGTGCAGGGCCGGGCCGTGGTCAACTCCATCTCGCTCAAGGAAGGCGAGGAGGCGTTCCTGGAACAGGCCCGCACGGTGCGCCGCTATGGCGCTGCCGTGGTGGTCATGGCCTTCGACGAGAACGGCCAGGCCGAGACCGCGCAGCATAAGTTCGAGATCTGCAAACGCTCCTACGACCTGCTTGTCGAGAACGCCGGGTTCGAGCCGTGGGACATCATTTTCGACCCGAACATCTTTGCCGTGGCGACGGGGATCGAAGAGCATAACGATTATGCCAAGGCGTTCTTCGAAGCGACCCGCCTGATCAAGGAGGCGATGCCGGATGTGCATGTCTCGGGGGGGCTCTCGAACGTGTCGTTCAGCTTCCGTGGCAACAATGCCGTGCGCGAGGCGATGCACTCGGCTTTCCTGTATCACGCCATTCCGCTGGGTCTCGACATGGCGATCGTCAATGCCGGTCAGATCACGGTTTACGACGACATCCCCGAGGAGTTGCGCGAGCGGGTCGAGGACGTGCTTCTCAACCGCCGCGACGACGCGACCGAGCGGCTGCTGGAGATTGCCGACAAGTACAAGGGCTCGGGCGAGGCGTCGAAGAAGGAAGACCCGAAATGGCGCGAGCAGGCCGTCGAGAAGCGGCTCGAGCACGCGCTGGTGCACGGCATCACCGATTACGTGATCGACGACACCGAGGAATGCCGCCAGCGGGCGGAAAAGCCGCTCGACGTGATCGAGGGCCCGCTGATGGACGGCATGAACGTGGTCGGCGACCTGTTCGGCGCGGGCAAGATGTTCCTGCCGCAGGTGGTGAAGTCGGCCCGGGTGATGAAGGCCGCCGTGGCCCACTTGTTGCCGTTCATGGAAGAGGAAAAGCGCCTGTCGGGCGATACCTCGGCCAAGGGCAAGGTGGTGATGGCGACCGTGAAGGGCGATGTTCACGATATCGGCAAGAATATCGTCGGCGTCGTGTTGCAGTGCAACAATTACGACGTGGTCGACCTTGGCGTGATGGTGCCGACCGAGGATATCCTTGCCGCCGCGAAGAAGGAGAAGGCCGATATCATCGGGCTGTCCGGGCTGATCACGCCGTCACTTGACCGGATGGTCGACGTGGCCGCCGAGATGAAGCGTCAGGGGCTCGACCTGCCGCTGCTGATCGGCGGGGCGACCACATCGAAGAAGCACACGGCGTTGAAGATCGCGCCGGAGTATGAACATGGCGTGATCCATGTCGATGACGCCTCGAAGGCCGTTGGTGTGGTGTCGCGGCTTCTGTCGAAGACGGCGCGGCCGGAGTACCTGGCGGGGATTTCCGAAGAGCAGGAGACCCTGCGCGAGGGCATGAGCGGGCAGGGCGACCGGCCCACTGCCCCGCTGGCCGAGGCGCGGCAGGCGAAGTTCGATGGCGGGTGGGAGGATTACACCCCGCCCGCGCCACAGACGCCGGGGCTGACGGTGATCGACGACATGGGCATCGCCAAGCTGCGCGAGTTCATCGACTGGACGCCGTTCTTCAACACGTGGGAGATGAAGGGCAAGTTCCCGAAGATCTTCGAGGATCCGGACAAGGGGCCCGCGGCGCGCGAGCTTTACGACAACGCGCAGAAGATGCTGGATCGGATCGAGAAGGAAGACTGGTTCAGCCCGCGTGGGGTTGTCGGGCTCTGGCCGGCCAATGCGCAGGGCGACGATATCGTGGTCTGGTCTGATGAAAGCCGCAAGACCGTGGCGTCGCGCATGCCGCAACTGCGCCAGCAGCGCAGCAAGTCGAACGGCAAGCCGCAGATGTGCCTTGCCGATTTCGTGGCGCCCGAGGGCACCGAGGACTGGGTGGGCGGGTTCACCGTCACTGCCGGGCCGGAGGTGCACGAGATCGCCGAGCGGCTGAAGAAAGAGGGCAACGATTACGACGCCATCATGGTGCAGGCGCTGGGCGACCGGATCGCCGAGGCCTTTGCCGAGGCGCTGCATGCCCGCGTGCGCCGCAGCCTCTGGGGCTATGCCTCTGACGAGGCGCTCGACAACGAGGCGCTGATCCGGGAGCAGTATCGCGGCATCCGGCCGGCGCCGGGCTATCCGGCCTGCCCGGACCACACCGAGAAGCGCACGCTGTTCGACCTGCTCGACGCGCCGGAGCATACCGGCGTCACGCTGACCGAAAGCTGCGCGATGTGGCCGGCCTCGGCCGTGTCGGGGCTGTATTTCGCGCACCCCGAGGCTGCCTATTTCGGGATCGGCCGGATCGGCCCCGACCAGGTGGCGGATTATGCCGAGCGCAAGGGCATGAAGATTGCCGAGGTGGAGGCGTGGCTGCAACCCAGCCTGTCCTACACGCCCGACAAGTCGTCGGCGGATCGCAAGATCGCCTGACCCCCTGCAAAAATTCAGTTTTTGCCAAAAGCGACCCAACCCCACGAAAGTGGAGAAAGGACCAATTATGAGCGACAAGTCATGGCTATTCACCAGCGAGTCGGTGTCCGAGGGGCACCCCGACAAGGTCTGTGACCGGATCTCGGACGCGGTGCTGGATGCCTATCTCGCCGCTGACCCGCAATCGCGCGTTGCCTGCGAAACGCTGGCCACGACCGACCACGTGACCATCGCCGGCGAGGTGCGCGGCCCGGAGAACGTGCTCAAGGATGTCGAACAGATCGCCCGCGATGCGATCAAGGACATCGGCTACGAGCAGCACGGCTTTTCGTGGAAGGACGCCGAGATCGTCTGCCGCCTGCACGCCCAATCGGCCGATATCGCCATGGGCGTCGACGAAGGCGACAAGGGCGAGGAAGGTGCCGGCGACCAGGGCATCATGTTCGGTTACGCCTGCAACGAGACCGAAGAGCTGATGCCGGCACCGATCCAGTTCGCGCACAAGATCCTGCGCACGATGGCCGAGGACCGGAAATCCGGCAAGCAGCCGAATTTCGGGCCTGATGCCAAGAGCCAGGTGACGCTCAAGTACCAGAACGGCAAGCCCGTTGGTATCGACACCGTGGTGGTTTCCACCCAGCATGCGGAAGGCCTGAGCCAGGACGACGTGCGCAAGCTGGTGGAGCCTTACATCACCGACTGTTTCAAGGCCGAGGGCTGGAACCTGCCCTCGCAGGACAAGATCATCGTCAACCCGACGGGCAACTTCGTGATCGGCGGCCCGGATGGCGACGCGGGCCTGACCGGCCGCAAGATCATCGTCGACACCTATGGCGGGGCCGCACCGCATGGTGGCGGGGCGTTCTCGGGCAAGGACCCGACGAAGGTCGACCGTTCGGCGGCCTATATCTCGCGCTACATGGCGAAGAACGTCGTGGCCGCCGGGCTGGCCGAGAAATGCCAGATTCAGCTGGCCTATGCGATCGGCGTGCCGGAGCCGGTGGCGCTTTACGTCGATACGCTGGGCACTGGCCGAGTCGATGAGACCCGCCTCGCCGCGACACTGCGAGAGATGGTGCGCCTGACGCCGCGCGGCATTCGCGATCACCTCGATCTGCTCAAGCCGATTTACGCCCGCACCGCGGCCTATGGCCATTTCGGGCGCGTGCCGGCCGAGGATGGCGGGTTCAGCTGGGAACGCACAGACCTTGCCAACGAGCTGGCCCGCACCTTCGGCGCCTCTGCCGCGGCCGAGTGAGACGGAACAGGACAGAAAAGAAAGGATACGGGACATGAACAAGCCGGAAAGCTTTACACCCGAAGACAGCGCGATCCGCGACATCAACCTCGCCGGCTTTGGCCGGCGGGAGCTGGACATCGCCGAGACGGAAATGCCGGGGCTGATGGCCCTGCGCGAGGAGTACGGGACTGACAAGCCGCTCAAGGGGGCACGCATCGCGGGCTCGCTGCACATGACGATCCAGACCGCCTGCCTGATCGAGACGCTGGTGGCGCTCGGGGCTGACGTACGCTGGGCGAGCTGCAACATTTTTTCCACGCAGGACCACGCAGCCGCCGTGATCGCGGAAGGCGGGACGCCCGTCTTTGCTGTCAAAGGCGAGACGCTCGAGGAGTATTGGGAGTATTGCGACCAGATCTTCCAGTTCGAGGAAGGCGGCGCCAACTTGATCTTGGATGATGGCGGCGATGCGACGCTGTACATCCTGATGGGGGCGCGTGTCGAAGAGGGCGAGACCGACCTGATCGAGAACCCGCAGAGCGAGGAAGAGGAATTCCTGTTCGCGCAGATCAAGAAGCGGATGAAGGAAAGCCCCGGCTGGTTCGTCAAGCAGCGGCACATGATCAAGGGTGTCTCCGAGGAGACCACCACCGGCGTGCACCGTCTCTACAAGATGATGGAGAAGGGCCACCTGCCGTTCCCGGCGATCAACGTGAACGACTCTGTCACCAAGTCGAAATTCGACAACAAGTATGGCTGCAAGGAAAGCCTTGTCGACGGCATCCGCCGCGCGACCGACACGATGATGGCCGGCAAGGTCGCGGTCGTGTGCGGGTATGGCGACGTGGGCAAGGGCTCGGCCGCCTCGCTGTCGGGCGCCGGTGCGCGTGTGAAGGTGACGGAAGTCGACCCGATCTGTGCCCTGCAGGCGGCGATGGACGGCTACGAGGTTGTCACGCTGGAAGACGTGGTGAACTCGGCCGATATTTTCATCACCACGACCGGCAACAAGGACGTGATCCGCATCGAGCATATGCGCGAGATGAAGGACATGGCGATCGTCGGCAATATCGGCCACTTCGACAACGAGATCCAGGTGGCGAGCCTGAAGAACCACAAATGGACCAACATCAAGGACCAGGTGGACATGATCGAGATGCCTTCGGGCGCGCGGATCATCCTTCTGTCGGAAGGCCGCCTGCTGAACCTCGGCAACGCCACCGGTCACCCGAGCTTCGTGATGTCGGCCTCCTTCACCAACCAGGTTCTGGCGCAGATCGAGCTTTGGACGAAGGGCGACCAGTATGACAACAACGTCTACATCCTGCCCAAGCATCTCGACGAAAAGGTCGCGCGCCTGCATCTCGAGCGGATCGGCGTCAAGCTGAGCGAGCTTCGGGAGGATCAGGCCGATTACATCGGCGTGCCCAAGGACGGTCCCTACAAGCCGGAACATTACAGGTATTGAGGGATGGCTGACATGAGCAAGGAGACGCCCCATATCGTGGGGCTCGGCAATGCGATTGTCGACGTGGTCGCGGCGGTGGACACCGCCGTGATCGACCGCCACGACCTGAGCCCGGGCGGCATGCATCTTGTCGATGCCAGTGCCGCGCAGGCGCTTTTCGAAGAGGTCGGCCCTGGGGTGCGCCAATCGGGAGGGTCGGTTGCCAATTCCATCGCCCACTTGGCGGAAACCGGGGTGAAAGGCACCTATCTCGGCAAGGTCGCCAATGACGACCTGGGCCAGACCTTCCGGCAGGAAATGGAAGGTCTCGGCATCGCCGCACCGGTGACCGAGGCGGCGGATGGCGATACCGGCACCGGCCGCTGCGTCGTGCTGGTGACGCCCGATGGCGAGCGTACCATGAGCACCTATCTCGGTGCGGCGACGACGATGGCGCCGTCCGACCTGGCCGAGGCCATGCCCGATGGGGTCGATATCCTGTTTATCGAAGGCTACCTGTGGGATGCGCCGCAAGGGGCGGCCGTGATCGAGGATGCGGCCCAGAGGGCCAAGGCGGCCGGGGCGCGTATTGCGCTTACCCCGTCGGATGCCGGATGCGTCGAACGCAATCAGAACGTCATGTGGAATTTCATCACCCGGCATGTCGATATCCTTGTGGGGAACCTGTCGGAAATCGGCCAGCTGGCCGGAACCGATGACCCGGAAAGCGCAATCGGCTGGGCCATGGGCATTGTGCCGGTGGTTGCGGTCACCCTGCACGACTCGGGGTCGCTGGTGGCGGATGGAACCGGCGTTCACCGCATTCCCGCGGCACCGGTGGCAAAGGTCGTGGATACGACCGGCGCGGGCGATGCGTATGCCAGCGGGTTTCTCGGCGCTTTGGCGCGTGGCGAGGCGGTCGACGAGGCCGGGCGGCGCGGCGCCGAAATGGCGGCGACGGTACTGACCCATTACGGCGCCCGTAACGGTGCGGCGGCGCAGGCGATTTCACTGCCGGCTGCGTAAGGATTGTCAGGCCCTGCGGTACCGCGGGGCCTGACCTGTTACACGCTTTCTCTGAAAACCTGCGTGGCCATGCGGTGGCCGGACGCACCTTCCCCGCAAGTGCCGGGTCGTGCCCGCGTCCGAGACGGCTGCAACACGTCCGTCACCCCGTTTTGCGGGGTGCCCGGGCGGTGTTATGCGCCGCGCCGCTGCTGAGCTCTGCCGCTATGGCACGCAGGCGCGCGTCCGGTCCGGTTCCGCGCCGCGGCTCTTCGGAGGCGGGGTGGGATTCCAGCTTCTCGCTCATCACCTTGTAGCTTCGGTCGAACAGCGCGCGTCCCTTTGTCCAGTCGAGGAAACCCATCTTGGGCAGCGGCGGCATGGTGAGGATGACGTCATCGCGCGGCTCGACATGGGCCATCAGGCGTTCGGAATTGACGACCATCGTACGCGAGAGCACCGAGAATATTCCGGGGAAGCGCACGCGTTTTCCGCCGGGCAGAAGCATCCGCCGCAGCGCGCCGCCGCGTCCGGGGAGAGTTTCGTAAGGGGTCCGCACCCGCCAGTCGGGCGCGCGGGTTATGTTCATCACGAGGTTCGGCCCCGGCTTCAGATCGCGCATCGGCCCGAGCGGGGCGTTGTCGATCAACCCGCCGTCGATCATCACCTCGCCATCCGGCATCACCATCGGCGGGAACAGGGCCGGAATGGCGGTCGACGCCCGGATCGCCCGCCAGAGCGGCCCTTCGCGCAGAACCGTGATGTCGTTGCGGGTCAGGCTGGTTGCCACGGCGAAGAAGGGCAGGGGCAGGTCTTCGGCGTTGAGCGAGCGGGTCACCCGCCGGAGTTCCCGGTCGAAATGCTGGTGATCGATCACCGACCAGACCGGAGCCGTGTACCGTTTCATCGCGCCGCTTTTCAGAAAGAGCTCGTCGACGATATCCATGACTTCAGCGGGGGCGAGCCCCATGGCATAGCCGCCCGCCATGGCCGAGCCCATGCTGGAGCCGCCCACCATGTCGAACGCGTAGCCATGCTCGTTGAGCGCCTTGAGCATGCCGAGATGCGCGGTGCCGAAGGCGGCGCCGCCGCAGAAGACCAGCCCGGTCGCCGTGCCGGTCAGGAACCGCGCCAGCCGCTCGAAATCCGCGGTCGCGTCAAGCGCCACGTGGTGATGCTGGCCGATTGGCCGTTCGGCCAGCCAGGCGGCCGTTCCCAAGATCGGCGTCGACGCCTGGTCTCGCAGCAGGACAAGATGGATGTTCTGGCGGATCAGGCCACGCAACAGGCGGGTCTGAAGTGGCGCCGGCGGTTGTGGCTCGGCCGAGAGAGGCGCGACGAGAGCGATCGAATCAGCGCTCTGGCTGGCGATCTCGGCCCAGTCCGGCTGCGCCTCGGTGTCGGGGATGAGCAGGACCACGGTGCTTGCCGTGGCCTCGGCTTCGGAGATGCGCGACCGCATCTGGCTGGCGTCCTCGTTCGCCTCGGGGCTGAGAACGCGGACCGGTCCCCCCGAAAGGGCCGCGGTGCGGATGAGTTTGGCTACGAAGTCTTCGGGCAGGCGGGCGCCTGTCACGGGCAGCACGGCAAGGATGCGGGGGGCACGAAGCTCGACATGCGGGCGTGCGGGGTTGCCTGCGACGACCCGTGCCGCCAATGCCCGGATGATCGCTTCTCCCAACGCCGGCTTGTCTGCTGCAACCGCGTCATAATCCGACCGGGTCAGCGCAAGCACCGTTGACGCGCGGGCGGCGGTGACGGTTGCGGTGCGGGCGCCCCCGGCGAAAAAGGCGATCTCGCCGACGGGCTCACCCGCGTCGAGTTCCGCGATCGGGGTGTCGCCCAGCGTGACGGTGAACCGCCCCTGCAGCACGAAAAAGAGCGTGTCCGCCGCCTCGCCCTCGGCCACGAGGACATCGCCGCGGGTAACCTCCTGCGTGGTGCCGACGCTGGCCAGCCGGTCGAGGACGTCGTCCTGCAATCCGGCCAGGAATGGAACGGAAGACAGCCGCTTGCGCAGCGCGTCGGGGGTGTAATGGGGCTTATTCATGCAACTCGCCATCCTCACGGTATTTGAAAAAACTGTTTGCGCCCGCCGAAGCGGGCGCAGAATCTGTATCTGTCTCGAATGTCCCCGATCATGGCCGTCAAATCAACACGGCCTGATCGGGTGGGCGTTCCATTACATCAGTATGCCGGGCAGCCAGAGCGAAATGGCCGGTATGCCCGCGATCAGCGCCAGCACCACCACTTCGGCGATGAGGAACAGCGAGATACCTGCGAAGATCGATTCAAGCCGCACCGAATTGCCCAGGATCGACTTGATGACGAAGACGTTGAGCCCGATTGGTGGCGTCACCAGCCCGATCTCGAGCAGCTTGATGACAAGCACCCCGAACCAGATCAGCGACAGGTCGTAGCCGCCGACGATCGGGATGGTCAGCGGCAGGGTCAGAAGGATGATGCCGATCGGGTCGAGGAACATGCCGAGGATCAGGTAGAACAGAACGATCAGCAGCAGCACCGTGATCATCGAGACGTCCGATGCGGAGATCCAGTCGCCAATGGCGCCCGAGAGGCCGGTGAGCGCGATGAAGCTCACATAGATTTTCCCGGCCACGGCGATGGCGAAGATCATCGACGACTGGAAGACACTCTCCCGCAGGGCGGCGACGATGCGTTTGAAATCGAGCCGTCCCAGGACAAGCCCCAGCACCATGGCCGAGATGGCGCCGACACCTGCGGCCTCGGACGGGGTGAAGAAGCCGGCGTAGATGCCGCCGATCACCACGACGAACAGGGCCACGATCGACCAGCAGTTCGCAAGGCTCTGCCAACGGTCGCGGGCGGTGATGGTTTCCTCGGGGCGGGGCGCCGCGGAGGGTTTGATCTTCGCCCAGAGGAAGATCACCAGCATGTAGGCCAGGAGCGACAGGATGCCGGGCACGATGGCGGCCATGAACAGCCGCGCGATGGATTGCTCGGCGAAGACGCCATAGAGGATGAACAGGATCGACGGTGGAATGAGCGAGCCCAGCGTGCCCCCGATCGCGACCGAGCCGGTGGCGAGGGGCTTGGAGTAGCCGAATTTCAGCATCTCGGGAATCGCGATCCGCCCCATCGCCGCCGCGCAGGCAACCGAGGAGCCGGTGATGGCCGAAAAGCCGCCACAGCCGACGACCGAGGCCATCGCCACGCCGCCCGGCAGTTTTGCCAGCCAGAGCCGTGCCGCGCGGTAGACATCGGTGGTGAAACCCGCCTCGTAGGCGAGGTGGCCCATCAGCACGAAGAGCGGCACCGTGGCGAGGCTGTAGCTTTTGAGAAAGTCATAGGGCCCGTTGGCGATCAGCGACAGGGTCGGCCGCCATGCGTATTGCGGCATGAACTCGGCCCCGGGGCGCCATGAGAAGATGATGAACACGCCAACCGAGGCGGAAATGCCAAGCGCTGCGGCGATGGGCACGCGGATGGCCAGAAGAAGGATGGTGATGCCGAGCGCAACCAGCCCGACCATAAGGGGATCCATGGGGTCAGACCTCTTCGTTCGGGTGGGAAGGGGGAATGTCGTCCTCGCCGGTCAGCATGGTGCGAACCCCGTCGACCATGCTCAGGATGAGGCGGGCGACGAACAGCAGGATTGCGGCGCCGAACACGGCCTTCATCGGCCAGGTCGGGATCTGGAGCACCCCGTCGTAATAGGCGTCCTTGGTGATCTCGCCGGGCATCCGCCCCACGACCATGACACCGATGCCGCCGAAGAAGACGGCCATTGCCACCGCACCCAGAACCCGCAGCGCACCCAGGACGCGAGGGCCCAGCCAGTCGGTCGTCACGGTCACGGTGATATGCCCGCGCATCCGTTCGACATAAGCCAGCGGCAGGACGATCACGGCCACGTTCAGCAGGCCGACCATCAGAAGGTCATCCGGAATGGGCCGGAGAAAGAGATGCTTGCCGAGGATGGAGGTGACGATGATCAGGCCCATCGTCAACAAAACGATCCCGGCAAGGATCATGGCGAGGTTCTCGAGTAGGGTCTGCGCCTTGCGGACACCCGAGCCTAGGGAAGTCATGGATGCGACACCTTGAGTTGGGCAGTTGGGTTAGAGTTGGAAAAACGCCGGGCACCCGCATGATCGCGTGCCCGGCGCTATGTGCCGTTAGCGAGTGCGGATCACTCCCAGGGATAGCCGTTGTCTTCGACTTCCTGACGGTACTTCTCGGTAAGCGCAAGCCACTCCTGCGAGATGGTCTCGCCGTCGAGGCCCTTGTTGTTCGCCTTCTCGACCCAGTTGACGTTGTCCTTCAGGGCTTCTTCGATCAGCGCCTGGCGCATCTCTTCGGGCGCGTCGATCATTTCGACCTTCTTGCCGTCGATACCTTCGGCCAGCTTGGCCTTGGTGTTGATGCGCGAGTTGGCCATGATTTCGGCCATGTTAAGCGTGAAGTCACGGCCCAGTTCCTCGACGATTTCCTGATGCTCGGGCGACAGGCTTTCGAAGGTCTGCTTGTTCATGATGATCCCGAAGCCCAGGGTCTGGCCGAGCGCGGTTTCGGTCATGTAGTCGGCGACTTCGTACTGCTTGTAGCCGTTGACCACGTAATAATAGGTGGTCGAGCCGTCGACGGACCCGTTCGACAGGGCCTCGTACACCTTCGGCTGCGACATCGACACCGTCGCGGCGCCATAGGCTTCCAGCGCGGGCACGTGCGCGCCCGTGGTCCGGATTGTCAGGCCCTCGAGATCGTCGAGGCTGCGCACCGGCGTGTCGCGGGTCAGAAGCTGGGTCGGCCCGGTGGTGTAGTTGCCGAAATACTTGACGTTGAAGTCTTCCGCCTCTTTCAGGGCGTCGGGATGCGTGGTCATCAGCTCGTAGGCCGCCATCATCCCGGCGTATTCGTCGGCGATCTCGCCGGTGTCGACGACTTCGTAGACGACCAGCTCGCCCGGGGCATAGACCGGCACGATCGAGCCCATGTCGGCCACACCGTCGGAAATCGCCTGCGCCGCGCCGGCCGCGCCGACAAGGGCGCCGCCCCAGATGATGTCGAGGCCAAGCTCGCCATCCGTGCGCTTGCGCAGTTCTTCGTCGAGCCAGACAATGCCGCCTGCGCGGGCGCCGGCGTTCGGGCCGAACTCTGCGAAGCGCAGCTCGCGGGTCTGGGCCTCGGCGGCCGTCGACAGGGCCGCGGTCACCAGACCTGCCGTTACGATTGCGGGGACGACGAGCCCCCTGAACATATGTTTCATAGATATTCCTCCCTATTCAGGCCGATGCCGGCCAGTCGTGCCGAATATCGCACGAGACGATTGCGTTATGTCAACAGTCAATTTATATTTCATCAGGTGAAAGGGGGATATTATGGCAGATGACGCGGTAAAGTTGCGAGGCCAGCAGGGGGCGACCCTTCCGCGGGTGCGCTCGATCTCCCGTGCGGTTGCGATTCTCCGGGCGTTCTCGCAGGCGCACCCCCATAGGGCGTTGAATGAAATCGTGCGCGAAACAGGGCTTGATGCCGGCACGACCCGGCGCATTCTCGTGACCCTGAGGGATGAAGGGCTGGTGTTCCAGGATCCCTCGACCGGCCTTTACAGCGCGTCCGCCGGCTTGCTGGAACTCGCCCGGGCCGTTCCCGAATCACTTACGCTGATCAACCTCGTCGACGATCGCCTTCACCAGCTTGCGAAGGACACGCAGACGACCATCTACCTTTCCACTGTCGATCGTGACGTTGCGCTTTGCCAAGCTTGCCACAATGGCGGACAGGCCATCGAGGTGCGCTGGTGGGCGGTTGGCGAGATTCGCACTTTCGACCGAGGCACCGGGCCCCGGGTGCTGCTTGCCCACCTGCCCGAAGCGGAGCGGGAGCGCATTCTTTCGGGGCCTCTGAAGCTTGACCCGGGTGAGGAAAAAGCCCTGCGCGCGGAGATCGCGCGGGCGCGTGAAAAGGGCTTCATCGTCAAGCATGACGAAATCGTCGAGGGGATATCCGCGATGGCTGTGCCGTTGCTGGATGATCATGGTCGGTTGCTCGGGGCGATCTCTTCCGGCGGGCTGACGCCGAACTACGTGGGGGCCGCTCAGGTGGACCATCTCGAGAAAATGCAGACGGCCGTCGCGGATATGCGCAACGCCGTCCGTGGTCTGGCGATCTGACGTTTCACCTGATGAAATTAGCGTTGTTGGTTGACTTGTTCGCCAAGAAGGCTCACGATCGGGAAAACCCAATCCGAAGGGAGGTCGGAGCATGGGCTTCACCATAGCCGAAAAGATCCTCGCCCGCGTGTCGGGCAAAACCGAAGTGCGGGCCGGCGATGACCTGCTCGCAAAACCGGATTTCGTGATCGCTTACGATTTTCCGGGCTACACCGACGTGATCTTCCGCCAGATGGAGGAAGAGTTCGGCATCGAGAAGGTCGCCGAACCCGACCGGTACGCGCTGTTCATCGACCACATGGTCCCGACCGCCACGGCGGCCGAGGAAGACCTGCACGAGGGCACGCGCAGCTGGGGCAAGAAGAACAACGTGCCGGTCTACGAGCGCAAGGGCATCGGCCACCAGGTCGCGGCCGAGCTGGGCTACGCCACGCCCGGTGCCTTCGTGGTGCATTT
Organism: Roseovarius indicus; assembly: GCF_008728195.1. Lineage (NCBI taxonomy): Bacteria > Pseudomonadati > Pseudomonadota > Alphaproteobacteria > Rhodobacterales > Roseobacteraceae > Roseovarius > Roseovarius indicus. The sequence continues at coordinate 839,356 of NZ_CP031598.1, forward strand.
CGACGGGCACATCTCGCAGCTTGGCACCTTCGGCACGCTGGCCATCGGCGTGCGGCGTCACCTGCTCGAGGCGTTCGTGAAGGAGCGAATCAAGTTCCAGGTGCCTGAAACCGTGCGGATCGACATCACGGGCGAGTTGCAGATGGGCGTGACCTCGCGCGACGTGTTCCACCATATCGTGCGTGTGCTGGGCCCGCGGGCCTGCCGCGGTATGGTGATGGAAATCGGCGGCCCGGCAATCGAGGCCATGTCGCTCGAAGCGCGGCAGACGATCAACTGCCTTGCGATGTTCACCGGCGCCATCACCGCGATCAACAACCCGGACGAAAAGGCGCTGGCCTATATCCGGGAACGCCAGAGGCTCGATATCGAGCCGCTCTTCTCGGACCCTGACGCGACCTACCACGCGCGCCACGAGATCGACATCACCAATCTCGAACCGGTTGCCGTGATCCCGCCGAGCCCCGCCAATACCCACGACCTCAGCGAGGTCGCAGGCACCGAGGTGCAGGTCGGCTATCTCGGTTCCTGCGCGTCTGGCCGGGTCGAAGACCTTGCGCTGGCCGCCGACGTGCTGGAAGGCCGCCGGATCAAGGATGGGTTCCAGCTTTACGTCATCCCGACCAGCCAGGAGATCATGGAGGAGGCGGCCTCGAAGGGGATCCTCAATCGCCTGATCAACGCGGGCGCGTTTATCAGCTCGTCCTCCTGTGATTATTGCTTCGGCCGGATGGGCGCGATGCGAGAAGGGCAGAAGGCGGTTTCGACCGGTACGCTCAACGTGCGCGGCCGGATGGGTTCGCCCGATAGCGACATCTACATCGTCAACGCGGCCGCCGTTGCGGCCTCGGCCATCGAGGGCAAGATCGCCGATCCGCGCCCCTATCTGACCGCGGCCAAGGAAAAGGTGCCGTCATGACCCTGCCCAATCTCAAGGGCCGCGTGGCCTGGATCTTCGAAGACGAGGATTTCGACGTCGACCAGATCGTCGGCGTGAAGAACATCAAGATCAAGGACCCCGACGAGCTGGCCAAGCTGTGCATGGCTGCCGAAGAGCCCGACTTTGCCGAAAAGGTGCAGCCGGGCGACCTGCTCGTGGGCAACCACAATTTCGGCTACGGCCACCCGCACTACCCGCCGATGATCGGCATGCGGAAGCTGGGGATCGGCGGCGTGATCGGCGAAAGCTTCTCGCCCGGCTACTGGCGCGGCGAGATCGCGATGGGCTTTCCGCAGGTGATCTGCCCCGGCATCATCGGCGCCGTCAGCCGTTGGGACGAAATCGAGGTCGACTGGGCCGCAGGCGTTCTGCGCAACCTGACGGCCGGAACGGAACTGCCCATTGAACCGCTCAGCGAGGGCGACCGCGACATGCTCGCGGCCGGCGGCATCGTCGGCTACCTGCATGCACGTGAAGGCGAGGAGGCCTGACAATGATCGAAGATAATGTGAAACGTGATTTCGCGGCAAAGGCGCGGGCGGGCGAGACCCAGTTCGTGGCCGGCTGTTTCGACGCCATGTCGGCGATGCTGGCGGAGAAGGCCGGAGCGCCGGCAGTGATGACCTCGGGCTTCGCGCTCTCGGCCACCAATTTCGGCTTCCCGGATGTCGAGCTGTATACCATGACCGAGAACCTCGGCGTGGTCCGCAACGTGGCCAATGCCGTCTCGATCCCGGTCATTGCCGATGCCGACACCGGCTATGGCAACGCGATCAACGTCATGCGCACCGTGCGTGAGTTCGAACATGCGGGCGTTGCCGCGATGATCTTCGAAGATCAGCTGGCGCCCAAGCGTTGCCCTGCCGTGGCAAACCAGGTGGAAATTCTGCCGGCGCACGAGCAGGCGGGCAAGATCCGCGCCGCCGTATCGGCCCGCAGGAATCCAGACACGCTGATCATCGCCCGTACCGACGCGCCCACCGTGTCGGGCGCGATCGAGCGTGCGAAGCTTTACGTCGAGGCCGGCGCCGACCTCGTTCAGCCGATCAGCAAGACGTTCACCGATCTCGACAGCCTGAAACAGCTGCGCGAGGCGGCTGGCGTGCCGCTTTCCCTGCAGATCCTCGGCTGGCTGGAAAAGGACATCACCGCCGACCAGATCCGCGAGATCGCCGGGCTGGCGACCTATCCGCTGGTGGGCCTGATGTCCGCCGCGCAGGCGATGCAGGACAATTACGCCAAGCTGATGAAAGACCTCGATACCGGCGCGTTGCCGCATCCGGTCATGAGCATGGGCGATTTCAAGGATTTCATCGGGTTCGAAGAGATCGAGAACCAGCAGGAGAAATTCCTGTTGATGGATATCCGGGCGACCAGCGCCGCCGAATAGGCGAGGAAGCGGCCGGCCCGGGCCAAGGTTGAATGTATCAGCAGAAAGTCCTGCCCGATCGGGCAGGGCTTTTTCTTTTGTGGCTGTGACTGAAATCAATTTTTTGGAAAAACTAGTATACAAGCTGGAATACCAGTTGTAGCCTGCCCATGGAATCGCCGCAAAGCCGTGCCTTGACCAGGGCCGGAACAAGACGGCGAACGCGCGAAGACCGAACTGGGAGGAAAGACCTTTGCCCCATTGGCTGGCAAGAAATCGTCATGCGCCCGCGTGTCCTTCGATGCGCGGCGCGGGTCGCGGCAACTGCGAGGCGCGGGACCATGTCTGAGATGCATCTCGTCCACATGTTCTTTCACTCGCCCATCACCCACACGGCCCTGAGCTGGGCCAGCGAGGAAGACGGGCATCTCGCCGGAATGGGCGATTATGGCTACTGGCAGGATATCGCCCGCACGCTGGAGCGCGGTTGTTTTGACGCCGCGTTTTTTGCCGACACCCCCGCCGCCTCGGACCAGTACAAGGGCGGGCCGGAGACGCCGCTGAAATACGGTGTTGTCTGGCCGACGCATGACCCGATGCCGCTGGCCGCGGTCATGACCGCCGCCACCAAACACCTTGGTGTGGGCGTGACCCTGTCGATCACCGGCAACTCGCCCTATCTGGCGTACCGCAGGCTATCGACGCTCGACTATCTCAGCGGCGGGAGGATCGGTTGGAACGTGGTCACCGGGCACATGCAGGCCGAGCACAAGGCCGTGGGGCAGCAACTCGTGCCGCATGCCGAGCGCTACGATGCCGCCGACGAGTTCATGGAGGTCTGCTACAAGCTGTGGGACAGTTTCGGCGAGGGCGCGCTGCCGATGGACAAGGCGGCGGGCATCCTTGCCGATCCCGACAAGATCGAAAAGGTACGCCACGAGGGCAAGTATTTCCGCTGCGAGGCCGTCTCGCCGACCTTGCCATCGCCGCAGGGCCGGCCTGTCATCTTCCAGGCCGGGTCGTCCGGCCGCGGCATGGAATTCGCCGTCAAACATGCCGAGGCGATCTTTGCGATCCAGCCGCATCTCAAGGCGATGACGGCTTTCCGCGAGCGGTTCGACGCCGCGGCTACCAAGGCCGGCCGCGACCCGATCGGCATCCTTTTCGGCCTGCAATACGTTCTGGGCAGCACCGAGGAGGAAGCCCACCGCCGCCTCGAGGCGCTGCGCGAGCGCGTTCCGCTCGACGCCGGGCTGAGCCGGCTTTCCGCACCGCTTGGTATCGATTGCAGCACGCTCGACCCGGATCAGCCGTTGGAGGAGGTCCCGACACAGGCGTCGCAGGGGATGGCGCAGGCGCTGAGCCAGATCGGCAGTGACACCGGCAAGAAGATCACCGTGCGCGAGGCCGCGATCCAGATGGGCCTTTCGGTGGGCCTGCCGCAGGTCATCGGTTCGCCCGAGCAGGTTGCCGACGAGATCGAACGCCACTGGCGCGAAAGCGGCGCCTTCGGTTTCAATCTCAGCGCGCCGACCAAGCCGGGCATGATCGAGGAATTCGTCGATCACGTCGTGCCGATCCTGCAGGACAGGGGCCTCGTGCGCCGTGATTACTCGGGGAATACGCTGCGCGACAACCTCGGTTTCTGAAACGACCGGGCGCGCCGCCCGGAAAACTCTGATAGCAAACGGCGCAAGACTGGGAGGAATAAAATGAAAACTCTACACATGATGGCCGCCGGGGCCGCCCTGCTTGTGCAGGCCTCCGGGGCGTATGCCGCGGATTACAACTGGCGGTATGTCGGCGTGATCAATGCCGCGCATGACTATGCCAAGATCATGATCGAAGGCTTCGAGCGGGTCGAGGAACGCACCGACGGGGCGCTGCATATCGAATACGTCTCCTATGGCGAAACGCCTTACAAGGCGACGGATTCGCTGACCCTCATCCGCGATGGCCTTGTCGAGATGACCGAGTGGATTCCGGCCTACAACGCCTCGACCTATCCGCTTCTGGCAGGGCCGGAGCTGCCCTTCGTGATGGCCGAGCTCGAAGATGCCGCCGGCTTCCAGGAGGCGACGCTCAAGGCATGGAGCACGCCGACGATCAGCGAGTACAAGCAGAGCATCATCGACGAGCACGGCGCCGTCAGCCTGTCGACCCAGTTCTATGACCCGATCAACATCTGGTTCACCGACGAGGTGACCGGCATCGAGGGCATGAAGGGCAAGAAGGTGCGCGCGTTTTCACCGGTACAGGCCGATTTCCTGACCTCCGCCGGCGCGTCGCCGGTCAATATCGCAGCGGCCGAGGCCTATACCGGGCTGCAGCGCGGTGTGATCGACGGGGTGATTACAGGCGCCGGCGCGGTGGTCAGCTTCAAGTGGAACGAGGTGCTGACCTCGGGCTTCACCACCAACCTGACGCTTCTGTCCTTCGACATGGTCGCGGCCGAGGCCAAACTGAACGAGCTTCCCGATGAGGTGCGCGCGGTACTGGTCGAGGAGATGGGGAATGTCGAGGCCGAGATCCGCGAGCTCATGCCCAAGGCGTATGAACAGAAGATCGCCGAGCTGAAGGAAGAGGGCCTGACGATCACCAACCCGTCGCCCGAGCTTTACGGGGAATTCCACCGCATCGCGGTCGAGGACGTCTTCCCGGCCTGGGCCGAGCAGGCGGGCCCGCAGGCCGAGGAGATTCTCTCCGATTTCGGCATCGAGCTGAACTGAGCCGGGACCGGACGCGCCGATGGAGACCGGAAAGGCCAGATGGCACGAGCGTGCAGGGGTGTTCGCCTCTGCCGCTCTGCTGATCGTACTGTTCGGGCTGCTGTTGACCGACGTGATCCTGCGGTGGCTGCATGTCGAGTTCTACTGGGGCAGCGAGGGCGGTGGGCTGCTGATGGCGTGGATGATCTTCCTTGCCCTGCCGATGGTGATGCGCACGCGCGGGCATATCGCGACCGATTTCGTTGTGGCGCACTTGCCTGACGGGGTGAAAGCCATGCTCCGCATGGCGGGGCACGTGCTGATGATTGCCTATCTTGCGTGCCTGGTCTGGTACTGCGCCGATCTTGCCCATTCCAACTGGCAAGGCGGCGCACGCTTCCAGGGCATTCTGCGCCTGCCAATGTATCTTGTTCAAAGCGGGATCCTGGTAGGGCTGCTGCTGATGCTGCTCAGTGAGATCCTGATCCTTTACGAAGAAGCCCGCGCTTTTGGCCGGACAGGAGGCGACGCAACATGACAGTCATGGTGCTCATGGGGCTGACGGTTGTCGCGCTCCTCGCTTTCGGCTTTCCCGTGGCCCTCGTGCTTGGGGCGACCGGGGTGTTCTGGACGTGGGCGTATGACCCCAACTACATGTCGGGTATCGCCCACACCGTGTTCAACACGGCCAGCGGTGAGACCCTGATCGCCATCCCGCTCTTCGTGCTGATGGGCCAGATCGTCCAGCAATCTCGCGTGGCCGAGCGGTTCTACGAAACCGTCGCCCGCTGGCTGCGGTTTCTGCCCGGGGGACTGCTGCACGCCAACATATCCGTCAGCGCCGTCTTCTCGGCGGTCAGCGGGTCAAGCATGGCAACGGCCGCGACCGTGGCCTCGGCGGCGCTCAACAGCCTTGAACGCCTCAAGTACGACCGGCGGATGTCGACCGGCACGCTGGCCGCGGGCGGCACGCTCGGCATCCTGATCCCGCCCAGCATCCCGCTCATTGTCTACGGTTCGCTGGCCGAGGAATCGATCGGCAGCCTCTTCATCGCCGCGCTTCTGCCGGCCGTTCTGATGGTGTCGCTCTTTCACGCCTATATCTTCATCCGGGCGCTGCTGAACCCGTCGCTGGCGCCGCGGGTTCATGGATCGGAGATGACGAAGGTCAGCATGGCGGAGGGCCTCAACAGCGTTCTGCCTGTGCTGGCCATCATTCTCGTCGTCCTCGGCGGCATCTATGCCGGCTGGACCACCAGCACCGAGGCGGCCGCGCTGGGCTCGTTCATGTCGCTGCTGGCGGCGGCATGGCAGCGGGCGGTGTCGCTGCAGATGCTGCGCCGGGTACTGACCGAGACGGTGATGCTGAGCGGGATGATCCTGTTCATCGTGATCGGCGCGCAGGTGTTTTCCTTCGCGGTTTACACCTGGGGCATCAATATCGAGATCGGGCGTTTCGTGGCTGACCTCGCCTTTCCGCCGCTGGCGATTTTCGGGGTGATCGTGCTGGTCTATCTCGTGCTGGGCATGTTCGTCGATGCGCTGTCGCTCATGCTGATGACGCTGGCGGTGGTACATCCGATCGTCACCAACCTTGGCTATGACCCGATCTGGTTCGGCATCGTGCTGGTGCTCTTGCTCGAGGTCGGGCTGATTACGCCGCCGGTCGGCATCAACCTTTTCACCATCAAGGCCGTGCGAAATGACATCCCCTTAAGCGACGTCGCCTTCGGGGCGCTGCCCTTTGTCGTGATCGTCCTGCTGACCGTGGCGCTGCTGGTGGCCTTCCCGCAGATCGTGCTGTGGCTGCCCTTCCGCTGAGGGCGCTGACCCCAACCCACCCTTTTCAGGGAGACCCAGATGACCAAGCCTGTCGAAGAAGGACACCCAAGCGACGACCTGAGCGGGTTTCGCCGAAGCCTGGGGGAGTTTGCCACCGGCGTCACGGTGATCACCACCTGCGTCGATGGCGTGTGCTACGGCATGACCTCGAACTCCTTCGCGTCCGTCTCGCTTGAACCGCCGCTCGTGCTCTGGTCGGTGAAATACGAAAGCCAGAGCTTCCCGGCCTTCCGCGATTGCAGCCATTTCGCGGTCAACGTGCTGGCCGATGACCAGGTGGACCTGTCGCAGAATTTTGCCCGCTCCGGCCCGGACAAGTTCGATGGTCTGGCCTACCGTGACGGGGCGGGCAAATGCCCGGTGCTCGCCGGTATCGCCGCGAGCTTCGAATGCAGCCTTTCCGAGATACACCCCGGCGGCGATCACCTGATCCTAGTCGGTCAGGTGGAGCGATACGCGCGCTATGACCGGCAGCCGCTGCTGTTTGCCAAGGGGCGTTATGCCATCGCCGCCGATCACCCGGAAACCCGTGTCGCCACCGATGCGGCCCCCGCCGCGACGGAGGTGCCGGAAGCGCCCACGCTTGCGCAGCTTCTGGGGCGGGCCTATGGCACCGTCGCCCACCGTCTCGAACAAAGCCGGAAGACCGCGGGCCTCGGGCTGACGCTGATGCAGGCGAGGCTTCTCAAGACGGTTCAGACTTATCCCGACAGCACGCTGCAAGACCTGCTTCCCGAGATATTCCTCGATTTCAACGCCAGCCAGAACATCCTTGAATCGCTCGAGGCATTGGACCTGCTGGCGATCGACGAGGCCGGCCGGGTGCGCCTGACAGAGGCCGGCGAAGACCGGATCAACGCGGTGGTCGAGCATACCCGGACCAACGAGCAGGACCTCTTCAAGGGCGTGCCGAAGGAAGACCTGGCGGCGATGCAGCGGGTGCTCGAGCGGGTCGTCGGAAACAGGGGCTAGGTCATGAGTGGCGCGGCATACGACTATATCGTCGTGGGCGCCGGGGCCACCGGCAGCGTCGTCGCGGCGCGCCTTTCGGAAGGCGGCACGGCCAGCGTGCTGCTGATCGAGGCGGGCGGCCGCGATATCAACCCGGTACTGCGGGTGCCGGGGCTTGGCTTCGCGGCCGGCACACTTGCCCGCTACAACTGGAATTTCCTGACCGAGCCGGTGCCGGCGCTGAATGACCGCCGGCTCACCTTCCTTCAGGGCCGCGTGATGGGCGGGTCGGGCAGCATGAACGGCATGGTCTACAGCCGTGGCCATTCCGATGAATACGACGCCTGGGCCGCGATGGGCTGCGACGGCTGGTCTTTCGATGAGGTGAAACCGTTCTTCCTCAAGTCCGAAACCAATGCCCGGGGCGCGGGCGCGTGGCACGGTGCCGACGGGCCCATGAACCTGCGCCCCGCACGGCCGGATCTGCCGATCTGCGACGCCTTTCTCGAGGCGGCTGGCGCCGAGGGCTTGCCCGTGGTCGACGACCTCAACGCCAACCAGCCCGAAGGCCTCGGAATCTACGATCTCAATGTTCGCAACGGTCGGCGGCACAGCGCCGCGCGTGCCTTTCTCGGCCCGGCGCGCGGCCGGGCGAACCTGACCATCCTGCGCAACACGCAGGTGACCGGCGTCGTCATCGAAAAAGGCAGGGCCGCCGGCGTGCGCGCGAGACGGAAGGGCAGGGCGGTGACCTATTCGGCCTCGCGCGAGGTGGTGCTCTGTGGCGGCGCCATCATGAGCCCTGCGCTGCTCATGCACTCGGGCATCGGACCGGCAGACGACCTTCGCGCGCTTGGCATCGAGGTGAAAGTCGACGCGCCGGCTGTGGGGGAAAATCTGCAGAACCACCCGTGCTATCGCCCGCAATATGCCTGTTCACACCCGGTGACGGCCCGAAGCCATGCGACCGCGGGCGGCGCGATGCGCGCCGGGTGGCAGTACCTTACCCGGTCAACCGGCCCGCTGGCGGAAAGCTTCGCCTCGGTCGGGGGCTTCTTCAAGAGCGACCCGACGCTTGAAAAGGCCGATATGCAGGTCGTCTTCCTGTCGGCGCTGCCGCCCTCCGGCGGCAAGGGCGTTTTCGACCTGCTTCCGCGAGAACACGGCTTTGGCCTGACGATCTACCAGGGTACGCCCCACAGCCGCGGCCGGGTTTCGCTTCGCTCTGCCGACCCGTTGGTGCAGCCGCGCATCGACACCGGTTATTTCACCGATCCCCGCGATATCGAGGTGCTGGCCGCAGGCGTCCAACGCATGCGCGACGTCATGAAACAGCCCGCCATCGCCCGCTTTATCAGCCGCGAGATCGCGCCAGGCCCCGCGGTGCAGACCCGTGCCGAGCTGATCGAGGAGATCCGCCGCAACGCCGGGACCTCCTATCACCAGAGCGGCACCTGCGCGATGGGGGCCGACAACCGCGCAGTGCTCGACTCTGCGCTTCGGGTGCGCGGCGTCGACGGTCTTCGGGTCGCGGATACTTCGGTCATGCCCCGCATGCCCAACGCCGCGCTGCATGCCCCGGCCCTGATGATCGGCGAGAAGGCGGCCGCGATGATCCTGGAAGGCGCGACGCCCCGGGCAGAGAGGAAGACTGCATGACCGACACGACGACCACGGCCCGCGAGACGGCCATCGAGCCCGAGATGCCGATCATCGACGCCCACCATCACCTGATCGACCGTCCCGGGCGTCGCTACCTCTTCGACGAATACCTCGCCGACGTCTCGGCCGGGCACAACATTCGCGCAACCGTTTACATCGAAAGCCAGGCCATGTGCCGGGCCGATGGCCCCGAGGCTCTGAGGCCCGTGGGTGAAACCGAGTTCGTCGTCGGCATCGCGGCGATGAGCGAAAGTGGAAATTACGGCCCCTGCCGGGTCAACGCCGGTATCGTTGGCCACGCCGATCTGGCACTGGGCGACGCTGTCGCGGAAACACTAGACGCTCACATCGTTGCCGGCGGTGGGCGGTTTCGCGGGATCCGGCAGGTCGCCCTGTCGCATCCCAGCCCCGAACCTTTCCGTTACGTGCTCAACCCGCCGCCGAAGGACCTGCTCCACTCCGACAGGTTCCGGGAAGGGTTTGCCCAGCTCGGCCCGCGCGGCCTCAGCTTCGAGGCGACGGTGTTCCATACCCAGTTGAGTGACATCGCGGCCCTTGCCGATGCCTTTCCCGAAACGGTGATCGTCCTCGATCATCTCGGCTTCGCCATCGCGATGGGGCTGTCGCAAAGCGAGCGTCACGCCGTCTTCGCGGACTGGTCGCAGGCCCTGCGAGAACTCGCGCGCCGACCCAATGTGATGGCCAAGATCGGCGGCTTCGGCCTGCCGTTCTGGGGCTTCGGTTTCGACCAGAACGAGATCAAGCCGGACAGCGACACGCTCCTCCGCGCATGGAGCCCCTATATCGAAACCGGGATCGACGCGTTCGGGCTCGACCGCTGCATGATGGAAAGCAACTTCCCGGTCGATGCGATGAGCTGTGACTACGTCACGCTCTGGAACGCCCTCAAGAAGGCCACGCGCGCCCTTGGCGCCGAGGACCGCCACAAGCTCTTCTTCGAAAACGCGGCGCGGATCTACAGGCTGGACGTCGCCGGATGACCCGGTCAGAGATCCCGGTAGCCGCCCTGATGGGCGAGGGTCACGCCATCCCCGTTGGTCCGAACCCCTTCGACACGACCGATCAGAATAACCGCGCCTTCATCCTCGACGGTCTTCTCCAGTCGGCAATCGAATACCGCCGCTGCGGTCTCCAGCGCCGGGGCCCCGGTCGTGAAACTGCCCCACCTGCCTGCGGCAAACCGCTCCGCCATCTCGGCGCCGCCGCCGAACAGGCGTGCCATCTCGTCCGCTCCCGCGGGCAGAAGGTTGACCGCGAAATGCTCCGCTGCCCGGATTACAGGCAGGGCAGAAGTGTTCTTGCCCGCCGAGACCAACACCGTCGGCGGCTCGGCCGAAACATGTGCGAAGGAAAGCCCGAGAAACCCGACAGGGCCGGCGTCATGGATTGCCGTGATCACTGTGGCCCCAACCGGCCGCGCCCCGACGGTGCGCCAGAAAGCGCCTTGCGTAATGACCGCTCCGGTTGCTTCGAACCCCATGTCTCCCCCTCATCTGCGCGCCGTCACCCAGACGCGGTGACCGCCGAAAGCTTACATGTATTCCGCTGGAATACAAGATTTGCGCATGCGGCCCCCGGCCTTCGCTTGGCCCAAATCTCGGGGCGTGATATAGCCTCGGAAACCCGATCCCAACCAATTGGACACCCGAGTGGCGCAAAGCTTCGCTTCCCCTGCCGAGGACGGCAGCGACATGGATAAACAATCGCGAGACACCTACTCGATCATCCGCGAAAGGATCCTGACGCTCGACCTGCCGCCTGGCTCTCTTCTGTCGGAAAACTCGCTAGGTGCATCGCTCGGCCTGAGCCGAACGCCGATCCGCGAGGCGATCAAGCGGCTCGAGCGGGAAGACCTTGTCGCCATTCTCCCGCGTCGCGGCATCGTCGTGACCGAGGTTGATCTGAAAAGCCAGCTCGACCTATTGGAGTTCCGCCGTGGCATCGAGATCCGCCTGATCCGCCGCGGAGCAGAACGGGCCAGCCCCGCTCAACGCAGCCGGATCGGTGAAATCGCCGCGCTGGCCGAAGCCTGTGCCGCCTCGGGGGACCTGTCGCAGTACATCGCGCATGACACCGAGTTCGATGCCATCATTGAACAGGCCGCAGACAACCGCTTTCTCACGAATGCGATGAAGCCGGTCCACGCCCTTGTGCGCCGGTTCTGGCATACCCAGCGTGGCCGATCGGCGCTGCCGGAAGCACTTGACCAGCATGCCCGCGTTATCCGGGCCGCCGCAGATGGTGCGCCCGAGCGGGTCGAGGCGGAACTCTCGGCGCTCTACGATCAGAATGAACAGTATATTCTCGGTCTGATGACCTGAGCCGTGACGGAGAAGGGTGTACTGCACCGGGCCCCTTCTTGACTGGTGACCGATCAATCTAGTATACCAGTAGAATACATGATTTTGGGCGACACGTTTCCTCGCCCCGGAACGACAGGAAAGGCAGGCCCATGAACATGCTGCGGACGATCCCCACCGCATCCTACCCGAACGCCCGTGAGGCGGAAAACAACGTCATCGTTGGCCCCTCCGAGATCATCGCCGAAGCCGCCGCGGGCCGGATATTCATCCTCGTCGATGACGAAGACCGTGAAAACGAGGGGGACCTTGTCATTCCCGCCGACGCGGCCGACTCCGCGGCCATCACCTTCATGGCGCGCCAGGGCTGCGGCCTGATCTGTCTGGCCATGTCGGGCGAGATGGTCGACAGGCTCGACCTTCCGCCGATGCCCCGAAAGGGAAGTTCGCGCCACGACACCGCCTTCACCGTTTCGATCGAGGCGCGTGACGGCATCACAACCGGCATCTCCGCGAGCGACCGGGCGCGCACTGTCGCTGCCGCGATTGCGCCCGATGCCACCTCCGAAGACATCGTTTCACCCGGCCACGTCTTTCCCCTGCGTGCGCACGATGGTGGGGTGAGGGCGCGCGCCGGACATACCGAAGCTTCGGTCGAGGTGGCGCGCCTTGCGGGTCGCCGTCCGGCCAGCGTGATCTGCGAAATCATGAACCCCGACGGCACCATGGCGCGGCTTGATGACCTCGTGGCATTTGCCCGCACTCATGACTTGAAGATCGGTCGGATCTGCGACCTCATCACCTATCTCGACGCACCCGCCGTTCGGTCCGCCTGACCGCGTCATTCCTCGTCGGGCAGGTAGGCCTGAACGTTCTTCAGACTGCGCAGAACGAAGCTCGACCGCGAATGCCGGATCCCCGGCACCTTGTAGAGCTTCTTGCGTAGAAACTCTTCGTAGCCCCGCGTCCCGTTCACCGCGACCTTGATCAGGTAGTCGTATTCGCCCGTGGTCAGGTGAACCTCCAGCACCTCGTGGAGCTTTTCCATCTCCCGCCCGAAGACTTCGAGCGTCTGGTCGTCATGCCGGTCGAGCACCACTTCGATCAGCACGATCTCTGGTGCCCCGAGGCTCTCCTGGTTGAGCATCGCCCGGTAGCCGGAAATGATGCCATTGTCTTCCAGCCGCTTCACCCGCTGCCAGCAGGGGCTGGCCGAGAGGCCCACGATCTGCGCCAGCCGCGCGTTTGATACGCGCCCGTCAGCGGCCAGCGTCCGCAGGATTCGACGATCGATATCATCAATTTGAACGCTCTGGGGCACTGCAGAAACTCTTTTCTTTAAAGTCTCACAAATAGAAATAATCTTTCTGAATTCTTTTGTACACCAGTAGAGTTCAAAAGCACCTTTTTCCGCTCCCGCTCTAGCCTTCCCGCAGGAGGTGGCCGGAATGGAAGCCAGATTTTACTGCTGCGACCCGCTCAACACCGTCAGCCGTGTCATGGACACGGCGCGTCGCATGGGGCTCGGATTTTCCACCATGAGCTTCGACCGGACGGAGGACAGCCTCTACGTCTTCGACATCGTGCTCAGCGACCCGCCCGAACATCTGGCGCGGAACTTCATCGACAGGATTGCGAACTTTGTCGACCTCGAGCCGGGGCAGGGCGCATGACCGAGGAACGCACCCCCCGCCTGCATGTGCCGGAACCGGCCATCCGCCCCGGCGACCAGCCCGATTTCTCCCATGTCCGCGTGCCCCGCGCGGGCGAGGTACGGCGGCCCGAGCCGGATGAAAGCCCAGAGGAACTGCGCGATCTCGCCTTCACCATCATCCGCGTCCTGAACCGGGATGGCGAGGCGGTCGGCCCCTGGGCCGGTTCCCTTGACGACGACGCGATCCGCGATGGGCTGCGCCACATGATGATGCTGCGCGCCTACGACGCCCGGATGCTCAAGGCCCAGCGGCAGGGCAAATCCTCTTTCTACATGCAGCACCTGGGCGAAGAGGCGATTTCCTGCGCCTTCCAGAAGGCGCTGCGCCCCGGCGACATGAACTTTCCCACCTACCGGCAGGCCGGGTTGCTGATCGCGGCGGGCTATCCGCTGACCAAGATGATGTGCCAGGTCTACTCGAACGACGGCGACCCGGTGCGTGGCCGGCAGCTTCCGGTTTTTTACAGCTCGCGCGAGCACGGGTTCTTCTCGATCTCCGGCAACCTTGCCACGCAATACGTGCAGGCCGTCGGCTGGGCCATGGCCGCCGCGATCAAGGGCGAGAACAGCCTCGCCGCCGGCTGGATCGGCGACGGCTCGACCGCGGAAAGCGATTTCCACGGCGCGCTGGTCTTCGCCTCGACCTACAAGCCGCCGGTCATCCTCAACATCGTCAACAACCAGTGGGCCATTTCCACCTTCCAGGGAATCGCCCGCGGCGGCGCCGGCACCTTCGCCGCCCGCGGCCACGGCTTCGGCATCCCGGCGCTCCGGGTCGACGGCAACGATTACCTCGCCGTCCATGCCGCCGCCGCCTGGGCCGCCGAACGTGCCCGCCGCGACCTCGGGCCGACGATGATCGAATACGTCACCTACCGCGCCGGCGGGCATTCCACCTCCGATGATCCGGCGGCCTACCGGCCCAAGGAGGAGGGCAGCGCCTGGCCGCTGGGCGATCCGATCCTGCGGCTGAAGGCGCACCTGATCCAGAAAGGCCTCTGGTCCGAGGAACGCCATGCCCAGGCCGAGGCCGAGATCATGGACGAGGTTGTCGCCGCCCAGAAGGAGGCCGAGGCGATAGGTACGCTGCATTCCGGCCGCCGTCCCAGCCCGCGCGACATGTTCGAGGACGTCTTTGCCGAGATGCCCCCGCACCTCATCCGCCAGCGTCACGAAGTGGGGTACTGACCATGGCGCGCATGTCGATGATCGAGGCCATCCGCAACGCCCACGAGGTGGCGATGGAGGCCGACGAGAATGTCGTCGTGATGGGCGAGGACGTCGGCTATTTCGGCGGCGTCTTCCGCTGCACCGCCGGGCTGCAGAAGCGCTTCGGGGTCGAGCGCTGCTTCGACACCCCGATCAGCGAGCTCGGCATCGTCGGCACCGCCATCGGCATGGCGGCCTACGGGCTCAAGCCCGTGGTCGAGATTCAGTTCGCCGATTACATGTACCCCGCCTATGACCAGCTCGTCTCGGAAGCCGCCCGCCTGCGCTATCGCTCGGCCGGCGAGTTTACCTGCCCGATGGTGGTGCGCATGCCCACGGGCGGCGGCATCTTCGGTGCCCAGACCCACAGCCAGAGCCCCGAGGCCCTCTTCACCCATGTCGCCGGGCTGAAAACCGTCGTGCCGTCGACCCCGGCCGACGCCAAGGGCCTGCTGCTCGCCGCCATCAACGACCCCGACCCGGTGATCTTCCTCGAACCCAAGCGCCTGTACAACGGGCCGTTCGACGGCCATTTCGACCGCCCCTCGCGCTCGTGGAGCAAGGACGAGATGGGCGAGGTCGAGCCGGGCAATTACATCGTCCCGCTCGGGCAGGCGAAAACCGTCCGCGACGGCAGTGCCGCGACGCTGGTGACCTATGGCACGATGGTCCATGTCGCGCTGGCCGCGGTCGAGGAAAGCGGCGCCGATATCGAGGTGATCGACCTGCGCACCCTGCTGCCGCTCGACCTCGACACCGTCGCCGCCTCGGTGAACCGCACCGGCCGCTGCATTGTCTTGCACGAGGCGACACTCACCTCGGGCTACGGTGCCGAGCTTGCCGCGCTGATCCAGTCGGAATGCTTCTACGCGCTCGAGGCGCCGATCCTGCGCGTGGCCGGGTGGGACACGCCCTATCCGCATGCGCAGGAATGGGATTACTTCCCGGGCCCCGAACGGGTGAAACGTGCCATTGCCACGGTGCTGGAGGGGTAGGCCATGACCGAACAGAGCTTCAAACTCCCCGATATCGGCGAGGGCATCACCGAGGCCGAGCTGAGCGAATGGCTGGTCAAGGTCGGTGACGAGGTCCGAGAGGACGACCCGATCTGCGAGGTGACGACCGACAAGGCCACAGTGGAGATCCCTGCGGCGGCGACCGGACGGGTGACATGGGTCGGCGGCGAGGCGGGTGACGTTCTGGCCGTGGGCAGCGAACTGATCCGCATCGAAACGGATGGTGACGTCGCGCCGTCCGAGGAAAGCGAAGACCCCGCGCCGGAACCGGCCCCGAAGCCGGAATCGGAGCCGGAGCCCGAAACGCCCGCCAAGCCGGCGAAACAGCCCGAACCGCCCGCCAAGCCCGCCCGCCGCGCGCAGGCGCCCGCCTCGGCCACCATGGCCCGCAACGCTGCCGGCCGTCCGCTCGCCGCCCCCTCCGTCCGCGGCCGCGCGCTCGAGATGGGCATCGACCTGCGTCAGTTGCGCGGCACCGGCCCGGCCGGCCGTATCCTGCATGAAGACCTCGACGCCTACGCTGAAAGCGGCGGCGCGGCCGCGCCCGGCTCCGGCCTGCGCCGCCGCGACACCACCGAGGAGGTCCGGATCACCGGCGTCCGCCGCAAGATCTCGGAACGGATGTCGCTGGCCAAGGCACGCATCCCGCATTTCTCGATCATCGAGGAAGTCGAGGTCGATGCGCTGGAAGACCTGCGCGCCAGCCTCAACGCCCGTTTCGCCGACAAACGCGGCAAGCTCACCCTGCTGCCCTTCGTGATCCGCGCCCTGTCCGAGGCCGTGCTCGACCACCCTGAAATCAACGCCCATTTCGATGACGAGGCCAGCGTCGTCACCCGCCACGCCGCCCTGCATTGCGGCATCGCCACCCAGACCGACACCGGCCTGATGGTCCCCGTGCTGCAACACGCCGAGGCGATGGACCTGTGGGAGGCCGCCCGCGACGTCCGCCGCCTGTCCGACTCCGCGCGCGAGCGCCGGATCTCGCCGGAAAACCTTTCCGGGTCCACGATTACGATCACCTCGCTGGGCCCGCTCGGTGCGCTGGCGACGACACCGATCATCAACCACCCCGAGGTGGCCATCGTCGGCATCAACAAGATCGCCGTCCGCCCCGTCTGGGACGGCCACGCCTTCCAGCCCCGGCGCGTCATGAACCTCTCCTGCAGCTTCGATCACCGCGTGGTCGACGGGTGGGTGGCCGCGGAATTCGTGGCCAAGCTGAAGGCGCTTCTGGAAACCCCGGCAATGCTATGGATGGAGTGGCGCGATGACTGAGATGACCTGTGACCTGCTCGTCATCGGCGGCGGTCCCGGCGGCTATGTTTGTGCTTCGCGCGCGGCACGGCAGGGGCTCGATACCGTGCTGGTGGAAGGCCGCCGCGTCGGCGGCACCTGCCTCAACGTGGGCTGCATCCCGTCGAAGGCGCTGATCCACGCGGCCGACCTTTACCACACCGCCACGCTTCAGGCGGGCGAGGGGCTTTGTGGCGTCACCGTCGCGACGCCGCACCTCGACTACGGGCAGACGCTGGATTGGTCCGGCTCCGTCGTCGACAAGCTGTGCTCGGGCGTGACCGGCCTTCTTGGCAACAGCGGCGTGAAGACCCTGACCGGCTGGGCGCATTTCCGCGATGGCAAGACCGTCGAGGTCGACAGCGAGACCGGCCCCGTCACGATCCGCGCCGCAAAGGTGGTGATCGCCACCGGGTCGCAGCCGGTAGAGCTGCCGGGCCTGCCCTTCGGGCCGCATACGCTCGATTCCACCGCCGCGCTCGCCCTGGCCGACCTGCCCGCGCGGCTGGCGGTCGTCGGTGCCGGTTACATCGGGCTCGAACTGGGCACCGCCTTCGCCAAGCTGGGCTGCAAGGTGACCATCGTCGAGGCCGCCGACCGCATCCTGCCGCAATATGACGATAAGCTGACCCGCCCCGTCCGGCGCCGCCTCGAAGAGCTCGGGATTACTTTGAAGCTCGAAACCAGGGTGAAAGGCTGGGCGCAGGAGGGGCAGGAACTGACTCTTTCCGGCCCCGAGGGCGAAGAAACCCTTGCCGCCGACAAGGCCCTCGTCACCGTGGGCCGCGCGCCGAACCTCGACGGGCTGAGCATCGACGAACTCCGCCTGCGACACGACGGCCCCTTCCTCGAAATCGACGACCAGTGCCGCACCTCGATGCGCGGGGTCTACGCCATTGGCGACGTCACGCCGGGGCCGATGCTGGCGCACCGCGCGATGGCGCAGGGTGAGATGGTGGCCGACCTGCTTGCCGGGCACACGAAACGCTGGGACAAGACCTGTATTCCCGCGATCTGTTTCACCGACCCCGAAATCGTGACCGCCGGCCTGCTTCCGTCCGAGGCGCCGGAGGCCGAAACGGGCACCTTTCAGTTCCGCGCCAACGGCCGCGCCCTCACGCTTGGCGATACCGAGGGGTTCATCCGCATACTTGCCCGCCCGTCCGATCATGTCGTCCTTGGCATTCAGGCCACGGGGCCGGGCGTGTCGGAACTGGCCGCCGCCTTCGCCATCGCGATCGAATCCGGTCTGAGGGCGGAGGATATCGCGGCCACGATCCACGCCCATCCGACCCTTGGCGAAGCCCTGCAGGAGGCCGCGCTTGGGCTCACCTCCATGGCCAATCACGGCTGACGACATGCCGCAGCGGGTCGCCCCGGCCCTGCTTTCAATCTTCCGCACCAGTGGTATACAGGCAGCCGGAACAAGGCGAAGGCAGAAGGCCAATGGCGCGACAAATCCCAAAAACACAGGATGCCGGCGAGCTCGACCCGCTGGCGGCCACAGCCTATACGACGATCCTTGACCGTATCGTACGCCTCGACCTGCCGCCGGGAAGCCTGATCTCGGAAAATTCTCTCGGCCGGGAAATGGGCCTCAGTCGCACCCCCGTGCGAGAAGCGCTGAAGCGGCTCGAACGGGAATACCTCGTCTCGATCATGCCCCGCCGCGGGATCATCGTGACCGAGGTCGACCTGCGCAGCCAGATCCAGCTTCTGGAAATGCGCCGCGGCATCGAGATGCGCCTGCTCCTTCGGGGAACCGAGCGCGCAAGCGACGGCCAGCGGGCCGAGATGAAGCGGCTGGCCTCCGAGATGGAAGCGGCGGCAGAGGCAAACGACCTCAAAAGCTATGTCCGCCACGACGCCGAGTTCGATGCCATCGTCGAAGAGGCCTGTGGCAACCGCTTCCTGACCCAGGCGATGTGGCCGGTGCATGCGCTGATCCGGCGTTACTGGCATACGCAGGTCGGCACCGCCGGGCTGCGCGAGGCGCTTGACCTGCACGTGCGCGTGGTCCGTGCCGCCGCAGACGGGGATACCGATGCCGTGCGCCAGCGGCTCACCGAGCTCTGCGACCGCACGGAAACCTACATTCTCGACCAGATGCGATAACCTGCGCGCTCCGTGGCACCGGAAAGGCCCGCGCTTGCGTAACCGCTGCGTTGCACGCTTGACCTGCGTTTTCGCAAACATGTATTCTACTGAAATACAAGACGCGAAGCGCATTGGCGGCCACGCTGTTGACGACCCGGCTGCCGACACAGGGAGGAGTGAACATGAATGAGATGAAACCGGTCGCCTATACCCGGATTCCAAGGATCGATAAGTCGCTGATCGAACGGGCCAGCCAGAATTCGGTGGCTGACCTGCACGAAGGGCTTGGCGCCATCGCCGGGCGGCGTTGCCTGCTGTCCACCGCCATGCGCCCCGTCTGGCCCGGCGCCGGCACATGTGGCCAAGCCATCACCTGCTACAACTACCCCGGCGACAACCTGCTTCTGCACATCGCCGCCAAGCTGGCCGAGCCGGGCGATGTCATCGTCGCCACCAATGGCGGTAGTGCCCAAGGCGCGCTCTGGGGTGACATGATCACCTATTATGCACAACGGAAGGGCATCGCCGGCGCCGTTGTCGATGGCGCGGTTCGCGATACCGGCCGCGTGCGGGAGATGGGGTTTCCTGTCTTCTCGACGGCCATCTCCGTGTCGCACCCCGAAAAGCGTGGGCCGGGCTCGGCCAACGTGCCGGTCGTGGTCGCCGGCGTGACTGTGAACCCGGGCGATCTGATCGTCGCCGATGACGATGGCGTTCTCGCGATTCCGCCCGAACTGGTCGAAACCGCCGTGGCAAATGCCGAGGCTCGTGCGGCGAAGGAATCGGGTTTCCGCGACAAGCTCGACGAGGGTGCCACGATGTACGATCTGCTCGGTCTCGAGCGCGATGTCGCGGCCTGCGGGCTCACCGAAATCGAAGGGACCTGGAGAGGCGCTGTACCCCCCGACGCCTGATCCTCTATCCTGAGACGGCCGCAGGCCCGCGCTGGGCCTTGCGCCTCCGTGTTCCAAGGTCCAGAGCTTTGATTTAAAGCTGTTTTCCTGGAGGCGATGCCGTGCGGCCTGTGGTCTTTTCCATCAGAAAAACCGATCAAAATCATCACATCAATGATCATTAAAATGATCGGTTGGTATGCTAGAAAACCTTTCAGCCAAAGTCATCTTTGGCCGCGGCAGGGAGGAATGTCGCACGAATTTCTGCACCAGGCCGAAGACAGCCGGGCAGGGCAACGGAGGAGCGGATCGCGCCGAACGCGGCGGTCCGGTTGACCAAAGAGGAACGGCGTGACGGCAAAGACGGTTCCAGAGGATAGCCGGGGGGCAAAGACCTCCGGCCTGCAAAGGATACGCGAGGTCGCTGCCACGGCCGACAGGGGGCTTCGGCATCTGGAGACCGTGGCGATGGTGATCTCGGCCCTGTCGATTGTCGTCATCACGGTGATCGTCTGCGCCGAGGTCTTCCTGCGCACGGCAGTGGGGGTGTCGACGCTGATCTCGGCGGAATACGCGGGCTACCTGCTGGCCGCCAATGTCTATCTCGGCCTCGCATGGACCTTCCGGAACGGCGGTTTCATCCGGGTCGAGCTGATCCATAGCCAGTTCCGCGGCCGCGCCGCCGCGCTGATCAACCTGCTGATCACCGTGATCGCCACGGCCACGCTGCTTGTCTACACGTGGTACATCATCGGCTTCGTCGTGCAGAATTACCGCAGCGGCGCGACCTCGATCTTCATCACCCGCACCGTGCTCTGGGTGCCGCAACTGGTCATGCCGATCGGGTCGGTCCTGCTGACCTGCAGCATGATCTCGGCCCTCGTGCGCGCCGCGGCGGCGCTCTTCGCGCCGGGCCTTGTGGGGCAGGAAACCGAGGACCAAACGGAGGACTGGCTATGACCTGGGTTGCCTTTTCCGTCTTCATCATCACGCTTCTGTTCATCCTGCTGGCCTCCGGTGTCTGGATCGCCATCGCGCTGATGACGACGGGCATGTCGGGTCTCTACCTTGCCGGCGGGGCCAAGACCCTGCTGTCGTTGGGCTCGATCAGCTGGAACTCGATCAACTCCTTCACGCTCAGCCCGGTGCCACTTTTCATCGTGATGGGCGCAATCATCCTGCGCTGCGGCGTGGCGCAACGCTTCTACGCCGCGTTGGCCATCTGGCTTCGGTTCCTGCCGGGCGGGCTCTTGCAGTCGAACATCGTCTCCTGCTCGGTCTTCGCGGCCGCCTGCGGCTCCAGCGTGGCGACAGCCGGCACCATCGGCACGGTCACCATCCCGGAACTGAAGGCACGCGGCTATGACGACCGGCTGATCTTCGGCTCGCTCGCGGCCGGCGGCACGTTGGGCATCCTGATCCCGCCCAGCATCATCATGATCATCTACTGCTCGATCGTCGAGGTGTCGGTCGCCAAGCTGTTCATCGCCGGCGTCGTACCGGGGCTGGTGTTGGCGGTTGCCTTCATGGGCTATATTGGCCTGCGCTGCCTGCTCAATCCTTCCCTCGCCCCTGCGCATAGCGAAACGGTCACCCTGGGCGAAAAGCTCCGCTCGCTCGGGGATATCCTACCGCTCTTCGGGCTGATCTTTTTCGTCATGGGCTCGATCTACCTCGGCTGGGCCACGGCGACGGAGGCCGCCGCCATCGGGGTGCTGGCCTCGGTGATCATCGCCGCCCTTTATCGCGGCCTGAGCTGGGAGAACGTGAAGGAAGCCCACCTCTCGGCGGTCCGCACCACCTGCATGGTGCTGGTGATCGTCGTCGCCGCACAGGTGTTTTCCTACGCCCTGGTCTATTCCGGCGTCAGCCGCTCGTTGACCGGCTGGGTCATCGGCCTCGACCTGCCGGTTTTCGTGCTCTTCCTCGCTATCGTCGTGCTCTACATCTTCCTCGGCTGCCTGATCGACGGCGCCTCGATGATGCTGCTGACGCTGCCGGTGCTTTTCCCGATCATCAACGCCGCCGGGTTCGACCTGATCTGGTTCGGCGTCATGGTCGTGGTGCTGATCGAGATCGGCATGATCACCCCGCCGATCGGCCTCAACCTCTTCGTCCTGCACGGCATAGGGCAGGGCACGCCCTATACCGACGTGGCGCGCGGTGCGCTGCCTTACGTCTGCCTGATGCTCGGCTTCCTGCTTCTGATGTGGTTCGTGCCGGGCCTCGCGCTCTGGCTGCCGGACCAGATGACCGTGGCGCGATGACACCGCGCCGCACCGAATAACGAGAAACATGTCAACTAGGGAGGAAAGACATGAAGGATTTTGGACTTAGCAGGCGCTCGCTCCTGCGTGGAATGGGGGCCGCCGGGGTCGTGACGGCCGCGGCCGGCACCCGCGCCTTTGCAGCCCCGATGAAATGGGATTTCACCATATACTACGGTCCCGGCCACTCGCTCACCAACCTCTACATCGCGCTCACCGACGACATTCGCGAGCGCACCAATGGCGAGCTCGACATCACCGTGCGCACCGCCGGCGAGATGCCCTTCCGCGCGACCGAGGCCGTGCCGGTACTGGGCCAGGGGCAGGTCGAAATGGCGCTGGCCTACCAAGGCTTCATCGCCGGCACGACCAAGGTTGCCGCCATCCCCGGCCTGCCGTTCCTGATGCGCAACGCGGGCGAGGCGGAAACCGCCATGGAGGCGCTGATCCCCCATATCAACAAGAAGCTCAACTCGCAGGGCTGCCACATGCTGCTCTGGTCCGGCCAGAACTGGCCGCAGAACGCCTATGGCCGCGGCGAGCCGCTGACCAAGCTGGAAGACTTCAAGGGCATGAATGCCCGCGGCTCCAGCCCCGAACAGGGGGATATCATCCGCAAATACGGCGGCGCCGCGGTCACCCTGACTACCGCGGAGGTCCCCGAAGCCATGCATCGCGGCGTCGTCGATGCGGTCTTCACCGGCGCGGCCAACATCACCGGCTCGGGCTGGACCGAGTTCCTCGACTGGGGCTATTTCTGCGACCCCCATACCGGGATCGAGTACATCCTCATCAACCAGGACCTTTACACCGGCCTGCCCGACGACATGCGGGCAGCGGTCGATGCGGCCGTCTCGGAAAACCAGGCCGAATTCGCGGCCGCCCGCAAGAAGGCCAACGACGATGCCGAGGCGGAGATGCGCGAGGTCATGACCATCGTCGATGCCGACCCGGAAGACGTGAAGCGCTACGAAAGCGAATGGGCCGGCTACTGGGACGACTGGGCCAGCGACGGCGGGCCCGAGGTCGAGGCCGCGGTGGCTGACGTCCGCGAGGCGCTCGGGAAGTAACCTGCAATCCCGCTCCGGTGCGTTCTGCCGGGGCGGGCCACCTCCCGACCTGCCGGGAGAATCGATGAACAATATCAATTCTTTGCGCGATCCCGTCAGGCCCGTATCTGGCATGATGGACGCGCCGGCACTTCCCTATTGCCGCTGAAAGGATGGCGACACGACCGATGCGAATCGACAAGGCGATCAACATTCACGATGTCCGCGACTGCGCGCGCCGCTACCTGCCGCGCATCGCCTTTGACTTCATCGATGGCGGCGTCGACGGCGAGGCGGCACTCGCGCGGAACCGCGCGGCCTTCGACCGCTGGAAACTTCTGCCGCGCTACCTTGTCGATGTGTCGGACCGCAGCCAGACCGTCACCCTGTTCGGCCACGAGTATTCCAGCCCCTTCGGCGTCTCGCCCATGGGCATCGCCGGCTTCTTCCGGCCGGGTGCCGACCTGATGCTGGCCCGCGCCGCGGCGAAGTTCGACCTGCCCTACCTCATGTCCAGCGCAAGCTGCGACTCGATCGAGGCGGCGATGGATGCCGCGCCGAAAACCACCTGGTTCCAGATCTACGGCACCCGCAACCCCGAGATCACCGCCGATCTCATCCGCCGCGCCCGTGCGCTCGATGTCCGCGTGCTGATCCTGACGATCGACACGCCGGTCATGGCCAAGCGGGAACGCAACCTCCGCAATGGGTTCACCCGCCCGATGAAGATGACCCCGGGCGTGATCCTGCAGGGCCTCAGCCGCCCGGCCTGGACGATGCGCTACCTGCAAAGCAGCGGTATCCCGATGATGGAGAACTGGCGCCCCTACGCGGGCGAAAACGCCAATGCCGGCACGGTGGCCGATCTCTACGGCACCGAAACGCCCGCCCCCGAACAGACCTGGGAGGTGCTGAAGTCGGTCCGCAAGGCCTGGCCCGGCCCGCTGGTCGTGAAGGGCGTGATGCACCCCGACGATGCCCGCCGCTGCCGCGACCTCGGTGCCGACGGCCTGATCGTGTCGAACCACGGCGGCCGACAGCTCGATTCCGCACCCGGCTCCCTCGACATGCTGCCGCTCGTGGCCGACGCGGTGGGCGACGGGATGGAACTGCTGATCGACAGTGGCTTTCGCCGCGGCTCCGACATCGCCAAGGCGCTCTGCCTCGGCGCCAAGGCCACGCTCTTCGGCCGCCCGGCCATGTTCGGCGTGGCGGCAGGAGGGCAGGCGGGGGCCGAGAAGGTCTTCGACATCTACCGGCAGGAGCTCAGCCTCGTCATGGGCATGATGGGCTGGACAGACCTCTCCGCCGCCGGCCGCGAAAGCCTCTTCGACCTCGCCAACCCGCCGGGCTTCACAACTCCTGCGCGCTCGCGTGCCGCGGAATGATCGTCATTAACTGGAAAGGTGACCAACCCCATGAGTGAGCAAATGCACCTGATCGGCTTCTACATGCACAGCCCGATCAACCACAGCGCCATGAGCTGGACCGATCCGGAAGACGGCCGGCTCGACGGGATGGCATCGTTCGATCACTGGAAGAAGCTCGCCCGCACCCTCGAACGCGGCTGTTTCGACGCGGCCTTCTTCGCCGACACCCCCGGCGGCTACGACTGGTACCGCGACAGCCTCGACGACTATGTCCGCTACGGCGTCTGCTGGCCCAGCCACGACCCGATGGCGCTTATGGGTGTCATGCTGGCCGAAACCGAGCACCTGGGCCTCGCCCTCACGCTCTCCACCTCCGGCAGCCATCCCTATACCACGGTTCGCCGCCTCTCGACGCTCGACTACATGAGCGGCGGGCGTGTCGGTTGGAACATCGTCTCGGGCCACCTCCGGGCCGAACACCGCGCGCTGGGCGCCGAGCAGCTTCAGCATGACGAGCGCTATGACCACGCCGACGAATACATGGATGTCTGCTATGCGCTCTGGAACGGCATCAAGCCCGGCGCGATCCTGGCCGACCGCGAAAGGGGCCTGTATGCCGACCCCGAAAAGATCGACGTGATCGATTTCCAGGGTGACTATTTCCGCTGTCGTGGCGTGCCCCCCGTTCTGCCCTCGGCACAGGGCCGCCCGGTGCTGTTCCAGGCGGGATCATCGGGCCGCGGTCAGAAATTCGCCCTGAAGCATGCCGACGTGGTCTTCGCCATCCAGCCGCAGGCCGCGGCCATGACGAAGTTCGTCAAGAAACTGGGCGAGACCGCCGAAACCGAGGGCCGCAAGGATACGCCCAAGGTCACCTTCGGCCTTCAATGCATCCTCGGCGGAACCGAGGAAGAGGCGAAAGCCCATCAGAAAGAGATAGCCGACCGCATCCCCATCGACGCTGCCCTCAACCGCATGTCCGGCACGATGGGCGTCGATTTCAGCCGGCTGGAACTCGATTCCCGCCTCGCCGACAACACCACCGAGGCCTCGCAGGGCATGCTGATGGCGCTCGCCAACATGGCCGGCGACGGCAACGCCACGGTGCGCGATGCCGCCCGCCTCTTCGGAGCCTCCACCGGCATGCCGCAGGTCGTGGGCACACCCGAACAGGTCGCCGACGAGCTCGAACATCTTTGGCGCAGCAGCGGCTGCCACGGGTTCAACCTCACCCCCACGACCAGCAACAGCAGCGTCGAGGAGTTTGTCGACGAGGTCGTGCCGCTCCTGCAGAAAAAGGGCATCTACCGGACGGAATACACCGGCAAGACCTTCGCCGAGAACGTGATGGCCTGATCGCCCATGGCCGACACTCGCGCAACCCGCCCGAATATCGCCGTGCCCCCCGGCGCCTGCGACACCCACATGCACTTCTACGACGATAGCTACCCGGCCTCGCCCAAGGCATGGCTCTTCCCGCCGAATTTCCTGCCGGAAGACTACCGCGCCATTCAGGAAAAGGTGGGGCTCGCGCGCATGGTCGTGGTCCAGCCCGTCACCTACGGGTTCGACAACCGCTGCATCCTCGACGCCATCGCCCGGATCGGCGACAGCGCCCGGGCCGTCGTCACCGTGCCCACCGACATATCCGATGCAGACCTCGACACGCTCTGGCATCAGAACGCGCGCGGCCTGCGCTATCACCAGATGGCCGGCAGCATGACCGAATGGTCCGACTTGCCGCTCATGGCCGATCGCATCAAGGGCACCGGCTGGCATCTTCAGGTTCAGCTCGACGGGTTGGAACTGCCGCAATACGAACCCCTCATCGCCGATCTGCCCTGCACGGTGGTGATCGATCACATGGGCCGCTACTCCGACTGCATCGCCCCCGACCACCCGGCGCATCAGGCGCTCTTGCGCCTCGCCGCGCAACCGAATGTCTGGGTCAAGCTCTCGGGTGCCTACCACATCTCGAAGTCCGGCAAGCCCGACTATGCAGACGTCGCCCCACTCGCCCGCTCGCTCATCGAGCAGGGCACCGACCGGCTGCTCTGGGGCTCCGACTGGCCGCACCCGACGGAGACCGAGGACAGCATGCCCGACGATGGCCGCCTCCTCGACCTTCTGGCCGACTGGGGCCTCACCGAGGCCCAGCGCGAGGCGGTGCTGGTCACCAACCCGGCCCGGCTCTACGGTTTCTGAGCCACTGCAGTGCGCCAACCATCAGGTCGATCGATGCCTGACGCAGCTTTTTCTTTTGGCAAACCGATGATCTGGTATACTAGCTGTCGTCGGCAGCCCATGCCGAGGGAGGACGGACATGCTGAACCGGGTCACCATAGACCAGCTGCACATGCTGGCCGCTGTCGCGGAGTGCGGCAGCTTTTCCGCAGCCGCACGAAGACTGAACCGCGTGCAGTCGGCGGTCAGCCAATCGATCCAGTCCCTCGAGGACGCGCTCGAGGTAAAGCTCTTCGACAGAAGCCACAAACTCCCCCGCCTGACCGACGCGGGCGAAGCGATCCTGATCGACGCCCGCCGCGTCATCGGCGGGGTCGACGCCCTGCGCGCCCGCGCCCGCAGCATCGCCACGGTGGCCGAGCCCGAGATCACCCTTGCCATCGAACAGGTCTTCCCCAACGAAGTGCTGATCGGCGCGCTCAAAGCCTTTCACGAGGAGTACCCTTCCGTCTCCGTCACCCTTTACGGCGAGGGGCTCGGCGCCCCTGAACAATCCCTGCACGAGGGCAATGCCGGTCTCGCCATCTATTCCCCGGCGCGCGACGGCATGCCGGGCGTGCAGATGGAGTTCTTCGGCAACGTCCCGATTTCCTTCGTCGCCAGCGCCCGCCACCCGCTGGCGCGTATCGGTGGGCCGATCTCGCAGGCCCAGCTCGATGAGCATGTCCAACTTACCCTCACCGACCGCACCCGCCGTTTC
This sequence comes from Roseovarius indicus, assembly GCF_008728195.1. NCBI lineage: Bacteria > Pseudomonadati > Pseudomonadota > Alphaproteobacteria > Rhodobacterales > Roseobacteraceae > Roseovarius > Roseovarius indicus. Next base: position 867,004 of record NZ_CP031598.1, read on the forward strand.
CGCGGCGTCGTCATGAGCGAGCGCACGTGGAGCTTCATCGATCAGTTCAACCGCCTCGACTTCGTGCTGAACGGCTTCGGCTGGTGCGTGATGCCCACGCATCTGGCCTGGCCGCATATCGAAAACGGTGATCTGTGCGAGCTCAAGATCGCGATCCACCGCGGCAAGCCCCTGCGCTTTCCTCTCTACACCGCCCACAAGGCGGATCAGCCGCCGGGCCCGGCGGCCACATGGCTGCTGGGCGAGCTTCGGTCACGCTTTGCCGACTGGATCGCTGCCCGCTCCGCCTGGCAGGGCACGGGCGAGGGGATTCAGGTGCGCGTCACGGCGACCTGACGCCGACACCCGCTTCAGAAATATTCCGGGTATTTCTCGGTGATCTTCGGCACCTGTGCCAACGTGCCCGACAGGTGTTCTCGCACCACCGCCTCGACCCCCGGCAGATCGCCGGCCTCGATGGCCGCGAGGATACGCTCGTGGCACGACAGGATCGAGGTCGATTTCCCCGGATCGGGCAGGTTCAGCTTGCGCAGACGGTCGATATGGCCCGACCGCGCCGTCACGATCTTCCACAAGTTCGCGACACCGGCCGCCTCGTACAGTGCGGCGTGATATTCCCGATCCAGCCGCCCGAATTCGTCAAGATCGCCCGAGGAGAGCGCTGCCCGCTGCAACGACAGGCAGGTCCGCGCCCGCCCGATCAGCCCGGAGGCCTGCGCCTGCGCCAGCCGCCGGGTCACCTCCAGCTCGATCGACAGGCGCAGGAACTGCGTCTCCTGCGCATGGGCCACATCGATCTTCGACACCAGCGTCTTCGATTGCGGATAGATAATCAGCAGACCTTCCTCTTCCAGCCGCATCATCGCGTCGCGCACCGGCGTCTGGCTGACCCCGTAGTAATTGGCGATTTCTGATCGCGACAGGAACTCCCCGGGCGTGAATTCCAGTGCAACGATTCGCTCGCGCAGCGCATCGTGGATCTGCGCGCTGGCCGAGCCGCGCTTGATCGGCCGTCCGGGCGGGGCAGGGGCGGCGGCATTTTTCGCAGGTAGCTCAGGCGTTTCGGTCATGCTCTTCCGTTAAGCCTCTTATTTTGCGTCGCTGGCAACATAAGCATCACTTGCCAACAATACACTAATATATTAGTACATCAATCAGCCGCGGGGGGAGGCCCCCGGTTATTTCCAGGGAGGACCAAGATGACCTTTTCCAGAACAGCCACGCTTGCCGCATCCGTTTCCGTGCTGGCCGGGCTGGCCCATGCCGACACACTCAACATCCAGACCTCGTTCAACGCGGGCGACTTCTCGACCAAGTACATCACCGAAGAATGGCTGCCGAAGATCGAGGAAATGACCGACGGCCGCGTTTCCATCGTGCTGACGCCCAACGGCTCGGTCGTGCCCGCCCGCGACACGCCCGAAGCCGTGGCCGCCGGCGCGCTCGACGGCGATTTCACCTCCGTCAACTACTTCTCCGGCCAGGAACCCGCCTTCGCCCTCCTGGGCGACCTGATCTCGGGCTACGACACGCCCCAGCAGATGATCGGCTTCTGCGAGGAAGGTCCGGGCGAAGAGATGATGCAGAAAGCCTCCGACGCCATCACCGGCGGCGAGGTCAAGGTCGTGGCCTGCGGGCCCTATTCGCGTGAAGCGCTTGTCGCCCGCGAACCCATCCGCACCTTCGAAGACCTCGAAGGCAAGAAGATCCGCTCGCCCGAGGGCCTTGCCGCCGCCGTCTTCCAGGCCGCCGGCGCCTCGCCTGTCGCGATCCCCTTCTCGGAGGTTTTCGGCGCGCTCGAAAAAGGCATCGTCGATGCCGCCGACGCCTCGGCCTACGTGAACAACGACGCCACCGGCCTGCACGACGTGGCGCCGTACCCGCTCTACCCCGGCATCCACTCCATGCCCGCCATGCAGTTCACCGTGAACCGCGAGGTCTGGGAAGGGCTGGAAGAGCAGGACCAGGAAGCGCTGCGCACCTGGTGGTACGAGGCGATGCACGCCATGGCCGACGAGGTCACCAAGCTCGACAAGGAACTGGCCGAGCGTGACGATGCCTCCGACGATATCGAGGTGATCGACTGGGCCCAGGAAGACCGCGACCAGCTCCGCGAAGTCGCGCGGAAGGAATGGGAAGCCTATGCCGAGAAATCCGATCTCGCCAAGGAAGCGCTTGATGCGCACCTCTCCTACATGACCGAAATCGGTCTCTTCAAAGAGTAATCTCCGCTCTTGTCCGGGGACGGCCCTGCCTGCCCCCGGTCCCTTCCAAGCCAATGGGAGAGACCCCATGAAACGCCTGCTCGCGGGCTATGCCGAGGTGATGGACCGCTTCAGCGTCTTCATCGGCCATGCCTGCTCGACCCTCTTTTTCACCTGTATCGCGGTCTCGGCGCTCGAAGTCGTGCTGCGCTACGGGTTCGACAGCCCGACCGTCTGGTCGACCGAACTGGCCATGACGCTCTGCGCCACGGTCTGGGTGCTGTCGGTGGGCTACGTCACCCAGCGCAACCGCCACATCTCGATCACCATGATGGAACTGCTGGTGAGCCCGCGGGTCTGGCATTACTTCCGCCTCGTCCAGATGCTGATCGCCTTCGGCGCGATCCTCGTGCTCGGCATGGCGCTCTGGGGGCCGGCGGTCAAGGTGCTCGGCCGGACCGAACATTCCGGCACCGCCTTCAACTCGCCCCAGCCCACCTACCTCAAGGTGCTGATCGTCGTGGGCTGCGGTCTCTACCTCGCACAATTGCTGGCCAACATCATCCGTTGGTTCCACAACACCGAAAGGGACGTGACCGGTGGGCATTGAACTGATCACACTCCTGATTGTCGTCGCACTACTTGGCCTGATGGCCGTGGGGGTGCCGCTGGGCATCACCACGCTGACCGTCTCGCTGGTCACGGCGATCCTTTACTTCGGCGAACGCGCCGGGTTCTTCATCGTCGCCGCCAACGTGGGCGAGGTGCTGCACAAGTACGAGCTTATCGCGGTCCCGTTCTTCGTCTTCATGGCCAACGTGCTCGAACGATCCGGCATCGCCAAGTCGCTCTTCGACTCGATGGCCATCGCCGGCGGCCGCTTCCGCGGCTCGGTCGGCGTGCAGACCTGCATCGTGGCCGTCCTGCTGGCCGCCATGTCGGGCATCATGGGCGGCGAGATCGTCATGCTGGGCCTGATCGCGCTGCCGCAGATGCTGCGGCTGGGCTATGACAAGAAACTCTCCATCGGCATCATCTGCGCCGCCGGCGCCCTTGCCACGCTCATTCCGCCGTCAGTCGTGCTCATCGTCTACGGGCTCGCGGCACAGGTCTCGATCACCAAGCTCTTCGCGGCCTCCGCCGTGCCGGGCCTCATGCTGGCGACGCTCTACATCACCTATATCCTGGTGCGCGTGCGGCTGAAGCCCGAGATGGCCCCGATCTACGACATCCCCGAAACCGGGCTGCCCTTCTTCCAGCGGCTCAAGTTCCTCAAGGGCATCATCCTGCCCGGCCTGCTGATCGCTACGGTGCTGGGCGTGATCTACTCGGGTATCGCCACGGTCACCGAGGCCGCCGCCATCGGCGCCGTGGGCGCACTGGTCGTGGCCGGCGTCCGGAAAGAGCTCAACTGGACCATGGCGCGCGACGCCATGCGCCAGACGGTGCTGACCGTGGGCTCGATTATCTGGCTGGTGCTGGGCGCGGTCTCGCTGATCGGGATCTACAACCGCATCGGCGGGGGCGACTTCCTGCGCGGCGTGCTGACCGGGCTCGACATGGCCCCGATCATGATCGTGCTGGTGATGATGCTGATCGTCATGGTGCTCGGCACCTTCCTCGAATGGATCGCGATCATCTTCATCACCGTCCCGATCTTCGCGCCGGTGGTGGTCGATCTCGGCTTCGACCCGGTCTGGTTCGGCGTGCTCTTCGCCATGAACATCCAGATCTACTACCTGTCGCCGCCCTTCGGTCCCGCCTGCTTCTTCCTGAAATCCGTCGCGCCAAAGGGCGTCGAGCTTCAGGACATATTCGTCGCCGTGCTGCCCTTCATCGCGCTTCAGGCCCTTGGCCTTGCCGCAGTTCTTTTCCTGCCGGACATCGCGATGTGGCTGCCCAACATGCTTGATTGAGGAGGACCGTCCAATGTCACAGGACGAAGACCACGATCTGACCCGCCAGGACGAAGACATCGACGCGGCCCACTTCGCCGCCGAAGAGATGCGCGACGCCCACGATTTCGGCAACTGGCCCGAGCTGATCGGGCTGGCCGTCGCGGCCGCCGTGATCTGGTACAGCTTCAGCTTCACAGGGTGATCCGATGACCAAGAAAGACCCCAAGACCCTGCGCTCGGCCCGCTGGTTCGCCCCCGACGACCTGCGCAGCTTCGGCCACCGCTCGCGAATGATGCAGCTGGGCTATGGCGAGGAAGACTTCCGCGACCGCCCGGTGATCGGCGTGCTGAACACATGGTCCGAGCTCAACACCTGCCATTCCCACTTCCGCGAACGGGTGAAAGACGTCAAACGCGGCATCACCCAGGCGGGCGGCTTCGGCGTCGAGATGCCGTCGCTATCGGTCGACGAAAGCTTCACCAAGCCAAGTTCGATGCTCTACCGCAACATGCTGGCGATGGAGACGGAAGAGATGATCCGCTCGCATCCGCTTGACGGCGTGGTGCTGATGGGCGGCTGCGACAAGACCACGCCGGGGCTGGTGATGGGGGCGATTTCGGCAGGCGTGCCGATGATCTACCTGCCCGCCGGGCCGATGCTGCGCGGCAACTACGCCGGCAAGATCCTCGGCTCCGGTTCCGACGCCTGGAAATACTGGGACGAACGCCGCGCCGGCAACATCTCGGATGAGGAATGGCTGGGCGTGCAGGGCGGCATCGCGCGCTCGGCCGGCACCTGCATGACCATGGGCACCGCATCGACCATGACCGCCATCGCCGACGCCATGGGCCTCACCCTTCCCGGCGCCTCGTCGATCCCGGCGGTCGACAGTGGGCACCAGCGCATGTCGGCGGCCTGCGGGCGGCGCATCGTCGACATGGTATGGGAAGACCTCACCCCCGACCGCATCATAACCGACGCGGCCTGCCGCAATGCCGCCATCGTCGCCATGGCCACCGGCTGCTCGACCAACGCGGTCGTCCACCTCATCGCCATGGCTCGCCGCGCCGGTGTGAACATGCAGCTCGAAGACCTCGACGGGCTGGGCCGCACCACGCCGCTCATCGCCAATGTCCGTCCCTCGGGCAAGGACTACCTGATGGAGGATTTCTACTACGCCGGCGGCCTCCGCGCGCTGATGAAACAGATCGAGGAGATGCTGGATACCTCGGCCCTCACCGTCACCGGCAAGTCGATGGGCGAGAACCTCGAAGGCGCCGAGGTCTATAATGACGACGTGATCCGCCCGCTCTCGAATCCGGTCTACCACGAGGGCTCGCTGGCGGTCCTCAAGGGCAATCTCTGCCCCTCTGGTGCCGTCATCAAACCGGCGGCCTGTGACCCGAAATTCTACAACCACGAAGGCCCCGCGCTGGTCTTCGACAGCTACCCCGAGATGAAGAAGGCCGTCGATGACGAAACCCTCGACATCACCCCCGATCACGTCATGGTCCTGCGCAACGCCGGGCCGCAGGGCGGGCCGGGCTTCCCCGAATGGGGCATGTTGCCCATTCCCAAGGCGCTGATCAAGCAGGGCCACCGCGACATGCTGCGCATCTCCGATGCCCGCATGTCCGGCACCTCCTACGGCGCCTGCGTCCTGCACGTTTCGCCCGAGGCCCATGTCGGCGGGCCGCTGGCGCTTCTGAAAACCGGCGACACCGTGCGCCTCGACCTGGCAAATCGCCGCCTCGACATGCTGGTCGACGAAGCGGAACTGGACGCACGCCGCAAGGCCCTCACGCCCCCCGAACCCCGGTTCGAACGCGGCTACGGCTGGATGTTCCTGCAACACGTCACCCAAGCCGACCAGGGCTGCGACTTCGACTTCCTGCAATCCGATTTCGGCCGCACCGCCGGCGAACCCGACATCTTCTGAAGGACCGACCCAATGACCGAACATACGCTCTCCGACGACACCCGCGCCAAGCTGAAAAAGGTCTCGACCGCCTCGATCGCCACCGCCCTCTTCAAGCGCGGCCTGCGCAACCAGTTCATCCAGGGCGTCACGCCGGTGAGCCCCAAGGACGAGAACATGGTCGGCCCCGCCTTCACCTTGCGCTACATACCCGCCCGCGAAGACCGCAACCCGATCACCGTCTTCCGCAACTCCGACCACCCCCAGCGCGTCGCGGTCGAAAACTGCCCCGAGGGCCACGTGCTGGTGATGGACGCCCGCAAGGACGCCCGCGCCGCCACCGCCGGCTCGATCCTCGTCACCCGCCTGGCCAAGCGCGGGGCGGCGGGCATCGTCTCCGACGGCGGCTTCCGCGACGCCCACGGCATTGGCGAACTGGCCATGCCGGCCTATTGCGCCAAACCCTCGGCCCCCACCAACCTGACCCTGCACGAGGCGCTCGACATCAACGTGCCCATCGCCTGCGGCGACGCGGCCGTCTTCCCCAGTGACGTGCTGGTGGGCGACCGCGACGGCGTCATAGTCATCCCCGCCCATCTCGCCGACGAGATCGCCGAGGAATGCACGGGGATGGAAACTTTCGAGGATTTCGTGTTGGAAGAGGTCGAGGGTGGCGCGCCGATCATCGGGCTCTACCCTTGCACAAAGGACGAGAACCAGCAGAAATTCGACGCGTGGCGCAAGAAGACCGGCCGCTAACGGCCCGCGCCGCGCCGCAACAACCCACCGAATAACCCCAAAGGACACCGCATGACCTTCAAACCGCATGGCAAGCACCTGATCGCCGGCGAGTGGATCGCCACGGATGCCACCTTCACCTCCGAGCCCGCCAGCGGCGAGGCGCACAGCTTCTCGGTGGGCAACCCGACCCTTGTCGATCAGGCGGCGGAAGCCGCCGAAGCGGCCTTCACGACCTACGGTTACACCACCCGGGAAGAACGCGCCGCCTTCCTCGACACCATCGCCGACGAGATCGAGGCGCGCGGCGAGGAGATCACCGAGATCGGCACCTCCGAATCCGGCCTGCCAGAGGCCCGCCTGCAAGGCGAGCGCGGCCGCACCACCGGCCAACTCCGCCTCTTCGCCGAGCATATCCGCAAGGGCGACTACCTCGACCGCCGCCATGACGAGGCGCTGCCCGACCGCGCCCCCGCGCCGCGCCCCGATCTGCGGATGATGCAGCGCCCCATCGGCCCGGTCGCCGTCTTCGGCGCGTCGAACTTCCCGCTCGCCTTCTCCACCGCCGGGGGCGACACCGCCGCCGCGCTGGCCGCCGGCTGCCCGGTCGTGGTCAAGGGCCACGGCGCCCATCCCGGCACCGGCGAGATCGTGGCCGAGGCCATCCACGCCGCCATCGGCAAGTGCAACATGCCCAAGGGCACCTTCAGCCTCGTGCAGGGCGGCAACCGGCAGGTCGGACAGGCCCTCGTGCAGCATCCGCTGATCAAGGCGGTGGGCTTCACCGGCTCCCTCGCGGGTGGCCGCGCCCTCTTCGACCTCTGCGCCCAACGCCCCGAGCCCATCCCGTTCTTCGGCGAGCTGGGCTCGGTCAACCCGATGTTCCTGCTGCCCGAGGCCGTCGCCGCCCGAGGCGCCTCCATCGGCGAAGGCTGGGCCGGCTCGCTCACCATGGGCGCGGGCCAGTTCTGCACCAACCCCGGCATCGCCATCGTCGTCGACGGCCCCGAGGCCGACGCCTTCACCGACGCCGCGAAAGAGACCCTCGCCGCCACCGGCCCGCAAGTCATGCTGACCGACGGTATCGCCAAGGCTTATCGTGACGGCCGCGACCGCGTCGCCGCCTCGAAAGGCGTGCAGGAGGTGCTCACCTCCACCTGCGACCGGCGCAACGCCACGCCCTATCTCTACGAGACCGACGGCCAGACCTGGCTGGAAAACGAGGCGCTCGGCGAAGAGGTCTTCGGCCCCCTCGGCCTGATCGTGCGCGTCGCCGACATGGACCAGATGAAACAGGTCGCCAGCAGCCTGCGCGGCCAGCTCACCTGCACGCTCCACATGGATGACGGCGACGCCGGCGCGGCGCGCGAGCTGCTGCCCATCCTCGAACGCAAGGCCGGCCGGCTTCTCGCCAACGGCTTCCCCACCGGCGTCGAGGTGTGCGACAGCATGGTGCATGGCGGCCCTTACCCGGCCTCGACCAATTTCGGCGCCACCAGCGTCGGCACGCTGTCGATCCGCCGTTTCCTGCGGCCGGTTTGCTACCAGAACCTCCCCGAGACGGTGCTTCCCGCAGACCTCGTCTGAGGCAAGAAACAAACGAGCAGCCAGGAAGCCGGGGGCGCCATGCCTCCGGCTTTTTCACGCCCAAGCCCGCCCGAGGTGGACAGCCCGCCCGCCACATCGGATACTGACAGGCCAGGGCGCAAACCAACATGGGCTTCATGGAAGACATCCGCTTCAATACCGAGCCACGAGAGGGCGACACGATCGGCGAATACGCCTATCGCCGCATCCGCTCGCATATCGTCAACGGTCAACTCAAGCCCGACGAGAAGCTCAAGCTCGACCATCTCAAGCAGGTCTACGGCGCCAGCGTCACGACCCTGCGCGAAATCCTCAACCGGCTGGCGGTCGAGGAACTGGTCACCGCAGAAGGCCAGCGCGGTTTCCGCGTCGCCACGGTCAGCGATGCCGAGCTCAACGATCTCGCCGAGCTGCGCACCCTTCTCGAATCCCACGCCCTGCGCCAGTCGATCCGCCTTGGGGATCTCGACTGGGAAGCGGCCGTCGTCGCGGCCCATTACAAGCTTTCGGTGCTCGAGAAGCAGCTGATGGAAAGCGGCGAACGCTCCGTCGAGCAATGGGTCGCCTGCGACTGGGGGTTTCACAATGCCACCATCTCGGCCTGCCGCCAGCCGGTGCTGATGCGCACCTACGCCTCGGTCTTCGACCGCTTCGCGCGCTACCACATGCTGGCCCTGAACTTCCGTGGCGAGGGCGTGTTCCGCGACCATGCCGCCCTGCGCGACCTCGTCATCGAACGCCGCGCCGACGAGGCGGTCGAGCTGCTCACCCGCCACATTCAAAGCGGGGTCGAGCACATCAAGTCCTGCGGCGGCTTCGGCTGAGCCCTCAGCCCCTCGCCAGCTCCGCCAGCTTGCGCACCGCGAACTCGTAGCCCCTGATCCCGAACCCCTCGATCTTGGCCGTCGCCGCCTTCGAGACATAGGACAGGTGCCGGAACTCGTCGCGCCGGAACAGCGGCGAAATATGCACCTCGATGATCGGCCCCTCGAAGATCAGCAGGCTGTCGAGAATGGCGATCGAGGTCGAGGTGAACCCCGCCGGGTTGATCAGGATTCCGGCCCGCGTCCCGCGCGCCTCCTTGATCCATTTCATGATCTCCGCCTCGCTGTCGCTCTGCCGGAAATCGATCTCCACGCCCTCGTCCTCCGCCGTCCGCCGGCACAGTGCCTCGACATCGTCAAGCGTGTCATGCCCATAGACCTCGGGCTGCCGCGTGCCCAGCATGTCAAGGTTGGGGCCGTTGATGATAAGGATGGTGTCGGTCATCTGGGTCTCCGTATGTCAGCCCTTGTAGCCGTAAAGCCGCGGCAGCCAGAGCACGAGGTCTTCAAGGAAGGTTATCAGCGCCAGCCCCCCGATCATGATCGCGAGAAAGGGCAGCAAATGCCGGATCGTCTCGCGGATCGGCGAGCGGGTGATCGAGCTGACCACGAACAGCAGCAACCCGTAGGGCGGCGTCGCCAGCCCGATCATCGTGTTCACCACCACGATCACCCCGAAATGCACCGGGTCCACCCCGAGTGCCACGGCGGTCGGCAGGAAGATCGGCACGATCACCAGCAGGATCGCGTTCGCCTCGAGCAGGCAGCCCAGCACCAGCAGCAGCGCGTTGACCATCAGCAGGAAGGTGATGCGCGTGAGTTCCGTATCGCCCAGGAAATCGCGGATGACATTCGGAACCTGCTCGATCGTCACGACATAGTTGAACGCCAGCGCGCCCGCGATCAGGAAGCCCACACCGGCGGTCGACTTGGCGCTTTGCCGCACCGTTTCATAGGCCTTCCGCAAAGACACCGAGCGGTAGAACACCGTCGACACGATGAAGGCATAAAGCGCGGCCAGCGCGGCGGCCTCGGTGGGCGTGGTCACGCCTCCGTAAATTCCCACCAGCAGGATCACCGGCATCAACAGCGCCGGCACGGCCCTGAGCGTGATGCCGGGCAGCTCCCGCATCGGCACCGGCTCTTCCACCGGGTAGTTGTGAATACGCGCCTGCCAGCTGTTCATGGCCATCAGCAGAACGCCCAGGATCAGCCCGGGCGCCACACCGCCAAGGAACAGGAACCCGATCGACGTATCCGACACCAGCGCGAACAGCACCATCGGGATCGACGGCGGAATGATCGGCCCGATGATTGCCGAGGCGGCGGTGATCGCCCCGGCATAGGAGCCCGGATATTTCCCGTCCTTCGTCATCAGGTTGATGATGATCCGGCCCATGCCCACCGCATCGGCAATGGCCGACCCGGACATGCCCGAGAAGATCAGCGAGGACACCACGTTCACATGCCCCAGGCCACCCCGGAACCGCCCCACAAGCGCCCGGCAGAAATCCAGCAGCTTGTCCGAAAGCGAGCCGACATTCATCAGGTCGGCGGCAAAAATGAACAGCGGAATCGCCAGCAGCACGTAAGACCCGTAAAGCCCGGTCAGCATCTGCTCGAAGGCTATCGACATGTCCTGCCCCTGCAACAGCAGGTAGAACACGGAACTTGCCAGCATCGCATGCCCGATCGGCAGCCCGACCAGCGCGGTGGCGATGATCATGGCGACGGTTACGCCGAATTCCCAGCTCATTCGACGCCATCCTTGCGGCTTGCCGCCTCGGCAGTGGTGGCGGGCGCATCCTGTCCCTTGGCCGCGGTCCAGAGAATCCAAAGGTACCGCAGGATCGACGCGACCGAAAAGATCAGAGCGATGGAATAGACCCAGTTGAACGGAATATCGAGGTAAGAGGTTTCCTGGATCTTCATGAAGGTCACGAAATCCCACAGCGCGGGCAGGGACCACATGTAGATCCCCACGAGGAAGACCGAAAAGATCATCCGGAACCAGCGCCGCACCTCAGGCCCGACGCTGCCATAGACGATATCGAAGCGGATCTCGTCAGCCTCGGTCGCCGATACGGACTGGCCCCACAGCAGGATCCACAGCCAGGCGATCACGCAGACCTCTACGGTCCAGCCCACGGGGCTGTCCATCACGTAGCGCATGAAGACCTGGATGATGAAACAGACGAACATCGCCGCCAGAAGGATGGCGGGCACGGCGTCGGCCAGCTGGCGCGCGTGTTTCAGAAGGCGGGAAGACGTGGTCAATTTCTGCACCCGGCGGCGCCGGGCCCGCGTATTACGCAGGTCCGGCGCCTTGGTTGGTTTGAGATGTGGCGCTTAGTCGGCCAGCGCGTTGATCGCGTCCAGCATACCATCCGGCCAGCTCGCAGCGAACTCGGATTCCAAGTATTTCTGCTGGGCATACTCGCGGAACGCATCCTGGTCCGGCTCATAGACCTTCAGCCCTTCATCCTTGAAGAACTGCACAAGCTCGGCCTCGCGGTCGAGGTGGCGCTGCGTGCTCTCGGCGATCGCCTCGTCCACCGCGGTCTGCAAGGTCTCCTGCTGCTCCGCCGAAAGCTCGTTCCACAGCTCGGCGCTGATCGCCAGAACGTCGAAGCCGATCAGGTGGCTGGTCAGAACGATCTGGCTCGTCACCTCGTAGAACTTCATGTTGTAGTCGTTGGGCAGCGGGTTGTCCTGCCCGTCGATCGCCCCGGTCTGCAGGGCCGTATACACCTCCGCATAAGCCAGCGGCGTCGGGTTCGCACCGATCGCCTCGCCCAGGAATTGCCAGGCGTCGCCGCCCGGCATCCGCATGGTGATCCCGTTCAGGTCTTCCGGCGTCTTCACCTCGATATCCGGCGCCAGGTTCACCTGCCGCGCGCCGAAATAGACCGGCGCCAGCACGTGAATGCCCGCTTCCTCGGCCATGTCGGTCAGTTGCTTGCCGACATCGCTGTCGAAGGTCGCGTCCAGATGCGCGGCATCGCTGAACAGGTAGGCCGAGGTCACGATCGACCATTCCGGGATCTGCTCGGCAATGGTCTGGGGCGCGATCAGCCCCATTTCGAGGTTACCGCGCTGGATGGCGGTCATCTCGGTGCCCTGCGCCACAAGCGTCGCGCCGTTGAACACCTGCATGTCGAACGTGTCCGACACCGACTCGGCGATCTTCGCGAATGCCTCGGCGCGGATGTCGTTATCCGACACGACCGAGGACAGACGTAGCGTGGGTTTCTCCTGCGCAAGGGCTGTGCCCGGCACGGCCAGTGCGGCCGTGGCGGAAAACGCGACCGCAAGTGCGGTGCGGCGGCTGAAGTTGGTCATTGGTTTCCTCCCTTCGTTGAAATCACCGGGGACCGGTGGGCTCGTAGTGCGTTTTATAGGACATTTTCAAAAATGTCCTACGTTTTCTGAATTGCTGGCATGCCTTTCGGCGGCTGCAACCGCTTCAGTGCGGCAATGCGGAACGGCGCGTTCGGCGCGCCGTATCCGGCGTATCCGCCGCGGCGCTCGACGATCTCGAAGAACATCTGCCCGGCGAATGGTTTCGAATAGAGCTGGAAGAACTCCCCCTGCTCATCCGCGTCGTAAAGGATGCTCGCGGCGCGCATCTTCTCCAGCATCTCCGGCGCAAGGTCGAACCGCGCCGCAAGGTCGTCGAAATAGTTGGGCGACAGCGGCAGCGCCTCGAACCCCTTGGCCTTCAGCGCCTCGGCGGTGGCAAAGATATCCTCCGTCGCCAGCGCCACGTGCTGGATCGTCGCCCCCAGCCCCTCGGCCAGGAACGAGCCAGCCAGCGTCTTGTGCGTCTCCGCCCCATTGAGCGTGATCCGCACCTCGCCGCCCGGCGCGGCAATCGCCCGGCTCCGGATCAGCCCGTCGGGGTCGACCACGTCGACCATCGGCGCCTTCTCCATGTCGAACAGCGTGGTCCAGAACAGCGACCATGACAGCATTTCGTCATAGCTCATCGTCTGCGCGATATGATCGACCCGTGTCAGCCCGGCCTCTGCCGCAGCCTCGCCCTCGGGCAGGAACTCAACGTCCCACACATCCGACAACGCGCCTTCGTCGATGAAATGCATCACGCTGCCGCCCAGCCCGCGAATGGCCGGGATGGGCATTTCCCCGGGCCCCAGCGGTTGCGAAAACGGCTTCGCCCCCAGCGCCTCGGCCCGGGTCACCGTATCGGCGGCCGAACTGACCGACAGCCCGATGTCACAGATCGTCGTGCCCCGCACGTTCCACGCATTGGCCGCATGGCCCGTCGTCTCGGCATTCAGGACGATCCGGATATCGCCCTGCTGCCACAGGGTCACCGCCTTCGACACATGCCGCCCGGTGCGGCGGAAACCGAGGCTCGACAACAGCCCCTCAAGCTTCTCCAGACCCTCGCCCTGCGCGGCGAACTCGATGAAGGCCGTATCCCGCACAGGCACCGGCGCGGGCAGGGCGGGCAGGTCCTGCACGCCCGCCTCCGGCTCTTGCCGCCGCACCTCGTCCATCAGCGAGATCAGCGACCGATATCCATCCCGCGCGATCGTCTCGGGGCTGCCGCCCCGGAACTGGTCGTTGAAAATCTCCAGGCTCACCGGCCCGGCATAGCCCGTCGCCATCACCGCCCGCATGAAATCCGTCACGGCAAGGTCGCCCTCTCCGGGCATGTTCCGGAAGTGCCGCGACCAGTAGAGCAGGTCCATGTCGATCAGCGGCGCATCGGCCAGTTGCACGAAAAAGATCTTGTCACCGGGGATCCGCCGGATGGTCTCGGGGTCGATCCCCCGGCCCAGCGTGTGAAAACTGTCGAGGATCAGGCCGACATTCGGATGATCCGCCCGCCGCACGATCTCCCACGCGTCGCGATGATCGTTCACATGCCGGCCCCAGGCCAGCGCCTCGTACCCCACGCGCAGGCCGCGCTTCGCCGCCAGCTCGCCGAGCGCAGCGAAATCCGCCGCCGCCCGGTCGATCCCGCCCAACGCCTCCGGATGTACCGACGAGCAGATCAGCATCAGCTCGCAGCCCAGCTCCTGCATCACGTCGAACTTCCGCTCCGCACGCTCGAACGCCTTGGCGCGCAGCGCCTTGGGCAACCCTTCGAAATCCCGGAACGGCTGGAACAGCATCACCTCCAGACCGCTCTCGCGAATACGGCGGCCCACCGCGGCGGGGCTGCGAATATCGGCGATGAAATCCTGCTCGAAAATCTCGATGCCCGTGAAACCGGCCGCGGCAATGGCCTCGATCTTCTCCTCGAGGTTGCCGGAAATGGAAACTGTTGCGATCCCCGTCTTCATGCGCGCTCCCCTTCGGGCGGCGCCAGCCGCTGAAACGTTTGCCGCATCCGGTCGGCATCCGCCGTGCGCCCGGTGAACAGCTCGAACGCCCGCACCGCCTGGAACACCGCCATGCCGGCCCCGCTCAGCACCCGGCACCCCCTGTCCCGCGCAACCTTCAGCAGCTCGGTCTCCAGGGGGAAATACACGATATCGGCCACCCAGTGCCGCGGCTCCAGCAGGGCAGGGGGAATCGGCGTGCCAGGCAGCTTTGCCATCCCCACCGGGGTTGCATTGACGATTCCGTCGGCAATCCGCACCGCTTCCGTCACGTCCTCAACCACCTCGGCCGGCCCGCCGACAGCCTCGGCCAGCGCCTCGGCCGCCCCGGGCCGCGTGTCCGCAATCATCAGCCGGCTCACCCCCAGGTCGGCAAGCGCAAACGCCAACGCCGCCCCGGCGCCACCGGCGCCCAGCAACAGCACCCGGTCCATCGGCGCATCCTTCAGCCCGCGCCGCACGCTTTCGGAGAACCCCCAGAAATCGGTGTTGTGCCCGAACCGCCCGCCGTCGCGGAACACGACCGTGTTCACCGCCCCGATCCGCCCGGCGGCGTCCGACACTTGGTCGAGATGCTCCATCACCGCCTGCTTGTAGGGGTAAGTCACGTTCAGCCCGGCAAACCCTTCCGCCTCGGCCCGCGACAATATCGCGGCAAGGTCATCCTCGGTCCCCGCATCGGTATCGAGCAGCTCATACGTGCAAGGCAGCCCGTGCGCCTCGGCCTCGGCCTCGTGCATCGCCGGCGTCCGCGACAGCTGGATACCACGGCCGACCAGGCCCAGCCGTACCATCGGCTGGTCTGTCTCCGCATGTCCGTCCTGTGACTGGTCAAGGTGCATCGGCGCGTGGACCTCCCCTTCCACGACTCTCCCGGGCAAAATGTTCCGAACGGTACATTTCGTCAAGCGAAAATGTACTGACTTGTCCATTTCCACTGTGCTAAGCCCATCGCGGGGAGGGACGGCATGGCAACGAAGACAGACGCAGAGCGCCGAAGCTGGCGGCAGAATCCCGAAGCGGTCCAGCGCGATATCCTCTCCGTGGCCCTCTCGGAATTCGCGGCCAAGGGCCTTTCCGGCGCCCGGGTCGAGACCATCGCGTCGCAGACCCAGACCTCGAAGCGGATGATCTACTACTATTTCGGCGACAAGCTCGGCCTTTACACCAAGGCCCTGGAAGCCGCCTACATGAAGGTGCGCGACGGCGAGGCGGCGCTCGATCTCGCCGACCTGCCCCCCGACGCGGCACTGGCCCGCCTCGTGGCCTTCACTTTCGATCACCACCGCGAGAATCCCGATTTCATCCGCATGGTGATGATCGAGAACATCCACAACGGCGAGAATCTCGCCGCCTCCAGGGTCATCCGCGACATGAACGTCGCGGCCATCGACAAGCTCGAGGACATCTGCCGCCGCGGGCAGGAGGCCGGCCTCTTCCGCGCCGATCTCGACCCCGTCGCGCTGCACTGGCAGATCAGCGCGGCGAGCTTCTTCAATGTCTCGAACCGCCCGACCTTCTCGGCCATCTTCGGGCCCGACCTCTTCGACGACACGTCCCAGGCGCGCCTGCGCGCGCAGGTCGTCGACAGCATTCTCGCCCTGGCGGCCCGGCCGTCGGCCCTCGACGGCATCCGCTCACGACTGGCCGGCGAGGAGGAGAGCCCGCGCAAAGCCTGACCGCTGATCTGGGTACCATCAAGGGCAGGGGGCCGGTGCATGCCGTCGGCAAAGGCCTTCGGTTTTCGGCTCTGAACGTCCCGCCGAAACCGCCGCCATAACGCGTCTCCGTGTTGCATTTTCCAGAACGCGCCTGTCCGGAATCGGCACTTCTTACAACTCAGACCCGGTGCTACCGTCTCCGGCAAGCGGTGCATCAGCGCCGGGGAGGAAACATGAACAGTGCGACGATCGGGCCGAATTGCCTTTCGGCCAGCGACTTCTCTTTTGCCATCGAAAACCTGCAACGCCCCGAATGCGTGCTGTGCGGCAGCTCCGGCGCCGTCTATGCCAGCGACCTGCGCAGCGGTGTTCTCAAGACCGCACCCGACGGCACGCAAACCCTCATCGGCGGCAATCCCGACGCCCCCGAGCGGTTCAAGCCCAACGGCTATGTCCTGAACCGCGACGGCTCGGTCATCTTCGCCAATCTCGGTGTCGATGGCGGCCTCTGGAAGATCGGCACCGACGGCGCGATCACCCCTTACCTGATGGAGGTCGACGGCGTCGCCATCCCCACGGTCAATTTCGTCTGGATGGACGACCTCGAACGCATCTGGTTCTGCGTCTCCTCCATGCGCCCGCGCGACATCCCCTTCTCCACGACCGAAGCAGACGGTTTCATCGGCCTGATCGACGCCAAGGGCGCCCGGATCGTCGCCGACGGCTTCATCTGGACGAACGAATGCCGCATCGACCCGCAGGGCAGCCGCTTCTACGTCAACGAGACTTTCGGCAAACGCACCACCGCCTTCGATCTCGACGCGAACGGCGATCTCAGCAACCGCCAAACCGTCGCTGAATACGGCGCCGGCACCTTCCCTGACGGACTGGCCTTTGACGAAGAGGGCGGCCTCTGGGTCGTCAGCGTGGTCACCAACCGCATTTTCCGCATCTCCCCCGAAGGCGACGTGGTCCTCCTGTTCGAAGATTTCGAACCCGACCACGTCGCCGAGGTGGAGCGCCGCCTCGCCGCGGGCGAGCTGCACTCCAGCTTCGTCTACGAGCCCCATTCCTCTGTCCTGCTCAATACCTCAAGCCTCGCCTTCGGGGGGCAGGACAGGAAAACCGTCTACCTGGGCTGCATCGCCGGCGACAGGATCGCCAGCTTCCGCAGCCCCGTGGCCGGCCACCCTCCCGTGCATTGGACATGGGCCTGATGCGACCCCCGTTCGCGGCTGGTTTGCGGGGCCTCTGCATGATTGCCGTGGCCAGCCTCGTCCTGCTCATCAATGCCGGCGTCCTGATGGCACTCTTCGGCGTGGGCTCGCTCATTCGCTTCGACGGCGAGGTCTTCCTGCTCGGCAAGGCCCTGTCACTCGCCACGATCACCGACCTGCAATGGCAGGTCTTCGCCCTTGTCCTGCTGGTCGCCCTCGGCCCGCTGGTGCTTCTCAACTGGCATGTCCGTGTCGACTTCCTGGCCGAAACCTTCTCTTCCAGGCCCCGCCGGATCACCGAAATCCTCGGCCACATCCTCTTCGGCCTGCCGTTCGCCGTCCTCTTCCTGCCCCCCGCCTGGAGCTTCTTCAAACGCTCGTGGCGCATCGACGAGGGCGGCGTCAGCGGCGGTGTGCAGGATATCTACGTCATCAAGTTCGTCCTCTTCGCGGGCTTCGCGCTCCTCGCGTTCTGCCTCGCCTTGCGCCTCCTGGCCGATGTCGTGGCGCTGCTGAAAGGCCAGTGAATGTCGGGCGACGCGCTTCCCCTGCTGATGGTCGGCCTGCTGGTGCTCGGCATCCTGTCCAGCTACCCGGTGGCGCTGGTCCTCGGTGGCACGGCGGTTCTCACGCTCCTGGTCTCCGACCTGCCCTCGGCCTTCACCAACCTGATGGTGGCCCGCGTCTACGGCTCGGTCCTCACCAATTGGCTCTTTCTCAGCATCCCGATGTTCATCTGCATGGGCCTCCTGCTCGAGGTCTCGGGCCTCGCCGAACGGGCGCTTGTCGATATCCAGCACGCGCTCGGCAACCGGCGCGGCGGGCTCGGCATCGCGGTCATCCTGATCGGCGCGCTGATGGCGGCCGCCACCGGCGTCGTCGGCGCCTCGGTTGTGATGCTGACCTTGCTCGCGCTCCCCGAGATGCAGAAACAGGGCTATAGCGGCCGCATGGCCAGCGGCGTCATCGCCGCCTCCGGAACCCTCGCCATCCTCATGCCGCCCTCGATCATGCTGATCATCCTGTCCGATCAGCTTGGCGTCGGCGTCGGCGACCTCTTCGCCGGCAGTATCGTGCCCGCCCTGATCCTCATAGGCCTCTACCTTGCCTACGTCCTCATCCGCGCCCACCTGCGCCCCGACGAGGCCCCCATGGCCCCCCGCAGCGGCGACGTCCGCCTCGGCCGCATCCTTCTGGGCATCGGCCCACTTCTCCTGCTGATCTTCTGCGTGCTCGGCTCGATCATCTTCGGCATCGCCTCCCCGACCGAGGCCAGCGGCGTCGGCGCCCTCGGCGCGGCGCTCCTCGTCGCCGCCAACGGCCGCCTGACCCTCGCCCGCTTCTCGCGCGTGGCCGTCCTGACCGTGCGCAACACCACCGCCGTCCTCTTCCTCGCCATCGGCGCCACATGCTTCAGCGCGGTCTTCCGCGGCGTCGGCGGCGAAGACATGATCGTCGCCTGGCTCGAGAACATGGATGTCGGCGCATGGGGCACCCTGATCATCCTGATGGTCGCCATGATCGTGATGGGCTTCTTCCTCGACTGGCTGGAAATCGTCCTGATCCTGCTGCCGATCTTCGGCCCGATCATCGCCGCGCTCGACTTCGGCAACGGGCTCTCGGGCAACGCCCTCATGGTCTGGTTCGCCATCATCGTCGCGGTGAACCTGCAAACTTCGTTCCTGACACCGCCCTTCGGCTTCTCGCTCTTCTACATGCGCAACGCCGCGCAGGGCGCGCTGACGAACCGGGAAACCTATGCCGGGGTCATGCCCTTTATCGGGCTGCAACTGCTGACCCTGCTGATCGTACTTCTCTGGCCCTCGATACTGATCTGAACCCAACCAACCCGGGCCAGCCAAAACGGGAGGAAGAACCAAATGAAACTCAAGTCTACCCTGGCAGCCTCGCTGACAGCCCTGACCGTCGCTGGCGGTGCCGCGCAGGCCGAGGAATTCGCCCTGCAAAGCGCCTTCCCCGATCTCGGCGTGCTCGGCACCTCCGTGAACCGCTTCGCCGACCGCACCCGCGACGTCAGCGGCGGCGAGCTCGATTTCCGCGTCTACGAGGCCGGCAAACTCGCCCCGCCGCTCGAAGTGCTCGACAGCGTCGGCCTCGGCGCCATCGACGCCGGGTGGAGCTATGCCGGCTACTGGGCCGGCAAGGCCCCGGCCGCGCCGCTCTTCGGCTCCATCCCCTTCGGCCCCGACCCGATGAAATTCGCGGCCTGGCTCTACGCCGGCGGCGGTCTGGAAATCTGGCGCGAGCTCTACGAGCCCTTCAACGTCGTCCCCACGCCCTGCGGCCTGCTCGTCTCCGAAGCCGGCGGCTGGTTCAACGAGCCGATCGAGACCGTTGAGGATTTCCAGGGCCTCAACTTCCGCATCGGGGGCCTCGGCGGCAAGGTGATGGAAAAGCTCGGCGCCGTCCCCTCCAGCCTGCCCGCGGGCGAGGTCTATGTCGCCCTCGAAACCGGCAAGCTCGACGGCACCGAGCTGGGCTACCCGGCGCTCGACGTCACCACCGGCTACCAGGACATCGTCGAGAACTACTACTTCCCCGGCTGGCACCAGCCCGGCGGCGGCATGGAACTTCTCATCAACAAGGACGTCTGGGACGGCATGACCGACGGCCAGCGCGCCACCATCGAAACCGTCTGCCAGTCGAACACCGCGTGGTCGCTATCGGTCGGCGCCATCCAGCAGGAAGAGGCGCTGCAGAAGATCAAGGATGCCGGCGTGAACATCCGCCGTTTCCCCGACGAGGTGCTCGCCGCGCTCCGCACGGCCACCGAGGAAGTGATCGCCGAGGAAAGCGAGAACGACGAAATGTTCCGCCGCGCCATCGAGTCGTACCAGAGCTTCAGCGCGACCTATGACAGCTATGTCGACCTGAACCGCATCGACGCGCCCGCCTCGGAATAACGCCTGTTCCGCCCCGGCGCACACGCGCCGGGGCGTCCTCCGGATAACTCCGGCAAATATCGGGATCCTGCCAGCTCTTGCGACATGGCTGTGTACGGATCATGACCTGACATCACGCGTCCAACACTCCGCCCATGTTTCCCTCCAGCCTTACAGCCAATCCGCGCGGCGGGCCATTTCCCTTCCCCGATTTCTCTCGATCCGGTTACAGTCGCCGCGACGGCCCTTGCGGCCGATGGCGGATTGGCAGCGAGCGGAAATTCATGCCCAACAGTTCGGATCAAGACAGAACAGGCATCTCCCCGCGTGTCCGGTCGTGGCTCTTCGTCCCCGGCGGCGACGACCCCTCCCTCGACGACGCCCCCCAAAGCGGCGCCGACGTCCTGATCCAGGAACTCGAAGACTCCACCCCGCCCGACCTCCGCCCCCACGCCCGACACCGCGCGGAACAGCTCTACGACACGTGGCGGGCCGCCGGCATGATGGCCACCGTCCGCATCAATCCGCTTGCGGCCGACGGCCTTGCCGACCTCACCGAGGTCATGAAGGGCCGGCCCGACGCCGTCCACCTGCCCAAGGTCCGCGACCCTGCCGACATCATCGATCTCGACGCCGAGATCACCAGGCTGGAAGCGGCCTACGGCATCGCCCCCGGCGCCACGAAGATCGTCCCCAATCTCGAAACCGCCCGCGGCATCATGCAGACCTTCGCGATCGCAACCTGCAGCCCCCGGGTCATCGCCCTCCTTTGCTCAACCGAAGACCTCGCGCTCGACCTCGGCGCCCCCCGCACGCAAGAGGGCCACGAACTCGCCTATTGCCGCCAGCGCATGCATGTCGAAACCACCGCCGCCGGCAAACTGTCGATCGATTGCCCCTACACCTTCTCCGACACCGAAGGGTGTCGCATCGACACGCTCTACGGCAGATCGCTCGGCTACAGCGCCAAGGCGGCGGTGTCCCCGCAGCACGCGCGGGTCGTCACCGACGTGATGACGCCGAGCGACCAGGAGATTGCAAAGGCCCGCGCAGTGATCGGCGCCTTTGAAGCCGCGCGGCAGCAGGGCTTGGACCGGGCCGAACTTGACGGGCACCTGGTCGAAGTTCCCAGCTATACCTCCGCGCTGCAGCTGATCGCGCGCGCCCGGTCGCTCGCCGTCATCTGAGCCAGCGCCCGAGGGCAGCGGATGCCCTGTTGACAAGGCCTGCGGATGAGGAATACGATAATGCTAAGTATACTCATCATATCCATTCAGATCGGTCGCCCCAAGAATCCCGCGGCCGGAGGAGGCAAGAATGGCATTCACCGAAAACGTCGTCGAAGGCGAAATCACCCATGACGGGATGACGATCCGCACCTATGATTCCGCGCCCCACAAGCGCGGCGAAGACACGATCGTGCTCCTGCACGGCACCAGCGGCTCGGCCGAAAGCACCTACTGGGCGCTGTTCCCGATGCTCGCCGACGGCCGCCGCGTCGTGGCGTTCGACTTCGTCGACGCCGAGGGCGCGACCACCGAACACTACGCCGCCCAGGCCCGCGCGGTCATCGCCGCGCTCTGCGACGGTCCGGTCCATCTCACCGGCTGTTCCTTTGGCGCGGTCATCGCCGCCCATGTCGCCGGCACGACCCCCGATATCCTGAAATCGCTCACCCTCATCGCCGGCTGGATCAAGACCGACATCCACCAGCAGCTGCGCTACGACGTCTGGTTCAAGCTGCACGAGGAAAAAAGCGCCGCCATGCCCGGCTTCATGGTCATGACCGCCTTCAGCCACGCCTTTATCACCATGCGCCTGCCGGCCGAGGTCGACGCGCTGGTCGCCAAGATCGGCGATGGCTCCGACCGTTACAGCAAGATGGTCTTCAACCGCACGGTCGACATCACCGAGGCCGTCTCGAATATCACCACCCCGACCCTCGTGATCGGCTGCACGCAGGATCAGATGGTTCCGATCTACCATTCCAAGCTGCTCTTCGGCGCGATCGAGAACGCCCGCTTCGCCGAGGTGCCCGCCGGCCACGCCGTGGCGCATGAACGGCCCTCGCACCTCCTTATGCTGATCCGCGATTTCATCGACGAACCCGAGCGCGATGCGCCGGGCACCGTCCACGCGCCGATCCATGCCTGATCCAAGAATCGGAGACACCATGAACATCCAGAACACCACCCCCAAGCCCCAGGTCGATGCCGAAACCCTCATCATCGGCACCGGCTTCTCCGGTCTCGGCCTCGCGGTGATCCTCGAACGCGAAGGCACCCGCGATTACCTCATGCTCGAACGCGGGCAGGACGTGGGCGGCACCTGGCGCGACAACCACTATCCGGGGGCCGGCTGCGATGTCTTCTCGCATCTCTACTCCTACTCCTTCCGCCCCAACCCGCACTGGAGCCGCACCTACTCGAAGCAGCCCGAAATCCTGAAATACCTGCAGGACACGGCGAAAGACGAAGGCGTCTATCCCAAGGTCCGTTTCGGCACCACCGTCACCCGCGCCGAATGGATCGAGGAAGACGGCCTCTGGCAGGTCGAGACCAACAACGGCACCTACCGCGCCCGCGCACTCGTGTCGGCCACCGGCCACCTCTCCGATCTCGCGATGCCCGATATCGAGGGTCTCGAAAGCTTCGGCGGCAAGATGATGCACTCCTCGCAATGGGATCACGACTACGACTACACCGGCAAGCGCGTCGGCATCATCGGCACCGGCGCCTCCTCGATCCAGATCGCCCCGGAAATCGCCCCCGACGTCTCGCACCTCACCGTCTTCCAGCGCACCGCGCCCTACATCGTCCCCCGCCGTGACGAGGCCTATTCCGAAGCCCAGAAGGGCATGTTCGAGCGCTTCCCCGAGATGCTGCAGGACTTCCGGAAAGAGCTCTTCTGGGGCAACGAAAGCCGCTTCCCCCAGCGCCTCCAGATCCCGGCCTTCCTCGCCCAGATCCAGGAAATGTCCCGCGGCCATCTCGAGGCACAGGTCGCCGACCCAGAGCTGCGCGAGAAACTGACGCCGCCCTATTCCGTTGGCTGCAAGCGCATCCTGATCTCGAACGAATACTACCCCGCCATCCAGCGCGAGAACGTGACGCTGGAAACCACCGGTATCGCGCGGATCGACGAAACCGGCGTCGTGCTCACCGATGGCAGCCATGTCGAGCTCGACATGCTGATCCTCGCCACCGGCTTCGAGGCGACCGAACTGCCCATCGCCGAGGTCATCTACGGCAAGACCGGCCGCCTGTCGGATCAGTGGGAAAACGGCGGCCAGGCCTTCGCCTGCACCTCCGTTCACGGCTATCCGAACTTCTTCATGATGCTCGGGCCCAACACCGGTCTTGGCGCCGGCTCGATGATCTACATGGTCGAAACCCAGATCGAATACATCCGCGGCGCGCTCGAATACCTCTTCGAAAGCGGCAAGATCATCGAACCCGACCGCGAGGCACAGGAGGCCTACGTGAAATCCATCCATGACCGCGCCGAGCGCACGGTCTGGATCACGGGCGGCTGCCAAAGCTGGTACCTCCACCCCCGCAGCGGCAAGCTCACCGCCATCTGGCCTGACTACATGTCGCAATTCCGCAAGGAAAACGGCACCTTCGCCACCAAGGGTTACATGGTTCGCGACGTCACGGTCCCGGCCTGAACG
Source organism: Roseovarius indicus (assembly GCF_008728195.1). Lineage (NCBI taxonomy): Bacteria > Pseudomonadati > Pseudomonadota > Alphaproteobacteria > Rhodobacterales > Roseobacteraceae > Roseovarius > Roseovarius indicus. Next base: position 890,982 of record NZ_CP031598.1, read on the forward strand.
GCACTTAACAACGCGCACATATTACCGGGGGGCCGCCGATCATGTTCAGCTTTCAGAAGGGCACCGTTGTCGTCACCGGCGGCGGCTCCGGCATCGGGCAGTCCACCGCCATCGCCCTGGCTTCCAGCGGTGTTCCCGTCTGTGTCGCCGATATCGACGAGGCGGGCATCGAGACCACCGTGGCCGCCATCACCGGGGTAGGGGGGCAGGCGCTCGGCCTCGCGCTCGACGTCACCGACGAAACCTCTGTCGACACGGCCTTCGACATGGCCGAGAAATGGGCCGGCCAGGTCACCGGCCTCGTCAACAGCGCCGGTATCCTGCAAGTCGCGCCGATGGCCGAGCTGTCCGCCGACACCTTTTCGAAAGTGCTCGACGTCAACGTCCGGGGCAGCTTCCTGTGCGGCCGCCGCGCCGCCGTGGCGATGAGCGCCAACCGCTACGGCCGCATCGTCAGCCTTTCTTCCGTCTCGGGCTATCGCGCGGGCATCGGCCGGGGCGCCTACGGCACCTCCAAGGCGGCCATCATCGGCCTCACCCGCCAGCTCGCCCTCGAGTTCGGCCGCGCCGGCATCACCGCCAACGCCGTGGCCCCGGGCCCGACCGTCACCGCCATGACCGAAGAGCTCTACACCGAAGCCACGCGCGCCTCCGTCCTGCCGATGATCCCGGCGGGCACACTGGCCGGCGTCGAAGACATCACGCCCGCCATCCTGTTCCTGCTCTCCGAAGAGGCGCGCTACATCAACGGCATCACCCTGCCGGTCGACGGCGGCTACCTCGCTTCCGGCATGCTCCAGACCGGCGACCTCGCCGGGTGAGGCCCAGCCATCCGCACTCCGGCGACCCCGGGTCCGCGCGGTTGACAGCCACCGCCGGGGATGGTCTCGTTTCATGACACTTCACAAGACGCGTGGCCGCCGCAGCATGACCATCCGCAAACTGCCCGACCAGCCCGGCTTCATGATCCGCCGCCTGCAACAGGTCGCCATCTCGCTGTTTCACGAAACCCTCGAAACGGCCGAGATCACGCCGGTGCAATACACCATCCTGCAGATTCTCGCCCAGAACCGGCAGCTCGACCAGACGGCCATCGCCGCGCTCGCCTATCTCGACGCCTCCACCACCGGCGACGTGCTGCGCCGGCTGGAAAAGCGCGGGCTCGTCTGCCGCACCGTCAAGGAAACCGATCGCCGCTCCAAGGCCGTCGACATCACCGAAGACGGCAACAGCCTGCTCTCGCGCATCCGCGACCGCATCGTCGAAAGCCAGAACTACCTGCTCAAACCGCTCGACGAGGGCGAGAAATCCAACTTCCTCGACTACATTTCACGAATTCTCGCCTTCCACGAACCCCAGGGCGAGGCCGATTACCCCACCAGCCCTTGGCAGCGCGGCGCCTGACCGGCGATCAGGCCACCGCCTTCTGCACCCGCAGCGATTCCCGCCACCGCGCCAGCGCGTACTGCACCGCCAGCCCGCCGAAGATCAGCACCACATCCTGCAAAAGGCCCGCCGGGTGCAGCGTCTTCACAAGCTGCCCGCCGATCGAAAGCACCGTGCCCGTCGCGAACACCCAAAGCCCGTACTTGCCCAAAAGCCGGATCGGCGCGGCCACCCATGACCCCGTCACCCAGGGTATGAAGCGCGGCCAAGACAGCAGATAGGCCAGCGCCACGAAATGCAGCAACCGCGGCGCCGCCACGAAGCTCTTGTCGAACGACACGAACAGGAACATCGCCCCTTCTTCCCGCAGCGCCGCCAGCACCGAGCGCGAGAACGCCTTGACCGCGTCCACCTGCACCCAAAGCACGCAATAGGCCAGCCACACCACCACGATCGCCAGCAGCACGCGCGAGGCCGGTACGAACCGCCGCCCCTCCCGCAGGCCCAGCCCGGTCAGGATTCCCAGCGTGAACAGCAACTGCCACGAGAACGGGTTGAAGAACCACCCGCCCGGCAGGGGGTAGTTCGGCAGGTTGATCCGGAAATTCGCGGCCAGCACCCATATCCCGATCGACACGGCCAAAAGCGCCAGCGGCTTTCTCCGGCCCAGCCAGATCAGGCCCGGCGCCACCAGCATCAGCGCCATGTACATCGGCAGGATGTTCATATAGCCGAACTGGTGCCCCAGCGTGACGATCCCGATCGAGACGGTCCGCGGGTCCTCCCACAGCATCTCGAACGTGTTGTTCGACAGAACCTCCGGATCGCCGGTGTAAAGCACGGCGGCGCCCACCATCACGATCGCCAGCAGCGTCGTCAGGATATGCACCTGGTACAGCGTCCAGGCCCGCGCGGTCGTGCGCCGCGCCGTCTCCAGCACGGTCCCCGAACTGAAGGCCAGCGCCGCGGCACAGCCCGACATGAAGACAAAGCCCTCCGCCGCATCCGACAGCCCGAAATTGCGCGAGGTGACATGTTCGAAAATCGTGCCCGGCACGTGGTTGATGTAGATCATCACCAGGCACAGGCCCCGGAAGAAATCGAGCCGCGGGTCGCGCGGCCGCTTGGGCTTGGGCGGCGGCGCGGTGCCGGCCTCGTCCGTGCCCCCTGCCGCCGGAACGGCCCTCTCTACCAATGTGCCCATCTCAGACTTTCACCCCGACATTGGGCACGGTCGTCACGCTCTGAATGGAGGTCGGCCGCGGCCGGGCGCCCCACCGGGCCAGGACGATGTCGCAAAGCTGCACGACGCGCGGCGTCGCGGCATCGGCCGGCACGCGCATCAGCCGCCGGCGCGAGGGCAGGGAGGTCAGGCGCAGCAACGCCGGCGCCCCGATCATCGGCACCCCGATCGGCAGCAGCCACAGGAACAGTTCGGGCGTCAGGTACCACGCCGCCAGCATCCCGGCACAGCCCGTCAGCGTGATCCACCACGCCGCCGACACCGCCTCCGACCAGCTCAGAATTCCGTCGCCCCGGTTGTTCGTGGGCCAGCCCCCGTCGCGCCGCATCAGCACCTGCGACACCGAGCGCACGGCGAACATCATCAGCACCGGCGCGGTCAGTGACGACAGCGCCAGCTCCGCCAGCGTCGACAGGAACACCCGTCCGATACCGCCAAACCGCTTCGCCTCGCCAGTCACGGCCGAGCGCAGCGCGATCAGCAGCTTGGGCAGGAACAGCAGCCCGAAAATCCCGATCGCCAGCCCGATCGCCATCGACGCCTCCGAGGGCGGGAAATACGGAAACGGCCAGCCCGGCACCGGGAAATAGTTGGGCGGCGTCACCAGAAGCGGCGCCGCGATCGACGCCAGGATGAACCCCATCCAGAACAGCGGCGCGATATACGCCATGATCCCCTGCGCGAAAACGAAGCGCGACCAGGGCTTCAGCCCGGGCGCCCCGATGATCCGCATGTGCTGCAGGTTCCCCTGGCACCAGCGACGGTCGCGCTTGGCATGATCCACAAGGTTCTCGGGGCCTTCCTCATAGGATCCCTCGAGATCGTCATCCAGCCGCACGGTCCAGCCGGCCCGCGCCAGAAGCGCCGCCTCGACATAGTCGTGACTCATCACGTGACCGCCGAAAGGCGGCTTGCCCTTCAGCACCGGCAGCCCGCAGGATTGTGCAAAGGCCCTGACGCGGATGATGGCATTATGCCCCCAGAACGGCCCGGTGCGGCCCTGCACCATGGCCAGCCCGCGCGCAAAGACCGGCGAGAAAAAACTCGCCGAGAACTGCATCGCCCGCCCGAAATGCGATTGCGCCCGGATGATCTTGGGCAGCGTCTGCAACAACCCCAGCCCGGGCTCCGCCTCCATCCGCCGGATCATCCGCAGGATCGTCTCGCCTTCCATCAGCGAATCCGCATCCAGCACCAGGGCGTAATCATAGGCCGCCCCCGACCGGGTGATGAAATCCTCGATGTTTCCGGCCTTCTTGCCGACGTTGTTCTCGCGGCGGCGATAGAAGAACCGGCCGGCACCGCCGCACTCCCGCACCATCCGCTCGAAGACCTCGCGCTCCTGCTTGGCGATCGCCTCGTCGCGCGTGTCCGACAGGATGGCGAAATGAATATCCGCCGGGTCGCCCGTCTCCCGCAGCGAGGCCTCCATCGCGGCCACCCGCGACAGGCTCTCGACCGGGTCCTCGTTGTAGACAGGCATCAGGATGCAGGTCCGGCCCTTGATCGGCGCGACATTCTCCCCCTCCGGCGGCCGCGCGCGCGTGGTCATCCCCACGAACGCCGTCACCGCCCCCCACGCCAGCCACAGCGTCGAGATCAGGATTAGCACGGCGCGGAACACGTCGAGCCATGTCAGCCCGTCGGCATCGCCAAACTCAAGGAAAAGAAAAAACGCCCCGATCCCGGCAATCAGGCTGAGGGCGATCATTGCCGTTCTCAGAACGAACAGAACGGCAAAGGAACGGCGGTTCAGGACCATCGACCGATCAGGCGCTCACATCCACGGAACTCGCGGCGCGGCCGCTCATCCTCAGCCGCCGCCACAAACGGCGGACAGGTCCGCCATCCGTTTCGATGTCCTGGGTCGGCATCGCCAGCGGCGCCGTGGGAAGGCCATCGACCTCCCCCGCGCTCTGGGCAGGGCCATAAACAGATGTGCCGTCGCGGGCCATCATGATGGAATGGGCGATCTCGTCGCCAGTTGTTATTGTTCCGTCAGCCATTGAAAGAGCCATGTCTCCGTGAGCTTCTGACCATAACCTTCTATGCGCGCTGAAAGCTCGATCACGTTTCCCTGTGCGACCACGTCCAGGATCAGACGCCAGACATTGCTTTCAGGGACGTAATGCAGAACCTGTGTCGTTATGCTTCCGCCAACCGCCGACGCCACGATTGACAGGTCTTCAACGGCGTCCGCCGGCAAATGTTCCATCGGGCCACCGAAAAAATCGATGACGAACTTGCGCGATCCGTCCTCGTTCTCCACGCCCGACACGCCGCCGACCCCGGCGCGCGACGCGATCACATAGGCCACGTCGCCATCCTCTTCGGGGGGCAGATCACCCCAGTGCAGCCGATAGCTCAGCGTCATCTCGCTGCCCGCCTCGGCGGGTACTTCCGGGATCCAGAAGGCCACGATGTTGTCGTTCACCTCCAGCTCCGATGGGATCTCCACCAGCCGTATCGTGCCCCGGCCCCACTCCCCGATCGGCTCCACCATGCAGGACGGGCGCCGCTCATAGATCGCGGCGGCATCCTGGTAATGGTCGAAGTCGCGGTTGCGCTGGCACAGGCCGAACTTCAGCGGCGTCTCTTCCTTGAGATAGCTCGACGCCAGCCGCGGCGGGTTCGACAGCGGCCGCCAGATCCGGTCGCCGTTCCGCCGCTCGATCGCCAGCCCGTCATTGTCATGCACCGCCGGGCGGAAATCGTCGAACCTCGCCCGGTTCCGGTCGCCGTATAGGAACATCGAGGTCAGCGGCGCCACCCCGACCTGCCGCACATCCTCGCGGAAGAACAGCGTCGCGGTCACCTCGAACACCGTGTCCTTTCCCGGCAGGATCACGAACTGGTAGGCGCCCGTGACCGACGCGCTCTCCATCGCGGCCCAGACGGTGATCCGGTCGCTTCCCGGCGCGGGCCGTTCGATCCAGAACCGGGTGAAGCGCGGAAACTCCTCCTTCACGTCCATCGCCGTGTTCAGCGCCAGCCCCCGCGCAGAAAGCCCATAGCCCGACCCGCGCCCCAGCGCCCGGAAATACGACGCGCCCTGGAACGCCACCAGCTCGTCCATGATATCGGGGCGGTTCAGCGGCGTGTGCAGCCGGAACCCGGCCACCCCCGGCAGCGGCGCATGCTCGGGCACCTTGTCCCGCGACTCGCGCTCATAGATGAAATCGTCGGTGTCGAAATTCATCGGCGCCGCCCGGCCGTCGGCCACCTCGAAAAGATGCACCGGCGCCTTGAACAGCCACCCCATGTGGAACGCCTGAAGCTCGAACCGTGTGTTGTCCACCTCGCCGAACCGGGCCCGCTCCGGGTCGAACCGGATCAGCCGGTAATCGTCGTAATTCAGGTCGTTGAGGAAGCTGTCCTCGATCAGTTCGGGCTCATACTCGCGGCCAGCCGCCGCGCGCATGTCCTCGACGAGCCGCTCGAAACTGAAGGGCTGGCCGGCCTCGCCTTCGGCGTCGGAATCGATGGTCACCACGTCTTGCGCCACCGCACCACCGGCGCCCAGCATCAGAAGGGCGGAAGACGTAAGAAGAACCCCGCGGCGCGTAAGGCAGACAGTCTTTGATCTCATCGGGAACAGCATCCGTATCTTGTGCATTTCGCCAGCGAGATCGGCTCGCGCGGGCATTCGAGTCGCGTTTGGTTTACACAAAGTTGTGTAGTTAAAAACCGGGAATCGTTGGCTTTCCCCGGAAACTGTCCGAAATGCGCAAAACGGCGCGCATTGTGGCGTATACCTGCCAATCTACGAGGCACATATCGGCAGGTCGCCGCCAAACAGACCTCTCATACAGCCCTCCGGGCGATTCGATTGATCCCTGTGCAACCGAGCTGCCGGCCGCATGTGCCGGCCGGCGCCGTGCCCCGACACGTCCTTTCAAAAATGTTGACAGATGACAGAATTTTTGAAAGTTTGAGGCGACTGAACAAAGAGGAAGACAATGCGCGTAGCGGTACTGGACGACTATCAGGGCGTCGCCCTCAAGCTGGTGGACTGGGGCACGCTGCCCGGTGTCACCGTGGTTCCCTTCCGCGATCACGTGCATGACCCCGACCTCCTTGTCGCCCGGCTTCAGGGCTACGACGCGGTGATGCGGATCAGGGAGCGGACAGAGTTTCCGCGCTCCGTGCTGGAGCGCCTTCCCGACCTCAAACTCTTCCTTGCCACCGGCATGCGCAATGCACGTTCGCTTGATCTCGAGGCCGCCGACGACCTCGGTATCACCGTCTGCACAACGAATGCGCTTCACCAGACCACGGTCGAGGTCACCTGGGCCCTGATCTTCGAGCTGATGCGCAACCTGCCCGCCGAAACCGAATCGCTGCGCGCCGGCGGCTGGCAGGTGGGTCTGGGCCGCGGTCTTGCCGGCAAGACGCTCGGCATCGTGGGCCTGGGCAACATGGGCATTCCCGTCGCGAAGATCGGCCAGGTCCTCGGCATGAACGTCGTCGCCTGGAGCGCCAACCTCACGCCCGAACGCACCGCACCCCATGACGTCACCTGCGTCACCAAGGACGAGCTTTTCGCCACCTCCGACGTCATCACCCTGCACCTGCCGCACAGTGACACCACCGAAGGCACCGTCGGCGCCCGCGAACTCGGCCTGATGAAACCTCGCTCGGTCATCGTCAACACCGCCCGCCCGGCCCTCTGGGACGAGGCCGCACTCTACGCCGCGCTCCGCGAAGAACGCATCGGGGGCGCCGGCATGGATGTCTACATGGTCGAACCGCTCCCCGACGATCACCCGTTCCGCCATCTGCGCAACGTCGTGGCCACCCCGCATATCGGTTTCGTCACCGAAGAGAATTTCGAGATCTTCTACCGCCAGACACACGAGAACCTGCGCGCCTATCTCGACGGCTCGCCCATCAACGTCATCAGCGGCAGCCGCCCCTTCCTGCCCGACTCGCAGGTCGCCCAACAGATGCACGCGCAGAAGCTGGCAAGCTCGAAACGCGCCTGAACACGGCGGCGGCGCCCCGACGCGCCCCGCATCACCCGAACACGGATACCAAGGAAAGAAGGACGTCATGGAGGACTACGAACTGTTCATCGGCGGCGAATTCGTCAAAACCGCCGATCAGGAATACTTCCCCGCCATCAACCCCTACACAAGCAAGGCCTGGGCCAACATCCCGCAGGCCAGCGACGCGCAGGTGGCCGACGCCATCGCCGCCGCCCGCCAGACCTTCGAAGGGGCCTGGTCGAAAGTTTCCGGCGCCGAACGCGCCCGCCTCATGCACCGCCTCGCCGACCTGCTGCAGGAAAACGGCGACCGCATGGGCCTTCTCGAAAGCACCGATAACGGCAAGGTCATCCGCGAAACCCGCAGCCAGATGAACTTCGCCGCCCGGCAATACCGCTTCTTCGCGGGTTACGCCGACAAGCTCTGGGGCAAGGTCATCCCGCTCGATCAGCCCCAGATCTTCGACTACGCCACCCGTGAACCCATCGGCGTCGCGGTGCTCATCACCGCCTGGAACTCGCCCATGGGCCTCCTGTCGAACAAGCTCGCCCCGGCCCTGGCCGCGGGCAACTGCGTCGTCATCAAACCCTCCGAACACGCCTCCGCCACCACGCTCGAATTCGCCCGCTTCGTGGAACAGGCCGGCTTTCCGCCAGGCGTGGTCAACGTCGTCACCGGCGACGCCCGCGTCGGCAAGGCACTCCTGACCAGCGGCCGCATCGATCGGGTCAGCTTCACCGGCAGCCCGGGCGTCGGCCGCGAGATCGCCGCCAATGCCGGCCGCGCGCTGGTGCCCTCGACGATGGAACTGGGCGGCAAGTCCCCCAACATCATTTTCGAGGACGCCGATGTCGACAAGGCCATCATCGGCGCGCTCGCCGGCATCTTCGCCGCCACCGGCCAGACCTGCATCGCCGGCTCCCGCCTTCTGGTGCAGCGCGGCGTCTATGACCGCGTCTCCGAGGAACTCGTCCGCCGCGCCCAGCAGATCAAGATGGGCGACCCCACCGACAAGGCCACCGAGATGGGCACCGCGGCCAACGAACCACAGTTCAACCGCATCCTCGGCTCGATCAAGGGCGCCGTGGACGAGGGCGCCGAGCTTGCTGTCGGCGGCAAGCGCGCCGAAGGGGCCGACCTCGAAAACGGCTTCTTCGTCGAGCCCACCATCTTCACCGGCGTCAGCAACGACATGACCATCGCGCAGGAAGAGGTGTTCGGCCCGGTCCTCTCGATCCTCCCCTTCGACACCGAGGAAGAGGCCATCGCCATCGGCAACGACACCAAGTACGGCCTCGCCTCCGGCATCTGGACGACCGACCTCAACCGCGCCATGCGCGTGTCGAAATCGATCATGGCCGGCACCGTCTGGGTCAACACCTACCGCTCGGTCGCCGTCCAGGCCCCCTTCGGCGGCTTCAAGGATAGCGGCTTCGGCCGCGAACGCGGCGAATACGCGCTCGACGAGTTCACCAACACCAAGAACGTGATGATCGACTTTTCCGACGAAGAGCGGGACCCGTTCGCGATCAAGGCATGACCTCCGGGTCGGACACTGTGCTGAAGGAGGCTGCATAGATGGCAGAAGTAATGAAAATCGTCGTGGCCGGCTGTGGGATAGCCGGCCTCTCGGCCGCCGTTTCCGCGGCCGAGCAGGGGGCGTCGGTCACCGTGCTCGAACGCGCGGTCAAGGAGGAGCGCGGCGGCAACACCCGCTGGACCGAAGCCTTCATGCGCATGAAATCCGAGGAGGAAGTGGCCGACGATTTCGTCGATCACTTCATGGACAATGCCGGCTGGCACCTCGACCCCTCGCTCATGAACGAAACCGCCCGCGACTATGCCGAATGGCCGGCCATCGTGAAGGCGCTCTCCTTCACCGACCCCGAGATCATCGGCACCCTCGCCGCCGAAGCCGGCCCGACGCTTTCGTGGCTCAAGGAACACGGCATCCGCTTCTCCGACATGCCCACCTACCTGCTGACCCAGTCGACCACCCGCATCTGCCCCGTGGGCGGCGGTCAGGCACTGGTCGACGCGCTGGCCGCCCGCGCCGAAGAGCTCGGCGTCGACTTCCGCTACGAGACCACGGCCGTCGAATTCCTCCGCGACGACAGCGGCCAGGTCACCGGCCTCCGCGCCCGTACTGCCGACAACGGTGCCCTCATCGACCTCCCCGGCAAGGTCATCCTCGCCTGCGGCGGCTTCGAGGGGAACGCCGAGATGCAGTCGCAATATTACGGCGAACGCGCCCGCTACATCCGCCCCGTCGCCCGCGGCGGCTATTACAACCGGGGCGAGGGCGTGCGCATGGCACTGGCGCTGGGCGCCGCCACCTGCGGCGACTTCTCCGAATACCACGCCGAACCGATCGACCCGCGCTCCGGCGTCTCCGAGCCGATCGTCTTCAACTTCCCCTACGGCATCCTCGTCGACCAGTCGGGCAACCGCTTCATCGACGAGGCCTCCGCCACCGTCGACGCGATCTACGAAAACGTCGCCCGCACCATCAACAAGCTGCCGGGCGGCGTGGCCTACCTGATCTGCGACGAACGCCTGGATGAGGTCGAAAACTGGCAGCGCAGCGTGCGCAGCGACCAGAAGCCCGTGACCGCCGACACCCTGCCGGAACTCGCCCAGAAACTCGGCATCGAACCAACCGCCCTCGACCAGACGGTCACCGCCTACAACGCCGCCACCACCGAAGGCACCTTCCGCCCCTTCGAACTCGACGGTCTCGGCACCACCGGCCTCACCCCGCCGAAATCGAACTGGGCGCTGCCCATCGCCAAGGGCCCGTTCCGGGCCTGGCCCATCAGCTCGGCCAACTGCTTCACCTTCGGCGGCCTGCGCTGCAATTCCAGCGCCCAGGTCCTCGACGGCGAAGGCCGGGTCATCCCCAACATCTACGCCGCGGGCGAGACGATGGGCCTCTACTACAAGCGCTACACCGGGGCGACCTCGGTGCTGCGCGGCGCCGTCTTCGGGCGGATCGCCGGACAACATGCCAGCGGCGCGAGGGCCTGACCCTCGCGCCCCGCGCGCAACGCAAAAAACAGACAGGGAACCATAAGAAATGACGATCAAGCACCCCACGCCCGACACCGTCCGCGATCTCTCCGACCGGCTGGGCCTCAACCTCGCCGAAAAGGATCACCCCCTCTACGCCGAGCTGATGCAGGGCATGGTGGAAAGCTATGAACGTCTCGACGCGATGGAGGCTCCGGGTCCCGACCGGCCCGGCCGTGGCAAGGTGGGGCAGGCGCCCGACGAGGCCCAAAACCCCCACGCTGCCTGGACATGGATGGGTCCGATCGAACCCACCGGCAAGGGCGTGCTCGACGGCTACGAGGTGGGCGTCAAGGACGCGATCTGCGTCGCCGGCATGCCCGCCCCCAACGGCTCGGCCCTGCTGAAGGATTTCATCCCCGATTTCGACGCCACCGTCGTCACCCGCGTTCTCGCCGCCGGCGGCACCATCAAGGGCAAGACCGCCTGCGAAAACCTCTCCTTCTCGGGCCACAGCCACACCAGCAATCCGCCCGTCCAGAACCCCAACGCCCCGGGTTTCGCCGCCGGCGGCTCCTCCAGCGGCAGCGCCGCGGCCATTGCGGCGGGCGACATCTCCATGGCGCTCGGCTGTGACCAGGGCGGCTCCGTCCGCATCCCCGCCGCGTGGTCCGGCATCGTCGGCCTCAAGCCCACCCACGGCCTCGTGCCCTACACCGGCGCCTATGCCATGGACGCCACCATCGACCACTGCGGCCCGATGGGCGCCACCGTCGAAGACATCGCCCGCCTCCTGACCGCCATCGCCGGCCCCGACGGGCTCGACGTCCGGCAGGCGAACGTGCCCGACACGCCGGTGAACTACCTCGACGCCCTCTCCGACACCACCGCGCCCAAGCGCATCGGCCTCGTCAAGCAGGGCTTTGGCCGCCCCGAAAGCGAAGCCGACTCCGACGCGCTCGTCCGCGAGGCCGCCGACACCTTCCGCGCCGCCGGCGCCGTGGTCGAGGAAATCGACCTGCCCACCCACATGGACTGCTTCGACGTCTGGAGCGCCATCGTCGTCGGCGGCACCTCCGAACTGATGTTCAAGCAGAACGGCATGGCCACCTTCGAGGAAAACTTCACCGACCCTGCCATGCTCGAGGCCATCTCCGGCTGGCGCGCCAACCCCGAAGGCATCTCCCCCACCGCCATCCCGCCCTTCCTGATGGGCAGCTACATGGCGGAAAATTACCAGAACCGCTTCTACGCCAAGGCGCAGTCGCTCCTGAAATGGATGCGCGCGGGCTATGACAAGGCGCTGGACCAATACGACATGCTCGTCATGCCCACGATCCCCTTCCGCGCCACCGCCATGCCCGGCCCCGACGCCACCCTGCGCGAACGCATCGAACTGGCCCTGCCCATGGTCGGCAACACCGCGCCCTTCAACGCCGCGGGTCACCCCTGCCTCTCGATCGCCTGCGGCACGGTCGAAGGCCGCCCCGTCGGCATGATGCTGGTCGGCAAGCATTTCGGCGAGGCGGGCCTCATCTCTGCCGCCGCGCAGTACGAAAAAGCCCGGGGAGCCTGAGCATGACCGACCTGACAAAGCTGAGCGCCGTGGAAGCCGGCCGCAAGATCGCCGCCGGCCAGTTCAAATCCGTCGACCTTGTCGCGGCCGCGCTGGTCCGCGCCGAAACCCTCGACGACCGCTTGCACGCCTTCGCCCTGCGCCTCGACGAAGACGCGCTGGCCGAAGCCAAGGCGCTCGACGCCGAAACCGCCGAGGGCAAAAGCCGCGGGCCCCTCCACGGTGTGCCCGTCGCGGTGAAAGACCTCTGCGACATGGCGGGCCACCCCACCGCCGCCGGCCTGCCCATGTTCCGCGACCGCACCGCAAAGGCCGACGCCACCGTCGTCGAACGCCTCCGCGCCGCCGGCTGCGTCATCATCGGCAAGACCGAGCTCTCCGAAGGTGCCCTCGCGCTCCACCACCCCGACGTCACCAAGCCGGTGAACCCGTGGCGTGACGACCTCTGGACAGGCTCCTCCTCCTCCGGCTCCGGCGTTTCCGTGGCCGCCGGCATCGTCCCCGCCGCCATCGGCAGCGACACCGGCGGCTCCATCCGCTTTCCGGCGCTCTGCAACGGCATCGTCGGCCTCAAACCCACTTGGGGCCGGGTCAGCCGCCACGGCGTCTTCCCCCTTTCCTGGACCCTCGACCATGTCGGCCCGCTCGCCCGCACGGTCGAAGACGCCGCCGCCATGCTGCAGGCCATCGCCGGCCGCGACGACAACGACAGCACCACCATCCCCGCGCCGGTCCCCGACTACCTCGCCGCCACCGGGGCAGGGGTGAAGGGCCTGCGCATCGGCTTCGACGAGGGCTACGCCACCGACGGCGTCATCCCCGAAACCGTCGCCGCGATGAAAAAGGCGCTCGCCAGCCTCGAAGGGCAGGGCGCCACCATCTGCGACTACACCATGCCCGACACGTCAGCGGCCAACGCCGCCTGGACCCCCATCTGCCTCTCCGAGGCCTGGAGCGTCCATGAAGAGCTCGCGGTCGACACGCCCGAGGGCTATTCCGAAGGCTTCCGCGAGGCGCTTGCCGCCGGCAAGGCCTTCACCGGCGCCGACTATGCCCGCGCCAACCTTGCCCGCCGTGAATTCGTGGGCGCGCTCGACCGCGTCTTCGCCGAGGTCGACCTGCTCCTCGTCCCGGTCACCCCCAACCCGGTGCCCACGGTCGAGGAATTCGCCCGCATCTGCCCCGACCCCGAAGGGCTCGAACGGCTGATCCGCTTCACCTGCCTCTACGACGTCTCGGGCAACCCCACCATCACGCTCCCCGCGGGCCTGTCGGAAACCGGCGAACCGCTGGCCTTCCAACTCGTCGCCCCCCGCCTCGAGGAAGCCCGCCTCTTCCAGGCCGGCAAGGTAGTGGAAGAGGCCTTCGGCTTCGACAACCTCGCCCCGCTCGACTGACGGGGGCGACCGCACGATCGGGCAAACCGACCTCAGTGCCGGTTTGCCGACCCTACGCGACTGCGCGGAACAAGGGCGCGCCCCGCCACCCATCGGCGGGATGAATGACCGCGTCTTCCCGCTTGAAAGGCTCTGTCTCAAATATCGATTCACCTGTGCTCGTAACCGCGATTGTCGTGGTCCGCTGGCTGTCGCCTTTGCCTGATGCGACCACGCACTTGCCCGACGTTAACCTCTGCACTAACTGCACGGCGTACCAAATCGATACCAAGTTACGAGACCTTCAATGCGTAGTTTTCCAATTCCCTTTAATGAGCCTGAACGTCTGGCCGCAGTACAAGCTCTTTCCGTAAGTCCCGACGAGGAGCCAATTCTCAACGAGATTGTCGACATGGTTCGAAAGGAGCTCGACGTCCCGACAGCCCTGGTAAGCATCGTCGATCAAGACAAGCAATGGTTCGCCGCGCGGGATGGGTTCCCCCTTTGCGAAACGTCGAGAGATTACTCGATCTGCTCCCACGCAATCCTCCGCAGTGACCCGCTCGTGCTGTGCGATACGCTCGCCGACCCGCGATTCCGTGACCATCCCGTCGTGGTCAATCCTCCGCATGTCCGGTTCTACGCAGGCGCGCCCATTGTGCTGTCGTCCGGCCTCAGGGTCGGCAGCCTCTGCGCTCTCGACTACGTGCCCCGTGAACAGCCTTCAGCCTCATCGCTGGCAACGCTGATCGGGCTGTCTCACGTGGTCGCAAGGGCGCTGGAGCGCCCCGGCCGAAACGCCACGAACACCGAGGCAAGACAGGAAAACGCGGGCCGCGTGGCAAAATCCGAATTCATCTCGCTGATCGGTCATGAATTGCGCACGCCCCTGACGATAGCATTGGGCAGCCTGAAGCTGCTGGAGGGCACCGACAAGGCCTCTTCCGCCAATTCGCTGTTCACGTCGGCCTTGAAAGCGACCGAACACCTGCAAGACCTCGTCGAAAGGATCATTGAATTCGCCGATGCTTCAACCGGTGAGCTTCGGCTCAACGAGCAGGTATGCGATCTGACTGACATCGTCGCGTCGATTGCCGAACTGAAACTGCCGGGCGCAGACGGCGAAGCAAAATCGATAAGGCGAAGCGATCAGGAAACTTCGCTGAAAGCGCGCGTGGATTCCGACCAGATCAGACTGGCGCTTGACGCGTTGGTCATCAATGCCGTTCAGCACGGCGGGTCGGAAATCCTTGTGGGTATCGGCAGAGACGGTGACGGAAACATCGAACTGAATGTCTCGGACGATGGCGAGATGAACGACAACGTTGACCTGTCTTTCCTCGATGAACCGTTTGTTGTCGGTGGCAGTCTCGACAACCGGTCTACCGAAGGCGGTCTGGGCCTCGGTCTTCCCCTGACGCGGAAACTGGTCGAACTCCATGGCGGGGAATTGCAGATTTCCTCGTCCCCGGGCCGCACATCCGCCGTGATCCGCCTGCCTGCGTGGAGAGAGGAACTGGTCGGCTCCGGCCCATAAGCCGACCATGTCGACCGATCCGGAACGGGCCGGACAGCCGAGCAAGCTTTGCCCCGAACGTTCAAAGAAACGCGGGCATGGGGCCTGCAACCGTCAGGAGTGCCTCCCTGCCTGACCGCTGCGGCTTAAACCTCTTCCACCCGCACCGGAAAAACCTCTTCCGGCGCCGCGATATCCATCAGGTGAAACACCGTCAGTTCGTACACACGCCCCGCGTAGATCTCCGGAGGAGTGAACGGAAATGCCAGGTTCCCGGCCGTCGACTTCCGCCCCGGGAACCCGAAATGCAGCAGGTATTGCTTCGCCGTCCGCAACACCTCCGTCGCCCGCGCCTCTGTGGGTGCAAGGCATTCCACCACCACCCCGATCTCGCCGGGCTCCACATGCGGCACCACCGGCTTTCGCACCCCGTCCTTGCCGTAGAAGCGAAAGATCAGCCGGTAATCCTTTTCCTGCCCCTCGCAGACAAGGCTCTCCACCAGCGCTTCCAAGCCCTCGGCAATCTCGTCCGTGTTGGCGATGAAGGAGGGGTCCGCACTCGCCGCCAGCAGGATCGACCGATGCCCCAGCGCCGCGGCGCCCTCGAGCTTGATGCAATACCGATCCGTCGGCACGAACCGCGCGCCCTCGGCCCGCGTGCGCCGCGCATCGAGCGCCGCATAGGTCACCTCCGACAAATCCACCCGGCCCGCGGGTTCCAATATCGAAAACGGATCGGACTGTTCGTACAAGCTGTGCGCCGCCACCGAAGAGGGCGTCGCCGCCCGGTCCGGGTTCATGCTTTCCAGCTCGAACCCCTCGTCATCCAGCGTCGCCAGGATCGGGTCGCGCCCCCCCGGCACACAGCAGACCGACGCGCATTCCACGATCTTCGCCAGGTGAATCGCCAAACCTTCCGGAAACCCCAGCAGGATCGGCATCGCCGCGAAAATCCCCGTATCGCACGCCCGGCCCGCCACGATCACGTCGGCCCCGGCCTCGAATGCCCGCTGGAACGCTTCCATCCCCATCTGCGCCACCAAATGCGTGACGCCCCGCACCGTCTCGGCCGTCAGTTCCGGCATTCCGTCCAGCGACCGAACGCCACCGGCCTCGATCGCGGCAATACAGGCCTCCCGGTCGATATCCGCCGGAATGCTCGCCAGCCGGAACGACAACCCGTCCTCTGCCGCGATCTCGCGGATCAGCTCCAGCACGCCGTCCAGGTGCGGCGCCGCCCCGGCCGACCCGGCCGAACCGATGACCAGCGGAATATCCAGCCGCCTTGCCGCCAACAGCACCTTGCGCAGATCGCGCCGCGCACTGGCCCGCGACACCGCCATTTCCCCGCTGCCAAGGTAATAGGGCCCGATATCGAGCGATCCCATGTCACAGCCGATCATGTCCGGATCGCGCGCCAGCGCCGCCTCGAACGCGGCGGTCGGCACGCCATAGCCCAGCTGGCCAGAGGCGCCCACGATCCGGATCGGCCGCCGCCTGCCTTCGGCAAACGCGGCCCGAAGCGTGGCAAACCGGCTCATAGTTCGAAATCGAGCAGGGGGCGGTGCTGCTGCGCGCCGTAAACGTCCCGGTCGCCGAAACTGCCCGACACCGTCTCGCGCGGCATGGTCAGCTTTATCGCGCGCGCGGGCGCGAAGGAAAACATCCGCAGGTCGCCATCGGCCACGCCGTACTGCTCCCGCAGATAGCCGCGCAGGTCATCCTCGCGCGCGGCCACGCGCTCATAGCTTTCCGTATCCGGAAACAGCAGGTCTATCGTCAGGACGCACGGCCCCGCATTCTTGGATCTCACCGCCGTGGCAAGCTCGGAAAGTCGCATGTTTCCACCTTTTCTGCTCCGGTTCAAATAAGTTGGAAAACTGCTATCTGTCAACAGTTGACTGATTGGCGCGACTTCGTCTAATCTCGACCCGAGCCTAAGATGGAGACCTCATGGACACCGAGACCACGCCCCCGGACCGATCCTCGCTGACACGCCGTCAGCGCCTGCGCGCGCTGATCGACAGCAACGAGGCCTTCATCGTGCCCGGCGTCGCCAACGCGCTCGGCGCGCGGCTGGTCGAACAGGCGGGTTTCGGCGCCACCTACATCACCGGGGCAGGGGTGGCCAACAGCCATCTCGGCATGCCCGATCTCGGCCTGCTCACCCTCACCGAACTGGCCGAAACCACCGCCCGCATCGCCGATGCCTGCACCCTGCCGCTTCTGGTCGATATCGACACCGGCTTCGGCAACGCGGTGAACGTCAACCGCACCATCAAGGTGCTGGAACGCGCCGGCGCCTCCGCCGTCCAGATCGAGGATCAGGTCTTTCCCAAGAAATGCGGCCATTTCGACGGCAAGCAGGTCATCCCGCTGCCCGAGATGCTGGGCAAGGTCAAAGCCGCGCTCGACGCCCGTGTCGACCCCGACCTGCTGGTCGTCGCCCGCACCGACGCCGCCGCCGTCACCAGCATGGACGACGCGCTCGACCGCGCCCACGCCTTCATCGAAACCGGCGCCGACATCGTCTTCGTCGAGGCCCCCCGCAGCCGCGCCGATATCGAGCGCATCGCCGCCCTGCCGGTGCCCACGGTCATGAACATCGTCATCGGCGGCCGCACCCCGATGCTGTCGATGGAAGAACTCGGCGAACTGGGCTTCTCCATCGTGCTCTACGCCAATGCCCTGCTCCAGATCACCATCGCCTCCAACCGCGAACTGCTCGGCGTGCTGGGCCAGCAGGGCTCGCTGATCGGCTTCGAAGACCGGCTTGCCTCTTTCGACGAAAGACAGAAAGTTCTGGGCATGGACGACTTCACCGCGATGGAAAAACGCTACGCCGAGGGGTAACCACACGATGACATCCGGGGCCCGGCGCCTGCCGGCTGTCTACATGCGCGGCGGCACCTCCCGCGGCATCATGCTGAACCGCAAGGACCTGCCGCAAGACCGCGCCGAATGGGCGCCGCTCTTCCTCGCCATCATGGGCTCCCCCGACCCCAACCGCCGCCAGCTCGACGGCATGGGGGGCGGCATCTCCTCCCTCTCCAAGATCTGCGTCGTCGGCCCCTCCACCCGTGCCGGGGCCGATATAGACTACACCTTCGCCCAGGTCGACGTCACCTCGCCAACGGTCGAATTCGCCGGCGCCTGCGGAAACATGTCCTCCGCCGTCGGCCCCTTCGCCGCCCAGCAGGGGCTCGTCGACACCCCCGCCGACGGCCCCGTCACCCTCACCGTGCACGACACCAACACCGGCAAGCTGATTCGCACCCGCTTCGCCATGTCCGGCGGCTGGCCCGCCACCACCGGCGACACGGCCATCGACGGCATCGCCGGCACCGGCGCGCCCGTCTGGCTCGACTTCCAGGATCCCGCCGGCACCCGCACCGGCGCGCTTTTCCCCACAGGGTTGCGCAGCGAGCTTCTGGGGCAGGGCGCCGACACCGTCCGCGCCTCGCTGATGGACGTGGCCAGCCCCTGCGTCTTCCTGTCGATGAACGACCTCGGGTTGAAATCCCTGCCCACCCCCGACGCCCTCACCGCCGACGCGCAGCTCCTCGACCGCCTCGAAACCCTGCGCCGCGAGGCCTCGCAGCGCATGGGCCTCACCGCCACCGAAACCGAGGCCGCCGCCCTCCGCAGCGTCCCCCGCATCGGCGTCGTCGGCCCGCCCGCACAGCAAACCACCCTCTCGGGCGAAAGCCTCACCCCCGACGACATGACCATCGCCATCCGGATGATCTCGATGGGCGACCCGCACCGCGCCGTTCCCGTCACCGCCGCGCTCTGCCTCGCCGCCGCCGTGGGCATCGAGGGCACCGTGCCGGCCGATGTCGCCCGCCCGGGCGACGCGCCGCTGCGCGTCGGCCATCCGTCCGGCGTCACCGAAGTCGCCGCCGAGGTCGCCACCGGCCCCGACGGCACCCCGCATGTCGCCTCCGCCAGCGTGGTGCGCACGTCGCGCATCCTCTTCCGCGGCGAGGTTTTTTACTGAACACGGTAGACACGAGGCCGTAAACTGCTGACATTACGCAAATACGCGGGGAGGCGTCGGGCGACATGAGCAGACGGTCGCACCGCCCACAGATCCAAACGAAGCCTGCAGAGGAGAGCAAGGCGCAATGCTGAAACCAGTACAGGCGGAAAATCTCGGGCAGCTGGCCTTCGAGCGGCTGGAACATCTCATCCTGACCGGCGAGGTCGAACCGGGCGACAAGCTGAGCGAGGCCGACCTCGCCCGCCAGCTCGGCATCAGCCGCGGCCCCCTGCGCGAAGCCATCGGCCGGCTCGAGGGGCTGGGCCTCGTCACCCGCAAGGCCAACCAGCGGCCCCGCGTCACCGCGCTCTCCAAGGTACAGCTCATCGAGCTTTTCGTCTTCCGCGAGGCGGTCGAGGGCATGGCCGCCCGCTACGCCGCAATGAACGCCAAGCCGGCCGAGCTCAAGCGCCTCCGCAAACTGCTCGAATCGCACGGCGAAGACCCCGACCTGCGCCGTGGCGTCGGCTACTTCCAGGGCAGCGGCAACACCGACTTCCACCTCCAGATCGCCCAGGCGTCGCGCAACTCCCGGCTGCACGACTACCTCGCCGGCCCGATCTACTCGATCCTCCGCCTCTACCGCCGCCGGTTGAGCGAGGTGCCCGGCCGCGCCGGCGAGGCGCTGTCGGAACATATCGGCATCCTCGAGGCGATCGAGGCCGGAAACGCCGACCTCGCCGAAAGCCGCATGCGCGCCCATATCGGCGCCAGCCGCCAGAATGTGCACGACTTCATGCAGGACCCCGACTAGCCGCCCCGCGGCAGCGATTCCCTGCATCTTTCCCCGACATAAGGGCATCCGCCCGCCTGCAAATTGATCGCCCGCATGCGAACCGGGCGGCGTGACGCGCCGTCTGTCTGGTTCTTGTGCAAACGTCAGCAAAGATGGCTGTCGCGGCGATGCAAAACTGCCATCTGTTGACAGATTACATTTTATCGGCAACAGTTATCCCAGGCCCGGGGGAGTACCGGGTCTCCGCGGATGCGGGCCCAACAGAAAAACGCATTGAAACAGGGGAAACGAAATGACTCAGATCTCACGTCGCAGCTTGCTTAGAATGACCGGTGCCGCTGCCACCGCGCTGGCGGCGCCGGCGATCCTGCCCCGCCGGGCCTTCGCCTCGGACATGATCGAGGTGGGCGCCCTGCACGACAGCTCGGGCAGCCACAGCATCTACGGCAAGGAAATGGACGACGCCATGAAACTGGCCGTCGAAGAGATCAACGAGGCCGGCGGCGTCATGGGCCGCCAGATCAACCTCACCGCCTTCGACACGGGCTCGAACATGCAGAACTACGCCCAGTTCGCCCAGCGTCTCGTCACCTCGCAAGAGGCCGACGTGGTCTTCGGCGGCGTCAGCAGCGCCTCGCGCGAAATCATCCGCCCGATCTTCAACCGCTCGAACACGCTCTATTTCTACGACACGTTCTACGAGGGCGGCGTCTGCGACAAGAACGCCTTCGTGATGGCCGAAACCCCCGCCCAGATGATCGGGCCGGCCCTTGAAAAGCTGGTGAAAGACGGCGGCGTCAAGACGATCTACACCATGTGGGCCGACTACAATTACGGCTACATCTGCTCGACCTGGCTGGAAAACTTCGCCAAGCAATACGGCGCCGAGGTGATCGCCAAGGAATTCTTCCCGCTCGACGTGACAGACTTCTCGGCCACCATCACCAAGATCCAGAACGAAAGCCCCGACCTCGTGGTCTCGGGCCTCGTCGGCGGCAACCATATCGGCTTCTACCGGCAATGGCCGGCGGCCGGCATGCTGGGCCAGATCCCGCTGCACTGCACCGTCTTCGGGCCTTGGGAAAAGAACCTCCTCCAGCCGGAAGAGATCGAGGGGCTCACCACCTCCTACCACTACTACGAAACCATCGACACGCCGGAAAACGCCGCCTTCCTCGACAAGTGGCACGGCCGCTTCGGCGACGACTACCCCGAGATCGGCACGCTGGCGGTCTGCACCTACAACGCCGTCAACATCTGGAAACAGGCCGTCGAACAGGCGGGCTCGCTCGACCGTGACGCGGTCGTCGCGGCCATGGAAACCGGCATCAGCTTCGACGGTCCCGGCGGCACCATGCAGGTCGACCCCGAAACCCACCACGCGATCATGTCGACCGTGGTGGCCGAGGTGCAGAACGGCAAGTTCGAGATCATCGGCAAGAGCGAGAATGTCGAACCTCTCGACACCTCCGCCGTCTGCGACCTGATCGCCGACCCGAACCAGTCCACCCAGTACCAGCCGTAAAGGCAACACGACCCCGGCCCGCCGCGATCACAGGCGCGCGGGCCGGCCATACCGACCGGCAGGGAGTTAAGCGCATCATGGCGATCGCAACCATCCAGATTCTCAATACCATCGCCAGTCTCGCGCTCATCAGCGTCGGGCTGGCGATCATCTTCGGCATGATGAAAGTGATGAACTTCGCCCATGGCGAACTGCTCATGCTCGGCGCCTACAGCGTCCAGACCGCCTATTCCAACGGCGTGAACATCTGGATCGCCATGTTCGTCATCGCCCCGCTCTTCGTCGGGCTCGTCGGCATCCTCATAGAACTGCTGGTGATAAGGCACTTATACGGCCGGATGATGGATACGCTCCTCGCCACGTGGGGCATATCACTCTTCATCACCGGGCTGATCACCATGATCTTCGGCAACGTGACGCAGGGCATCTCCACCCCCCTCGGCTTCTACGAGATCGGCGGCATCCGCGACAGTGCCTACAAGTTCCTCATCATCGGCGTCACAATCGTGGTCTTCGGCGGCATCTACCTCGTGCTCAAGAAAACCCGCCTCGGCCTCATCGCCCGCGCCACCATGAACAACCCGGGCCAGGTCGCCGTGCTGGGCGTGAACCCCCGCATCGTCTACACCGTCACCTTCGCCGCCGGCGCCGCCATCAGCGGGCTCGCCGGTGCGGTGCTCGCCCCGGTCACCGGCGTCGTCCCCACCATGGGCGCGGCCTATATCGGCAAGGCCTTCATCACCGTGATCTGCGGCGGCGACGCGATCTTCGCCGGCACGGCCATCGCCTCCATCCTCTTCGGCTCGATCAACCAGGTGACCACCATCGTCTCCACCGCCGAGTTCGGCGAGGTCGCCCTCCTGATCGGCGCGCTCCTGATGCTCCGGCTCCTGCCCAAGGGCATCTCCAGCCTCGTCTCCAACCGGGCGGTGTGACCATGACCAGATCCCTGACGATACAACTCGGCCTCGTGGCGGTCATCGGCGCGGTCCTCGTGATGGTGCTGCCCCAGCTCATCGGCATCGACCGCGTGCTGCAGCTCACCCTCAACTTCGCCTTCTCGATCCTCGCCCTCAGCCTCGCCTTCATCTGGGGCTACGCCGGCATCTTCAGCTTCGGGCAGGCGGCCTTCTTCGGCGTCGGCGCCTATGCCTACGCGGCGGCCGCCATCAATTTCGGCGAAAGCACCTGGGCCATCCCGATGGCCATCATCGTGCCGGTCATCCTCGCGGTGCTGCTTGGCTACTTCATGTTCTATGCCCGCCTCACGGCCATCTACGTGGCGGTCATCACCCTCGTCGTCACCCTCATCATCTACAAGTTTATGGGCCAGACGGCGAAGCCCAGCTACATGATCGGCAACGCCTCCCTCGGCGGCTACAACGGCATCCCGGCCATCCCGCCGCTCAACGTCCCCGGCCGCCCCGATCTCTGGGCCGGCCCGACCGAAATGTTCCGCATCGCGGGCTTCGCCCTCATCGCGGTCTATATCGGCCTGCGCCTCCTCCTGGTCTCGCGCCTCGGCCGCGTCCTCGTCGGCATGCGCGAAAACGAGCTCCGGATGGAACTCCTCGGCTTCGATCCCCGCCTCCTCAAGGTCATCGCCTTCGCCATCAGCGCCGGCATCGCCGGGCTCGGCGGCATCCTCTTCGCCAACTGGAACGCCTTCATCGATCCGCATGTCTTCAACCTCGCCTTCGCGGCCCAGCCGATCATCTGGGTCATCATCGGCGGCGTCGGCACGCTATCCGGGCCGATCCTGGGCACCTTCATCCTCTCCACGCTCTCGCTGGAACTCGGCACCCAGAAAGCCCTCGACGTGAACCTCGTCCTCGGCGCGATCTTCACCATCTTCGTGCTGCTCGTGCCCCAGGGCATCATCCCCAGCATCCGCACCTTCCTCGAAAACCGCGGCATCGGCACGGGCGCCAGGAAAGAGGTGCCAGCCCATGACTGACACCATGACCGACACCGCCACCCCGATCCTCTCGACCACCAATATCGGCAAGCAGTTCGGTGGCGTGAAAGCCCTCGAAGGCATCGACTTCGCGCTGGCCGAGGGCGAGCTGCGCTGCCTCATCGGGCCCAACGGCGCAGGCAAGAGCACCTTCTTCCGCTGCCTCACCAAGCAATACCAGCCCACCACCGGCAAGGTCTTCTTCCGCGGCCGCAATGTCAGCCGCCTCAAGACCCACGAGATCGCCCGCCTCGGCATCGGCATCAAGACCCAGGTGCCCAACGTCTTCGACGGGCTCACCGTCCGCGAAAACCTCCACCTCGCCGCCTCCGCCCGGATGAGCGGCCACGAGGCCAGCACCGCCTGCGACGAGGCGATCGAGCGCATGGCGCTGCAACGCATCGTCCACGAACGGCTCGACCGTCTCTCCCACGGGCAACGCCAATGGGTCGAACTGGCGATGATCATCACCAGCCGCCCCTTCCTCATCCTGCTCGACGAACCCACCGCAGGCATGACCAGCGAGGAGGTCGGCAAGACCGTCGAGTTGATCCACGAGATCAACCGCGACACCGCCCTCGTCATCGTCGAACACGACATGAATTTCGTCCGCGCCATCGCCCGCAAGGTCACCGTCTTCCACCAAGGCAAGATCTTCGCCGAGGAATCCGCCGACGAAATCATGCGCGACCCGAAAGTCGGCGAAATCTACCTCGGCAAAAGGAACACGGTGCAATGACCCTGTTGGCGATCGAAGGCCTTCACGCCGGCTATGGCCGCATCCCGATCCTGCAAGGCATCGACATGGCCGTCGCACGGGGCAGCTTCACCGGCGTGCTGGGCCATAACGGCATGGGCAAGACCACCCTGATGCGCACCATCATGGGCCAAATCACCCCCACCGCCGGCCGCATCACCCTCGACGGGCAGGACATCACCCGCCTCTCGACCCATGGCCGCGCCGCCAAGGGGCTGGCCTATGTCCCGCAGGGGCGCGAGATCTTCTCGAACCTCACGGTCGAGGAGAACCTGCAGATGGGCCTCCTGGGCCTGCCCTCCCGCGCCGAACAGAAAACCGAGATGGCGCGCATCCTCGAAGACCTGCCGCGCCTCAAGCCCATCCTCACCCGCAGCGGCGGCGTGCTCTCGGGCGGCGAACAGCAGATCCTCGCCATCGCCCGCAGCCTCTGCACCAACCCGACGCTCCTGATCCTCGATGAACCCACCGAGGGCATTCAGCCCTCCATCGTCGAAGAAATCATCGACATCCTGCACGCGCTGCGCAAATCGCGCGACCTGACGGTGCTGCTCGTCGAACAGAAGCTGGATTTCATCGAGGCGCTGGCCGACACCACCTTCGTCATCCAGCGTGGCACGATCACCGGCACGCTCTCCCCCAAGGAAATGAGCGACCCCGACACCGTGCGCGAATTCGTCGGCCTCAGCTGACGAAGAAACGGGGCGCTCGGGTCTTCTCCCGCTCCGCGCGCCCCGCCAAAACTTCTCAGCAGATCTCGAACAACGCCGCGGCGCCTTGGCCGCCGCCCACGCACATCGTCACGACCGCGTATTTCACCCCGCGGCGCCGCCCCTCGATCAGCGCGTGCCCGGTCAGCCGTGCGCCCGTCATCCCGAACGGGTGCCCGATGGCAATCGCCCCGCCATTGACGTTCAGCCGCTCGCCCGGAATCCCCAGCTTGTCGCGGCAATAGATCACCTGCACGGCAAACGCTTCGTTCAGTTCCCAAAGCCCGATATCGTCGACCGACAGCCCGTGCCGCTCCAACAGCCGCGGAATGGCGTAGACCGGCCCGATCCCCATCTCGTCAGGCTCCAGCCCCGCCACGGCCATCCCGCGATAGACCCCCAGCGGCTCCAGCCCGCGCCTTTCCGCATCGGCCCGATCCATCACCACACAGGCCGACGCCCCGTCCGACAACTGGCTCGCATTGCCCGCCGTGATGAACTTCTCCGGCCCCATCACAGGCGCCAGCTTCGCCAGACCCTCCAGCGTGGTCGACGGCCTGTTGCCCTCGTCCTGCGCCAGCGTCACCTCCTCCTGCGTGACCTCGCCGGTCTCCTTGTTCTTGACGTCCTTCACCGTCGGCAGCGGCACGATCTCGTCATCGAACCGGCCCGCCTCCTGCGCCGCCGCGGTGCGCTGCTGGCTCTGAAGCGAGTACTCATCCTGCGCCTCGCGGCTCACGCCATATCGCGCGGCCACCACGTCGGCGGTGTCGATCATCGGCATGAACAGGTCGGGCTTGTTGGCCATCATCCAGGGCTCGTCCTTGAAGCCCTGCCGGCGGTTATGCGTCACCAGCGAGACATGCTCGATCCCGCCCGCCACGATCGGCCCCGTGCCCTCCATCGCCACCATCCTTGCGGCCACGGCAATCGCCTGCAGGCCGGAGGCGCAATGCCGCGACACCACCATGCCGCCCGCCGTCACCGGAACCCCGGCCCGAATGGCCGAGGCCCGCGCGATGTTGAACCCCGCCGGCCCCTCGGCCACGCCACAGCCAAAGACCACGTCCTCGATCTCCCCCGGCTCGATCCCCGCCCGCTCCACGGCATGCTTCACCACGTGGCTGCCCATCACCTGCGGATGCGTCGCGTTGAACGCCCCCCGGAACGCCTTGCCGATCGGCGTGCGTGCGGTCGATACGATCACGGCATCTCTACTCATTCTGAGGTCTCCTCTCCCATCCGGCCCTGCGCCTGCCCGAACCGGCCGGCACCGCGTGCGAAGGGGCCGGACATGCGGCTCTTCTCCCACCGGGCTGCATCTGCGCGGCAGACTTCCCCATCGGTCGGGGGATGTCGAGTCCCGCCACGCCTGTTGCCTGGCCGGCGCCACCGCGCGCTGCGTTAACCCGGGCCATGTCGGAAAACCGCACCGACAAAATACCGACGTTATACCGACGTGATACCGACGTCGCCCAAACGGAACTTTTCCCTTGTTAACCAGCCCTTTGCCCCCCGATTCGCCCCGGCGGACGATTTCGCTTTCCTTCCCCCCGTTTTCAGGCGACCAAAGGCCATGTCCTTATTCCATTTTCTCCGTGAAAACGCCCCCTGGCTGACGGCCGGGGTGCTGCTCACCTTTCTTTCCAGCTTCGGCCAGACCTTCTTCATTTCCATCTTCGCCGGTCACATCCGCGAGGCGTTCGACCTCACCCATGGCCAATGGGGCGGCATCTACACCCTCGGCACCACCACCTCGGCCCTGGTGATGGTCTGGGCCGGCGGCCTGACCGACCATTTCCGCGTCCGCGCGCTCGCCCCGATCATCCTGCTGATGTCCGTCGGCGCCTGCCTCGCCATGGCGCTCAACCCGGTCTGGTGGGGACTGTTCTTCGTCATCTTCGCCCTGCGTTTCGCGGGGCAGGGGATGCTCGGCCACATCGCCGTCGTCGCCATGTCCCGCTGGTTCGTCGCCATGCGGGGCAGGGCGCTCTCCATCGCCACGCTGGGTTTCGCCATCGGCGAATCCATCCTGCCGCTGCTCTTCGTCTCGCTGATGACGGTGATCGACTGGCGCTTCCTCTGGGGCGTCGCGGCCTTCCTCGCCTTCCTCGGCATCCCGGCTCTCATGCTCCTCCTGCGCACCGAGCGCACGCCCCAATCCTGGGCCGCCTCCGACCAGTCGCTCGGCATGCTCGGCCGCCACTGGACCCGCAACCAGACCCTCCGGCATTTCCTCTTCTGGTTCATGATCCCGGCACTTCTCGGCCCCGCCGCCTTCAACACCGCCTTCTTCTTCCACCAGGTCCACTTCGCCGAGGTGAAGGCCATCCCCCATGTCGAGCTCGTCGCCATGTTCCCCTTCTACACGGCGGTCGGCATCGGCTCGATGGTGCTGTCGGGCTGGGCGCTCGACCGGTTCGGCACGCCCCGGCTGATCCCCTTCATGCAGGTGCCGATGGTCGCGGCCTTCCTGATCTTCGCCGCCGCCGAAACGCCGATGGGCCTGCTCGCGGGCTTCTTCTTCCTCGCCCTGACCACCGGCGCCAACTCCACCCTGCCCAACGCCTTCTGGGCGGAATTCTACGGCACCGCCCGCATCGGCTCGATCAAGGCGATGGCGGCGGCGGTCATGGTCTTCGGCTCGGCCATCGGCCCGGGGCTTACAGGTCTCGGCATCGACCTCGGCCTGGGGATCGAGGCGCAATATGTCATCATAGCCGGCTACTTCGTCTTCGCCACGGTCATGATGATGATCGGCGTCGCCCGCGCCCGCCCGTTGCTGGAACAGACGGCCTAGGCGTCAGGCGCCGGCGTCCAGCCCCCGCCACTGCGTCGCCATCCAGTGGCGGGCCCCATCGAGCACGGCCGTGTAAACCGCCCGCCCGGCCGCCTCACCGATATCCGTGTGCAGCCCGGCATAGCGCTCCCGCCCCTCGAACGCGGCCACGGCCACGCAATCCGTGCCGGTGCCCGTCGCCCGCCCGGGGCCAAGCGGCATGTCCACGTCCATCACCGCCGCCGTCCGCGCCTCCACGGCGATACTCATGACCTCCAGCAAGGCCGCCTCGGTCAGGCTCCGGTTCAGCCGCAGCGCCACGTTGATCGTGCCCCAGTCATGACCGGTACGGTCGACCCGGCGCCCGACCCGCTCGGCATTGGAAAGACCCACCGTCGCCACCGCCTGCGCCTCGGTCGCGCCGGCCGTGGCGGTGGCGCGGGTAAACGCCCGGATATCCCGCGACGTCAGAAAGGTCACCGCATCGCCCGCCCCGCGCGCCGCAAGCTCCCCCGCAAGCCACGCCTCCACGTCCAGCTCTTCCGACAGGTCCGCATTGCGCACCTCCCGCCACAGGATCCGCCGCGCCCTGACCAGCCCCGGCCGATGCACCGCCCAGCTCAGCACCTGCATCTCCCGCCCGAGGTCGAACTCCAGCCACGGCCGGTCAAGCGTGACCGTGCTCACCGGATCACCTCCAGCGGCTGGTAGATCGGCCCGTCCTCGGTGTCGCGGTACCAGGCCGTGATGTGAAACACATGCGCCAGCCGCTCGGGCGTCAGCACCTCGGCCGGGGTGCCATCGGCCACCAGCCCGCCATCCCCCAGCATCACGATCCGGGTGCAATGCCGCGCCGCAAGGCTCAGGTCATGCAGCGAGACCAGCGTCGACTTGCCAGACCGGGCCAGCGTCGCAAACGTCTGCATGGTCGCGATCTGGTGCGCCGGGTCCAGCCCGGCCACCGGCTCGTCGGCCATCAGAAGCGGCGTATCCTGCGCCAGCGCCCGGGCAATCAGCACGCGCGCCTGCTCGCCCCCCGACAGCCGCGTCGCGGCCCGGTGGCGCATCCCGGTCAACTCCATCCACGCCAGCGCCTCTTCCGTGCGCTCGCGGTCCACCGCCGAGGGCCGGCGCCCGGTCATGTGCGGCATCCGCCCCAGCATCACCACGTCTTCCACGCTGACAGGCCAGGCAATCTCGCGCGCCTGCGGCATCCACGCCACCTGTCGCGCCCGTTCGGCCTGCGACAGGGCCGCCAGCGAGCTTTCCCCGGCAAACGGCAGCAACCCCAGCGCCGCCCGCATCAGCGTGGTCTTGCCCGCGCCGTTGGGCCCGATCAGCCCGACAAGCTCCCCCTCGCCGATCGACAGCGAAACATCGCGGATCACGTCGCGCCCGCGCAACGAAACCGACAGGTTCGACAGGCTCAGCACGCTCATATCCGTTCCCGCCGCAGCTTGAGGATCAGGTGCAGGAACAGCGGCGCCCCCACCAGCGCGGTCAGCACGCCAAGCTTCAGGTCCTGCGTCGGCAGGATCAGCCGCACGGCGATATCCGCCGCCAGAACCATCGCCGCGCCACCCAGCGCCGAGGCCCACAAAAGCCGCGAGGGCCGCGCCCCCACCAACGGCCGCAGGATATGCGGCACCACCAGTCCGACGAACCCGATCGCGCCCGCCACCGCCGTGCCGGCGCCCACCACGCAGGCCGTGCCCAGCACCAGTTGCAGCCGCAGGCGGGTCAGGCTCACGCCCATCGCCTCCGCCGCATCCTCGCCCAGCGTCAGCGCATCCAGCCCCCGGCCCAGCCCGGCCAGAAGCGCCAGCCCTACCACCATGAAGGGCAGCGTCAGCCACACGTGCGTCATCGACCGGTCGGCCAGCGAGCCCATCATCCAGAAGACAATCTCGCTGGCGGCAAACGGGTTGGGCGACAGGTTCAGCACCAGCGAGGTCAGCGCGCCGGCCAGCGCCGACACCGCGATCCCCGCAAGGATCAGCGTCAGCGATCCGCCCCGCGGCCCCGCCAGAAGCATCACCAGCGTGACACCCCCCAGCGCTCCGCCGAGCGCCATCAGCGGCAGGGCCAGCGCAACGACCGCCGACAGCCCCGTCTGAAGCGCCAGCACCGCCCCCAGCGCAGCCGACCCCGACACCCCGATCAGCCCTGGCTCGGCCAGCGGGTTGCGCAGGTAGCCCTGCATCGCGGCCCCTGCCAGCCCCAGCGATCCGCCGATCATCACCGCCAAAATCATCCGTGGCAGCCGGATCTCGCGCATCACCAGCGTCAGCGGCCCGCCATCGCCCGCAACCAGCGCCGACAGGCTTTCGCCCACGCCCAGCCCCGCCGGCCCGATCAGCAGCGAGGCCAGCGCCAGCGCCGCCACCAGCAGCCCGAGGGGGATCATCACGCGGCTCACTCCGCCGCCCCGGTGATCTCGCGCCGCGCCCCGGCCAGCCGGTCTATCGCGTCCAGCACATGCGGCGTGCCGCACACCCAGTCGGGGCCGGTCATCGCCGCCGCCGCGCCGCTCTCGCGAAAAGCCCGCACGGCAGGGTGATCCATGATCTCCTCCGAGCGCGACGCACCGGGATAGGCCTGCGAGGTGATCACCACGTCCGGGTCGATCATCGCCAGCATTTCCAGCGGCAGCTTCGCCCCCGCGCCATACCCGGCCTGCTCCGCCGCATTCTCGAACCCGGCCGCCAGCAGGATCTGCCCCGCCAGCGCCGTCGCCCCCGACGTATAGCCATTGGCATAGTAAAGCACCGCCGACGGCCGCGCCGCCACCTCGGCCCGCACCGCCGCCAGCCGCGTCTCGAACGCGGCCGCCATGTCCTTGGCCGCCGCCTCCCGATGCAGCACCTCGCCCATCCGCCTGATCCGGTCGGGAATGTCGTCCAGCGACGTCGCCGCCGGGATCACCGCCACCGGAATGCCCAGCCGTTTCAGCATCGCCGTCGTCGCCTGCGCGGCATAGGGCCCCGCCACCACAAGGTCGGGCCGCATCAGGTAGATTTCCTCCGCCAGCCCGTGATTGGCGACATACCCCGCCGCTTTATCGGCCATGGCCGACACCCGCCGGTCGGTCGCGATATGGCTGACCGAATGAAGCTGGCCGTCACCCGCCAGCATCATCGCCAGCTGATCGGTGCAAAGGTTGATCGACACCACCCGCGCCGGCGCCTCCGCCCGTGCCAGGCCCGCCCCGGCGACCACGGCCGCCAGGGCAACAGGCGCAAGCCGACATATCCAGCCCGCGCCCTTCACCTCAATACGTGCTCGTCACGCCAAAGAACACCGTCCGCCCCTGCGTCGCATAGCCATCAAGCTCCTCGTAACGCTCATCGGTCAGGTTGTGAATGCCGGCGCTCAGCCGCACGCTGTCGGTCACGTCATGGCTCATCCCGAGATTGACCAGCGTGTAATCCGACAGCCGCACCACGCTGGCCCCCATCGACGCCGCCGTGAAATCGGTATCGTAATTCCCCGACACGTGCCGCACATCCAGGTTGAACCGCGTCCGGTCATTCGCCATCAGGTAGCCCAGCTGCAACAGTGCCTCATGCTCCGGCCGCCGCACCTCGACCGAGCCGTTGGGGTTCGTCGCGTCAAGCCACGTATAGCTCAGCCCGACATCGAACCGGTCCGTCACCGCCACGTCCGCCGACACCTCGACCCCGCGCCGGTCGCTCTTGCCGGGCTGGTTCACCGGCGTCGAAATCCCCGTCGCCGGGTTGAAGACCGAGGTGATCTCGTTCGTCAGCTCGTCGTCGAAATAGGTCACGTCGACAAGGCCCCGCCCGCCAAGGAACTGCTGCTCAATGCCGATATCCCACCCCTCGCTCTGCTCCGGCTGAAGGTTCGGGTTGCCGGCAAAGTTGGCGAAGAAACCGAACTGCTCGATCAGCGTCGGGTTCTGCACCCCGGTGCCATAGGAGGCATGCACCCGCGTCATCTGGTTCGGCAGGGTATAGGAGGCGCCCACCGCATAGGTGGTGAAATCCTCGAACTTGTCGTTGAAATCATGCCGCACGCTGCCCTGCAGGTCGAACCCGTTGCCAAAGCTGCCCTGGTATTCGATCACCAGCGCGCTCTGCTCGCGCGTCCGCTTGATCAGCTCGCCGGGGCCAAAGAACGCCTGGTTGCCCTTGTAGGTCAGGTATTCCCATTCCGCGGCAAAGGTCAGCGTATGATCGGCCGTATCCACGCTGTCGGAATCCAGCGCCACCGTGCCCCGATAGCTCGCCTTGGCGCGAGTCGCGGTATTGTCCTGGTTGCGCAGGCCGGTGCCGCCGCGCCCCTGCTGGTCGATATTGGCGAAAGACAGGTCCACCCGGTTCTGCAGGCGGCCATCCAACATCCCAAGCTCGGCATAGACCGAGCCGAAGGTCTCCTGCATCTCGATATTCGAGGCATCGTCAACCACCAGCCCCGCCCGCGTCGGCGCGCCGAACACGAAGCCGTCCGTGTCCGACACCCGGTCGACATGGCGCAGCGACCCACCGACGGTCAGCGCGTCGCTGACGAAGAACCGCCCCGTCAGGTTGTAGGTCCGGTTCAGGTCGCCGTCATCCTCGCCCCCGGGCGTTCCGGATATGTCGAACCCGTCGGTCTCGCGCCGCGCGGCCGAAAAGCTCAGCTGCCCCCGTACCGATTGTTGGCGAACGGCGATCCGGCCTTCATAGGTGCCGTCCGAGCCCACCTCGAACCCGACCTCGCCGCTGATCCCCGGTTCCGTCGGCCGCTTGGTGGTGATCGAGATCACCCCGCCGATGGCGTTCGACCCGTACAGCGCCGATTGCGGCCCGCGGATGATCTCGATCCGTGCGATATCCGCCGTCAGCAGCCCGGCGAAATCGTATTCGCCCTGGTCCGGCGCCGCCACCTCGACCCCGTCGATCAGCACCAGCGTATGGTTGCTTTCATGCCCCCGCAGCCGCACCTGCGTGCGCCCGCCGAACCCGCCGGTGCGCGACACCGCCACGCCCGGAAGCGAGCGCAGCACATCGGCCACGTACTGCTCGCCGCTCTCCTCTATTTCTTCCTCCGTCAGCACGGTGGCGGCGCGGCCGTACTCCCGCGCCTCCACGGGGGTCAGCCCCCCGGAAATGACCAGCGTGCCGAGGTCATAGGTCTCCTCGGCCGTGGCAGGTGTGGCAAGAATGGTGGTGGCCAGCAGGCCAAGACGCGCGTGGCGTTTCATGTCGGTCCCTCCGATCGCACCGCATCGCGGCGCAAATCAACGTGTTTGGTCTCGGAGGAAAGGCCCCCGCAGACGGTGAAACGTCACCTCTACGGATAGCTCCGTTGCCCATGCGCGCCCCGCGCCCGGACAGGGTGATCACCTCGGCAGGTCTCCTGACTTGCGGGTCATCGCTTGGCCGGGTCTTCCCACCGCGCTGACGCACGGCAGTGACATGTTCCGGCTTCGCTCGCCGCCTACAGTTGCGGGGGCAGTCACGGAATTGGCGCCATATGGCGAAACCTCACCGTGTTCCCTTTTCACCGGGCGGCGCACCGCCCGGACCGAAGCAAGTTCTGCCTAGCGCGGATCGCGCGCGGTGAAAAGGCGATTTCTTAACGGTCTGACCCTAGACAACCGTTTCGCGCGCCGGCGGGCGGGCAAGCGATCAGCCCACCCGAAACCCACGCCGGGGTTCCGTCCCCGTGTTAATCAATTGTTAACCGTTGCGGGGGAACGCACGCCGTCTGGCAGCCCCGTCAGTCATCCGCCTTCGCCTACTGGATCCGGGCGCGCAGCTTGTCGGTGCAGATCTCCATTACCAGCACGATCAGGAAAATGGCCAGAATGATCATCGAGGCATTGCGATACTGAAAGAGGTCGAAAGCCACCTTCAGCTCCTGCCCGATCCCGCCCGCACCGACCAGCCCCAGCACCACCGAAGACCGCACGGCCTTCTCCAGCGCGAACAGCGACGAGTTGATCAGCGACGGCATGATGTCGGGCAAGATCGCCCCCACCAGGATCGAGCCCTTGCCCGCCCCGATCGCCGACAGCGCCTCCTGCGGTTCCTTCTCGGCGTCTTCCATGGCCTCCGCGAAGAACCGGCCGCAAAAGCCGATCGTGTCGACCACGATGGTCATGGTGCCGGCCACGGCGCCAAGCCCGATGGAGGCCACGAACAGAAGCGCCCAGACAAGGTCGGGCACCGTCCGCAGGAACGACACGAACGCCTTCACCAGGAAGCTGCCTCGCCCCAGCGGCGAAACGCCCCTCGCGCCGCACCACGCGATGGGCAGGCTCAGGACAATACCGATCGCCGCGCCCACCAGCGCGATCTGGAAGGTCTCGAGAATGCGCATCCCGATCCGGGCAAGAAAGGCGGGCTCGGTATTGGGCGGCAGCATCCGCTGCACCAGGTTGGCCATGCCCGGCACACCCTCGGCCAGTTGCTGGGGCGAGGGGGCGACCTTGCCCATCGAGGCGATGATCACCGCCCCGAGCGCCACCAGAAGCGCAAAGTTCAGGGCCGAGAACCCCTCGAAGCGGCCGGGGGGCATATGGGCGCGATCAGCCATCGAAAACATCCTGAAGATTGGCGCGGGTGACCTTTTCGGCGGGCCGGTCGAAATGCACCCGCCCGCCCTTCAGCGCGACCACCCGGTCGGCATAAGCGGTGGCATGGGCCATGTCGTGCGAGGTGTAGATCAGCGTGATCTCCTGTTCGCGGCACAGCGTCGAGAACAGCTCCATCACGTTGCGCCCCGACACCGGGTCGAGGCTGGCGGCCGGTTCGTCCGCGATCAGCAGCCGCGGCTTGCGCACCAGCGCGCGGGCCACGGCCACGCGCTGCTGTTGCCCGCCCGACAGCGTATCGGCGCGCAGCATCGCCTTGTCGGCAAGGTCCACCGCGTCGAGCGCGTCCATGGCCCGGGCCCGCCAGTCCTCCGGCGCCAGGCTGTGACAGAAGGCCCGCCAGCTGCCCGCCTCGCCAAAGAGCCCGTGAATGACGTTCGACAGCACCGACCGCCGCCGCACCAGGCAATGCTTCTGGAAGACGAACCCGGTCTGCCGCCGCATCCGAAGCCGCTGCGCGCGGCTCGCCTCCGGGCCGACGGGTTCTCCGAAACAGGAAAGTTCGCCACCGGAGATGGGATGCAGGCCGATGAGGCTTTTCAGAAGCGTCGACTTGCCGCTTCCGTTCGAGCCGATAAGCGCCACCCGCTCGCCCGCCTCGACGCGCAGGTCGACGCCGTCAAGCACCACGGCGCGGCGGGTATAGGCCTTGCACAGGCCCCGCGCCTCGATGAGCGGGGCGTCGGCTGTCCGCGCCGTGCCCCCGGCCGTCCGGGCATCTGTCAGGTGATCGAGCATGTGGCCCCTTCCGTTATGCGCGAAACCGGGGGCATCTGCGCCCCCGGCCTCATGTCATGCTGGCAGGTTCAGTTGCCGACAAAGGCGTTGGTATCGACCCCGATCGTCTTGTACATCGAGCGCACGTAGTCGTACTCGCTGTCCTCGACCTTGGTCAGAAAGAAGCCGCCCTTGTATTTCTGGTTGTCTTCCCCGGTCAGGATCGCATCCATCAGCTCCGCGCCATGATCGACAAAGGCCGCCTTGACGTCGGCGATGGTGGCATCGTCAAGATCCGACCGCGCGACGAGGATGTCATTCGGTAGGTCGCGGCCACGCGCCACCACGGTGAACGACGTGTCGGGAAACGCCTCGCGAATGCGCGACAGGTGCCCTTCGTTCATGCCAACGGCCTGAACGTCACCGCGGATAAGCGCCTCGACGGCCACGTTGCGGGCGATGATCTGCGGCTGGTAGTCGGTGTTGTAGGCCAGCCCGAAATCGGCCAGAACCTGTGCCGGCCCGAGGTGCTGCGAGGTGGACCCGACCGAACCGAAGGTCACGGTCTTGCCCTTCAGGTCCTGCACCGACTTGATCGGCCCGTCCGACAGCGTCACGATCTGCGCAAAGTAGTTGGGCCGCTGCCAGGCGGTCACGATCTTCGCCTGGGTCAATTCGTTGATCACCACGTATTCGGCCGGGCCGGTCAGCACCAGGTCGACCTTGTCCTGGTTCAGCGCCTCGACGGCGGCGGTGCGCGAGCTGACCGGGAACAGGTCGATCTCGTGGCCGGTCAGCTCTTCGAGCTTGGCCTCGAAGGCGCCGAATTCCTGTTGCAGCGCTTCGAGACCCTCGATGTCGGTCACGGCGAACTTCAGGCTTTCGGCAGTGGCGGGGAAGGAGGCCGCAACGGTCACGGCGGCGGCGGCGAGCAGGGAACGGATCATGGTCCTCTCCTATCTAATCCAGAGTTGTGTATACAGGAACGTCACACAGCAATGGCATAGGGGATTCGATTGAAGCTTTGATGACATGTGGATGGTGAGACGAAGATGACGTGTGAATGGACGATCAGCGGCGGCACCGTGCTGGGGCCCGAGGGGCTCGCACCGGCAGAGCTGCATTTGGAAGACGGGCGCATCGCCGATGCAAGGCCCTCGGGGGGCGGCACCCTGGATGCCACCGGCGCCTGGGTGCTGCCGGGCATCGTCGACCTGCATGGCGACGGGTTCGAGGCGATCGTGCAGCCCCGCCCGGGGGTGCACATGCCCTATGGGCTGGGCTTTGCCGAGGCGGACACCCAGATGATCGCCAACGGCATCACCACCGCCTATCACGGCCTCACCGTCTCGTGGGAGCCGGGCCTGCGCGACATCGCCGTGACCCGCCGCCTGGTCGAGGCGCTCGAAGCCGCCGAG
This sequence comes from Roseovarius indicus, assembly GCF_008728195.1. NCBI lineage: Bacteria > Pseudomonadati > Pseudomonadota > Alphaproteobacteria > Rhodobacterales > Roseobacteraceae > Roseovarius > Roseovarius indicus. The sequence continues at coordinate 927,318 of NZ_CP031598.1, forward strand.
CCGGGCCTCGCCTGCGACACCCGGTTCAACATCCGCTGGGAAACCTTCGCCCTCGATCACGTCGACGAGGTGCTGGGCTGGCTCGAACGCCGCCCGGGCGACATCCTGTCGATCAACGACCACACCACCGCCAACCACAGGCTCGGCGCCGAAAGCAACAAGCTCAAGCGCATGGCGGCCCGCATGGGGCTCTCCCCCGAGGACGCGATGACCGAAATCCACCGCATATGGGACAGGCGCAGCGAGGTGCCCGCCGCGACCGACCGGATCTGTCGCGTGGCGGTCGCGCTGGGCCGCACGGTCATGTCCCATGACGACGCCACGCCCGAGGACCGCGAGACGGGCCGCGCGCGGGGCGTCACCGTGGCCGAGTTTCCCACCACCGAAGCCGCCGCCCGCGCCGCGCGCGAGGCGGGCGAGCCGGTCATCCTCGGCGGCCCGAACGCGCTCCGGGGCGAAAGCCATAACGGGGCGCTCTGCGCCACCGCCGCCATTCGCCAGGGGCTCTGCACCGTTCTGGCGTCCGACTATTATTACCCCTCGCCCCTGCACGCCGTCTTCCGCCTGCACGACGCGGGCATCCTGCCGCTGGACAGGGGCTGGAACCTCGTTTCCGCCAACCCCGCCGCCGCCGTCGGCCTTACCGATCGCGGCACGCTCGCGCCCGGCCAGCGGGCCGACCTGCTTGTGATCGACCGGAAATCACGCAAGATCAGGGCGGTCTTCGTGAACGGACGGAAAGTGCTGGCCCGTGATTGATCTCTCGCCCGACCGCGCCGACGAATTCGGCCTCAACGCGCTGGCCGCGGAGGAATACGCCCCCCGCGCCACGCGCGCCATCTGGCTGCAGATCTACGACCGGCTGGCCCGTGCCATCGACCAGCGGCTCGTCGCCCCCGGCAGCCGCCTGCCCGGCGAGGTCCAGCTGGCCGAGATGTTCCGGGTCAACCGCGTGACCATGCGCCGGGCGCTGGCCCTGCTTCAGGTCGAAGGCCGGCTTCAGGCGCGCAAGGGCGTCGGCATCATCGTCCGGCAATTGCCCCGCACCTTCGTGATCCGCAACGACATGCGGTTTTCCGACTCCCTCGTCGGCGCGACCGAAGAGGTCAGCTCGCGCGTCCTCTATCTCGCCCGCACCGCTCCCAGCCCCGAGGCGGCCCAGCTTTTCGGGCTCGGCCCGGGCGATCAGGTGATCGCGCTGCACCGGGTGCGGCTTCTCGATGGCGGGCCGATCTACTTCACCCGCAAGGAACTGCCCGCCGCCCGGTTTCCCGACTTCGAACAGGTTTTCGAAGAGACCCAGTCGGTCAGCGCCGTCTACAAGGCGGCGGGCATCCCGTGGTTCCGCCGGGCCGAAACGCGGGTGCAGGGCGGGCTCGCCCAGCCGGACGAGGCAGAGATCCTCGGCATCAACGCCAACACCCCGGTGCAATACGTCACCGCCATCAACCGCGCGCCCGATGGCGGGCCCATCGAGCTGGGCCGCGGCTGCTGGCCGATGACAAGCGTCGAGTTCGTGTTCAGCGAGTCGGGCGGTTAGGGCGGCGGTCACGGGGGCCTGGCAACGCCATCGCCGGCCCTGCCGCGATCTTGGCGCTAACCGGGCGTTTACCTTTCTTTGAAAAGACGGACGCCGGCAAAGGGTCAGCCCCACGCCTCGAACGCGCGGCCGCCCCATCGTTAACCTTTTCGAAAGGTTTACCCGACCCGCAGGACGCTGCTCATCACGCTCGTGCCGGCAAAGATCAGCGCCGCAACGCAGACGATGGACGGGCCGGCCGGCGTGTCGAAGACATAGGCCGCCCGCAGGCCGATGACAGCCGAAGCCGCCCCTATGACCGCGGCGGTCAGGGCCATGCCTTCCGGTGTCCGCGAAAGCGGCCGCGCGGCCGCGGCCGGTATGATCAGCATCGCCGCGATCAGAAGCACGCCCACCACCTTGATGGCCACCGCCACGGTGATGGCCAGCGCCAGCGTCAGGATCAGTTTCTCGCGCCTCGGGTCGATGCCGCTGGCATAGGCCAGGTCCTCGTTGAGCGTCGATGTCAGCAGCCCCGACCAGCGCCAGCCGATCAGTCCGACGACCACCGCCGCGCCGCCCCAGATGACCGCCAGGTCGGTGCGAGACACGGCAAGGATATCGCCGAAAAGATAGGCCATCAGGTCGATGCGAATACCCGACAGGAACGACACCGCCACAAGCCCGAAAGCCAGTGCCGAATGGGCCAGCACACCCAGGAGCGTATCCATCGCATAGCCGCGCCCGCTCAGCAGCGTGACCGTCAGCGCCATGGCCAGCGCCACCGCCATCGCCCCGGCGAAGACCGAGATCTGCAGCGCCAGCGACAGGGCCACACCCAATACCGCGGCGTGGGCCGTGGCATCGCCGAAATAGGCCATCCGGCGCCAGACAACGAAGCTGCCCAGCGGCGCCGCGGCACAGGCGACGCCAAGGCCGGCAAGGGTGGCGCGCATCATGAAATCGTCCAGCATCACTCGGCCGCCTCCGTATGATCGTGGTCATGCCCATGCCCATGCCCATGATCGTGGTCGCACGCGCCATCATGGGCATGGTCGTGATCGTGCCGGTACAGCGCCAATGCACCCCCCGTGCCAGAGCCGAAAAGGGCCCGGTACTCCGGCGCGGAGGACACCTTTTCCGGCGTCCCCTCACAACAGACATGCCCGTTGAGGCAGATCACCCGGTCCGACGCGCTCATCACCACGTGCAGCTCGTGGCTGATCATCAGCACGGCACAGCCGGTCTCTCTCCGCACCTCCTCGATCCGGCGATAGAACGCGGCCGAGCCGGGCTGGTCGAGCCCCTGCGTCGCCTCGTCCAGCAGGATGATGTCAGGCCGGTTGATGAGGGCGCGGGCCAGCAACACACGCTGAAACTGCCCGCCCGACAGGCCCGACATCTGCCGCTTGGCAAGGTCGGGCACCCCGGCGGTTTCAAGCGCCGTGGCGCAGTCCTCCTTGGCGACCTTGCCCGACAGCCGCAGGAACCGCTCGACCGTCATCGGCAGGGTCGGATCGATATGCAGCTTCTGCGGCACGTAGCCGATGCGCAGGCCGGCCTTCTTGCGAAGCTGGCCCTGTGTCGGGGTCACGGCCCCGATGATCGCACGCAGCAGGCTCGTCTTGCCCGAGCCGTTGGGCCCGACGATGGTGACGATCTCGCCCGGTTCGATCTGAAGCGTGACGTCGCGCAGCACGGTATTCGCGCCATAGCTGACGCTCAGGTTCTGAACCGAGATAAGGCTCATGCGTCGGCCTTTTCGGCGCAGGCGGGGCAGACCCCTTCGGCCTCGACGACGGTGCGCTCGATGCGAAAGCCCGCGTCGCGCGCGGCCTGCCCGAGGGCGCCGCGCGTGGGGGTGGCGCTGGCCTCGGCCACCGAATCGCAAACCCTGCAGATCATGAACGCGGGCGAATGGGTCGTGCCGGGATGCGCGCAGGCAATGAAGGCGTTGAGCCGCTCGATCTTGTGCGCAAACCCGTTGGCGACAAGAAAGTCGAGCGCACGGTAGGCAACCGGCGGCTGCGAGCCGAAACCGGCGCTACGCAGACGGTTAAGCACCTCGTACGCCCCCAGCGCACGGTGTTCCTGAAGCAGGATTTCCAGCGCCTTCCGCCGCACGGGCGTGAATTGCAGACCCTTGGCGGCGCAGTGCTCTTCCGCCACCGCTATGCCGGCTTCCACGCAATGACCGTGATCATGCGCAGCGAACCCGAGCGCATCGGGCGGGGTGTCAGCTTTCGAATGTCCGGGGCTTGTCATGTTATCTCATATCATGTACGTCGTCATCGATGTTATAAAATCACATGGAGGCCCGGATGTCCAGAAACCTCATTTCGCTGTCGCTGACCGCGTCGCTTTTCGCCGGAACGGCGCTGGCCGATGTGCCGGCGGTCGCGGCCGATATCGGGCCGGTGCACTCGCTCGTGGCGCGGGTGATGGCAAATGTGGGCGAGCCGGACCTGATCGTGGCGCCGGGGGCCAGCCCCCACGAATACAGCCTCCGCCCGTCCGAGGCTCAGGCACTTCAGGACGCGGAATTCGTGTTTTGGACAGGGCCCGAATTGACGCCCTGGCTTGGCGATGCGGTCAAGACGCTGGCAAGCGGCGCCGAGGTGATCACGCTGTCCGATCTGGACGCGACGAAGACGCTGCCGACTCGCGAAAGCGCGCTGTTCGAGGCGCATGACCATGGCGAACACGATCCTGATCACGAGGAGGGGCACGATCACGACGAGCACGCGGAGTCCGAGCGCGACCAACACGACCACGACCACGATCATGATCATGATCACGCCGGCGACCATGATCACGCTGGAACCGATCCTCACATCTGGCTCTCGCCGGCGAACGCGTCGGCCTGGCTGACTGTCATCGCCGACACGCTGTCGGCCGCCGATCCGGCCAATGCCGAGGCCTATGCCGCCAATGCCGCGGCGGGGCGCGAGGAACTCGCCGCTCTGTCGCAGGAAATCGAGGGCATTCTCGACCCTGTGCGGGGGAAGAACTTCATCGTCTTCCACGACGCCTACCAGTATTTCGAAGACAGTTTCGGGGTCCCGGCATCTGGTGCCATCTCACTGTCCGACGCGTCCGATCCGAGCCCCGCGCGCATTGCCGAGATCCAGGCCCGCGTCGCCGAGTTGGACGTCACCTGCGTCCTGTCGGAACCGCAATACAGCCCGGGCGTCGTGGCGGCTGTCATGGAAGGCTCCGACACGCAAACGGGCGTACTCGACCCGCTCGGCTCGGATCTCGCGCCCGGTCCGGCGCTCTACCCGCAGGTCCTTCGCAACCTCGCCAGCGCACTGGCGGATTGCCTGAGAGCGCCGCAGTGACAGTGGGCTAGGGGGGCACTCCGGGCGACCCGACCAGGCGTCGCCGCCCTTTGCTTGGTGCTGTGGCTAGGGTCGCACGCCTGCCTAGCGCCAAGAACCACGGCATCGCATCCGCAAACGCATACCAGTCTTTTTGGGCCGGGCGGGTTTCTTTGAAAAGTCGTTTGACCTTCCAACGCTTCGATCTCTAAGATTATGGCGCGTGCCACTCGAACCTATGGTCGGTTTGCCATTGGAATTGGGCCCGCAGGGGAGGTTCAGGTATGTCAGCAAAACACGATGCCGGGATGGCGGTGCGTCGCCGGGTATTGGGCGAGGCGCATGTGGACCGGGCGGAGGCGGCGAAGACGCCGCTGGACGCGCCGTTTCAAGAGATGATCACCGAAGGTGCCTGGGGCACCGTCTGGGCCAGCGACGCGATCAGCCTGCGGGAGCGGTCGATGCTGACGCTGGCATTGCTGGCGGCGACGGGGAATTTCGAGGAGATCCCGATGCATATCCGCGCGACCGCCCGCACCGGGGCGAGCGCGCGCGACGTGGCGGAGGCGTTTCAGCACGTGGCGGTCTATGCGGGTGTGCCGAAGGCGAACCACGCGCTGAAGATCGCCAAGTCAGTATTTGCCGAGATGGAGGCGGAGGAGAGCCGATGACCAAGCCAGCCGAATATTACCAGCGCGACCGGGAGTGGCATCCGCCGGCGCTGGCGCAGGGGTACAAGACATCCGTGGCGCGCTCGCCGCGCTATTCGTTGATCAGCCTCGAGCAATCGGCGAGCGAGATCACCGGGCCTGTCTTTGGCCACAACGATATCGACCCGGGCGACAACGACCTGCTGACCAACTACGCCCAGGCCGGAGAAAGCCCGATCGGCGAGCGGATCATCGTTCACGGGCGGGTTCTGGACGAGAATGCGCGGCCGGTGCCGAACACGCTGGTCGAGATCTGGCAGGCCAATGCGGGCGGGCGGTACCGGCACAAGAAGGACATGTACCTTGCCCCGGTCGACCCCAATTTCGGGGGCTGCGGGCGGACGCTGAGCGACGAGAACGGGTATTACTTCTTTCGCACGGTGAAGCCCGGGGCCTACCCCTGGCGGAACTGGGTGAACAACTGGCGGCCGGCGCATATTCACATCTCGGTTTTCGGCAGCTCGTTTTCGCAAAGGCTGATCACGCAGATGTATTTCGAGGGGGATCCGCTGATCGCGAAATGCCCGATCGTGCAGACCATCCCCGACCCGGCGGCGATCGACCAGCTGATCGCGCCGCTCGACCTGAACGCGACGATCCCGCTCGACACGATCGCCTACAAGTTCGACATCGTGCTGCGCGGGCGGCGGTCGACGCTGTTCGAAAACCGGCTGGAGGGGAACTGATGCCGCAAAAGCTTGATTATCTTAAGGAAACCGCGTCGCAGACGGCCGGGCCATACGTCCATATCGGGCTGGCGCCGGGGGCGGCGGGGTTCGATATCTACGAGCGGGAGCTGGGTTGGGACATCGCCGGGCCGAATGCCGGGGGGGAGCGGATCCGGGTCGAGGGGGTTGTGATCGACGGCACCGGGAGCCCGGTCAAGGACGTGCTGCTGGAGGCGTGGCAGGCGAATGCCGAGGGCGTCTATGCGCATCCGGAGCATCCCGGCGAGGTCGAGGAGGGGTTTCGTGGCTGGGGCCGGGTGATCACGGATTTCGAGACGGGCGAGTGGGGGTTCGACACCGTCAAGCCCGGGCCGGTGATGGGGCGGAACGGAAAGATGATGGCGCCGCATATCAACCTGTGGATCGTGGCGCGGGGGGTGAATGTTGGTTTGAATACAAGGATTTACTTCTCGGACGAGGCGGAGGCCAATGCCGCGGACCCGGTGATGGGGCTGGTGGAATGGGAAGTGCGGCGGCAGACCCTCGTGGCCCAGCGGGCGGAGCGGGACGGGAAGGTCGTCTACCGGTTCGATATCCGGCTGCAGGGGGATGGCGAGACGGTGTTCTTCGATATTTGAGGGCGTTGGGGCGGTGGGTTTTACCCACCCTTGTCTCTTTGATCTGTGCGATATTGTGTATCGGCAGGCGAGACCCCGTCCCACCCTTGGTCCTTGAGACCGTCGCGTAGCCCGGGGCTCGTCTGCCGACCGTTGTCAAACCTGAACAGTTGCCAGGGAGGGCTGTGCAACCAGCCGATCCCGCAGATCAAGGACAGGCCCCATGACTTTGCCACAAGATGTCATCGGCGTCGATATCGCCAAGGACTGGATCGACGTCTTCTTTCTTTCCACCGGTCGGGCGGAGCGGGTGCCGATGGCGACCGCCGAGCTTCGGGCTTTCGCCGCCCGGGCCCGGGGGGCGCTGGTGGTGTTCGAGGCCTCGGGCGGGTACGAGCACCCGCTGGCCGAGGCGCTCGGCGCGGCGGATGTCACCTACGCCCGGGTCAACCCGCGGCAGGCGCGGGAGTTCGCCCGCGCCACGGGCCGGCTGGCCAAGACCGACCGGGTCGATGCCCGGGTGCTGGCGGAGATGGGTCGGGCGCTGGCTTTGCGCCCGACGCCGCCGGCCGATCCCGGGCGGGCGCGGCTGGCCGGCCTGATGGGCCGCCGGGACGATCTCGGCGCGATGCTGCGGGCCGAGATGGCGCGCCTGCGTCAGGCCCGCGATGCCTCTGTCCGCCGCGATATCGGCAGCATGATCGCGCTGCTGCGCCGCCGGATCGGCAAGCTCGAGGCCGAGATCGCCGCGGTGATCGGGGCGGATGAGGCGCTGTCGGACCGGTCGCGCCTCTTGCGGACGATGCCGGGGGTGGGGCCGCTGCTGGCGGCAAGCCTGCTGGCCCGGCTGCCCGAGCTGGGCCGTCTCGACCGCCGGGCGATCGCCAGCCTCGCCGGTCTGGCGCCGCATGCCTGCGACAGCGGCCGGTTCCGGGGGAAGCGGCGGATCTGGGGCGGCCGCGCGGAGGTGCGGCGCACGCTCTACCTCGCGGGGTTCATCGCCAGCCGGTATGACCCGGCGCTAAGGGCCTTCCGGCGCAAGCTGCAGGAGGCGGGAAAACCGGTCAAACTCGCCATCGTCGCCTGCGCCCGCAAGCTGCTCACCGTCCTCAACGCAATGCTGCGGGATCAAAGAGAGCACCGGCCAGCGGCAGGATAAGAAAGACAGTTGCTACGGTGCGTCGGAGAGAGGTGGGTTTCACCCACCCTACGGCGTCCGGCGGGCGAAGGTTAACGGGGCGAACGGGCCGGTTTTCCGACGTCGGTATAACGTCGGTATTTTGTCGGTATTGCGTCGGTGCGGGGCATCGGCGGGGGCGGACGCTTGAGATCGTTAACGTGGCGGGGAGACCGGCGCGAGGCCCCGGCTCGGGGGCCGAGGCGGGTTGAGGTTGAGGCCCGCGGAGCGACCGGTCAGCCGCCGGTTTCGGTCATGCCGTCGGACATGGCCTTGGCGTATTCCGGGGCGACGCGGGCGTCGATGAGGACCGGTTTGCCGGACTTGCAGAGGGTGATGGCCTCGCGGATCGCGGCGGCGAGGCTGGACTGGTCGGAGACCGGGCCGATGGCCGAGAGGCCCTGCGCTTCGGCCATCTGGCGGAAGTCGATGTCGGGGCCGGTGATGGCCTGCCCGATGGCCTTGTTGCCGACCGGGCGGTCACGCATCTTCGCGACCTTTTCCTGGTGGACCTCGTCGTTGAAGAAGGAGCGGTTGTTGCAGACGATGCAGATGAAGGGGATCTGGTAGCGCGCCGCCGTCCAGAGGGCCGAGGCGCCCATCATCACATCGCCGTCGCCGAGTACGGCCACGGGCAGGCGGCCGGTGTCTTCGAGCGCGAGCGCCGCGCCGGTGAGCATGCCGGGGCCCGAGCCGATGCCGGCGCCGCCGTCATAGCCCAGATAGTCGAGCGGGTGGCCGAAGTTCCAGCTGCCGCCATCCCAGCCGAGGGGCAGGCGGACGAGGCAGGCGAGCTCTCCGTCGAGACCGTGGGAGAGGGCGACAGAGAAATGCTCCATCGACATCTGGTCTCCGTCCTCGAGCGTGCCGCGCTTGGCGATCGGCATGGGCGCGGGCAGGGCGGAGGTGTCGAGACCCAGACGGGTGGCCAGCGCGGTGATGACCGTGTCGGGCGGGCTGGCGATGTGGAGCTCTGCGGGCAGGGCCGCCATGTGGTCGAGGCTCCAGCCATTCGCGAGCTGGTGGTCGAGCGTGACGTTGACACAGGGCGCGGTCGCGCCAGCCTCGCGCAGGGCGCCGGCCGGGTCGACCCAGTCGAAGGAGATGATGAGATCGGCCTCGCGCAGGGCTTCGGCCGGCGGGCCTGCCACGAAGAAGGCGGGCGGGCCGACATGGAGGGGGTGCGCGGTGGGGAAGACCGCGCCGGTCTTGATGTCAGTTACGACGCGGGCGTCGAACCGTTCGGCCAGCGCCACGCGGGCGGCCCAGTCGGCCTCGGAGCGGGACATGCGGCCCATGAGGAAGACGGGGCGCTTGGCGCGGGACAGCATCTCTTCGAGTTGCGAGAGTTGCCGGTCGGAGGGGCCGGGCGCTTCGGGAACGGGGTAGAGGGCCGGGTCGGGTTTCTGGAGGTCGTCCGGAACGGGGCCTTCCTGCACACTGACATCGAAACAGACATAGGTGGGCGCGCAGGGGGCGGTGCGGGTGATGGTGGTGCCGCGGACCATGGAGGCGAGGGAGGCGGGCAGCGAGGCCGGCTGATCATCCCACTTGACGTAGTCTCGCACGATCGAGGCCTGGTCGCGGGAGGTGTGAATCCAGTCGATCCAGGGGCGGCGCTTGTCGGCGTCGACCGGCCCCGTGGCGCCGAAGATCGCCATCGGCACGCGATCGCACCAGGCGTTGTAGATCGCCATCGAGCCGTGCATCAGCCCGACATTGGAATGCAGGATGACCGCCATCGGCTCGCCGGTGACCTTGGCCCAGCCATGGGCGATGGCAACCGCGTGCTCTTCGTGCAGGCAGAGCAGCATGGTCGGGTCGGTGTTGCCCAGGTGGTTGACGAGGCTGTCATGCAGGCCCCGGAAACTGGAGCCCGGATTGAGCGCGACATGGCGGAAGCCGAGGTCGCGCAGCATCTCTGCGATCAGGTCGCTGCCCCAGGTTTCGCCGCCCTCATGGGGTTCGGGTTTCTCGATATCGCTGCGATCTCTGGGCATGGCGGGTCCGGGCTTGTCTCGATTCACAATAAAGTTCGATTTCTAAGTACCATCTAACATTATGAAAATCCACCGATATATTCCGAGAGGCCGCACCTTTTGACGTATGTCAAGTCTGCGGATACCTTAGCATGATAAGACAGCCAGGATTGCCGAGCGAAGCAGTTAGTCCGAAAAGAGGCTCCAGACATGAACCGCGCCGTCCGAGACGCCAAGACGCCCGAGCAGATGGGGCATGCCATCAGGGATTCCTATGCGGAGGAACGGATCGCGCATTTGCTGCGGCTCTGTGCGCGGGGGTTCAACCGGACGCTGGCGCGGCAGCTGGCCGAGCATGACATTTCGTTCGGTCAATGGGTGTTCCTGCGGCTGTTGTGGAAGCAGGAGGGGCTGACGCAGCGGGAGCTGAGCGAGCAGGCCAACCTGACGGAGCCGACGGTGCATACGGCGCTGGCGAAGCTCGAGAAGCTGAATATCGTGACCCGCCGGACGCAGGACGGGAACCGGCGCAAGCAGCATGTCTACCTGACGGAACGGGGCCGGTCGCTTCAGAAGGTGCTGGAGCCCTTGGCCGTGGAGGCCAACGAGTCGGGTCTGGCCGGGCTTGACGCCGAGGACCGGCGGCGTCTGCAGGACATGCTTCTGACCATTCTCGGGAACCTCACGCGGGAAGAGGCCGAGGCCGAGGCGCTGGGGCTGAAGGTGCCGCCGACGCGGGGCTTCGGGGTCTGATCCGGCTAGAGCTCTGACAGGCGGGCGCGCAGGGTTTCCATCGGGACGATCTCGCGCAGGGGCATGTCGGCATCGGTTGCCGGCGGGGCGACCGAGAGGCCCTCGCCATCCCATGTCCACCAGTAGACGATGTCACCCGCCTTGTTGCGGATCGGCACGCGGAAGGTCGGGTAGTCGCGGCAGCCCTCGGGGATGTCGGCGCGGCCGATGACCGAGGTGGTTTCCGGGTTTTCGGCGAGGCTGCGGGACAGCTCGACCATGGCGGCGAAGGCGGTCTTTCCGGCGGCGATGGTGTCGGGGTCGGTGCCGTCGCCCGGGTGGATGGCGCGGATCACGTCGGGGTAGGGCGCGCGGGCGTGGGTGACCTGCAGGTGGCGGGTGCCCGAGGGGGTTTCGATGGCGACGATATCCCCGGGGGCGAGCTTGACGGTCGGGGGTGTCTCGGCGGTCTGATCGGTCATGGTGTCCTCACAGGGAATAGGCTTCGAAGGTCGCCGGGTGGAAGAGTTCCTCGACGCTCAGGCGGCGGGGGGAAAGGCCCTGGCGGTGGTGGATGTCGACGAAGGCTTCGAGCACCTTCTCGTTGCCCGGGACGCCGTAGGTCCAGATCTGGGGGCCGATGAGGCGGCGGGCGGCGGAGAGGGTGTCTTCGACGAAGGGCATGGTGACCTTGGTGGCCGAGGTGTCGGCCAGCGCGGTTTCGGCCATGCGCTTCGACTCGGTGAAGGCCTTGAGCAGGGCGCCGGGGAGCCAGGGGTGGGTGTCGGCGAGGTGGCGGCGGATGCCCAGCACGTGCATGATCGGGAAGATGCCGGTGCGCTCGAAATGCTCGGAGGCGGCGGTGATGCCGTCTGCGAAGAGGCGGCCGACCTGGGGGTGGCCCTCGTCGAAGCAGTTGAGGGCGCGGGGGCCGATATAGCCGTCGATCTCGCCGGCGCGGAGCATGCCGTCGAGGGTCTTGTCCTCGGGGGCGGCGGTGATGGTGACGTCGTCGGGGACGTTGACCTTGATCTTCTCGGGGCGGCCGGGGGCGTGCATGCCGCCGCGGACCCATTCGATTTCCGACTGGTGGACGCCGTAGCCTTCGAGGATGCCGCGGGCCCAGACATTGGCGGTGAGCTGCCATTCGGCGATGCCGATGCGCTTGCCCTTGAGGTCTTGCGGTTTCTCGATGCCCTTGTCGGTGCGGATGTAGATGGAGGAGTGGCGGAAGGCGCGCGACAGGAACACCGGCACGGCGATGTAGGGCGCGTCGCCCTGGGCCACCTTCACGCAGTAGGAGGAGAAGGAAAGCTCTGAGATGTCGAAGGCTTGATGGCGGAAGGCGCGGAAGAACATCTCTTCCGGCGAGAGAAGCTGGGTGACCGGCGAGACGCCGTCGATCTTGACGCGGCCGTCGTGGATCGGGCGGGTGCGGTCGTAGTCTCCCATGGCGATGGACAGGGTCAAATCAGGCAACGGGCTCTTCCTTGCTTTGGTGTTGGGTCTGGCTTTTCAGGCCGACGAAGGCGCCGGTTTCGGCGCTTTCGAGGATGGCGTGGCAGATCTCGAGGCTGGCGCGGCCCCAGCCGCCGCTTTGGGCGGGGGGCTGGCCGCTGCGGATCGCGTGATAGAGCCCTTCGAGCACCGCCGCGCGGGGCGAGGGCTCGGGCGGGGCGGGGATGAAGTCTTTCTCGGTATCGCCCCAGATCTCGATCCCCTTGGGGGTGAGGCGCAGGTCGGCGCGGTCGCAGCTGACGATGACGGGGCCGAAATGCTCGGCATGGGGCGCGAGGGGCGGGGCCTCGGAGGCGCCGTAGGTGCGGGTGGATTTGAGGCCCGCTTCTTCCTCGGGTGAGGAGACGGTGGCGAGCGCCTTGCGGGCCTTGCCATAGGCGGCGGGATCCTTGGCGGTGCCAAGCTCGCCAATGTCATCCTGCAGCACGTCGCTGTCGTAATGAGCATAGCCGGAATAGGTGATCGAGGCGAAGGCGCCGCCCTCGAAGCCGATGAGCGCGGAATAGGCGCCCTCGGTGGGGCGGTCGGGATCCCACGCGCCGGTCATGGCGGCGACATGGGTGGCGCGGGTGCCCATCAGCAGGCGGATCACGTCGACCTGGTGGACCGCCTGGCTGAAGATCACGCCGCCACCCTGGGCGGTGTCGAGCTCTTCCGGGCGGCGCGGGCGATAGAGGAAATCGGTGTAGTTCAGCCCGTGGATCATGCGGACCTTGCCGAAGCGGCCGGAGGCGATCATCTCCCGGGCCGCGAGGACCGGTTGGTCGAAGCTGTGGCTGGGGCCGGTGATGAGATGGACGCCGGCGGCATCGCATGCCTCGACGATGGCGTCGGCATCGGCCATCGAGACGGCGAGGGGCTTGTCGATCAGCAGGTGCTTGCCGCCCTTCGCCAGTATGGTGGCGTGGTCGCGGTGCATCTGGTGGGGCGTGGCGATGTAGACCGCCTCGACATCCGGGTCGGCGGCGAGGTCTTCGATGGTCGCATGGGCATTGCCGCCGAACTCGGCGGTAAACGCCGAGCGGCTGGCCTCGCGCGGGGCGGCGCAGGCGGTGACGGCCACGTGCGGATCGACGCGCAGGCTGGGCAGGGTCAGCATGAACCCCCGCCCGAGCCCGGCGATGCCAAGCCGGATGGGATCAGTAATCGACAACGAGATCCCCGCTTTTCGCCCGCGAGACGCATATCATGATGTGATCGTCTTTCTCTTCGTCCATCAGCACGAGGTCGCGGTGGTCGGCCTCGCCCTCGATCAGCTTGCACTTGCAGGTGCCGCAGGTGCCGCTTTCGCAGGAGCTGACCGTGGCCTCGCCCGCGTCGCGCAGGGCCTCGAGGATGGTGCGGTCGGCGGGCACTTCGATGGTGCGGCCGGTGCTGGCGATGGTGACGTTGAAGGCGACATCGTCTTCGCGGACGGCGTCGACGGCGCTGAAATCCTCGAAATGAACGCGGCCTTCCGTCCAGTGGCCGGAGATGGCCTTGATCTCTTCCATCAGGGGGGCGGGGCCGCAGCAATAGACATGCTCGGAGCCCGGCTCTTCGAAGTGATCCCAGAAGTCGTAGAAGTTGTCGAGATCGCCATTGTCGTGATGGATGATCGCGCCCGGGAATTTCTTGCATTCCTGGAGGTAGGCCGTCTCTTCCTCGGAGCGGGTGCAGTAGATCAGCTTGAACGACTTGCCTTCCTCGGAGAGCTTGCGGGCCATCGACAGGATCGGCGTGATGCCGATGCCGCCGCCGATGAGCAGGTACTTGGACGCCTTCACCAGCTCGAATTCGTTTTCGGGCGGGTCGACCTCGAGTTCGGTGCCGACCTGCGCCTTGTCGTGCATGGAAGCGGAACCGCCGCGCGATTCGGCCTCGCGCTTGACGGCGATCACGTATTCCTCGGGCGCTTCGCCGTCGTTCAAAAGCGAGTAGCGGCGCATCGCGCCGTCGGGCGTCTGGACGGTGATGTGCGCGCCCGGCGTGAACGGGGGCAAGTCGCCGCCGTCTTCGCTTTGCAGCGTGAACTCACAAATGTCCTTTGTGAGCTCTTCTCGCGCAACAACCTTCAATTTCATCCGGTCTTCGGGAAGTTTCATTGCTTACCCTCTTGTCATACCCTTGGTCAGTTTGATATTAGATATCTAAGTAGAACGTCAAGCCATTGCGCCCACCTTTCCTTTCGTGCGGCGCCGGTTGGCAAACATGGAGGGCAACTCATGCTGAATGCCGAAGAGAATGATCTGCTGACCCTGGTGGAAAATGATGCGCCCATGGCGAAGCTTATGCGCCAGCACTGGACGCCCGTTTGCCTTTCGGAAGAGGTGGCCGAGCCCGATGGCACGCCGCTTCGGGTGGAGGCGATCGGCCGGAATTACGTGTGTTTCCGCGACACGGACGGGCGAATCGGGTTGCTGGACGAGCTGTGCCCGCACCGGAAAGCCTCGCTGGTCTATGGCCGGAACGAGGATTGCGGGCTGCGCTGCCTGTATCACGGGTGGAAATTCGACGTTGAGGGCAATTGCGTTGCGATGTCGTCGGAGCCCGAGGAATCGCCCCTGCATGGCAAGGTGAAGCACGTGGCCTATCCGGTGCAGGAATGGGGCGGGTTCGTCTGGGCGTTCCTGGACACCGAGCGCGAGGCGCCGGAATTCCAGCCGCCGGCCTTTGCGCCGACCGAGGATACGCCGGTTTCGATTCTGAAGATCCGCATCCCGGCGAACTGGGCGCAGATCACGGAAGGGCAGATCGACAGTGCGCATTCGTCGTCGCTCCATTCGTCGGACATGAAGCCGGCGCGGGTGAAGGGGGCGTCGGCCGACGAGAAATCGTGGTACCGGCCGTCGACAGACAAGTCGCCCCGGATGCAGACGCAGACCACGTCTTACGGGTTTCACTATGCCGCGATCCGGAAGCCGATCAAGAATGCCGGCACGCATAACTACCTGCGGATCACCGAGTATATCGCGCCCTACACGTCGCTCATTCCGCCGAACAACAATTACAACGTGGCGACGGTGATCGTGCCGATCAGCGACGAGGAATCCTATTTCCACTTCATCGCCTGGGGCGGGCAGCAATGCCCCTCGACCGAGGAGTGGAGGAAGTTCGCCCATACGCAGCCGGGGATCGACCTGGACGACAAGTGGCGGTCGAAGCGGACGCTGGAGAACGATTTCCTGCAGGACCGGCAGATGATGAAGCTGGGCAATTTCACCGGCGTTCTGGGCATCCCGAACCAGGATATCGTGATGTGGGTGTCGATGGGCGCCCGGGTCGACCGGTCGTCCGACCTGCTGGGCGCGTCGGACCTGGCGATCGTGGAGTTCCGGCGGCTGATGAGCGATGCCGCGCGGCGTGTGGCCGAGGGCGGTGTGGCGATCGGTACGGAAGAGCCGCGGGTGCCGCATGCGTCGATCTCGTCGAAGGAAGGTGTGTATTCGAAGGAGATCGACTGGCGGAAGCTGGGCACCGAGGACGAGAAGGTGGAAGCCGCGGAGTGACGCGGAAGGCGTCTAAAGTGACTTGACGGAATGTCGCACCGTCTGAATAGATATTAGATATCTAAAAATAGGATCCGGGGCGGGGCAGGAGGGTGTCCCGCAACCCGGACCAAGGGAGGAAATATGCCTAAGGACGATCCAAAGGCAGGCGCCGCCTCGCTTCCGCATGTTCCCACGGAACAGTTCATCGCGGGCGAATGGCGCAAGGGAGGGGGCGCCGAGAGGGCGGTCACGTCGCCGGGCGACGGCCGTCACCTGGCCACCATTCACGATGCAACCGAAGCGGATCTGGACGATGCCGTTGCCGCCGCGGCCAGGGCGCAGGCCGAGTGGGCCGATGCCGGGCCGGTGGCACGGGGCAAGGCGCTGAAGGCGGCGGCGCAGAGGCTCAGGGACAATATCGAGGACCTGGCGCTGATCGATGCGCTGGATTGCGGCAACCCGCTTCAGGGCATGAAGTTCGACGTGGGTCTCGGCACGACGCTGATGGAGTATTTCGCGGGCCTGACCAGCGAGGTGAAGGGCGAGACCATTCCGCAGGTTGCGGGCAAGCTGACCTACGTGACGCCGCAGCCGATTGGCGTGGTGGCGCGGCTGGTGCCTTTCAACCATCCGTTCATGTTCGCCTGTGCCAAGATTGCCGCGCCGCTGGCGGCGGGGAATGCCGTTATTCTGAAGCCGTCGGAAGAGACGCCGCTTGCGGCGCTCAGGATGGCCGAGATCATTGCCGACCTGTTTCCCAAGGGCCTGTTGTCGGTGGTGACCGGTGCGGCCGGGCTGGGGGCGGCGATCTGCGGGCACAAGGGCATCGGTGCGGTGGGCCTGATCGGGTCGGTGACGACGGGCCGGGCCGTGGTGAAGGGCGGGGCGGATACGCTCAAGCGCACCCAGCTGGAGCTTGGCGGGAAGAACGCGCTGGTCATTTGCGAGGATGCCGACGTGGCGCGCGCCGTGCAGGGCGCGGTGAAGGGCATGAACCTTGGCTGGACGGCGGGGCAATCCTGTGGGTCGACCAGCCGGGTGCTGGTGCATGAAAGCCATTACGACCGGGTGGTCGAGGAGATCGCCAAGGCGTTCGACGCGGTGAAGCTTGGCGATCCGGCGCTTGAGACGACGCAGATGGGCTGCATGTCGACCAGCGCGCAATATGACAAGGTCTGCGGCTTCATCGAGCGGGCGAAGGCCTCGGGCGCGCGGATCGCGGCGGGTGGCGCGCCGGAGGGCGTGCCGGAAGAGGGGCTTTTCGTGCGCCCGACGCTGGTTTGCGACGTCGATGCGGATGCCGAGGTGGCCCGCGAGGAGATCTTCGGCCCGGTTCTGACCATTCTGAAATGGCGGGACGAGGCGGAGATGCTGAGCATCGTCAACGGTCTGGACGTGGGGCTGACCGCCTCGATCTGGACGCAGGACCTGAATACCGCGATGCGCCTCTCGGGGCGGATCGAGGCGGGGTATGTCTGGATCAACGATGCCAGCGATCACTATCTTGGCGCGCCGTTCGGCGGCGTGAAGCAATCCGGCATAGGCCGGGAAGAATGCCTGGGCGAAATGCTCGCATATACCGAAAACAAGACGGTAACGGTCGTCGTCCCCCAATAACCAGGCATAGAGGACGGCCGGCAAAAAAGATCTCAAAGGGAGGAAAACATGAGATTCAAATCACTCGCACTTGCGCTTGGCCTGGCTGTGTCCGCCACGGCCGGGCAAGCCCAGAGCGTCGACGTGACGCTGTCGGGCGGCAACCCCGGCGGCCTGTGGTCGCTGCTTGGTGCCGGCATGGACCGGGCGGCCAAGGCCAACGACCCCGATTCCGTGATCACCTACCAGGCGACCGGCGGCGGCTTTGCCAATATCGGCCTGCTGGCCGCGAACCGCACCGACCTTGGGCTCGTGCATGACGCCGAGATCCAGCTGGCCCTTTCGGGGCAGGAGCCGTTCAGCGCGCCGGTCGAGAACATGCAGGCCATCGGCTACATGTATAACTGGGCGCCGATGCATTTCTTCCTCAACAGCAAGATGGCCGAGGAATACGACATCGACAGCCTTGACGACATTGCCAGCTCGGGCGCGCCGATCACCATCGGGATCAATCGCTCGGGCAACATCACCGGCAACGTGGCGCTGTTCATGCTGGAAGCGGCCGGGCTGGACGAGGCGACGCTGGAATCGAATGGCGGCTCCTTCGTGCGGGCCGGGGCGAACGAGCAGGGCGACCTGATGCAGGACGGCCGGATCGACATGGCCACCAACGGTATCTTCATCGGTCACGCGTCGTTCCGGGCGATCGACGAGAACACCGACGTGGTACTGCTGGAAATCCCGCAGGACGTGATCGAGGCGACCAACAAGGAATTCGGTACCTCGGCCTACACGATCCCGGCGGGCAGCTATTCGAACCAGGACGCGGACATCAACACGATGGCGCTGGGTGCGATGGTGGTGACGACCGACCAGATGGAAGACGCGGTGGCCGAGGCGCTGGCGAAGGCCTTCCTCGAGAATATCGACGAGATCCGGGGCGTTCACGGTGCCATGAAGCAGCTGACGCCGGAACTGATGGTCAGCCAGACGGTGCTGCCGTTCCACCCCGGCGCGGAGAAGGTCTACAAGGACGCGGGGCTGATTGAGTGACCTTTTCGCTTGTCGCAACAGGCCGCCGGCGCACTTTTGCAAGTGCGCCGGCAAAAATCCAGACGGTCCTGGCGGCTGCCTTTGCCGTCTGGGTGATCTACGCCAACCTTTTCGTGATCTCGGATCCGCTGGTTCTGGGCATCCTGTTCGTGTCGGGCATCCTGACGCTGCTGTTCCCGTCGATCGGGCATTCGCCCAATGCGTCGAACACTCCGACCATTCTTGACTGGGCGCTGTCGGCGCTGAGCCTTGCGGCGGGTATTTTCTTTTTCTTCAACGCCGAGGTGATCTCGAACCGGATTTCGCTGCTCAATCCGTTCACCGGGCCGCAGTTCTTTTTCGGGACGTCCATCCTTCTGCTGACGCTGGAGGCGACGCGCCGCACGACCGGTGCCGGGCTGACCGGCATCGTGGTTCTGTTCCTGCTGTATAACTGGTTCGGCTACCTGCTGCCGCCGCCTTTCGGGCACGGGATCGACGAGTTTTCCTATCTGCTCGATATCCTTGTCTTCACCACCGATGGCGTGTTCGGCGTGCCGGTGCAGGTGGTGGCGAGTTATGTCTTCCTGTTCGTGATGTTCGGCACGCTGCTGGCCAAGGCCGGGGGCGGGGGGTTCTTCTTCGACCTCGCCTCGGCCGCGACGGGCAACAGCCGGGGCGGGCCGGCCAAGGTGGCTGTCATCTCGTCCGGGCTTTACGGCACGATGTCAGGCAGCCCGACATCGGACGTGGTGGCGACCGGATCGATCACCATTCCGATCATGAAGCGGCTGGGCTATTCCAAGCGGTTTTCGGGCGGTGTGGAGGTTGCGGCCTCGACCGGGGGCAGTGCGATGCCGCCGATCATGGGGTCGGCCGCGTTCATCCTGGCCGAGTATACAGGGACGCCCTATCGCGAGGTGGTCTATGCCGCGCTGGTGCCGGCGATGCTGTATTACGTGGGCGTGTTCCTGCAGGTGCATCTGCGGGCGGTGCGCGAGGATCTGCGGCCCTATTCGGGAGAGATCCCGACGCTGAAGTCGACCTTCGGGTTCGGCTGGCCGTTCCTCATTCCGATCGGGATCATCATCGGTGTGCTGATTGCCGGGTATTCGCCGGTCTTCACCGCTGGGGCCGGGGCGCTGGCCGTGGTGCTGGCGACGCTGCTGTCGAAACGGACGCGGATGAGCCCGTGGGACGTGATCGATGCGCTGGGCGAGACGACGCTGAGGATCCTGCCGGTGGCGGGGGCCTGTGCGGCCGCGGGGCTGGTGATCGGCGGGCTGTCGATGACGGGGCTCGGTATGAAGGCCGCGAACGTGATCATCGAGATTTCCGGCGGCGAGGCGTTCCTGACGCTGTTGCTGGCGGCGGTGGTGACGATCATCCTTGGCCTCGGGATGCCGACGCCCTCGGCCTATATCCTGGCGGCCGTGCTGGTGGGGCCGGCGCTGACGAAGATCGGGTTCCCGATCCTCGAGAGCCACATGTTCCTGCTGTATTACGCGATCCTGTCGGCGCTGACGCCACCCATTGCGGTGGCCGCCCTGGCGGCGGCGGCGATTGCGGACGAGGACCCGTTCTCGATCGCGTTCGAGGCGGTAAGGCTGGCGGCCGTGGGGTTCGTGATGCCGTTCGTGTTCATCTGGAACCCGGCCATCCTTGGGCAGGGCACGGGGCTCGAGATCGCGCTGGTCGCGGTGGGCGGCTTCGTGGGGGCCTGTGCCATCGCGGTGTCGTTCGAGTGGTTCCGGCTGAAGACGAGCGGGCGGTCGTCGCTGCCGATGAAGGTGCTGTTGCCGCTGGGCGGAGCCGCTGCCGTGGCGCCGAACCTTTACGTCTCGGTGGCCGGGATCATCGCCACGGTGGCGATGTTCGTGATCGTGTACATGGCCGCGTCGAAGGGGGTCGGCAAGGAGGCCGAGCCCGGCGAGTAGTGCCTGAGAAGATGACCTCTTCCGCCGGGGTGCCGGCGGGAGAGGATCACGAGGTGAGCCAGCCCTGAAGGCGGCGGGAGAGCCACGGGACGATGAACGCCGTGGTCAGGCCGGTCAGGATGAAGGCCACGATGAACAGCCCGAGCGCCTGTGGCAGCAGGCTGGTGACGGGCTTGAGCAATGCCACCAGAAGGACAAGGGCGGGGTAGACCGCCAGCATGCTGAGCAGCCAGCGCTTCCAGAGCGGCGGGGCTTTCGGCGTGCTGGGCATGGTGCCGATGGGGCGGAACCAGATGTTGGAGCCCGCCGCCTGTTCGCGGGAGATGTCGGTGATGGCGAGCTCTTCGATGCCGCCCAAGAGTTCCTGCCGTTCCTTCGAGGCGCGCCATTTCTCGAGCGCCTCGACACTGTCGAACCGGGCGAGGCTGTAATAGTCGGTGCCCAGCCCGCCATCACGGCGGATGGTGTCGAGGCTGCGGAATCCCTCGGCCTGTTCGAGGCGCTGGTGCAGGGCGTGAAGCTTATCGGCGCAGAGATCGGCATCGGCATGGCGGACACGGAGAGCCACCAGGAGGCAGCCGGCTGGGTCATCTATGACGCGTGCGCTCATCATGCTCCTCGATCCAGTATTCCATTTGGTTTGCGGTGGTTTCGGCTATGGCACGGGTTGAACGGTTTGTATAGGCTCCGGCGGGTTTTATCGGGGGATATCCGTGAGTTCGCCCCTCATTGGCGCGCTTTGTCGCAGGCCGTGGCGGGGTTATGGGCCCATGCGCGACAGGGCGAGGAGGGCGACGCCCGCGAAGGCCAGCAGCGAGGCCAGGATGAACGCCGCGCCGGGGCGCGGTTCGGTCTTGAAGACGAAGGCCGCGAGCCATGCGGCGAAGAACATCTCGATGGAGCCGATGATGGCGACGGCGGTGACGCTGGTGAAGGTCAGGGCAACGAATTGCAGGATCTGTCCGAGCGAGATGGCGGCCGCCGCAAGGACGTGCCAGCGGCCGGGTTTGCGGAAGAGCGAGCGGATGCTGTCGCGGTAGCCGGCGCTGAAGGGGGCGGCGACGGCGTACCAGACCATGCCGGTGACCGCGCCGATGAAGGCGCCGGCCAACGGGTCGGGCAGCCATGTCATGGCGATCTTGCGGGTGACATAGGCGCCGCCATAGCTGGCCGAGGAGGCGACGGAGAGCGCGCGGCCCTTGAGCTGGTCGGCCGGTGTGCGGGGGGTGTGGGGGCTGCTGGCGGCCGCGTGGTTGGGGTTGGCGATGAAGCTGATGGCGACGCCCGAGAAGACGAACAGGAAGGCAAGCAGGATGCCGGCGGTGATGACCTCGCCCAGGAAGAGCACGGCGAGGCCGGCGGCGAAGACCGGGATCAGGCGGCGGGTGAGGCCGACCTCGATGGCGCTGGTCAGTTCGATGGAGCGGAAATAGAACAGCCGCCCCAGCACGGTGGCGAGGATGCCGGCGAGGGCGAAGACGGCGATGCCGGCCCAGAGGCCGGCGCCCGCGGGCGGAAGAGCGGGGCCGATGAAAAGCCAGAGGCCGCCCGAGAAAGCCGCCGTCAGCATGATCGACAGCAGCACGGCGCCGCCGCGCCCGCCGCCCGCGCGGGCGTTCTTGGTGACGGCCACGGAGCTGAAGCCATAGCAGAGCGCCGCCAGCGTGGCGCAGAGTTCACCGATGAGAGGGATCATGCGGCGAGGGTCACGGGCAGAGCTCAGACCTGGGCACGGAGATCCTCGACGAGGTCGCGCAGGTGACCCGCGATCATGTCGGCCTTTTCGGTCATGCGGGGGGTGGGGCCGTGGACGCCGACGCCAAGATAGCGGTGATGCCCCTTGGGCACCGGGATCAGGGTCGAGATCATCGAGGCATTCCAGTGGGCCGTGGGTTCGCGCAAATCCTTGGCGTGCAGCACAGAGATATCTGTGCCGCGATGCCGGTCGAGGGTTTCGGAATATTCGGCCTCGGAGAATTTTTCCTCGGCCAGAAGCCCGGCGGTGATGGTTTTCCGGTAGATCGTCAGGGCATCGGCCAGGGGCGCGCGGCTGAGCATGAGCCAGCCGATGCCGTTCTGGATCATCAGGCGGCGGGAGCCGGTCTTGATGTGGGAATTGGTGCCCTCGTAGCGGTGGAGCGATATGAAGTACTCGATATGCACCCCGTCGGGCGCGGCGAGCACGACCGGTTCCTCGGTCAGTTCGCGCAGTTTGTGCATGGCGTCGAGAACGGTGGTCTGTTCATAGCCGCCGGCCTCCATCCAGTTGGTCAGGCGTGACAGGCGGGTGGCGGGGAAGTAGCGGTGGGTCGCCTGGTCGAAATCCATGTAGCCCATCGCGACGAGGGTGCGCAGGAGCGCCGTCACGCTGGAGGCCGGGTAGCCGAGCGCGGCGGTGAGTTCGGACATGCGCGCGGGTTCGCGATGCTCGGAAAAATACTCGAGAATCTCGATGACGCGCGCGGCGGATTTGACCTTGTCGTGCTGCATGCCGGTGCCTCCCCTGCGGGGAAGCTTAGCCGTTGTGCAGGGTGGGCGGAAGCATGGCTTGCCGCCCCGGGCAAAGGGCGTTTCAGGGGCCGGTATAGGCAAATTCATTCTCGACGAGGGTCCAGATGCGGCGGCCCGATCGGGTTTTCTGTTCCTCGGCGATATGGGCGGTCAGGCCGGCGGCGCGGGAGGTGACGGCGATGGCGCGCATGATCTCGGGCTGGATGCCGACCTCGAGAAGGAGGGCGCCGATGGCACCGGTGGCGTTGATGGTCAGGTGGCGGCCATAGACGGTGTCGACGGCGGTGCCGAACTCTTCGAGAAGGCCGATGGCGTGGCCCGTGGCGCCGGCCTCGCGGGCGACCTGGAAGAGGCGGGGCGTGCGGGGGTCGTCGGGCTTGTGCTGGGGGTGGCCGAAGCCCGGAAGGGGGCGGCGTTCCTGACGGTAGGCGGTGGCGGTGTCGTGGCACCATTGGGCCTTGTCGTCGGCTGCGAGCCCTTCCTGCAGGAGGCGGCCGCAGCCTTCCATCGTGCCGGCGAAGACATCGCCCACGCAGGTGAGGCCCGAGGCCATGGCGATCTGCAACTGGTCGGGGTTCGAATCCGCCACCAGGCGCGAGACGATGGCGTGGGGTGTAAGCCCGTGTTCCATCAGGGTGATGAGGCAGGCGTCGAAGATCTGCCGTTCCCAGGGTTCGGGGAAGCGGCCGGTCATCAGCAGGTACATGGTTTCGGCGAAGTCGCGCTTGCCGAGGATGTCGGTCATGAGGTCCTGCCCGCGCCAGCGGATTTCGGTTTCGGTGGTCTGGGAGATTTCGGTGGTGAGCTTGTCGGACATTGCGGGGCCTGCCTATGGCTTGTCGAGGTAAGTGGAGCGGTCTTCGCCGAGAAGCGGCGGGGCGCGGCGGACGGGAGGGCGCTCTCCGTCAAAGCGGATGGGGGAGTTGATGACGGTGTAATCGTTGCCGTCGCCGGCGTGGGTGCGGGTGAAGGTGCCCATGTGGCGGACCTGTTCGTTTTCCGGCACCTCCTGCGTGGTGAGGGCCGGGGCGAAGGGGACGTCGTTGTCGGAAAGGCGCTGGGACCAGTCGGCGAGGGTTCGGGTCAGGAAGATGTCGGAGAGGGTGTCCTGCAGGGCGGTGTAGTTGTCGTAGCGGTCCTGCCGGGTTTCGAAGCGCGGGTCGGCGGCGAGGGCGGGGTCGCCGATGGCGGTGACCAGCGCCTCCCAGAATTTGACGGCCGAGGAGAGGTGGATGGTGAGGACGCGGTCATCGGCGCAGGTCATGGCATAGCTTTGCGAGGCGCGGACGCGGGTGAGGCGGTCGACCTTGTGGCCGTCATCGGCCATGGCGAAGCTGTCGGGGGTGAAGGCAATGGAGGCCTCGAGCATGTTGACCTCGACCCGGCGGTTGGGTTGGCCGCGTTCACGGCCGAGGAGGGCGCCGAGGATGCCATGGGCCGCCGTCATGCCCGAGACGTTGTCGGATGTGGTGGGGCCCGAGACGCCGGGGGCGTCGGGGTCGACCTTGAGGTGGGCGATGCCGGAGAGGGCGAGCGCGACGGTGTCGTAGGCGGGGCGGGCGGCGTAGGGGCCGTCGGTGCCGAAGCCGGTGATGGAGCAGTAGACGAGTTGCGGATAGTCGCGGGCGATGGTTTCGGCTGAGAGGCCGAGCCTGTCCATCACCCCGGGGCGGAAGTTCTCGACCAGCACGTCGGCGGTTTCGAGAAGGCTGCGGAGGTGTGCCAGGTCGGCCTCGTCGCGGAGGTTGAGGGTCACGCTGGCCTTGCCCTTGTTGTAGGCGCGGAAATGGGGGGCGTAGTTGCCGCCCATGAAGGCGCGGAAGGGGTCGCCCTCGGGACGCTCGACCTTGATGACCTCGGCGCCCATCTCGGCCAGGATCGAGGCGGCGAGGGGGGCGGTGATCATGGTGCCGATCTCGATCACGCGGATTCCGTCGAGGGGAAGGGGCATGGGGTCGGGCATGGTCGGGTGTCCTCCGGTGTTGGCAGGGCCCCCGGGGCGTCTTGTCGCGCGTTTTCTGGCAGGGGCCGAGTAGGCGGAAAGGCTTCCACAGAACCGGGGGTCCGTCAACTTGGCGGGGTAGGCGGAGTGTGGGGTGGCTGCGTTGTCATGGGGGGATTTTATTCATTTGAGGCAGTGATTTAGTGGGTTCCGAGAGATGGTCGGCATGGTTGGGCGAGAGGGTGCCGAGGGGGCAGATTTCACATGGGTGAAAACTCCGGTTCCGGCCACCTGCGATGTTGACAGGGGCCGGTCACCTGCAATGCTCGACCGGGTTGCCGCCCGCCGGAGAGCCGGCGGCACGGACCGGAGAGGGAGGACAGCATGACCGAGACGGGCTTCGATATCGCACCGCCGCCGAAGGGCGGGCGCATCTGTGTCGTGGGCGCGGGCTTCATGGGCTGCGTGATCGCGACGCTTTATGCCCATCACGGCTATGAGGTGGTTCTGTGCGACATGCAGCAAGACTTGCTGGACAGCTTTGCCGAGCGGGCGAGGCCGATTGCGGCGACGTTTACGAAGGAGGCCTCGGAGGTCGAGGCGATGCTTGGGAAGGTGTCGACCGAGGCCGATCTGAAGGCGGCGGTTCAGGGCGCGTTCCTGGTGCATGAGGCGGTGCAGGAGGTTCTGGAGACGAAGCAGGATGTGTTCGGCCAACTGGATGAAATCTGCCCCGACAATGTTGTGCTGGCGTCGAATACCTCGTCGCTGCTGATTTCGGATATTGCCGAGAAGGTCACGCACAAGGGGCGGGTGCTGGGCATTCACTATATCACGCCCGGGCATATCATCCCGGTAATCGAGATCATCCATTCGGATTTCACGCCCGAGGGGCTGGTTGCGTGGGGGCGGGCATTTGTCGAGAGCATCGAGCATGTCGGCGTGGCATGCCCCGAGCGACCGGGGTTCCTGATCAACAAGATCCAGTTCGCGATGCTGACCGAGATCTACCGGCTGGTGGACGAGGGGCTGGCGACAAGGGACGATATCGATGCCGCCGTGCGGCTGAGCATCGGGCCGAGGCTGGCGCTTTGGGGGCCCTTGTTGACGGAAGACCTGATCGTGTCGAAGAAGACGGCGCTGGCGGTGACGGACTCGCTTTACAAGCAGACCGGCGACGAGAATTACAAGGGCCGCCCCGCGTTGCGCGAGCTGGCGGAGGCGGGCCACCTGGGCGCGATGACCGGGCAGGGGTGGTACACCTTCGAGGGCGAATATGACGAGACCGTCGAGGAGCGGGACCGGCAGCTTTCGAACCTGCTGGAATGGTTGCAGGATCGTGACCCGGTGACGCGGCTGAAGGTGCGGTAGGGGCGGGTTTTAGCCCGCGTTCCAGCCGCGCAGCTTCTGGATGACAGTCTCGGTGGCTTCGAGATCGGCGTATTTGGCGCCGAGATCGGCGAGCGACTGGTCGTGGGCGTCCTGCCAGCGGTCGCCCACCGCATCCTCGACCACGATGGGGCGGAAACCGAGCTGGATGGCGTCGACGGCGGTGGCGCGGATGCAGCCGCTGGTGCTGAGCCCGCAGATGACCAGTGTGTCGATGCCCGACGAGGTGAGGCGGCTGGCGAGGTCGGTGCCGAAGAAGCAGGAGGCGTATTTCTTGGTGAGCACCGGGTCGCTGTCGCGGACATCGAGGCGTTTGTCCATCTCGACGCCGTCGCCGCCATCGACGAGATCGCCGAGGCTGCCGATTTTCTTCGACCAGAGCCCGGCATCGGAGAGGTCGGCGTTTTCATAGGCGACACGGGTGAACATCACCGGCAGCTTGCCCGCGCGGGCGGCCTCGATGAGCTTGTTGGCGGCGGTGACGACGGGCGTGGCGTCGCTGCCGAGGGGGCGGTCTGGCTCGGTGAAGGCGCGGGTTATGTCGATCACGAGGAGGAGCGGGTTGCGGCCCCAGCCGAGGCTTTGTCCGAAGGTTTGGGTCATGGCGTGCCTTTGTGCATGGCGGTCAGAGCATCGAGGGGAGAATGGTCGTCAGCCCCGGGAAGAGGGCGAGGATGACCATCCCCAGAAGGTAGAGCAGGACGAAGGGCCAGGCGGCCGAGAAGACCTTGGCGAGGGTGGCTTCGCGCCAGGCGCTTTTGAGGGCGAAGAGCGTGTAGCCGAAGGGGGGAGTCATGCCGCCCACGGTGATGTTGACGAGGAACAGCAGCCAGAACCAGATCGGGTCGAATTGCAGCCGTTCGATGATGGGCAGGTAGATCGGGATGACGATCAGCATCAGGGCGATCTGGTCGATGAACATGCACAGCAGGAACGGCAGGGCCATCAGCAGGAAGAGCATCATCCAGCGCGAGACGTCGAGGCTGACCACCCATTCGGTCATGGCGGTGGCGCCGCCGGTGAAGGCGAGCAGTTGGCTGAAGAGCTTGGAGCAGGCCATGATGAAGAGGATCATGGCGGCGATCTTGGCCGAGGTGGCGACCGCTTCGAGGATCATTCGCAGCGAGAGGTTGCGGTAGATGGCGGCCGTCATCAGCGAGCCGATGACGCCCATCGCGCCGGCCTCTGTCGGGGTGGCGATGCCCATGAGGATCAGGCCCATGACCATCAGGATGATGATCGAGAAGGGCACGATGCGCAGCAGCGCCCAGAGTTTCTCGCGCGCCGAGGGGCGGGTGCCGTCATCGGGTTCCTCGGGGGCGAGCGAGGGATCGAGCCAGGTGCGGGTGAAGCAGTAGATCAGGAAGATCGCGGCGAACATCAGCCCCGGCAGGATGCCGGCGATGAGCAGCCCGGCGATCGAGACGCCCGCCAGCGTGCCGATGATGATGACGAGGACGCTGGGCGGGATGAGGGGCGCGAGGCTCGCGCCGGCGAGGATGGTGCCGGCGGAGAGGCGGGCGTCGTAGCCGCGGGCGATCATGCCGGGCAGGAGCGAGCGGCCGAGCATGGCCGCGACGCCCATTGCCGCGCCCGAAAGGGTGCTGAAGACCGTGGCGAGCAGTATCGAGAGCACGTATTGGCGCCCGCGCACGCGGCCCACCAGCGTGTCGATCGAGCGGAAGAGCACCTCGACCGAGTTGGAGCGGAAGAGGATCTCGCCCATCAGGATGAAGAGCGGGATGGTGACGAGCGATTGGGTGGTCGTGGTCTCGTAGAGGCTGTTGGCGAACATGCCGTAGCCCGCGGGGCCCATGATGATGACCACCGCCGCGAGGTTGATGCAGAGGAAGGCGGCGAAGACGGGTATCCCCAGCGCCATGAGGGTGAGCAGCATGGCGACCCCCACGAGGACAGCGGCAATTCCTTCAGGCATCATGGGCCCCCGGCGTGCCACGCTGGAAGGCGAGGCGCAGGAAGTAGAGGCCCGAGTTCAAGAGCCCGTAGGTGATGAAGGCCGAGAGGGTCCATTTCGGGATGCGGATCGTGGTCAGCGTTTCGGTGCCGCGATTGTAGAGGTAGATGTTCTCGCCCAGGCAGATCCAGCTGGCCCAGAGGCAGACGCCGGCCGCCAGGAGAAAGCCCGCGCGGAGGATCGCGTCGCGGAAGGCCGGCAGCATGTCGGGCACGATGGTGACGGCGACATGGCCGCCTTCGCGGGTCAGCCAGGGGGCGGTGGCGAAGACGGAGATGAGCAGCAGGAAGGAGACGAAATCGCTGGCCCAGAGGGTGGGCGCCCCGAAGACGTAGCGCGAGATCACCTCGAAGGCGTAGATGGCGACGATGGCGCCGAGCGCGGAGGCTCCGAGGATGAAGCCTGCCCAGCTGATCTTGTCCTGAACGCGCAGGATGGGCGTCATGCGTGACCTTTCAAGGATGGGTCACGAGCCCGGCGCGGGGGCGGGGCTCGTGACGGTGTTTTTCAGGGTTCGAGGACCGGTCAGCCGCCGACGCCGGCCTCGGAGGCGAGGCCGCGGATTTCCTCGATCGCCTCGGGGTTCTTGGAGGCCGCGAGGTCGAGCGCGCCCTTGAACCAGGCTTCGCTGATCTTGTCGGCCATCTCCTGGCTGAGCTCGGTGACTTCCATGCCCTCGGATTCGAGTGTCTCGCGTTCCTTGGCCGCAAGATCGTCGAAGAGCTTGTTGGCTTCCAGCTCGAAGCTGGCGGCGGCGGTTTCGATTTCCGACCGGGTCTGTTCGTCGAGGCTGTTCCAGGTATCGAGGTTCATCAGCACCATGTGCGAGACTTGGCCGAAGGTCGGGCGCATCAGGTAGTCGGCGACCTCGTACCATTTGAAGGCCACGGCGCCCACGGTGGGCCAGGCCGCGCCGTCGACGACGCCGCGTTCGAGAGAGGGGTAGATCTCGCCACCCGGCAGAACCACGGGCGAGCCGCCGAGCGCCTCGATCACCGGGTGATAGATCGGGGTGCCGCGGATGCGGCGGCCTTCGAGGGCGTTGTCGCCCACTGGCTCTTTCAGCATGATGTGATAGCCGTTGAGGTCGAAGAGCACGGCGATGAGCTTGAGGCCCATGTCCTGGTAGTGCTTGTCGACGGCCTGCCAGACTCCGGCCTCGCGCAGGGCCTCGGTGTTGCCGGTCATGGCGTCGAGAGACATGCCGACGGCGATGTCGTTGAAGTGATAGGCGCCGTTCGTGTAGAGCATGTCGAAGAGGCCGCGAGAGACCGGGTCGAGCTGTTCGAAGGGCGGGATGGTTTCGGGGCCGACCATGTCGAGCGAGAGATCGCCGGTGGTCTCTGATTCGAGCTTTTCCATGAAGGGCACGAGGACATTGCCGACGGCGGCATAGCTCGGGTCCCAGCTGGAGAGCAGGCGGAGTTCCTGGGCCTGTGACACGGTGGTGGCGCACAGGCTGGTGATCGCTGCGAGGGCAGCGGTTCTGAGTAGTTTCATGGTGGTTCCTCCCTTTGGCTGGCCGGCCTGGTTATCTCCTCGGTTTCGTCTTTCAGGCGGCCTGTTTCGAAAAACATAGCTTTCTAAGAATAACGCATGGGACGGGTTTTGCATAAGCGAACGCCGGGGGGTGCGGAAGATTTCGCATATGTGAAATTCCGGCGGAGGCGGGCATCAAGGCGTTAAAAAACGGAGCTTCTGGCTTAGGCTTCGCATCGGAGGAGGAGCTGTGCGCGGGCCGGGGAGCGGCCTGCGTGGCATGGCGGAGGCTCGCCGGCCCCTTGCGGGGCCGTCTCGCCCCAGGGCCGTCGGGCCGGCCCCTTCATCGAACCGCGACGGGATCGCAAGGAGCGCGCGCATGAAACTTTCGCATGAGGAGGTCAGGGAAATCCTGTCCATCGTCGAGGCCTCGGCCTTCGACTCGATCGAGATCAAGGTGGGGGATATCAGCATCGCCGCCAGCAAGTCGGGGCCGTTGCGGCAGGCGGCTGCGGCGGCGCCGGTGGCGGTGGCTGAACCGGTAGTGGCACCCGCGCCAGTGGCTGCAGCTGCGCCCGAGCCGGCCCCGGTGGCCCCGGCTGCGGAGGCCGGCGAGGAAGAGGGGCTTATCGAGGTAACCGCCCCGATCGTCGGCACCTTCTATGTGGCTCCCGAGCCCGGCGCCGACCCGTTCGTGAAGGAAGGCGACGTGATCGACGCCGACACCACCATCGGGATCATCGAGGTGATGAAGGTGTTCAACAACGTCCGGGCCGAGCAGAAGGGCACGGTGGTGCGCTGCCTGGTGGAAAACGGCGATTTCGTGGAATTCAAGCAGCCGATCCTGCTGATCCGTCCGGAGGGGTGAATGGCGCTGAACCGTATTCTGATCGCCAACAGGGGGGAGATTGCCGTCAGGGTGATCAAGGCCTGCCAGACGCTGGGGCTCGAGACCGTGGCCGCCGTGTCGGAGGCCGACCGCGACAGCATGGCGGCGCAGATCGCCGACCGGGCGGTGTGTATCGGGCCGGCGCGGGCGACCGAGAGTTACCTCAAGATAGACGCGCTGGTGGCCACCGCGCTGGGCACAGGCTGTGACGGGATCCATCCGGGCTATGGGTTCCTGTCGGAGAACACGGAGTTTGCCGCCGCCTGCGACGAGAACGGGATCGTTTTCGTGGGGCCGAGTGCCGAGAATATCCGGCAGATGGGCAACAAGCTGGTGGCGCGTGAGATTGCCGAGACGGTGGGCGTGCCGCTGGCGCCGGGCTCGCCCCGGATATCGGATTTCGGCGCGGCACGGGAGATTGCCGAGGGGATCGGCATGCCGGTGCTGTTCAAGGCCGCCGCCGGGGGTGGCGGGCGCGGGATCAGGATCGTGCATCGGGAAGAGGATCTGAAGGGCGCGTTCGAGACGGCCTCGGCCGAGGCGCTGGCGGCGTTCGGGGATAATGCGTTGTTCTTGGAGCGCTACATCGCCAATGCAAGGCATGTGGAGGTGCAGATCCTGGCCGACCGGCATGGCAATGTCATTCACCTGGGCGAGCGGGATTGTTCGCTTCAGCGGCGCTATCAGAAGGTGCTGGAGGAGGCGCCGGCCTTTGACCTGAGCGATGAGCTCAGGGAGGCGATGCGGGGGGCCGCCGTCGCGCTGGCCCGGCATATCGGGTACGAGAGCGCGGGCACGGTCGAGTTCATCGTCGACGTGGACCGGGGCGAGTTCTTTTTCCTCGAGATGAATACGCGGGTGCAGGTCGAGCATCCGGTGACGGAGATGATTACCGGCGTGGATATCGTGGCCGAGCAGCTGCGGATCGCGGCGGGCGAGAAGTTGTCGGTGTCGCAGGAGGATGTGCGGATGACCGGCCACGCGATCGAATGCCGGATCAACGCCGAGGACCCGGGGCGGGGCTTTGCGCCGGCGCCGGGCAGGATTGTCGCCTGGGCGCCGCCCGAGGGCGAGGGGGTGCGGGTGGATAGCCATGCACGGCAGGGATATGTCGTGCCGCCGTTCTACGATTCGCTGATTGCCAAGCTGATCGTGCATGGGCGCGACCGGGCGGATGCGATCGCGCGGATGGACCGCGCCTTGCAGGGCTTCGCGGTGGCGGGGATCGCCACCACGATACCGTTTCACCAATACATCCTGGCGCAGGGGGATTTCGCCTCTGGCCGGATCAACACCGGCTGGCTGGAAGGCGTGGCCGGGCAGTTCGTGCCGGATGCGGCCGAATAGGGAGGAAGGCACATGGCAGAGACCGTCAGGCTTATCGATACGACCTTGAGGGACGGGCAGCAGAGCCTTTGGGCGATGAACATGCGCACGGGCTGGATGCTTCCTGCGCTGGAGCGGCTGGACGAGGCGGGCTACGAGGCGATGGAGTTCTTCGTGCCGGTGGTGCAGATCAAGAAGATGATCCGCGACCTCGAGGAGGACCCGTTCGAGTGGCTGCGGCGGGGCACGGCACGGGCGAAGAGTACGCCGCTCAGGCTGCATGCGGGGTATCGCAGCGGGCTGGGGAAAGTGCCGGAGTCGGTGTCGAAGCTGATGGTGCAGAAGGTGATCGACTGTGGCATCACCACCGCCCGGATCTCGGATCCGTGGAACGATTTCGAGACCTTGCGGGAAGAGCATGACGAGATGCGGCGGATGGGCATCGAGTCGGTGGTGAACCTCATCTACTCGGTCTCGCCCCGGCACACGACGGAGTATTTCATCCAGCGCACGAAGGATGCCGCGGCGCTGAAACCGTACCGTTTGTGCTTCAAGGATGTGGGCGGATTGCTGACGCCGCGGCGGATCAGGGAGCTGTTGCCGAAGGTGCTGGAGGCGGCGGGGGATGTACCGGTCGAGTTCCACAATCACTGCAATAACGGCTTGGGTGTCTACAACGTTCAGGAGGCGGTGGACCTTGGCATTCGGCATGTGCATTCGGCGGTGCCGCCGCTGTCGGACGGGTCGTCGCAGCCGTCGGTTCTGGATATCGCGCGGAACCTTCAGGCGCTGGGCTATGACGTGCCTCTGGACGAGGCGCCGGTCAGGGTGGTGGCGCAGTACCTGACGCAGATCGCGCAGCGCGAGGGGTTGGCGATCGGCCAGCCGCGCGCCTATGACGAGACGCTTTACGCGCACCAGATCCCGGGCGGGATGATCTCGAACCTCGAATACCAGCTTGCGAAGGTGGGTATGGGCGGGCGGATGGACCTGATCCGGGAAGAGGCCGCGAAGGTGCGGGCGGAGCTGGGCTATCCGATCATGGTGACGCCGCTGTCGCAGTTCGTGGGCACGCAGGCGGCGGTGAACGTCATTACCGGCGAGCGCTACAAGCAGGTGACGGACGAGACGATCCAGTTTGCGCTGGGCCTTTGGGGGCGCGAGGCGCTGGAGCATATGGACGAGAACGCGCGCGACCGGATCCTCGATCGGCCGAGGGCGCGGGAGATTGCCGCGATGGAGGTGCCGCAGCCGAGCCTCGAGGAGGTGCGCAAATCGGTGTCGGCGGATCTGACGGACGAGGAGCTGATCATCCGCGCCTATGTGGACGATGCGGCGGTGCCGTTCGTGCGGGGGCTGCCACCGGTGAAGGAAGAGCCCGTGGGCCGCTCGCCGCTGGTGGCGCTGGTGGCGGGGCTGGCGGCGCAGAGTGCGCAGCACGAGGTTTCGGTCGAGACGGGCGATATGTCGATCCGGCTGTCGAAGGCGTGAGGGCGCGGGCCTGCCGCAACAGGTGAGGCCGGCGAATTCGTTGCGGCAGGGCCATGTCGGCGCGGCGTGTTTTATTGTATCCATTCCTTGCGTTCGGCCCGGGGCCGGACCGATTACGCGCTTGTTCTGACGTGGCGGATCAGGCGATGATCGGGGCCGGGTGGCCCGGCTGGCAACCCGGAACGGCGAAGGAGGGGCAGAGCATGGCAACGCAGGTAGAACGGGCGACCCAGCTTTTGCGGGAAGCCGTGCAGAGCGGGGCCTATGGGGCCGACGAGAAGCTGGCCGAGATGCACCTGGCCGAGGATCTGGGCATGTCGCGGACGGTGATCCGTGCCGCCCTGAGTGCGCTGGAGCTGGAAGGGCTGGTCACGCGGACGCCGAACCGGGGGTTCCGGACCCGTCGGTTCACGCTGGACGAGGTGGCGGATTCGATCATCCTGCGCGGCGAGGTCGAGGCGATCGCGGCAAGGTATGCCTGTGAGCGGGGCCTGTCGGAGGAGGATCTGCAGCGCTTCGAGACCGTGCTGGACGAGATGGCGGCCATTCTAGACTGCGGGTTCTTCGAGGTTGAGCACCGGCTGAAATGGATGGAGCTGGTGGCGAAGTTCCATGACCTGCTGGTGGAATGCTCGGGCAGTTCCGCGATCAGGTATTCCATCGACCACCTGAAGCGCATTCCGCTGGTGGCGCCCTACAGCGTGATGTTCGATCTTTCGTCGGAAGATTACAGCCTTGGCCGGATCCGCACGACCTTCGAGATGCGGCAGCAGATTGTCGAGGCGTTGCGCCTGCGCCAGGCGGGCCGGGCCTCGGCGCTGATGATCGCGTATGCGTACCAGGCGTGCAACAACAAGCGGGAGAGCGTCGAAGCCATGCGGAGCGGCAGGGAGATGTCGCCGACGCCGGGGCTTGGGCTGATCGCGCAGGGCAAGGACGGGCAAGACCCCCGGTGACGCATGGCACTGCGTGTGGCGTTGGCCGGCCGGTTTCGGAGGGAAATCGGGAAAATTGCAAATATGTATGCAATATGCGGATATTTGCCTTTGATATCCGTTTAGAAAGCCGATAATGAATGCAATTGATACGTGGCCGCCTGTGACCTGAAGCTGGTATGTCTTCCGGTGCATGTCTGCCGTCGCAAGGAAAGCAGAGGAGACCCCATGGAAGCGATTTCGCGTTACGGCACCCCGCCGACCCGGCTTATCTCGATGATGAAATCCTTCGAGTACCCGTTTCGCAACGTGAAGGCGGGCGACAAGTTCGCCATCCTGACCGATGACCAGATGGATCCGCTGATCTGGCAGGCGATGATGGGGTCGCTGCATGCGAAGGGGGCCGAGGCGTGCCTGGCCTTGTATCCAAAGCGGGCGCACCATTGTGCCGACCCCTCGCCGATGGCGATCGGGGCGGCGAAGGAGGCGGATGTGGTGATCGCGATGACCACCACCGCGCTGAACAGCGGCACGCCGGGCCTGCGCAAGATCCGCTCGGAGGGCGGGGCCACGGGCAAGACGCCGATCTGGCTTTGGGAGGAAATCAACCAGGAGATCCTGATCGATGGCGGCGGGTCGTGTGGCGAGGCCGATGTGGTCGAGATGTGCCGGATCCAGGGGCGCATGGGCGAGATCTGTGATGCGGGCAAGACGATCCGCGTGACGACGCCTGGCGGCAGCGACCTGACCGCGGATATCACCGGGTACCCGGACGGGGCGCTCGCGCGGCGCTGGGGCGCGATCCCGTTCGAGCGCAACCCCGAGACGGACCGGTTCGGCACGAGCCCGGGCACGTGGCCCTTTGGCGAGTTCCATGTCGAGCCGCTGGCCGGGACGGCGAATGGCCGGATCTTCTGGGATCATACCGGTCAGCACCCGGCGGGGCAGTGGCACGAGCCGGTGACGCTGGAAATCGAGAACGGCAAGGTTGTCGATATCTCGGGCGGGCACGAGGCCGACCAGATCAAGGCATATCTGGATGCCTATGGCGACGAGAATTCGCTGACCGTGGGCGGCGAGATCTCGATCGGGACGAACCCGAAATGTCCGCCCTATACCGGCAACATGCGCAGCGAGAAGAAGCGTTACGGCGCCATGCATTTCGGGATCGGCCACGGGGCCGACCGGGGCGAGGTGGTGAGCCGGCTGCGGCTGGAGGCGATTTCGGACCGGGTGACCATGGTCGTCGATGACGAGCATGTTCTGGCCGAGAACGGGAAGATCCTCGTATGACGGGTGAAGCTTCTGTTGCAGGCGGCGGGCTGGCCGAGGCGGATCTGCGCCGGCTGATCGACGTGTTCCGGGAGACGGGGCGGCGCTCGCTCGATCTGCGGGTCGGGGAGACGCGGCTGAAGCTTGGTGCGCCGGGGGCGGTTGCGGCCGAGGTCGCCGCGCCGGCAGGGCCGGCGGTTTCCGTCGCCTCGCCCGGCGTGGGGCATTTCCAGGCGGCGCAAGACTGGGCGCCGGGGGCGCAGGTGTCCGCCGATACTGTGCTGGGTCGTGTGCGCAGCGTGTGGAAAGAAAAGAACGTCGTGGCCGGGACGGCCGGGGCGATTTCTCGGCAGATCGTTCGGGATGGCGCTTTCGTGGAATATGGCGAGACGATCTTCGAGATCGCGGGCGGTGCGGCATGACGAAGTTCAAACGGGTTTTCATTGCCAATCGCGGCGAGATTGCCGTGCGGGTGATCAAGGCGTGCGAGGAGGCGGGGCTGGAGACGGTCGTGGGCGTGTCGGAGGCCGATACCGACAGTCTTGCGGCCAAGCTGGCGACGCGGGCGGTCTGTATCGGGCCGGCACCGTCGGGGGCAAGCTATCTCGATATCGACACGGTGATCACCGCCGCGCTGGGCACGGGGTGCGAGGCGCTGCATCCGGGCTATGGGTTCCTGGCGGAGAATGCCGACTTGTCGGCGGCCTGCGCCGAGCACAGGATCACCTTCGTCGGCCCCGATGCCGAGACCATCCGCAGCCTTGGCGACAAGGTGAGTGCCCGGTCGCTGGCCGAGAAGGCCGGTGTGCCGGTGGTACCGGGGCGCGACGACCTGTCGAGCTTCGAGGATGCGCTGGCGGCGGCGGAAGAGACCGGGTTTCCGGTTCTTCTGAAGGCAGCGAAAGGCGGCGGCGGGCGCGGGATGCAGGTGGTCGAAGAGGCCGGCAAGCTGAAGAGCGCGTATGACACGGCCAAGGCCGAGGCGCGGGCCGCGTTTGGCGACGACACGCTTTACATGGAACGCTTCGTGCGGCTGGCGCGGCATGTCGAGGTGCAGGTACTGGGCGACCGGCATGGCAATGTCATCCATCTTGGCGAGCGGGATTGCACGCTTCAGCGGCGGCATCAGAAGATCCTCGAGGAAGGGCCGGCGACCGACGTGCCCGCCGAGCGGATCGAGGAGATGCGGGCGGCGGCTGTCGATCTGGCGAAATCCGTGGGATACGAGGGCGCGGGTACGGTGGAGTTCATCTACGACCGCGAATTGGGCACGTTCTATTTCCTCGAGGTGAACACGCGCATCCAGGTGGAGCATCCGGTGACGGAGATGCTGACCGGGGTGGATCTTGTGCTCGAGCAGCTGCGGATCGCGGCGGGCGAGACACTGTCGCTGCGGCAGGAGGATATCACGCTGACGGGGCATGTGATCGAGTGCCGGATCAACGCGGAATCGGCGGCCGAAGGGTTCCGACCCTCGCCTGGCGAGATCACCGAATGGGCCGTGCCGGAGGGCGAGGGCATTCGCCTCGATACCCATTGTTACAAGGGCTACGTGGTGCCGCCACATTACGATTCGATGCTGGCAAAGCTGATCGTGTCGGGCGCTGACCGGGCGGATGCGATCGGGCGGATGCGCGAGGCGCTGGCTGGGTTCGGGCTTGAGGGGGTGGATAACACGATCCCCTTCCTCGAAGCGCTACTGGAGCGGCCCGAGGTACAGTCGGACGAGATCAGCACGCGCTGGGTCGAGACCGTGCTGGAGGACCCGGCGTTCCGGGAAAGACTTGAAGGGGGCCGCCGATGAGCGAGTTGAGCTATTCGGACGTGGTGCGGATTCTCGGTCTGATCGACCGGGCCGAGGATGTGGATATCGAGCTTCAGACCGGGGCGTTGTCGCTCAAGGTGAAGCGGGCGGGGGCCGGGGCGGCGCCGAAGGCGGCTGCACCGGTGAAGCCGGTCGCCGCGGCGCCTGAGCCGGCGGCGGCGCCTGCCGCTGCGGTGGCGTCCGGCGTGGCGGACAGCGCGGCGAAGATGGCGGAGTTTCCCGATGCCACGCCGATCAGGGCGCCGATGAGCGGGATGTTCTATGCCTCGCCCGCGCCGGGCAAGCCGGCCTTCGTGGAGGTCGGGCAGGCGGTGAGCGCCGGCGATCAGCTGGGCATCGTGGAGGTGATGAAGCTGTTCACGCCGCTCACGTCAGAGATGGACGGCACCGTGGTGGCGGTTTTCGTCGAGAACCAGCAGACCGTGAACAAGGACGACGTGCTGATGCTGATCAGCGCAGGCTGAGACACAGGCAGAGCGGCACGCGAAGGGACGTAAGACCAGATGGCCAGGAAAAAGATCAGACTTCTCGACGAAACGCTGCGCAATGCGCAGCAATCGCTTTGGGCGACGCGGATGCGGACCGAAAGCATGCTGCCGATTGCCGACGTGATCGGCCGGGCGGGGTTCGATGCCGTCTGCGTGGCGGCGGGCGTGACCTTCGAGACGGCGGCGATGTACCTTTACGAGGACCCGTGGGCGCGGATGCGCCTGCTTCGGCGGAAGATGCCGGACACGAGCTTTGACGTGCTGATCCGGGCCCGGAACCTGTGGGGCTGGAAGGCGCAGCCGCGGGATGTGCAGACGCTTTTCCTCGAGACGCTGATGCGCAACGGGGTGGACAGCTTCAAGGTGTTCGACAGCCTCGACGACATGCGCAACGTGGAGCACCTGATCTCGGAAGGGCGCAGGCTGGGTTTCCACGTGAAAGGGTTCGTCGGCTATAACGAGAGCCCGGCGCACACGGACGAGTACCTTGCCGGGAAGGCGAAGCAGCTGGTCGAGCGCGGGGTGCATTCCTTCGTGCTGTCGGATTCACCGGGGGTGATGAAGCCCAAGCGGGCGCAGTCGGCCTTTACCGCGATCCGCAAGGCGATTGGCGAGGAGATGGACCTGCATTTCCATTGCCACACGACCTCGGGGCTGGGCCGCGCGTCGGTGCGCGAGGCGATCCGGGCGGGAGTGGACGTGATCTGGACGGCGGCGCGGCCGCTGGCCTGGGGCTCGGCGCTGCCTTCGGCGCTCGATATCGTGGAGATGGCCCGCGAGGAGGGCTGCGAGATCGACGTGGACGAGGACGCGCTGGCGGAAATCAACGACTGGTTCACCTGGGTCGCCTACAAGGAAGGCCGGCCCATTCCGGAGGAGAAGCCGTTCGACCCGGCCGCCTACCAGAGTTACGTGGGCCACCAGATTCCCGGCGGCATGATCTCGAACCTCGTGCAGCAGCTGAAGGACAGGGGGCTGGAAGAGCGGCTTCCCGAGGTGCTGGAAGAGGCTGCGAGGGTGCGCGAGGAGCTGGGTTATCCGCATATGTCGACGCCTTATTCGCAATTCGTGGGCGTGCAGGCGGTGATGAACGTGATCCAGGGCGAGCGCTATGCCAGCCCGCCCGAGGCGCTGCGGCTTTACGCGCGCGGGGCGTTCGGCGACACGATCGCGCCGATGGACCAGAACGTGAAGGATCTTCTGTCGGGCGGCGAGCCGGATATCGACCCGCAGGAGGGGCTGGACGAGCCCGTTTTGCCGAAGATCCGGGCCGAATACGGGCCGTTCGAGTCGGACGAGGACCTGTTGCTGTTCCTGTTCCTGCACCCGGCGGCCTACGAGGATTTCAAGGCGAACCGCAAACCCATCGTGGATCGCCCGCGGCCGCATCCCGTGGCGTGCCTTGCCGAGGAGCTGATGGCGCGGAAGACCGTCGGCTCGGTGGAGGTCAAGAACGGGTCGGACCTGTCGCTGTCGATCTCGAACACCTGAGACGGGTTTGCCGAAGCGCATTTGTCGGAGCGGCCGGGAGCGCAAGGGGGCGGATGATCCGCTGCGCCCCGTCGCCAGACCGCGTTTCGCATGAGTTCGACGTCTTACACGTGCTGTCCGCCGTTGATCTCGATTTCGGTACCGGAGATGTAGGTGCTGCCCTCGGAGCAGAGAAAGTAGATGGTGTTTGCCACTTCCTCGGCCTGGCCCAGACGCCGCAGGGGGATGTCTTCCGCCATCTTTTCCGTTCCGGGGCTGAGGATGTCGGTTTCGATCTCTCCGGGCGCGATGGCGTTGACACGCACCCCGAGCGGGCCGAAATCATGCGCCATCTCGCGGGTGAGGGCCTTGAGGGCGGCCTTTGACGTGGCATAGGCGGCGCCGGCGAAGGGGTGGACGCGGCTGCCGGCAATCGAGGTGACGTTCACGACGGCCCCGCCGGTTTCGGCCAGTTCCTGTTTCAGGCCGCGGGCCAGGACGACCGAGGCGAAGAAATTCACGTGAAAGACATGGCCCCAGGCGCGCAGGTCGGTGTCGATGGTGTTGAGCCTCTCGCCATCCGGGCCTTTCGGAGACACGCCGGCATTGTTGACCAGCGCGTCGAGCCGGCCGCCCAGTTTCCGACGGATCAGCTCGACCTTTTCGATCGTGTCATTGGGGTCTGCGAGGTCGATCTGGACGTGGTTTTCCTCGCCGCCGCCCCATGGGCATTCCTTCGGGAAGGGATGGCGGGAGCAGGTGATCACCCTCCAGCCTTCGGCGCTGAATTTCCTTACGGTGGCGTGGCCGATGCCACGACTTGCCCCGGTCAGCAGGATGGTTCTTGGGTCTGACATTGTCGTACCTCCGAAGGCCGAAGCGCTTGGTTGCAGGGCGAAGAAGATGGCGGATATCTGCTCCGCTGACTCGACGGTCCTGGCAACCGCCTATACCGGTCTTTGGCGCGAGAACAAGCCACGCCTCGGGCCAGAGTGGAGGATAGCACGAATTCTCTGCGTGTCCTGCCCGTGCCGGGCTGGCCGGGTGATCG
Organism: Roseovarius indicus; assembly: GCF_008728195.1. Taxonomy (NCBI): domain Bacteria; kingdom Pseudomonadati; phylum Pseudomonadota; class Alphaproteobacteria; order Rhodobacterales; family Roseobacteraceae; genus Roseovarius; species Roseovarius indicus. The sequence goes on from NZ_CP031598.1 coordinate 967,636, forward strand.
CGGCGGGCGGCGGGAGGCCGATTACGTGAAAACGCCTCTGGCCGCGGGCGGCGGGAGCCCATATCCTGCAGGACCAACAGGCGCCTTCCTTTCGGGGGCGTCTTGCGACACATCACATCAGGACCTGAATACTCTCCATGGATCAAACCGCCCGTATCGCCCAGACCATCGCCCAGGAAATTGCCGCCAGCCCTGCCCAGGTTGCGGCCGCGGTGACCCTCCTCGACGACGGTGCGACGGTTCCCTTTGTCGCCCGCTACCGGAAAGAGGTTACCGGCGGCCTCGATGACACGCAGCTGCGCAACCTGTCGGAACGGCTGGTCTATCTGCGGGCGATGGATGACCGGCGCGACGCCATCGTCAAGTCGATCCGCGAGCAGGACAAGATGACCGATGCGCTGGCGCGGGCCATTGCGAACGCCACGACCAAGTCCGAGCTTGAAGACATCTACCTGCCGTACAAGCCCAAGCGCCGGACCAAGGCGACGATTGCCCGTGAAAACGGGTTGGGGCCGCTGCGCGACGCCATCCTGTCGGACCACGATGCGGATCCGGCGCAGATTGCCGCGCGGTTCGTGAACGAGGCCGTCCCCAGCGTTGAGGAGGCGCTGAGCGGCGCGCGGGACATCATCGTTGAAGAGCTCGCCGAGACGGCGGAGCTTCGCAAGGATCTGCGCGACTACCTCCGCAAGGAGGCGCTGGTCACGACGAAGGTCATCAAGGGGAAGGAGGAGGACGGCGCCAAGTTCTCAGACTATTTCGACCGCACGGAAAAATGGGCCGACATGCCGGCGCACCGGGCGCTGGCGCTGATGCGCGCCGTGAACGAGGGTGTGATCCGGTTCGATATCGGGCCGGACAAGGAAACCGGGCAGCCGCGCTGCGAGGCCATGGTGGCGAAGGAGCTCAAGCCCGCCGGCACCGGGCCGGGCAATCAATGGCTCAGGGATGTCGCCAGCTATGCCTGGAAGTCGAAGATCTCGATGACGCTCACGACCGACCTGCTTGCCGATCTGCGGGTGCGGGCGCACGAGGAGGCGATCGCGGTCTTTGCCCGCAATCTCAAGGACCTGCTGCTGGCCGCGCCTGCGGGCGCAAAGCCGACGCTCGGGCTTGACCCGGGGATCCGGACCGGGGTGAAGGCCGCCGTGATCGACGCGACCGGGAAGGTGCTGGAGACCGACACGCTGTATCCGTTCCAACCCCGGAAGGATCTGCGCGGGGCACAGGCGAAGATCGTCGAGCTGGTCGGGCGCCACGGCATCGCCTTTATCGCCATCGGCAACGGCACCGCGTCGCGCGAGACCGACAAGATGGTTGCGGATGCGTTGGCAGGCCTGCCGAAGGACACCGCGAAGCCCGTGAAGGTGATCGTCAGCGAGGCCGGGGCCTCGGTCTACTCGGCCTCGGAGATCGCCGCGAAGGAGTTTCCCGAGCTCGACGTGTCGTTGCGGGGGGCTGTTTCCATCGCTCGGCGGCTGCAGGATCCGCTTTCGGAGCTGGTGAAGATCGAGCCCAATGCCATCGGCGTCGGGCAATATCAGCACGATGTCGATCAGAAGCGGCTGGCCCGGGCGCTTGATGCCGTCGTGGAGGATGCGGTGAACGCGGTGGGGGTTGACCTCAATACTGCCTCTGCGCCTTTGCTCGCGCATGTTTCGGGCCTGACGACTGGCCTTGCCGAGGCTATCGTGGCCTATCGGGACGAGAACGGCCCGTTCCGCACGCGTGAGGCGCTTCTGAAGGTTCCGCGGCTGGGACCGAAGGTGTTTGAACAATGCGCAGGTTTCCTGCGTATCCGGGATGGGAAGGAGCCGCTCGATGCCTCCTCCGTTCACCCGGAGGCGTATGACCTTGCGCGAAAGATCGTCATTGCCTGCGGGCGCGACCTGCGGGCCATCCAGTCCAACCCCGAAACGCTGCGGCGTGTGGAGGCCGAGCGCTTCGTCGATGACCGGTTCGGCCTGCCCACCGTCAGGGACATTCTTGGCGAGCTGGAAAAGCCGGGGCGCGACCCGCGGCCGTCGTTCAAGACGGCAAGCTTTGCGGAGGATGTGAACGAAGTCTCCGACCTGAAGCCGGGCATGCGGCTGGAAGGCACCGTCACCAACGTGGCGGCTTTCGGGGCATTCGTGGATATCGGGGTTCACCAGGACGGTCTGGTTCACGTGAGCCAGCTTGCGGACAGGTTCGTCAAGGACCCGCACGAGGTGGTGAAGGCCGGCGATGTCGTTCAGGTGCGCGTGACGGAGGTCGACGTGGCCCGGAACCGTATCGGTCTCAGCATGCGCAAACAGGCCGAACAGCCCAAGGGGCGCCGCGACCAGCCCGGAAACCAGCCTGCCGGGGCGAGGGGAAAGCCTCGGGCCGGTGGGAAGCAGAAACCCCCGAAGAAGGATGCCGGACCCCGCGGGGGCGAGGCGACGACCGGGTCTTTCGGCGCGGCGCTGCGCGAGGCGATGGAGAAGAAGTAGGTTTCGCCGGGGGCGCGGGGCGGTCAGACCGGTTTGACCTCGATTTCCCGAAGGTGGCACCCGAGGACGATTAGGGCGGGCCAGAGCATGTAGGCCTCGATCTCGATGTTCTCGCCGAAGGAGAGGAGCACCATCGTCATCAGGATGCCGAGCGGCAGGCGGCCGCGCGGGTGGTGGACGGCGTCGGCGATGACGACGCAGAGATGGGCCACGAGCGGCACGAGCAGGGCGAGGAAGCCGGTCAGCCCCTTCACGAAGAGAAGGCCGTACCAGGTGTGGTGGCTGCCGATCGGCATGTATTCCACAAGGTGGGGGCCCGGTTTCACCGTGCCGTGGCCGAACCAGACGGCATCCGATTGCCAGCGTTCCCAGGCGATGCGCTGCAGGGTTTCGCGGACGCGGGTGCTGTCGGCGCGGGCCGATTTGAAGCCGTGGATGCCAGCCTTACCCGCCTCGATCGCCGCAACGCCCCAGGTGGCGAAGCTGGCCATGACGCCCGACAGGATAAGCCAGGCCCAGCTTTTGGCTACAAGCGGCAGCATGCGCGGGCCGATGGTGCAGCAGACGAGGCCGACCAGCCCCATGCGGGACTTCGACGCGAGGATCATCAGGATGCCGGCGCAGAGGCCTACCGCCATCCAGCCGCGGTGTTTTTCCTCGAGCGCGAAGAGCACCGCCAGCACGCCGAGCAGGGCCGCGAAGGGCGACCAGGGGGCGTAGAACTGCCAGCGCGGGGTCCAGCTTGCCGGGTCGATGGTGTAGAAATAGACGGTGAAATATTCCGGGCCCGGCCCGCCCACGGCCTTGAGCGGCGAGGTGAAGATGCTTTGCGGCAGGCCGACGTAAGGCGCCGCCAGCATCACAGGCGCGAGGATCAGGGTGCAGAGGCCGACCACGCTTTGCGCCCGGATCAGGAGCGCCCGGCGGATCGGCAGAACGGCGCCTGCGAGGGGGAAGAGCGCCAGCAGCGCCCAGCCCTTGGCCCAGCCGATGCTCGACTTGATGGTCTGCTTGAGGCCGAGGCCCCAGTCGATATGCCCGACCCAGAGTGCCACCAGCATCACCGCCATGCCGCCCATCCAGAGCCAGATGAGCCACGGCACCGGCCCCGTGGGGCGCAGGTCGGCCCGGATGGCCGGCCCGAGGAAGAGCGCGAGCCCCGCAAGGGCCGCCAGCACCCAGGCCAGCACCGGCCCCACGACATAGAGCGCGCCGAAGGCGTAGAAGCCCCATGTGAGTGTCAGCGCCGTCCAGACGATGCGTTCGGCAGGGTTTTGCGGCTTGAGGGTCATGCGGTTTGCGCGCCCGGCATGTGAAGCAGTCGGGAGATAATGGGTTTTCGCACCCAGGCGAGGACCAGCCCCATCAGCAGCATGAAGGTGGCCGCCCCGCCCGCGCCGATGGCCAGCTTGCGCCGGGGCGAGGAGGGATGCTCGGGCAGCGACGGGTTCTCGAGCATCTGGATCAGCGGGTAGGAGGCGTAGACGTCGGTCTTGGTGGACTGGGTGCGCGCGATGGCGGAGGCGAAGACGGCCTCGGCCACGGCGAAATCGCGCTGCCGGTCTTCGAGTTCGGAGGCGAGGGAGGCGAGGCCGGTAAGGCGGTCGTCTTCCGCCTCGATGCGGGCGGCGAGGGTGGCGAGCTGTTTTTGCAGGCCCGCGCGGAGGGCGTTCTCGCGCACAAGCTCGCTCAGCAGGGCCGCGCGCTGGCCTTCGGGGGCGCGGTCGAGCCCATTGAGAGCGTCGGGTGACAGGCCGGTGACTTCGGAGGCGCGGGCCATGGCCGCGGCGCGGGCGGCGTCGGCGGCCTCCTCGGCCTTGATGCGGGCCGGGTGGCGGGGGCCGTAGCTGGCCGCCGCCTGTGCCAGCGTGGCGGCATGGGCGGAGACATCTTCGAGGAGCGCGATATAGGGCGCGTCGGCGTAGAGCTTCAGCGTGGTGGCCGCGGAATCGGGCGGCAGGTTCAGGGCGGCCTCGAGCGCAACCACCTTCTCGGACTGGTGGCCGAGCTCGGCCTCGAGCGTCTGGAATTGCTGTTTCAGGCGGTCGTTGGCGGCGACCTGGTCGTGATACTGGGCGGCGGTGGTCAGGCCGCTGCGCTGTTGCAGTTCGGTGATGGCGGCGCGGGTGTCGCGCACGGACTGGGTGTAATCCTCGATCGCGCCGGCGCCGCTGACCTCGCGGGTGGCAAGCTCGTCGGAGCGCAGCTTGTCGATCTCGTCGAAGAAGGCGGCGATGAGCGCCTCGCCGTAGCGCTGCGCCTCTTCGGCACTGCCGCCCTTCACCTCGATATGGATGAGGCTGGTCTGGTCGACGAGGGTGACGCGGGGTTGACTGAGGGCCGCGCGGGGAAGACCGAGGCTTTCGGCGGCGGCGTCGAGGATGCGGTCGGCCCCGATCAGGCGCTTGTAGGTTTCCGTGGGGCTGACCGAGCCGTTCGAGAAGGCGGAGTTGGCGTAGGACGAGGCCTGCCCGATATCGTTGAGGTTGACTGAGGCCGAGGCGCCGGAGCCGGGCAGGATGAGCGAGGCGCTCGAGGCGAATTTCAGCGGGGCGGTGGCGAGGTAGCCCATGATCGGGGCCCAGAGCGCGCTGGCGCCGAGCAGGAAGATCGCCAGGTAGCGCGGCAGGCGGCCGAGATCGGAGAGGCGCCCGCCGGTCAGGACGCGGCGCCAGCTGAGGGCGCGCAGCGGGCTGCGGCAGATGCTGAGCCAGCGGAGCGGGGCGGTGCGCGGGCGGGCCTGCGGCTGTGCGGTGGTCTGGTCGGTCATGGCAAATCCTCTTGATGGGAGGGATTTACCGTGGTGTCGCGCAAAGCGTCAGGCGGGCGTCGGGATAGCGGGTTGCGCGTTTGGCTGTGGGCCTATCCGAAGGGATAGGCGGTGGCCTAGAACAGCCCGGCTTCGCGGGCGATGAGGGCCGCCTGTGTGCGGTTGCTGGCGCCGACCTTGCGGTAGAGCGTCTTGACGTGAAGCTTGATCGTGGGCTCGGACAGATCGAGGTCGCGGGCGATTTCCTTGTTGGCCTTGCCCTCGGTCAGCCCCTTGAGGACCTGCCGCTCGCGGTCGGTGAGTTTCTGGGCGAGCGGGTGTTTCGACTGGGGCTCTTCGGCGGTCATGAAGCCGGCGGGCAGGTATTGCTCGCCCATAGCCATGAAGCGGATGGCGTTGACGAGGGATTTGGCCGAGAGGGTCTTGGGCACGAAGCCCGCCGCGCCGAGTTCCAGCGCCTGTTCGGCAAGCGCGCGCGAGGCGTCGCCGGTCAGGAGGGCGACCTGTTCGACGCCGTCCATCGCGATGGCGGCCTCGAGCCCCTTGAGGCCGTTCATGCCCGGCATGTTGAGGTCGAGCAGGACGAGATCGAACGGGCCTTCGGCCTTGATCCTGGCCGCGGCCGTGTCGAAATCGGGGGCGGTGACGACCTCTATGCCGCCGGCCGCCTGGATGAAGGCGACAAGGGTGTCGAGCACCAGCTCGTGGTCATCTGCGATCAGTACTTTCAAAATGCGTCTCCGCTTGGCCCCCACGGCGCGAACGCACGTATAACGCGAGAATCTGGCGCAATAAAGGTTAACAATCGGACAGTGAATCCTATCCGAACGGATAGGCGGGAAACCCCCGCGGCATAGGGCGCCGACACCTCCGGGCGGTGGGCGAGCCATCCGCGCCGGGGACTGTCCGAACGCCCGTCTACCGCTATGGGCCGATGCGGGCCAGTGTCCCGGCAGATCGCAAATGCTGACTGCCAGGAGACCCCGACCATGCAATATCAACCCGCCCTTCACTTTTCATCCGGCGCCCACCCCGCCGAGACCCGCAAGCTGCCGCTGTGCCCCGTGCTGGGGCTTCCGCTTGTCAGTGCCGACACCGAGACCGTGATCCGCACGCTGCTGGCGCCGGGGCGGCGGACGGTGTTCTTCCTGAACGCCCATTGCGCGAATATCCGCGCGAGCAACGCTTCCTATGCCGCTGCGCTGGCACGGGCCGACTACGTTCTGCCCGACGGGATCGGGGTGGAGCTGGCGGCGCGGATGCAGGGAAGGCGGCTGGCGGCCAATCTCAACGGGACCGACCTGACGCCGCGCCTGCTTCGCCTGGCGGCACGCTGGGGGATGTCGGTGTTCCTGATCGGGGGCACGCCGGGCACGGCGGATGCGGCGGCGCAGCGGCTGTGCCTGGATATTCCGGGTCTGCGGATCGCGGGCACTCGGGACGGGTTTGCAGGCGCCGCACGGCCTGAGGAGGCAATTGACGAGATCAACGCCTCGGGCGCCGATATCTTGCTGGTCGCGATGGGTGTGCCGCAGCAGGAGCTGTGGATCGACGAGCACCGGCACCTGATCGATGCGCCGCTGGTTCTGGGCGTGGGCGCGCTGTTCGACTTCCTGGCCGGCAATGTGCGGCGGGCGCCCGCATGGGTGCGGCGGCGGCGGATGGAGTGGGCGTGGCGGCTGGCGATGGAGCCGCGCCGGCTGGCGAAGCGCTACCTGGTGGGCAATGCCACCTTCCTGGCCCGCGCGGCCACCCATGCCGTGCGTCAGACCGACGCGCAGCGGGTGCTGGATATCGCGATTTCCGGCAGTGCGCTGGCGGTGCTGGGGCTGCCCATGCTGGCCGTCGCCGCGCTGGTGCGACTCGACAGCAAGGGGCCTGCGCTTTTCAAGCAGGTCCGCGTGGGCAAGGATGGCACGCCCTTCGGTGTCTACAAGTTCCGGTCGATGCATGTGGATGCCGAGGCGCGGCGCGCCGCGCTGCTGGCGACATCCGACCGCGAGGGCGTGTGCTTCAAGTCGCGCAACGACCCGCGGATCACCCGGATCGGCAAATACCTGCGCCGACTGTCGATCGACGAGTTGCCGCAGATCATCAACGTGCTGAAGGGCGAGATGTCGATCGTCGGGCCGAGACCGGCCCTGCCCGAGGAGGTTGCCAATTATCCGCAGCGCGCGATGGGGCGGCTTGACGTGAAACCGGGCATCACCGGTCTCTGGCAGGTCGCCGGCCGAGCGAATATCGGCTTCGACAAGATGATCGACCTCGACCTGGCCTATGTGCGGTCGCGCTCGACCCTGCTCAACCTCATTCTCATCATGCTGACCTTCCGCGCCGTGCTGTCCGGCCGCGGCGCTTACTGACCTCTACCCCTGAAAGGACCATAACCCATGAAACCCGTTCGCAAGGCCGTCTTCCCCGTTGCCGGGCTCGGCACCCGCTTTCTTCCCGCCACCAAGGCCGTGCCGAAGGAGATGCTTCCGCTGGTCGACCGCCCGCTCATCCAATACGCGGTCGACGAGGCGCGCGCTGCCGGGATCGAGGAGTTCATCTTCATCACCTCGGCCGGCAAGACGGCGCTGGAGAATTACTTCGGTGCAGTGCCCGCGCTGGAGCGGAGCCTGTCGGAGGCCGGCAAGACCGGCGCGCTCGATGCGCTGCGCCCGTCACAGATGACCGAGGGCACCGCCAGCTTCATCCGGCAGGACAGCCCGCGGGGGCTGGGCCATGCCGTTTCACTGGCGCGGCGGCTGGTGGGGGACGAGCCCTTTGCCGTGATCCTGCCCGACGACATCATCCGCGCGCAGACCCCGGCGCTGGCGCAGATGGTTGCGGCCCATGCCCGGCAGGGCGGCCACATGATCGCGACTGAGGCGGTGCCGACGGCGCGGATAAGCTCTTACGGGGTGGTCGATATCGAAAGCAGCGAGGGCCCGGTACAGAGCCTGCGCGGGCTGGTGGAAAAGCCGCGTGCCGAGGAGGCGCCGTCGGGGTTCGGCGTGGTCGGCCGCTATATCCTCGAGCCGTCGATCTTTGAGCGGCTGGCGCAGCAGGCGCCGGGGTCTGGCGGGGAGATCCAGCTGACCGATGCGATTGCGGCCGATCTGGGTAGCGCCGGTGTCAGCGGCTTTGCCTTTGCGGGCGAACGGTTCGACTGTGGCTCGATCGCCGGGTTCCTGGAGGCGACGGCGGCCTTCGCGCTTGATCGTCCGGAGTTGCGCGAGGGGTTGAGCCGATTCCTTGGCCGGCGCCTTGGCCCGGCTCTGCAGGCGGCCTGAGCATTCCGTTAACCCTTGGCGCCTATCCTTTCGGATAGGGGCCTATCCCCATGCCCGTATGGCGTGGCGGACGCAGCTCGGCCATAACAGGCTTACACCACTCACGGAGCACCAACATGCGCAAGCTTATTTCCATCCTCGCCACCGTTGCCGGCCTTTTTGCCGCGCCGGTTCTGGCCGAGCCGCTGGCCACGCCGCAGGGCGATGTCGTTCTGACGGTATCGGGCGCCATCGGCGAGACCAACAAAGGCGAGACAGCCAGCTTCGACATGGACATGCTCAAGGCGATGCCTGCGACGAGTTTCGAGACCACGACGCTCTGGACCGAGGGCAAGAGCGCCTTTGCCGGCGTGGCGCTGGCCGAGATCCTCGACCGGCTCGGTGTCACCGAGGGCACCGTCGTTGCCAGTGCGATCAACGATTACTCGATCGAAATCCCCGTCGAGAGCATAACCCCTTCTGCGCCGATTGTTGCGTATGAGTTGGACGGGGCGTCGATGTCCCGGCGTCAGAAGGGGCCGCTCTGGATCGTTTACCCTTACGACAGCGATGCCGCGTTCCGCACCGAGGTGATCTATGCGCGCAGCATCTGGCAACTCGACAGGATCGAGATCGTCCAATAGACGTGGCGGACGGGGAGCGAGACACGGGCGAACGCGCAGATGCCTGACGACAGCAGATCCGAAAGCGGATTCCAGCGTCAAAGCCGATGGGTCATGTGGCTCATCGGCTTTGGCATGTCGGCGATCTTCATTCTGACGCTGAGCCTGTCCAGCGAGGTGATTTCGGACCTGGAGCGGCAGCGGTCGGCCAGTTCGGACAACGTGCAGTGGACCCTGACGCAGGTCGAGGTGGAGCACCTGAGCCTGATGAACGCGCTGGAGCATCACCTGCGCGAGCCCGACGGGCCCCTGCCACTATCGGCGGACCTGGGCGAGGTGCGGCGGCAGTTCGACATTTTCTACAGCCGGGTCGACACGCTGCAAAGTTCGCGGCTTTTCGACGAGTTGCGGGCCGATCCGGAGTTTGCCCGGCCGCTGGAGACGGTGATGGATTTCCTGAACCGGACGGTGCCGCGCATCGACGGGACGGACGAGGCGCTGGAGACCCAGATCGGCATGATCTGGGAGGATGCCCGCGCCATCAGGGGGGATGTACGCGCGCTTGCGATCGGGGGGCTGGCGTATTTCGCGCAGACCGCGGATGCGCGGCGCGACGACACGGCCCGCACGCTGGCGCACCTGGCGGCGCTGTCGGCGGGGCTGTTCCTGGCGCTGGGGCTGGTCAGCCTGTACCTGCTTTACGTCAACAGCGTCACCCGGCGGCGGGGTGACGAATTGGTGCAGACGAACCACCGGATGAACACGATCCTGTCGACCTCGCTCGACGGGGTGATCGTGTCGGATGCCGAAGGCCGGGTGCTGGAGTTCAACCCGGCGGCGGAGGCGATCTTCGGGCACAGCCTGGACGAGGCAAGGGGCAGATATATTGGCGAGCTGATCGTGCCGCCGCATATGCGCGAGGCGCATGAGGCGGGCATGACGCGGATGCGTGAGGGCGGCGAGCGACGCATCGTGGGCCACGGGCGCATTCAGCTCGAGGCGATGCGCGCCAATGGCGAGGTCTTTCCGGCCGAGCTGGCGCTGCAGTCGGCCTTCGACGGGGACGAGGAGATCGTGATCGGCTTCGTGCGCGATATCTCGAAGCGGGTCGCCAACGAGGAAGAACTGATTTCGGCCCGCGACCGGGCGCTGGCGGGGGAGAAGGCCAAGGCCGACTTTCTGACGGTGATGAGCCACGAGATCCGCACGCCGCTCAACGGGTTGCTGGGCAACCTTTCGTTGCTCAAGAATGCGCGGCCGACCCATGAGCAGGCGCGCTTCATCCAGAATATGGAGGTGTCGGGGCAGGTGTTGCTGAACCATGTCGACAGTGTGCTCGATATTGCCCGGTTCGAGGCGGGCAAGCTGAGCGTGAAGCGCGAGACGGTCGACCTTGGCGCGCTCATGCAGGAGATCGTCGACGGGCAGAGCGGCAACGCGGCCTCGCGCGGGAATGTGATCGAGTGGCAATGGACCGGGACGGCAAGGCCCTGGGTCAAGACCGACACGCAGCGCCTGCGGCAGATCCTGCTGAACCTCGTGGGCAACGCGATCAAGTTCACCGAGAATGGACGGGTCTCGCTGGAGCTGGAAGTGGCCGAACCCGGCGGCGAGGGGCAGCCGCCCGTCTACGAGTTCCGCGTCATCGACACCGGCATTGGCATCGCCGAGGACGATCTCGACCGCGTGTTCGAGGACTTCCATACCCGCGATGCCTCGATCGGGCGGTCGGCGTCGGGCACCGGGCTGGGGCTTGGCATTGCGAGCCGCTTCGCCAAGGCCATGGGCGGTGAGATCGGCGTCGAGAGTACACCGGGCGACGGCAGTGTCTTCTGGGTCAGGCTGCCGCTGAAACCGGCCGCCGCCGCCGCTGAAGACGCCCGTGAAACGCATGTCGTCGGGCCCGTGACCGGGCTCGACCTGTTGGTGGTCGAGGACAACGAGATGAACCTCGAAGTCATCCGGAACATGCTGAGGATCGACGGCCACAGCGTGACCGAGGCCTTGGATGGCAAATCCGGGGTCGATGCGGCCATGGACCGCCGGTTCGATGCGATCCTGATGGATATCAGCATGCCGGTGATGGACGGCCCCACCGCCGCGCGGCAGATCCGGGCAGGCGGCGGGGCCTCCTCCGACGTGCCGATCCTCGCCGTTTCGGCCAACGTGTTGCCCCACGCCGTGGAGGAATTTCGCGAAGCGGGGATGAACGCCTTCCTTGGCAAGCCCATCAGCCTTGCGGCGCTGCGCGATGCGCTGGCGGCGGTCACCGGCGATGACGGGGCCGGCGAGACCGGGGCGGCCGCCCCTGGCGAGGCGCAACTCGCCTCGATCCGTTCCGACCTGGGCGAGGCCGCTTTTGCCCGTTTCGTCGCGCAGCTGATCGAGGAGGGCGACGCCCTGCTCCCGCGGCTTGCCCGCCCCGGACGCACGCAGGAGGCGCTGAACGAGCTTGCCGCCGAGTGCCACAAGTTCGCGGGCTCCGCCGCCATGTTCGGCGCTTTGGATATGCGCGATGTCCTGGTCGAGTTCGAGACCGCCGCCAAGGCCGGCGAGACCGAGGAGTTGGCCACTTTGGCGCATCAGGCCAAGGGGGTCTGGTCACGCACCCGTAAGCGCCTGACCAGACCGGCCTGAGCCTTACTGCCCCAGCAGGATGGCCCCGCCGACGATGCCCAGCACCCGGCCGATCTCGGCCACGCCGGTGACGGAGCTGTCGTAACAGGCCAGCGAGTCGCCCGGCAGCACGTAGGGGTCGTAGTCGTCGCGGTCGCCCCGGCGGAGGAGGTCTTCGATGTCGCGCTCGATGACGACCGAAACGCCGGTGACGGGGTTGCGCGAGAACAGCACGGCGCTGCGGTTGGCGTTCGAGGTTTTCGCGCCGCCCATGCAGTTGCTGTTCACCACCGCCTGCATGAAGCGTGTGCCGTAGGGCATTTCGCGCACGTCGCGGCCGATGGCCGAAATGGCGTTGCCGGTGGCGGGCTGGGTGAGATTGGACAGGAACATCGACACGCCCGGCGGGCTGATCGGGCTGGGGCGCATCAGGTCGTCCTGGAAGCACTGGCGGCTTTTGACGACGATCCGGTCGCCGGTCAGCATCATGATGTCGGTGGGGTCGGTGCCATCGAAGACGCCGCGCAGGTCCATCCGGTAGACGCGGCCCTGGCGGTGCAGCTCGACCGCCGAGAGGTCGGCATCGGGGCGCACGCCACCGGCGGCACGCAGGGCGGCGGAGAGGTTGCGGCCCTCGGTCGAGGCGCCGAGCGCCTGCTGCCGGCCGGTATCCATCGCATCGCCCTGGACGCCGCCGATCTCGACCGCGTGCGGCTCGAACACGGCGCCGACAACGCCGATGGCGACCGAGGCGAAATCGGTGATCCGTACCGCAAGGCGCGGGGTGGTGGTGTAGAACTCGGCCGCGACGAGCGCGTCGGCGAGGGCGGCCTCGACCTCGGCGGTGGAGCGGCCCTGTGCCGGGACGGGCGGCAGGTAGGGCAGTTTCAGGTCGCCGTCGCGCGAGACGACATAGGTGCCGCTGAGCACCTCGTCGCCGTCGATGGTGATCTGCACCATGTCGTTGCGCGACAGTTTTTCGCCCAGCAGGTCGGTCAGGGCCGGGCCGTGCCACTTGCCGAAGGAGGCCTCGCGCGCGCCGCCGATCTCGGGGCGGCAGTCGGAGGTGTTCATGCCTTCCGATTGCAGGAAGGCGGTGTCGCCCCGCGTGCTGGCCAGCGCGCGGTATTGCGCCTGGTAGCCATCGCCCAGCGCGACGGGTTCGAGGTTTTCGGGTGTTTTCATGCTGCTGCAGGCAGACAGGGCGGCGCAGCTGACGGCGCCGAGCAGGCATTTCTTGAGGAAGGGTTTCATTGTGGGGGCTCCTTGTTCCGTTGCCCACTGAGTACGCCGGGCCGCGATTCTGCATAAGACCGGCATCGGGATGGGGGATTGATCCATTCGGATAGGAGCCTGTCCATCCGCCCTTCCCGGCTGTCCTGCCGGGCGCGGGACAGGGGCGGTGGGCGAGGCTTAGAAGGGGGTCAGACACGTTCAAACCCCGGGAAAGACCCCATGACCGACATCACGCATCAGACCCGCTTTACCGGACAGCTTCTGGCTTATGCCGCCTCGGAAGCGGCGGCCAAGGCCTCGCGCCTGCTGGTCGTGGTGGCGGTGGCGCGGATGCTGGATGCCGAGGCGATCGGGATTGCCGCGGCCGCGCTGGCGGCCGGCGATATCCTCAAGGCGCTGACCGAGAACGGCGTGGGCCAGCGGATCATCTCGGCCCCGGCGGCGGAGCTTGCCGAACGGTGCAACACCGCGCGGCGGATCTTTTGGCTGTGGTGCGGGGGGCTGTTCGCGGCACAGCTGGGGATCGCCGGAGCGCTGCTGGCTTTCGGCAATGTGCAGATGGCGGGGCTGCTGGCGCTGCTGGCGGTTGAGTATCTCTTCATGCCTGCCGGGCTGGTGCAGGCCGCGCTGGCCATGCGCGAAGGCAAGCTGCGCCAGACCGCCGCCATCGCCGGCGGGCAGGTGGTGGGAGCCAACGTGATGACGGCGCTGCTGGCGCTAGTCTGGGCCTCGCCTCTGGCGCTGATCCTGCCGCGGGTTCTGTCGGCGCCGATCTGGCTGGTGCTGATGCGCCGCCTGCGGCCGTGGACGCCCGACCTGACCGCGGGGCGCGCGCCGCTGCGCCCGTTCCTGGCCTATGGCTGGGCCGTGCTGGGCGTCGAGGTTGTCAAGGTGATGCGGATGCAGGCCGACAAGCTGGTGGTCGGCGCGCTGCTGGGTGCCGAGACGCTGGGCATCTACTTCATGGCCTTCAACGCGGGGCTAGGCCTTGCCACCTCCTTCACGCAGGCATTCTCGGTGGTGCTCTTCCCGCATCTGTGCGCGGCGGGCGACCGGATGGGCGCGCTGCGGCACGGGTTGTCGGTATCGCTGGCGGTGCTTGGGCCGCTGGTGGTGGTGCAGGCATGTCTGGCGCCGTTCTACGTGCCGCTTCTGTTCGGCCCGGGCTGGGAGGGCACGTCGCACGTGGTGTCGATCCTGTGCCTTGCGGCGCTGCCCACCGTGATCTGGTCGGCCACCGCCGGGTGGCTTCGCGCCGAGGGGCGCCCGCAGCAGGAGCTTGGTGTGAGCGTCATCCTGGCGGCGGCGCTGGTACTCAACTCGGCGGTGCTTGCGCCCTTCGGTCTGACGGCGATTGCCGTGGGATACCTCGCCCTGTCCGCCCTCATCATGCTCTCCGCCACGGCGCTTTTGCTGCCGTCCCGTTCCGCCACCACGAAAGCCCTGTTCTGATATGCCACGTTTTTCCATCATCCTGCCGTTCCACGCCTCGGCGGCGACCATTGCCGCGACGCTTGACAGCCTGCGCGTGCAGAGCTTCACCGAGTGGGAAGCGATCTGTGTCAATGACCGTTCGCCCGATGGGGCCGACCGCATCGTCGCCGACTACGCCGCGCGCGACAGCCGCATCCGGCTTGTGACGAACCCGGGGCGCGGCCCGAGCGCTGCGCGCAACCACGCGGCGGGGCTGGCAGCGGGAGAGTATCTCGCCTTCTGCGATGCCGACGACCTCTGGACGCCGGGCAAGCTGGCCGAGACTATCCAGGGCTTCACCCCGGGTGTCGCCGGCCTTTACGGGCAGATCGGGTTCTTCACGGCCACGCCCGAGGATTGCCGCACGCGCTCGACCGTTCCGGCAGGCGCGCTCACCATCTCCGGCCTTCTGGCCGAGAATCCGGTCTGCACCATGTCGAACCTCACCGTTCGGCGTGACGTGTTTCTCGGCGTTGGCGGGCTCGACCCCGACGCGGTGCATAACGAGGATCTCGAACTGCTCATCCGACTGGTCGGCGAAGGTCACCGGATTGCCGGGCTCGACAGCCTGCAGGTCTGGTATCGGACCACGCCCACCGGCCTGTCTTCCGACCTTCTTGCCATGCGGATCGGGCGCCAGCGGGCGCTGCGCACGGCGGCACGCTATGGCGTCACGCCAACACCCGCGAACGAGGCGGTCTATTTCCGCTACCTCGCCCGCCGCGCCCTGCGGCTCGATACCGGGCCGGCCGAGGCGTGGCGCTTCACCCGTGCAGGTCTTCGCCAGAGTGCGGCCGGCTTCCTGTCGCCGCCGCGCCGCGGGCTGGCCACGGCCCTGGCCTCGGCGCTCTCCCTCATCCTCACGCGGCGCCTCCGGCACGCGCTTTTCTCGCATTGACCCATTCACCGAAGGACCCCTGCAATGCCCACCGCCTCCATCATCGTTCCTGCCTACAACGCCGCGGCCACCCTGCCTGACACGCTCGACTCGCTGCTGGCCCAGAGCTTTCGCGACTTCGAGATCATCATCGTCGATGACGGCTCGACCGATGCGACCGCCGACGTGGCCTATGGCTACACGCGCGACCCCCGCGTCAGCATCGTGAGCCAGGCCAACCGCGGCCTCGCCGGCGCCCGCAACTCCGGCATTGCCGCCGCGCGCGGCCTCTACGTGGGGTTCTGCGACGCCGATGACCTCTGGGCGCCCGGCAAGCTGGCGGCGCACGTGATGCATCTCGACATGAACCCGGATGTGGGCCTCAGCTACTCGGGCTCGGCGCTGATCGATGGCACCGGCCGGCGCCTCGGCGTCAACCAGCGGCCGAGGCTTCTCGGGGTGCTTGCTGCGCATATCTTCAAGCGCAATCCGGTTGGCAACGGTTCGGCGGCGGTCATGCGGCGCTCGGCGCTTGACGACCTTGCCTATCGCCCGGCTTTCGAAACCCGCCGCGACTGGGTTTTCGACGAAACCTTCCGCCAGTCGGAAGACATCGAATGCTGGCTGCGCCTGGCCCTGTCGACCGACTGGGAGATCGAGGGCGTGCCGGGGCTTCTGACGCTCTACCGGGTCAACGGCGGCGGCCTTTCGGCCAATACCGACCGCCAGTTTGCCGCGTGGGAGCGGATGGTCGAGAAGCTTCGCCCGATCAACCCCGATTTCTTCGAACGCCACGAGGGTGCCGCCCGGGCCTATCAGCTGCGCTACCTGGCGCGGCGCGCCGTCAGCGCGCATGACGGTGATGCCGCCTGGTCGCTTGTCCGGCGGGCGATGGAGCACTCCCTTCTGCCGCTGCTCGAAGAGCCGGTGAAGACCGCTGTCACCCTTTGCGCCGCAGCCGCGCTGAAGCTGCTTGGCCCCACCCCCGTGCGACATGCCGCCCGCCTGAGGGCGCGCGGCGCAGCCCGCTGAGAAAGGAACCCGAAATGACCACTCGAAAGATCGTTCACCTTGTCGATGACACCACTGCCGGCGGCGTGATGCGGATGCTCGACCACCTCATGAGCCAGCCGGGCCTCGGCCACCAGTCGCTGCGCAAACTCTCTCGCGGCAGCCTGTCGCCGGGCCGGATCGACGCCGACGTCATCGTCTCGCACCTGACCATCAGCTGGCGCGGCTTGCCCGGGCTGATTGCCTTGCGGGCGATGAACCCGGGCGCGCGCATCATCCATGTCGAACACAGCTACACCCGCGGCTTCACGGCGCTGAACGTGGCGCGGAAGGCGCGGTTCTTCGCTCTCCTGCGCGTGGCCTACTCGCTTTTCGACAGGGTCGTCGCCGTCAGCCGGGCCCAGGCCGCATGGCTGGAGGAACGCCGCCTCGTCGACGCTGGGGCCCTCGCCGTGATCCAGCCGGACGTGCCGCTCGGCGCTCTTGCTGGCCTGCCCCGACCGACCGGCCTGCCGCGAGTTGTCGGCGCCATCGGCCGCCTGGAACGGCAGAAGGGCTTCGACGTGCTGATCGAGGCGTTTCGCCTCTGTCCCCGGCCCGATGCCCGTCTGCTGATCTTTGGCGAGGGCAGCGAGCGGGCCCATCTCGAGATGCTGGCGGCCGGCGATGACCGGATCGAGTTTCGCGGCCACGCCGAAGACCCGGCCGCTGCTTATGGCGAGGTCGATCTGGTCGCGATGCCGTCGCGGTGGGAGGCCTTCGGGCTGGTCGCCAGGGAGGCCCGGGCGGCCGGCCGCCCGGTCATTCAATCCGCGGTCGATGGTCTGGCCGACCAGATCGACGAGGCCACGCGGGTTGTGCGGTCCTGCGACCCCAAAAGCTGGGCCAACGCCCTGGACCTGGCGTTTTCCGGTCAAGATGCCGAAACGGTGCGGTGCGGCCGGATCATGCCAACCGGAAACGAGGATTTCGTGGCGAAATGGCGTGAGGTCATGGGCACCGGGACCAAGGCCGAAAGCGTGCAGGCTTCGGCGTCGGCGATGCCCCGCAATGTTTCGACCATCCTTATGAGCGAATGACGGCCTCGTGCTGTTCACCGGCGGGCGAATGCCAACGTCCGCCGCTCAACCCCCTTGTGAGGAAGGGAGCTATGGGCCGTTCTCGACAACGCACTTGCCCCTTTCGTCTGCATGGAACACTTGTCTCAGCGTTGAGCGAGCGTTGTGTCATGGTGGGATATGAGCCCCCAAGACAATTGGCGCAATTGCATTTCGGGGCGTACTGTCGTCATTCTTGGCGGGGTATTGTCAGCGTGGGCCGCTGACAGGAAACGAGGGAGAGGTCGCCATGGAATTTGACAGTGTCATTGTAATGCTGCTGGTGGGGGCTTTGGCCGGATGGCTGTCAGGGCGCCTCATGCGGGGGCGCGGCTTCGGCGTCATCGGAAATATCATCGTTGGCATTGTCGGCGCTTTTCTTGCCGGGACGATCTTTCCGGGGTTGGGATTTTCGGTTGGCGGCAGTTTTTTGGCCTCCGTCATACACGCCACAATTGGGTCTGTCGTTTTGTTGTTCATTATTGGGCTGATCAAACGCGCCTGATTGACAGTCGTGCTTGTTTTGGAGTGATAGAGCCTTAGCTGCGTTTGTAAGGAGCGTACCATCCACCGCAATAGGAGCCTGTGAAGAATGTTCTTGTCGCGCCGTCAGTTCGGTCTTGGGGCCGCAGTTCTCAGCCTTTCCGCATGTACGGGCGTCAGTGGCACGCGTTCCGAGTACACGCGCGGGGCCGAGTCGCTGCCCGCCGATCTTCAGCCTGTACGCAATGAAGGGTATGACACCTGGGTCGCTTCCTTCCGGAGTCGGGCCGTTCGACAGGGTATAAGCGAAACCACGCTCAACGCCGGGTTCCGCGGAACAGGCTATCTGCCCGGCGTGATCAAACGGGATCGCAACCAGACCGAATTCGACCGCACCCTCGAGGACTATCTCTCGATTGCCGCCTCGGACGAGCGCGTGATGAAGGGCCGGGCCGCTCTGCAACGGCACAGGGCCACGCTCAGCGCTATTGAAAGCCAATACGGCGTGGACGCCGAGATCGTGACCGCCATCTGGGGTCTGGAAAGTTTCTACGGTGAGCGTCGGGGCAATGTTCCCGTCGTCTCTGCCACGTCGACGCTGGCCTATGACGGGCGTCGCGGGACGTTTTTCGAGAAGCAGTTGCTTGCCGCGTTGCGCATTCTGCAGAATGGCGACGTGACCCCGGGCCGGATGACCGGGAGCTGGGCCGGGGCCATGGGGCACACGCAGTTCATCCCGACCTCCTACCAGGCCTTTGCCGTGGATTTCACGGGCGACGGGCGGCGGGATATCTGGTCGGAGGATCCCTCCGATGCGCTTGCGTCTGCGGCGGCCTATCTTTCGCGCAACGGCTGGACCCGCGGTCAGGGCTGGGGGCGCGAGGTGTCCTCGGGCACGTCCGGAAATGTGCTGCAACCCCAGGCGGGAGGGCCACGGTTTGCGGTCACCGGGAATTTCCGGGTGATCAAGAGGTACAACAACTCCGACGCCTACGCGATCGGGGTCGGGCATCTGGCAGATCGGATCGGCGGGGCCGGCCCGCTGCGCACGTCCTTTCCGCCAGACGCCAACGGCTTGACGAAGGATGATCGCATTGCCCTGCAGCAAGGTCTGACCAGACGCGGGTTTGACACGGGCGGCGCAGATGGCGTCATCGGCCCCGACACGCGCGAGGCCTTGCGCGCCTACCAGTCAAGCCGGGGGCTGCCGGTGACAGGCGAGCCGTCGACCGAACTCCTGGCTGGTCTCAGATGACGCCTCTTTGACTGATCCCGCGTTTTGCGGTGTTGGTCAGTTTCTCAAGAAGGCTCAGATGTTCCCTTCCTGGTAGCGTGTTAGGGTCGGTTATGGAGATTGCCTGTCGAGATGTTGAATGGCCGTCGGGTCACTCTCGTCTCGCTGGTCAGTAACCGTCCTTCCGTCGCGCGCCGGAGAGGGGGTGCTTGTGGGTTCGGTGTGAGCTGAAATCAGGATTGCTGTTGTTTTCGGCTAAGTGGAAGATGAACGAAGGCAGTCACCTGCATGCGCAGCGATGAGTTCGTCTTGGGTTTTCGTAGCCGCCTCTTTCAGCCGTTGAACAAGTTCATTCGAAAGTCGTGACCTTGTTCTGGTCAAGGGGCGGATCAACGCGATGTCGAAGGAAAGCTCAGGCTCGAATGGCCTCCATTCAAGTCCCCGTGCTTGATATTCTATCGCGGTTAACAGATCGACCACAGTGACACCTGAACCACGCGCGGCCAATTCGCAGGCAATCTGCGTTGTAAAGGTGTCGACCCGCCGCGTTGGACGAATGCCGGCCGCTTCCAGCTCCGTCTCGACCGTGAGGCGCCACTGGTCGAAATTCGACAAGGTTATCAATGTTTCACCAGACAAGTCGGACACCGAGATGCGATCGCGCCCGTTGAAGGGATGTCCGCTTTGAAAGGCGCAGACGAGAGGTATGCGCAAAAGCCGCTCACGATGCGTATCAATGTCTTCGCCAGTATCGAGTACGAGGCCGATATCGATCTTGCCGGAGGCTGTGGCCTCCATGATCCAGTGCGAGCTTCGCACTGGCAAAGCAATCGAGGCACCCGCGTGTTCTTGCAGGAAAGGTGAGACAACGTCAGGTAGCCATCTTCTCGCAAGCAGCGGCATCGCGGCTGCGGATGTTTCGCCTGAAGGATGGTTCTTGAGGCTTTCCGCGAAGCGGGACAGGTGGGAGAGCCCCTGGTAGGTCCGCTCGATCTTGTGAAAGAGCGCCTCTGCTTCCGTGGTGGCGGTCAGCCGGTTGCCGAAGCGTTCGAACAGGTCGAAGCCCAGGTCGGCTTCCAGTAATCGCAGATGCTTGCTGACGGAGGGCTGAGACACCCGCAGTGCGGCCGCGGCGCCCGTGACGGAGCCGGCTTCCATTACGGCGTGGAAGACTTCGATCTGACGGATGTTCACGTTCGGGTTTCCAATGCCACTAAGCCCGGTTCTTTCCAAGCATAACTTATTTTTGGTCTTGGTGAAGATTTTTGTATTTTCCTTATGCTTGGATGCTTTGCAATATCCCACGAGATCAAGGCAACGTTTCAGTCCCGTGGGGCAGG
The DNA here is from genome assembly GCF_008728195.1 of Roseovarius indicus. Classification (NCBI taxonomy): domain Bacteria; kingdom Pseudomonadati; phylum Pseudomonadota; class Alphaproteobacteria; order Rhodobacterales; family Roseobacteraceae; genus Roseovarius; species Roseovarius indicus. The sequence continues at coordinate 988,127 of NZ_CP031598.1, forward strand.
CAGAATGGCAGAACCAAAACTACAAATTGACAGCGACCCATGGGATCTCTTGCCGGCAGGGCAAAGCGTCTACGACGACAGGCTGGCCGACCTCCAGCAGACCATCAAGGAGCGGGGCCTGAATGGCGTACTGATCTTTGACCCCGAGAACCTGTTCTGGCTGACGGGCTATCAGACGATTGGCTATTTTACCTTTCACGCCACGTTTGTGGGCCAGACTGGCCGCCCGACAATCATCGCACGGATCGTGAACCGAGATCTGGCGATGGCGCACCCGACCATCGGCGCGTTCGAGGCGGTTCGCGATACCGAGGAGCCGGTCGCGGTGCTCGCGGGCTTTCTCGATCAACTCGGTGCCGGGGCGCGGATCGGCGTGGAAACCAACACCCGGCATCTGTCTGTCGCCGATTTCCAGCAGCTGGCGGTCTTGTCGGAATGCCAGCTGGAAAGCTGGGGCGGCGAGATCGAGGCTCGGCGCGTGGTGAAATCAGATTGGGAGCTGGACTGCATGCAAAGGGCGGCGCGCGCGGCGGAAGCAGGCTTGCGGGCGGCGATCGACGCAGTGCGGCCCGGTTGCACGGAAAACGATATCGCGGCGGCCATGTTCGAGGCCAACATACGCGCCGGAAGCGAGTATCTGGGGCATCCTCCGTTGGTGGTGAGCGGGCCGGCCACCTCGCTTTGCTTCGCGATGTGGCGCCGGCGTGAAGTTCGGCGCGGCGACGTTGTTCTGCTCGAAGGTGCGGGGTGCGTGAACCGGCTGCACGCGATGCTATCCCGCCCCGTGGTGGTGGGCCCACCGACGGATGAACAGCTGGAGGCTGCCGATGCGCTCAAGGGCGTGCTGGAAGCTGCCATAGGGGCGATGAAACCGGGCCTGACCGCCGGAGAGGTCGACCAGACCTGCCGAGAGGTGGTCGAACGACGCGGTCTGGGCGCCTATTTCCGACACCGCTCGGCCTATGGCATCGGAATCGGATTCCCGCCGAACTGGTCGGAAGGCCACATATACGCCATCCGTCCCGACGACCCGCTCGTCTTGCAGCCCGGCATGACGTTTCACGTCATACCGACACTTTTCAAGAAAGACTTCGGCATGTGCTTCAGCGACAGCGTGCGCATTACCGAAACCGGTTGCGACCTGCTTACCGATTTCCCGCGTGAGCTGGTCTCGGTTGATCCATAAGCAATAATGAAACCTCAAGGGAGCCAAGATATGACCAACCTGAACCTATCGCGTCGTCAGAGCCTGAAACTCGGGCTGCTTGGCGGCCTCGCCACCGTTCTGACGCCGCGGATGACGCTTGCGGCCCAGAATTGGGACATGCCGGCGGCCTATAGTGCCGGGAATTTCATCTCGAAATCCTATGTTTCCTTTGCCGAGAAGATCGCCGACAAGACAGGCGGTGAACTTTCGATCACGGTGCATCCCGGCGGCTCGCTTTACGGAGGGTCGGACATCCTGCGAGCCGTGCGTGAAGGGCAGGTGCCCATCGGTGCGCGTTTCCTGGCGCCACATGCGGCCGAGGCCCCGGTCATGGGGGTCGATACGGTGCCGTTCCTCGCCACCAACCGCGAAGAGGCACGGCGGCTTTACGACGCCTCACGCCCCTATGTGGAAGCTGCACTGGAAGAGCGCGGACTGAAGCTGCTCTTCGCTCCGATCTGGCCGCCTCAGGGGCTGTTCTCGGCCAAGCCGGTAAGCTCGGTCGCGGACATGGAAGGTGTGCGCTTCCGTGCCTATGACGGCTCAACGACCAGGCTTGCGGAACTGATGGGTGCCATCCCGACCAAGACCGAGGCCAGCGGCATCGCTCAGGCTTTCTCGACCGGGCAGGCAGAAGCGATGACCGCGTCGGGCGCCATCGGGGTGTTCCAGAAAATCTGGGATTATGTAGACCATTTTTATACGATCAACGCCTGGATGCCGAAGTCGGGGGTTATCGTGAACCTGGAGTCCTGGAACAGCCTGGGGGACGATACCCGTTCCGTCGTGCTCGACGTATCGGCTGAGACCGAGGCCGCCGTGTGGGACGAGATGGAAGTGCAGAACGAAGGTTACATCAAGACGATGGAAGAGAACGGCATGATCGTCGAGGCGCCCTCTGACGAGCTGATCGGCGGGCTGCGCGAGATCGGCGCTACCATGGCCGAGGAATGGGCCGAAAGCGCCGGCGAGGTCGGTGAAAAGGTGTTGGCGGCCTATCGTGGCTGACCCCGACCGCCACAACGGTATCGGGGGCGCGGTTTGGTATGTCGAAACCGCGCTCGACCGGCTGTACCGGTTCTGCGGGGCGTTGGCGGCGGTCGCGGTCGTTCTTATTGCCGTCTTTGTCGGGGCCAGCGTCGTGACGCGGCTGATGGGCGTCTATGTCGGCGGCCTTACGGAGGGGGCGGGCTATGCCATGGCCGCCGCCGGGTCGTTGGGCTGTGCCTATGCCTTCGGCGCAGGCGCGCATATCCGTGTCGATCTGGGGCTCAATGCCTGCCCGCCAGGCCTGCGCCGGAGGCTCGACCAGTTCGCGACCGCCGCAGCCTCGGTGGCGGTCTGTTTCCTGGCTTTCTATTTCCTGCGAATGGTCCGCATATCCTGGATCTACGGCGATATCAGCGACGGTTCCGATGGGCTGCCGCTCTGGCTGCCGCAGCTTCCGGCGGCCATCGGTCTTGTTGTTTTCGCCATCGCTCTTGTCCATGCCGCATTGCACTACGCACTGACCGGCGAAAGTCGCATTCGTGACAATGACGAGGCCCTGCTCGTCGAACCCGGGAAGGAGTAGGGATGGATCCGATTACCATGGGGCTGATCTTCGCGGCGATCCTTATCGCGGTGTTGGCAACCGGTGTCTGGGTCGGTGCAGCGCTGATGATCGTCGGCGCGCTGGCGATGTCGCTGTTTACCAGCCGGCCCATTGGTCCGGCGATGGCGACGGTCGTATGGTCGCATATCTCTCTCTGGGGGCTCGCGTCGCTTCCGCTTTTCATTTGGATGGGCGAGATCCTGTTCCGCACGCGCCTGTCTCGAAGCCTGTTTGAAGGGCTCTCTCCGCTGCTGAGGAACTGGCCCGGCGGACTTTTGCACGTGAATGTGGCGGGCTGCACCGCCTTCGCGGCGATCTCGGGATCGTCGGCGGCGACGCTGCTGACGGTGGGCAAGATCACCATGCCGGAGCTGAAGAAGCGGGGCTATCCGGATTCGATGGTCGCGGGCACACTGGCCGGGGCCGGCACGCTCGGCCTGCTGATCCCGCCGTCGATCACGATGATCATCTACGGCATCATGGTGCAGGAATCGATCGCCCGGCTGTTCATGGCAGGGCTCTTGCCCGGTTTGATGTTGGCGGGGCTCTTCCTTGCCTACAATGTCGGCTGGGGGCTCTTCACGCGCGATGGCCGGGCGATGCGAGAGAACCCGTCAAACTGGCATGAGAAGCTCTACGCGCTGCCCAAGTTGCTACCTGTGGTTGGACTGATCGTTGTGGTGGTTGGATCGATCTACACCGGCATTGCCGCCCCGACGGAAGCGGCGGTGCTGGGCGTGGTGGGCGCGCTGGCACTGTCGGCGGCGCAGGGATCGCTTACGGTGGCGTCGCTGCGAGAGTCGCTGATGGGAACGGTGCGCACCACCTCGATGATCACGCTGCTCCTGGCTGGCTCGGCCTTCCTCACACTGGCGATGGGCTTCACTGGCCTGCCCCGTGCTCTGGCGGAATGGGTGGTGGAGATGGAGCTTTCGCGCACGTCGCTGATCCTGTCGCTGATGCTGCTCTACATGGTTTTGGGTTGCTTTCTTGACGGAATATCGATGATCGTTCTGACGATCGCCGTGGTCGAGCCGCTGACACGCAGCGCCGGTATCGACATGGTCTGGTTCGGCATCTTCATCGTGCTGGTCGGCGAGATGGCATTGATCACGCCGCCGATAGGTTTCAACCTGTTCCTCGTGCAGAACATGACCGGGCGCGGCCTTGGCTTCGTCTCGCGCGCGGCCGCGCCTCTGTTCGGGATCATGCTGATTTCGGTGCTGCTGCTTGTGGCGTTCCCCGACATTGCACTGTGGCTGCCTCATGCATTGACGTCGAGGAATTGAGGCCGGGGAGTAAGGGAAGGAGTGCGGATGCGCGACGACATTCAATCGATCGACACTATCGCCTTCGATGACGGGCCTTATCCGCGCGGCCGCATCGGGTTCATCTGCGTGGCCAATGCCGGACTGACCGAGGGCGAAATGGCACGCATGGCGCCGCCTGGGGTGGGGCTTAGTTTCACCCATATGCCAATGCGCACCGAATGCACGGTGGAAAGCCTTGCCGGGATGGAGGCCGACCTCGATGCTACACTTGCGGCCTTCCTGCCGGCGCGATCCGATATCGACGTGCTCTGCTACAACTGCACCGCCGGAAGTTTCGTGATCGGGGAAGGCAGGATTTCTGCGAAGTTGTCCGCCCATGCCTCCGGGGCGACGGCGACAACGCTGCTGAGCGGAGTGCGTGCGGCGCTTGATGCGCTGGGCGCGGAAACCATCAGCCTTGGCACCGCATACACCGCCGACATCAACGACCTGGAACGTCGTTACTTCGAGACGGCGGGCATCGGCATCGCGGCGCTATCCGGCTTGGGCCTGATGACCGATGTCGAGATGAATCGTGTCTCGCCCGGCTATCTGCGCGACTTTGCCATATCGCTCGACCGACCTGAAGCCGACGCGATTTTCCTCAGTTGCGGGGCGCTTCGTTCGCTCGACATTGTCGAGGAGGTCGAGGCGGCCACGGGCAAGCCGGTGATCTGCAGCAATCAGGCGAGCTTCTGGCATTGCCTGAGGCTTGCGGGGATAGAAGATCGGATCGGTGGCTTCGGACAGTTGTTCCGATGCGCCTGACCAGGAGGATGAATGAGTAGCGTGCGACCGATCACGACCGGCGGGACGGGTGCGGTTTCTGCGGCGCATCCACTTGCCGCCGGGGCCGGGCTGATGGTGCTGGGACATGGCGGCAATGCCTGCGACGCGATGATCGCGGCGCAGGCGGCGCTCGCGGTCGTTGCCCCGGCCAGTTGCGGACTGGGCGGTGATATGCTGGCGCTTGTCCACGATCCGGCGAAGGGCACCCGGGCGGTGAACGGCACCGGCGCGGCGCCGATGGACCCGTCTTTCCACGAAGTCACCTCTCCGGCTTTGTCTGTCACTGTGCCGGGCCTTGTCGCCGGGTGGTGCGACGCCAATAGGTTATTTGGAAGGTTGCCGCTTGCCGCGTGCCTTGCACCGGCAATAGAGATGGCGCGACATGGCTGCACGTTATCTGCCGGCGACCGCGCGTCGATCGCCGAACAGCGCGAGCGTTTGACGAGCGGCGGTGCGTCAGGCTGGTCGGTCGTGCGCGATGGCGCCGGTGATGCGCCGGTAACCCAGCCTGAACTCGCCACGCTGCTGGAACGCGTCGGCACTGACGGCGAAGCGGCGTTCTACGACGGCACCATAGCCGCCGCCATCGCTCGGGTAGTGCAAAAACGCGGTGGGTTGCTGACAGAACGCGATATGAGGCGGCATCGCAGTTTCGTAGGCGAGCCGGTTACCGTTGATTGGCAAGGCGGCAAGGTCGAGGTGCAGCCCCCCATGACCCAGGGTGTCCTGTTGGCTCTGAGCCTGAAGACCCTGCAGAGCCTCTCGATCGCTGATGCCGCCTCACTCGACCATCTGTGCGTTGAACTCACCGAAGCGAGTTTCCAGTTTCGCGCGAGAGTGGCCGAGGGCGAAGCGCTGCTCGGCCAGTCATTGGATATCGACATGAACCGGGCTTCCGGTCGGGGTGGGCCCCGCGCCTATTTGCACACTGCGGGCGTTGCCACGGCGGATGCGGAGGGGCAGGTCTGCTCTTCCCTGATCAGCGTTTTCGATAGCTTCGGCTCTTGCATCTTTGTCCCAGAAGGGGGGTTCGTGCTTAATAACCGGGCCGAGGGGTTTACCGCCGCCCCGAACGATGCGGGCCCCGGAAAACGTCCGGTGCACACTCTGGCACCAATGATCTTTCGGGAAGGGAAGAAGGTTACCGCGATGGCCACCCCAGGTGCGGATGGACAGGTGCAGACGCTGTTGCAGATCCTGGCCAAGATCGGGGCAGGTGGCACTGATCTTGCCGCCGCAATCCACGCGCCGCGTTGGCGAAGCGAGGACGGCGTTCTATTGGTTGCGCAGGGACATCCTGAGGCGGAGCATTTGAATTCTCTGGGACATGAGGTCGTTATGCGGCCCGATGGCGACCTGTGCTTCGGTGGCGTGGTCTGTGCCGGTTTCGGGGCCGGTCGACCTTTTGCGGGGTCTGATTGGCGGCGGGAGGTGTGGCACGCTGTGCTCTGAGGGGTCCGCTTAGCTTCTAAACGGACCGTGCCGATACATCGAATTGCATGGGTTACAAGGTTGGAACGTCAGGGCGCTAGGGCGCTCGACACTAGTTTCTCAAAGTGTGGCGCAAACGATTTGGTCTGCTCAAGCCATGTCGAAGGCAGGCCAAGGAAGATCAGGTCTTGCAGATGTTTCCTCATTTCGCTGCATCCCGGCATCGACTATGCCAACCGGGCCAGCACGACGGAATTGGCGCTGTGGGACCTGCTGGGCTAATCTACGGGCCGGGCGCTTCACGCCTTGCTTGGCGGGGCTCTGATCGACCAGGTAGCCTGTCGAGGCCAACGCTTGGGATCCGCTGGTGCAAGCGCCCGATGTTGTCGCTGAACGCTTCGTGATGATGTGCGCGCAGGGGTGTGGCAGCGTGAAGATCTAACCTCTTTGACGGGAGACATTGGCCGGCGGCGACTTCGCCTAAATGGCCGAGTTCCAAGCTGTCGCTGGAGCCCGCATCACCACCGACAATCGGCAGGCGGGATTGTGGCATTACCGCGGTGCGCTACTTGCTCGCGGCTTTGGCGCTCGGAACGATATCTCAGGCATGACCTAAGATTGCGGCGGGCTGCAGAGCGCGGCTCGGGTCGGGCAGGATCAAGACCAAGGTCCCCGATTGTTCCCGCGCCGCGTATTGGGAATGCGGCTTTCCGAGATCGGCTGAGCGGCCGTTCGCGGCGCATTCCGGGTTCGTCCTGCCATGGCGCGCAGAGCGGACACGCGGTTCTCGGTCGCGGGGTGGGTCGCAAAGAGATTGTCCCGCTTGTGGGCGTGAAGGGGGTTGATGATGAACATATGCGCCGTGGCCGGGTTGCGCTCGGCCGCGTCGTTGTCGATCCGGGCTGCTCCTGCGGCAATCTTCTCGAGCGCAGAAGCCAGCCAGAGCGGTTCGCCGCAAATCTCTGCACCGGACTTGTCGGCGGCATACTCCCGTGTCCGGCTGATGGCCATCTGCACCAGCGCGGCGGCAAGCGGTGCGAGGATCATGATCAGGATCGTGCCGACCAGCCCGAGCCGTTCTCGCGAGCCGCCGAAAAACAGTGCGAAGTTGGCCAACATCGAAATTGCACCTGCGAAGGTTGCCGTGACGGTCATGATCGCGGTGTCATGGTTGCGAATATGGGCCAGCTCGTGCGCGATCACGCCCGCCAGCTCCTCGCGGCTCAGGCTGCGCATCAGGCCCGACGTCACCGCCACCGCGGCATTCGCCGGGTTGCGCCCCGTGGCAAAGGCGTTGGGCTGCGGTGTGTCGATCAGATAAACCTTGGGTTCCGGCAGGCCCGCCTTGTTCGCGAGGTCGACGGTCATCTCATATAACCCTGTCCGGTCGCCCCGGGTAACCGGTTGGGCGTTATGCATGCGAAGGACCATGCGGTCCGAGTTCCACCAGGTGAAGGCGTTCATGGCAGCCGCGACGACGAAAGCGATCGTCGCGCCGCCCAAGCCACCGAGCAGGTAGCCGATGCCCATGAAAAGCGCGGTCATGGCCGCCATCAGTATCGCAGTCTTCACATAGCCCATGGCTGCCCCCGGGGAGTTACGCTTCGGCAAACAGGGAAGATATGTATGGGATTCCGGAGAGTACAAGCATGCGCGTCGGGCATGTACGTCAAATCACGTGGATTCATATCGCTGTCAGCTTTCTGATGTCGGTGCTTGATATGTTATCTCATATCATGTAAATCGATATAAATGTTATAAGATAACATCGAGACATGGATGCCCCCGGATAGCTGTACCCGCCCTTTTAACCCCATCTCGACTTGGCGATTCAGTGGAGGCCGGAGTGTCGGAAATAACACCTTATCAATAGGTTGCGTCGTTCTTTCATGATGCCTTCGAAGAAACCGATAGATACCCGCCTTCCCGTGACCCTGATCACGGGCTTTCTCGGCGCCGGCAAGACGACCGTCCTGAACAGGCTACTCGCCAGTCCTGACGAGGAACGGATTGCGGTCATCGTTAACGAGTTTGGTGAAGCCGGGCTCGACCACGACCTGATCGAAGCGGTGGACGAAGAGATCGTGCTGATGCAATCGGGTTGCCTGTGCTGTTCGGTGCGCGGCGACCTCAGCCGGGTGATCGGCGATCTTCTGGCGCGGCGCGCGGCCGGGTCGCTTGAATTTACGCGGGTGGTGACCGAGACGACCGGGCTTGCCGACCCGGGGCCGATCCTGCAGACGTTTCTTGTCGACCCGGACCTTGCCCAAAACGTGCGGATGGACGGTGTTGTAACCGTTGCGGATGCCGCGACGGGGCAGGGGACGCTCGACCGCCAGTTCGAAGCCGTGTCGCAGATCGCGATGGCCGATCTTGTCATTCTCAGCAAGGCCGACCTCGTGACGACCGAAGCCGCTGCGCTTTTCGAAGCGCGGATTGCCGGGCTCAACCCGGCCGCCCAGATCCTGCGGGCGGAGCGGGGAAAGGTGCCGCAAGGCTCGCTTTGGGGGCTGTCGGCCCTGAGGCTGGGCGCGAGGCCTGAAGACGCGCGGGCCTGGCTATCACGGTCGCAACCCGTGGCGGACCCGCTGGCCAACCTGTCGGGCCTGACCCGCCGAAAGGAAAGCAAGCCACAACCCTCGCCGCATGATGCCCGGATCGGCTCGGCCTCGATCGTGCTCGAAAAGCCCGTACCGGATGTCGTCTTCGACCTCTGGCTCGAAAGCCTCGTCGCACTGCGCGGGCCGGACATCCTGCGGATCAAGGGCATCGTTCATATCGAGGATCTGCCGAAACCGTTCGTGTTTCACGGGGTTCAGCATGTCTTCGACCCGCCTGTGCCTGTCGAGGACTGGCCTGGCGACGATACGCAATCCCGGATCGTGGTGATCGCCCGCGACATCACCCGGCCGGAACTTCAGCAAAGCCTCGATATCCTGCGCTCGCGTCTGCCGCGTGCCGCCGAATTCGAAACCAAAGAAGAGGACCCCATGCCATGACCGATACCAGACTTCCCGTGACCGTGCTTTCCGGATTCCTCGGTGCCGGCAAGACGACGCTGCTGAACCGCGTGCTCAACAACCGCGAGGGGCGTCGCGTTGCCGTGATCGTCAACGACATGTCGGAGGTGAACATCGACGCCGATCTCGTGCGTGCCGATACCGAGCTGTCACGCACCGACGAAACGCTGGTGGAGATGTCAAACGGCTGTATCTGCTGCACTTTGCGCGACGACCTGCTCGACGAGGTGCGTCGGCTTTCCGCCGCCGGGCGGTTCGATTACCTGCTCATCGAGTCCACCGGCATTTCCGAACCGTTGCCCGTGGCTGCGACCTTCGAGTTTCGCGACGAGTTCGGGGACAGCCTTTCGGATGTCGCCCGGCTCGACACGATGGTCACGGTGGTCGATGCGGTAAACCTGCTGAATGACTATGCCAGCCACGATTTCCTGCGCGACCGGGGCGAGATCATGGGCGAGGCCGACGAGCGCACGCTGGTGCACCTGCTGACCGACCAGATCGAGTTCGCCGACGTGGTGATTCTCAACAAGGTGGCCGATGCCGGACCGGAGAAGACCGACGCGGCGCGTAAGATCATCCGCAGCCTCAACGCCGATGCGCGCATCATCGAAACCAACCACGCCAACGTCCCGGCCGGCGAGATTCTCGATACCGGGCTTTTCGATTTCGAGAAGGCGCATGAGCACCCGATGTGGGCCAAGGAGCTCTATGGCTTCGCCGAACATGTGCCCGAAACCGAGGAATACGGGGTGAGTTCCCATGTCTTCCGGGCGCGGCGCCCGTTCGATCCGCAGGGGATCCACGACGTGTTGAACGGACCTTTGCCGGGGGTGATCCGTGCCAAGGGGCATTTCTGGATCGCCACGCGGCCCGACTGGGTGGCGGAGTTCTCACTGGCGGGCAGCCTGTCGACGGTGGCGCCGCTGGGCACGTGGTGGGCGTCGGTTCCGGGGGACCGCTGGCCCGATCACCCGCAGGCGCGCACCTACCTGGCGAACCACTGGCAGGAGCCCTGGGGTGACCGGCGGCAGGAGATCGTCTTTATCGGTGCGGGTATCGACTGGCCGGCGCTTCGGGAGAGGCTGGAGTCGGTGCTGGTGCCGGAAAAGCAAGCATCGGGCCCCGACGCGCTGCCCGACCTGCCTGATCCATTCCCGCAATGGCGCCGGTCGGAGGCGGCATGAAAACCAACCTCGGCGCGACCGGCGTGCGCCGTTATCGGCGCTCCTGCGACCCGATGCGCGACTACGACATGCTACCCGCGCATCTGAGGCAGTGGCTCGCGCAGGCGGCGCTGCCGTGGTCGCCAGCCTCCTGCCGTCGTATCTGGCGCGCGGCACAGGCTGAGGGGGCAAGCCCCGAGGAGTTGCTCGCACGGCTCGACCATGCCGAGCGTCGTGCACTGGCCCGTGACAGTACGTCTCATCCTGCCTGACCGGTCAGGCAAACATCTGCAATGATCATGTTTCATTAAGATACGTATGGTTACCAAATGACGAGATGACGAAGAACACGCAGCTAGGACCGGCAATGGCAGGTTTTGAATGCCCTCCGGAACCATGGCCGCCGGTTGTCGGCCCAAGAGATCGTGAACGCCATGAAAGGTGGCAGGGCCAGGCTTGCACCGCCCACGGTCTACCGGGTCCTTTCGGCTCTGATGGATGCCGGCCGCGCCCACAAACTCTTGTCGATGAATGCCTTAGTGCCGTGCCAGTGCGACATGATGTGGGGACGGGTGTGGGTTCTATTGGCGCCTCTCGGCAAAGCCCTGACGACACAGATCGCCGATGTCGGTCAAGCGCTTTCGGCAGAACACATCGGACTGTATCAGCGCTGAACTGCCGCGGTCATTAACGATACGAGCCGATTGCCCGTTCGCCCATGTTGAAAAGCTTACATGGGCTGTAATGTTGGACACGTCTTCTCCCTCGTAACCGCCTCCGACGCCCTGGAAAATGTAGGACGGCCTTCATTCTTACCGCTTCGAAGGTCGGGGCAGAGACAAATGTGCCAGGTGGCAAAGCAAGGGGAAATGTACTTACATCTCGGCTCTCCAGCCTGCGGGTGTTTGATCCGACGAATTGCGAATGCATGCTTCAGAATGAAGACGTTCGGGCGATGTAATCAGCTCCCAGGTGTTTCTTTCGATACGGGCGAGTAGGGGGCATTATGTTATCGGTGTTTTAGTTCTTGAAGCTCCCGTTCGCCCCGCACAGCACGAGAGTCTACAATGTGGGGCAAATCGGGCTCATGTGATCAGCCAGCTGCAAGGCGAGGTCCGCCAGAAATGGAACAGTCGCGACCTGACCGCGCGGTTCACCGAGACCCAGCATCGGCGTAAACTCATCATCTCGGGCTATTCCAAGGGGGCCAAGCCGCGCTGGAACCTTGACGAGAATGAGCATGACAAGGTGCTGTGGTATCGCGGCGAGGGCAGCTACAACAACTGGGCGTTTGCCTATCTGCCGGCCGAGCCTGTCGGAGCGGCAGTTGTGCGAAAAGGTACATCTCCGGAAGCTGGCCAAAATATTTCCTGCACTTCAGCAAACGCGAAAAGCCAGACGGGAAAGCCGCTGCACCAGTTACGAACCCCAATCTTCTGCACGCGCGATCGGGCGTTATTCCACAAAATCGGCGGCAAGCGGTCATTCGCTGCAAACTTTGCTGAAGTGCACTCTGCGGGACCAAGCGGACATCTTTTGCTCCGCGCCTCTGAGCCCAATCAGTTGGCCGTTTCGGACGAATGAAGTCAGGGCTCCCGACAGGAAATCGTGCTGACTCTCGAAGTGGATGAAGTCGACGCTCTTACCGTCGCGGAAGGTGTAGACGGCGACGAACTTGCCCCCGGCTTTCGTTCCATCCCGGAATCGGATTTCGTCCACCCGTTCATGAGTGACGACGGGTCCACGTGCCCAGGTCGTTCCGGGCTTTATGGCCATGTCGACGCTGGTCGTATCATGGCAGCAAAGTCCGGCTGGTGGAAATCCGTCATTCTTCCGATCTTGCCGAAGGTGAACCTGAAGTCAGCGGCCTGACGGGAAACCGCCCGGGCTGTGTCTTTTGCATTCCAGGCGGTGACGAAGCCGTCGATTGTCGCGATGTTGGCCTTTTTTTTCGGTGGTTAGCGACAGCATGTCATGCCATCTCGACCTCGTAGAGGTCGAGTCTGCTGAAAGCTCCGCCGACTTCCATTAACAGACCTGCCGCCGCAAGCGGCCCGGCCGCGACGGGGTGAAAGCCGATCTGCCCAATCAGGTCCGACACGGTCGATACGGCGTCCGGATCGTCACCGGCCACGAATAGAACACGCCTGAAACCCGATGGCACGGGCGCGAACATGGTCTCAAAGGGCAGCGTATTGAAGGCTTTGACGGCGCGGGCACGGGGCGCCAGGCGTGCCACGACCTCGCTTCCGGTGTCGTCCGCGAGACCGTCGGTCTGGATGTCGGGGGTGATACTCAGGATGATGTTCGTGGCATCGACGAGAATATGCCGTGCCAGTCGATGTCGCGATCCAGCGCATCGCGCACGTTGCGCCAAGGCATGGCGAGGGCGATCGTCTGGGCCTGATCGAGCAACTGATCTATCGTGGCCGGGATGAGAGGCTGATCCAGCCTGCCTACCTTTTCGGCAAGGGTTTCCGTCGCCCGGCCATTCGCGATCAGGACCTGGTGCCCCTCCGCTGAAAGGTGCCTGCCAAGGGTGGTGCCGACCGTGCCGACGCCAAGGATGCCGATTTTCTTGGTGTGTCTCCTGTTCCGGTACGGGCGCCGTTGGCGGGCCCAAGATGTCTCGGGCGGGGGACTGCGCCTACGGTTTAAGGAAGATGAAGCCGTCGCGCCGCGGTGCTTCCGCCGCCGCAACGGCATTCCGAATATCGGCCAGAGGGTAGACGCCGCTGGCCCTGAACAGCGAAGGCAGATCCGTGGCGAGCTGGATCGCGGAGCGGATAGCCTGTTTCACCGTTTGCGACCCAGTCCGGCGTTAGTCTGATGGGATATGCACTCTATCGATCATAGTCTTGTTGGCTGTGCGGAAGTGCCGACGCACCTTACGGTATTGTCAAACTCGGTATTTCCGTATCGAAGCCTGATAGGGTCGTATTTTCGAGCGCGCTACCATCCTGCTTAGGGATCTAGGCGAACTAGGGTTCCAGTGCGTTCTTGATCACGACAGCCGCCTCCATAAGGTCTCCTGTCAGTCCTTCGACTCCAAGGTCCGGATTGCCGATACGAACTGCCCGAATGATCTTTTCGTGGTGATCATGCTTGGCAAAGTTGAGACTGTTGTTCCTGAGGAGGTTGAGCAGGGGCCCGTATCTTAGCCACAGGATTTCGATGATACTGGTAAGGTCCGGGTTTCCGCTTCGCTCATATATGCTGAAATGAAACTCGTGATTGATGGCCAAGTAGTTCTTAATGCTTGGCTTCGTCCTGGCTGCTTCCTTGTCCATGGTCGAGTTGATGGCTTCAAGGTCATCTGCGAGTGGCTGGTTCGGTTCGGACGCGACAAGGCGAAGCGCTTTGCACTCAAGGTCAATGCGGATGCTGATAAGGTCTTCCAGCCGTTTTGCGTCGACTTGCGGGACCGTCACAGATTTTCTGGGCGCGGCCTCCAGAACGTGGGAAACGACAAGGCGACTCAAGGCTTCTCGTACGGGCATCTGGCTGGTGTCGAATACCTCGGCCAATTCCTTGAGCTTGAGTTTCTGTCCTGGAACGAATTCTCCCATCATGATGGACCGGCTCAGTTGCGAGTAGACGTGATCCAGATCGGACATACGCCGGCGCGGCTGGAAGTCGGGGAGAGTGGCGCCTGTTTTCCGGTCATTCATGTGAGAGCCTTTTTCTTTTCATCGCGAAGGAATGTATAGCGAGGTATAAAATTGATCAAGAATCAATGATCACCGAATCGCATCATCGCTTGTGATGACACCTGCAATAGCCGCTTCGACGACCTCTGCATAAGTGCTGAGAAATGAAATTTCGCTTATATTTAGATATTTTATAACAATTTTCCATCTCGAAAACTCGCGCGCCTCCGTCAGTTGACAGAAAAAGGCCATGTGTTATCTTTGATCACAAATCACAAAAGGAGAGATGGAAAGTGTGGAGAGTTGGTATCGACGTGGGCGGCACATTCACGGATCTTTATGCCGTTGATTCCGGAACTGGCGCCGCATGCACGGGCAAGGTGCTCACCACGCCCCAGAATCGCGTTCTCGGTGTAATCTCTGCGATTTCCCAGGCCGGACTTTCGCCGGAAGACATCGATCTTCTGGTCCACGGAACCACGACCGGCACCAATGCCCTGATCGAGCGGAGCTTCCCGCCCGCGGCGATGATCACGACCGAAGGGTTTCGCGACGTGCTCGAAATCGGCCGCATGCACAGGGAGCATCTTTACCGCCCGTACCAGACCAAGCCCGAGCCTCTTATCCGTCGCCGAAACCGTTTCGTGCTTGAGGAGCGCGTCAATGCGCGGGGCGCTGTCGAGATCCCGGTCGACCCGGTAGAGCTTGAGCCGATCATTGACGTTCTGAGGAAGCGGGACATCCAGAGCGTCGCCGTCTGCCTGATCAACTCTTATGCCAATCCGGCGAATGAAAAGGCTGTCGCGGAGCTGCTTCGCAAGGCGTTGCCCGACATCTCCATCACTATGTCATCGGACGTGAAGCCCGTCTTTCGGGAGCATTCCAGATTTTCGACGACAGCGGTGCGCGCCGTGCTTCTGCCGGTGATGGCGACTTATTTCGAGCGCCTCGAGATCGCGTTGCGCGAGAAGGGGTTCAAAGGGCGGCTCATGATCCTGAAAAGCAATGGCGGCATGATGTCGGTCGAGCAGGCGAGGACGCGGGTCGAGGAGTTGGTCGAATCTGGTCCCGCGGGCGGTATCGGTTATGCAAGCCGAATTTCCGACATGACCGGGCAGACGAAGATTATTCACACGGACGTCGGCGGCACGAGTTTCGACACATCCGTCGTCGAAGACGGGCAAGGTTTGATCACGAGAGAATACGAGATCGAGTTCGACATTCCGGTCGCGGTTCCGATGCTTGATATCCGTTCGGTTGGCGCTGGCGGTGGGTCGATCGGCTGGATCGATGAAGGCGGATCGCTCCGCGTCGGGCCGATGTCGGCCGGGTCGGAGCCGGGGCCGGCCTGTTACGGCCGGGGTGGCAATTGCCCGACAGTAACAGATGCGAACCTTGTGCTAGGGCGCCTCAGCAGCGACCTCAGCGGGAAGTTTCGGCTTGATGTGGATGCCGCAAGGCAGGCCGTTGGGACGATCGCCGAACAACTGGGCATTTCGATCGAAGACTGTGCCGAAGGCATGGTGCGTATTGCGACGGAGGCGATGGCACAGGCGGTCAAGATCGTGCTGGCCTCTCGCGGGCGCGATCCGCGAGACTATGCCCTCGCAAGTTTCGGCGGTGCCGGACCGATGCACGCCTGTGCAGTCGCCTCGGCCTTGCAGACGCCAAAGGTAATTGTGCCGCATTACTCCGGCGTCGCCTCGGCGCATGGCGCGACGTATCTGAACCTCAAGCACGATGAAGAGATGTTCTACTTCACGGTTCTGAGCGAGGCCGCCCTTGATCAGGTTGCCAAGCAGTTCGAACAGCTGAAGGCACGAGCATCGACCGCGTTGCTGGACCAGGGGGCGGCGAACCGGGATGTGTCGATCAGTCATGTGATGCGCATGCGGTATGCCGGACAAACCTTCGAAGTGGATGTGAGCGTTCCGGAACGTACAATTACCGCCAAGGAGCTTGGTGCGATCGCCGAGGCGTTTCACCAGACCCACAAACAGGAATTCGGTGTTCGGTCAGAGGATTTCCCGATCGAGATCGTTGCGCTGGGCGTGACGGCCGAGGCGCCGATTGTTGATGCAGCAGAAAACAGCGCGGCACCTGTGCCTGAAGGGCAGGGCGACCCGTCGGAGCGGGATGTCTATTTCGCCGGCGATTGGTCGAAAGCCCTTGTCTACGGGCCGAATACCATTCTTCCGGGGCAGGCAATCGCCGGGCCCGCGGTCGTGGAAGATGCACATAGCTGCATCATCCTGCCGCCCGGCTGGACGGCGCGGGCCGACGATTTTCGCAACATCATAATGGAGGAGCAGGCATGAGCGGCGCCATGGACCAAAAGTTCGGTGATCTTGACCCGGTGACCTTCGAAGTGCTTCGTAACACGTTCGAATACGTGTGCCGGCGCATGACCGTCATACTGCAGAAATCCTCGTTCTCGCCGATCCTGTCGGAAAACCTGGATTTCTCGAATGCGATCTACGATCCCGAACTCCGGCTGATCGGTCAGACCGCGAACTGCCCCGTTCATCTTGCGGCCATGCATTTCAGCGTTCAGGCCGTCGACAGGAAGTTCGGGATAGACACGCTCAAGCCTGGTGATGTCGTTGTTCTGAACGACCCGTATGAGGGCGGAACCCACCTGAACGACGTCACCCTGACCATGCCTGTGTTTTACGACGAAGAGCTGATCGGTTTCGCCGTGAGCCGGGGACACTGGATGGATCTCGGCGGTGGAGGCCCGGGTGGGCAAGGCTTCGGAACCCATGTGGCGGGTGAAGGGCTGCGGCTTCCGCCGATGAAGCTTTACGAGAATTACGAGGTCAATGCCGACCTTCTGGAGATCCTGCTGCGCAACACCCGCACGCCCCACTATATCAAAGGCGATCTCCAGGCGCATATGGGGGCCCTTCTGGCAGCCGAGGAAGAATTGCAGGCCACGGCCGGAAAGTATGGCAAGGATGTCCTGCTCAACGGCATGTCGCAGATGATCGGCTATACCGAACGCATCGTTCGCGCCGCCATCGAGGCCATTCCGGACGGAACCTACGAAGGCGCCGATTATGCCGACAGCGACGGCATTTCCGATGACAAGATCTGGGTGCGGCTGAAGCTGACCGTGAATGGAGACGCGATCCATGTCGATTTCGACGGTTCGGATCCGCAATGCGCCGGTGCAATCAACTCTCCCTACGCCAACACGGCTGCCGCAATCTATACCGCGTTGCAGTTCTTCCTGGCGCCGGACGCGCCGCCGAACGCAGGGATGTTCGCGCCGATTTCCTTTTCGCTGCCGGAGGATTGCTGGTTGAACGCGAAATGGCCGGCGCCCGTCGTTGGCTGCACCACGATCACGTCGGGCAAGGTGCAAAGCGCGATCTGGCAGGCCGTAGCAAAGGCCCTTCCCGACCTTGCCATTGCGCCCACATGCGCGGACGCCAACTGGTTCGTGGCGGCAGTCAGGGGCAAGGATGGCCGGATCGACGTGTTCTCGGATATCCCGGCCGGGGGCTGGGGCGGCACGCCTTACAACGATGGCCTCAACGTCACTTTGGACCCGTTGGGCAATTGCACCAACATGCCGGCGGAAGCGGCAGAGCTGCTGTATCCCATCGAGGTCGAGGCCTTTGATCTGCGCAGCGACAGTGGCGGGCCCGGCGAGAACAGGGGCGGCCTTGGGGCGCGTTTCCGGTTCCGGTTCATCGAGGGCGGCGAGCTGTCGATCGAGACCTCCCGGACGCTTGAGGGGAGCCCGGGTGTCAACGGCGGAGGTTTTAGTCCCGTGCAGGTGCTGGTCAAGGAGCGTCCGGACGGCGTGCGCAAGGTTATCGGGGGCACTTCGGAGGACGGCTCTTGGACCTCGCCCTTGCTGTCTTCGCACAAGTTCGGGCCGGGGGAGTCGTTCGAATTTCTCAGTACCGGTGGCGGCGGCTGGGGCGCGATCAGATCGAGAGATCCCGAGCGTGTGCTCGATGACGTGCTCGACGAGTACATCACCATGGAAGCCGCGGAGCGAGATTACCTCGTGGTCATCGATCGCGACACGATGACCGTGGACGAAGCGGCCACGAGACGGCTGCGCAGCTAAGACATTCGAGGAAGGCAGACATGAAGCAAGATGTATTCATTACGTGCGCCGTCACCGGCGCCGGAGATGGTCCGAAAAAGAACCCAAACGTACCGGTGACGCCGGAGCAGATCGCGGCGGACGTGGTTGCCGTGGCCGAGGCGGGGGCGGCGATCGCGCATATTCACGTGCGCGACACGGTTACCACCGAGGGCAGCCGGGATACCGCCCTTTATGCCGAGGTGATGGAGCGGGTGCGGGACGCGGGCACGGATATCATCATCAATTTCACGGCTGGCATGGGCGGTGACCTGGAAGTCGGAACAGAGGATCCCAAGCAATTCGGGGCGGCGACCGACCTGGTGTCGCAGGCCGAAAGGGTCGTTCATATCGATGCGCTTCGACCAGATGTCTGCACCCTCGATTGCGGGACCTACAACATGGCGGACGGCAACGTGATCTATGTCTCCACGCCCGACCAGATCAGGGAGGGTGCGAGAATGATCAGGGGCTTCGGGGTCAAACCGGAACTCGAGGTGTTCGACCTTGGACACCTGGGTCTCGTGCTTCGCCTGATAGACGAGGGCGCATTCGAGGGCCCTGCGATGGTGCAATTTTGCCTCGGCGTGGGCAGCGGCGCACCGGCGACACCCGGTGCGTTGAAAGCGATGAGCGACGCGCTTGGGGGTCGCGATGTCGTCTGGTCGGCTTTCGGCGTGGGGCGAATGCAGCTGCCCATGGTCGCTCAGGCAGCCCTTCTGGGCGGCAACGTGCGTGTCGGGCTGGAAGACAATATCTGGCTTTCGAAAGGTGTACCGGCCACCAATGTGGACCTGGTCAACCGGGCTCGGACAATCGTCGAAAGCATGGGCGGTCGGGTGCAATCGGTTCAGGCGACGCGTGATGAACTTGGTCTCGGGGGCCGGCAGTGATTGAACAGAAGCTTCGGGACAAGCGCGCTATCGTCACCGCCGGAGCCTCCGGTATCGGCAGGGTCATCGCCGAGCGTTTGCGTGCGGCCGGTGCCAGGGTCGCCGTCTGCGACATCGAGGAGGCAGCATTGCGCGCCGTGAAGGACGCCTGGCCGGACGTCATTGCCGTTCGCTGCGACGTCTCGGATCCGGAGGCGGTCGAGACCGCCATGGACGAGATGCTGGCAAGGCTGGGTGGTGTCGACATCCTTGTCAACAATGCCGGATCCGCGGGGCCGACGGCCTGTGTCGAAGACATCGACGTGACGGAATGGGATCAGGCGATCCGGGTCAATCTCAACTCTCAGTTCCTGTTCACGCGCGGCGTGGTGCCCGCGATGAAGCGGCAGGAAAGCGGCGTGATTTTCAACATGTCCTCTGCCGCCGGTCGGCTGGGAATGCCTATGCGTAGCCCCTATGTGGCCGCCAAATGGGCTGTCATCGGACTGACCCAGACGCTGGCGATGGAGCTTGGCCCGAGCAATATCCGTGTGAACGCGATCCTGCCCGGTTCGGTCCGTGGCGATCGGATGACTCGTGTCATGCAGGCAAAGGCGGAGGCTACGGGCCAATCCGTCAGGGACATCGAAGCCGAAGAAACCGCTGCGATGTCTCTCGGGCGCATGATCGAGCCCGACGAGATCGCCGATCTGGTGGTCTACGTGGCGTCGGACAGCGGCCGTTCGATTTCCGGTCAGTCACTGGGTGTCTGCGGGAATACGGAAATACTCAGGTAACAGAAAACTCAAGAACCAAAACAGGGAGCAAAGATAATGCAACGTAGGATTTCCATTCTGGCAGGCGCCGTGGCGCTTGTGGCTGCGTCGGCGTCGGTCGCGCAGGAGTCGGTGATCAAGGTCGGTGTTGTTCAGCCTCAATCCGGGGAATGTGCGCAGTGGGGCGTGCCCATCACGCGCGGTGTCGAGCTTTGGGCGAAAGAGTTCAACGAGGCCGGCGGGATCACGGATGCGAGTGGAAATTCGCACCAGATCGAGGTCACCGGTTATGACAACGCCTGCTACACCGCCGGCGAGGAGTTGACGGCGTTCCGGCGCGCGATCCTGGATGACGGTGTCGAGTTCATCCTGCAGACATTCACGCCGGCCTCCCGCAAGGCGATTGCGCCGCTCGCGACGGAAAACAAGGTCCTGACAACGAGCTATGGGGCAGGGTATCTGAGCGCGGACTATCCCTATCTGATCGGCTCTGTGACCGGCTCTCCGGCGTCTTACATGTATCTCGTCAGCTACCTGATCGAGAAACACCCGGACATCGAAAAGGTGGCAATCGTGACCGCGGACCATTCTTTCGGCGAAGCCGCGCGGGCGTTCTACAAGGCTGGTATCGCGCCCTACGCCGATCGCGTGGAGATCGTTTTCTCGGATCCTTACGATCCTGCGATGGCGGGTGACATGTTCTCGATCGCCGGGCCGATCGCGTCGGCGGAACCGGATCTGATCGTGGAGCTTGGGTTCACGCCGGGCCAGCAGGCGAGTTTCGTGGAGACGATGCAGCAGCTGGGATATTCCGGTCTGTTCGCCAGCGAGGGCTGGACGATGAATTTCCTGACCGACCGACTGCAGGACGATTACCTCGATGGTCGCATCTACAGCGCCTATGTCGTCGACGCTTCGGAGCAAAGCTTCAGCCCGCGCGTGGCGCAGTTCTATGACACCTATGTGGAGACCTACGGGCAGGCGGAATGGTCGGTGTTCGCCTCTGTGGCCTATGCCGCGATGACAACGATCGAGGCCGGCATCCAAATGGCCGACGAGCCGACGGGCGAGGCCGTTCAGGCGGCGCTCTTCGCCGGGGAAACGGTCGACAATCCGCTGTTCGGCGCATCCAGCTGGGCCGGCTCGGAAATCTACGGGGCGGACACGCACCTTCTTACGCCATTGCCAGTCTATGTCACCGATGCGGACGGGAAGGTGACGCTGGATGGTGTCGTCGATGTCAGCGCCTGGTGGCAGGAAAACTCGCAAGCGGCACTGACCGAACTGGAAGCCGGCGGGCAGGTTACGGCCCAGTGACGCAGGCGGCGGGGATCGTGTTTCTCCCATGCGATCCCCGCCAAACATCGAAGAAGATATCATGCAAATAGCACTCAACATACTCTCGCTGACCTCCTTCTACATGTGCTTCGCGCTGGGCCTTGCACTTGTCTTCGGGGTCATGCGGGTCATCAATTTCGCGCATGGCGAATTCTACATGATCGGCGCCTACAGTGCGTTCCTGTGTGTCTCTCTGATCGGGCCGACTACAGGGGCCCTGCCGGCCTATGTCATGAGCTTCTTTGCGGCGGCGATCGTCACGGGCGTGCTGGGTGTGTTGCTATACCTCGTCGTTGTCCGGAAACTGATCGACAAGCCCCTGACCATCTTCATCGCGACGCTGGCCCTGTCCTATATGCTGCAGGTCGTCGTCGTGGAATTGTTCGGGCCGGTCGGCCGCAGTCTGCCGTCACCGATCCCGGGGATCGTGCGGATCGGCGGAGCCATCCTGCCGTGGTCGCGGGTCTTCGTTATTGTCGCGATATCGGCGTTGACTGTCGGGCTTTGGTTTCTGTTGATGCGGTCCGATATCGGGCGACGGGTCAGGGCCGTCGCCCAAAACCCAAGGGGGGCCGTTCTGCAAGGGGTCAGCGTAGACCGGGTCGGCATGATGACCCTTGTCCTTGGGTCGATGATCGCCGGAGTGTCGGGCGCCATCATGGCGCCGATTGGCGGGATAACCCCGTTCATGGGGGCCGCGGCGCTCTGGAAAGCGTTCATCATCATCATCGTAGGGGGGATCGGCAGTATCTGGGGCGCGGTTGCGGCGGCGTTGCTGTTTGGGGCCATCGACACCTTCATGACGGTCGCAGGGGCCGGGCGTTACCTTGCCCTGACCAACGCGGTGATCATGCTGGGCGTTCTCAGCGTCATGCCTTCCGGCCTGTTTGGCGAGAAGGAGTAAGCCGATGCAGCTTTTCGCAAAACTGGATTCGCCCCGCACAGTGGTGTTGGATCTCGTCACGGTGTTGGCCGTCATTGCAGGCGTCTCGGTGTTGGCAGCCGTCGGGTCGTCGTACCTGCAAGGAGCGCTGGTCATCTTTTCGATCAATGCAATTCTCGTCATCTCCTATCGCACCATCACGACGATGGGAGGCTGGTCGTTTGCGCATGTGGCCATCATGGGGGTCGGGGGCTATGCGGTGGCGGTGCTGTCCAAGCCGCCGCTGGAGATCCCCGTAGCTCTGACATTCATTGTGGGCGGTCTTGCCGCCGGCGTGGTGTCGGCATTGCTGGCCTATCCGGTGCTGCGGACCCGTCAGTACTATTTCTTCCTGTCGACCTTCGCGGCCGGAGAGGCCCTGCGGCAGTGTTTTATCCAGTTCCGGCAACTGACCGGGGGCACGTCGGGGATTGCGTTCATCGAGTATCCGGCTTTCATCCAGTCGGGAGATACGGCGCAGTTCCTGGCTCTGGTTCTGGGGGCATTCTTTCTGCTGGGGCTGTTGTATCTGATGTTCGATGCCTCGGAGATCGGCATGAAGATCCGGGCTGTCGGATTGGACGAGACGCTATCCCAGTCGCTCGGCATGAACCCCTGGCGCTTGCGCGCGCTGGCCTTCGTGCTTGGTTCTGTCGGGGCGGGTGTCGCCGGAGGTTTGCTCGTCAGCTACAATGGCATCGTTGCACCGGCCGATTTCAGCCCCGAACTGATGTTCAAGATCGTCGCCGCCTGCATCGTTGGCGGAACCAAGCGGCTGTACGGGCCGATCCTTGGGCTTGTTTTTCTGACCTTTGTCGAGGAGGCCTTCCGCGGCGTGCCCGAGTATGTGCCGTTCGTCTGGGGCGGGTTGGTTCTGGCTGCCACGCTCTATGCTCCCAGTGGGTTGGAGGGCTTGGTCGATAGGTTGCGGTCACTTCTTGTGCGGAGGAACCGTCATGCTTGAGGCGAAGGGATTGTCGCGCAGTTTCGGCAGGTTGGTTGCCGTGGACCAGCTTGACCTGTCGGTGGGGCGCGGAACCATACACGGGCTTATCGGGCCCAACGGGTCGGGCAAATCAACGACCATGAACCTCATCAGCGGATCGCTGAAGCCCAGTGCCGGACAGGTGTTCCTCAATGATGGCCGTATCGACGGCAGGCACCAGGACGCGCTGGCACAGGAAGGTCTGATACGTACGTTTCAGCTAACGCGGGTCTATGCGGAGCTTACCGTATTTGAAGCAGTGCGCCTTGGGGCGCTGGCCAGGAACCGCGGGACCCTGGACTGGCGCGCAGTGTTGCCATTTCCCAAGCGTGGCCCCAGCGCGGATCGCACAATGCAGGCGATCGAGAAGATGGGCCTCGGAGATGTCGCGAACCAGATGGCCGGGAGCCTGCCGGGTGGGCGGCAACGCGTGCTTTCAATTGCGACCGCACTGGCTGCTTCCCCTCAATGTCTTCTTCTGGATGAACCGCTGGCGGGGTTGAACGCCACCGAAAAGGCCGATGTAGCGACGCGCATCGAGCTGCTGCGCGACGAGGGCATCACGATATTGCTGGTGGAGCACGATATGAAATCGGTCATGCGTTTGTGCGACCGCGTCACGGTCATCAATTTTGGCCAGCGCATCGCGGAAGGTGCGCCGGCGGAGATCGGCAGGAACGAGGCCGTTATCAAAGCCTATCTCGGGGAAAAGGGGGCGCGTCATGCTGCGGGTTGATGGCCTCACACTCGGATATGGGGGCATTCGGGCATTGGAGAACGCTTCGATTGACGTGCGCGAAAACACCGTCACGACGCTGGTCGGAAGTAACGGCGCGGGCAAGTCGACCCTGATGAAGGGCATCATGGGCCTCATGGCCCCTTTGGCGGGCGAGGTGCGTCTGGACGGGGAGCGGCTATCGGGGCTGTCGACCAGTCAGATCGTGGCGCAAGGTGTCGTCCTCGTGCCGGAAGGGAGAGAGCTGTTCCCGAGGATGACGGTTCTGGAAAACCTGCAAGTCGGCGCCAGCCTTGGTGGGGACGGAACCCGGAAAAAAAGAAATCTCGATACCGTCACGGAGCTGTTTCCCGTGCTGGGCCGGAAACTGTCGATGGCGGCCAGGAACCTCAGCGGTGGCGAGCAGCAGATGCTTGCGGTTGGGCGGGCGCTGATGGCGTCACCTCGGTTCCTGTTACTTGATGAGCCGTCGATCGGGCTGGCGCCTCTGGTCGAAGAACAGCTCATGGCCTCTATACGGCAGGTCTCTAACGAGCTGGGTCTTGGGGTTCTGCTGGTGGAACAGAACGCGATGCTGGCGCTCGAGAATTCCTACTGGGCCTATGTCATCGAACTTGGCCGTATTACGAAGTCGGCTGCTTCTGCGGATCTGGTGGAAGATCCGAGTATCGTCGATGCCTATCTCGGTGGCTGATCAACGAGCGGTTCCCCAGAACATGAACCCAAACATCAGGAGAATGAATTGAGGATATTCGAGGAGGCCGATCGCGCACTTCTGCCCGCCTTCAAACGGGAGTTCGTCGAGGTCGAAGGCGTTGCCATCCTGGCGCTTGTCGCCGGTCAGGGCGAGCCGCTACTGATGCTGCACGGCGACCCGCAGACGCATTTATGCTGGCACAAGATCGCGCCGTATCTGGCGCGCGACTTTACGGTCGTGCTGCCGGATCTTCGCGGCCGCGGAGAGGGAAACATCGCGGAGCCGACTGAAGATCACCGCAACTACACCAAGCGCGCGATGGCGCAGGAGCAGTTGCAGTTGATGAAGGCCCTGGGCTTCGAAAGCTTTTACCTTGTGGGGCACGATCGTGGCGCCCGTACGGCCCGGCGCATGGCGCTGGATCATCCGCACGCAGTTCGCAAGCTTGCGGTTCTTGATATCATCCCGGAGCTGAATTTTTACGATCGGCTCGATGCGGAACTTGCGCAGGATTACTTCTACTTCAATTTCCTGACGCAACCCGCCCCCATCCCTGAGAAGATGATTGCCGGAGACCCCGAGACCTTCATGCGCACGATGATGCTGGGTTTGTCGGAGGACGTCGTCGACTACGACCCCTTGGCCATGGCAGCCTACCTCGCGTCTTCGACACGCCCTGACGCGATTGTCGCGATGTGTGAATGTTTCCGGGCCGGGTTTCACGTCGATCGCGACCACGACCGGCAGGACATCGAAGCGGGTCGTCGGATCACGTGTCCGACCTTGGTCGGGTGGGGCGAAAAAGGAGTGATCGGGAAGCATTTCGATATGCAGAACGTGTGGAACTCATGGTGCGATGATACACGGTTTGTGCCGTTGCCGAGTGGTCATTTCATCCCGGAAGAAGCCCCGATGGAGACGCTTGCCGCAATACGCGCATTCCTGAAGTAGACTTGTTGCCGGGGCGTTCCAACCTTTCCGCCATGCCTTGAGGCGCTCGTAAACTATGTCGAGCTCGCCCTTCGTTTCGCGGAGGGAGCGAGACAGAACGGCGTGCGCCGGCATCCCGGCTCAATTTTCATGTGTTCGAGAACGCAGCGCACTTGACCTTCCGCGATCAGTTTCGATAAATGAGAAAAATAACGAAAAATGAAAAGGGCTATCATGTCTTACCCGTCGAAAGCCATCCAGCGTTTCTACCTCCCGAACGGGGCGTCTTCCTTGCCGGAAGTGTCTCATGGGGATGGGATATACCTTTGGGACACAAATGGTGCGCGTTACATGGACGCCTCTTCCGGTCCGGTGGTGAACAACATCGGCCACGCCAACAAGCGCGTCATTTCCGCGATGACTCGGCAGGCCGGGCGCGTTGCTTATGCAAGCAGAGCACATTTCGAGAATGCGCCGAACCGTGAACTGGCTGAAAAGGTAACAGCGCTTGCCGGGGATGGTTTCGACCAGGCTTATGTGGTGTCAGGAGGGTCGGAAGCCATCGAGGCCGCAATCAAGCTCGCCAAACAATACGTGGAAGCCATCGGTCAGTCAGAACGATCCATCGTTCTGGCGAGGAACCCGAGTTATCATGGCGCAACCCTGGGGGCGGCCGCGGTCACCGGAGATGCGATGTCGCGCAAGCTATTTGCCGACCTGATGAACCCCCAACCTCTTGTTCCGACGCCTTTTACTTACAGGGTTCCGGATAACTTCTCGTCGGAAAGCCATGCCCGTCACTGTGCGCAAGCCCTCGCCGACGAGATCGAAAGGGTCGGGGCAGACAAAGTGCTGGCCTTCCTGATGGAGCCGGTAGGCGGTCTGGCGACCGGGGCACTTGTCGCGCCTGACATCTATTACACGGAGGTCAGAAAGATCTGTGACCGTTACGGCATTCTCCTGATCTTCGACGAGGTGATGAGCGGGGCAGGCCGGACCGGGGCATTTCTGGCGGCGCATCACTGGCCTGATTGCCGCCCGGATATCGTTGTTTTGGCAAAGGGCGTCGCGGCGGGATACACACCCTTGGGTATCGTGCTGGCGCCCGATCAAATCGTCGAGCCGGTCGCCAACGGCGGAGGGTTCAGCCACGGACATACATATGCTGCCAATCCGCTGTCCTGTGCGGTGGCGTCCGAAGTCATTTCCGTTCTCGAAGAAGATGAGCTCATTGCCAATGCCGACGTCGTGGGAGAGTTCTTGAAAGCCGGTCTTTGGGGGGTGGCAGAGGAATGCCCCATCATTGGCGACGTACGGGGGAAGGGGTTGCTCATGGCGGTGGAGCTGGTCCGGGATCGAGAGACCAAATCCATTTTTCCGGCGGATGCCAACGTGATCGGCCGCACGGTTGCAGTCGGTATGGAAGAGGGCCTTGCCCTTTACGCGCGCCGGACTTCCGGCGGGGTCTTTGGGGAATGGCTGATGATTTCTCCGCCTCTGATTACGTCCAAGTCGCAGGCCGAGGAATTGTGCGACCGGTTGAGTCGCACATTGAAACGGGTTTCCGAGGAAATGGTTCCTTATCTGTGATCTCAGGCTGGGCGCCTGAGAAACAGCCTTCCATATCCGGGTACGGCATCATGAATGTCTGCATAGTGCAGGGCGCGCCAGAATGTCGCCTGGTTGCCTGTCACCGCTGGCCGGTCAAGAGTTTGTTCGATGGCATCGATCGCCCCGATAGAGCGGAAGCCGGCGCCGCCGAGAACCACCGCCTGGGCGGCGTCACAGGTCTGTTCGGTGCACCATGTGTACACATCCTGGGACTTGGCATCGCAGAATTCGCTTTCGATTTTCGCAACTCCATGTTGAACGACATCAAGGCCGAGGGACTGGAAGTACTCAACACCGAGCGCGTCGACATCTTCCTGGTACCAGGGCGGGTGGAAGAGAGCGATCCTGGAGGCGCCCAGTGCCTTGAGCGCGTCGACAATGGCCAACGCCTGAATGACGATCGGTATGCCACCGCCGGCGTCCGTCAGCCGGTCCCGCAGGGCGAGATCGGCCTCCTTGCCGAGAAGATAGCTGCTTGACGTGAACGCGTGAACGATCGCGTTGGGTCGAAGCGCGGCCAACAGCCCCACCGCTTCATCGATTTTCGGCGGCGCGACATAGGATTCCGCGCTTTCCCGGTCGACCGTTTCCGAGGAACCCCCGTTCAGGCCGTACGGAACCCGGGTGGTGTGGATGGACACGCCGGGAGGTGTGAGCATGCGCATTTCCGACTCTGGCACCGGATCGAGATGTGCCTCCAAAATTCCGATACGTGCCCTGCGACCATTTCCATCCGGCTTGAACATTTTTTCGCTCATTTTTCGAGTTTTATCTCGAAAAATGATATCATCAGGAGGGGCGTCGAACAACCTTGGTGGTTCTATTGGAGGACGGATTCGGGGTTCAGTTCACCGCGCAGCCGGATTTCGAGCATGGCGGACAGACTTGCTGCGCCGCTTTGCGCCATGGCTTCCAGTTCCTGCCGTGCGTCACCGAGAATGCGTCTTCGCGTGCCGGTGACACAGATCGCGAACTTCACCGGGTAATTGTCGGTTACAAGCGCGGATGCGATCGCGGCGAAACCCTCAAGGTCTTCCTCGTCACAGATCGCGAGGTTCCTTCGGCGGACCTCTTCGAGGTGGCGGTCAAGCTCTGCTTTCTCGACAATCGTTGCGTCGGTTAGTCGGGTCAAACGGGCGCCGAGCAGGGATTTACGCTCTGCCGGGGAGAGATGCGCGAGAATGGCTTTGCCGCTGGCACCGGCGTGAGGCACGACAGGGGCACCCGGGATGACGTAGGCTTGCACCTCGGTATTCGGGGCGGCGAAGCAGATGCTCTGGATCTTTCCGTCTTTCAGTTCAGCCACGAACCAGGCGGCGCCGCTTTGGGCCGCAAACTTTTCCAATATCGGCTTGCTCATGCTGCTGAGCCAGGATGCCGTGGCGCCCGCATGGAGGAGGCCCAGTATGCGGCGCCCAAGCACGTATTTGAGCGGTGCCTCTTCTGACAGTTTCAAAGCGCCAGACGCGGTCAGTGCGCGCACCAGTCGGTGCACGGTTGGTTTCGGAAGATTCAGGTGCGTGGCGATTTCATTCGCGGTTGCACCGTCAGAAAGCCCCGATACAAACTCGAGCACCCGGAGGTAACGTTCCAGTGGTTTGTCGCCAGATGTTTCTTCGGGTGCGTCACTGCTCACAAAATTCCTCGCGCGATCAACCAATCCTTCACGTCCAGATAAGTCATCACAATTCTGACGCCGCCGCAACGACGAACGGGTAGGGGAAAGCGGGGCATCCTGGTCGTGGCGAAGATCGAATCCACCGCTTTCCCGGTTGCCACGGCATCGGCAACCTTCTTGCCAAAGAGCGCGCCGATCGGCGTACCTGCAAAGTTGTAGCCGGATGCGAAGAACAGCCCATTTCTTTCTCCCACATGGGGCATCAGGTCATACGTGCCTGCACATTTGCCGGACCATAGGCGACTGACCCTGACATCTTCGAGTTCGGGAAAAACCCGGCACATTCTTCGGTGCAGATACCAGGCCATGTCCAAGGGGTTTTCCGGGTTCGCACCGGTTCGGCCGCCGAACAACAGCCGGTTCTCGCCCGGCGCCAGGTGAAAGTAATCGAGATTGGTGTTGCTGTCGGTGCATCCTCTGTTCGTCGGCAGCAGGCGCTGGAGGAGTTGCGGCGAAAGTTCTTCGGTGGCGAGCATGTGGCCGCTGAAAGGCGCCAGGCGCGGCTTCAACCATGGCATTTCGGTGTCGTTATAGCCATTGGTTGCGATGAGCACTCGGCGCGCCCGAATGGTTCCACGCGTTGTGTGGGCCATGAAACCGTTCCCGGTTTGCTTCAGGCTTTCCAGCTTCGTATGGGCGTGAAACCGCGCCCCGGCGCTTCGGGCACGAGCGACGAAACCGGAATGAAATAGACCGGGGTGAAACTTGGTGAGGCCGGGGATCAATACGGCACCGTGGTAATGGCTCGTGCCGACCTCGCGGTGGATGTCGGCTTCCGGGATCACCTCGTATGGTGTTCCGAATTGGCGATGCAGATCGTCGAATGTGCCGATCATCTTGCCCAGGTGAGCGGGGGAGGTCGCCATGACCAGACGACCCGAGGGTTCCAAGGCACAGTCGATCCCCAGTTCCTGGATCAATGAGGTTACGAAATCAAAGGCATGATTGACCTCCTTGAAGGCGGCGTCCGCGAAACCTGCGCCGTGGGATTTGGCGAGGGTCGTGAATGTCTTCTTCAACGTTCGACTGAGAAATCCGGCGTTGCGCCTTACTGCTCCGCTGCCGATCAAGTTTGCGTCGATGACGTCGGACTGGTGCCCAAGCCGCGCCAAGTGATAGGCGGCACTTGTTCCGGTTACGCCGCTTCCGACGATCAGAACATCCGTGGAGTCGGGAAAGCCATCTGAATGGTCCTCTGGTGGGGCGGACGTCCACCAGTAGGGTTCCTGCAGGAAGTCGCTGCTCAACAGGCGTCTGGCCGCAGAGGTTATCGACACGTTCTTAACTTCGATATCTTGGCCTAGCATTCCAACCTCAACGATCGATTTGGCAGTTGCCGGGCTTCAAAGCCCATGCGCGGAGCTTTCTGCGAACCGTGCAACGGGCGGGCCGACCTCGCGGGACACCTTCACGTCCAGGATGGCGGCGCGGCCGGAATCCTTTGACCTTTCGATGGCGGGCTGGAGGTCCGACAGGTCGGTTACCGTTTCGCCATGCGCGCCGAACCCCCTGGCAATTGCGCAGAAGTCGTTATCCTCGAAGTCGGTGATCTCGGGCAGGCATGCGTTGCCAATGGATCCTTGCCGCTGTGCGTCATAGGAAAAACCGAACCCGGCATTGTTCATCACGATGGTCACCGTCGGGAGGTTCAGCCGGCAGGCCGTTTCGAGGTCGGCGAGGTGGTACCCGAGGCCGCCGTCGCCGGTTATGCAAACCACGTGACGGTCATTGCAAGTTGCCAGCTTGGCCCCCATCGCGCCGGGAAAAGCCCAGCCAAGCGACCCTGCGGCGCGCAGGTGCTGGCGGCCGGGCGTGTGCTGGTCCATCAATGTCGCCGCCCATGCCGCCATGTACCCGGTATCGGAGACGATGACGTCATCTTTAAGCGTCGCATCGAGGACCTGCATGACAGACACCGGGTTCAGGCGGCCGCCAAGCGTCGGGGTGTCGGCGAATGCCTTGTACTTCCGGCGCCAGTTTTCCATGGCGCCTCTGACGGCTTCCAGCCATGATGTTCGATCCTTCTGGGGCTCGTCCTCAATCGCGCTTTGAAGGGCCTCCAGACCGGCGTTTGCGTCGGCCAGCAAGGGAACCGTATTGGGGTAGGTTCGGCCGAAATTCGTCGGTTCGATATCGATATGAACGATACGGCAATCGCGTGCGGGGCAGGCGAAGCTGTCTGTTCCCATGGACCCCATGCGTGTTCCGATTGCCAAAACACAATCGCTTTCGGCGATGATTGAATTGGCGGCGCTACGCCCGTACCGCCCGGACACGCCGAGGGAAAGGGAGTCGGTTTCCGGAAATGCCCCCTTACCGGACATGGTGGTGGCAACGGGGATGTCGAAGCGCCGCGCGAAATCTGTCAAACGATCCCAGGCATGTGCGGCGAGAATTCCGCCGCCCGCGAGAATGACCGGGCGCTCAGCGGACGCCAGATGTTGCGCCGCTCGGCAGGCATCATCCGGATTGGCGGGGCAAGCGCGGGACTGAAGGGAGCTGAGTGCGAATTCCTGCAGCCAGCTGCCTTTCACGTCGCGCGTATACCAGTCCATCGGAATGCCAAGGTAGCTGGGGCCGGCATTTCCCGAAAGAGCGGCGCGGATGGCCATGGGCAGGACGTCGAAGATCCGGTCCGGAGATGGCAGCATTTCGCACCATTTGGTCACCGGCCGAATCGAGGGGATCTGGTCGAGCTCCTGGTAGTCGTGGCTTAGCGCCGTCGAGGAATTGGCCGCGCTGTTGATGGCGATGACCGGGCTGTTGGCCCAAAAGGCATCGACCATGCCAAATGGCAAGGCTGAGGTGCCACAACCCGCCTGAGCCGTGCCGAACGTCGGCTTGCCCGTCATTCGGGCATAGGCGTCTGCCATCGCGAAGGCGGATCGTTCGGACCGGGCAAGGATTGGCTTGATGCCATGCCGCCGGTTTGCTTCGATCAGTGGCTCCTGCGGGCCGCCGGTCAGAGTGAAGATGTACTTGGCGCCGCTTATGGCCATGATGTCGGCGATCGCTTGTGAAAGATTCATCGAGGGGACATCGGTGGTCATTTTGCGATCCAAGTGGTTTTGAGGTCGGTGTATTTCGAAAGGGCGTGCAGGGATTTGTCGCGCCCGAAGCCGGACTGCTTGAACCCGCCGAAGGGTACCGTGACGTTTGCATCGTCGAAATTGTTGATCCAGACGGTACCGGCATGCAGCCGCTTAGAGGCCGTCAACGCCTCGTCCAGATCGTCAGTCCAGATGCCGGCACCGAGGCCGTAGATGCTGTCGTTGGCGATCGCGATAGCTTCGTCCAACGTGTCGAAGGAGATGGTTGCGAGGACGGGGCCGAAGATTTCGTCCCGGGCTATCGTCATGTCATTCGAGACGTTGTCGAAAATTGTCGGTTCGACGAAATAGCCGCCGCTATCCTTGCGGACCTGTTTGCCACCCATTACGAGGTCTGCACCCTCGCTGCGACCGGCTTCGATGTAAGACAACACGCGTTCCATTTGCGGGCGGCTGACAATCGCGCCAAGCTTGGTTGTGGTCAGGAACGGGTCATCGGGTATCAGGTCTGAAGAGGCCTCGCGGACGAGGGCGAGGAATTCCTGCTTGATCTGACGGTCTACCAGCAGACGTGACCCGGCATTGCACACCTGACCCTGATTGAAGAAGATGCCGGTTGCCACGGCCGCGGCCGCCTTTTTCAGGTCTTTGCAATTCCTGGTGACGATGTGAGGCGACTTCCCCCCGCATTCGGGCCAGATGCGCTTCATGTTGCTCTGACCCGAGTAGGTGAGGAAGAGCTTGCCAACCTCGGCCGATCCGGTGAAGCCGATGGCGTCGACGCCGGGATGAAGGCCGAGCGCCTTCCCGACGGTTTCCCCGTACCCCGGCACGATGTTCAGCACGCCTTCCGGGATGCCCGCTTCCAGCGCCAGCTGACCGAGCCGAAGCGCCGACAAGGGGGACTGTTCCGCCGGCTTCAGGATGACGCTGTTTCCGGTCGCCAGTGCTGGGCCGATTTTCCAGACGGTCATCAGCAAGGGCAGATTCCATGGGACGACGGCGCCGATGACACCGAGCGGTTCATGCTCGACAAAGCCGAGGGAGTTGTCATCGGAGGGCGCGACTTCGCCGTAAACCTTGTCGGCTGCTTCGGCAAACCAGGCCAGTGTGTTGCAGGACGCGGGGATATCTACGTTGCGCGCATCGTTTATGGGTTTGCCGACGCAGAGTGTTTCCAGCAATGCCAGTTCTTCAGCATGATCGCGCATGAGGCCGGCGAGGCGCATCAGGGTGGTTTTGCGTTCCGTCGCCGAGATCCGGGACCATGCACCCGCCTCGAACGCCCGGCGCGCAGACTTTTCAGCCAGATCGACATCTTCCGGCCCGCAGTGGGTTATGTCGACATGGGTCTTCCCCGTCGAAGGGTCGATCACGTTGAACGACTCGCCCGAGAGTGATTGGCACAGATCTCCTCCGACTATTGCCTTGTCCTGTATCGTCAGGTCGTCGAGCAGGTGCCGGTGGTTTGTCATTGATTTCGTCATTTTCCCTTGCCTTTGATTCCAAAAAACGCAACTAATCTCGATTAGTGATACTTGCTCGCGGTGATGTCAATCGGTGCTTGCGGGTTAAGTGCAAGGTAAATGAACGTTGACAATATGTGATCAAGGACAAATGATGTTTGATCAAGAATCACAAAACAGGGAGAGCTTCGGATATGAACGGTAAAATCAGAACATCGTCGATGATCGGCGGAGCACGGAATTTTGGTCGGCGTGACCTTCTGAAATGTGCTGGTGGATTTGGCGCTTTCGCCGCCGTGCAAGGCATTCTGCCGGGGTCGGCCAGGGCTGCGTCACCAAAGTCGGGCGGGCATCTGCGCGTCGGAACCGGGTTTGGGTCAACCACTGACTCGCTGGATCCGGCGACGACGGAACATGGCATGACCATCAACATCAATTACACCTATGCCAACAACCTCATGGAAGTTGGCAACGATGGCTCGCTGGTGAATGAACTGGCCGAGCAACATGAAACAGAGGACGGCAAGACCTGGTATTTCCGTCTTCGCAAAGGTGTCGAGTTTCATAACGGGAAAACGTTGACGCCGGACGATGTCGTCGCCAGCTTCGAGCATCACATCCGCGAAGGGTCACGTTCCGCCGCCAAGGGGCTTTTGTCCTCGGTCGAAAGCGTGCGCCGTGATGGAAAAGACGGTGTCGTATTCGAACTTTCGGAACCGAACGCCGACTTCGCCTTTCTGACCAGCGATTTCCACCTGATCATTCTGCCGTCTGAAGATGGAATGATCGACGCCACCGGCGGTGTCGGGACAGGGGCTTACAAGCTTGATCGCTTCGATCCGGGTGTTCGTGCGGAGTTTTCACGAAATCCGAACTACTGGAAGGAAGGACGCGGGCATTTCGATTCCGTAACCATCGTTTCGCTTGTTGACGTGACTGCACGGCAAAATGCGGTTCTGAATGGCGATGCCGATGTCATTGATCGCGTCGACCCCAAGACGGTCAGCATCATGAGCCGGGCTCCCAACCTCAGTATTCTCGAAGTTACCGGCACTCAGCATTACACGTTCCCGATGCGTCTCGACTCGTCGCCATTCAATAATCTCGATATGCGGCTGGCCATGAAATACGCGATCAATCGGCAGGAAATGCTGGACAAGATACTGCTTGGTCATGGTGTCTTGGGTAACGATCACCCCATTGCCGTAGCCAATACCTATCATGCCGACGGTCTGGAGCAGCGCAGTTATGACCCCGATCTTGCGCGGCACCATTTCGAAAAATCGGGCCACGTCGGGCCGGTGCAGTTGCACGTATCGGATGCCGCCTTTGCCGGCGCAGTCGATGCCGCGCAGCTCTTGTCCGCCTCGGCGTCTGCAGCCGGGATCGAGATCGAAGTCGTTCGCGAGCCGACAGATGGCTATTGGTCCAACGTATGGAACAAGAAACCCTGGTGCGCCTGCTATTGGGGCGGACGGCCTACCGAGGACTGGATGTTCTCAACAGCTTATACGGCCGATACCGAGTGGAACGATACCGCGTGGCGGGATACGCCTGCGGCTGACAAATTTAACTCGATTGTCAAGCAGGCGAGGGCAGAGCTCGACACCGGCAAGCGGCAACAGCTTTACACGGAGGCTCAGACACTCGTGCGGGATGACGGCGGGACGATCGTGCCGATGTTTGCCAATTACATCATGGCCGCGAGCAACAAGCTGGAGCATGACGAGCAAGTGGCAGCGAACTGGGATCTCGACGGCAACAAGATCGCCGAACGCTGGTGGTTCGCATAGGGCTAGCGCCGACCCGGCGCTGTGAACCGGCGCCGGGCACTAAATCGCCGTTGAAACCACAAACTGAAGCTGAGTCATGATCGCGCTTTCCAAAATTGTCGCCGGGCGGCTGTTGCTTGGCATCGTAACCTTGCTCATCACGTCCATGGTGATCTTCGGCGCAATGGAATTATTGCCCGGTGACTTTGCCCAAGCCGTGCTTGGCCAATCTGCCACCGAAGAGACCGTGCGTGCATTTCGAACTGAACTTCAACTCGACCAGTCGGTCTTCGTGCGTTATTTCGACTGGCTTGCCAATGCGCTTCAAGGCGATTTTGGCCAGTCCTTT
This sequence comes from Roseovarius indicus, assembly GCF_008728195.1. Lineage (NCBI taxonomy): Bacteria > Pseudomonadati > Pseudomonadota > Alphaproteobacteria > Rhodobacterales > Roseobacteraceae > Roseovarius > Roseovarius indicus. Next base: position 1,023,575 of record NZ_CP031598.1, read on the forward strand.
TCCGGCCGGGCCTCGTCGGGCTACGACCGGTCACGAGCCGTCGTCGACCTGGTGGCACCGAGAATGAGCAACACGATACTGCTTGCGGGTCTCACTGCCGTGATAAGCGTGCCGCTTGCGCTTGGTCTGGGTGTCGCGGCGGTTCTTTATCGCGGGTCATGGTTTGACCGAGCCCTGAACTGGGCGGTCCTGGGGGCGATATCGTTCCCGGAATTCCTTATCGCGTATGCGCTGATACTCCTCTTTGCGTCGCTCTTTCCGGTTTTTCCGGCACTTGCGAACGTGTCGCCGGACATGGCCTGGGACGAACGCCTGAGCCGCATGGCCCTGCCGGCGATATCTCTGACGATCGTGATCATGGCGCATATGATGCGCATGACACGGGCGGCACTGAATGACCTGATGTCCCGGCCCTATGTCGAAACTGCAAAGCTCAAGGGGCTCTCTCGCTGGCGCATCGTGCTGATGCATGTCCTTCCCAACGCGTGGGCTCCGATCGCTACGGTCATCGCGTTCAACCTGGCTTACCTCATTGTCGGGGTGGTCGTGGTGGAAGTGGTGTTTGCATACCCGGGTATTGGCCAGTTGATGGTCGATGCAGTGACGTCGCGCGATATTCCCGTTGTTCAGACCTGTGCCCTGGTCTTTGCGGGAACGTATATCGTCCTGAACCTTCTGGCGGATGTCATTGCGATCATGACCAATCCGCGACTGTTGCACCCGAAATGAGCGCTGTCGTGAAAACCATTGCACTTGCATTCAATCATGGTCGCCTGACCGTCATCTGTACTCTGTTGGGGGTGCTGGTGCTTACATCCGTGTTTGCGCCATGGATCGCCCCCTATGGCGAGGCACAGGTCTTTTCCGAACCTTTCGCCCCGTGGAGCCCAGAGCACTGGCTCGGGACCGATCAGATTGGGAGGGACATACTCACCCGACTTCTATATGGAACACGAAATTCGATCCTGATCGCGCTGCTCGCGACGTTGCTGGCATTCGTGATCGGGGGGATTTTTGGGCTGATAGCAGCGATCCTTGGCGGTTTTCTGGATCAGCTTCTGGCACGCCTTACAGATGTGCTAATGGCCATCCCCAGCCTGATCTTCGCGCTTATGCTGTTGTCTATTTTCGGGTCCACAATCTGGAATCTGATCGTGGTCATCGCAGTATTGGAATCCACCCGGGTGTTTCGATTGACCCGCTCGGTTTCCTACGGCGTTGTCGTTCAGGACTATGTGGAAGTCGCCCGGTTGCGCGGCGAGCGCCTGCCGTGGATCATGCTGCGCGAAGTGGCGCCGAACATCACGGCCCCCATGCTTTCGGAATTCGGCCTTCGCTTTTGTTTCGTTTTTCTGACGATCGCTGCTCTGTCGTTCCTTGGGGTGGGCGTTCAGCCGCCCACCGCCGATCTTGGGTCAATGGTTCGCGAGAATGCCAACCTTATCCAATTTGCACAGTTCGACTTGCGCGCCGGTATCACACCCCTTGTGCCTGCCATCGTCATCGCGCTGATTACTGTTTCGGTAAACGCGCTTGTCGACTGGTTCCTGTTGTCTAGTGGAGATTCCCCAAATGGATAATCATGCTGCCGACCAGAACGACGTAGCGCCGCTCGTGGATATGCAAGGTGTAGTCATCGAGGGCTTCAGCAATGATCGATGGACCACTATCGTCGACAGGGTGGATCTCAAAGTCTATCCTGGTGAAGTTCTCGGACTCATCGGTGAATCCGGGGCAGGAAAATCGAGTCTGGGCCTGGCTGCCATGGGGTATGCGCGGGCTGGCTGTCGGATATCGGGCGGGTCCATCCTGTTTGACGGGCATGACCTGAGGACTGCAAGCAGTGCGATGTTGAATCGCCTTCGCGGCAATCGCATGACCTATGTTGCACAGTCGGCGGCCGCGGCTTTCAATCCTGCGCATCGCTTGATCCGTCAAACGATTGAAACCTCTTTGGTAAAGCGTGGCTGGAACGGTGCCGAGGCGCGTCGCCATGCGATCAAGCTTTTCAGCACGCTGCGCCTGCCCGGAGCTGAAACCATCGGCTCGAGGTTTCCCCATCAGGTCTCAGGCGGTCAACTTCAAAGGGTGATGACGGCGATGGCGATGGTGCCCGAGCCGGGTCTCATTGTTTTCGACGAACCGACAACGGCACTTGATGTTACCACGCAAGTCGACGTGCTTCTTTCGATCAAGGACGCGATGCGCACGCTGGGTAGCAGCGCCATATACATCAGTCATGATCTTGCCGTGGTTTCCCAGATGGCAGACCGGATCAAGGTCTTGCGCCATGGCAAGGAGGTTGAAGAGGCTGAAACGCGAGAGATGATCAACGCGCCTAAAGAAGAGTACACCAGATCTCTCTGGGCCGTCAGGAACATTGAACGAAATGCGAAGATCTGCGCGGAGCCGAGGCTGACCATAGAGAACCTCACGGCCTATTACGGGAAGTTCAAGGCGCTCGATAATGTCAGTCTTACGGTTCCAGTGGGGAGAACCGTCTCGATACTGGGAGAATCCGGTTCTGGCAAATCTACCTTGGCACGATGTATTTCGGGAGTGGTCAAAGATGTGGAGGGACAGGTTAAGCTGGCCGGAAAGCAACTCCCACTGCACTTGAAAAACAGGAACAAGGATCAGCTTCGCCGCGTGCAGATGATTTTTCAGATGGCGGACACGGCCCTCAATCCGCAGCAGACGGTCGGTCAGATCATACTGCGTCCCCTGCGTTGGTTCACAGGTCTGTCGCGAGAAAAGGCGCGTCACAGGGTGGAAGAACTGCTCTCGATGGTCGAACTGGACCCGTCGCTTGCCTCGCGCTATCCGGAGGAATTGTCAGGAGGACAAAAGCAAAGAGTCTGCATTGCACGTGCTTTGGCGCCCGAGCCAGAAGTCGTAATATGCGATGAAGTTACTTCGGCTCTGGACCAGCTTGTTCAGGAGGATATCATCCGTCTGCTGAACCGTGTACAGGAAGAAATGGGAACCAGTTACATCTTCATCACCCATGACGTTTTGGCGGCCAAGGCAATATCCGATGAGGTCATCGTGATGAGTAAGGGTAAGATCGTCGATCAAGGTCCACGAGACTTCGTATTCAGCCCGCCATTCGAGCCCTACACGGAAAAGCTTGTCAAATCCGTCCCGGAAATAGCCACAGGTTGGCTGGAACAGTTTTGCAATTCCTGACGTGACGCAGAACTCCCTACTATCCGATGTCTGGCATTGAAATAGCTTGTTGCCTGAATGTGAAAGGTCCTATCCACGAGTCGCGTAAATTGTAACCTGAATCTTCTACGGGGCGTTTACACATTAACTCGACCGTGAGTGTGATGTCCCGTATTTGTCCTTGAATGAGCAAGATTTCCTACGCCCGCCCCCGATTTCCATCGTCGATAATCCAACGGGCGGTCTGGCTCTGTTTTCGCTTTCCGTTGAGCTTTCGGGATGTCGAGGAAATGCTTGCCGAGCGCGGGATCGATGTCAGCTATGAAGCCATCCGCCGCTGGATACTGAAATTCGGGCCGGCGATCGCGGCAAAGGTCAGGTCTCGCAGAGTTCAGCATTCGGGAACCTGGCATCTTGATGAGGTTTTTGTCCGTATCCGTGGTAAGCGGGTTTACCTGTGGCGCGCCGTTGACGGTTAAGGCGAGGTTCTTGAAATCCTCGCCCAATCCCACCGAAAAAAAGCGCAGCCCTGAAACTTAAGCGCAAACTCCTGAAAAAGCAGGGCTACGTCCCGGACAGGATCGTTTCCGACAAGCTGGGGTCATATTCCGCGGCGCTTCGAGACCTTGACCTGATCCACCTTCATGTCACAGGCGATCGATCGAACAATCGGGCTGAAGTTAACCATCAGCCAACACGCCGATGAGAACGGCGAATGGGTCGGTTCAAATCACCCTGCTCGATGCAGCGTTTTGTGTCCGTTCACGACGCCATCTACAATCAATTCAACCTACAACGCCACCTGATCTCCTGTCGAACCCTCCGTCAGGCGCGCGCCAAAGCGATGGCCGGGTGGCATCAAATCGTTGCCGCTTGAATGCGGACTGAAGCAATTTCTCGGGCAACCTGAAGTTACCGTGGCAACGCCGGGCTGCCTTTGATGTAGCATGGGTGGCGCCGGCAAATGGATGGACACGATGCCCACGTCTGACGTGCGCACCGACATATTGACATCCAGGCTGTCCGCTTTCCCGGTGCGCTTAAGTATTAAAACAATTAAGTATATGTTTTATTGCCGCTTTAAATAACTGAATGAAAAATTTTGAATACAATTTATCGATATTAAAGTGGAATAAATAAATATATTAGAATAGTTTTGCATTTTTCAAAAAGAATATTGCCGGATTCGTTCCGTCGTGGGAACAACCAGATATGGAAGCGGTGATGGAAGACAGCAGTTTGGCCCAAGTTGCATATGAGCACATCAAGGTGCGCATTTGCGATGGGCAGTTTCCAATGGGCCACAAGATGTCGGAGACGCAGCTTGCGAAGGACACACAGGTTTCCCGAACGCCCGTTCGGATCGCGCTGGCCAGGCTCGAGGCGGAGGGTTTCCTGACGTGGGAGGCGAACCGGGGCTACCGTGTCACGGTATTCTCGATCGAGGATGTCCGGGCAATTTACGGTGTGCGGGCGATCCTCGAGGCAGAGGCTGTCCGGCTGAGCGGTCGTCGTGGCCTGTCTGCGACGCTTCTCAAGGACCTCACCGGGATGACCCGGCGCATGGAGGAAATTGTATCCATTCCTGACCATACCGCCGAGCAGCGGGCTTGGTTTCTGAAGATGAATCACAGCTTCCACCGTAAGATCTATGACAATTGCGGCAACGAGTTCCTGCTCCGCCAGATCGCGTCGACAGCGGACCTGCCTTTGGCGCTGAGAAACTTCTTCAGCTTCTCGGCAGAGCAATTGACCGAAAGCCACACCGCCCATGTGAACATTTTGGCCGCTTTGGCCTCGGGGGAGGCGGACCGCGCCGCAGGGCTCATGCGTGAGCATATCTGGGCGGCGCGCGACCGGATGTCCGTGAAGAAGACAAAGCGGGCCCGCAGCGAGGCGCCGCGCGTCCCGATGTCGAGAGGAAAGCGCATCCTCGTTCCCGGAAAGGAGCGCGCCCGCGCCAGAAAGGAAAGCCAGGGATGACCGAGCGGCCGAACCTGAATGCAATTCCCGTGTCAGACGCAAATCATGTGCCGCTGACGCCCCTGTCATTTCTTTCGAGGACGGCAGACGTTCATCCGGACCACCCTGCGATCATCTACGGTGAGCTGAGGCACAGTTACCGCGACATGCAGACGCGCTGTTTTCGGCTGGCAAGCGCGCTGGCACGGCGCGGCATAGGGAGCGGTGACTGCGTCGCCGTGATGGCCCCCAACGTTCCGGCGCTTCTGGAATGTCATTTTGGCGTGCCGCATGTCGGGGCCGTCCTCAACGCGATCAACACGCGGCTCGACCCGGCGACAATCGAGTATATCCTGACCCATTCCGGTGCCCGCGTGCTGCTTGTCGACAGGGAATTGGGCCAGCCGCTCAAGGACGTTCTTTCACGCCTGTCCGACCGCCTGACCGTGTTCGAGATCAATGACCCGGCCACTGCGGACTTTCCGGCGCTGGGCGTGCCCTCCTACGAGGATCTTCTGGCAGAAGGCTCCGATGCCCCGCTGCCCGACGCGGTCGAGGATGAATGGCAAACCATCGCGCTCAACTATACCTCCGGCACGACCGGGCGGCCCAAGGGCGTGCTTTATCACCATCGTGGTGCCTATCTGAACGCGTTGGGCAACCAGCAAACCTGGTGCCTGCCTCGCCACCCCGTCTATCTTTGGACATTGCCGATGTTCCATTGCAACGGGTGGTGTTTCCCGTGGACGATCACCGCCAATGCGGGCACGCATGTCTGCCTGCGCAAGGTCGAGCCAGAGGCGATCTTCGAGGCGATCAATGGATGTGGCGTCACGCATTTCTGCGGTGCGCCCGTGGTCCTGAACATGCTGGCCAACGCGCCGGATACCGTGCGCCGCCCACTTGCGCAGAAGGTGCAGGCCTTCACCGCCGGAGCAGCCCCCGCGCCAAGCGTGATCGGCAATGTCGAGAAGCTCGGCATAGAGATCACGCATGTCTACGGGCTGACCGAGGTTTACGGCCCCTGCGTGGTCTGCGAGCCGCAGACCGACTGGCCGTCGCTCGGGGCGGACGAACTGGCAGGGCGCAAGGCCCGACAGGGCGTGCGTTATGCCACGCAGCAGGGCATGGAGGTTGTCGATCCTCACACCCGGGAACCCGTTCCGGCGGATGGCCAGACGATGGGAGAAATCGTTCTGCGCGGGAATGCCGTCATGAAGGGCTATCTCGAGGACGAGGAAGCGACGGCCAAGGCCTTCGAGGGCGGCTGGTTCTCGACCGGCGATCTCGCGGTGCGCCACGCCGACGGTTATGTGCAGATCCGCGATCGGCTGAAGGACATCATCATATCGGGCGGGGAAAATGTCTCGACCATCGAGGTCGAGAGCGTGCTTTACCAACATGACGACGTGCTCGATGTGGCGGTCGTGGCAGAACCGTCGGAAAAATGGGGCGAAACCGTCTGTGCCTTTGTCGAAGCCAAACCCGGCCGCATGCCTTCGGAAGAAGAATTGATTGCGTTCTGCCGGGACCGGCTTGCCGGGTACAAGCGTCCGCGCCGCGTGGTGTTCGGGGCTTTGCCGAAAACCTCGACAGGGAAGATCCAGAAATTCGTACTGCGCCAGAAAGCCAAGGATCTGGCCAGCCAACCGGCCTGAGGAGAGGCCAAAACTTCAAGGGAGGAAACATCAATGAGACTCAATATTCTGGCCGCCGCCGTTGCGGTGGCCCTGGCAGGCTCGTCCGCGAGTGCCCAGGAAAGCATCGTTCAGGGCGCGTCGAGCTCCGGTCATACGACCTTTCAGATCATGACCGGCTGGTCCTCGGTCATCAATCGCGAGGTGCCCGAAGTCTCCATGACCGTGCAGGCATCGGGCCCCAGCGTACCGACGACGCAGCTTGTTCAGCAAGGCCGCATTCAGGCCGGTCCCGCCGGCAACAGTGCGCCTTACGAGGCCGTCCGCGGTATCGCCAATTTCGAAGGTCAGCCCAAGGCCGACAAGGTTCGCACCTGGATGCCGATTTACGTCTACGGCGCACAGCTTGTGGTGCCGGCCGAGAGCGACGTGCAGGACTGGACAGATCTCGAAGGCCTGCGCGTCGGTGTCGGCTCGGTGGGGTCTGTCGGGGAACAAACCAACAAGGCGATCCTTGAAACGCTCGGCGTCGGCTATGACAAGATCGATGAATACCAGATCGGCCATGGCGAAATGGTGGCCGGGCTGAAGAACGGCACACTTGACGCAATCATCGAGACCACCGGCATTCCCACCGCCGGTGTGCTGGAGCTTGAAGCGACGCGCGACATCCGTGTCGTCGGCCTGACGGAAGAGCAGATCGAGGCGGTGGATGCGGCGAGCGACCTGCTGTCCGGCGGTGTCGTGCCCGCCGAAAGCTACCAGAGCACGGACGCCGATGTGCCGATCATCGTCGGCTACACCATCAACATCATCAACGCTGATGTGGATGAAGATCTGGTCTACAAGATGACCAAGGCGCTGTGGGAGAACCTCGACGAGCTCGAGAACGTCCACCCCTCGCAGAAATACCTGACGCCGGATTGGCTGCAGGCGTCTTTGCTGCCGATCGCGCCGCTGCATCCGGGGGCCGAGCGTTACTACAACGAACAGGGCTGGCTCGACTGATTGTCCGGGCTGGGAGGGCTGAACCGTGCACGAAGATTTCGAAGACACCGGCACTGGCAAGGGTAGCGCGCTCTGGCGCAACGGTCTTGCCGTCTTTGCCGCAGGTATTTCGGTCTTCGTCCTGTCGGCGAACTACTACGGCCTGCTTCAGCCCATGTGGCAGACGGCCATGACCATGGCCCTGATCCTGCCCTTTGCATTTCTTCATACGTCCCGGCGCGGCCGGGGCGTATGGCTCCATCCTGCACTCAACATCGTTTTCGCCATCGCCGTTTCCGCGGCCTTCCTGAACGTCGTGTTCAACTACATGGCTATCCAGATGCGTCAGGTCATTCCCAGCATATGGGACCAGATCGCCTGTGTCGTCGCGGTCCTGTCGGTGCTCGAAGTCACACGGCGCTATTTCGGTTGGGCCCTGCCCATCATCGCGACGGTAATGATCGGGTATGCGTTTCTTGGAAACATGCTGCCCCCCGCGTGGCGGCACGCCGGCTGGGACATGTCCTTCATGACGTTCTCGCTCTACACGCAGAGCGCGGGCCTGTTCGGCGTGGCGCCAAAAGTCGCGGTAACGCTGATCTTCGTGTTCGTCTCGCTCGGGGCATTTCTGGCGCGCATGGGCACAATGGACCGCGTGCTCGACCTCAGCCGGGCATTCACCCGTGGCTCCTATGGCGGGTCGGCCAAAGTGGCCGTCTTCTCCTCGGCCATCATGGGCACGATTTCCGGCAGTTCGGTGGCCAACGTGGTCGGCACCGGGCGTTTTACCATCCCGCTCATGAAGGCTGCCGGGTTCCGCGCCTATTTCGCCGCCGCGATCGAAGCCGTGGCTTCCACCGGGGGGCTCCTGATGCCGCCTGTAATGGGGGCCGGTGCCTTCATCATGGCAGAGCTTCTGCAAGTTCCCTACGGCAACATCATCCTCGCCGCGATCTTTCCCGCCATTCTGTATTTCGTCGTGGTGTTCCTGTCGGTCCATTTCGAATCCCGCAAGCTCGATATCCGCTCCGATACCGAGGGCGAGGCCCGGTCCGCCGCGCTGCTGCGCTGTGGCCCCTATCTCATCCCGGTGCTGCTTCTGCTCGGCCTCATCGCGATCGACATCCCGCCTGTGCGCGCCGCGCTCTACACGGTCGGCTTCTGCGTTGTCCTGTCCTGGGTTCTGCAGCCCATGGGGCTGCGCGCCATCTTCGCGGCGTTGGTCGACAGCACCGAACAGGCCACGCCGATACTCTGCGCCTGTGCCTGCGCCGGCATCATCATCGGTGGCATGGACGGCACGGGGCTTGCCATCAAGTTCTCGCAATTCCTGATCGAGTTCGCCCAGGAAAGCCGTATCCTTGCGCTGATCCTCGGCATGATCGTGGTGATCATCCTGGGGATGGGCCTGCCGGCCACGGCGGCCTATATCCTTGCCGCGGCTGTTGTTGCGCCCACGCTGATCAAGCTTGGCTACATGCCAATCGCGGTGCATCTTTTCGTCTTCTATTACGCGAACCTGTCGCACATCACGCCGCCGGTGGACCTTGCCACCTACGCGGCCTCGGGCATCGCGCAATCGAACCCGATCCGGACGTCGATGCGGGCGATATCGCTTGGCGCGGTCGCCTTCATCCTGCCGATGATCTTCATCCACGACCCCGTGCTGCTTCTGCAGTCGGCCGATCCTCTCCGGCTGGTCATTTCCGTGGCCACGGCCGTCGCCGGCACCGCCGTGATTGCGGGCGGGCTGACGGGCTGGCTGTTCACGCACGTAACCGGGCTGGGCCGGCTCATCCTGATCGCCAGCGGCGGCGCGCTTCTGGTGCCTGTCTGGTACATCTCGATCCTTGGCGTGCTGATCTTTGGCCTCTTCTGGATCAGCACCCGCACCAATTTCCAACCAATCGTGAAACTTCCTCAGGAAAGGACCTGATATGACCGTCCTCGATCCGGACACGGACGCGCAGCGCGTTTACGAAACGATGAAAGATGGCGGTGTCGCTGTTATCCCCCTGGACGTGGCCTATGCGGTCTTCGGCATGACCGCCGAGGCGATCCAGCGCATCTACACCGCGAAGGGGCGCAGCTTTTCCAAGCCCAACGGAACGCTGGCCAATCGCGACATCTTCCGCGAGGTCCATGACGTGGACACACGCGCGCGAGAGGTGGTCGCGGCCATTACGGAGGATTACGACCTGCCGCTGTCCATTGTCGGCAAGCACCGTGAGGGCAACGCCTTTACCGGGGCGCTGGACCCGTTCTGCTTCGAGCGGTCGACCAAGTCCGGCACGATCGATCTGTTGCTGAATGCAGGGCCCCTGCACCGGGCGTTGACGGCCATCTCATGGCAGAACGGAACGCCGGTCATGGGCTCTTCGGCCAATGTCTCGCTCGGCGGATCGAAGTTCCGCCTGCAAGATGTCGAGGCCCCGGTTCTTGATGCTGCCGCCATCAAGGTGGATTACGGCCTGTGCCGCTATAACAACCCGATGGCAATCTCCTCGACCATCATCGACGTGGACAGCTTCGAGGTGCACCGGTTCGGCGTTTGCTACGAACAGATCCGCGACATCCTGAACCGCCATTTCTCTATCGAGATTCCGCCGATGCCGGATCGCGACCTGGTGCGCGGGGCGGCCGTGGGCGAGGCTCAAGATGCCTGAGGCAAGGACCTTTCTGGACAAGGTTTGGGACAACCACGAGGTCGAGAGACTGGACAATGGCCAGTCGCTTCTATTCATCGACCGGCTGCTGTTACACGAACTGTCAACGCCGCGGGCGTTCGAGGAGTTGCGGAAACGCGGTCTGAAGGTGGCCAATCCCGACCTTGTCATCGGGTTTTCGGACCATATCGTGTCAACCGAACCGGGGCGTGCGACGGGCAATGTGCCGGGCGGTCCGGAAATGCTCGAAATGTTCCGCAGGAATGCCCGCGACTTTGGCATACGGCACTTCGACGTGGACGACGATCACCAGGGTATTGTCCATGTGGTCGCCCCGGAGCTCGGCCTGATCCTTCCCGGTATGACGGTTGTCTGCGGCGACAGTCATACCTGCACCATGGGCGGGGTGTCGGCCATGGGCTGGGGCATCGGCACCTCTGAAATTGCACAGGTCCTGGCGACCCAGACGCTGGCGATCCGCAAACCCGGGACGATGCGCGTCGAGCTGACGGGGGCCTTGCCAAAGGGGGTGTCGGCCAAGGATATCGTCCTCGGGCTGATCGCGGAATTCGGCGTGTCGGCGGGTGTCGGCCACATGGTCGAATTCACCGGCGAGGCGCTTGCCGGCATGACGGTCGAGGCGCGGATGACCCTGTGCAACATGGCGATCGAGATGGGCGCGCGCATCGGCATGACAGCCCCGGATGAGGCAACGTTCGACTATATCGCCAAGCGGCCGCTGGCGCCTTCGCCGGACGTGCTCGAAACCCTGCGCCGCGCCTGCGAGGACGTCGCGACCGATCCGGGGGCGACATGGGACAAGACGCTCACATTCGATGTCTCGCGTCTTCGGCCCCAGATCACCTGGGGGACCACCCCGGGCGAGGCCATGGCAATTTGCGGCACGATCCCCGCCGCCGCTGACGCCCGGGCGCTGGACTACATGCAGCTCGACGCGGGCGCGTCGCTTCTGGGGACGCCGGTCAACCGGGTGTTCATCGGGTCCTGCACGAACGGGCGGCTGTCCGACCTGCGCGAGGCAGCAGCCATATTGCAGGGGCGGAAGGTGGCTGCGACTGTCCGGGCGCTCGTGGTGCCCGGCTCCATGTCCGTCAAGCGCGCGGCCGAGGCCGAGGGGCTCGACCTCATATTCAAGGAGGCCGGCTTCGAATGGCGCGACAGCGGCTGTTCCATGTGCCCGGGCCTCAACGGCGACAAGGCCGGCGCGGGAGAGCGTATCGTCTCAACCACCAACCGGAATTTCGAGAACCGGCAGGGGACAGGTGCCAGAACGCATCTGGCAAGCCCCGCATCGGCCGCCGCTGCCGCGATCACCGGTGTCATTACCGATCCCGGCGCATTGGCGGGGGCAGGGACATGATCGCGAAATCGTCGATAATCGGGCGCGCGATGCCGCTCTTACTTGATGACGTGGACACCGATGCGCTCTACCCCGCGCGGTTCTACACGTTGCCCGGCGGGTTCGACCAGGCGCTCTTCGCCGACTGGCGGTGTCACGCGGATGGAACGCCGAAACCCGGCTTCCCGACGAACGACCCGCGCTATGACAAGGCCAACATTCTGATTGCCGGGCGAAATTTCGGCTGCGGCTCTTCGCGGGAGAACGCGGTCTGGGCGCTTCAGGATGCCGGGTTCGAAGCCATCATCGCCGCCAGCTTCGGAGAGATATTCGCCGGCAACGCGGCAACGTGCGGGCTGGCCTGTCTGACGGCACCGCTTGACGATATCGCCGCCCTTGCCGTGCGCCCCGATATCACGGCCGGAACCGCGAGCTTACACATAGATATCACGACCGGTACGCTGATGACCGACGGCAGGCCCGCACTTGTCCTGTCGATGGAAGAGACCGCGCGCAGGGCCATCCTCGATGGTGACATGCCGCTCGACCGGGCGATCCGCCGCGCCGAAACCTCCCGGCGCAAGATCAACGCTTATCTTGGCGGCCAGGCGTGGGCGCCAAAAGACATCCTCGCCGTTTCAGGAGATCACTCATGACAGGCCAAAATCTTCATTTCCGCACACGGCTGGCAGAGAGTATCCGGGCCCCGGGCCTGACCTCCATTCCCGGCGTGTTCGACATGATCTCTGCGCGCATTGCCGACCAGATCGGCTTTGACGCGCTGTATATGACGGGCTATGGCACGACGGCCTCGCACCTGGGCATTCCGGATGCGGGCCTGATCAGCTATGCCGAGATGCTCTCTCGCGTCACCGCGATCGCCGGGGGCACCCGGACCCCGCTCATCGCCGATGCCGATACCGGGTTCGGCGGATTGCTGAACCTCGAGCGCACGGTGCGGGGATACGAAGCGGCGGGCGCCGCCGCAATCCAGATCGAAGACCAGGAGTTTCCGAAGAAATGCGGCCACACGCTTGGCCGCAAGGTGATACCGGCCGAGGACATGGCCCAGAAGATCCGCGTGGCGATCGACACCCGCGATGATCCGGAACTGCTGATCGTTGCGCGAACCGATGCGCGCACCGTCCATGGCTTGGACGAAGCCCTGCGCCGGGGCGAAGTCTATGCCGAAGCGGGCGCCGATATCCTGTTCATCGAAAGCCCGGAAAGCGAAGAGGAAATGGAACGCATCTGTCAGAGTTTCGACACGCCGCTCGTGGCCAATATCGTGGAAGGGGGGCGCACGCCGGTGCTTTCCGCGCCCGCGCTCGCCAAGTTGGGTTACAGCGCAGCGATTTTCCCGGCCTTCGGCTTTCTCGCCGCGGGGGCCGCCCTTCGCGAAGCCTATACCACCTTGCGCGAAACCGGCTCCAGCCATGGTGGCAACCAGCCGCTTTTCGATTTCTCCGACTTCAACCGCCTTATGGGTTTCGAGGACGTCTGGGCCTTCGAAGCCAAGTGGTTCCAACAGAACGACAAAGGATAAGACCATGGCAAGAACCGATATCCAAGCCGACGCGCGCCGGGCTTTCGATGTACTCAAGTCCGGAGGCAGTGCGATCCTGCCGATGGATGTAGGTTATTCCCTGATCGGGGGATCGACGCCCTCACTGATCAGGATTTTCGATGCCAAGCAACGGGCCGAACACAAGCTGAACGCCATGATCGGCGACAACACCATGTCAGAGGACTTGCACGACCTGACACCGGAACAGCGCGACGTGGTGAACTGCCTCACCAAGGAACGAGGCTTGCCGCTCGGCATCATTGCACCGGCACATCCGGACCATCCTCTGATCGAGGCGCTTGACGAGGAGGGGCTGCGCCGGTCGACCCGGGATGGCACGGTCTGCATGCTTCTCAATGCCGGAGCGTTTCATGCAGAAATTTCCCGGCTGAGCCGCGAAGAATGCCATCCGCTCTTCGGGTCATCCGCGAACCGTACGATGCAGGGCACAAAGTTCCGCGTCGAGGATATCGAACCCGAGATCCGCGATGTTGCTGACGTCATCGTGGATTACGGACTGCGCAAATATCACCTGTACGAAAAGAGTTCGACCCTTCTGGACCTCAGCGAAATGAAGGTCGTACGGATCGGGTCATGCTACGAACTCATCACCGACGCTCTTGAGCTCGAATTCGGGATCAGTTTGAAACAGGCAGCCTAATGGTCGCGGGGATGTCATTATCGAACACCTCGGCTATCGCATGTCTATTTTGTTGGGGTCTTAGGTGGACTGGGTCTATTCTCGTCGGCCTGCCAACTAGGCGATCATCGTGTAGGATAACCATCGCGTCTTGACCAACGGTTCCTATGAGTGCACCCTCCCTTTCGTTTTTCGTTCTGGGTACTTTGTCGGCCGAAGTAAGGCGCCTCTCGAAAGGTTTTCCATGCAAGACCGGCAGATCATGGGGCTGATCGCGACATTCGTGGCCGTGGCCGATCTCGGAAGCTTCAAACGGGCGGCGGAACGGGTCGGCAGATCGCCTGCCGCGGTCAGTGGTCAGATCGCCCAATTGGAAGAGATCGTGGGCGTCCGGCTTCTGGTCCGGACAACGCGGTCTGTTCGGCTTTCCGATGCGGGGGAAGAGTTCCTGATCCGCGGGCGCCGTATTCTCAACGAGACCGACAGGCTGTTGCGCGACTTCAAGGCGAACACCGCGGCCTTTTCGGGCAGTGTCGAGCTGTCGGTCTCTCCGACCATCGCGGTCAGCATCATCCCCGAGGCGATCAAGCGGATCGAGGCAGAGCAGCCTGACGTGAAGGTATCGCTGCTAGAGGCACTGCGCACGGACATGCTCAACTCGGTTGAAAGCGGGGCGGTCGATTTTGGCATGGGGCCCTATTCGGACGTGCCCGAGGTGCTGGAATTCTCGCCGCTCTTCGAGCAGGAATTCAAACTCATTCTGCCCGAGACGCACCCGATTGCGCGGCGTGGCTTTGCCGAAGCGGGGGACTTGGACCATCTTCACCTGATGTGCCCCAGCAAGGGCAGCACAGCGCGCGGTGTTCTGGACGAGCTGGCGCGGCGGGCGGATATCACGATTTTACCCCGGCATGAGAGCATGCAATATCCGACGCTCTACGCGCTTGTCGCGGCCGGGCTCGGGGCCACCGTCATGCCCGTGGTCGACCCGCGCCTGCTTGTCGCGTCAAGGCTGGTGGCGCTGTCCTTCAAGGATCAGCGCGCCTCGCGAACGATCGGAAAGATTTCGCGCAGGGGCGAGAAACTGTCGCCGGTCGCCGACCTTCTGCTGGAGACAGTCGTGAACACGGCCGCGAAGAATGCCGACCGGCTGGGCCTGGCCATCTGATTGTTCAAAATTTCTGTCTTATTATTCGGGTATTTTAGTTTTTGTTAATGAATGACTTTGGATAGCCTTTCCCTTGCGCGAACAGGGAGGACCCTAGTGAAACTGTTTATGTCGGGCAATTCGCCCTACGCACGAAAAGTGCGCGTCATGCTGCGCGAGCTTGGAAAGGCCGACAGCGTGGAGGAGGTACCCGTGAACCCTCGCGATCCCGCGACGGGCTTCTGGGATCTCAACCCGGTCGGGCGAATCCCGGCCTTGTCGCTCGACTCTGGCGTGACGATCGTCGAATCCGATCTTGTCTGCCGGTATCTCGATGGTCTTTTGGCCCACGGGAAACTGCACAGCCCGGTGGATGGCGACCCCGACCGTTTGCGCATTCTCGGGCTTGCGCAGGGCGTTCTCGACAAGGGCATGATCGCCCGTGTCGAAAAGCAGCGCCCCGGCGGGCCCGATCAGGACGAGTTTGTCGACACCCATCAAAAGGCGGTCTGCCGTGCTCTTGATGTGCTCGACGATGTCGCGCCAGATACGGTCGACGTGCCCGACATGGCCGACATTGCCGCCGTCTGCGCGGCCGACTGGGTCGGCTTTCGTCATCCAGAACTGAATATTCTCGAGACCCGCTCGCGCCTGGCGAACTGGGTGTCGGTGTTGAACGCGCGGCCCGCCTTCGCCGCCACACGCCCCGGCTGAGGCCGGGTCGTCAGCAAAGCTTGAAGGTCAAACCTGGGAGGAAACCATGAAAAGACGCGAACTTCTCAAGATGAGCGCCGCCGCGGGCGGCCTGGTGGCCATGCCGGCCGTTCTGCGCGCGGCAAGTGCCGTGGAACTGACCGTGGTGCACGGCAGCCCCAACAAACACGTGATCTCTGCCGGCGGCGTCGAGCCCTGGATGAACAAGCTCAAGGAGCTGGTCGGCGACGCCGTGTCGTACAATTATTTCCCGGCCGGACAGCTGGCGAACCTCAAGGGCCTTATGAACGCGGTTCAGACCGGCGTGGCCGACGCCGTGCCGGTGCCGATCGGCTATGTCAGCGACAAGATGCCCCTGAACGGTGTTTCGACGCTGCCCGGGCTGGGCTCGTCGGCGCGCACGAATATCGACACCTACGCCGCCGCGATCCAGACGCCCGAGCTGATGGGCGAGTTCGACGAGAACGGGATCGTACCGATCTGGAACATGGCGTACCCGCCTTACCAGCTGTTCTCGTCCAAGGGCGCCATTCCCAGCCTTGCCGAGTTCGAGGGCCGCGTCATCCGCTCGGCCGGTGGCAGCATGAACCTTGCCATCGAGTCGCTGGGCGCCGCGCCGGCCGAGATTTCCGCCAGCGACATCTACGTCGCGATGGAACGGGGCACGGTCAACGCGACGCTTTCGGCCTTCAGCAGCGTGAAGGGCTACGGCGTGCAGGAGCTCTGTGACGCCGCCAGCACCAACGGCTCGTTCGGGACGTTCACCAACGTCTTCTCGATCCGGCAAGAAAAGTGGGACACGATCCCGGCCGAGATCCAGGATGCGATCATGGAAGCCGGCAAATTCACCGAACAGCATGTCGGCGACCTGATGGATTCCGACACCGAGACGCTGGGCAAGGAATTCTCCGAGCTCGGCATGGATCTTTACGAGTTCCCGCCCGAGGAGCTGGACAAGATCAACGGCGCGCTGGAATCCGTCCACGACAGCTGGGTCGAACGCCTTGCGGGCCGGGGTCTTCCGGCCGAGGCGGCGCTTGAGAAATACCGC
Organism: Roseovarius indicus; assembly: GCF_008728195.1. Lineage (NCBI taxonomy): Bacteria > Pseudomonadati > Pseudomonadota > Alphaproteobacteria > Rhodobacterales > Roseobacteraceae > Roseovarius > Roseovarius indicus. The sequence continues at coordinate 1,040,474 of NZ_CP031598.1, forward strand.
AAGGCCGCAAAACAGGCATGACATCGGGCGCCTTCAAAAGAACGGTGGGGGCAGCCGACCACGCCTTGCGCGCGGTCGAGAATGTCCTCATCGTCGTGGGCGGGGCGGCCATCGCCCTTGCGATGGTGTTCGTCAGTTCAGATGCCGTGATGCGGCATCTGTTCTCTGCCCCGCTCACGTTTCAATACACGCTGACTGAAAGCTACCTGATGGTGATGGGCTTTTCCCTGGCACTTCCCTGGGGATACCGGACAGGCGGGCGTATCCGCATCCAGCTATTGCTCAACACCATTCCCAAGGGGCCGCGCATCCTGCTTTTGCGGGCCGGGAATATCCTGGCAGCCATCTACCTGACGTTCATCTGCTGGCAGGCCCTGGGAAAGACAACCGACGCCTTCGTCAAGAACGACCTGATGATGGGCGTGATCGACTGGCCGGTTGGATGGTCATGGGTATGGATTCCGATCGGGATGTTCATGCTCGTCCTTCGGCTTCTCGTCGATGCTTTCAGCGACTTCGACCCAGACGCGCCCGCGGCGCACTAACCCGACAGGCCCGTTCATGACCATACTCGCCGGCACTCTGCTGCTGATCCTGTTTCTTTTGCTTGGTCTGCCCGTTGGCTTCGCCCTTGGCGTGGCGGGTAGCATCAGCCTGCTGTTCGTGGCCCCGCAGGCCACCGTTCTGGGCCTGATGACAGAGGTCGTGCACCACACCTTTGCCAATTACGTGATCCTGACGATCCCGGCCTTCGTGATGATGTCGGAGTTTCTCAGCGCGGGCGGCATCGCCGACGACATGATGATCGCGTGCAACCGGCTGATGCGAAAGGTCAAGGGCGGGCTGGCCATGGCCTGTGTTCTGGCCGGCGCCGTTCTGGCGGCCACGTCCGGCTCAAGCACGGCCTCGGTGGCCACCATCGCCCGGGCCGCCTACCCGACGATGAGCCGGCTGGGCTACAACCCCGGCCTCGCGATCGGCACGATCTCGATCGCGGGCACGCTGGCCATCATGATCCCGCCGTCGATCGCGCTTGTCGTCTACGGCATCCTGACCGAGGAATCGATCGGCAAACTGTTCATCGCCGGCATCGGCCCGGGGGTGGTGACGGGGCTGGGCTACATGGTCGCGATCCGCCTGGTGCTCTGGCGCAACCCTGACTGGGCGCCGTCGCATGACGATGCCCTGACCGATGCCGAAGGCCACCGGCTCGAACAGAAGGGGCGGGTCTGGCCGGTAGTGTTGCTGGTCGTGCTCGTGCTGGGCAGTCTCTATTCCGGGCTGGCGACGCCAACCGAAGTGGGCGCCATCGGGGCGGTCGGGGCCTTCCTGCTGTCGCTCTCGCTTGGCCGGCTGCGCGCCGGCACCGCGGCCACCGCCATCGGCAACACGCTGCGGACCAGCGCGATGATCGTGACGATCATATTCGGCGCGCTGATGTTCGGGTATTTCATGACCTACACCCAGGTCACCAACCGGCTGCTCGATTTCATCGCCGCATCCGATATCTCGCCGCATCTCGTGCTGGTGCTGATCCTTCTGATGTATCTCCTGCTGGGCATGCTGATGGATCAGTTCGCGATCCTCGTGCTGACGGTGCCGGTCAGCTACTCGATCGTCACGGGCCTCGGCTTCGACCCGATCTGGTTCGGCATCCTGATCGTCAAGACCGCCGAGATCGGGCTGGTGACGCCGCCTGTGGGCCTGAACGTCTTCATTGCCTCAGCTGCCACCCAGACCCCCACCAAGGTCGGGTTCAAGGGCGTCGCCCCCTTCGTCGCGGTCGAGCTGGTGCTGCTGGCGCTGCTCGTGTCCTTCCCGGAAATCTCTCTGTTTCTCGTGAACTAGCCCGGAGGCCAGAATGAAACTTTTCACCTACAGCCTTCAGAGCGACAGACCCCGCGCCGGGTTTGCCCTGAACGGGGACTACTTCGATCTGGGCGCCGCCCTTGTCGCACGCGGCAAGACGGATCAGGCCGATCTCGTTCAGAACGGCGGCCTTCGCGCCATGCTCGAACACGGGCTGCTCGACGATCCAACCCTTCGCGACGTGACCGCCGCCGCGGGGCCGGAGAAACTTGACCCTGACGCTATCCGGTTCCTTCCACCCACGGGCCGGCCCGCCAACGTGATCGGCGTCGGGCGCAACTACGGGGCCCACGCGCTGGAAGGCGGTCTGCAGGCTCAGGAAGAGCCCCGGCTTTTCGCAAAGCTGACCTCCTCCGTCATCGGCCACCGCGAACCGATCCGCCGACCCGCAGGCGTGACCAAGCTCGATTGGGAAGGCGAGATCGGCGTCGTCATCGGCAAGACCGTACGGGGCGTGGATGAAGCCGGCGCGCTGGGCGCGATCGCGGGCTACATCCCCCTCAATGACGTGACGGCCCGGGAATTCCAGTTCGACAGAAGCCCCGGTCAGACGACCTTTGCGAAAAGCCTCGACACGTTCTGCCCGGCCGGGCCGGTCATGCTGGCCGCCGGTGACAAGGTCGACCCCGGGGGGCTGTCGCTGCGCACCTTCCTGAACGACGACCTCGTTCAGGAAGGCAAGACAGACGACCTGATCTTTCCGATCCCCTACCTGGTCAGCTTCATCAGCCGGTACGTGACCCTGTCGCCGGGCGACATCATCGCCTCTGGCACGCCCGCCGGCGTGGGCCATTTCCGGGAGCCGCCCGCGTACCTGCAGCCGGGCGACGAGGTGCGGGTCGAGGTCGAGGGGCTGCCGGCCCTCGTCAATCCGGTCGTGGATGAAAGCTGAGGAGCCAACGAAAGAATGAGCGAAGACAAACAAGACACCCTTTATGACGCCCAATCCGTTCGCAGGCAGGCGGCCGAGGTTCTGTCCGCGTGGGGCATGGGGCCCGAGAACGTCGCGCTGACCGCCGAGGCGATGCTCGATTGCGACCTGCGCGGGATCGGCACGCACGGGATATCCCTGCTTGCGCTGTACGAAAAGTGGCGTGAGGGCGGCAACTTCAACCTCGGTGCCGATGATCGCGTGCTGAACGACGGCCTCGGCTACGCCAGCATCGACGCCCAGGGCGGGCTTGGCTTCCCGGTCTCGGTGCGCGCCGTCGACCTGGCCTGCGAAAAGGCACGAGAGGTCGGCGTGGCCGCCGTCACCGTCAACAACTCGCGTCACTTCGGGGCCGCCGGCTATTACGCCCGGCGCGGGGCAGAGCAGGGCATGATCGTGCTCGTCGCCTCCTCCACCAAGGTGGTGTGCGTCGTGCCGCCGGGCGCGGGCGAGTCCGTTCTGGGCACCAACCCGCTGGCTTACGGCGTGCCGCGACAGGGCACGCACCCGATCGTGTTCGACATGGCCACCTCGACGGCCGCCGGCAACAAGATCCGTCTGTTCCAGCTGACGGGCGACCCCGTGCCCGAAGGCTGGGTCGTCGATGGCGAGGGCGCCACCGTGACCGACCCCGAGGTTGCCGCCGAAATCGTGTACGGCAATCGGGCCGGGGGGCTGACCCCGCTGGGCTCGACCCCGCAGATGGGCGCCTTCAAGGGCTACGGGCTCGCCCTGCTGGGGCATTTCCTTGGCGGTACGCTGGCGGGTGGCGCGTTTACCGGCGCGCGCGGCGACGCGGCGCCCAAGGGCGACAATATCGGCCATTTCTTCCTGGCGCTCGACCCCGAGAAATTCCGCGGCCTGACAGAGTTTCACACGGACCTCGACATCGTCGACGACACCCTTCGCGCGACACCGCCGGTCGATCCCGACCGCCCGGTTCTGCTGCCCGGGGATGTCGAAAAGGCGTTGTCCGACCGGCGCCTCGTCGAAGGCGTGCCCTTGTCATCCGAGCTTGTGGCGCATCTGCGGCGCATCGCCCAGTCGGCGGGGGCCGAGTTCGTGCTGTCGCCCGTCACCCAATCCACAGAATCAGCCTAGGAGGTATCGAAATGGTTAATGTCGTTCCCAATGATGACATCATGGGCGCACGGGTCGAAGGCCTCGACCTGTCCAAGCCCATGGACAGGGAAGTCTACGAGACGATCATGCATGCGGTGGGCACCCACGGGGTCGTCTGTTTTCCCGACCAGCATCTCGAAGCGGGAGAGCTGAAAGCCTTTGCCCAGAACTTCGGCGGGCTCGAGGTCAACGTCGCCAATTCCTTCATGGATGACGAGCACCCCGAGGTGATGATCCTGTCGAACATCAAGGAAGACGGCAAGCCCATCGGGCTGGCCGATGCCGGGCAGGACTGGCACACCGACATGTCCTATTCCAAGGATATCGCCTTCGCCAACGTGCTTTACGGCATCAAGATTCCGCGGCGGAACGGCGTGCCGCTCGGCTGCACGGAATTCGCCAACATGCACAAGGCCTACGAGGACCTGCCCGACGATATCAAGCAGAAGATCGAAGACCGCACCGCGACGCACGACTTCAACAAATTCTGGGAAAAGATGCGCCGCGAAAAGGGAAGCACGCGCCCGCCGCTGACGCCGGAACAGCGCGCCAAGAAGCCGCCGGTCTCGCACCCGATGGTGATGACGCACCCGATCACCGGCAAGAAGGTGCTCTATGCCAACCCGGGCTACACCGTGAAGATCGACGGCATGGACCCCGAGGAAAGCGACGAAATCCTGAAATTCCTGTTCGAGCACCAGCTGCAGGACAAGTATCGCTACAAGCACCTGTGGTCCGAGAACGACGTCATCATGTGGGACAATATCGGCACGCTGCACAATGCCGTCGCCGATTACGGCCCGGATGAGCCGCGCCTCATCAAGCGGTGCCAGGTGATGGCCGACAAGGTGTTCGACTTCGAGTTCAAGGCCACGGCCTGAGCCATGCCGGCCCGGCCAAGAGGCCGGGCCGACGCCCCAGACAGCCGCACAACAGACAGCAGGACCCAATGCAGTATACCAGCGAAGAGGGCTACGATCCGCTGCCGTTCGACCCGTTCAAGGCCATCATTGCGCCGCGGCCGATCGGCTGGATCTCGACCCTCGACACAGAAGGGCGCCCGAACCTCGCCCCCTACAGTTTCTTCAATGCCGTCTCGAGCCGGCCGAACATGATCGGGTTTTCCAGCGACGGCTACAAGCACTCGCCGCGCAACGCCCGGGACACCGGCGAATTCGTCTTCAACCTGTCCACCAGGCCGCTGCTCGACCAGATGAACCGCACATCGGAAGAACTCGAAGACGGCGTCAACGAATTCGACTTTGCCGGGCTTGGCATGACGCCCTCGAAACTGGTGGCGCCCCCGCGCGTGACAGAGGCGCCCGCCGCCCTCGAATGCAAGGTGGTGTCCTGTGACGAGTTGACGGACGTGCACGGCGCATCGACCGGCCGCTGGTGGGTCGTGGGGCAGGTCGTGGCCGTCTATATCGACGATGACTTCATCCGCGACGGCCGCTTCGATACCGCCACGGCGCAACCGCTGGGGCGCTGCGGCTATCGCGATTATGCGGCGGCCGACACCCTTTTCGAGCTGCTGCGCCCCACCGATCCGGGGCGCGTGATCAGATGAAACTCTATCGCTTGGTCGGCCCCGGCGGCGACGACCGCCTTCAGCTTCACGAAGAGCCGAAGCCCCGGGTCGGCCCGAAAGACCTTCTTGTGCGCATCGGGGCGGTCTCGCTGAATTACCGCGACCTGATGGTTCTCGAAAACCGCTACGCGCATGGCGCCCTGCCCGATGGTCTCATCCCCTGTTCCGACGGCGCGGGCAAGGTGGTGGCCACCGGCGATCAGGTGGACCGCGCCGCCGTGGGCGACCGGGTTGCCGGGCTCTTCATGCCGCGCTGGCTTGGCGGCGCCTTTGAAGAGAGGTTCCGGTACGATGCGCTGGGCGGCGACCGTGATGGCGTGCTGGCGGAATACGCCGTGTTCGATCAGGAAGCGGTGGTTCACATCCCCGATCACTTGAGCTTTGCCGAGGCCGCCACCCTTCCCTGCGCGGCCCTGACCGCGTGGCACGCCCTTTTCGGCCCGCGCCCGGTCTTGCCGGGGGAAGACGTGCTGTTGAAGGGTACGGGCGGCGTCAGCCTCTTTGCGCTGGCGTTTGCCAAGATGGCGGGCGCGCGCTGCATCCTGACCACGACGCATGCGGAAAAACGCGACCGCGCGCGCGACCTCGGGGCTGATGAGGTGATCGTTCTGTCCGAAACCGACGACTGGCCGAAGGCCTTGCGCGACGCGACGGCGGGCCGTGGCGTGGATCATATCGTCGAGGTCGTGGGCGGCGAGACGCTGTCACAGTCGATCCATGCCGCGCGCAACGGCGGGCAGATCCATTACATCGGCGCCCAAAGCAAGGGCTCGATCGACCCCGTCGATCTACGGCGGAAAAACATCGAGCTTCGCGGCGTCTATGTCGGCTCCCGCGCACAGTTTATGGCGATGAACCGGGCCATCGGATATGCGGGCTATCGCCCGGTCGTTGACACCGTCTTCCCCTTCCCCGACGCGCTGAAGGCGTACCAGTATCTTCGCCTTCAAAAGCATATCGGGAAGGTCGTGATCGCGATGGATTCGCCCTGACATGATCGCTAACCGCTTCGGCAAAAGCGGCGCGAGGGGTCTCGTGCTCGTGCTGCTGTGCGTGCTCGGTGCCGAAGTCGCCACGCTGCAGGGGGTGCCGATGGCGTGGATGATCGGGCCGATGCTCGTGTCGACCGTGTTCGCCGTGTCGGGGTGGCATGTGCCTCTTCCGCGCCAGACCCGGATCACCGGCCAGTCGATCGTGGCAACGGCGGTCGGCCTGCAACTGACCTGGGCGGGCGTGGTGGCCGTCTCGGACCTCGTGGTCGAAATCCTGATCGTGGCGCTGGGAAGCGGGTTTCTGGCGATCGGGCTGGCGCCCCTGCTTCATCGCCTCTCCCGCGTGGACCGGGCCAGTTCGTTCTTCGCCTGCGTGCCCTGCGGACCCGCCGAAATGGCAGAGCTTGCCGAGAAAGGCGGCGGAAACGGCCCGCTGGTGGGGCTCGTGCAGGGCCTTCGCATCGCCATGGTCGTGCTGATCGTGCCAAGCGCGCTTCGGCTTGCCGGTGTGCCGCTCGTGGAAGACAGCCGCATTGCCGGCGACCTGTTCGCCTTCGGCGTCCTGACGGTTCCGGCGTTGTGCCTGGCGTTGCTCACCGCCCTGGCGTTCAAGCGCCTCGGCATGGTCAGCCCCTTTTTCCTCGGCCCGCTTGCCCTGGCCTCGATCCTTGCGGTCATGGTCGAGGGCCCCGTGGCGTGGCCCCGCGGGCTGACCTATGCGGGGCAGTTCCTGTTGGGCGTGTCGCTGGGGCTTAGCTTCAACCGCGATCTGCTGCGACTGGCCCCCCGCTTCGTGGCGGCCTCCGCGCTGACCACGCTCCTGACCATCTTGGGGTGCACGGCCTTGGCCCTGTGCATCGCCAGTATCGATGGTTTGCCGTTCGCGACACTCACACTGGCCGCCGCCCCGGGCAGCGTAACGGAGATGTCACTCACCGCGAACGTCATGGGCCTTGATGTTGCCATGGTAACTGGCTTTCATATCGTCCGCCTGTTTATTTTGATGCCGCTTGCGCCCTTGGCACTGATTTTGGTTTCCAAGAGCGCGGCTCACGCTGGATCAAATGAATAGATTGAAGTTCGCCCGGTGGAGTTTTCAGACGACGTCGAACTCATCTCAACTTGGACAGAGACGCTGTCCTATTGGCGGCGCGTAGGTTGCGCGGTCTTAAATGTATTTATGGCTTGGGGGCTAGATAAGCGCTCTTAAACTGCATTCTTCTGACATGGTCATCCCTCCGACACTTCCCCCCTCAAGCAGGACTGGAATGCGCCTGTTGGCGTGGACCATTTTCCGGTTCGTTGCCGCGTTCAGGTGTTTCTCAATAAACCGGCTTGTGCCATATCGCGAACGTTGTTCTACGCCCTTCGAACGTCTCACGTAAGGCCCAATATGTGAGGTGCCCCTAGTTTCCTAGACACCTGCCTGGTTCAGTTTCTGCTGTCTGATTTCGAAGTCAACGGGCGACAGCATGCCATTGTTCGTGTGCTTTCGTTTCGGGTTGTAGAATAGCTCGATGTATTCGAACACGTCCTGCCTAGCGGCTTCTCGGGTTGGGTAGGTCCGGCGCCGGATGCGTTCTCGCTTTAGGAGCTGGAAGAAGCTCTCGGCGACGGCGTTGTCGTGGCAATTCCCGCGCCGGCTCATGCTGGGCTCCAAGCCATGCTGCCTCAGGAAAGCCTGCCATTCGCGGCTGGTGAACTGAGAGCCTTGGTCTGAATGTAGGATCACCCGTTCCGTCGGCTTTCGTCGCCATACGGCCATCAGAAGGGCCTGGAGCGCCAGGTCTGTCGTCATGCGGGATTGGGCGGCCCAACCGACCACACGACGCGAAAAGAGGTCGATGACGACGCACAGGTACAGCCAGCCCTCATGGGTCTTGATGTAGGTGATGTCGGTGACCCAAAGCTGATCGGGGCGAGATGCCTCGAACCTCTGTTCCAGCTTGTTCTCGGCTACCATCGCCGGCTTGCCAACATGACGGCCGGGACGGCGTCGGTAGCCCACTTGCGCAGCGATCCCGGCCTGAGATGCCAGTCGCGCAACGCGGTTCTCGGAGATGATCTCGCCTTGGTCGCGTAGATCATCCGTTAGCTTGCGGTAGCCATAGACCTTACCGCTGTCCGCCCGGGCCTGGCGGATCAGCTCGGTTTGACGTGCATCCTCCTGCGCGCGGTGGCTTAACGGTTCCTTAAGCCATGCGTAGAAGCCGGAGAAATGAACCCGCAGCACCCGGCACATGGCACGGACGCCAAACTCTGCGCGATGCGCCCGGATGAAGGCGTACTTCATTGGGACTCGCGCGCGAAGTACGCCGTTGCCTTTTTTAGGATGTCGCGCTCCTCGGTGACCCTGGCCAGTTCGCGCTTCAGCCGCCGGTTCTCGGCCTCGTGGTCCACGCCCGGCTTCGGGACAGGCTCCCCGAACAGCTTCAGCCACTTGTAAAGGGAATGCGTGCTGACGCCCAACCGCCGGGACACCTCGCGCACCGGATACCCCCGCACCGTGATCTGATGCACCGCATCGCGCTTGAACTCGTCGCTGTAATTGCTTGTCCCCATATCGGCCTCCTTGCCTCAAAGTTAGGGTGCAAGGTGTCTACAAATCTAGGGGCACCTCAAACGAGCTAACGGCCGCGGGAGCGATTATAGAAGCTAAGTTGGGGACTTTTTGTTGACTGTACCTGTGAGGCAGCCGTCCCTAGCAGGGAAATGATCGTTCAATGACGCCCATTGTCTCATATAAATTTAGGTGATTGCATCTGCGGAAAAGCGGAGAGCCGCGACCCGTAGGCGTTGGTTTTGGTTTGATAGAAGCCAAGGCCGTAGACCTCTGATGAACGCTGGGCGATGCCTCCATTTGTGAAGCGTTGAGAGCTGTGCGCGAAGCGCGAAAAATATTCTCACCAACGGACATTTGGCGCTGGAAATTTGGTACGGCTTTACAACTGAATTTTTCCTATTCGCTAATAGAAAGTCGCACGGTCCTATTGCATGAATTCAAGCGACAGTTGTCGACTGGTTCGCTCCGACTGAAAACTCCAGATGCCCGCATCGAATTCACGTCGAGAGATGGATAACAAGTCCGCCGCAAAACTAAATACTTCGCGAAGATAATCGTAGTTATCGTCCTCCAATCCCACGAGCTCAGCAAAGTCGCGGATGTGGCGATCTACAGCGATGCAATCCACTCCCACTAAACAGGCCATGTAATCGACGGTTTTTGGGCCGACACCTCTCACTCGCCGAATACCCACCCGAAAGCTCTTGTCCCGTAGGGCACTGCTTAACTCGGACGTGCTGTCAATTTCCGCCTCGGTCAGGAAGCTGACCAGATTGTCAAAGCGTGATATCTTCTCCCGATGCTCCCATTGCAAGAACTTTGGGCTTCCCTCTTGCTCGATCACCTCCATCAAGATGTTCATGGTCGTGGCGTGCGGGAAGGTTCTAAGAATATTGGCAATCCGAGGCTTAACAACTTTCGCATAGTTAAGCCCAGCTTGTAAGACCGAGTCAGCAAGTACCGCGCCCATATGGTGATAAACGGGTCTGCAAGAGACGCGCGATCCCAGAATGCCGTTCCGAACAGCATGGTTGGCAACGCGCCGGGCGGCATGCAGAGCGTCTGAAGTGTTTAGGTTTTCTGCCACTTCTATTCTTCCTGTTTACGCGAGGCCGGCTCCCACCAAGGCATTCAGCCTCTCTACGCAGTTTGGACAGGCCCCGCAAGGAAACGAACTTGACGCCTGACAAGAGAAGGTGCGGCCGATAGGTACCCCAAGGTCCAGCGCTCGTCGGACGACGTCGACCTTGGCTTTTTCGCGGAAGGGCGCATGGAAGCGTACGGCGCCGACACCACGTGAGAGCTCTTCAAGGCCGTTCATGAACTCGGTGCTGCAGTCTATTTCCTTGGCATGATTGCTGTTGATGAAGCCCGAATACACGTCGAGGATTCGAAGCGTCTGGGCGCGAGCTGCGGCCACAGCGAAGAACAGCATCGTCCGGTACGGGAGGTACAGGTCATCATCTGAGATGGCTTCTTTCCAAAGGTCTGCTTCCACGATCATCCGTGATGGCGAGCCCTTGAAGACGTCCGAGATATTCAGCCGTTCTGGCGGCATCGCCTCTTGCGGGAGGACTTCCTGCACTTTCGCCCATTCTGTCTCGGCACAGTGTTGGCCGTAATCGAAGAAGATGGGATGAACTTCTGTCCCTTCGTTGATCAGCAGATAGCAGACCGTTGTTGAATCAAGTCCGCCAGAGACCATGACGACAGCCTTCTTCATGAACGCGTCGCCCTTAGTCTCGAAATAACTTCGAAGAGGCCGTTTAGGCAGATATCCAGCTTGTCCGAATAGACCGCGCTCCCCGCCATCACCATGGTGTTGGTATTCTCTTTGAGTGGATCGAAGGTGATCACTGGCTTTTTCAGGGCAAGAGCCAGGCCAATTTCAACGAGTGTGCCTGGATCGCGCTCCAGCGGCAGTGCGAAAACCAGATCACACTCCTCGAGCAGACCAAAATCACCCATATATGCGGCTCGCATTTCATGCATCGAGCTTTGCGGGTTTAGCTCTCCGTTCTCTTGTACCGGGCGGCGAATCCGAAAATTATGATAGGCGAGCGCCCGAAGTGCTTCTTCGAGGTGCGTGCGGTCGACGTAGGAAAAGTCGGGAGCGGCGAAGTATATCTGAAAGTCCGGCCGTGCATGCCAGGGCAGAAATGTTCCGCCCAAGCCGCGCATTTGGTCGATGGAGAGCGCGAGGCTGCGCTGGACATCTCTTTTGAAGTCGTCCGGGTAGGTTGTGTGGGCATAGCACGTAGCAGCGCGCGCTGCCTTCCATCCGGCATCAAAGACGGCGCCATCCAGCATGGACGCGAAAACCGCTGAATACACGTCACCGACGCCGACTGAGTTGACGGTTTCGCCGAGGAGCGCCGGAATCTCGTCGACTTTGTCACCGCGAAGATCGAACACACGGCTGCCGCCGCGATTTTCCTTCAGAAGAATGGCTTGCGGCGACAGATCGCGCAAATCAGCCAGCAAGCTGGACATATCCTCCGACGCGTTCTCCAGGAACATTGGAGACGATGTAGAAGTCACTACGGCGGCAATGTTCCCCTTGAACGATGAGAGCGATCGAAGGTCCGGGAGATCATAGGCGATATCGAAGCTTGCCTGAACATCCTCGGCAAGTAGGGATCTCAGGACCGTGAGGTCGTACTTTCCAGGGAAAATCAGACAGGTTTTGAAGGTCTTTAGTGCGTCAACTTCTCCGCGGTATTCGACAGATTTTTCGTCCCTCAGAATGTCTTGATATGCTTGGTCGGCGAGTTCGGTCGGATCGCCAATCGCCATGAGGTTCGGCGCGCCCTTGACCTCTGCCAGCCAGATAAATTCGCTGCATCCCAAGCTCTCGAGGTAGGCTCGCGCCTGATCGACCAGATAGCCGGGGCATGCAGCGGCCACGGAAAAGTTCGCGTCTATCGCCCACAGCCCGCGGGCCGCGTGAATGATGCCGCCGAGCCGTAGCTTACTTTCAGCACCTGCCTTCGGTAGGGTGAAATCTACGTAGACCTCGCCGACCAGCAGAAGGTCTTGGCTAGGACTCATGGCGTCCGAGGCGCGAAGTCCACGCTGACCGATGCAACTGGAGCCGATGCCGAGGAGTTGACGCGCCCTTCATAGGTGAATCCCTCAGCCATGCAGTCTGCGAGATAGTTCAAGCTGGTTGGTAGCGCTCCCACGGTTTGGCCGCTTGCGTCGACGGCGAACAATCGGCCACTGTGCTCGATAGTTAGCGCCGTGTTGGCCGGAGGAACCCCGCCGCTAGCGGCGAAGTAGTCACACTGCTCGACCTCTTCGAGGACGCAGGAGAACGCCCGGGCACAGCGATCCTCCCCACTTGCGCCGCCACTCCCGGCTCCTTCGCCGCCCTCTTTGGGGCGCGAGCCGGGGTAGTCCGAGAAGCTTCCAGAGCCAGTGCTACCCATATCAACCCTCAAATCAGCATTCCATGTTCATGTGAGGGTCTTTCAATTCAAGCGATATTTCAAGCCAAAGAAGTAGACTTCGACGAGCGTGAAAATTGAGGCATTATCGATGACTACTCAGGCAAGAAGACGCCGCGAACGGCACCTTTCGCTCGCCGCGCTGCAGTGATCCATGCCGGGGCTAAAGGTCGGCTTCGGGCCGTTCACGCCGGTTCGACAAACGGGCGGATTCCGGAAGTTCGCCGCAGGCGCGAGCACGTCCCAAGCTCACCGAGGGAACAGACATTCAGCCTGTATCCAAAGAAGGCTCGGTTTCACTCGCGGGGCGGATCGGGACTAAGCGTTATGGAGAAACTAAACCTGAGCTTAAGTCGTTGCAAAGATGCTCATGCATTATAGTCTGATCTGAAGAGGGTTTCAAAAATGTCTTCAGTACTGAAACTTTTCCGCCTTACATTCTTTCTGGTTCTCTACTTCTTTATATGCATGTTTGCGGTGATCACTCTGCTTCAGGATTGGTCTGATGGTGCACAGATGCTGTTTTCGTTCGGTGTTCCTGTCGTTCTGGTCTGGTGGCAAGAAAAACGGAAATCGCGGAAAGTCGCTGCAAAAGCGCCAGCCGGGGGAAGTTACGAAACTCGAACATCGCGACCTGAGCCGGTGCCGCGCCCAAGTGCCTACGAGAAGCGTATAGAGCGTGAGCGCGAACGAACTCGCGGAGCCATTGCGTCCAAAGCGCCAGCTGCCGTTCAAGCCTATTCCCCACCAAAGCAGGACTACGCTGAAATCGTTCTGCCTGGAAAGTCTGCGGCGCCGGAACTTGCAGCGGCCGCTGAACGAAACCAGCCCTCGCGAGTGACATCGCGCGCATCGACCCGATCAACGAAAAGCGGGTGGGTTCCGTCAAGCGAAGCTGCTAGCGTGGCCGGCCGCAACATCGGCGGGATGGTCTATGTCGGCACGCCTCCCTTGTTGAACACCTACGGGTATCGTGACAAATGCCGAGCCTATATCGATCCGTCCCTGTCGGTCGCGCGCTCTGGCGCCGACAAAGCTGGTGAAGGTATGCCCTACTGGCCAGGGTACTCGGATATCTCACCTCAGTGCCGGGCGACCTACCTCGATTGGCTGGCCAGCGGGCGAAACGATGCCTCATATAACCCCGGGTACATGTTCCTGTACTTTTATGGGCTGGAGCGTCGCTTCTTCGTCGATCAGTCCAACGAAGATGCCAAGGATATCGTCCAGGAAGTCCGGCGGCTGCAGTCACTTTACCCTGACAACCACTCCGTCAGGCGCTATTTGGGCGAGTTCCTCGACATTGCGATGCTTGCCGAAACCGACCTCGACGCTATCGAGCCGATTTTCGAGAAGCAGGGCTGGGAACTTCCGTTCTCACTCAAATACGCAATCGGAGCCCGGATCGACAAAGGAGAAAACCTGACAGCTGATTGGTTGCTGAGTTGGTTCATCTGCCATCCGGAAACAAATCTGAGAACTCCTGCGACGCGGTGTCGTGACGAGTTCGTCGCTCTTTTCCGCATGCGGTTTGATCGGCGTTTTCCTAGTGGGCTCAAGGTGACCAAACCCCGGAAATCACTCACGGCATCCTATCGAGCCGCTTCCAGCGAATTTCAGGGGGCCGCCAACCCAACCGTGGACGGGAAGCCAGTCCCGGATATTTCCGGCCTGCGCAAACCGGTCGAGATTGCCCAGGAGTTGGCTGATGAGGTGATGAACGATCTCGAAAAGCTCAGTCGCGTCTTGGGCCGAAATCCTGATGGCCGCGGAAGCCTGGAAGCGCATGCCTTGCTACCCTCTGAACTGTGGGATGTCTTCCCATCAGAGGAAATGGACCGCTTGAAATCTTGGGCAAGCACTATAGTCGATCGGGGAGTATTGGTGCCGCTTGAAGAGGTGATCGGACGTTTGGAGGGAGAAACGAGCGAGAAGATCGGGAAACGGCAGATGACAGGAGCGGCAGACGCGCTCGCCCGCCTCGGTTTCGGTCTGGCGCCCGACCCTCGGTTTGCACTCCGGTCGCCCAAGGCGGAGGAGCCTGTTGTTCTGTTTCGTCTGGGCGAACCCATCGAAAGACTGGAGGAAGTTTCCGACAGCTATCGAAGCGCCCTGATTGAATTGGCACTTGGGACGTTCGTTGCTCATGCGGATGGTCGCATCGCGGAGCCTGAGCGCAGGGCGCTGGAGGATCAGGTTTCCGCCGCGGACCTAAGCGATCAGGAAAGCCGCAGGCTGCGCGCAAACCTTGAATGGTTCCTCGCGGTACCACCGGACATGACGCTCTTGCGCCGCAAACTGAAGGAAGTGGGCCAAGACGGCCAGGCCGCTATGCGGGCAGCGCTGGTTGGTGCAGCACATGCCGATGGCATTATTCACTCCGACGAAGTTGCAAGTATCGAGAAAATCTACAAGGCTTTGGGTCTTGACCCTGCGCTTGCCTACTCGGACCTGCATGCCGGCGAAGTTGCGGATGGACCTCGCACTGTTCGTGCCTCGCAGCCGGGTCGCCCTGGCGAAGCGATACCTGATCTTGAGAAGGCCAGCGGACCCAAACTCGATGCTACGCGGATCGCGGCGATCCGTTCCGACACCGAGCGTGTTTCGTCCGTCCTCGGTAAGATTTTCGACGTCGAGGAAGAAGAGACCGGTGTCTTCGCGCCTGCCAACCAAAGCCAGTTGGCAGGGCTTGACCCGAAACACGGCGCCCTCGTGCTTGAACTGATTGTTCGCGAGCATTGGTCTGAGACCGAATTCGGGAAGATCTGCGCCTCGCATGGTTTGATGGCATCCGGGGCTTTGGAAGTCGTGAATGAATGGGCTTTTGAGACCTACGATGAAGCGCTGCTCGACGAGTATGATGGATATGACGTGTCTCCGGAGATTGCCGAGGCGGTAAAAGAAAAGATGAGTGCGGAGGGCAGGGATGTCGAAGTTGAAACCACGTGAACGCGATGCAATCGTACAGGCGCTTCGGGCCGGGGTCGTGCCCAAGCTCGGTTTGCGTCATATCCAGGTCGGCCGCGTCCGGGAGATTGAAGAGCTCGTCAAGGACATGGACCGGATATCCGATGGCGGATCGGCGATCCGGTTCATCATCGGGGAATACGGATCGGGCAAGACGTTCTTCATGAACCTGATCCGTCTTGTCGCGCTTGAAAAGGGTCTGGTGGTGATGTTCGCGGACCTGGCGCCCGACCGGCGCATTCACGCGACCGGTGGTCAAGCTCGAGGCCTCTATGCAGAGATGGCCCGAAACCTGTCGACACGGACAAAGCCAGATGGCGGGGCCTTGGCCAGCGTGGTGGAGCGTTTTGTCAGCCAGGCTCACCGAGACGCTGAAGAACGGGATTTGCCAACAGGGTCTGTCATCCGTGAACGCCTTGGCCACTTCGAAGAACTTACCGGGGGGTTTGAGTTCGCTGAAGTCATCCGTCGCTATTGGGAAGGCCATGAAACAGGCGACGACGAGCTGAAATCCGCAGCCCTGCGGTGGCTCCGCGGTGAATTCGCGACACGCACCGACGCGCGCAAAGCACTTGGTGTGCGAACGATCATCGACGACGCTAGTGTCTATGACCATCTGAAGCTAATGTCGGCATTCGTGTGCGAGGCCGGATATAAAGGATTGCTGGTCGGCCTCGACGAGATGGTGAACCTCTACAAGCTCACCTCAACGCAGGCCCGCAATGCAAACTACGAACAGATCCTCCGGATCCTGAATGATGTGCTGCAAGGCAGTGCCGAGAACCTCGGATTTCTCATGGGCGGGACTCCGGAGTTTCTGATGAACACCCGTCGTGGGCTCTATAGCTACGAAGCCCTTCAGTCACGTTTGGCCGAAAATACCTTCGCGCGAGACGGATTGGTCGACCTTTCAGGACCCGTTGTCCGGCTGGCCAGCCTGACCCCTGAAGACCTCTTCGTTCTTTTGGCCAACGTTCGGCGGATCATGCAGGACGACGCCGGTGCTTTGCCGGACACCGCGCTCGAGGCCTTCATGGCACATTGTTCGGATCGGATCGGTGAAGCTTACTTCCGCACCCCGCGCAATACAGTGACCGCATTCGTGAACTTGCTTTCCGTGCTTGAGCAAAACCCCGGTGTCGAGTGGAACGATTTGATCGAAAAGATCGAAGTCTCCGAAGACTTAGGCGAAGACATGACCGAGGTAGACGAGTCGACTGGCGCCCAAGACCCCGGTGACGATGACCTGATCAGCTTCAAGCTCTGACTCCGATGAGCAGTGCGTTCGACAAACTGGCGAGGCCTGTGCAGAAATGGATACGCCAGCAAGGATGGCGCGAGCTTCGCGACATCCAGGCGCGGTCCATCCGGACGATCTGCGAGACCGATGCCGATTTGATCGTTGCGGCTTCCACGGCGGGCGGAAAGACCGAGGCAGCGTTCCTGCCTTTGATTTCGCAGGTGTTTGACGACCCGTTCGACGGCACCGGATTCGATTTGCTCTACATAGGTCCGCTCAAGGCGCTGATCACGGATCAGGCCATACGGCTGGCGAGCATCTGCCCGGAAGCAGAGCTGCCGGTTGTTCCCTGGCACGGGGATGTTTCGCAATCGATCAAGACGCGTGCGTTGAAATCTCCAAAAGGGATCCTGCTGATAACCCCCGAGTCCCTTGAGGCACTTTTCATTCGTCGCGGTTTGGAAATTAGCCGCCTGTTTGGGGCCACGCGCGCGGTCGTTATCGATGAGTTGCACACGGTTCTAGATAGCGAACGCGGTGTCCAGCTCCGTTCGTTGCTCACAAGGCTCGAGCTCACGATAAAGCGCCCAATCCGTCGGATAGGTCTGTCAGCTACGCTGGGCGACATGGACCTCGCCAAGGCCTATCTTCGCCCTGACGCTGCAAACGCTGTCCAGCTCATAGAAGCAGATGGCGGCGAGGCTGAATTGAGGCTCCAGCTTCGCGGCTACGTATCAGGCGATGAGGGCGAAAACAGCCCATCCGCAACGGATGCCATCGCAGCCCATCTGTTCAAGCACCTTCGAGGCAGCGACAACCTCGTCTTCGCTGGGGCGAGGCAACGAGTTGAGATCTATGCAGATCGGCTGCGGGAACTCTGCGAGAGGGAACATCTGCCGCAGGAATTCTATCCTCACCACGCTAGCCTCTCCCGCGAACACCGAGACTTCGTGGAACACCGCTTAAAGGACGCCGCAAAGCCGACAACTGCCGTCTGCACGTCGACGCTCGAGCTTGGAATCGACATCGGTGATGTGACCTGCGTGGCCCAAATCGGCGCGCCATTCAGCGTCGCCGCGTTGCGACAACGTCTCGGCCGGTCCGGCCGACGCGAGGGGCAGCCAGCCGTCTTGCGGCAGTATGCCGTCGAGACTCAGTTGACGCCAGAAAGCAGCTTCGTTGATCGACTTCGCCTTGGATTGATCCGGTCTATCGCGATGATAGACCTGTTGCTTGAGGGCTGGTGCGAACCGGCAAGACCGCAGGCGCTTCATCTTTCGACGCTCGTCCATCAGATACTGTCGGTCATAGCACAACGCGGCGGTGCTTCTGCCAGTGTGGTCTACAGTATCCTGTGTCGCGAGGGCCCCTTTCGCAAGGTCACAACCGAAGTGTTCGCAGATGTGTTGCGTTCGATCGGTCATACCGAAACCGGTTTGATCGAACAGTCCGGAAGCGGACTGCTACTCTTGGGACCTGCAGGCGAAAAGCTGGTCGAACACTACAGCTTCTACGCAGTGTTTCAGACGCCTGAGGAATTCCGCTTGGTAGCAGAAGGGAAGGATCTTGGGACCCTGCCGATCGACAATGTTCTTGCCCCAGGGATGCTTCTGATTTTCTCTGGGCGGCGGTGGGTGGTTCAGGAAATCCATGACCGCGAGAAGGTGATCATGGTCAAGCCCGCGAAAGCGGGCGTGCCTCCCGTCTTTGGCGGTGATCCAGGTGACATTCATGACAAGGTGATTGATCGAATGTTCGCAGTGCTCGAAGGAGGTACCCAACCGGCATACATGGACGCGGCTTCTCTAAAGATGCTGGCCGAAGCGCGTGCACATTATGACCAACTTGGGTTTCGAGCCACGAATATCCAGGCTCTCGGCGAGGGTACATCGATCATCGCGACGAGAGTGGGGACGGTCAAGACGTCAACCCTGGCGCTCGCACTCAGAAGTGAGGGATTTTCAGTAGAGCGGCATGACGGGTTTCTGCTGGTGGAGGTCGGCCATGAAACACCCAATCTTCAAACGGTACTGGCAGATATTCGATCCGGCGAACCTGTCGATCTGTTCTTGGAAGCAGGAAATCTGATGTCAGAAAAATTCCATAAATATTTATCGGCGAAAATTCTACATTTGGATGCTGTTTCATCCAAGCTGGCTCCAGAAATTCTGCCACAATTGGCGAATGCGATCATGCGAAAAGGTCCCGCCAATTGATGCCACTATCGATAACAGTGTACGACCGCCGCCTGCTGATGCTGTTGAAAAATTCCTGCTGCTACTCGACAGCGGACTGAAGTTGAAACTTTGTTCCTCTCCATGCCAAGCTAGGATGCTCTCGCGGGTTCCATCTTCGGAAGGCAAAGTTTTTTTCCTGCACACGCAGCCGTGCTGACGAGTTTTCAACATTATCTGCTCACCGCTGACCTTGGCCTGCTCAACCATGCTTCATGATGCCCTAAGTGCTGTTTCGGGGTAGCCGCACCGCAGCGTTGACCCTTCTATCGAAGGTCTGCTTCGGGCCGTTTCTACGTAGCACTTGACCCTTTGCTTCGCATGAAATATCCGTCTGAGGTGCTAAGCGGGCGTTGTGTAATGGTAAGACCTCAGCCTTCCAAGCTGATGATACGGGTTCGATTCCCGTCGCCCGCTCCAGAGTTTTCCTCGCTTCGAGAGACCCGTCAGGCCGCGATATTGCAGGTTGGTACGTGCCGTGGGTGCGGCGGAGTGGCTTGGCATGGGAACAAGCCTTGACGCATTGACGTCGCGGGGCCAAGAAGCCCGGACAACAATAGACGAGGGCGAACCATGGTGCGCAGGGCCGAGAACGGCGCGGATCAGATAGAACGGGATAAATCCAAAAGCGTCGGCGCACTGGCCGAGCTCTGGCCCTTCATCACGCCCTACAAGCTGCTTGCGGCTGCCGCGGTGCTTGCGCTGATCCTGACGGCG
The DNA here is from genome assembly GCF_008728195.1 of Roseovarius indicus. NCBI lineage: Bacteria > Pseudomonadati > Pseudomonadota > Alphaproteobacteria > Rhodobacterales > Roseobacteraceae > Roseovarius > Roseovarius indicus. The sequence goes on from NZ_CP031598.1 coordinate 1,060,149, forward strand.
ACAGTTTCATTGATCCTGCCGATGGCCGTGCGCCGGGTGGTGGACAATTTTCGCACCGAAGACGGCGCGCTGCTCGACAAGTACTTCATGGCCGCGATCGTCATCGCCGGTCTTCTGGCGATTGGTACGGGCCTGCGATACGCGCTGGTCACCCGGCTTGGCGAGCGCGTCGTGGCCGACATCCGCAAAGCTGTTTTCGGCCGGGTGATCGGCATGAGCCCCGCCTTCTTTGAGAACATCATGACCGGCGAGGTCCTCAGCCGAATCACGACCGACACGACGCTTATCCTTTCAGTGATCGGCTCGTCGATTTCCATTGCATTGCGCAACCTGCTGATTTTCGTGGGTGGGCTGGCGCTGATGCTGGTGACCTCGACCAAGCTCACGCTGATGGTGCTGCTGATCGTGCCGGTGATAATCGTGCCGATCCTTACGCTGGGCCGCCGCCTGCGCAAGCTCAGCCGCGAGAACCAGGACTGGATTGCAAAGAGCTCGGGCAATGCCTCGGAGGCGCTGACCAGTGTCCAGACGGTGCAGGCCTTCACCCATGAAGGGGCAAGCCGCGCCCGGTTCGGCGAGGTGACGGAAGAAAGCTACGCCTCGGCGCGCCGGCGCATCTCGACCCGGGCGCTGATGACGATCATCGTCATCTTCCTGGTCTTCACCGGCGTGGTCTGCGTGCTGTGGATCGGGGCGCGCGACGTGCGCGCGGGGGGCATGAGCGTCGGCACGCTGGTGCAGTTCGTGATCTACTCGATCATGGTGGCCGGGGCCGTGGCCGCACTATCTGAGATCTGGGGCGAATTGCAGCGGGCCGCCGGGGCGACCGAGAGGCTGATCGAATTGCTGAACGCCGAAGACAAGGTCAAGGACCCGGCCCAGCCGCGGCCGCTGCCCGATACCGTGAAGGGTGCCATCGGCTTCCATGATGTCAGCTTCACCTATCCGTCGCGACCGCAGGTTCCGGCGCTTGACGGTCTGAACCTTACGATCGAGCCGGGCGAGACGGTCGCCATTGTCGGTCCTTCGGGCGCGGGCAAGACGACGATCATTCAGATGATCCTGCGCTTCTACGATCCGGCGTCCGGCAAGGTCACGCTCGACGGCGTGCCGGTCGACGAGATGTCCCGGCCTGAATTCCGGAAGGCGCTCGCGCTGGTGCCGCAGGACCCGGTGATCTTCGCGGCGTCGGCGCGCGAGAACATCCGCTTCGGTCGGCTGGATGCCTCCGATGCCGAGGTCGAGGCCGCCGCGAAGGCCGCTGCGGCGCATGTTTTCATAGAGGCCCTGCCGGAGGGTTACGACACCTATGTCGGCGAGCGCGGGGTCATGTTGTCGGGCGGGCAGAAGCAGCGTATCGCCATTGCGCGGGCGATCCTGCGCGACGCGCCGGTTCTGCTGCTCGATGAGGCAACCAGCGCGCTTGATGCCGAAAGCGAACGGGCGGTGCAGGAGGCGGTCGACAAGATGGCCCGCCGCTGCACCACCATCATCGTCGCCCATCGGCTTGCCACGGTGAAGAAGGCCGACCGGATCATCGTCATGGATCAGGGCCGCATCGCCGCCGAGGGGACCCATGACAGCCTTGTGGCCGAGGACGGTCTTTATGCCCGGCTGGCGCGACTGCAATTTACCGACGGGCAGGCGGCCTAAGCGCCGCTCACGCGGGGTCACGTTCACGTAGCGGAGCTTTCGCCGAGCGGCCTCTTGGGCTTGAATGACGCATCCTTGATGCCCTGTCCCGGAGCCCCGCGATGCCGTCTCGCCGTTTCTTCATGATTTCCACCGCCGCCGCGCTGCTGCTCGCCCCGCGTTTCGCCAAGGCTTCCGAACCCGACATCCTGTCCTACGACGGGGCGGCGATCGGTGGCTATGATCCGGTCGCCTACTTCTCCGAAGGCGAACCGGTGAAGGGCAAGGCGGCCCATGCCGTGACATGGCAGGGGGCCGAATGGCACTTTGCTACCGCCGCCAATCGCGAGACGTTCGAAGCAAACCCGGAAGCCTATGCGCCGCAATATGGCGGATACTGTGCCTATGCCGCGTCGAAAGGCGCCGTCGCGCCCACGGCGCCGGATGCGTGGACGGTCCATTACGGCAAGCTCTACCTCAACTTCAGCCAGACCGTCCGGGGTATCTGGTCCGAGGATATCCACGGCAACATCGCCAAAGCCGACGCCAACTGGCCTGCGCCCTTGTCGAAGTAAGGCCGGTATACCGTCAGCCCAGGCCTGAAAAGGCCCGGTCAAGTCCCTCGGCCACCTCGTCGACATCGTCGAGCGACAGGCACATCGGCGGTACCATCCGAAGCACCGACTGGTTCGGTCCCGATTTCGAGAGGATCAGCCGGCTTTCCCGGCAGGCCTCGAAAACGGCCGCGGTCGTCTCGCGGTCGGGTTCCTTGGTCTTGTGATCCTTGACCATCTCGATCGCGAGCATCAGGCCCCGGCCGCGTACGTCGCCGATGGCCTTGTGCTTCGATTTCAGGTCTTCGAGCCGTTTCAGAAGCTCCGCACCGACGATGCGGGCATTTTCCTGCACGTTGTCTTCGCGAATGACCTGAAGCACCGCCCGGCCTGCCGCACAGCAGGTGGGGTTGGCGCCGTAGGTGTGGAACAGGAACTTCTCGGCCATCGGTTCGGCGATCTCGCGTTTCGTCACAACGGCGGCAAGGGGGAAGCCGTTGCCGATACCCTTGGCCATGACGATGATATCGGGAATGACGCCGTCGGCCTCGAAGCCCCACATGTGGTCGCCGGTCCGGCCGAAGCCCGACTGAACCTCGTCGGCGATGTAGAGACCGCCCGCGGCTCGCACCCGTTCGGCTGCGCCGGACATATAGCCCTCGGGCATGGCCACGATACCGCCATAGCCCTGCACCGATTCCACCAGCATGCCGGCGACGCGGCCGGTTGTGGCCGTGGCGATGGTGCGCTCGATTTCGTCGAGATAGGGCGCGGCGCCGGCATTCTCGCCGAAGATCCCGCGATACTGGTTGGGTTCGGGAATGATCGCCACGTTGCCCGGCATACCCGGATGCCGCCAGCCGGAAATGCCTGTCACCGACTGCGCCGCAGCGGTCGGCCCGTGATAGGCCGTGCGCAGTGCGAGAAGGTCGAGATTGCCGGTGTGTGTCCGCGCGATGGTCATGGCGAGGTCGATCGCCTCGGACCCCGAATTGCAGAAATGCACGACCCATTCAGGTCCCTTCGGCAGGGTGGCGGCCAGTTCCTCGGCCAGATGCGCGGGGACCGGGTGATAGAACATGGTGGTGCAATGTGTCAGGTCCGCGGCCTGGGCCTGTGCCGCTTTCACGACCGTGGGATGGGAATGGCCGACCGAGATGCAGACATTCATGCCCAGCAGATCGATGTACTTGTTGTCCTCGGCGTCCCACAGGTACTGCATGGAGCCCTTTTTGAAGACGATCGGGTCACGGAATGGCACGAACTTCTTCAGCGTGGCGGCGTAATAGGTGTCGCGGCGGCGGGCGGTGCCGTCCGTACTCCAATCGGTTGCAAGCTCGGTCATGGCGGGTCTCCTTCAGGATCGCAGTCGGGTATTGTCGGGGTCGAATGGCGGGCGGTCGAGGACCGTGGCGTCGAAACGCTGGCCGAGGATATCGACGGTCAGCCCCTCGCGCAGGCCGCGCGTGCGCAGGTAGGCCAAGGCGAGCGTCAGCCCGGTGCGGTGGCCGTATGCGCCGGACGTGACGATGCCGACGGGTTGTCCCTCGTGCCGTACGGTGTGGGCGTAGAACGGGTCGAGCGTACCGCTGTCGAGGCTGAGCAGCACCATTTCCCAGCGGTCGGGCTTGTCCATCCGCTGCAACAGTGCATCGCGACCCGGGAAGTCACGGCCATCGGTGCGGATCAGGTAGCCAAGGCCCGCTTCATCGGGGGTGCGCTCGCTTGTCAGGTCGCCGCCCCACCCCCGGTATCCTTTTTCGAGGCGCATGGAGCCGGCGGCGTAGGCGCCGTAAAACCCAATGCCGTGCGGCTTGCCTGCCTCCTCCAGCGCATCGAACAACCCGGGCAGGTCGGCGGCGCGGGCGTGAAGCTCCCAGCCCAGCTCGCCGACATAGGAGACCCGCATGGCCCGCAAGGTGACGCCGGCAACGGTAATCTCCCGCACCGACAGCCAAGGGAAGCCGGTGCCTAGGTCAGCATCGCTGAGCGACGCCAGAACCGATCGGGATTGCGGCCCCATAAGGCCAATCACGCCGATCTCTTCGGTGACGTTTCGGAGGCGGACATCGTGCTTTGCGGCATGGGCCGTGAGCAGGTCGTGATCCATCTCCTCGGCCGCGGCCGCACTGTTGAGATAAGCGGCGTCATCGGCCAGCCGAGCGACCGAAAATTCCGACACCACACCGCCCGCGGGTGTCAGGGCATGGATCAGCCCCACACGACCCCGGGCAGGGGGGCGGTTGGCGCCAAGCGTTTCGAGGAAATCTGCAGTGCCCGGCCCGGTCACCTCGAATTTGGAGAACACCGAAAGGTCGGCCAACGCCACCCGGTTGGTCACGCACTCGACCTCGCGTGCCACCGGGTCGAACCAGTTGGTGCGCTGGAAGCTTTCATGGGCCACGTCGCCGGGCTTGTCGGAGAACCAGTTGGGCCGTTCCCACCCGTGCGCTGCGCCCATGATGGCGCCTCGGGCCAGCATCCGGTCGTGCAGTGGCGACAGGCGCAGGCCGCGCCCGGCCGGGCGTTCCTCGAACGGGTAATGCACGCCGAATTGCAGGCCGAAGCACTCGATGGCCTTGGCGACGCGGTAGTCACGATCGGCCCAGGACCCGAAGCGGCGGGAGTCGACCGCCAGCGCATCCATCGGCGGAGCGCCGTGGGTCATCCAATGAGCCAGGAACCAGCCCGCGCCGCCGCCTTCCATCACGCCCATCGACGAGCCGGTGAGCAGCCAGCCGTTCTCGATACCGTGTGCGGGTCCGATCAGCGGATTGGCGTCGGGCGTGAAGGTGATCGGCCCGTTGATGACAGATTTGACCCCGCCGGTTTCAAGCGCCGGAACACGCGCCATCGCCGCCTCGATGATATGCTCGACCCGGTCGAGATCGGGCGGCATCAGTTCGGCGCCGAAATCGGGGGGTACACCGTCGACCGACCAGACCTGTGCTTCCTTCTCATACGGGCCCAGGATCAGCCCGTCGCGCTCCTGCCGCAGATACCAGCTTTCCTCGGGGTCGCGGATCATGGGCAGCTCGGGCAGTCCTTGCGCGATACGGTCGGCGACGGCTGGAACCGTGTCGGTCACGAGATACTGGTGCAGGACCGGGACAGACGGGATGTTGAGCCCCATCATGTGCCCAATCTCCCAGCCCCATGTGCCGGCGGCGTTGACGAGATGGCGGGCGCGGAAGGTTTCTTTCGGCGTTTCCACGCGCCAGATCCCGTCTTCCCGGGTGATCGACGTGACGGGGTTCTGCCGGAAAAAACTGACGCCGCGTGCCTTCGCGCCCGTGGCCATGGCCTGAGTGGCGAGCGTCGGATCTACATGGCCATCGTCGGGTTCATAGATCCCGCCCAGAAGCCCCTCGAGGGAGGCCAGGGGGTACAATTCCGCGATGCGCTTGGGCGTCAGGATTTCCAGTGGGTAGCCGGTGAAATCCGAAAGGCCTGCCACATGGCGGAACTCGTCCATCCTGTCGGGGTTGCGGGTGACGCGCATGGCGCCGGAAGGGTGAAAGCCGCAGCCTTGACCTGTCTCCTCTGGCAGAATGTCGCGGTAGAGGCGAACGGAGGTGGCGCGGAACTCCTGAATGGTCGCGTTGTGCGCGAAATGGGTGCAAAGCCCGGCCGCATGCCAAGTCGAGCCGTGGGTGAGATCGTTCTTTTCGGTCAGCACCACGTCGGACCAGCCGGCCTTGCCCAGGTGATAGGCCAGCGAAACGCCCATAGCGCCGCCGCCGATGATGAGAACCTGCACATCGCTCATGCGCGCATCCTTTTGCCTTTGGGGTCGTAGGGCGGCTGGGTCAGAGGCGTGGCCCTGTACCATTCGCCCGCGATTTCGATCTCGAAGTGCCTGTCTTTCATCGGGGTTTTCGTCACCTCGACCAGCGTGAACGCCAACGTCAAGCCAGTGCGCGGGCCCCGCGCGCCCGAGGTTGTGAGGCCGACAACGCGGCCGTTTTCCCAGACGGGTTCGTCGTGCAGGACAAGCGGACTGCCCTCGACCTCGCAAAGCACGAGGCGTCGGGAAAGACCCTCACGCTGCGCCTCGAGCGCCGCCTTGCCAGTGAAGTCCTTCGACCAGTCGATGTTGAACCCCAGGCCCGCCTCGAGCGGAGTGATCTCGGGGCCAATGTCGTGCCCCCAGTGCACGAAGCCCTTTTCAATCCGGCATCCGTCAAGCGCGTAATGACCCATAGGTTTTGCGCCGGTGCCCGTCAGGGCGTCGAAAAGCGCCGGGGCGTCTTCGTTGCGCACGCGCAGTTCCCAACCGAGTTCGCCGACGAAGCTCAGTCTGGTGGCGATGGTTTCGACGCCGGCCACGGTTACGGTGCGCGTATGACCGAAAGGCATATCTGGCCAATCCTGCGCAATGCCACGCAGAGTGTCACGGCTTCCGGCGCCCATCACGCCGACCACGCAGAATTCCTCTGTAATGTCGGTCAGCGCGACGCCGTCCAGCGCACGCCGAAAGAACGCATGGTCACGCCAGCGGGTCGCGGCGCCTGTGGTGATCTCGACCATCTCGGGGCCCGGGCGGGTGACGGTGGCTTCGACCTCGATCCCGCCCTTGGCGTTGAGGAATTGGGTGTAGACGGCGCGGTCCTCGTTCACATTCAACTGTGCCGGGCAGAGGCTGTTGAGCTGTTTCAGCGCGTCGCGGCCTTCGACCCTGAGCTTGGTAAATGGCGAAAGGTCCAGCAGGACCGTTCCGGTTTCCATACGCGCCGCTTCGCGGGTTGCGATGGGCCACCATGGTTGATCTCCGATGGAGTAGGGCAGGGCGCGTTCCTGCTCGCTCTCGGCATACCATAGCCCGCGTTCCCATCCGGCCGTCAGGCCGAACACCGCGCCTTGCGCCTGCCAGTGGTCATGCAGGGCCGAACGGCGCAGATCGCGACCGGCCTTTGGCTGCTTGTAGGGCCAGTGCAGGGTGAAGAGGTCGGCCACGGCCTCTTTCATCCGCGTCGCCATGTGCGCCGGATCTGCGGAAAGGGGATCGACGCGAGCGATGTCGACCTCCCAGGCATCCATGGGCGGCTGGCCGTCTTGCATCCAACCTGCGAGAAGGCGGCCGACCCCGGCCGATGACATCACGCCGACCGAATTCATGCCTGCCGCAACGTAGAGGCCATCCACCCCGGGCGCGGCACCGATCAACGGCCGCGTGTCGGCGGTGAAGCTCTCGGGGCCGTTCATGAAATGCTGAATGCCGGTGTCTTCCAGTGAGGGGATCAGGTCAAGGGCAGCTTCCATGAACGGTGTGAACTGATCCCAGTCTTCGGGCAGTTCGAGAAAGGGGCGGTTGCCCTCGGGGCCATCGGGATTCCAGCATTTCGCATCCGGTTCGAAGCCACCGATCACCAGCTTGCCGGTATCGCCCTTGATGTAGACACCGGAGTCGAGATCGCGCAGCACGGGGAAACCTTCGAACTCGGGGCGCGGCTCGGTGACGACATACATGTGCTCGACCGGCTGCAAGGGCAGGGCGACGTTTGCCGTTTCGGCCAGCCGCTTGGACCAGGCGCCGCAGCAGAGGGCGACCTGGCCGGCGCGGATCTCAGTATCGTCCTCCAAGCCCACGCCATATACGCGTCCGCCTTCCGTCAAAAGCCGGGCAACGCCATTGTTCTCGCGGATTTCAACGCCCATCGATCTGGCCGCCCGGGCATAGGCCATGCACAGATCGACCGGATTTACGCTGGCGTCCTCGGCGACGGCCATGGCGCCATGCAGGTTTTTCGTGGACAGGCACGGCAGGGCCGATCCGAGCTCGTCGGTCGTCATCATCTCGGGTGAAAGGCCGAAATGCCGCCCGAGTGCCGCGATGCGGTGCAGCTCGTCCATCCGCTCTGGGAGCTTTGCCAGCCAATACCCACCGGTGACACGATACCCGGTGGAGAGGCCGGTTTCCTGCTCCAGTCGCGGGAAGAGTTCTCCGGCATACATCGCCAGCCGTGTCATGTTGGGCGTTGCCCTCAGCGGCCCGACGATGCCGGCGGCATGCCAGCTCGTGCCGGACGTCAGCTGGTTGCGTTCGAGCAGCAGTACGTCCTCGGCCCCCAGCCGGGCGAGGTGGTAGGCCAGCGAAAGACCGACCGCACCGCCGCCGATGATGACGATTCCACGCGTCTCAGAAGTAGTCGGCATCGGCGACCTCCAGTTTGCGCTGCGCGATGTAGTCCTTCAGCGCGTCGTCGATCGCCGGATCGAGGCCGGGGTCTTCGTAGGTGTCGAGCCGCGACTTCCAGAGCGCGTTGGCGCGCTGGGCCATGTCGAGGCTTCCGGCCGCCTGCCATTGTTCGAAAGAGTTGTTGTCGGGCAGGTCCGGTCGGAAGAGCGCCGATAGGAAGTTGGCTTGCGTGTGCTCGGAGCCAAGGAAATGCTGGCCCGGTCCCGTTGCGGCGATGGCCGCCATAGCTTGTGCGTTCTCGGACAGGTCGATTCCAGCGAAGAACCGCATCATCTTGCCGCAAAGATCGGCGTCGATCATCGTCTTCTCGAAACCGGTGACAAGCCCGCCTTCCAGCCAGCCGGTTGCGTGGTTGATGACGTTGACCCCGGCGAACAGCGCCATCATCAAGCCCCAAGTCGCTTCTTGCTGGCTTTGCGCATCGGGCAGTTTCGAGGCTGAAAGCGTACCGACCGAATGAAGCGGCACGCCCAGCCGGCGGGCCAGCTGCCCGGCTGCCAGGATCATCTGGCCGGCTTCCGGTGTGCCGAACGTGGGGGCGCCGGACTGCATCGACATGGTCGAGGCAAAGGAGCCCATGAGGCAGGGTGCGCCTGGGTTGACGAGTTGCACCAGCGTGAGGCTTGCAAGCGCCTCGGCCAGCACCTGCGCCAGTGTTCCCGCCACGGTCGAGGGGCTCATCGCGCCGGCCAGGGTCCACGGTGTGCAGGCGACGGGCTGGCCCGCGCGGGCATATGTCTTGAGCGCGCCGGACATGTGGGAATCCATCACGAGCGGCGCGTTGGTATTGGAAACGCAGTATAGTACCGGATTTTCGGCCACGTAGGCCTCGCCGAAGAGAATCCGTGCCATGTCGATTGCGTGTCCTGCGCGCTCGGCCCCGAGGAAGGCGCCCATGAAGGGCCGGTCGGACCACCGGATATGGGCATAGAGCATGTCCAGATGCCGTTTGTTTGCCGGCAGATCGACCGGTTCGCAGACGACCCCGCCGGAATGGTGCAGCCACGGGATCGTCTGGTGCAGCTTCACGAGGTTTGTGAAATCGTCATAGGTCGCGTAGCGCCGCCCCATGTCGAGGTCATGCACGAAGGGTGGGCCCCAGGACGGGCAGAACACCGAGGCGCTGCCGCCGATCCGAACGGTGTTTTCCGGGTTGCGCGCGTGCTGAGTGAATTGCGAAGGCGCGGTGGCCTGAATGATCTTGCGGCAGAAGCCGGAGGCGAAGCGGACGCGCTCTCCATCGACATCGCAGCCGGCCTCGGCAAAGATCTGAAGGATTTCGGGGTCGTCGCGAAACTCCATGCCCGTTTCGGCCAGGATACAGTCGGCATTGGCCTCGATGATCTGAAGACCTTCCTCCGACAGGATCGGGAGCGGTCCGACATGGCGGTCGAGATACGGCGCGCGCGGTGACCCCGCCCTGGCCTCCTCGCTACGCCGCTTGCCTCTCCGTGTCACGACAACCTCCATTGATGTTGGAGGAAGGATGGACAAAATCCCTCGTGTGCGGCAATGAAAACGCGACACTATTAGGAACTCTAATGAAGTCGCCGAAACTCACCACCCGGCTTGCGTCGGACAAGAACCTTCTGACGGCGCTGGAAGTCTTTGTCGCAATTGCGGAAACCCGTCAGTTCACCCAGGCAGCGCGGCTGATGGGAATGACGCAATCGGCCGCCTCGCAACAGCTTGCCTCGCTCGAGGATGCCTGTGACGCAAGGCTCATCGACCGTACGGTGCGGCCGGTGCGGTTGACACAGGCGGGCGAACTTTGCCTGCGTCATGCGCAGCGCATCCTCAACTCGGTCGAAGACCTCGCCACCTCCATGCGTCACGAGGGTCCGCAGCCGATCAGCGTGCTGCGCATCGGGATGCTGGCGTCGATCGCCACGACGCTGACGCCGCCCCTGGTCAGGCTGTTGAAGTCGGAAGTCTCTGTCGAAGACCTGACGTTGCATGCAGGACAGAGCGGTGACCATGAAACCCTTTTGCGCACGAAGCGGGCCGACCTGGTGATTACCTCGAACCCGTTCTATGACATGGACGGGCTGGAGCGGCATGACGTGCTGACCGAGAATTTCCTGCTTGTCCTGCCGCAAAGCTATGACGGGCCGGCACGTCGCCTGCAGGACATACTTGCACACTTGCCGCTGGTGCGATTTGCGGCCACGACAAGCGTCGGGCGGCGAACGGAACAGCATCTTCGCCGGCTCAAGCTGACGGCGCCGCGGGTGATCCAGGCGGACCGGTCGAGCATGGTGACCGCCTGCGTGGCCGAAGGTCTGGGCTTTACCATCCTCACCCCCAGTCTCCTGATCGACGGGTTCGTCGAGCGGATGCCGCTGATCGTGCGGCCGTTGCCGGGGCCGGGGTTCTCGCGCTCCATCAAGGTCGTTGCGCGGTCCGGAGATCTCGATGCCCTGCCGGCCCGGCTTGCGGCGTTGGCATCGCGTGAATTGGCGGCGCAGATCGACCAGCAGATGGGGCAGGTCGGCCGCGAGGCGGTGAGCCTGGAAGAGTTTGATTGAGCGATCTGCCGCGCCTTTTCCCGGCCCAGAAAAGGCGGTTTCAGGGCTGTTGCGGTCAGGAGGCTTCGGTGTCAGTTATCAGCTTTGACAGGTCTCTGGCCGCTGCCTTCAGAGGTTCGAGATACTCCAGCGCCCGGGCGATGTCGAAGCGCTGGGTCGGTGCGTGGAACGATAGCGTAGCCATTAGGCGCTGATTGGTGTCCTGTACGGGCACGGCGAGGGCAATCATGTCTTCCATGAATTCTTCGCGATCAAGCGCGTAGCCAACCTCGCGCACCTCGCGGATCTCTTCGAAGAGCGTGTCGGGGTCGGTTATCGTGTTCGGTGTCCGACGTTCCAGCCTGGTCGCCGCGAGATATGTCTTCAGGTGGTTCTCTGCCAACGATCCCAGGTACATCTTGCCGCTGGCGGTGCAGTAGAACGGCACCCGGGTGCCTATGGGCAACTGGATGCGCAGGGGCCATTCCGTTTCGACCCGCTCGAGATAGGTCATGGAATCCCGGTCGGGGAGGGCGATGTTGCAGGTCTCGCCGATTTCCCGGCTTACCTGTTTGAGCACGGCCTGCCGCGCGGTGCGGATACGCAGTGAGGACAGGATGCCACCCGCCATGTCTCTCAGGCGCGGGCCGGGCGAATAGGTGCGACCGTCCAAGTCCCGTTGAAGAAAACCTTCTTCCTCCAGCGTGCTGAACAGCCGGTGGATCGTGGGTTTCGGCAGGCCGATCTGAGCGTTTACCTCGGTCGGCGTTACCGGAACCCCGGCCCTGGCGATCTGTTCGATCACCATCAGCAATCTCAGGTTGGTCGGGATCGAGCCGGTTTTTTCCCCATCCATCGGTTCGTCTACTTCATCGTTGCGGCAACAGCGCAGTCGAGAGCACCGGCACCAACGCCACGATGATCCAGACCGCGATCAGGGCAATAAGATAGACGAGGGAATATCGCAACAACCGGAAGTACGGCACTCCGGTCACGCCCGAGGCCACGTAGAGGTTGAGCCCATAGGGTGGCGTGATGAAGCCGATCGAGGCGCCCACCAGGAACACGACCGCGAACTGCACCGGCTCAACCCCCACCGAGTGCGCGACGGGTGCGAGGATAGGAGCCAGGATGATCGTCACCGGAAGGCTTTCCAGCACCATCCCGAGCACGAAGACGATCGCCATCGAGGTGAAGAGCACGGCGTGATAGCCGCCCATGGATGTCACGAACCCCCCGATCACTTCCTGTGCGCCGAGGACCGAAAGGATTTGCTGCATGACAACCGACACGGCGATCAGCGGCGCGAGAATTCCGGTGATCTGAGCCGAACGCATGGTGATCGACGGAAGCTCCAGCGGCCCGAACCCGCGCACCACCAGCATCTGCGAGATCGACTTTTCGGCTACGTCCTTGTCCCGGTCATCCTTCCCGACGATGAGCCGGTGCAGTGGCAGGCAGAGGAAGCCCACAATCACGCAGAATCCCACTGTGACCCCTGCCGCCTCGGTAGGGGAGAACTTGCCGGTGTAGATGCCCCAGAGCACAAGGCCGATGGCGAAGAAGCCCAACCACGCACCGACAGCCGTCTTGATCACGCGCAGTGGGCTCAGTGCGATCAGGTAACCCCAGCCGTTCTTCCAGCACACGAGGAAGCAGGCGACCATCATCCCGCCCACCATCATGGTGCCGGGAATGATGCCGGCGACGAAGAGGTCGGAGATCGGCAGGTTGAGAAGGAAGCCGTAAACAATGAAAATGATCGAGGGCGGGATGATGATACCGACCGTGCCGCCCGCCGCGGCGGTGGCGGCCGAGAAGCGTTCGTCATAGCCGCCTTTCACCATCTCGGGATGCAACATCGAGCCGATCGTCGCGGTCGTGGCCGAGTTGGAGCCGGAAATCGCGGCGAAAAGCCCGCAGGCGCCCAGCGACGCCATCGCCAGCCCGCCCCGGATCCAGCCGAGGCACGAATAGGCGAAATCGCTGAGCCTTCGGGCAATGCCGGAACGATTGATCAGGTCACCGGTCAGAATGAAAAGCGGCATGGCCAGCAGGGCAAAGCCGTCGGTGAACACATCCGCCAGAGCGGCCCCGATATTGTCGAGCGGCATCTCTAGAAGAAACGACATGCCGAGTACCCAGTAACCGATGACGAGGAAGACGGGCACGCCCAGCATGAAGAGGAAGGTGACCCCGAGGGAGATGAGCGTGATGATGGCCGGATCGCTCATGTCAGTCTCCGCCGATGACGGCTTGTCTGAGAAGCGGTTCCCCGCTTCGGAAGTTGGCGATATCCTCGAGCAGGTTTTCCAGCACCCGCGCCACGAGGACGGTAAAGGCCAGCGGTACCGAGATCAGGAACCACCACTGCATGATGTTGTCGGTGCCCAGCATGATCTGGAAGTTCGAGGCGGAGTTGGCCACCACCCGAGTCGACGTGACGACCACGACCCATGAAAACACGATCCACAGCACCGTATCGAGCAACAGGCAGGCCATCTGGCCGGCGCGGGGCATGGCCGTGCGGAATTCGGCAAAGGCAAGGTGCGTGCGAAGCTTGACGTTATAGCTGCAGCCGAACCACGTCATGATGAGAAACAGGAACGGCGGCAGCGTGGTCGACCAAGGCGCCTGTTGAGACAGTACGAAGCGGCGAAAGACCTCGACAAAGATGATGCCGCCGATGGCGAGGTAGGAGACGACCATCACGGTCGACTCGAAATTGCGCTCGAACCACGGGCTCACCCGGTACACGATCAGGATCAGAACCGCCGCTGCCAGCATCGCGACCAGGCCCATCGGCCAGATTGCCGGGTTGCGCATTGCCTCGCTCAGCATCCATGAATCGCCTGCGGCGAGGGCGCTCAGAATTTCTCCCGCCCCATCGAACAAGCCGGACATCCCTGTTCCTCCCTTTGGGCTGTCATTAGTCTCCGCGGTCTTTTGCGCCGCGTGAGGTACGCCGGGCCGCCCGTTATTCGAGCGGCCCGGATCTAAGCTTTACGGTAGCAACTTATGCCGAACGCCACCAGCGCCGCGGCTCGACGTTCTCGGGCTTGGTATCCTGCGGGATCTGCCGCGCCACGTCGTAGATCTCCTGGTAGGTGTCGAGGCCGCCGGCCCAGTTGTTGAGACGCTCGCGCCACTGCGCCCAGGGCTCGGGGTTGAACTCGGGCGAGCACATTTCCTCGGCCATCTTGATCTGGTCTTCCGGAAGGAAGGCCGGGCGCACGTTGTCGCGCACGAAGATGGTGTCGGGCAATTGAGGATCCGAGAAGCCGACGGTCTTGACCAGCGCAGCCTCGTTCGCCGCCTGCACATGGGCCTGTGCCCAGTACGAGGATTCCATGATAGCGTCCTGCAAGTGCGGCTCCATCTCGTCGAAGACCTTCGCCGACATCGAGGTATGTTCGGTGCCGCAGAAGAACTTCAAGTCGACCGACTGGCTGACCACCGGCGACATGTTGGCATAGGCCACGGCCGAGGCCCAAGTCTCCGCACCATCGATCAGGCCTTGCTTGAGCCCGTCGAGCGTCTCCTCCCACGCGACAGGCACCGGGTTGAGGTTCAGAAGCTGCATCGCGATGCGGCCCAACTGCGTACCGGTCACCCGGTTCTTGGTGCCGAACAGTTCTTCAAGCTTGGTCACCGTAGGCTTGTCGGCGAACGACTGACCCATCTGAAGCCCGCGCAGCTCACAGTGGCTGAACAGGAATTTCAATCCGTGGCGCTTTTCCAGCGGCTCGCGCAGGAGCTTCATGGATTCCGGGCTGTAGAGGAAATGGTACTGCGATGCCCGGGTCGGGAACATGTAGGCGTAGTCGAGTACGTTAAGGTAGGGCGCGCCGCCCGCAGAGTTCTGGGTCGAGGCCGCGTACATGTCGACCACGCCCAGCTGGGTTTTCTCGACACAGGAGAGCTGGCCGCAGATCTGGTTGTCGCCGATGAATTCGACGCGGATTTCCCCCTCGGTGCGTTCTTCCAGGTCGCGGCAGAATTCCAGCGCGCCCATCCGTTCGATCAGCAGGTTCCGCGAGTTGAACCCCGAGGCGCCCATCTTGAGCGTGTGCTTGGGCTCGTTCTTGAATCGTTTTTCGTATGTGCTCTCTGCCGCTTTGGCCAGCGACGGCAGGCTGGCCGCCCCCGCGAACGCTCCCGCGCCCAACAGCACCGACGACATGCCGAACTGTCCCGATAAGCGGAACAGGTCCCGGCGGGTGATCCCGCTCAGGGCATTGGATACTTTCATGGTCTCCTCCCAAATCGTATTTTTTGATACTTGCAGTCTCAATATTGGTCGACCTATGTTCGATCTGGCAAGAAAAATCTTTTCGCTGCGTAATGTTTGGAAGAGGACGCCCGTAAATGCCCGAATTGTCAGCAGATTACGTGATCGTCGGCGCGGGCTCGGCGGGCTGCGTTCTGGCGAATCGTCTCTCCAAAGACCCTTCGATCAAGGTCGTGCTGATGGAGGCGGGCGGGCGAGACTGGAATCCCTGGATCCATATTCCGGTCGGTTATTTCAAGACGATGCACAACCCCTCGGTCGACTGGTGCTACCGAACGGAACCCGATCCAGGGCTCAACGGCCGCCGGCTCGACTGGCCCCGGGGCAAGGTGCTTGGCGGCTCATCCTCTCTGAACGGATTGCTCTATGTTCGCGGCCAACCGCAGGATTACGACCGCTGGCAGCAGATGGGGAACGCCGGCTGGGGGTGGGACCACGTGCTGCCCCTCTTCAAGCGCTCCGAGAACCAGGAGCGCGGAGCCGACGAGTTTCATGGTGACCAGGGCCCGCTTTCGGTGTCGAACATGCGGCTGCAACGGCCGATCTGCGATGCCTGGGTCGCCGCTGCGCAGGAGGCTGGCTACCCGTTCAACAGCGACTACAACGGCGCGGCGCAGGAAGGGGTGGGCTATTTCCAGCTTACGGCGCGCAACGGTCGCCGTTGTTCCGCCGCGGTTGCGTTTCTGAACCCGATCCGCAATCGCCCTAACCTGACAATCCTTACCCGCGCGCAGGCCAGCCGGATCTTGTTCGATGGTACCCGCGCCACCGGCGTTGCCTACCGCGACGGTGCCGGGACCGAGCAGATCGTGCGCGCCGGCGTCGAAGTCATCGTGTCATCGGGCGCCATCGGGTCGCCGCAGCTTCTCATGGTTTCCGGCATTGGTGAAGCCGCGCAGCTCAAGGAGCACGGGATAGACGTTCTTCGCGATCTCCCTGCCGTGGGCAAGAACATGCAGGACCATCTGCAGGCCCGGCTTGTCTTCAAATGCAACGAGCCCACGTTGAATGACGAGGTGCGCAGCCTGACCAACAAGGCCCGGATTGCGCTCAAATACGCCATGTTCCGATCTGGCCCGATGGCCATGGCCGCCAGCCTGGCAACCGGGTTCATGCGGACCGGCGATCATGTGGAGACCCCGGATATCCAGTTTCACGTCCAGCCCTGGTCTGCGGACAGTCCGGGGGCGGGTGTTCATCCGTTTTCCGCCTTCACCATGTCCGTCTGCCAGTTGCGGCCAGAAAGTCGCGGCGAAATTCGGCTGGCGAGTGCCGATCCGTCGACGCACCCGAGAATCCACCCGAATTATCTGTCGACCGAAGCCGACTGCCGCACGATCGTCGAAGGCATCAACATTGCCCGGCGCATTGCCCGATGCGAACCGCTCAGCCACAAGATTTCCGAAGAGTTTCGTCCGGACGACACGCTCGACATGGACGATTACGAGGGCACGCTCGACTGGGCGCGCAATAACTCGACGACGATCTATCACCCCACCGGCACCTGTAAGATGGGCCTTGGCAGCGATGCCGTCGTCGATTCACGCTTGCGGGTTCATGGCATCGCCGGGCTTCGTGTCGCCGATTGTTCGATCATGCCGGAAATCGTGTCCGGCAACACGAACGCACCAGCCATCATGATTGGCGAAAAAGCCTCCGATATGATCCTGGACGACCGCAAGCAGGGTATCGCTTCGGCTTGACCCCCGGCTTCGCGATCACCCCTCCAGTTCGCTGATCTGGTATTCCGCCCGGTCCAGCCAGTCGGGGGAGATCTCCACGCCCCAGCCCGGTGCATCCGTCACCGTCACCTGGCCCCCTGACACCTCGTAAGGGTCATTCAGGTACAGTCCGTACTGCCAAGGATAGTAATCCTCCTCCTCGATCGAAAACTCGAGGTATTTCCCGGCGTTGGGGATCGCCCGCAGCAGGTGCATCGTGAACAAAGTGACCAGCGACATGTTCGCAGCATGAGGCGTCACCGGCATCCCCGCCGCCTCGGCCATTCGAGCCACCCGTAGCGTCCGGGCGATACCGCCGAGGTAAAGCACATCCGGCTGCAGCACGTCGACGATCCGTCCGTCTATCATGCCTTTCCAGTTGGCCATCATGCAATCCTGCTCGCCGCCGCAGACATCGATTTCCAGCGCATCCGTGACCTGCTTGGTTTGCTCGAACTCCCAATAGGGGCAGGGCTCTTCGTAGTGGGAAATTCCGTTATCCTGTAGCAACTTGCCGACTTCGATGGCTTTCGCCGGCGAATAGCAGGAATTGGCGTCGACAAGCAGCGCCGGCGCGTCGCCAAGGGCCTCCCGGATCGCTGGTACGATTTCTTCTGTTCGGCCCTCCCATTCATCCGTGTCGCGGCCGACCTCTGCGCCAATACGGAACTTGAAGGCGTCGAACCCGTGGGCGTCGCGCAGCCGAAGGAACCGCTCGGCTTCGTCCTTCGGCGTGATGTCCCGCTTCATCGACGAGGCATAGGCCCTGATCTCGCCGGGCGTCCCGCCGATCAGCTCGCAGACGGGTTTGCCCTCCTGTTTGCCGCGCATGTCCCAAATCGCCGTGTCGACCCCGCCCATCGCGCGACGCACGTAGGAGCCGGGAAATTTGTGTTCGCGGTCGCGCACGATGTCGAGCATCTCGTCGATATTGCCGCAATCCATCCCCAGCGCATGTGGGGCGACCTGCCGGTGCAGCACCTGTGCGGTGATATCTGCGCAATAGGGCGCAACCTGTCCCCAGCCTTCGGCCCCGTCTTCTGCGGTGGCCCGCACGAAACAAATAAAGCTGTCGGTGAATGTCTCGAGTTTTTTCAGTTTCATCGGGTCAGACCGGGCCTTGAGGGTATGTATCGGATTGCAGGCTGGATAATAATTGGCCGGTTCTGTATATCCATTTCGGCAAGTTGGTCAGACCAATTGGTTTGGAGACCCATGAAACACGCTGCCGGGGCGCTGCTATCGTCCATCCATATCGATCGCAATTCGCGCAAATCCGTCAGCGTGCAGCTTTACATGTCGCTTCGGGACATCTTGCTTACAGGGGGCCTTCCGCCCGGCGAGCGTTTGCCGGCGACCCGCACGCTGGCCAAGGAGGCGGGCGTCTCGCGGACCACGGTGATCGACGCCATCGACCGGCTGGTTTCGGAGGGCATGCTCGTGTCCCGCGTGGGCGCGGGCACCTTCGTCAGCGAAACGCTGGAACACCAGCGCCCGCCGGTCGCCCCGCCCGACGCCCCCCATACCGGCCCCAACCCGCGCTTGTCATATGCTATCAGCCACGCCGAAAAAAATTATGCCAATCGCACGTGGCTGCCGCACGAACCGCGTGCGTTCGTGACCGCCCTGCCGGCGCTCGACGCCTTTCCAATTGCGCACTGGTCACGCCTTTCCGCCCGCCATCTGCGCGGAGCGCGCAGCGATGTCATGGGCTACGGCCAACCCAAGGGGCTGGAAGCGCTGCGCCGCGCCATCGCCACCCATCTCAGCGCTCTCAAGGGGATACGATGCCATCACGAACAGATCTTCATTACCTGTGGCGCACAACACGCGTTTTCGCTGATCGGAAGGCTTCTGCTCAACCCGGGTGACAGGGTGTGGATGGAGAACCCCGGGGCCTCCGGCGCGCGGAACGCACTTTTGTCGGAAGGTGCGGAGCTTGTGCCTGTCGACGTGGATGAAGAGGGGTTGGTCGTCTCCGACGGCCTTGCCAAGGCCCCGCATTTCCGTCTTGCCTTCGTAACCCCCTCTCACCAGCAGCCTCTGGGGCATGTCATGTCTTTGACCCGGCGGTTCGAGCTTCTCCAGGCTGCCGAGGAGGCGCAGGCGCTTATCATCGAAGACGACTATGATGGCGAATTCTATTACGGCAGCGCTGCGCAGCCTGCCCTGCGCGGTACCGACAATTTCGGTCGTGTGCTCTATGTCGGCACGTTTTCGAAATCATTGTTCCCGTCACTTCGACTGGGCTTCGTGTTGGTCCCGGAACGGATGACGGATGTCTTCGACAAGATGTTCCAGTTCTGGGCCAGTGGCCCGCCGACGGCGACCCAGGCGATCGTGGCCGACTTCATGGATGAAGGTCATTTCGCCACGCATATCCGGCTGATGCGACGTCTTTACAAGGCGCGGCACGATGCGCTGGTTGAAGCGTCGCAATCGCTGCCGGACTGCGTTTCGCTTCAGCAAACCGCCAGCGGGTTTCATACCCCCGCCTTCATCACCGGCAACGTCGATGAGCAGGCACTCGTGGCCCAGGCTGCCGAAAAAGGCGTCACCCTTGCGCCGCTGTCGCGCTACTGCCTTGACCCAATCAGGGAAACCGGGCTTGTCTTTGGCTTCGGCAGCGTCGCGCCCGAAGATATCCATCGTGGCATCGAGGCAATTCGCGACCTGCCAGCCTGGCGTGGGAAATTGGTCTGACCAATTTGTCAAATTGGATATGAAGTAAGGGCCAATCGTGGCCTAGCGTTTTTGCTGATAACCCGCGCAAGGCGGCTCTCGCCCTATCTTTGCGTGCCTGGAGGAAGCCGATGGTCCGCACGACATCGCATGCACCGAACCATCAAGTCTACTGGCTCGACGATGTCGGGCCAGCGCCCGAATTTTCGGGCGACCTGCCCGCATCCACGGACGTGCTGATCGTCGGCTCCGGTTATACCGGCCTGAATGCGGCCATCGAAACGGCTAGGGGCGGGCGGTCGACGCTCGTGCTCGACGCTGATGACCCCGGATATGGCTGCAGCACCCGAAACGGCGGGCAGATCAGTACCAGCATCAAACCAACTCTGGAAAAGCTCACGGCGAAATTCGGCGAGCAGAAGGCCCGCGCTATCCGCGGCGAGGGGAGTTCTGCACTATCGTGGATCGAGGATTTCGTGCGCGGTGAAGAGATAGATTGCGACTTCCGCAACGTGGGCCGGTTTCATGCCGCCCATACGCCTGAGAGCTACGAGACCCTCGCCCGAGACACCGAAAAGCTCCGGTCACAGGAGGGCATCGAGAGCTTTGTCGTTCCGCGCGACGAGCAGAAGAAGGAGCTGGGCACGAATACCTATCATGGCGGCGTCGTCTTTACGAAGCATTGCTCGTTGCATCCCGCCAAGTACCATCGCGGCCTGCTCCGAATTGCGGACGAGGCAGGCGCCCGGATCCTCGGGAACTGCCGTGTCACCGCCATTGAGCGCACGGTTAAGGGCTTCAACGTCATCACGGAGAAGGGGCGGGTCGAAGCACGTGACGTTATCGTTGCCACCAACGGCTACACCACGAACCTAACCCCCTGGCAGCAACGCCGGGTGATCCCCATTGGCAGTTACATCATCGCGACCGAAGAACTGCCCGAAGCACTGGTGGACGAGTTGTTCCCGACCGACCGGATCGCCAGCGATACCTTCAAGGTGCTGTATTATTATCGTGCTTCCCCCGATCGCAGGCGCATCCTCTTCGGGGGGCGCGTCTCGGCGGCCGAGACCGACCCGAAGATCAGCGGCCCGCTGCTCTACGAAAGCATGTGCCGCATTTTCCCGCAGCTGAAAGGCCGTGAGGTCACCCATTCATGGGCCGGCACAGTTGCCTACAGTTTCGATGAACTTCCGCATGCGGGAACTCATGACGGCGTTCACTACGCGATGGGCTATTGCGGCTCGGGTGTTTCGATGGCCAGCTACCTTGGCATGCGCACCGGACAAAAGGTTCTGGGCAAAGCCGAAGGCAAGACCGCCTTCGAAGATCTGCCGTTTCCTACGCGCCCCCTCTACACCGGCAAACCCTGGTTTCTGCCCGCAGCGGTTGCCTGGTACAGGTGGATGGACACCCGTCAATATCGGAGGGCCGTGAACGGCTGACAAGAGATTTTCGCCGGTGCGCGCCGAGCCTGCGAAAGACAAAAACAACCGGCAAAGGCCGCCTCGAACGCGGCAGATCAATATCTGACAGGAGGACCAAAAATGAAACGTTCAATCGCCGCGCCCCTCGCGGTTTCGCTGCTGGCAACGACCAGCGCGTTCGCCCAGGACAAGGAAATCACCGTGGCCTCATGGGGCGGGTCGTATCAGGAAGCGCAGAGCAAGGCGCTTTTCGAGCCCGCGTCCGAGGCGATGGGCATCACCGTGAAACAGGAAACCTATGGCGGCATGGCTGATGTGCGCCTTCAGGTCTCTACCGGTCAGGTCACCTATGACCTCGTGGCCAGCGGGTCGGGGTCGGCCGCACGTGCCGGGGCGGAAGGCCTTCTGGAACCGCTCGACTACGACGTGATCGACGTGTCGAACTTCTACGAGTCGCTCTATTCCGAATATTGCGTCGGTGGCGACGTGTTCTCGGTCGTGGCAGCGTGGAACACCGACACCTATGGCGAGGATGGCCCGCAAAGCTGGGCGGATTTCTTCGACACCGAGAAGTTTCCCGGCACCCGGGCCTATCGCAACACCGTTTCCGGCGCGCTCGAACCAGCCCTGATGGCGGACGGCGTCGCGCCCGAGGATGTCTACGAGGTCCTCTCCTCCGAGGAAGGCATCGAGCGCGCGCTCGACAAGATCCGCGAGTTGCGCCCCAACATCGCGGTCTACTGGTCGTCAGGCGCGCAGCACGCGCAGCTGATGAAGGATGGCGAGGTCGACATGACCACTGGCTGGAACGGCCGTTTCGACAACGCGGCCAAGGATGGCGGCAAGGTCTCCTACACCTTCAACCAGGCGCTGCTCGACTATGACTGCTTCGCCATTCCAAAGGGCGCGCCGAACAAGGATCTCGCGATGGAATTCCTCGCCGAGATCTCGAAGCCGGAATACCAGGACGACCTGCCGAAGTACATCACCTATGGCCCGACCAACAAGGCAGCCTATGAGACCGGGGAAATCTCCGACGAGGTGGCCGCAAGCCTGCCGTCCTCTCCGGAAAACGCCGCCAAGCAGCTGCCGATCTCGCTTGAATGGTATGCCGAGTGGGAGCAGGTCGCTGCCGAGATGTACCAGGAAATGCTGACCGAGTAAGGGTTTCGCCGAAAACCCGAGTGACGGGCGCCGCAAGCGGCGCCCGTCCGCACCAGCCAACCCTAACTTCGAGGGGTAATCGCCTTGACGACCAAAGCCACGGAAGCACTCCCGATTTCGGTGCAGAACGTCACCAAGACCTACGGGCCCGTTAACGCGCTCGACGACGTCTCGCTCGAGGTGAAGAGCGGCGAGTTCCTTACGCTGCTCGGCCCGTCCGGCTCGGGCAAGACGACGCTGCTGATGGTTTTGGCAGGCTTCACGCGGCCCGACTGCGGCAGCCTTAAATTCGGCGATGACGAGGTGATCCGTAAACCGCCGCACCTGCGCGACGTGGGCATGACCTTCCAGAGCTACGCGCTTTTCCCGCACATGACCGTGGCGGGCAACGTGGGTTACCCTCTCCGCCTGCGCAAACGTCCAAAGGACGAAATCGCCGACCGCGTCGAACGCGCCCTCGAAACCGTCCAGCTTGGCGGCTACGGAGACCGGCGCATAGACCAGCTCTCCGGCGGCCAGAAACAGCGGGTGGCCGTGGCCCGCGCCATCGTGTTCGAGCCGCGAATCCTGTTGATGGACGAACCCCTATCGGCCCTCGACAAGAAGCTGCGCGACCAGATGCAGATCGAATTGCGCCACCTGCACGAACAGCTTGGCATGACGACCGTTTACGTCACACACGACCAGCGCGAGGCGCTGACAATGTCTGACCGCATCGCCGTGGTGAACCACGGACGTATCATGCAGCTTTCCACCCCGCGCGACCTTTATGAACGCCCGGCCAACCGCTTCGTGGCCGACTTCATCGGCGAATCCACCTTCCTGCCGGTCACTCGCGACGGCAAAGAGGTGCGCTATGGTGAAAAGGCCCTGCGATATAGCGGCGACTTGCCCGAGACGCCCGACCTCCAGCTTATGATCCGTCCCGAGCGTGTCCTGCTGTCAGAGGACGGTCCGGTGGAGGGTGCCAACAACTTCTCCGCCACCGCCAGCGATGTTGTCTACCAGGGCGACAGCTTCCTGCTACACGCCCGCCTTCAGGATGGTCAGCAGATCGTCATGCGCGGTGCGGTGCGCGGCAACCGGGCGACGTCGCTGCCCGCTGTCGGAGATCAGGTGACACTGACAATGGCCACCGAAGACACGGTACTCATCGACGGGCGCGAGGTGTAAGCATGTCAACCGCTGCCCTCCGCCCCAACGAATCTGGCCTGCGCACCGACGGCCGGCTTGAACGGCTCCGCCTCTTCGGGCTCAGCTCGCCGGCGATGCTGCTGATCCTCGTCATCCTTGTCATCCCCGTGGGCTGGCTTTTCTACGTGTCGTTCATCGGCGCCAATGGTGAATTCTCGCTCGAGAACTACGAGCGGATGATCCGTCGCAAGTCTTACGTCCGGATCTTCATCACCACTTTCCAGGTCAGCGTGCTGACCACCGGCCTCTGTATCCTGATCGGCTATCCGCTGGCCTATTTCATGTCGCAACTGCCCAACCGGCTGGCCAACCTTTGCCTGATCACGGTGCTCCTGCCGTTCTGGACCTCTTTGCTCGTACGCACCTATGCTTGGCTCGTGCTGCTTCAGAAACAGGGTCTGGTGAACCAGTGGGCCATATCGCTGGGCTTGTGGGAAGAGCCGCTCAAGATCGTGCATAACATGACGGGCACGCTGATCGGCATGGTGCATATCATGCTGCCTTTCCTGATCCTGCCGGTCTATGGTGCGATGAAGGCGATCGACCGTGATTACCTGAAAGCCGCATCGAACCTCGGAGCAAGCCCGCGCACTGCGTTCTGGACGGTGTTCTTTCCATTGACCACGCCGGGGCTGTTTGCAGGCTCGCTCATGGTGTTCATCCTTTGCCTTGGTTTCTTCGTGACCCCGGCTGTGCTGGGCGGCGGCAAGGTCATCATGGTTTCGATGAAGATCGTCTCAAACATCGAGCTTTTCGTGAACTGGGGGGCGGCCAGTGCCATGGGCGTGGTTCTTCTGGTGATGACGCTCGCGATCCTGTGGGTTGCCTCGCGTTTCCTCAAGCTCGAACAGATCACGTCGGGAGGTCACTGATGGCCAGTTGGTTCAAATCCCCCGCGACGGAAACGCAGGTCACCCATGGCCAACGCATCTGGCTCTACGTTTTCGCGGTCATCACCATGATCCTTCTGGTGACGCCGACGCTTATCGTCATCCCGATGTCCTTTTCCGACAGCCAGTATCTCGAATTTCCGCCGCAGGAATGGTCGTCGCGCTGGTACGACAATTTCTTCGGGTCGGAGGAGTGGATGCAGGCGGCCCGAACCTCGATCCAGACGGCAATCCTGACCATGCTGGTGGCCACGCCGGTGGGTGTGGCGGCGGCCTACGGGTTGCATACGTCGAACGTGCCCTTCGTGCGCATGGCCTTCGTGATGATGATCACGCCGATGATGGTGCCGCTCGTTCTGGTCGCCATCGGCGCCTTTTACGCCTATGTGCAACTCAACATTCTCTATACCGTCACCGGCCTTGTGATGGCGCATACCGTGCTTGCGCTTCCGCTGGTGGTCATCGTCACCGGCTCGGCGCTCAAGGGCTACGACATGAGCCAGGAACAGGCCGCCCGAAGCCTTGGCGCCCCACGCTGGATAGCCTTCTTCACCGTCACCCTGCCGCAGATCCGCTTTGCCGTCGTGACAAGCGCGCTCTTGGCTTTCCTCACCTCCTTCGACGAGGTGGTCGTGGCGATGTTCATCTCCGGCGGCGACAACCCGACGCTCACCCGCAACATGTTCAATGCCCTGCGCGACCAGATTGACCCGACCATCGCGGCGATCTCGACACTGATGATTTTCGTCACCACCGTGATGATGGTACTGGCGCAGGTGTTCGGCCAGCAGAAGAAGCCTTAAACGCAAATGACCAAACATCGGGCGGGGGCGGTCACCGTGTCCCTGCCCGTTTCGAATCCCAGATAACCGGAGGACCGGATGATCGACCTGAAGACCTTTGAGAATCTCGCCGGCCAGCCGGTCGGCGATTTTGCCGCCAAACCCACCACCCTGACCGAAGGGCAGGAAGAGGCCTCCAGCCTGCTCTGGACCTCGGAAGACGGCCGCACCAAGATCGGCGTCTGGGAGTGTACCCCAGGCCATTTCACTGCCGACCGTACAGCGGCGGGCGAGTATTGCCACATCATCTCGGGCCGGGCGACGGTCAGCGGTCCGGACGGCGAGGGCGAGACCCGCGATGTTGGCCCGGGCGACCTGCTGGTGCTGCCTCAGGGCTGGACGGGCAAATGGGTCATTCATGAACACATGCGCAAGCTGTTCGTAATCAGCGCATCGCCGGACGCCTGAGACCGGGACAAGATCTGACATGGCGGACTATGATTTTATCGTCGTCGGCGCCGGCTCGGCCGGTTGCGTGCTGGCCAATCGGTTGAGCGAAAGCGGGAAATACAGCGTTCTCCTGCTCGAAGCGGGCGGGAGCGACCTCAACTTCTGGATCTGGATGCCAATCGGCTACGGCAAGACGTTCTACAAGAAGAGCGTCAACTGGATGTACCAGACCGAACCCGACCCGGGCATTGCCGGGCGCGTCTCCTACTGGCCGCGCGGCAAGGTGATGGGCGGGTCGAGCTCGATCAACGCCATGGTCTATGTCCGCGGCCAGCCCGAGGATTTCGACGAATGGCGCGAGATGGGCAATACCGGCTGGGGCTGGGAAGATGTCCTGCCCTATTTCCGAAAGGCAGAAACCAACGACCGCGGTGCAGACGACTGGCGCGGCGGCGATGGCCCTCTGCATGTCTGCACGATGGACCGCGACCTACATCCCCTTTGTGCAGATTTCATCCAGGCGGGGCAGGAATTGCAATTCCCTCATAACCCGGATTTCAACGGCGAGAGGCAGGAAGGGGTCGGCACCTACCAGAACACCGCCCGCGACGGAATGCGCATGTCGACGGCCCGCGCCTATATTCGCCCCGCCCGCAGCCGGCCCAATCTTCGGGTCGAAACCCATGCCCATGCCACGAAGCTTCTCTTCGACGGCACCCGCGCCACCGGCATCGCTTACAGCCAGCGCGGCACGATGAAAGAGGCCCGCGCCCGGCGCGAGATCATCGTCTCCGCCGGCGCGGTCAATTCGCCACAACTGCTTCAGCTCTCCGGTATCGGTCCCGGCGCGGCGTTGCGCGAGCACGGTATCGAGGTTGTGCAGGACAGCCCCGGCGTTGGCCAGCACCTGCAGGACCATCTCGGCATCGACTACCTTTTCCGATCGCGAGTCCCCACGCTCAACCAACAACTTCGCCCGTGGTACGGCAAGCTCTGGCATGGCATGCGTTACGTGCTGACCCGCCGCGGACCGCTCTCCCTCGGTGTGAACCAGGCGGGCGGCTTCGTCCGTACCCGGCCGGGGCTGAACAAGCCCAACATGCAGCTCTTCTTCTCGCCGGTCAGCTATACAAAGGCCCCGCCGGGCAAACGCCCGTTGATGAATCCGGATGCCTTCCCGGGCTTCCTGCTCGGCGCCCAGCCGACCCGACCGACAAGCCGTGGCCATATCGCCCTGCGGTCGGCCGACCCGTTCGCCGCCCCGATGATCCACCCCAACTACCTGTCCACCGATATCGACATGCAGGACATGCTGGAGGGGTCGAAACTGATGCGCCGATTTGCCGAAACGCCGGCATTCTCGAAGCTGATCGAGGCGGAAATCGCTCCTGGGCCACAGGTTCAGACCGACGAGGAATTGGTTGCCGACATTCGGAACCGCGCCGGCACCGTATTTCATCCGGTCAGCACCTGTCGGATGGGACCGGACAGATCGACCGACGTGGTCGACCAGCGCCTGCGCGTCTACGGGATCGATGGCCTGCGGGTGGCCGATGCCTCGGTCTTCCCGACGCTCACCTCCGGCAACACCAACGCCCCTGTCGTCATGCTGGGGGAAAAGGCCGCCGACCTGATCCTCAAGGATCAGGCCAGCTAACATACATCACGGAAGGATGCCCCGCACCCGTTTCACCGGGCGGCGGGGCAGGGCGCTTCAGCCGCCGTATTCATCGTCGGTGACTTTCTCCATCCACGTGACGGTTGACCCGTCGATGCTTTCCTGAAGGGCAATGTGGCTCATGGCTGTTTCGGGCGCAGCGCCATGCCAATGCTTTTCGTCTGCCGGGAACCAAACGACATCACCCTGCGATATTTCTTCGATCGGGCCTCCCTCGCGCTGGACGAGACCGCGCCCGAAGGTGACGATCAGGGTCTGGCCAGCCGGGTGCGTGTGCCAGGCGGTGCGTGCGCCGGGTTCGAACGTGACATGCGCGCCGCGAACACGGCCGGGCTCCTCTGCTGCCAGAAGCGGGTCGATCCGGACCGTGCCTGTGAAATATTCCTCCGGTCCCGGGGTCGACGGGTTGGCACCTGAACGGGTGATCTTCATGGGGCTCCTTTCCCTGCGCGCTGGGCGCAGTTTCTTCACTCTTACCTGAGATTGGGGCAGTCGGCCTGGCAGGCATGCCGCCCACCGCTCTCTGTCTCTTCACTTAGGCGTTGCCACCCTGCATAGAAAGGTGGCGCACAATACTAGCGGTTATGAGCCGGGGTCATGAATTGTGCTGTTCTATCCCGTCAGAACAGTCGTGAGCCATGGGAACCGGCTGAGGATGACCAGGATGATCGCAACTGCCAGCAGGAACGGCCAAAGTGACTTCAGGATGCGCCCCGGCTTCACGCCGCTCATCGATGAAGTAATGTAGAGCCCCACGCCCACCGGCGGTGTCAGCAGCCCCAAGACGAGGTTGAGACACATCACGACACCGAACTGGTAAGGGCTGATGTCATAGTCGTTCATGGCGATGGGCAGCAGGATCGGCGAGATCAGGATCACCGCCGCGATGCCGTCGATCAACATGCCGACGAAGAGCAGGATCAGATTGACGATCAGTAGGAACAGGAACGGATCACTGGTGACTGACGTGATCAGCGCGGCCAGTTTCTGCGGCAGCGCTTCATAAATGATGACCCAGCCGAACACGTTGGCGGCAGCGATCATGAAGATGATCATCGAGGCGTTCACGGCGGTGCGGCGGAACATCTCGAAAAGCGCCTGGGGTTTCAACTCGCCATAGATGAGCCAACCAATCAGGAACGCGATGAGAGACGCGATGGCGGCGCTCTCGGTCGGGGTGGCGATGCCGAGAAGAATTCCCCCGATGATCGCGATGGGGATAAGCGCGGCGGGCAGGCAGTAGAAGAGGGCGGAGAGGGCCTCGCTCTTGGTGAACCATTCGCCTTTCGGAAAGCCCGAGACCATCCCGATGGCAAAAATGACGGCCGCAAAGGATGCGGCCAGCAACAGCCCCGGCAGGATACCAGCCAGGAACATGTCGCCGATCGGTATCTGTGCCAGAACCCCGTAGATCACGAACATCATTGAGGGTGGGATCACCGGCGCAAGCAGGCCACCCGCAGCCGTCGTGGCGGCGGCAAAACCCTTGTCGTAGCCTTCGGCCTCCATCTCGGGCGTCATGGCCCGGGCCATGACGGCGATCTGCGCAGTGGCCGAGCCAATGATCGCGGCCATGAACATGTTGGCAACGAGGTTGATATAGGCCAGCCCGCCCCTGAACCCGCCGACAAAGACACGCGCGGCATTGATAAGCCGCCGGGTCATGCCGCCCTCGTTCATCATCTCGCCCGTCAACATGAAGAGGGGAATGGCCAGCAGCCCGTAATTTTCCAGCCCCGAGAACATCTTCTGTGCGAAGCTGTCGAACAGAACCGCGTTGCCGCTTTCCCAGATGTACCAGATCGCCGTCAGCGCCAGAACCAGCGCGACTGGCACGCCCAGCAACAGCTTGAAGGCAAAGATGAGCGGCGTCATGCGATCTTCTCTTGCGGTTTTTGGCCTTGGCCAATCAGGTTGGCAATGCCGTGGAGCGTGGCGCCGAGCGCGAAGATCCACATGACCATCCAGATCCAGAATTTCGGGATGCCGAGCGTTGTGGTCGGCTCGGCGTAAATGAAATTGAACGTCGCACCCTGGAACGCTTCGATGTCAAAGCCGAACTTGGCCAGTTCCAGCGGCGCGTACCAGCGCCAGCAGAACCACAGCATGAACAAGGCGAAGGCGAGGACGATCACATCGACCAGTTTGGCCGCGATCTTGGCCATGGCGGGCGGGAGTGGATCTGTCAGGGCGGTGACAACAACGGTCTGACCGTGGTGCAAGGCTGCGGATGCGCCCAGAAACGTCATCCACGCCATCGCGTAGATGGCCAGCTCATCGACCCAGTAAAGGGCGGCGCCCATGCTGCGCGTCACGACGTTGAGCAGAATGAGCAGCGTGATCGAGACAGCCAGGAAGGCGGCCAGCGTCAGTTCCAACCGCGCCCATACTGCCGAAATACGCCCGATCATGCAGACCCTCCAAAGAAAAGCCGGGGGCGCCGTCATGACGCCCCCGGCCACTCGGTAACCTTACTGCTCTGCAGTAGACTTGGAAACCTCGCGGAGCTCTTCCAGAACCGAGGATTTCTCCGACCAGATCGTGTTCCATTCCTCGACCGCGTCGCCGAAGAAGTCTTCATCGACCTCGACATAATTGGTGCCCGTCTCGCGCACCTGGTCGAGCCAGCCCTGCTCCATCTCGATATAGGTGTCGATGGTGCTGTCGACATGCTTGGCCATCAGCTCGCCGATCATGGCGCGGTCCTCTTCCGAGAGTTGCGACCAGACCTTGGCGGATACCAGGCCGACCATCGGGAACATCATGTGGTCCGATTGCACGACCACGTCGGCATGCTCGTAGTACTTCAGTTTCCAGATCAGCTCGGCATCCATGTCGATGGCGTCGACCTGCCCGTTGGCCAGCGCGTCATAGACGTCGGGCAGGGGCATCGGCGTCGGGGCCGCGCCGAGCGCGTTGTAGAAGTCGAGGATCGGATCGAACGGCGTGATCCGCAGTTTCAGGCCGGAGAGGTCGTCGGCCGTTTCGACTTCGCCGCGACTGACGATCTGGCGCAGGCCGGCCATGCCATAACCGGTGCCGACGACGCCGGTCTTCGCGGGCAGCTGTTCCAGCATTCCCTTGGCGGTGTCGCTGCGCAGGATGCGGCCGGCATGGGCCACGTCATCGGCCAGGAACGGCGCGTAAAGCGCGCCGAAATCGGGCGCCCGGTTCGACACCTCGGCGACGGTCATGAAGGCCATGTCCAACGCGCCGGTCTGCAACTGCTGCAGCATCTGCGCCTCGTTGCCAAGCTGGCGCGCCGGGAAGACGGTGACGCTGTGTTCGCCGTCGCTCGCCTCGGCCAGTTCCGCGCCGAACGTCTCGGCGGCCTTGGTCCAGATATGCGGCGGCGGCGTGATGAGGCCAAGACGGAATTCCTCGGCAAAGGAGGGCACGGCGACCGTCAGCGCAAGCGCGGCCCCGGAGAATGCCTTGATCATCGTGTTCATTGGTGAACTCCCTGTTCTGTTTTTCATCTGGTCAGAGTTGAACCCAGCCCTCGGGCGGCTTGCCCTTGCCGGGGTGAAGTTCGCCACAGCTCGGGCAGGTGCGGGCCTCGGTACTGGTGTGGAATTTCTCGTAGATCTTGGGCAGCGCGGTCACGATGCCCTCGGCCCCGTCAAGCGCCACCTCTTCGCGATGCACGAGGGCTTCGCAGTTGAAGCAGTACCATTCGAAACCTTCCTTCATCCCCGGCTGGCGGGGCGCCTCGACGACGATGCCGATCGAGCCCTCCTGCGGGCGCTGCGGCGCGTGGCGCACATGCGGCGGCAGCAGGAACACTTCGCCTTCACGCACCGGCACGTCGTAGATCTTCCCGCCATCGGCGATCTTCAGCATCATGTCGCCCTTCTGCTGAAAGAACCATTCCTCGACCGGGTCGTCATGGAAATCGACGCGGGTGTTGGGTCCGCCGACGACCATGACGATCATGTCGCCTTCCTTGTGCAAAAGCTGGTTGCCGACCGGCGGGCGCAGCTTGTCGGCGTTTTCTTCCGTCCATTTCTTGAAATTGAACGGCTTGAGGGTCGGATGTTCGCTCATCGGTGTCTCCCGCTGTCAGGTTTCGCGCGGTTTCTTTCCGTCAAAGCGTAGGAGAAAAGGAAACAAACAAATATTTATTTCTGGGAAAGTAGGTATCCGTATTCATGATATCCAATTGCTTACAGAACCAGCAGCGCCGTACCCGCCATCGCCATCACCGACGCGACAAGAAGCCGAGTGATTGCAATGGGTTCGCTTCGCGTGATGAGCCAGACGAACAGCGCCGAAAACAGCACCTCCAGCGTGCCCAGCACCGAAACCGACAGCACCGTCGCGTGTTTGAGGGCAAAGAACTGAAGCAACTGCCCGGCGGTCAGCGCCAGCGCCGCCTGAAGGTGATGCGGGCTGCGGTCGGCGGTGATGTGGCGCCAACCGTGACGCACGCCCTTGCCACCGACCGCGCGCACGAGAATCCAGACCCCGCCAACGAGCGCCCCGATACACGTGCCGAGCGCCGCGTCCGGCGCGATGTCGAGGCCCAGACCCCGGAACGTATAGGCCAGCGCATAGGCCACCGCCGAGAGAACCCCAAGCGCCAGCCCGAGCCCCGCCCCGGGTGCCGACGGCGCCATCCTCTTCGGCATCCGCATGTAGATCAGCACCCCCGTCAGCACGATCCCCCCGCCCAGAAGCGTCACCGGATCGGGAATGTCCCCAAGGATCACGAAGGCGCAGGGGACCACGAAAAGCGGCGTCAGCCGCCGCAGCAGCCCGGCGCGCACTGCCCCGATCATCTCGGTCGCGCGGTACATCGACTGCCGCCCGAAAACGTTCGCCAACACACCGGCCAGCGCGAAGATACCCACCGCCCGAAGGCCCTCGGCCGTCACGACATCGCCAACCGCCACCGTTCCCCAACCGAGCCACAACAGGCCCGACATCACCGCCGTCATCACGACCGACAGGAACGCGCCGTTGTCGCCCCGTGCCGTGGCCTTGCCGCGCACGATCAGCACGCCCGCCAGCCCATAGGCCAGCGCCGCGCACACGGCCAACGTTTCGCCGATCATGCGGCCACGCTCAAAGCTGCAGCCCGCAATCCTCGAACGCCGCGCAGGTGGTGGCCTTCTCGGCCTCCGTCAGTTCCAGCATCGGGTGACGCACCCGCCCGCCGACCTGACCCAGCAATTCCTGCCAATACTTGCCGTGCGCCGTCGGCTTGCCGCCCGGCTTCGTTTCGGCAATCGCCTTGCGCACCGGGTCGAGGCTGTCGCGCACCCGGCGGGCCTCGGCGAATTTGCCGGCAAAGGCCAGCCGGGTGTATTCATGCATCCGCCGGTCGTTCTTCGTCTGAAGCTGGTAGGGCGGCGAGGAACACAGGTACAATTGCCAGCCCAGCTCCTCGATATTGTCGAGCCAGTCCGCCTCGGCCGAGGTCGACACGAGGATCTTGTCGCCCACCAGCCTGGTCAGCCGCGCATACATTTCGCGCGGCACCGAGTACTTGATCGCCATGATGTTGGGCAGTTCGGCAATGCGGGCACAGGTCTCGGGCTCCATCAGGTAGCCGCTGTCCGGGTGGCTCCACATCGCGATGCCGATATCCAGCCGGTCGCACAGGTACTTGTAATAGTTGTACAAAACCTCGTCCCGGTCATGGCAGAAGCTCAGCATAGGCGCGTGGACGACCACGTAATCCGCCCCGCATTCCTGCGCGTGATATCCAAGGTCCAGCACCGTGTCGACGTTCTGATCCGAGATCGACATGATCGTCCCGGCCGTCTCGCCACATTCCTCGACGGCGATGGTCATGTTCCGCTTGCGCTCTTCGATCGACATCGACCAGAACTCGCCCTGCTTGCCGGCGATGAACAGTCCCTGGATCTCGAGATCGTCGATCCAGTGCCGGATGTTGCGGCGCAGGCCGTCCTCGTTCAGCGCCAGCGTGTCGTCGAAAGGGTTCAGCGCCGCCGCCCAGATGCCTCGCATCGTTTCGCGGGCGTGGGCTTTGGCTTCGGTCTTCTGGTATTTCATCGGCCTGGCTCCGTTGCGAAGAGGGGGCATGGCGCGCAGATGGGCGCCGGTCTTGGGCTGCACTAAGGCGACGTTGCCCCGTAAAACCAACCACATTGACAGAAACTGGGTATCCAATATTTTGATACCAAAGCCCCGCCACTTTCCGATACCTTCGCGCCGCATTAGGAGGCCTCCATGAAAATCGGCATTATCGGAGAGGGCGCCATCGGGCGCTACGTCGCGGACAGTCTGCAGGTCAGGGGGCTCGGCCCCCACGCCATCCTCACCCGCTCGGGCGGCGGCACGTCGGACGGCCTATCGCGCGTCAGGTCGGTGGCCGACATGCCCGACGACATATCCCTGATGGTCGATTGCGCCGGTCACGCGGCGCTGGTTCAGCACGGGCCGGCGATCCTCGAGCGGGGCATCGACCTCGTTACCGTCTCGCTCGGCGCACTGGCCGACCCGGAGCTCGAATTCACCCTCACCGACGCCGCCCGCCGCGGCAACGCACAGCTTCACCTCGCCAGCGGCGCCATCGGCGCGCTCGATGCCCTCCGCGCCGCCAAGGTCGGCGGGCTGGAGGAGGTCACCTACACTGGCCGCAAACCCCCGCGCGGCTGGAAAGGCTCTCCCGCCGAAGACCGGCTCGACCTCGACACGCTCACCGCCGCCGCCACCCATTTCGACGGCACCGCCCGCGATGCCGCGACGACCTACCCGAAAAACGCCAATGTCGCCGCCGCGGTCGCCCTGGCCGGCGCGGGGTTCGATGCCACGCAGGTCAGGCTGATCGCCGACCCGGATGTCATCGCCAACATCCACGAGATCCACGCCACCGGCGCCTTCGGCCAGTTCCACTTCCGCATCGAGGGCCACGCCCTTCCCGACAACCCGCGCAGTTCCGCCCTTGCCGCCATGAGCGCTGTCGCCGCCATCGAACGGCAGCTCGCCCCGATCACCACCTGAGGATACCCCATGGCCACACGCCACACCCGCATCGTCGAACGCGCCCTCACGCGGCTCAAGTTGCGGCAGCTGCGCCTTCTGGTGGCGGTCGGCCAGCATGGCAGCATCCAGAACGCCGCGCAGGACCTCAACATTTCCCAGCCGGCAGCCACCAAGATGATCCAGGACCTCGAATACGACTTCGAGGTCAAGCTCTTCGACCGCACCAATCGCGGCGTCGTGCCCACCGTCTTCGGCGAAACGCTCATCCGCCACGGCAAGCTGATCTTCGGCCAGGTCTCGAACGCCGCGCAGGAGCTTGATGACCTGAACGAGGGCAACGCCGGCCGCGTCGTGGTCGGCACGCTGCTCGCGGCCTCCCCCTCGCTTCTGCCGCTGGCCATCGAACGGCTGCTGAAGGACCGACCGAAAGTCGCCATCAAGATCGTCGAGGGTACGCACGAGGTGCTGATGCCCGCCCTCCTGTCGGGTGAGATCGACATGGTCGTGGGCCGCCTTCCGAGCCACCGCCACCGCGAGAACATCACGCAAGAGAAGTTCTTCGACGAACGCGTCCTCGCCGTCACCGGCACTCAGCACGCCTTGGCCCAAAGGGCCAACGTCACCTTCGACGAGCTGAAACCCTATGGCTGGATCCTCCCCCCGGTCGAGACCACCCTGCGCCGCCAGACCGATCAGTTCTTCATCCGACAGGGCCAATACGTCCCCCCAACGGCGATCGAATCCGTCTCCTACCTCGCGAACCGTTCCCTGCTGCGAACCCACGACCTCATCGGCATCATGCCCGCCCATGTGGCCGCGCTCGATATCCAGAACGGGCTGCTGGCCGAGATCGACTGGGCGGCCCCTTTTGGCGCCGGTCCGGTGGGCGTGTCCTACCGCGGCAAGCAAAGCCTCTCGCCCGCCGGCAGTGCCTTCCTCGACGCCCTGCACGCCGCAGCGCCGGGCGTGGGCGGGATCAATCCAGTGTCCTGATATCCATCTTTCTGATACCAATATTTGTTCAATTCGATTGTAGTAATGCCCCGCTCGCGGGACACTTTGCGCAAGCCACACGCAAAGACGAGGTCCGAATGAGCACCTATCCCGAACTGAAACTCTTCATCGGCGGTGAATGGCGCAAGACGCCCGAGGATCTCCCGGTTCTGAACCCGGCCACGGAAGAGGAGCTTGGCCGTCTCCCCCATGCGCGTGTCTCCGACCTCGAAGACGCCTTGGGCGCGGCCCAGGACGGCTTCGAGATCTGGCGCAAGACCCCGCCGCGCACCCGATCCGACATCATCCTGAAAGCGGCGGCGATCATGCGCGCCCGGCAGGAGGAGATCGCCCAATCAATTACCGCCGAGCACGGCAAGCCGCTTAAGCAGGCCCGGCTCGAGGTCATCCGCGGCGCCGAGTTCTTCGAGTGGGACGCGGCCGAGGCGATGCGCGTCTATGGCCGTGTGATCCCCTCGGCCCCGGGCACCAAGATCGCCGTGCATCATCACCCGATCGGCGTGGTCGCGGCCTTCTCCCCCTGGAACTTCCCGATGAGCCAGCCCGCCCGCAAGATCGCCGGCGCGCTGGCCTCAGGCTGCGCCATCATCCTCAAGGCCGCCGAGGAAACCCCCGCCGGCGCCATCCACATCGTCCGCGCCTTCGAGGAGGCGGGCCTGCCGAAGGGCGTGCTGAACCTCGTCTTCGGAACCCCTTCCGAAATCTCGGAATACCTCATCCCCCAACCCTCCGTTCGCCTCGTCGCCCTGACGGGTTCGACCATCGTCGGCCGGCAACTGACGGCGCTCGCGGCCCAAAGCGACACACCCGTCCTGATGGAACTCGGCGGCCACGCCCCGGTGATCGTCTGCGAGGACACCGACGTGAAACGGGCAGCCCTCAGCGGCGCGGTCCGCAAGATGCGCAACGCGGGCCAGGTCTGCACCTCGCCGACCCGCTTCTTCGTGCATGAAAGCATCTACGACAGCTTCGCCGACACGTTCACCGAACGCGCCGCGGCGACCGTCGTCGGCAACGGTATCGACGACGGTGTCGAAATGGGCCCCACCGCCAACGACCGCCGCGTGCCCGTACTCACCGACCTCGTCGAGGACGCCGTTGCCAAGGGCGCGGAGCTGCGAACCGGCGGCGCCCGGCGCGGCAACAAGGGATACTTCTTCGAACCCACCGTTCTGGCCAACGTCCCGGACACGGCACAGATCATGCAGACGGAGCCCTTCGGCCCCATCGCCGTGCTCAACCCGGTTCGGGATCTCGACGAAGCCATCGCCAAGGCAAACTCTGTGCCCTACGGTCTCGCCGGCTATGCCTTTACGAACCGTGCCGACTATATCGACCGGATGATTGACGGTGTCGAAGTGGGCAACTTCTCTATCAACACGCTCGAGGCTTCGCTGCCTGAAACTCCGTTTGGCGGCGTGAAATCGAGCGGCTACGGTCGCGAGGGCGGCACGGAAGGCCTCGAAAGCTACCTGACGAAGCGGAATGTCTGGTACTCCTCAGAAATCGCTTGACCCGGAATGAACGGCTGCAAATGCAGGCTCGGGCAACGAGTGGAAACAACGGAATCCTTTTTTCTTTCCAACGCAATAGCCAAGCTTTCGTCCCGAGGGGTTGAAACCAAAACTTAGATTTGCCAAGTATCGCACCAATGGGTTCGGCCCAGCGATAACGGCGTCATCCGGCCGATCGGCCGCAAGAAATGTGGCGCTTTGGAAGGTCCCGCCAAACCGGCGGTCTTCCACACGGAAAATCAATGTCTAAAGGCTTTTCCCGCCGTCACGGGCAACCGTGAGCGCTGTGGGAATCGGAAAGGAAGGATCATGAAGAAACTATCCACTATACTCGCCGCCGGTGTGTTGGCAGCGCCTGTCGCCGCACATGCACAATCCGACGAGTGCGGAGAAGTTTCGATTACTGAAATGAATTGGGCCTCGGCTCAGGTGGTCACGAGCGTTGCCTCGTTCATCATGGAACAGGGCTATGGCTGCGACGTCAGTGTCGTGTCCTCGGATACGATCCCTGCCGTGACCTCGGTTGCCGAGAACGGCGAGCCGGATATCGTGACCGAGCTGTGGCTGAACTCGACCGGCGACACCTATGACGAACTGCGCGACGCAGGCAAGGTCGTCGAAGCCGGCGACGTGCTGGATCCGGGCGGTGTCGAAGGCTGGTGGATTCCGACCTATCTCGCCGAGGAACACCCCGAGTTGAAGACCATCGAGGGCATTCTCGAGAACCCCGAGCTGGTCGATGCCCGCTTCCACAACTGCCCCGAAGGCTGGGGCTGCCGCGTGGTCAGCGACAACCTTGCAGAGGCGCTTGACCTCGAAGGCAATGGCATCGAAGTCTTCAACTCCGGTTCGGGTCAGGTTCTTGCCACGTCGATGGCCGACGCCGTGCTCGAGGAAGAGCCATGGTTCGGCTACTACTGGGGCCCGACAGTGCCGCTTGGCAAATACGACATGACCAAGGTCGACCTCGGCGAAGTCAAGGATGACGTGCACGCACGGAACCAGAATGCGGATACCGACAATCCGGGCGTTTCGGATTTCCCCGCAGCGCCGATCGTCACCGCGACCACAGCGAGCTTTCAGGAAGAGAACCCGCAAGTGTTCGCCCTGATGGAGAACATGACCTTCAAGACGGACAACATGTCGAAGGTCCTCGCGTGGAAGGACGAGAACAACGCGTCGGCTGAAGAAGCGGCTGTCTATTACCTGACCAACTTCCAGGACCAATGGAGCAATTGGCTGGATGACAGCGCTCGCGAGAACCTGAAATCGGTTCTGCAAGACAGCTAAACCCGTTTCGTCAAGGCAGGGCTGACTCTGAGTCAGCCCTGCTTTTTTGTGCGTCCGCCACCCTCTGGTGCGACGGCGCAGAGGAGATATACTACGATGGCTACTTACGATTTTGTATTTGATGCCCTGGGCCTGCAGGATTGGTGCGAGGCCAGTGGTGACGGCTCGGCGCCAATGTCCATGGACGCGCTGGTTGCGAAAAGCTCGGGCGAGGAAGCCTCGACCTCGATCTGGGACTTGCCGTTCCCCTCAATGGACGCCCTGAACGAGGCCTGCCCGTCCTTCCCCCAGTCACGCGAACTTACCCTCGGACTCGAAAACGGGTTCCTCAACGTGAAGGACTCGATGAGTGTCGTGCTCGACCCGATCACTCAGCCGCTGTCATGGATGCTGGACGGTGCGCTTTACGGCGTTCTCAACACGCCGTGGTGGATCGTCATTCCGATCATCCTGCTCGTCGTCTGGCTGGTGTCACGCTCGTGGCAGCTTCTGACCTTTGTCGGGCTCAGCATCGGCGGACTCGCCTTCATCGACTACTATGATTATGCGATGCAGACGCTGGCGATCATCATGGTCTGCGCGTTCCTTTGTGTGTTGCTTGGGGTGCCAATAGGCATCGCCATGTCACGCTCCGACAAGATGCGCACGGCAACGATCCCGGTTCTGGACATGCTGCAGACGCTGCCGCCCTTCGTCTACCTCATTCCGCTCATCTTCCTGTTCTCGGTCACCGAGCCGAAACTCTACGGCATCGCCATCATTCTCTATGCGATCGTACCGGTGATCCGCTTGACCGACCTCGGGATCCGCATGGTGGACGACACCGTGATCGAGGCCGCAGACGCGTTCGGCATGACGGACCGGCAAAAACTCTTCGGCGTACAGGTACCGCTGGCGCTGCCCAACATCATGGCAGGCGTCAACCAGACCATCATGATGAGCCTCGCGATGGTCGTCATCGCCTCGTTGGTCTCGGCCCCCGGCCTGGGTGTTCTGGTGCTGCGCGGGATCAACAACCTCGAGCTGGGTGTCGGCCTCGTATCTGGCCTCGGTATCGTGATCCTCGCGGTGATCCTCGACCGTGTCACAAAGGCCGCCCTCAACCGTATCAACGCCGCACAGAAAGGCTGAGACATGACCTCTGATCGTGAGAAGAAGACCAAGATCGCCATCCGCGACCTCTACAAGATTTTCGGCGAAGAGCCTGAAAGCGTTCTGCCCGCGGTCAAGGATGGCACCAGCAAGAATGATCTGTTGGAACACCACAATCACGTGCTCGGGCTCAACGACATCAATGTCGACGTCAAAGAGGGCGAGATCACGGTGATGATGGGCTTGTCCGGTTCGGGCAAGTCCACGCTAATCCGCCACCTCAACCGCCTGATCGAGCCTACGGCCGGCACGGTCGAACTCGACGGCACCAACATCGTCGACCTTAGCCAGGAAGACCTGCGCCGTGTCCGGCGCGAGGAGATGTCGATGGTGTTCCAGAACTTCGCGCTGCTGCCGCATCGCACCGTTCTGGAAAACGCCGGCATGGCGCTCGACGTGCGGGGCGAGTCGAAAGAGGACTATGAATCAGAGGCCCGCAAGTGGCTCGAACGGGTCGGCTTACAGGGGGTCGAAGACCAGTTTCCCCATCAGCTTTCCGGCGGCATGCAGCAACGCGTGGGGATCGCCCGCGCGCTCTGCTCCAACGCGCCCGTCATGCTGATGGACGAGGCCTTCTCGGCCCTCGACCCGTTGATCCGGACCGACATGCAGGACCTGCTGCTCGAACTTCAGGAAGAGCTGCACAAGACCGTGGTCTTCATTTCCCACGACCTCGACGAAGCGCTGAAACTGGCCGACCACCTCGTGATCCTCAAGGACGGCTTTGTCGTCCAGCAGGGCGAGCCGCAAGAAATCCTGATGAAGCCGAACGATCCCTACATCGTCGACTTCATTTCCGACATCAACCGCGCCCGGGTGCTGCGCGCCCGTTCGGTGATGGAGGAAACCACCGAAGCTCCCGCTGATCCTGCGGGCGAGGTCGACCACGAGGCCACGCTCGAGTCACTGATCGCAAGGGCCAAGGGCGAGACCGACCTGACCTATATCGTGACCCGCGACGGCAATCAGGTCGGCGTTCTGAAGATGACCGATCTGTTTAAGGCTCTGGTGCCCATCGAGGCTTCGGATGACGGTATTCGCGCGAATGCCGCGTGATCCCTTCGGCCAGGCGCTCCGCTGCTCAAACGTGAGTGGAAGAGCCCATATCCTTATGAACTGTCAGAGCCGTCGCATATGCGGCCTGACAGGTCAAATCCGCTTGAGAACCGCCCAAACGCCCAGCAAGACCACCATGAGGCCGATCAGGTCGGCCAGCACGAGATTGAGCAAAAGCCCGGTTTCGTTCGGAAGGTCGAAAGCAAAATCGCCGATCACAACTATGCCGAAGCTGTTGTAGACAGAGGCCAGCCCTCCGACAAGCATCAGCCGGCGCCAATGGATTGTCATGTCAGAGCCAGCGTAGAGGTCGAGGCGGGTCGCACGAAACGTTTCGAATGCCAGATAGGCTGTCGTCGCAGAGACGATGGCGAAGGCCAAAGTCTGACCCAAAGTCAACCCGAAGTGAAGCTGCAGGTACCCGGCATGGAGCAGAGCTGCTGGAAGAAGAGCCGGAATCGAGCGCCACCGGAGGAGCCAGGCTGAGATGAGCTTTACCCCATGCGGCAGAAAGGGGCACAGGAATGCCCCGGCGCCGGTTCGCAGCTCATCGATGCTGGGTGATCCGTGAACCAAGTGCCAGAAGGCATAGAGCGCAATATAGGTGGCGCTCGCGAATGCGGTTTCCTTTAACAAACAAGTCCATTCTTAAATTGGCGATGCGGCTTCGTATTCTGCGGGATAACCGAAAAATTGATGGCCGTGCCCCTCCGCCGGATCGTCTCGTTTCCTCTCTCTTCCAGATATTATCAATATGATTGAAGATAGTTGTCAATGATGACGGAGAGACAACTTGACCAAATTTCAGGCGGTAAAAAACCTTTCGTTAACTTATATTTAAGAAAAGCTTCGCGATCAGGGTCGTGGGTGGAATCGGAATTGCGAACCGCCCGGGGAAACAGCGAGCTCACCATTGAG
The DNA here is from genome assembly GCF_008728195.1 of Roseovarius indicus. Classification (NCBI taxonomy): domain Bacteria; kingdom Pseudomonadati; phylum Pseudomonadota; class Alphaproteobacteria; order Rhodobacterales; family Roseobacteraceae; genus Roseovarius; species Roseovarius indicus. The sequence goes on from NZ_CP031598.1 coordinate 1,101,218, forward strand.
TGTCAAATAGATAAAATTTGGGGAGGTTGGCCTACGTGAAAAATCGGTCTCGCAGGCCAATCATTCGATCAGGCTCGGGATTGTGTCTCGTTGCCCATCGGTCCGAGCTTGGAGATATGCAGGCTGTAAGTTCCCGTCTTACGAGAGCCCGCCCGCGACACGTAACCCTTGTCGAGCAGGGTGCGAAGCGCCCGATAAAAGGTCGGATGGCTGAGGTTCTGGCACAGCGGATGCTTTTTCATGTCTTCGGTCCGCAGGTTCTCGTGCCCGTCGGATGACAGGGCAGACATGGTATAGATCAGATTGCGTTCGTCCCCGGAAAGCTTGTCCAGTCCGAGGTCGTTTTCCATAGTCGTGATCAGCACGCGCAGCATCGCAACGTGAGACAGTTCCGAGGGTTCCACGACTTACACTCCTTTTCGGCCTGCTCTTGAATTGATCATGGTCTTCCCAATCTGCTTCCCCGGCGGAATGAAGCCTCTTCCCGCCGAGATCAAGTCTGCTCTGCTCAACTGATAGTGAGCTTGAACCCAAATTCTGTCAACAGAAGGCCCTTTGCAGTGGCGGGCCCCCGCTTGGTTTCAATCCGATATCAGTGCTTTTGCTCTCCAGGACGGCGCGCGTTTACCGGTTTTTGGGCGAAGCGTCTGAATTTAAGTCACATCGATATCGTGCGCACTGGCGTCGTGCCCGGCCTGACAGAAGTGGGTGTTCCGGATTGAGATAAATAGCACGGTGTGATGAGCCGGGCGTCGGACCGCTCCGCGGTTTAACGGTCCAAGGCCTCATGCGCGCGGTCCGGCGTGGGGTTTTCTGACACTTTTGGGGCTCGACGGATCAAGCCTGGAGCAGTGGATTGGCAACGGATCAGTCCGGATGCCGCGCCGGCATCCTTTTCGCACGGGCAGCCTTAATTTGGCGCTGTGTTCGGACGATTTGTGATAAACTCGGCGCAATACCCGAATTTATTACAGGGACAAGTGAATTGCGGCACACAGTCATCACGGCATCCATGCTGTTCTGCACATTCATCGCAGCCGACCGGAACTTCGCGTCCGCGGACGAGGCGGTGGACATAGAAACCGGCAATAGGCTCGCTTCCGTGCTCCGGGCCGGCCGCGGCGTGATCTCCAACAATCAGGAGCTGATCAACGACGCCAGCATCGGCGACAAGGGGTTTACAGGCGAGGTATTCTTCAGTGCCGCGATCGAAGCCTACCTGAAAAAGAACGGTGAACACCCGCTTGACGAGGGCCTCGACCCGGAAAGCCGAAGCATGACCGAAACCCAGATCAATGCGATGGTCGAGGTTGTCGACGAAAGTCAGGAGATCATTAATGCCGACGGGTTGGCGTTCAAGGGTTTCATTCCGGCCGTCTTCGCACGACTTGCGAACGAGAAGTTCGGAGAAGAAATGGCAGACCGGGCATCAATAAAGGTAACGGCCCCCAAGGAATTGGTGCGCAATCGGAAGGCGCGGCCGGACGAGTGGGAAAACGAGGTCATCGTGACCAAATTCCAGGCCGCAGACTGGCCCGTTGGCGAGGCCTTTTTTGAAGAAACGGCAGTTGACGGAAAACCGGCGTTCCGGATGCTGATCCCGGAATATTATTCCGAGTCATGCCTTGCCTGCCACGGCTCACCAAAAGGGGAAACCGATGTGACGGGGTTCCCGAAAGAGGGTGGCAGCGTCGGTGACCTGGCCGGCGCCATCAGCATCACCTTGTATAAATGAGCCGTGACACGGAGGCCCCTGCGCGCGGGGGCTGGATCTTTGAGAACACGATCCCTTTGCGCATCGGCGCACTGTCCGCCGTACTGCTGGCAGCACTGATCCTGAGCACCGGCGTCATCGCATGGGAGTTGATCCGCAGTCAGGAGCGTATTGCGGAGTCAAACGAGGGCTTCCACCGGCTCGCCATCGCCGGAGAGGCCGACCGAGAGTTCAGCGAGATGCGCTACTGGATGACCGACCTCTCTGTCAGCCAGCTTACCCTGTCTGAACGACGTGCAAACGAGGCGCTCGACCGGCTCGATGAAAGTCTTGAGCGGATCAGAGGTTTCGCCCCGGAGGCGGCCGAGACCATAGGCACCCAGACAGAAACCTACTATGCCACGGCTTTGCGGGCGGCAGATGCCTACACGGACGGGAACCGGGTGTTGGGCAATACGCTTCTCTCGCAGGCTCGTGCCGCCAGCGACACTGTCGATGAAACCCTTGAGCAGCTGGTCGGTGACCTCTCCGCTCGGGCCGACAGGACGAGCAAGGAAGCCCGGGCAGCCGCCGATGCGGCGCTTAAGCGCTCGATCATCGCCTGCATCGTCATATGCATTGCCGGTGTGTTCCTTACCTGGCGCGCCCTGCGGTCCATTCTGAGGCCAATGCATCGCATCACGGATGCGATTTCGGGGCTGATCCGGGGCGAGAGAGACGTGCAACTGCCGCCGGAAGGTCGCGACGAGTTCGGGCGCATGTCTCAGGCGCTGCGTGCTCTGCAAGACAGCCAGGAAAAGCGTCGGGCCCTTGAAGATGAGGCCCGGGCTCAGCGCAACACGATCATGACGGCGATCGAGACGATCCCGGACGGGTTCGCGCTCTACGACAGCGATGATCGGCTGTTGCTGTTCAATGAGCGATTTCGCAGCATTTTCGGACATGTCGACGACATCCTGACGCCAGGCGCACGGTTCGAGGATATCCTAAGGCTTCAGCTTGAACGGGACGCGGTCGAGACGCATGACTTGTCGCCGGAAGACTGGATCAACGAGCGCATGAACCATCACCGAACTCCCGGTGACGGCCGGCGCGAGGTGATGATGGGGGGTGCCTGGATACAGGTGGCGAAACGGCGAACGCCCGACGGGGGTACGGTTGCCGTCTACAGCGATATCTCCGACCTCAAGCAGAAACAGGCCCAGCTCGAAACGGCGAACGAGAAGGCCGTCGCCGCGAACTCTGCCAAGAGCCAGTTCCTTGCCTCCATGAGCCACGAACTACGAACGCCCCTGAACGCGATCATCGGCTACAGCGAGATGCTTTCCGAAGATGCCGAGGACATGGGGTTCGATAGCGCCATCGAAGACCTAGAAAAGATCATGTCGTCGGGTCGTCACCTGCTCTCGCTGATCAATGATGTGCTCGATCTCTCGAAGATCGAGGCGGGCAAGATGGAGGTGTATGTCGAAACCTTCCAGCTGAAATCCCTCTTGGAAGAGGTGGCGGACACCGTCGCGCCGCTGATCGCGCGCAACGACAACACGCTTGTTCTCGACCTCGAGGTTGGGGACGACGAGATCGAAACCGACAAGACGAAGCTGCGGCAGAACCTGTTCAACCTCCTTTCCAATGCCGCGAAATTCACAAAGAACGGGAAAATCGAGCTTAGCGCCGCGCGCGGCCAAAAGAATGGCGCGCCTACCTTCCGCTTCGCCGTTCGCGATGAGGGCATTGGCATGACGCCCGAGCAGCAGGCGAAGCTTTTCCAGGCTTTCGTGCAGGCCGATCAGTCAACGACGCGAAACTTCGGCGGTACCGGTCTTGGGTTGGCAATCGCGCAGCAGTTCACACAGATGATGGGCGGCGAGATTACCGTCGAGAGCGAGACCGGTGTCGGCTCTGTCTTTTCTTTCGAGATACCGGCCCGGTTCAGCGATGGCGGCGCGCCTGAAGAGCTTGAGCCTGTCGAAGGAACATCGGTGCTGGGACGCGTCTTGATCGTCGACGACGAGGAAGAGGCGCGCGCGGCAGCCGCCCGGATTGTGCGCGAAAAGGGGTACGAGGTGCTGATGGCGAGCGATGCAAAAACGGGGTTGCGCATCGCTCGCGAGCAGGCCCCCGACGCCGTCATCCTTGATGTCATCATGCCGGAGCGTGACGGATGGTCGATGCTGCGAGAGATGAAGGCCGACCCCGTTCTTTGCGAAATGCCGGTGATCCTTGCAACCATCGTGGCCGATCGCGAGATGGGCCTGGCCTTCGGGGCCGTCGAGCACCTGATCAAGCCGGTTGACCCCGACCAGCTTGTCTCGACGCTTGAGGCCATCGCTGACGGGCGCGAAAAGGATGTGCTGATCGTCGATGACGATGTCGCGACGCGCAACCTGTTTCGCCGCATCCTCACACGAGAGGGTTGGTATGTGCGCGAGGCCTCGGATGGGAGCCGCGCGCTAACCCTGCTGGACAACCACAAGCCGACGCTTATGGTTCTGGATATAATGATGCCGAACCTGGATGGCTTCGAGGTTCTGAAGACCGTCCGGACGAGGCAAGATCTTGCGGATCTGCCGGTGATCGTGGCCACGTCGAAAGATCTGACGCGGGCCGAACTTGATTGGCTGAAGGCAAACGCAGGACAGGTGATACGCAAGGGCGAGACTGGACGCAGCGACCTTGTCGCCGCGTTGAGCCGCCACCTTGATCGTTAAAGGGATACGAAGAGGCAACCGAATGTCACTGATCCTTATCGTGGAAGACAACGACATGAACCTCGACATGCTTTCAAGGCGGCTGCAGCGGAAAGGGTATGAAATCCTGTCTGCCCGCGACGGCAGGGCCGGCGTCGAGCGGGCGCTTTCGGCAAGGCCAGACCTTATCCTCATGGATATGAGCCTCCCCGTGATCGACGGCTGGGAGGCCACGCGCCAGATCAAGGCCAACCCAGAGACGGCTTCGATTCCGGTTGTCGCGCTTACGGCTCACGCGATGGCCAGCGACCGCGACAAGGCACTCGAGGCCGGATGCGACGAGTTCTACACGAAGCCGATCGAACTGCCCGGCTTGCTAGAGATCATGACCCGCCTGCTTGGAGATTAGTCCCTGATGACAGGCAAGGAGCGCAAGGAAGAGTTGGCCTTCGCCGCGCGGGTCGCCCAGAAGCTCAACGGGCCGTCAGAGGCCATCCTCGGCTATCATGGCCTTCTTATGGAAGAGGTGCGCCGCTCCGGCCCGGCAGGGGCGATTGAGGATCTCGAGAAGATCGCGCTCGCCGCGGCACAACTCAGCCGTATGATTCTCGACCTCGCTGCAGGGCGACGTGCCCCTTCCGATGATGCCGGGGCGCAGGCGATCCTGCGCCACGACCTTCGCTCTCCGATCAACGCGATCATCGGATATTCGGAAATGGTGCTTGAGGATTTCGAGGCCGATCTGCAAAGCTCGGCCGTTCGCGACATCGGCGCCATACTGGGTGAAGCCCGTCGGTTCGCTGGCCAGATCGACGCCGCCCTCGACGGATCCGATGAAGCCGGCACGAACCACCTACCCGATTCCGAGGAACAGCTTGCCGCCGGTCTCGTGCGTAGCCTTTCTGCCATGAGTGCCGAAAAGGCCAGCTTGACGGGCCATATCCTCGTGATTGACGACGAGGCGGCCAATCGTGAAATCCTTTCCCGCTATCTCGAACGCAGAGGGCATACGGTGCGCGCCGTCGGGTCCGCGGTTGAAACTTTCAGGGCGCTGGGAGAAGAGGCATTCGACCTCGTTCTGCTCGACATTCTGATGCCCGACACGAACGGCATAGAAGTTCTGTTGCAGATCAAGGCCGACGCCGCGCTAAGGGAAATCCCCGTTGTCATGGTCTCGGGTCTGAAGGAAACCGGCGCGGTGGCGAGATGCGTGATCGCCGGCGCTGAGGATTATCTTCCCAAACCGATCGACCCCGTCCTGCTGCACGCGCGTGTCGATGCCTGCCTAGATCGGGCACAATGGCGGGCACGGGAAAAGGCATACACAAGGGAAATCCAGTACGAACGCGACAGGGCGGATGCGCTCCTGCACGCCATGCTGCCCGCACCGGTCATTCACCGGCTCAACAATGGCGAAACACAGATCGCCGACCGCTTCGGAAACGCGACAATTGTCTTCGCTGACATTGTCGGGTTCACACCTCTCGTGGCGCGGCTTGATGCCGGCGATCTGGTCGATCGGCTTTCGGCGCTGTTCTCGGCGTTCGACGAGCTCGTTTCGCGGCATCGCATTGAGAAGATCAAGACCATCGGTGATGCATACATGGCCGCCTCGGGAATCCCCGCCGAGCGCGAGGACCACGCTCACGCCGCCGTTGATTTCGCGCGCGACCTGATCCGGGCGACGGCCGAGACGAATGGCGGCGCGGTCGATATGAATGTCCGCGTGGGCATCAATTCAGGGCCGGTCATTGCCGGGCTGATCGGGCGCAAGCGCTCGGTCTATGACGTTTGGGGCGAGACCGTGAACCTGGCGAGCAGGCTGGAATCAACCGGAATGCCCGGCCGAATCCAGATATCCGAAGCAACCCGAGATGCACTAGGCGATTACCTCGACATCGTCGAAGCGCGCCAGCACGACGTAAAAGGCATCGGACTGATAACGTCGTATTTCATCGATTGACCGGCCGAGCCTTCTGCGCGGCATTCTGATGATCTCGAAAAGGCAGGGGCCGGTTCTCGCGTCGATGCGATGGTCTGGCGGGCGAGTTTCGCTTAACGTTTTCAGAAGGCGCTCGCAACGTGCGCCGGCCGATGGCCACCTTATTCACCCGTGGGGACCCGAAGCGCCATGCCACAGCTCAGGCTATTGCTGGTAACACAGGAAAACGACGCGGCGGGTGCAAACGCGGCCATCGCATTGGAGCAGGCGCGCCTCGCCTTCGATCACCACGTAGCCGAGATCGGGGCGTTGCCGAAACTCGACAGCTATGCGGCAGTTCTTCTGGCGATCGAATACCTGCCCTCGACCGAATTGGAGCGGCTGGCGGCCTTCGTTCGCGCCGGTGGCGGGCTTGTCAGCGCCTTTCGCATTCCGGCCGAGGGATGGTGGGATTTGTTCGGAATCGCCCCGCCACGCGGTGGGGCGGAGGACATCTATTCCGAACACCACAGCGAAGGGCTGGTTTTCCGGGGCAGCCTGTTCCCGTCCTTTGCCGGGATCGACCTGTCGACGGGATATGCACTGAGCCACTCCGCACTCGATATTCACCCCCTTCCAGAGGCAGAAATCGTGGCGCGCACGGGCGTCGGGCGGCCGCTGGCATGGCGGGTCAGGCGTGGCGAGGGGAGGGTTCTTTATTGGAACAGTCATATGTTGTCCCGGAAGCAGTGGCGCGGTCTGATCGTTGAATCGATCACCGCGGTGATGGCGGTTTCAGCCGTTCCGAGGGCGAACGTCGCGGTCTTTCAGGCAGACGATTTTCCAGCACCGCTGGGCGTTCCATCTGAACGTCGGCGGTGGTGGCCAGATCCCGGACCACTGCCCAGGGACTTCTACGCTGCGCGTTGGTTCCCCGACGTCCTTGCCCTGTCGCGCCGGTCCGGCTTCCCGATGACCTGTTTTGCCGTGTTCTGCTATACTTGGAAAGGAGAGGACATCGTGCCGCCCGTCACGGATAACACGCGCAAGGATTGCTTTGCAGCGTTCAGGGCCGAGCGCGGGGAGGTGGGCTTGCATGGGCTGAACCACCAGCCGCTTATGTCGTCGGTCTGGGGGGATCGTAAACGCATGGCCGACGGTCTGCATAAGGCGATGGGCTTGTGGCAGGAACAAGAACTGGGGCCGCCTCCCACGTCCTATGTTCCGGCCAACAACGAGTATGACAGTGACGGAGTAGCCGCACTTGTCGAAGCCGTGCCGTCGATTAACGCCATCTGTGGAAGTTACCTTTTGCCGGACGTGGGCACCGGGGGCGCTCGGGAATACGGGCCGGAACCTTACAACAAGAAGCTTTTCGCCTTACCTCGAGCGACATGGGGCTATGGCGGGGCCATCGGTGTTCTGGCCACCGCGGTGTCGCAGGTGGCGGCAACAGGGGTATGGTCACATTTCCTCCATCCAGACGATCTGGAAGACAAGCCCTTGCCCGGCGAGCTGGGCATAGGCCGGCGCAACCGGTCCGGCCAGTCCTGGCGGGGGATGCGACATGACCTGTCGCGTTACCTGTCCGAGATGCGCAGGCGGCATCCATGGCTTCGCGGTTGCACGACCTCCGAAGGCGCCGCCCGGCTGAAGGCGCACCTTTCAAGCGAGTGGCGCACCGATATTGGCGAAAAGAGCGTCACGGTCACCGGGCCGGTAGGCGGAACGATCGAACTGCGGATCAACGGCGAACCGGTGTCAGGCTTCGGCGCAATCCGTGGAGCGAAAACATTGCACGCAGACGAAGGCCCGGGGTTCCGCCGGCGCGTGATAGAGTTGGAGGAAATGGTGGCCGAGATCGAACTCCGGCAAATGGAACGAGTTTCCTAACCCGGGGCACGGGAGAGCATGTCGGCAAACCCTGCCGCTTCGGCGGCACTCGCAAGTTCGGTGTAGTTCAGGACGTCTTCCGACAGATCGTCGGATGTGGCCTTGCGGTGTGGCAGGTCCTCGGTTTCGGGCTGGTCAAGGCCGGTCCAGTCGCAAATGCGCCCGATCACGGACTTTGGGCTTGCCGCGAGCTCGGCATACTCGACGGAAAGCCAGTCATCGCCGTAGACCCTGCGCACGGCCTTCAGGGTTTCGGCATGCAGGCGCTCGAAGAGCTTGGCCAACCGGACAGTCTCTGCCGGGTCGATTTCGACAGGGCCGGGCTTCGGCTCCTGCGCGCGAACCGCCCAGGGACTTTGCCAAGCGGTGCTTAATGCCCCGGCCCTGACACGCGCGCGAAGCTGTGAAACCGCGCATTTGAGGTGGTTTTTTCGGGTCATCAGAACCAGCGGAACGGCGGCCGCACGAAGGCGGGCAAGATAGACCCGAGGTTCGATCAGCGACCTGTAAGACAGTTTCAGGCCGGCCGCCCGCATGTCGTCAGGGTCTTCGGCGAGAAACGTCTCGAGTTCGGCCAGTTGTTGTTGCGCCTGGTCTTCCTTGGGCACCCCGTCACGTTCGCCGAATGTGCGGATGCGTGTCGTGGGTTCGTTATCGATGCGAATATCGCGGCTGCGGGCAAGGGTTGCGGCCACGAGGTTGCTGCCGACCCGCCCCCAGGGCATCAACAGCACGAACCGGCGCCCGTTGTTGCTCACCGCCATCCCCGCAGACGATTGTAAAATGCCTGGCGCCCGGGCGATCGGGTGATCCAGTCCGATATGGCCTGACGTGTACGCCCTCGCTGAAGGGTTGCCGGGGTCGCAGCGACATCCTGCCAGAGATCCTTGTATTTGACGTTGTCGGCATACCACGCGAGATATCGCTCTCGCAGAAAGTATTGCTTCAGGGGTCCGCGCTGGCCATCCTTGTGGCGGGCCATGGCGGCCTTCCAGAAGTCGGGCCAGCCCCTGGCCGTTTCGCTCCAATCCCACAATGGCGCACGCTCAAGGTTTTCGGCTGAAAGCTCGGCAAGCGTCGAGCGGTTCAGGGCAAGGTCCCTGAGCGCAGCTGCCATCGCCTTGGGCGAGCGTTCGGCCAGGATGAAGCGGCTTTGTTTGGGCCCAAGCGCGTCTGGCACGATCCCCACACGGGTCGAGACGATGGGCACGCCCGACGCCAGCGCCTCGAGCACCGGGTTCGGCGTGCCCTCGATCTCGGAGGAACAGACGAGCACGTCTATCTCTCCATAATACTCGGCCATCTCGTCGCGGTTGCGCTTGCGCACAGTGGTGTCTGCGTAATGTGTCTCGATCTCGCAACCTTCGGCGACGAGTGTCTCGACTGCCGGAGTGAGGATGGTCCGCAAGCCTTTCGGATCGCGAACCGGGTCATTGCCCCAGTTCGGGTTGCCGACCCAGCCCACGCGCAGCGGACGGTCTTCGGTCAGCCGCTCGAGGTTGCGTGGTTTGAAACGCGCGGTGTCGGTGCCATCGGGCAGCATGGCAAGCGGGTCGGGAAACGCGTCGATGCCCGCGTATATATCGCGGAGAATTCCGGAGGAGACGGAATAGCCATCGGCATACCAGAAGGCCCTCGAACGCCATGGGAAATGCTGCGGTTCCAGATGCAGGTGATCGTAAACCGAGCAGGTGATCACCGGGCGCGCCATCGCGTCGATCAGGGTTTCCGCACCGCGAGAGAAGCGGGACGCCGCCTTGTAGATGGCCTCCGGGTTCATCAGGTGCTGGACATCGTCGCGCCAGAAAAAATGAAGGATGTCGAAGTCTTTCATAATCCCGAAGACCTGGTTCAGGAACACCTCCGGATAGCCCATGACGCCGCCCATGTAGTACCGCTCGAAGGTGAAGCGGTCGGAATGGTTGGCGATGATGTGGTCACAGATGTTGTCATAGGCCCAATCGGGCACATCCGGAAGAAGAAGAACACGAGGCTTCATCAGGCGATCCGCTGCGTCGCGGTCGTGGCCAGCATCGGGAACAGGCCTTCCTCGAGGCCAAGAAAGTCACGCTGGCCGAGCAGGTGGCCCATCAGCGCCGTGCTGCCACGGCTGTGCCGGATCTCTCCACGGCGTGCAGGGGCATGCTTGCAAGCGATGGAACGACCGGCGATGCGGTCGATGAGTTGCGCGGCCTCGGTCACCGAGGTCGAGACGCCGGTACAGACGTTGACGATATGCGCGCTGCGATCGGCGACGATCAGGTCCATCGCCCGGCTCATGACCTGCACGACGTCGGACACATGGATGAAATCGCGGGTCTGTTCGCCGTCGCCGAAGATTGTGTGCAGGGTGTCGTTTTCGGCATCGGAAATGAAGCGGGCGAGTACCCCGGCATAGGCGGAATCTGCCCTTTGCCGTGGCCCGTAGACATTGAAGAACCTCAGCCCTGCGGATGGCAGCCCGTGAATGGCGGCAAAGGCACGTGCATGATGCTCGCAGGCTAGCTTGTCGGCGCCGTAGGGGGAAAGGGGGCGTTCTGCCAGGTCTTCATGGCAGATCTCGTCTGAGCGATCACCGTAGACGGCTGCCGACGAAGCGTAGACCACCGGCACGGCCCCGTTCTGGCTGGCCTCGGACATCAGGGTCAAAGTCATCGTCGCATTGGCCCGGTGGCTGCCCAGCCAGTCGCGAATGCAGTCCTGCACGTGCACGGTGGCGGCAAGATGAAAGATGCCGTCGGTCGTGGCGCGCATGGCCTGCCGCAGCACCTGCGGATCGCCGGCATCGCCATCGATCACGGTCAACCCGTGCCAGGCAGAAATCCCGGAGAGGTTTTCCCGCCGCCCGGTCGAGAAATTGTCGATGACGGTGACTTCGTGGCCTGCGCAGAGCAGCGCACGGACGAGATGACTGCCTATGAAACCAGCGCCTCCGGTGACTATCCACGTCTTCATGGAGTGTGCCTTTCGATCAACCGTTTTGTCCTGCGCACAAGGCCTGGGAACCGCCTGATCGCAGTCTCGTAGGCGCGGAAGGCAAGGCGGTTGCCGGCGACGGTGCGGCGCAGGCGCTCCAGTCGGGTCCGGCGGCGAGAGCGGAACTTGCGAAGGTTTTCCGTTACGGTCGCGCCGTATGCCGTCATACGTGCGGCGCGCGCTTCGTCGAAAAGCGCCTGCCATGCCGGCCACCGGCTCTCCCAAGAGATCGCGGGGCGCGCGGCAAGGTTTTCAGCGCGCAGCCGGGCAAGGGTTGTCGGGTCGCCCGAGAGAGTTTCAAGCGCTTCAGCGAGCGCTTCAGGGCTGCGTTCCGAAAGGATGAAGCGGCGCTGCTCCGGTCCGAAAACGTCGCGCACGATGCCGACGTCGGTGCTGATCACGGCCGTGCCGGACGCCATCGCCTCGAGCACCGGGTTGGGTGTGCCCTCGATCGCGGCAGAGCAGACCAGCACGTCGATCCCGCGGTAGAAGGCCGGCATCTCGCTGCGGGGCAGGCGCCGCTCCGCCTTGTCGGCGAGGTGGAGTTCGAACCGGACGCCACGCGCTCTCAATATCTGGATCGCGGGCTCGAGGATTGTGCGGCGCCCCTTGAAATCCTCGCCCTCGGTGATGCCCCAGGCGCTGTTGCCGACCCAGCCGATCCGCAACGGGCCGGTTGGTTCTCGATCGTCGGGTAAAAAGAATGCTGTGTCCACACCGTCGGGCACCACATGCGCGGGCACCGGCAGATGTGGGGCCGACTTGTAGATATCACGCAGCCGTGCAGAGCAGGCGCCGCAGACATCAGATAGAGCGAACGGATTGCCGTAGTAATCCAAGTCTTCCGGATCGGTGTAGAGGTGATCGTAGATCATCGCGACCAGTGCCGGACGATCGGGTGCGAGCAGCCTTGCCCAACCGGCCTCGGACAGCGTGTCGAGATAGGCCAGCAGATCGAAACGCCACAGGAAGACAACGATATCGGATTTTGCGACGGCGGCCTCTGCGGCGCGGGTGCGGCCGAACCATTCATCGCGGCTCAGCGCAAGAAAAGAGAAGCCCGGCGGTGCAATACGCGCAAGATTGGCGGCGATGTTGTGAAACGCCCAATCCGGCTCGTCATAAAAAATCGTCACAACACCATGCATATGTTCCGGTCCGACAACCCCACCGGCCGCAACGCAGACGTTAAAATTGTACTTGAAATGACTGGGCGCCCGCCGCGTTCCGACACCGGGAATCGTTAACAGGTCCGAAGCCTGTTTTCCAACATTATCAGACTCTCCCGCGCCCTGAGTGCCGAACCGCCGATTGAACCGATGACAGAAGGCCCCTCATGAACACTTTTCCACGGCTCATTCCCGTTCCTCCACACCGGGCCCGGCGCCCGATTGGGTCGCACGGGCGTCGCGCCGGAGTGATACGCGTCAAACGCGACCGTGCTGGCGCGCATGATGCAACGCTGCGACAGCGCAGGAAGCCAGCCGCGCTTCGTCGTCATCGGACCGGGAGGTCAGAATGATCGGCACCCGTGCCCCGAGCACAAGCCCGGCGGCTTCGGCATGGCTGATGTAAGTCAACTGCTTGGCCAGCATGTTTCCCGCGTCGATATCAGGCACGACAAGCACGTCGGCATGTCCGGCCACGCGAGAATTCAGTCCCTTGGTGCGGGCGGCGGCTATATCGACGGCGTTGTCCATCGCCAGTGGTCCGTCGACCAGCCCGCCGTGGATCTGGCCGCGTTCCGCCATTTTGGACAAGAGAGCCGCATCGACCGAGGAGGGGATATCTGGGTTGACCGTCTCGACAGCCGAAAGCACACCCACCTTGGGCTCCTCGAAGCCGAGGCTGCGAGCAAGGTCGATGGCGTTCTGTACAATATCCACCTTGGTCTTGAGATCCGGCGCAATGTTGATCGCCGCGTCTGTCACCAGCAACGGGGTCGGCAGGCCGGGCACGTCCATTACGAAGACATGCGTGAACCGGCGACCGGCGCGCAGGCCCTTTTCCTTGTCAAGCGCCGCCCGGAGTACCTGATCGGTGTGAAGGTACCCCTTCATCAGGGCTCCGGCGCGCCCTTCGTGAACCAGTGCCACGGCACGATGTGCTGCGGCATCGTGGTCCGTCTCCGCAACGATCTCTATATCGGACAGGTCTTCGTTCAACGCACCGGCCGCCTCGGCGATCTTGTCAGGGTCGCCAACAAGTATCGGCTCGATCAGCGTATGGCGCCGCGCCAGCAATGCGCCGCCCAAAGAGTTCACCTCTTCGGGGCAGATCACGGCGGTCACCAGTGCGGGCAACGGCTCGGCCAATTTCTGAAGTTTCTCGAAATGCCGGTGCCGTTGAACGATCAGCCCGGGCAGGTCGTGGCTGGAATAGCTCACCTTCTTCCGGGGCGCCTCCACGATGGCCTCGCCCGCGACGATAAGCGCGCCGTCCTTGACGCGTCTCACCTCGGTGTCGAGCGTAACTGTGAAATCGGCGTCGTTCTTGCCGGTGACGGTGACCGTGCTCTCCAATTCCTCGCCCGCATGCGCGCGATCGTGGAATACAAAATTCTGCGCCCGGTAAAGCGTGCCGGCCCCGGGAAGCAGGTTCCCCAATACCGCTGTGATCAGCGAGCCAACGAACAGCCCGGGCGCGACCGCCTCGTTGTGACCATCGCCATCGCCGTCAGCGTCGAAGATGTGCATCGGGTTGTGGTTGCCGGAGACATTGGCAAAGACGATCATGTCGTCCTGTGTGCACAGGCGCCGCAGGGACTCCGTGCTGCCGATTTCAAGTTCGTCGAAAGTTCGGTTCTCGATTTTCACGGTGGCGCATCCGTTCTTGGGCAAGAGACCCGGGTTTAGTCGGAAATTCGAAAGGATATGTCCACACGGAATACCCATGAAGTACCAGACATGTGACACGTCAGGTGCACTCTCGTGACGTCATCGACGCAGGTCGCGGCTTTTCCGTGCATGCTCCGCTCTCGTGTCGAACAAGTCTCCGCGATGGACCGCCACCCGCTCTTGCACTTACACTCGAGCCGGACCACATAGCTGGGATCGGTCAGGACCGATCCGGCCTGAAACGGATGCTTTGACGATTGGCGTTGCGCGTATGACCATTGCGGCGAAATCACTGCAAGCCTTGGCCGCCATGCCGGGGCGGGCGCTTCGTGTCGTGCGTTTTGGCAAGATGACGACCGATTTGCCCGGGTGCATGGCGTCTTGATTTACCGGCGTTCCCTGCTTGCGGCCCTGGCAGCCGTGGTGCTGTCACTGCTGCTTCACGGGGTGGTCCTGAACGTCGCTTCGCGCGACGTGGCACCGGAACCGGATGGGGCCGAGGCGCCACCACCCGAGGCCGGCGGCACCTTCGAGGACTTCGCCGACGTGGCGCCGGAAATGCCCGAGCCCGAGACGACCGAGCCAGCCGAACCGCCCGAGGTCACGTCGCCAGAACCAGTCGAGGACATGACCCCCAGCACTGAAGCATTGGTTGCCACGGACACTCCTCAATACGACAGGGCACCGGATAGCGGGTCGGCCGAGGTGGTGTCTCCGGATGCGGCCGAGCCGTCCGAAAGCCCGGTGCCCGAAGCCGCCCCGCCGCCCGAGGGTGAGGCCGACTCGGCCGAGCCGGTCGAGCCGGTCGAGCCCGATGCTGCGACGGAAACAGCCGAGGTCGAGGCCGAAACCAACCCGGAAGAGGCCGAAGCGCCTGAAGAGACCCAGGAGGAAGCGCCCGAGGAAACAGTGCAGCCGGACGAGCCCGAGATGGTCATCGCGTCCTTGCCCGACGAGGCCGAAATTCCAATCGAGACCGGCGATGAGACGACAGAAGGCGCGGCGGTCACCCGCTCGCTGCGTCCGCCGAAGGTGCGCCCTTCGGAAGAGGCCTTGGCCGCTCGTTCCGCCACGCAGGATGGCGGGTCGGAAAACGGCTCTGAGAGAACCACCATACGTAGTAGCGGACTCGAACTCCTGGCACAGGAAGGCAGTATCTCGTCAACCGGAGCGTCGCCCTTTGACGCGTCGAGGGCCACGGGAAATGCGGGAGAGACAAACTATGCCGGGCGCGTTTTGATGCAGCTCAACCGAGCGCCACGCATCGCTACCTCCTCCAAGGGCACGGCACGTGTGCAGTTTCAGATCAATGCCGACGGCTCGGTTGGCTGGGTTCGGGTTCTCGGCAGCTCGGGTTCGGAGGGAATCGAGCGGGCCGCCGCCGCACAGGTGCGCCGGGCAGCCCCCTTTCCGCCGCCCCCGGCCGGAACGATCCGGCGGCTTGTCTTCGTGTACCACAGCAATTGACGGGTCGGCTTGACGGATAAAAAGTACCGGCCTAGCGCCGGTGACGGGATCGGAACACAACTGAAAGGGCACGCGCAAACACGGTGCCTAGAAATAGGGAAGATGCAGATGAGACTCATCCGGAATACGAGCGCAGCCTGCGCGGCCAGCCTGATCGCAGCCTTCGGAGGTATCGCGCAGGCGCAGGAGGTGCAGGAGGCGAGGAAGGCCGTGTCGATTGAGCTGAACGCGATCAAACCCACCGACGGGGGCTGTACTCTCACCTTCCTCGCGCAGAATGGACACGACAGTGCGATCGACAAGGTCGTCTACGAAACGGTGCTCTTCGACACCTCCGGTCAGGTCGATCGACTGACCCTCTTCGATTTCGGTACGTTGCCTGCCGGCCGCCCCCGCGTGCGTCAGTTCACCGTATCGGGCATCACATGCGAGGGCCTCGGCCAGATCCTGATCAACGGCGCCCATACCTGCGATGCGGCGAGCCTTGATGACAATGCCTGCGAGGCCGGGCTGATCCTTGAAACCCGCACCGAGATTGAGGTGATCGGATGAACCAGATGATTGAAAGCCTGCGCCAGATCATCGACCTCGGTGGGCCGGTGGTCGCCATCTTGCTGGCGGTGTCTGTCGTGACGCTGGCCACCATCCTTTTCAAGGTCTGGCAGTTCGCCGCGGCCGGTGTTGGCCGGCACAAGTCGCTTCGCGATGCGGTGGCGGCTTGGGACCGCGGTGACCGCACAGGGGCCACCTTCGCCCTCAATGCTTCAAAAAGCTACCTCGTGCCGGTGATCGAAATGGCCTTCGCCGCCGATCCTGAAGACACCAAGCGCCTCATCGCCGAGGCTGAAGTGCGCTTTGCCCGGCTGGAACGCGGCTTCCGCCTGCTCGACAGCGTGGCGCAACTGGCGCCACTTCTTGGCCTCTTCGGCACCGTGCTGGGCATGATCGACGCCTTCCAGTCGCTGCAGGATGCGGGTGCACAGGTCGATCCCTCTCTGCTTGCAGGCGGCATCTGGGTGGCGCTGCTGACAACCGCCGTGGGGCTCGCCGTGGCCATGCCCACCGCCATGGTCCTGAGCTGGCTCGAAGGCCGAATGGACACCGAGCGCGTGATCGCCGAGCGGGCCATCACCACGGTTCTGCATCCGCAATGGCATCACCAGGCTCACGGTCAGGAAGAGGCGGACCCCTCCTATGCGTAACCCCGCCCGACGGCGGCGGCTGTCGATGACGTCGCTGATCGACGTCATCTTCCTGCTGCTGCTGTTCTTCATGCTGTCCTCGACCTTCTCCCGCTTTTCCGAGGTGGAAATCTCGGCGGCCGGGTCGGGCGGTGCGACCGAAAGTGAAACGCAGATGAGCTTCCTGCAGCTCGGCGAGAACAGCCTTCGCATGAATGGCGAGGACATCGACCTGACCAACCTGTCGCAAGAGTTTTCCGAAATTGCGCCCGACGCGGAAACGCTCCGCGTCCTCGTCAGCCTTCGCGACGAGGTCACGGCCCAAAGGCTGACCGACGTTCTGGTAGTGCTGCGCGGCATCGACCGGCTCAACATCAACGTGCTGGGGTCGTGATGCGAAAACGGCGGCAAGGCACTCGGCGCGAACCCACCATCGCCCTGATCAACATCGTCTTCCTGATGCTGGTCTTCTTCATGGTGGCGGGCACGCTTTCGACGCCGCTCGACAAGGACGTGACCCTCGTGCGCACGGCCGAGTTGGAAGGCCGGGCACCGCCCGATACCCTTGTCGTGCACGAAAACGGCCGGATGACCTATCGCGGCAACGATATTGCCTCGGCCGAAGCGTTCCTGCAGGCCCGTCCCGAAGACGGGCGCGAGGTGGTCCGGATCGTACCCGACGCGGCCCTGTCGGCCACCGTCCTGGTGGACTTGGCCCGCGCCTTGCGCGCGGCCGGGGCCCAACGGGTCGTCCTGGTCACGGAGCGCGGGTTGGAATGACCCGTCAGGAAAACGCGCGAAATGCCTCTAACGCCTTCCCGGCATAAACCGTGCCCGGTCCACCGGACAGCTCGACCGCAACCATCAACGCCTCTACCGCTTCAGCTTCGCTGGCGCCGTGCCGGGCGGCGGCGCGGGCATGAACCGCGATGCACCCCTCGCAGCGGATCGCGACCGAAATCGATAGCGCCATCAACTCCTTGGTCTTCTTGTCGATCGCCCCGTCGGCCGAGGCCGCCTTGTAGAGCGCCGCAAAGGCCCCCATCGTCTCCGGCGCGGCCTCCATCAACATCTTGTTGCCCTGGTCGACGGTGCGTGCGGTGTCGCGATAGCTGTCCATGCCGGTTCCTTTCACGAGATAAGCGCGGTTTCGGGCGTCTCGACGATACGAGACAGATCGTTGATGAAGGCCATCGCGTCCGCCCCGTCGTGGCAGCGATGATCGAAACTCAGGCTCGCGTTCAGCACCGGCCGCACGACGGCCTGCCCGTCCTCAGCCCAGACCCTGTCACGCAGGCGCGAGACCCACAGGATGCCGGTTTGTGGCGGCACGATGATCGGCGTGCTGTACTCGATCATCGCACTTTCAAGATTGCCCGTGTTCGAGAGCGTGAAACTGCCCTCACGCAATTCCTCGGGCGTGAGAGTGCCATCGCGGCCCCGGTCCGTCATCCCGGCCAGCTCCGA
This sequence comes from Roseovarius indicus, assembly GCF_008728195.1. Lineage (NCBI taxonomy): Bacteria > Pseudomonadati > Pseudomonadota > Alphaproteobacteria > Rhodobacterales > Roseobacteraceae > Roseovarius > Roseovarius indicus. The sequence goes on from NZ_CP031598.1 coordinate 1,119,364, forward strand.
TGCGACGGTCGCGCCCGTTTTGCCGGCCACGTCCCTCAGGACCGGCACCAGAAGCCCGCGGTCGCTGGCCAGCGCAATCCCGAGATTCACCCGCTTGTGCAGTGTCAATGTCTGCGCCGCGTCATCGGTGGTCGCGTTCAGCCGTGGATGGCGGGTCAGCGCGGCTGCGAGGCATTTTACCAGAAGCGCCGTCAGCGAAATCTTCGTTCCGGTGAGCTCCACTGCTCCGCCAAGGCGGCGCTGCATCCCGGCAAGCGCGCTGCCATCCATCTGGAAGTGAATCGTCGAATGCACACTCGTACGTATCGATTGCGAAAGCCGGGCAGCCATGGCTTGCCGCAACGGGCTTTGTGGTTCGGTCCGGGTCTCTTCTGACGGGGCAGTGCTGCCGGGCGCAGTGGCCAATTCGACGTCTGGCCGCGTGACCGCACCGTCCGGTCCGCTGCCCACGATCGTGTCGAGGTTGACCCCGGTCTCGGCGGCCAGTTTGCGCGTCGCCGGGCTGGCGACAACGGGGCGTTCGGCGGTTGCAGGCGGTGGCTCGACTGTCTCTTCCACAAGGGCAGGCGCGGCCTGGATAGCGGGATAATGTGCCTCGCCTTCGAAGATCAACAAGACCTCGCCGACCTTCACAAGGTCGCCCGGCGTCCAGCACAGCTGCGCCACCGTACCACTCCTTGGAGACGCCAATTCGACATCGGCCTTGTCTGTGCTGACGACAGCGACGTCGTCGCCTTCCTCGACCGTGTCGCCTACGGCAACCAGCCACTCGACCAGCGACGCCTCGCTTATCCCCTCGCCGATATCCGGCAGTCGAAAATCCGAACTCAAAACGCAAACTCCGTCACGCGGGTGATGCCGGCGCGGATGTTGCTGGCCGTGGGCCGGTACATCTCGTCGCCTATGCTGAAATGATAAGGCACGTCGGGCGCGCCCACGCGGTCTATCGGCGCCCGCAGGTAACCGAACGCCTTCTCCTGAAGGACAGCTGCCAGCTCCGCGCCGAACCCCATCGTCACCGGCGCCTCGTGGGCAATCACAACGCGGCCCGTCTTGCGCACCGAGGCAAGGATCGTTTCGACGTCATAGGGCATGAGACTGCGCAAATCGATCACCTCGACCTCCGCGCCGCCTGAGGCCGCCAGCGTATCGGCCACCCTCTCACACTCATGCACGATCGGCCCGTAGGCCAGAAGCGTCGCATCGGCCCCCGGTCGTACAATTCGCGCCTCGCCGAATTCAGCCGGCACGCCATCCGTATCGAACTCCGCGCTCATCGACCGGTAAAGCGGCACCGGCTCCAGCAACAGCACCGGGTCCGGGTCCTGCACCGCCGCGATCATCATGCGATAGGCGTCCTCCGGCGTTGAAGGGCTCAGCACCTTGATGCCGCCATGATGAAAGAAATAGGCCTCGGCGCTCTGCGAGTGCCAGAACCCGCCCTTGATCCCCCCGAAGGACGGCGAGCGGATGACCAGCGGGCAGGAATACTGGCCACCCGACGCCCAGCGATACCGCGCGGCACAGAACATGATGTGCTCGAACGCGTCGTGGATGAAGCCCGAGAACTGCATCTCCACAATGGGCCGCAACCCGTACAGGGCCATGCCGATCGCATGCGCCACGATCCCCTTCTCGTCGAGCGGCGTGTCGATCACTCGGTTCCCGCCAAATCGCTGCGCCAACCCCGTCGAGGTCCGGAAGATACCGCCCGAACGCCCCACATCCTCGCCCATCAGCACCACGCTGTCGTCGGTCTCCAGCATATGCGCCATGCCCGCGCGCAGCGCCTCGAGCATCGTCAGCGTCTGCGGGCTCATGCGCGGGGCTCCAACTCGTCCAGAAGGCGTCGCTTCTGTTCCTCCAACAACCAGGTCGGCGTCTCGAACGTGTCGTCGAACATCGTCTCCGGGGCGGGGAAGGGCAGGGCCTCTGCCGCCGTGACGGCCTCCGCGATCTCGGCCCGCACGCGCTCCCACAAGGCCGCCTCGCGCGCCTCGTCCCAGAAGCCGCGCGCCTCGAGATATTTTCGTGTCCGAGGCAGCGGGTCCCATTGCTCCCATTCCGCCACGTCCGACCGGTCGCGGTATAGGTCGGGGTCGTCCGAGGTTGTATGCAGCCCCATCCGGTAGGTCACTGCCTCGACCAGGCTGGGGCCTTCCGAGGCGCAAAGGTCGTAGGCCTCCTTGACCACGGAATAGACGGCCAACGGGTCGTTCCCGTCGACACGCCGATTGCGGATGGCATAGGCATCGCCCTTCTCGGCAAAGGTCCGCGTCGCGGTCTGGGTGCTTGTGGGGGTCGACACCGCCCATCCGTTGTTCTCGCACAGGAACACGATGGGCGGGCGGTGTACGCCGGAGAAGTTCAACGCCGAATGAAATTCTCCGCGAGAGGTCGAACCATCGCCGAAAAACACCAGGAACCGCGTGTCATCTCCCCGAAGGCGCGCCGCCCATGCGGCCCCGGCGGCATGGGGAATGTAAGAGCCGACCTGCGTCGTCATCGGAACGACATTGACCCGCCGGTCGCCCATCAGCGTCGGCAGGCGTCGCCCCTTCAGCGGGTCGCCCTCGCGCCCGAAGAACTGCGCAAACATCTGCAGCAGCGGCACCCCACGCAACAGCATGCAGCCCGGATGACGGTAACCGAGGAAGATCCAGTCGCTATCGGCAAATGCCAGCGTCGCGGCGACGTGCACGGCTTCAAGGCCACGGTGCGGGATCCAGAACTCCACCCGGCCCGAGCGCTGAAGCTTGAACCCGCGCTCGTCGATGGCCCGGACAAGCACCAGCATTTCATACAACCGCACAAGCGTCGCCTCATCAAGCCCGGGGTCGGGCAGGGTGCCCGAGACATTCCCATCCCGGTCGAGCACCTGAAGGATGCCGTGTGCCTCCGCCTCTCCCAGCGGGCAGACCGATGACCGGGCCGGGCCCTCCTTCGCCCGACTGGTGCCCTTCGCCGTTCTTGCCATGCCGCCCTCCCATCGCGCAGTATGGAAATCATGATTGTCATGAATAACGTATAGTCGTATACTAATATAGTTATGAGTCAACGTCGGTTTTCCCGGCACCAAACGGCAAGGGCCCCCGGGCCCGGGAGGATTGCATGCCGGACAGCCCCGAACGGGTTCTCGTGACGAAGATCGGCTTCGACGGCCATGACCGTGGAAGCCGCGTGGTCGCCGCCTTCCTGCGCGATGCAGGAATGGAGGTGATCTACACACCCCCCTGGCAACGGATCGAGGCGGTTGTCCGGCTTAGCCAGCAGGAAGATGTCGACGTGATCGGCGTCAGCTCGCTGGCCACCGATCACCTGATCGTGCCCGACCTCATGAAAGCGCTGGCCGAAGCCGGCATGGGCCATGTCCGGGTGATCGTGGGCGGTATCGTGCCCAAACCGGAAGAGGCCGACCTCACCGGGGCCGGCGTCAGCGCGGTCTTCGGGCCGGGCGCCACGAGCGAGGAGATCGTGACGACCGTGCGCAGGCTGGCCGCCGAAGCGCGCGACACACGCGCCGAAATGGAGGAGATGGAATGACCGAAGACGCAAAGCCCGGGATGGATGGCACGCTGGACGCGGCCCTGTCGCGCTGGAAGGAACGCTATGATGGCGAGATCGGTACCGACCGCGACGTCGTCAACCGATCCGGCATCAGGATCAAGCCGATCTACACACCGAAAGACTGGTCGTCCGAGAATTACGACAAGGCGCTCGGCATGCCGGGCGAGGCGCCCTTTACACGCGGCATTTACGCCACCATGCACCGTGGCCGCACCTGGACCCAGCGCCAGCTGATCGGCTTGGGCACACCCTCGGATTACAACGGCCGCGTCCGCATCCTTCTCGACAAGGGCGCCACCGCGATCAGCCTTCTGCCCTGTAACTCCGGCTTCCGCGGCATCGATTGCGATGAAAGCCCCGTGCCACTACTCGGCACCTGCGGCACGGTCATCAACACGGTCGAACACATGGAAACGGCGCTCGACGGTGTGCCCATCGACAAGATTTCCACCGCGATGAACGACCCGACGCCGTTCACGCTCTTTGCCTTCCTTCTGGGCGTGGCCAAACGCCGGGGCGTGCCGCTCGACAAGATCACCGGCACCGCGAACCAGTCGGACTACATCTCGCACTTTGTCGCTAACCACATGTTCTATCGGCTGAGCCAGCCCGGCGCGCGGCGGGTTTTCGTCGATCACGTGAAGTATTGCCGCGACCGGGTGCCGAACTGGAACCCGGTCTCGGTGGTGGGTCAGCACATGCAACAGGCCGGCGCGACCCCGGCCGAAACCATGGGTTTCACGCTCTCGACCGCGATCCAGTACGCCGAAGACTGCATCAACGCCGGAATGGACCCCGATCACGTGCTGCGCCGGTTTACCTTCTTCTTCGACATCTCCATCAGCATGTTCGAGGAGGTGGCCAAATTCCGCGCCGGCCGGCGCATCTGGGCGCGCATCGCCCGCGACCGGTTCGGTTGCAAGGATCCTCGCGCCTGGCGGTTCAAGTTCCACGGGCAGACATCGGGCGTCGACCTCACACGTCAGCAACCTCTCAACAACATCGCTCGGGTCGCGGTGCAGGCCATGGCGGGGGTGATGGGCGGGCTCCAGTCGCTGCACACCGACAGCTATGACGAAGCCATCGCCTGCCCCTCGGAGGAACCCGCCAAGATCGCCGTGGCAACCCAGAACATCCTGCGGGAGGAGGCGCATCTGTGCGACGTTATCGATCCGCTCGGCGGTTCCTTCTACGTCGAATCGCTGACCGACGAGATGGAGGCCAAGATCCTCGAGGTGATGGAGATCATCGAGAACGCGGGCGGCATGTACGCCGCCGTCGACACCGGCCTCGTGCAACGGATGATCGGGCGCTCGGCGCTGGCCTTCCAGAACCGCGTCGAAGCTGGCGAGGAAGGTATCGTCGGTGTGAATGTCTTCACCTCGGCCAATGAAACCGTGGAAGAACCCGAACCCTACCGCCCCGATCGCGCGGCGATGGAAGAGCATGTCAGACGCTTCCGCGCTTTCAAGTCTGACCGCGATCAGCAGCAGGTGTCCCGGGCCCTCTCCGATCTCGCCCGCGCCGCGAACGGTGCCGAGAATGTCTACGAAAAGGTCGTCGATGCGGCGATGGCCGATGTCACCCATGGCGAAATCGTCACCTGCCTCCGCGCCGAGCTGGGTTTCGGACACCCGGTGATGGTGGCCTGATGGATGACGGGATCGCACGGCGCGCCGATCGCATCGCCGAGGCCGTGCGCCGGGGCGAGCCGGCGGCGCTCGGTCGTGCTCTGAGCCTGGTGGAAGGGGGCGGGGCGCTGGGCAACGCCCTGTCGGCCCGGTTCCGCGATAGCGCGGGCAGCGCCCGGCTCGTGGGTGTGACCGGCCCGCCGGGGTCGGGCAAATCCACCCTCGTCGACGCCCTGATCGGCGAATGGCGCAGCCGGGAAAAGCGCGTGGCGGTCCTTGCGGTCGACCCCGTCAGCCCCCGCACCGGCGGTGCAGTCCTGGGCGATCGCACCCGCATGGGTGAGCGCAGCCTCGATGACGACGTCTTCATCCGCTCCGTCTCGGCCCGTGGTCATCTCGGCGGGCTGTGCGCCGCCGCGCGCGGCATGGTTGCCGCGATGGAAGCCGCCGGATGGGACCTGATCGTGCTCGAAACGGTCGGTGCCGGCCAATCCGAAACCGAAGTTGCCGAGATCGCCGACTGCACCCTCGTGGTCTCGGCGCCCGGGCTCGGCGACGAGTTGCAGGCGATCAAGGCGGGCATACTCGAGATCGGCAATATCCTCGTGGTGAACAAGTGCGACCGGCCCGGCGCTGGCGAGACGGCGCGTGACCTGTCCGCCATGCTTAAACTGCGGCAGGGCGAGGCCGCCCGAGTGCCCGTGGTGCAGGTGTCCGCCACCACGGGCGAGGGGATCGGCACGCTCGCAGCCGAGATCGATACCCGTCTCGCCGCCACGCGTCGGGGACCCCCCGGTACAGTTCCGGCCAGACCCTCGCCGGATTTCGGCGGCTACGTCTGCGCGGGCCTCCCCGATACCGAAGACCCCGCGCTCGCCGCTCTTTTCCGCCGCGCCGCGTCAGACCCGGAGCTTGCGCAAAGGCTACTCGAACTTGCGGGCAGCCAGAAGAAGCCAAGCGGACGTTAGGGTACGGGCTTCAACCCTCCTCCCGCCTTGCCCCTGTCGAACCGAAGCGGCATGATGCCGGTCCGGCCACAGGCAGCACCCGGGGCGGCCGCAAAAGCACTACAACACAGGATCGGAATGGACACCCTCAACACATATCCCCAGTTCCGTCAGGTCGCAGATACGCTGCGCCGCCGGATCGAGACGGGTGAGTACCGCAAGGGCGAGACCATTCCCACCGCGGCCCAGCTTGAGGACAGCTTCGATGTCAGCAACATCACCATCCGCAAGGCGCTGTCGATCCTTTCGGGCGAAGGCCTGATCGAAAGCCAGCGGGGTCGCGGCACATTCGTTACCGGCAAGGCCGAGGACGCCCGCGTCCTCGTGGCTATGTCGCACGATTTCTCCGAATGGGCCGACACGGCCGGGGGCGGCAATCTCGAGATCAGCCAGAAGGTCCTCGACATCGCCGTCCGGCCCGGCCCGCCGGCCGTGGCTGCCCGGCTGGGCGTGGCCGCCGACACCGACCTCTGGCGCATGCGCCGCCTCCGCCGGATCAAGAACAACCCGGTCTCCTACCACATCAATTTCGGCACGGTCGCTCTGCTGGGCGGCATCAGCGAAGGCATGATGGACGGCAACCGCAAGTTCGTCGACGTCATCCGACAGGAATGCGGCCTCCGCCTTCACAAGATGGAGCAGACTGTCGAGGCGATCGCCGCCGACCGTGATCTCGCCCGCATTCTCGAAGCGGAGTTCGGCGAACCGACCTTCTTTGTCACCAACGTCTATTCCGATCCCGACGGCGAAGCCGTGGCCGTAAGCCACCTTTACCTTCGCGGACGGCACTATGCATATCAGACAACGATGACGCTCGACGACGAAGCCGGCTCCTAATAGTGTGCGGTCCCTTTCGCGCTCCCGAAAGGCACAACCAATCCTGCGATAGCGGAAAACGCCATATGGCACCGGACCGGGTAGGGTGAATCTACCGCGCAACCGGGCTGGCGCATCACTCGCGCCTAGCCCCCGGCATCGATCCTGCGCAGCCGGTCGCGCATCTGCGCGGCCTCCTGTTCGGCATGGGAATAGGGCAGCCCGTGACGCGTTCCCGGCACGACCTTCAGAGCAATGCGAGGGTTCACGAGGGTGGCGTCCAAGCCATGCGCCACCGGTACGAACGGGCTGCCGTCGGGCAAGACGAGCGTCACCGGAACGGTCAGCCCGGCAAGCCCCTCGGACAGGTCGGTATTCCGCAGCATCGCCCCCAGTGCCGAAGCGGTTGCCGGGTCCGTTTCCCGTTGCGTCCTCTCGAACCACTCCAGCGCCGGCGTCAATGGAATGTCAGGCGCAAACCGGTTCTTCATCATCCGTGCGGCCCACGCATCAACACCACCGGCGAACTGATCCGTCCAATTGCCCACCTCGCCCAGAGCATCGCCCCGGAACCCGGCATTGAACATCTGAACGGATGCAGTTCTTTCCGCGCGCGCAATGGCCGCGGCAAGTACCACTGTTCCGCCCAGCGACTCGCCGGCAAGGTGAACAGGGCCGGTCACGCCAGTTTCGTCGACCACGTCCCAAAGATCTTCCACAAGCAGGTCCAGATCGGCCTGCCCATCGGTCAGCACGTCAGACCGCCCCCAGCCGCGCATATCCAGCCGGATCACGGGGCGGTCTCCGGCCAGCACCGGAACCCAGTCGCCCCACGCATCGGAATGCGTTCCGATGCCATGCATCAGCAGCACGGGCCGGGCCCCCGAACGCCAAGGCGGCGTCAGGTCATCGACGCGATAGGCAATCCCTCGACTCGTTTCATGCATACTCGGTGTCTCCCGCCAGGTCGATCTCGCCATTCCGGTCTGCCTTGAGCGCCTCCCGTCTGATCTTTTCGGTCTCCGTGCGCGGAATTTCCGCAGCGAACTGTACGAAACGCGGGAACATGTGCCGCGCGATACGGCTCTCCAGGAACGCCGGGATCTCGGAGGGCGAAAGGTCATCGGCGACGATCACCGCCTTGATCTCCTCGCCGCGAATGGGGTCGGGCACCCCGAGACAGGCGACATCCCGAATTTTGGGATGATCAAGCAGCACGGTCTCGATCTCGGTGGGGGAGATGTTCTCGCCCCCCCGCCGAATGATTTCGCGCATCCGGCCATGAAATGTCAAAAAGCCATCGGCGTCGAAACTTCCAGCATCGCCCGTGTGAAACCAGAGGTTCCGCACCGATTTCCAGCTGGCCTCTGCATTGTTGAAATAGCCCGAGAAGATCACCTCGCTCTCTTTCGGGCGCACCACGATCTCGCCCCGCGTTCCGGGTGCACAATCGCGGTCGTTCCCGTCGACGACGCGCAACTCCATATCCTTCCGGGGCACGCCACAGGTGCCCCGCCGCATGGCATCGGCGCGGCTGCCGGTCACCCATCCACCGACCTCGGTCATCCCGTAAAGCTCGTGCGCCGTGATCCCGAACCGCGCCTGCAGCGTATCGAACACCTCCGGCGGACAGCCGCCGCCGACGCAGCGCGTGATCGCATGATCCCGGTCCTCTTCCTTCCGCCGCGCGCACAGCATCGACAACACGGTGCCCACATAGGTGAACATCGTGGCACCGAAGCGTTTCGCATCTTCGAAAAGCCGCGAGGCCGAGAATTTCGGCCGTATCACCAGCGCACAGCCTGTCTCCAGCGCCGAGGCGACGGCATACATCTGCGGGTTGGTATGAAACAGCGGCAGGAACACCATGATCCGGTCTTCCCGCGTGATGTCGAGAAACCTCGACATCCAATAGCCCGAAGCCACGAAAACCGACTGGCTGTTTATCACACCCTTCGGAAAACCGGTCGTGCCCGAGGTGAAGATGATCGAGAACGGCTCTGCCACGTCTCCATCGAAAACCGGCGCGCGGGGCAGGGAGGCCGCTTGCGCGGCAAGGTCGGCCTCATCCTCGAACGTGATGAGGCTCCGACCTTCCATCACCGGTTCGAGATCGCCGCGCTTCTCGTCGAAAAGGGCCTGCTCGGCGAGAATGTGATGGGTTTCGGAATTGACGATCGAGTGCCGCAAACCTTCGCCGATCAGCGAGGTGTTTACCGAAACCGCCACGGCACCGAGATTGGCCAGCGCCAGCCAGCAGATCACATAGGCCGGGCGGTTCGGACACAACAAGGCAACCCGGTCGCCGGCCTGCACGCCGGTCTCGCCAAACATCGAGGCACAGCGCAAAGCCTGATCGGCCAGGTCCTGCCAGTTCAGTTCATAGTCTTCGTCTATCAGCGCCGGCGCGTCCGGATGCGCCTCCGCCTGCCGCAAAAGGTTGTCGATGAGGCTTGTCATTTCGGCTTCTTCTTTTCGATGCCGGCCACCGGCATCAGGAACTTCCCGATTGTGTTCTTGAGGATCTCGTTCGAGCCGCCAGCCACTTCATAGGCTTTCGCATCGCGCAGGTATCGGCTGAACGGCGCGTTCTCGGTGATCCCGTAGGCACCGCAGATCTGTGCGGCCTTGACCGCCACCTGCGTGGCGACCTCTCCGGCCTTCAGCTTGGCTTCGCTGCCCCAGCGGATCACCTGGTGATCCTCGTCCAGAGCGCTCGCTGCCCGGAAGACCAGCAGCCTCGCACTGTCGATCTCGGTCAGCATCTCCGAAAAGTACCACTGGATTCCCTGGAACTCCAAAACCCGGCTGTCAAAGGCCCGCCGGTCCCGGGCAAAGGCGAGCGCATCCTCGTAGGCCGCGCGCGACACTCCGTTGCTGATGGCGCCGGCCAGCGTGCGCGAATGGTTCAGCACCGTCGCCGCCTGCCGCACCCCCTTACCTTCGGTCCCGACCATGTGATCGGCGGGCAGGCGCACCTTGTCGTAGACGACGTTCATGTGCGGCCCGTTGCGAAGCCCGAACGTGGCCGAATTCTCGCCGTCATAGATCGACACGCCCGGCGCATCACCCGGCACGGCAAAGACAGTCACACCAGCGTCGGTTTCGGCCAGCGTGATGTAGAACTCCGCCGCCGACCCGGAGGTGATGAAATGCTTCTCACCGTCGATGATCCAGTCGTCGCCGTCGCGCCACGCCTTCGTATCCAGCGTGCGGATGTCGCTGCCATGGTTCGCCTCGGTCAGCGCATAAGAGGCCAGCAGCCCCTCGCCGAACTTCGGCAGCCACTTCTTCTTCAGGCTCTCCTCGCCGTATTTCCGCAGCATGGTCTGCGCCTGGAAGATGGTGATCAGCGAGATCCCCACCGCGGCCGAGGCCACGGCGATCTCCTCGAAGATCGACGCGGCATCGGCATAGGTGCCGCCGCTGCCGCCATATTCCTTCTCGATGAGGTAATTGGTGTAGCCTGCACGCGACAGCTTCCGCACGATCTCAGTGGGGTAGTAATCCTCGCGGTCGATCCGGTCCGCCTCGGGCCGGATCTCCTTTGCCACGAAGTCGCGCAGATCGGCCAGCAGGGTTTCGTCGGAAAACGCCTGCCACAGGGCCTCGCGGTCGATTTCCTCTTTCAATGCGGTCATTCAGGTTACTCCATAGTGTTGGGGAGCCAGGTCGCCAGCCCCTGGAAGTAGGCGACGGCGTACATCATCAGGATCATCAGCAGCACGTAAGGCACGATCGACTTGGCCATCTGCTCGAACCGGATGCCGCCGATCTTGGCGACGGTGAACAGGTTGATGCCGACCGGCGGCGTGATCTGCGCCACTTCGATTGCCAGCACCACGAAGATGCCGAAGGCGATCGGGTCGATCCCGAGCGACATTGCCACCGGGAACAGGATCGGGATGGTGATCAGCATCATCGACAGTGCTTCAAGGAACATGCCCAGAACCAGGAACGCGAGGACCATCAGCGTGATCGTCCCGAAGAAGCCCAGGCCAGAGTCCGCGATCATCTCGGTGATGCCCTGCGGGATGCGCGTGAGCGTCATGAAATGGGTCATCAGCGCGCCGAACGCCACCAGCATCAGGATCATCACGGTTGTCTGCGCCGCATGAAGCCCGGCGCGGTAAAGCTTCTTCAGGCTGAGGTTGCCAAGCCCGTAGCCGAGCACCGTTACGTAAACGACAGCCAGCGCGGCAACCTCGGTGGCCGTGGCGATACCGGTGTAGATCATCACCAGGATCAGCGCGGGCAGTCCGAGAATGGGAAGCGCCAGCACAAATTCCCGCATCAGAGTGCGAAGGTCCGGCGCCTTCGCGGCTGGCGCGTTGCGCTGGGTCACGACCACGAAAAGCGCCATGATGATGACCAGCACCAGTCCGGGCATCAGGCCCGCAATGAACAGCTTGCCGATCGATTGGTCCGTCAGCACACCGTAAAGCAGTAGGCCGATCGACGGCGGGATAAGAATGCCAAGGGTCCCGCCACCTGCGATCAACGCTCCGGCCCGGGGCAGGCTGAACCCGTTCTTCGCCAGTGCCGGGATGGCCACCAGCCCGATCGTGGCGGCCGTGGCAACGCTCGAGCCCGAGATCGCGGCAAAGATCGCGCAGGCCAGGATCGTTGCAATCCCCAGCCCGCCGCGAAGCCCCGAGGTCACGGTCGTTGCAAAGGAAAACAACCGGTCCGAGAGGCCCGACTCTTCCGAAAGCGTGCCGGCGAGAATGTAAAGCGGCACCGCCAGCAGAACGAAACTGTTCAGCGCGTTGTAAGCGCCAAGTGCCATGTCCTGAAGGCCAAGCGTGCCTTCGGCGACCCATGTGCCAAGCATGGCCGTCAGCCCCATGCCGACGAAGACCGGCACGCTGGCCAGAAGACAGAAGGCGAAGAAGGCAAGCGCTGCCGTGGCTGCAACAACCATCAAGCGGTCTCCTCTTCATCGCTTTCGGGCCGTGGCCCCGCCGTTTCGCGCCGTCCATGAACGGCCAGCATGACAAGCTCCTGCAGCGCGGCCAGCGACAAAAATATGCCCCCGAGCAGCACGAAGGATTGCAGGATCCACACGGGGATCTGCAGAAGCGTGGAGGTCTTGAACCCCAGCGAGTAGGAAAAGCTCACCGCATAGAACGCGCCCAGCGTGAACAGCACGGCCAGCAGAAGGGTCATCGCCGCGGCCACCAGGTCGAAGGCAAGGCGCCAGCGCGGCGGGGAAAGGTCCCGCACGAACGTCACCCGGAAATGACCGTCCGCGTTCTGTGTCGCGCCCGCGCCGAGAAAGGCGAGGGCGATCATCGCGTAAACGCTGATCTCCGCGGCCCAGAGGACCGGCACGTTCAGCGTGCGCATGACGACATCATAAAGGATAAGTGCAGCCAGCGCCCACATCACGGCGGTCGTCAGGGCGGCGCTTGCGGCGGCGAGCTTGTCGCCCGTCGCCGCGATTGTTGTCAGGATGCGAGCCATGGCCTCAGTTCGTGACGATTTCCACGATGTCCGGGCTCAGCTGGCCTGTAACATCGTCGAGAAGCGGCTTGGTCGCGCTCTGCCATTGCTCGAATTCCGGCATCTCCGGCTCGAGGAAGGTGACCTCCATGCCGGCGTCCCGGTAATCCGCCGTGATCTCGTCGATCTCACCGACAATGGCCTCGCGGTTGGAATGGCTGGCTTGGTCCATCGCCTCGCTCAGGCCTTCACGCACGTCGTCGGGAAGGCCGTCAAACCATTGCTTGTTGGCCGCCCAGCCCATCATCGTCGTCCCGAGAAACGACGCCGGCACCAGCACGTGATCGCTCACTTCGTATAGCTTCTGGCTTTGAACCCCCTGGAAACCCACGACGGCGGCTTCGATCGTGCCGTACTGCATGGCCGAGTACACGTCGGCAAAGGGCAGGGTGACCGGCGAGCCGCCGAACGACCGAATGGCCGCGGCCTGACCTTCCGAGAATACCCGTACCTTCTTGCCCGCAAGGTCATCGGGTGAAAGGATCTTCTCGTTCGAGACGATGCAGGGCGGTCCAAGATCGGCCAGCCCCAGCAGCACGGTGTTCTTCTCCTCGAACTTGCCGGCCAGCGCGTCGAACAGGCCCTTGTCGTCGAGAAGCGTGTCGAGCTGCGCCATCGTCAGGCCTGTCGGCGCGTCCATCAGCCGGGTGTCGGGCACCGTGCCTGTCCAGCCGTTGACCGTGATCCAGCCCAGTTTCACCTGGCCCGACGGAATGCCCACCGGCATGTCCCGGTCCTGTGCGATCTGGCCGCCGGGGAAGTGCTGAAAATCGACCCGATCGGGGGCTTCTTCCTTCAGAGCCTCTTCGAAGGCCGGTACGAACTGGCGCACGCCGACATGCTCGCTGCCGCCCCAGGTGGCCAGCGGAATGGTGACCGTGTCCTGGGCCACGGCGCTACCGGCGATACTGCCGGCAACCAGCGCGGTAATCGCAAACGTTCTTGCACGAATATTCATGGGGTTCCTCCTCCCTTGGATTTCGGTTCGCCCCTGACAGTGTCAGCGGCCATGGTCGTTCAGTCCGCCTTGCGGGCTTTCACGAGCCTTTGGCAGGTGTAGGTAAGCGCCAGCTCCCCATCCTGCTTGACCACGTCACAGCGTGCCGTGACAATCCCGCGGCCCGGCTTGCTCGTCGGGCGCGTTTCGGTCACCTCGCATTCGACATGGATCGTGTCGCCGGCCAGAACCGGCGACTTCACGGTCAGCTCCATGCCGAGAAAGGCCAGGCCGGTATGTTGCATGACCGATTGCATCAACAGACCCTCGGCCATCGAGTAGACAAGCGCGCCCGGCGCCGGGCGCTGACCGATCAGCGAATTTTCCTTGAGGTATTCCAGATCCGTGAAAAGCACTTCGGTCATGCCGGTGGCGCCTACGAACAGGGTAATATCGGCATCCGTTACCGTGCGCCCGACGGTCTTGAACTTCCGGCCCACCGTCCAGTCCTCGAAGGGAATCCCCAGCCCGACGGTCTCGAGCGCTTGCGTGTCACGTGTCATGATGCCTCCTCCAAATGAGATATATGTGTATGGATCATACATATATATGTCAAACGCAAATGCGCACGGGTTCGGGGGGTATAGGCTGAGGCGATATCAGCTGCCGATGATCCGCTGCCTGCAGTCGCGCAGCATTTCAGCCAGCTCGGCGTGGTTGCCGGACATGCGATAGATCGGCCCGGCCACCAGAAGGCTCAGCTGCCGACCGTCCAGCCGCATGGGTATGGCAACGCCCACAAGGTCCTTGGCGTAACCGTCGCTGTTGACGTAGTAGCCGCGCTCTCGCCCTTCGGCGATCAGGGCCGTTACGGCCTCCGCCGACATCGGCGTGTTTTCGGAATAGCGAATATACTCTGTGCGTTTGAGAAGCGCTTGAAGCTGCTTTTCCGGAATTTGCGACAGCAATGCGCGTCCGGCCGCCGTGGCATGAAGCGGAATGCGCTGCCCGGCCTCGGCGAAATACCTGATCGGGTTTGTCGATTCCGCGGCATTGATGAAGAGGCCATGATTCCCCGCGATAGCCGCCACGGTCGCCGTCTCGCCGCTCTGCGCCGCCACGGCCTGCACGAGCGCGTCGAGATCCGAACCTCGGCTATCAGCCCTCACCAGCTCGCTGGCAAGATCAAGCAACCGCGACGTCGGCAGGTACCCCTGCCGATGCACAGGTTCGTGCATCAGCCCCAGATGGCACAGCGTTTCGACCTGGTTCACCGTACTCGACCTCGGCCAGCCGAAATGCTCGGCAATCTCGCTGATCGTCGCCGGCGCCTGGCGGTCTGCCATGAACTGCAGAAGGTCGAATGCAAACTTCACCTGACGAATGATCAAGAATGCAGCCTCCTCTCAGCCGCCCGCCGGAAAACCGGGTGTGTCTACGTGGGCGATTACGGATATTCGGCATGTCGTATCTTGAAACTCTGTCAATTCGCAAGCGATCTGCGCGACGTCGCCATATCGCGCCTCTTCGATCGCCGCCGCCCCTTATCTGGGAATTTTCATTCCGGCAGAGGGGGTTGCGACCTCACGGTCAAGAGGTAGCGTCAAACTGTTTGCACAGGAAAATGGTGTGATCCGTCAACTGCAACGACCTCGACCGCGGTGGAAATGCATCCGCTCTGTCCTCTGCAGGCGCCGTCTTGGGGCAGCGCTGGTCGTCAAGCGCCCCCGGCCACGACAAACCGCTGCGCATCAAGCAAGTCATCGAACGACTTGTGAGGGCGCTTGTCACATACGACCACGTCTTCCGGGTCAAGGGTCGGCAACCGCAACGACGCATTCCCACCCGATTCGTTGAACTTCGTGTGGTCCACCGCCATCACTGTCCGCGCCGAAACCTCCATCATCGCCTGCGCGATATCCACCTCGCACTGATCGAACGCCAGGAACCCCCGCAGCGGATGCGCCGACGAGGCCGAGAGAATGGAGAACTCCACCGACACGCTCGCGATCACGTCGAACGCCGCGCGGTCGAACGCCGCCCCGTCATGGTTGCGCAACTGCGTGCCGGCCATGAACACCCGGTTCCCCTCAATCAGCGCCAGTTTGCTCGCGATATAGGCCGAGTTAGTGACAACGGTCAGGTTCTGCTTGCTCTCCAGCGCCTGCGCCACAAAGGCCGAGGTCGAACCGGTGTCGATCATCACCGATCCGCCATCCTTGACCATCCCCGCCACCGCGTGGGCAATCGCCACCTTCTTGGCCCGGTTCTCGTTCATCCGCGCCAGGAAGGGTGGGTCGGTCACCTTTTGCGTGCTGATCAGCGCGCCATGCACCTTCCGCACCTCGCCCCGCTCCACCAGCGGCTTCACGATCCGCCGGATCGTCTGGTCGGAAACGTCGAGAATCCGTGCCAGCTCCGCCACCGAGACCGTGCCGCGCAGGTTTACCGTACTGATGATATCGTGCTCGTATTTTGACATGTCCGCCCCAGTCTACGCGGGTTTCTGTCGATGTTTGAGGGGAAATTGGCGATATTAATCAACAAAAAGCAACGCAATGTGTAAATAAATGTTGATTTATGTTGAAATTGGCTGTGTATTTTCGGCCAACGAAACCTCACGGGAAGGGCTGACCGGAATGACGGCGCACGCGGCGAAACATCTCATCATCGGGGGCGGCATCATCGGCTGCTCCGTCGCCTATCACCTGGCCAAGTCCGGCGAGACGGATATCGTCCTGCTCGAGAAAGCTTCCCTCACCGAAGGGGCCACATGGCACGCGGCGGGGCTCGTCGGTCAACTGCGCTCCTCGCGGAACACGACCCGGATGCTGAAGCGCTCCGTCGCCATGTACGATGCGCTCGAAGCCGAAACCGGCATGGCCTTCGACTGGAAGAAGGTCGGCAGTCTCCGCCTCGCCGCCACCCGCGAACGCCTGCTCGAAGCCCGGCGTCTGGCGACCATGGCCCGCGGCTTCGGCCTCGAGATGGAGATCATCACCCCGGCCGAGGCGAAGGAGCTCTTCCCCTATATCGACGCCGACGGGCTCGAAGGCGCGGCCTTCATCCCCTCCGACGGCCATATCGACCCGGCGAGCCTGTGCCAGGCCATCGCCGCCGGTGCGCGCAAACGCGGCGTGCAGATCCGGCAGGGCGTCAAGGTCACCGATTTCGAGATCACCGGCCGCCGCATCACCAAGGTGATGACCACCGAGGGCGATTACGAGGCCGAGAACATCATCCTCGCCGCCGGCATGTGGAGCCGCGAACTCGCCGCCAAGCTGGGCGTCACCGTCCCGGCCTGCGCGGTCGAGCACCAGTACATCGTGACCGAGCCCCTCCCGACGCCTGAGCTGGTCAAGGATCTGCCCACCCTGCGCGACCCCGAGCGGCTGGTCTACTACAAGCCCGACGCCGGCGGCCGGCTCGTCATCGGCGGCTACGAGGAAGGCACGCTGCCCTTCGGCGACAAGGGCATCCCCGGTGAATTCGTCCGCCAGCTCCTGCCCGACAACCTCGACCGTTTCGCGCCCCTGGCCGAAATGGCGGGGCAGGTCACTCCGGTCGTCAACGAGGTCGGCATCCGACAGGTCATCAACGGCCCCATTCCCTATTCCGCCGATGGCGATTTCGTCATGGGCTGGGCGCCCGAGCTCGACAACCTGATGCTCTCCACCGGTTTCCTCTACGGCATCGCCGCCGGGGGCGGCGCGGGCGAAATGATCGCCGAATGGATTCTCGAAGGCCGCCCCAGCCTCGACCTCTGGCCGCTCGACGTGCGCCGCTTCAGCCCGCACCACGCCACCCGCGCCTTCATGTATCCCCGCGCGGTCGAACACTACGCCCACCATTATAAAATGCGCTACCCGGGGCAGGAGGCCGAAACCGCCCGCAACCTCCGGCTCAGCCCGCTCTATGACAGGCTTAAGGAACACGGCGCGGTCTATGGCTCGAAAAACGGTTGGGAACGCCCGCTCTGGTTCGCTCCCGAAGGCGTCGAACCCGTCGACCAGCTCGATTTCATCAACCCCGGCTGGAAGAAATATGCCGCCGAGGAACACAAGACCGTCCGCGAGGGCGTGGCCCTCGTCGACCAGTCAAGCTTTGCCAAGTTCGAACTGATCGGCAAGGGCGCCCTCGACGCGCTTCAGGGCATGGCGGTGTCGAACATGGACAAGCCGGTGGGCAGCGTCATCTACACCCAGCTCTGCAACGAAACCGGGGGCATCGAGGCCGACCTTACCATCACTCGCCTCGCCGAAGACCGCTTCTACATCGTCACCGGCTCCGGCTTTGGCGTCCATGACAGCGACTGGATCCGCCGCGCCCTGCCGAAAGACGGCTCAGTCCACCTGATCGACATGACCTCGGCCCGCGCCGTCATCAACATCTGCGGGCCCAAATCCCGCGATGTGCTGCAATCGGTCAGCGAGATGGACCTCTCGAACGACGCCTTCCCCTTCGGCACCGCCCAGGACATCATCGTCAGCGCGGCCCATGTTCAGGCCGTCCGCATCGGCTATGTCGGCGAGCTCGGGTGGGAGCTTCACATCCCCACCGAATTCGCCCGCCACGTCTATGACTGCCTGTGGGAGGCCGGCCAGCCCCACGGCATCCGCGATGTCGGCTACCGCGCCATCGAGTCGCTCCGCCTCGAAAAGGGCTACCTCTACTGGAGCGCCGACATCACCCCCGATTACACCCCGATCGAGGCCGGCCTCGGCTTCCGCGTTCACCTGAAAAGCAAGGGCGACTACACCGGCCGCGCCGTGCTCGAAAAGCAGAAGCTCAACGGCACCGACCGCCGCCTCTGCACCTTCACCTGCGATGACAAGCTGCCCATCACCGGTGGCGAAACCATCCTGCTCGGCAACGAAACCGTCTCGCTTGCCTCCAGCGCGGGCTACGGCAATACCGTCGGCAAGACCATCATCCTCGGCTACCTGCCTGCCACGCTAGACGAGGAGACCGATTTCGAACTCGAGGTCTTCGGCGAACGCCACCCGATCCGGCGCGCCGACGGGCCACTTTACGACCCGGCCAACGAGCGGCTGAAAGCCTGATAAAAAACCAACAGAGGGGTAGAAAAATTGACAAATGACAACATCGAAAGGGTGCTGGACGTGCTGCGCAATGTCGACGGTTTCGCAGATGTCACGCCCGACACCGTCACCGTGCAACGGCTGGGCGGCCTCACCAACCTCGTCTACCGCGTCGAGTATGCCGGCCAAAGCGTCATCGTCCGCATCCCGGGCGAGGGGACCGAGGCCTATATCGACCGCGCCGTCGAGGTCCACAACACCAATGTCGCCGCCAGAACCGGCGTCGCCCCCCGCGTCCTCTGGGCCGACGCGGCCACGGGCAACCTCGTCTGCGACTGCATCGAGGGCATCGTCACCATGACGCCCGAGCTCTTCCATTCCCGCCCCGGCTCCCCCGCCCGCGCAGGCGCGGCCCTGCGCCAACTCCACGACGCGGGCGAGCCCTTTGAATTTCGGTTCGAGCTCTTCTCGATGATCGACGACTACCTCAAGGTGCTCTCCACCAAGGATATCGACCTGCCCGAAGGCTACGAAAAGGTCGTGGCAGAGGCCGAGCCGATCAAGACCCTCCTGGCCGAGAAAACCGGCGCCCTCGTGCCCAGCCATTGCGATCCGCTTTGCGAGAACTTCCTCGACGACGGCACGCGCATGTGGATCGTCGACTTCGAGTATTCCGGCATGAACGACCCGCTCTGGGATCTCGGCGATCTTTCGGTCGAGGCGGGCCTCACCGACGCGCAGGACATGGAAATGCTGACCGCCTATTTCGGCAGGGCCCCCACCGACGAACAGCTCGGCCGCACCGTGATCTACAAGGCCATGTGCGATCTGCTCTGGACTCTCTGGGGCCTTATCCAGCATGCCGACGACAACCCGGCCGAAGATTTCTGGGCCTACGCCATCAACCGGTTCGAACGTTGCAAGGCGCTGATGACCGATCCGGCCTTCCCCGGCCATATCGAGGCCGTGCGCAAGGGCTGACCCTTTCTCCCCGACTGGCGGGCGTGCGGACCTCCCCACGCCCGTTTTTTCATGCCAGCAGGGCCAGCACCTCGGCATGAAGCTCCGGCGTGGCCGCGCTCACGACCCGCCCGTCTGACTGGAACCCCAGCGGTTTGCCCTCCCAGTCGGTGATCACACCCCCGGCCTCTTCGACAATCGGCACCATCGCCAGAAAGTCATAGGGCTTCAGATCGTAGTCGACCACGGCATCGATCTGCCCGGCCGCCACCAGCGCATGCGGCTGACAATCATAAGCCAACCGCCGCAGCCGCCCGGCCTGCATCAGCCTCCCGAAAACATCGGGTTCCTCGGCATAGATCTTCTCACCCTCGTTCACGAACAGCATGGCCGCGTCCAGCGCCCGGCACCCCGAGGTGGCAATCCGGCTGCCATCCCGCGTCGCCCCCAGGCCCTTCGCGGCGGCATAAACCTGCCCCAGCGCCGGCAGCCGGCAAATCCCCAGCAGCGGTGCCTCCCGTGTGGTCATCGCCAGCAGCATCCCGAACAGCGGCACACCCGCGATGAACGACCGTGTCCCGTCAATCGGGTCCACGACCCAGACGGTCTCTTTCTCAAGCCCCTCGGTCCCGTATTCCTCGCCGAACAACCCATCCTCCGGAAAGGCCGTCTGCAATGCATCCCGGATAGACCGCTCGGTTTCCTGGTCGGCGATCGTCACCGGGCTCTCGTCCTCCTTGGTGACGATATCGAGCGCGCCGTTGAAATGCGCCAGCGAGATCCGGCTTGCGGCCTCCGTGATATCGAGCGCCGTCGCAAGGCGTTCGGAAAGGTCCGTGGGAGAAGGCATCGTCAGTCCATCCATGTCAGTCCGCCACGACAATCTCCGTGCCCCATGTCTGGGCCGCGGTCTGGATATCATCGGGGGGCGGAGCGTTTGTAATCAGAAGGTCAACGGTCGAAGGCGCCCCGATCGCAATCGGCGCCGCGCGCCCGAATTTCGAGCTGTCGGCCGCAAGGATACGGGTTTTCGAATTCGCCATGATGGTGCGGGAATAAACGGCCTCGTCCATGTCGAACAGCATGAACCCGGTCTGCGCATTGATCGCCGCCGCCGACAGCACCGCGAAATCGGTGCGGAACTGGCCCACGAACTCCAGCACCTGCGCGCCGAAGATTCCGGCGTCATGGCTGCGCAACTCGCCACCCGGCATGAACACCCGGTTGTTGTTGCGCGCCGCAAGGCTATGCGCCACGGCGACCGAGTTCGTGACCACCAGCAACTCCTGATGCCCTTTCAACGCCTCGGCAATGAAAGCCGTGGTCGACCCGATATCCAGAAACAAAGACGAGCCGTTCCCGATCAGCGCCGCGACATGCGCCGCGATGCGCTGTTTCGGGGCCGGGTTCTCGGCCATCCGCTGGGTAAAGCTCAGCTCGGTCGACCCGTGCTGAAGCAGAACCCCGCCATGCACCTTCCGCACGAGCCCTTCATCCGACAGCCGCCGCACGTTCCGCCGCACGGTCTCTTCCGACACTTCCAGCGCCTCGGCAATCGACTGGATGCGCATGCTGCCGCCCGACCGGGCGACAAGCTCGATGATCTCGGCCCCGCGCTGCGACAGGGGCAGCGTCTTGCCGTCCGGGGTAGGGGAGGTGGGGTCGTTTGGCATGTGGGATTCTGAGGCATCTCTGTGCGTTTGACTCAAAAAACCACAAAAATTCACAAATATCCATCAGAAAAGCCACAATAAACAAACAAAAATGTTGATTTATGTTGGGGAACGTCGGAAATTCAATGGCGCAAGAGGGCGAATCGAAGGCCGTTTCCGGCATTCGGTCGCAGACCAGATAAACGCGGAACCAAGATCCAACGGGGGATACGAAAATGCGCATGACAACACTTGCAGCGGCCACACTTGCCGGGCTCGGCCTGGCCGGCGCGGCCTTCGCCGAAGCGGAATCGCAGGAGCCGATCAAACTCACCCTGCACGACTGGAGCGGCCAGCTCCTCACCACCACCATCATGGGCAAGGTGCTCGCCGAGGCGGGCTACAACATCGAATACGTCCAGGCCGATTACATCGCTCAGTTCGCCGGCTTGAAAAGCGGCGACCTGCATGTCGCCATGGAAATCTGGGAAACCACCGGCCGCGAGGCGATGGACGAAGCCACCGCCACCGGCAATGTCGTCAACATGGGCGAAACCGGCATGAAGGCGATCGAGGAGTGGTGGTACCCCGCCTACATGGAAGAAACCTGCCCCGGCCTTCCCGACTGGCAGGCGCTCAACGATTGCGCGCGTGAATTCGCAACGCCCGAAACCTCGCCGATGGGCCGGTATCTCGGCGGCCCCGTCACCTGGGGCGGCTTTGACGAGGAGCGGGTCGAGGCGCTGGGCATGGATTTCGAAGTCGTCCACGCTGGCACCGACGCGGCGCTCTTCGCCGAGCTTGAAAGCGCCTACCAGCGCAAGGCGCCCATCGTGTTGTGGATCTATTCGCCGCACTGGGCCCCGGCCAAGTACGAGGGCAGCTTCGTCGAATTCCCGGCCTACACGCCGGAATGCTATGACGATCCCGCCTGGGGCAGCAATCCCGACATGGCCTATGACTGCGGCAAGCCGACCGGCCCGATCTGGAAGGTCGCGTGGTCCGGCCTGGCCGAAACGTGGCCGGGCGCGGCCAAGGCCGTCGAAGCCTTCACCATCAGCAACGAGGACATGGGTGCCATGGTGGGCGAAGTCGACCTCAACGGCAAATCCGTTGACGAGGTCAGCGACGCCTGGCTCGAAGCCAACAAGGACACCTGGTCGGCCTGGATCGTCGACTGACCGGTGCAACCTGACTTGGGGCGGCGCATCCGTCGCCGCCCCTGAACTCTTCCGATAGCTTGAACACACGCAGGCGGGTTTCGACCCGGTTGGCGGCGCAGTGCCCGAGGATGACATGGAAAAACCGATCTTGCTTGATTGCCGGGGCGTCTGGAAGCTCTACGGCGCCCATGCCGAGGATACCTTCGCCCGCAACAACGGCCATCTCACGGCCGAAGACATCCGCACCCACGGCCTCGTCGGCGCCGTCCGTGACGCCAGCGTCCAGATCCGCCAGGGCGAGATCTTCGTCATCATGGGCCTGTCCGGCTCCGGCAAATCCACCCTCGTGCGTTGCCTGTCCCGCCTGATCGAACCCACCGGCGGCGAAATCCTCTTCGAGGGCCGAAACCTCCTGTCGATGTCCGACAAGGAAATGATCGAGATCCGCCGCCGCAAGATGGGCATGGTCTTCCAGCATTTCGCCCTGCTGCCCCACCTCACCGTGCTCCAGAACGCCGCCTTTCCGCTCGAAGTGCAGGGCGTTCCCCGCGCCAAGCGCGAGGCGCGGGCCCGCGAGGTCATCGAACTCGTCGGCCTCAAGGGCCGCGAGGCCTATTACCCCCGCCAGCTTTCCGGCGGCCAGCAACAGCGCGTCGGCATCGCCCGTTCGCTCGCGGTCGAGCCCGACCTGTGGTTCCTCGACGAACCCTTCTCGGCCCTCGACCCCCTGATCCGCCGCGAGATGCAGGACGAATTCCTCCGTCTTCAGGGCATGCTGCACAAAACCATCGTCTTCATCACCCACGACTTCGACGAGGCGATCCGCCTTGCCGACCATATCGCCGTCATGAAGGATGGCGAGGTGGTGCAGGTGGCCACGCCCGAGGAACTTGTCCTCAACCCGGCCACCGACTATGTCGAGGAATTCACCCGCCACATCCCCCGCTCCAAGGTCCTGTCCCTGCGCAGCGTCATGACCCCCGGCGCCCCCTCGGGCGACACCGCGGGCGAGCTTCAGGCCGGCTTCCGGGTCGAGGCCGTCGCCGACCAGATCGAGGCCAGCGCCCTGCCGTTCACCGTCATCGACGACGACGGCAAGCCCATCGGCACCATCGGCCGGCAGGCCGTGATCGACGTTCTCATCGGCCGGAAACTCGCCTCATGAACCGCCTCCACGCCTACATACCGGGGCGGAGCGGCTGGTTCTGGCTCACTCTTTTCGTCGTGACCTGGGCGCTCTCCCACTATTCGTGGGATCTATACAAGGGGCTCGACGCCCGCTGGATCATCAAGTATCCCGCCGCCTACCTCCTCAAGGCGGAAACGGCGATCAGCCAGTTCATGCAATGGCTGGTCGAAGACGCCACGTTCGGCCTCTTCACCTTCCGCGAATTCACCCGCTTCATCGCCTGGCTGATCGAACTGCCCTACGATTTCATGCGCGACCTGCTGATCGACGGCTTCTCCGTCGGGCTCGGCAACCAGGCGGTCGAGATAGCCCCCTCGCTCAGCTGGATCGCCGTCATCGTCACCCTCACGGCGATGGCCCATTACGCCCGCGACTGGAAGCTCGCGGCCCTCGTCGGCGGCTGTTTCCTCTACCTCGCCGTCTTCGGCCAGTGGCAAAGCGCCATGGTCACGCTGGCCTCGGTGCTGATCGCGGTGCCCATCGGCTCGGTCGGCGGCCTGCTGTTGGGCATCCTCGCCTACCGCATGCCCGCCTTCGAGGCGATGCTCCGTCCCATCCTCGACCTGATGCAGACCGTGCCGGTCTTCGCCTATCTCGTGCCGATCCTCTTCCTCTTCGGTTTCGGGCCCGTTGCGGCGCTGGTGGCCACCATCATCTACGCCATGCCGCCCATGGTGCGCGTCACCATCGTCGCCCTCCACGGCGTGCCCTCCGAGATCCGCGACGTCGGCGTCATGGTCGGCTGCACGAAACGCCAGATGATGTGGAAAGTGATCGTCCCCTCTGCGGCCCCGACCCTGATGGTGGGCGTCAACCAGGTCATCATGCTGACCCTCAACATGGTCATTATCGCATCGATGATCGGGGCAGGGGGGCTGGGCTTCGACGTGCTCAGCGCCCTCCGTCGGCTCGACATCGGCGGCGGCATCGAGGCGGGGCTCGCCATCGTCGTCATGGCCATCGCCCTCGATCGCCTCAGCCAGGCCTTCGCCAGCCGCACCGCCGACACCCACCCGGTCGACCCCGACCGCAACGTCGTCGCCCGCCACCCGTGGCTCGCCACCGTGCTGCTGGTCGCGATCTGCACCTACCTGATCTCCGGCATCCTCCCGGCGGTCCAGAGCTACCCCGACGCCGCCACCATCTCGACCGGCTCGATCTGGTCCGATCTGATGGGCTACATCAACGTGCATTTCTTCGACACGTTCGAGGCGGTGAAGACCGTGTTCCTCACCTATCTCCTCCTGCCCATCAAGCGCTTCTTCACCGGCATCCCCTGGGCCTGGGGCATCATCGCCATGACCTTGATCGGCTGGCGCATGGGCGGCATCCGCCTGGCACTCCTCACCGGCGCGATGACCGCGCTCATCGCCGCCGTCGGCCTCTGGGACAAGGCGATGATCACCGTCTACCTCTGCGGCGTCTCGGTGCTGATCGCCTCGGCCATCGGCATCCCCTTGGGCATCTTCGCCGCCCAGAACGACACCACCAACCGCGTCGTCGGCTCATTCATCGACACGCTGCAGACGCTGCCCAGCTTCGTCTACCTGATCCCCGTGGTGATGCTGTTCCGGGTCGGTGACTTCTCGGCGATGATCGCGGTGGTCCTCTACGCCATGGCGCCCGCCGTGCGTTACGCTGCACACGGAATACGCAACATCGACCCGCAACTCATCGAGGCAGGGCTCGTTTCTGGCTGTACGCCCCGCCAGGTGCTATGGCGGATCAAGCTGCCGATGGCCGTGCCCGAACTGCTGCTGGGGTTGAATCAGACCATCATGCTGGCCCTCTCCATGCTCGTGATCACCGCGCTCGTCGGCACCCGCGACCTTGGCCAGGAGGTCTACATCGCCCTGACCAAGGCCAATTCAGGGCAGGGCATCGTCGCAGGCCTCGCCGTCGCCTTCATCGCCATCATCGCCGACCGCACCCTCTCCGCGGCGGCAAACCGGGTACGCAAAAACATGGGGCTGGAAAGATGACAACCGCAGACCAAGCCGCCCTCGACCGGGCCACCTCCCTCTCGATCTGGACCGCGCCGGAAGACGCCGTGCTGCTGGGCGGCGGGATCACCAATTTCAACGTCGCGCTGAGCGACGGGGGCCGCCGCTACGTGGTCCGGGTCGGGCAGGATATCCTGTTGCACCAGATCATGCGCTTCAACGAACAGACGGTGCACCGCGCGGCCGAGGCCATCGGAATCGCCCCCGCCATCCGCCATACGGAACCGGGCATTCTCGTGCTGGAATACATCGAGGCCACCACCCTCGACGAGGCCGGCGTGCGCGACGACGCCATGCTCGAACGCATCCTGCCGGTCCTGAAGAAATGCCATCGCGAGGCGCCGCTGCACCTGCGCGGGCCGGTGCTGACCTTCTGGGTCTTCCACGTCCTGCGCGATTACGCCGCCACCCTCCGCGCTGACCAGTCGCGCCACGTGCCGAAGCTCGACGACCTTCTGAAAACCGCCGAAACGCTCGAACGCGCGGTGGGGCAGGTCGATATCGTGCTCGGCCATAACGACCTCCTCGCCGCCAACTTCCTCGACGCGGGCGACAAGCTCTGGCTGCTCGACTGGGAATATGGTGGCTTCAACTCGCCGCTCTTCGACCTGGCCGGCCTCGCCTCCAACAACGAGCTCGCGCCCGCACAGGAAAACTGGCTTCTCGAAAACTATTTCGAGACCCCACTCACCGACGAGCTGAACCACCGTTATCACGCCATGAAATGCGCATCCCTCCTGCGAGAGACGATGTGGAGCATGGTTTCCGAAATCCACTCGGACATCGACTTCGACTACGCCGACTACACCGACAAGAACCTGACGCGTTTCGAATCCGCCCTGTCCGATTTCCAATCCATGTGAGGACAAGATGAGCACATTTCCGACCAGCGCCAAGGCGGTCATCATCGGCGGCGGCATCGTGGGATGCTCCACGGCCTACCACCTTGCCAAGATGGGCTGGACAGATGTCGTCCTGCTCGAGCGCAAGAAACTGACCTCGGGCACCACCTTCCACGCGGCGGGCCTCGTGGGCCAGCTCCGTTCCAACGCGAACATCACTCAGCTGCTGGGCTATTCTGTCGACCTCTACAACAAGCTCGAGGCCGAGACCGGGCAGGCCACCGGCTGGAAAATGAACGGCGGCCTTCGCCTTGCCTGCAACGAGGAACGCTGGACCGAGGTCAAGCGCCAGGCCACCACCGCCCATTCCTTCGGCCTCGACATGCAGCTCCTGACGCCCTCCGAGGCCAAGGAACTCTGGCCGCTGATGACCACCGACGATCTCGTCGGCGCCGCCTACATGCCCACCGATGGGCAGGCCAACCCCTCCGACATCACCCTGTCGCTCGCCAAGGGCGCGCGGCAGGCCGGGGCAACCATCATCGAGGACACCAAGGTCACCCAGATCGAGCTCGAAGACGGCGTCATCAAGGGCGTCACCACCGAGAAGGGCTTTATCGAATGCGAGAAGGTCATCCTCTGCGGTGGCCAGTGGACCCGTACCTTCGCCAAGACCGTGGGCGTCAACGTCCCCCTCGCGCCGATGGAGCACCAGTACATGGTGACCGAGCAGATCGACGGCGTCACCTCCGACATGCCCACCCTGCGCGACCCCGACCGCCTGACCTACTACAAGGAAGAGGTGGGCGGCCTCGTCATGGGCGGTTACGAGCCGAACCCCATCCCCTGGGCCGTCGACGGCATCCCCAAGGGCTTCCACTACACCCTGCTCGACTCCAATTTCGACCATTTCGAACAACTCGTCGAACTGGCGCTGGGCCGCGTGCCCGCTCTTGAAACGGCCGGTATCAAGCAGCTGGTCAACGGGCCCGAAAGTTTCACCCCCGACGGCAATTTCATCATCGGCGAGGCGCCCGAGTTGAAGAACTTCTTCGTGGGCGCGGGCTTCAACGCCTATGGCATCGCCGCCGGCGGCGGTGCCGGCATGGCGCTCGCCGAATGGGTCGCCAAGGGAGAGCCGCCCTTCGACCTCTGGCCCGTCGACATCCGCCGCTTCGGCCGGCCCCATTTCGACACCGACTGGGTCCGCACCCGCACGGTCGAGGCCTATGGCAAGCACTACACCATGGCGTGGCCCTTCGAGGAACACAGCTCCGGCCGCCCCTGCCGCAAGTCGCCGCTCTACGACAAGCTGGCCGCCAAGGGCGCCTGCTTCGGCGAAAAGCTGGGTTGGGAACGCCCAAACTGGTTCGCCACGGATGGCGTGGAAGCCAAGGATATCTACAGTTTCGGCCGCCAGAACTGGTTCGACACCGTGGGCGAAGAGCACAAGGCCTGCCGCGAGGCTGCCGTGGTCTTCGACCAGACCTCCTTTGCCAAGTTCACCCTCAAGGGCCCCGACGCCGAAGCCGCCCTTAGCTGGATCGCCGCCAATGACGTGGCCAAGCCGGTGGGCTCGATCATCTACACCCAGATGCTGAACGACCGCGGCGGCATCGAATGCGACCTCACCGCCGTGCGCGTCGCGAAAGACGAATACTACATCGTCACCGGCACCGGCTATGCCACGCACGATTTCGACTGGATATCGCGCAACATCCCGGAGGGGATGAACGCTCAACTGGTCGATGTCACCTCCTCCAACGCGGTCCTCTCCCTCATGGGCCCGAAAGCCCGCGACATCCTGCAATCCATCACCCGCGACGATATCTCGAACGAGGCGTTTCCCTTCGGCACTGCCCGCATCATCGGTATCGCCGGCTGCCCGGTCCGGGCCATGCGCGTGACCTATGTCGGCGAGCTCGGCTGGGAGCTTCACCTCCCCGTCGAATATGCCACCACCGTCTATGACGCCCTGATGCAGGCGGGCCAACCCCACGGCCTCCGCGACGCCGGCTACCGTGCCATCGAAAGCCTCCGCCTCGAAAAGGGCTACCGCGCCTGGGCCTCCGACATCGGCGCCGACCACACACCGGCCGAGGCCGGCCTTGGCTGGGCCGTGAAGCTGAAGAAGAACATCGACTTCAAGGGCCGCAAGGCCGCCGAGGCCCAGCGTGACCAGGGCGTCAAGAAGATCCTCGCCTGCTTCACCACCGACCCCGACGTCGTGCTCTCCGGCCGCGAGACCATCTACCGCGACGGCGAACGTGTCGGCTGGCTGACCAGTGGCGGTTTTGGCTACACCGTCGGCAAATCCATTGGCTATGGTTATGTCCGCGCCAACGAGGTGATCGACCGTGATCATGTTTTGAGCGGTGAGTACGAACTCGAGGTCGCAACCGACCGCGTGCCGTGCAAAGTTCAGCTCGGCCCGCTATACGACCCGAAAATGGAACGGGTGAAATGCTGACAGGCGCAGCCTCCGACGATGACGACGACCTGCCAGCGGTCTCGGCCGAGCGGCTGACCGGCGCGGGGGATTGGGTCGTGATCTGCGATCACGCCTCCAACCGGATCCCCGCGCGCTACGCCGGTCTCGGCCTGTCGGAGGAGGCGCGCGCCTCCCACGCCGCCTGGGATCCGGGCGCCGCCGAGGTCACCCGCCGCCTCTCGGCCTCCATCGACGCGCCCTGCGTGCTCTCGAACGTCTCGCGCCTCGTGGTCGACTGCAACCGCGCGCCCGACGCCCCCGACATCATGCGCGGGCAATCGGAAATCTACGACATCCCCGCCAACCGGACCCTCGATCAGGCGGGCAGGGACGAGCGGATGCGCACCGCCTACGACCCGTTCCACACCCGCCTTTCCGAGGTGATCGCGGCCCGCCCGCGTACCCCCTCGCTGATCGCGGTCCACAGCTTCACGCCCGTCTACAATGGCATCACCCGGCCGTGGGAAATCGGTGTCCTCTTCGACGCCGACCGCCGGCTTGCCGACCACATGCTGACCCGCCTGCGCGCCCGGGGCGACCTCAATGTGGGCGAGAACGAACCCTACGCCCCCTCCGACGGGGTCTACTGGACCCTTGACCGGCACGGCACCCGCAGCGGCCTGCCGACCGTAATGATCGAAATTCGCAACGACCTGATTTCCACCGAGGCGGACTGCACCCGCTGGGCCCGCATCCTGATGGAAGCGATAGAAGGATGGACACCATGACCACCCCCAAGACCACCGAAGAGGCCATCGCCTATGTCCGCGACAGCGGCGTGAAACACGTGAAACTCGCCGTCGTCGATGTCGACGGCGTGATGCGCGGCAAATATGTCAGTGCGTCGAAATTCATCTCCGCCGCCGAAAAGGGCCTCGCCTTCTGCGATGTCGTCCTCGGCTGGGACAGCAACGACCAGCTCTACGACAACGTCGAGATCACCGGCTGGCACTCCGGCTACCAGGATGCCGACCTCCGCGTCCTCCCCGACAGCATGCGCCACATCCCGTTCGAGGAGAACACGCCGCTCTTCCTCTGCGAATTCGCCGGCAAATGGGAAGAGGTCTGCCCGCGCGGGGCCCTCCGCCGTGTCCTGAGCCAGGCCGAGGAAATGGGCTACGATGTCTCCGCCGCGGCCGAGTTCGAATTCTTCGTTTTCGACGAAACCCCCGACTCGGTGCGCGAAAAGAACTACCGCGACCTCAAGAACATCACGCCGGGCTTCTTCGGCTATTCGATGCTGCGCAGCACGGTGCATTCCGATTTCTACCACGAGCTCCTGCAACTCGGCCTCGACATGGATTTCGAGATCGAGGGCCTGCACACCGAAACCGGCCCGGGCGTACTTGAAGCGGCTCTCGCCGTCGACGGGGCGCTCTCTGCCGCCGACAAGGCCGCGATGTTCAAGACATTCGTCAAGGCGCTGGCCCAGCGGCGCGGCTGGATGGCCTCCTTCATGGCCAAGTGGTCGCCCGATTGGCCCGGCCAGTCTGGCCACCTGCATATGTCCCTGACCCGCAAGGATGGCACGTCCGTCTTCCACGACCCCGACAAACCCGACACCATGTCGGACGAGATGCGCTGGTTCATCGGCGGTCAGCAGAAGCTGATGCCCGAACTCCTCGCCATGGTCGCCTGCACGGTCAATTCCTACACCCGCCTCATCCCCGGCTTCTGGGCGCCCACCGATGCCAGCTGGGGCGTCGAGAACCGCACCTGCGCCCTTCGCGCCATCCCCGGTTCGCCCAAGTCGCAGCGGGTCGAATACCGCATCGCCGCGGCCGACATTAACCCCTACGTCGCGCTTGCCGCCTCCATCGGCTCGGGCCTCTGGGGCATCCGCAACAAGATCGAACCCTCCGAGGCGGTCGTGGGCAGCTCCTACGACATGACCTTCCCGCCGGAACTGCAACTCCCCCGCACCCTGATGGAAGCAGCCGAGCGCCTGAAGGCCTCCGATCCGGCGCGCGAGCTTTTCGGCGATGCCTTCGTCAACCACTACGCCGCCACCCGCGAATGGGAGGAACGCGAGTTCCGCAAGGCCATCACCGACTGGGAAATGGCGCGATACTTCGAAATCATCTGATCTGACCAAGGGACAACTCGAATGACGAAATTCACCTGCACCTCGCCGGTGGACGGAAGCGTGTACGCCGAACGCGCCGTGACCACCGATGCCGACGCCCGCACGGCCTTCGCCGCCGCGCGCCGCGCCCAGGCCGACTGGGCCGCGCTCCCCATCGCCAAACGCGCCGAATACTGCACCGCCATGGTCGATGCGATGCTCTCGATGAAAGACGAGATCGCCACCGAGCTCGCCTGGCAGATGGGCCGCCCGATCAGCCAGGGCGCCGGTGAACTCGGCGGGTTCGAGGAACGCGCCCGCCACATGATCGCCATCGCCGAAGACGCGCTTGCACCCATCGACGTCGGCCCCAAGGAAGGCTTCACCCGCGCCATCAACCGCTTGCCGCTGGGCGTCGTCTTCGTCCTCGCCCCGTGGAACTTCCCCTACCTCACTGCGGTGAACTCGATCATCCCGGCGCTCATGGCGGGTAACGCCGTCGTCCTCAAGCACGCCGAGCAGACCTTCCTTACCGGCGAACGCTTCGCCCGCGCGGCCGAAATGGCGGGCCTCCCCGACGGCCTCTTCGCCAACATCGCCGTCACCCATGACCAGACCGCCGGCCTCATCCGCGAACGCCTCGCCGACCAAGTGAACTTCACCGGCTCGGTGGGCGGAGGCGCGGCCATCGAAACCGCCGCCGCCGGCACCTTCGCCGGCGTCGGGCTGGAACTCGGCGGCAAGGATGCGGCCTATGTCCTCGCCGATGCCGACCTCGATTTCGCCATCGAGAACCTCGCCGACGGCGCCTTTTTCAACTCGGGCCAGTCCTGTTGCGGAATCGAGCGGATCTATGTCCATGCCGATTTGCACGACGCCTTCGTCGAAGGGCTCGCCGCTTTCGTCCAGCGCAGCTTCACCCTCGACACGCCCCTCGACCCGGCCACCAATCTCGGCCCTCTCGTCCGCACCTCCGCCGCCGACTTCGTTCGCGGCCAGATCGACGCGGCCGTTGCCGCCGGCGCCCGCGCCTGCGTCGACACCTCCGCCTTCAGCCGCGACGCAAAGGGCACGCCTTACATGGCCCCGCAGGTGCTTTCGAATGTCGATCACTCCATGTCGGTTATGACCGACGAAAGCTTCGGCCCGGTCGTGGGCATCATGAAAGTCGCCGACGACGCCGAGGCCATCCGCCTCATGAACGACAGCGAATTCGGCCTCACCGGCTCTCTCTGGTCCCGCGACCTGGCCCGCGTCGAACAACTCGCCCCTCAGGTCGAGGCCGGCACGATCTTCATGAACCGCTGCGACTACCTCGACCCGGCGCTCGCCTGGACTGGCATCCGCCACTCGGGCCGCGGCACCACGCTCAGCCGCGTCGGCTACGAAGCCCTGACGCGCCCCAAGTCCTACCACTTCCGTCACGCAATCTGAGGCACCACGATCATGACCACCTTCACGGCCAACTGGTCTTACCCCACCCAAATCCACTTCGGGCCCGGTCGCATCGCCGAGCTGGGCGATGTCTGCAAGGCGGCGGGCATGTCGAACCCGCTGCTCGTCACAGACCCCGGCATCGTCGACCTGCCGATCACCAAGGCGGCGCTCGCCGCACTCGAAAAGGCCGGGCTCAAAACGGCGGTCTATTCCGATGTCCGCCCCAACCCCGTCGCCTCCAACGTCACCGCCGGCGTCGACGCTTACCGCTCCGGCAGCCATGACGGGGTCGTCGCCTTCGGCGGCGGCTCGGCGCTCGACGTGGGCAAGGTCATCGCCTTCATGTCCGGCCAGACCCGTGAAATGTGGGATTTCGAGGATATCGGCGACTGGTGGACCCGCGCCAACCCCGACGGCATCGCCCCGATCATCGCCGTGCCCACCACCTCCGGTACCGGCTCCGAGGTCGGCCGTGCCGGCGTCATCACCAATGAAGAGACCCACACCAAGAAGGTCATCTTCCACCCCCAGATGATGCCGAAGGCCGTGATCTGCGACCCGGAACTCACTATCGGCCTGCCGCCCGCGATCACCGCCGGCACCGGGATGGATGCCTTCGCCCACTGCCTAGAGGCCTATTGCGCCCCCTCCTACCACCCGATGTCCGAAGGCATCGCCGTGGAAGGCATGCGGCTGGTGAAAGAGCACCTCGCCACCGCCGTCCGCGACGGCAGCAATATCGAGGCCCGCTCGGCCATGATGTCCGCCGCCGCCATGGGTGCGGTCGCCTTCCAGAAGGGGCTGGGCGGCATCCACGCCGTCTCCCACCCGATCGGCGC
Source organism: Roseovarius indicus (assembly GCF_008728195.1). Taxonomy (NCBI): domain Bacteria; kingdom Pseudomonadati; phylum Pseudomonadota; class Alphaproteobacteria; order Rhodobacterales; family Roseobacteraceae; genus Roseovarius; species Roseovarius indicus. The sequence continues at coordinate 1,152,510 of NZ_CP031598.1, forward strand.
GCTCTACGATGCGCCCCACGGGCTCACCAATGCGGTCGTCATGCCCTACATGCTGCGCCACAACCGCGACGTCATCGAAACCCGCATCGAACGGCTCGCCGCCTGGCTGCAACTGCCCGAGGCCAGCTTCGACGGCTTCCTGCAATTCGTCCTCGACCTGCGCGAAGAGGTCGGCATCCCCTCCGGCATCAAGGCGCTGGGCGTCACAGACGACAGCCGCTTCGACACGCTTGCGGCCATGTCGGTGGTCGACCCCACCGCCTCCGGCAACCCCAAGAAACTCAGCGAGACCGACATCAAGTCGGTCCTCCGCGCCGCCCTCGACGGCAGCTGACAGGACAGAAGGAAAGGGCAGGGGCGATGGGACAGATGCACAGATCCTTCAGGAATTCCCACATTTCTGTGGACAAGGCATCGCGTCACATCGCCTTTCTGCTCCTTCCCGGCTTTTCGCATTACTCTTTCTCCGCCGCGCTGGAACCGCTGCGCAGCGCCAACATCATCACTGGGCGCCAGCACTTCACCTGGACCCTCGTCGGCACCACCGACCGTCAGGTCACGGCCTCCAACGGCGTCACCACGCTCGCCGACCTCACCCTCGACGAACTCGATACCCCCGACGAAGTCGTGCTCTTCGCCGCCACCAATGCCGACCCCGTAACCACCGCCCCCGCCGAGAAATGGCTCCGCTTCCACTACCGTCAGGGCGGCAACATTCGCGCCGTCTCCTCCGGCGTCATGGTCCTCGCCCGCACCGGCCTGCTCGACAACCGTCGCTGCGCCGCACACTGGGAAGACACGCCTCGACTGCGCGAAACCTTCCCGCGCCTCACCGTCACCGACAGCATCTTCGAACCGGGCGATCGCATCTCCACCTGCGCCGGCGGCGCGGCCAGCGCCCACATGATGCTCGCCATGCTCGAGCACTCCCTCGGCCCCGCCCTCGCGCTCGACGTTGCCACCCGCATGGTCATCGACCGCATCCGCGACGGCCGCGACAGCCTCGACGTGCTCCCGCATATCCGCTACGGCACCTCCAACCGGCTTCTCCTTCAGGCCATCGCGCTGATGAACGACAACATCTCCGAACCCCTGCGCATCCGCGAAATGGCCGCCAAGGTCGGTGCCAGCGTCCGCGCCCTCGAACGCCAGTTCAAATCCGAGCTCGGCGCCACCCCCGACAGGTTCTACCGCCGCATCCGCCTCTCCCGCGCCCGCCAGCTTTTACGCTACAGCGATCACAGCCTTGTCGAGGTCGCGGCCTATTGCGGGTTCGGCAACACCCAGCTTCTGAAGAAGCATTACGAAACCGTCTACGGAACCTCCCCCCGCGCCGAGCGGCAACGCAGCCGGTCCGCCCACGGTCCGGCCCCGATCCTGCATGAAGTCAATGCCGATTACTGATCCTCTCCCCGGCTTGCCCGTGCTGGCCTTCGATTTCGACGGCGTCATCGCCGACAGCCTCGGCCTCTGCACCGCCGCCTGCCGCACCGTCGCGGCCGATATGGGCTGGCCCGGCATGCTCCCCGACAACCCCTTTGGCGAACTCGAACCCGTCACCTTCGAAGCTCTCGCCGAAACCTGCGGCCTCGATCCCCATGCCTTCGCCGCCGGTGTCACCGATCACGTCGCCACGACCGATCAGTGCGCCCCACTCGTCCTCGGCATGGATCACCTCCTCGGAACGCTCTCGACCCACGCCCAGATCCACATCCTCAGCGCCTCCGCCTCAACCGTGATCCGCCGCTTCCTCGACCATCACGGCCTCACGCCCCACGTCACCGAAATCCACGGCCGCGATCACGCCGGCAGCAAGACCGAGAAACTCAAAGCCATCCTGAAATCGCACGACCTCCGCGCCATGATCGGCGACGCCACCAGCGACATGACCGCCGCCATCGCGGCGGGCGTCCCATCCGTCGGCGTCGCCTGGGGCTGGCAATCGGAAGACCGCCTCACGGCCCACGGCGCAAGCATCGTGGCTCACAGCCCCGAAGAGCTGTCAGACCACCTGCACCGCCTTCTGCAGCCCACGCGCTGACCGGCAGGCTCAGCCCGCCAGCGTCACGCCATCCGCACCGGGGTCCGCGCCCCCATCAAGCCCGTCTTCGGTGATCCGGATGCCATGCACCCACGCAATCCCGAAGCTGTGCGGGTTGCGGATCACCTCGTAGCCCATCCCCTCAAGCTCGTCCGTCACGAAATGCGGAATGCGGTTCGTCACGTCGATGGCGTTGCTTGTGGCCGAGAAGCGCGGCCGCCACACGGCCTCCTGCATGGTACAGCCGAAATCGAGCACGTTCAGCGTCGCCTGAAGCACCCCCATGGCGATCTGCGTCGCCCCGGGCGCGCCGATCACCACGTAAGGCGCGTCGCCGTCGAAGATGATGCTCGGCACGATCGAGCTGAACCGCGCCTTGCCCGGCGCGATCGACCCGGGCTGGTTCGGCCGCGGGTCGAAGACCCCCATGCAGCCGTTATACATGAAGCCCAGCCCCTCGGTCACAACCCCCGACGGCATTCCAAGAGAATGGGTCATCGACACGCAAAGACCGTCCTTGTCGACCACCGTGACCTGCGTCGTGTCCTTGCATTGCGACGCCGGGTCGAACCGCGGCACCTCGGCCTTTTCGCCCTGCTTGATGCGCTCGGCGCACTCGGCGGCGTACTCCTTCGACAGCAGCTTCTCCGCCGGTACATCCATGAAATCCGGGTCGCCGATACCCGCGTCCTTGTCGATCGTCGCGCGTTTCATCGCCTCCGACACGACCCGCAGATACTCGACGCTGTTATGGCCCATTGCCGCCAGGTCGAAATGCTCGAGGATATTCAGCATCAGCGACAGCATCAGCCCGCCGCCCGGCGGCTGGTTCGTTGTGACCCTGTACTGGCGATAATCCGACACGACCGGCTCATGAATCTGCGGCTCGTACCCCGCCAGGTCCTCAGCACTGACAAGCCCGTCATTGGCCCTCATGTCCGCCACGATCTTCTCGGCGATCTCGCCGGTATAGAAGGCGTCGGCCCCCTTCTCGGCGATGATCGACAGCGTATTGGCCAGGTCCGGGTTCACCACCCGGTCGCCCACCTTCTTGGGCGTGCCATCCTCGCGACAGTAAAGCGCCTTGGCCGCCGGCGTGTAGGACAGGCGTTCGTAGTTGGCGACACGCCCCATGATGGCGGGCTGCGACCAGAAGAACTCCACATGCGGCCGCACTGTCCAACCCTCACTGGCCCAGCGGATCGCCCGGCTCAGCAAATCCTTCCACGGCATCGAGCCATGCCGCTCATGCGCCGTCGCATAGGCCTTGAGCGAAGCCGGCACACAGATCGACTTGTAGCCGATATCGTTCACCCGGCCCTTCAGGATGAACCCGTACCCGTCGCGCGCCTCGCCCTCGATCAGGTCTTCCCACATGTCCCCCGTTGCGGCGCCGGGCGCCGGCGAGTGGAAATCGATGTACTCGTGCTTGCCCGTGTTCGGGTCATAGACGGCCATGCTCCCGAAGCCCGAAATCCCGCACATCATAGGGTCGACGACGCCCTGCACGAAGGCCATGGCGATGGCGGCATCCACCGCATTGCCCCCCGCGCGCAGGATCTCGAGACCGGCCTCCGATGCCTCGGGCTGTGGCGACACGACCATTCCGTTACCATAGGGGTGACTCATCTCAAATTTCCTCTGTCATCGCAGGTTCTTGTTGGGCGCCGGCATCCGGCGTTTCGAAAAGACGGCATTCCACGTGGCCCCCGCCGTCGCGCGGCACCGGGCTGGGCGCAATACGGTCACAGCCCTCGAACCGCTTGGCACAGCGCGGGTGAAAGGCACAGCCCGATGGCGGGTTGGCCGGGTCGGGAAAGGCGGTGCCAAGGCCAAGCTCGGGAATGCTCAAGCTGGTATCGGGTGTCATCACCGATTTCAGAAGCGCCTGGCTATAGGGGTGCTGCGGGTCGTCGAAAAACCGCCCCGTCTCGGCACGCTCGACCACCCGGCCAAGGTACATCACGGCGATCTCCGTCGCCAGGTGCTCGATCACCGCAAGGTCATGGGTGATCACCACGTAGGTTAGGTTCAACTCGTTCCGCAGATCCTGCAGCATGTTCAGGATCTGGCTCTGTACCGACACGTCGAGCGCCGAGGTGGGCTCGTCGCAGATCACGATATCGGGCCGGGTGATCAGCGCACGGGCAATCGACACCCGCTGCCGTTGCCCGCCCGAAAGCTGGCTGGGATATCCCCGCGCCACCCGGCTTGGCAGGCCCACCCGCTCCATCATCTCGCGCACTTCCCTTTTGCGCGATGCCGCATCGCCGATCCCGTGCAGCCGCAGCGGCAGGGATATGATCGACTCGATCGTCTTGCGCGGGTTGAGCGACGAGAACGGATCCTGAAAGATCGGCTGCACCTTCCGCGACAGCGCCGCGCGCCCGATCTCCTCGATGGGCTGACCGCCGATCTTCACCTGTCCCGCCGTCGGCGCCTCCAGCCCCAACAGCATCCGCGACAGGGTGGATTTCCCGCAGCCCGACTCGCCCACGATCCCCAGGATGTCGCCCTGCCGGATATCGAGATCGACCCCGCGCACCGCGTGCAACTCCCGCTTCTTCGCGAACATGCCCGAGGACAGCATGTAGGTCTTCGTCAGCCCCTCCGCCTCGAGGATCGGCTGACCGCGTTCTTTACCGCTCATCGTGCCACCTCCTCGTCATCGAAACGGGGCTGGCTCGCCCGCATCTCCTCCAGTGCCCGCACACAGCGCACACAATGCGCTTCCGCCGGCTCCGTCAGCGGTATCCGCGTCCGGCACGCCTCATGCGCAAAACCGCAGCGGTCGAGGAAATGACAGGTGCCCATCTCGCCCACGAGGTTCGGCACCATCCCCTCGATCGTGCCCAGATGCGCGCCCCGCTTGGTACGTCCGGGCACAGGAATACACCGCAACAAGCCTTGCGTATAAGGGTGCAGCGGATCGCTAAAGATCTGCGACGCAGAGCCGTTTTCGACGACCTGACCGGCATACATCACCGCCACGTTGTCGGCGATCCGGCTGACCACCCCAAGGTCATGGGTGATCAGCATGATGGCGGTGCCCAGCTCATCCTGGATCTTCTTCAACAGGCCCAATATCTGCGCCTGGATCGTCACGTCGAGCGCCGTCGTCGGTTCATCCGCGATCAGCAGCTCCGGGTCGCACATCAGCGCCATCGCGATCATCACCCGCTGCCGCAGGCCCCCCGACAACTGGTACGGATATTGCCGCAGCCGTCGCTCGGCCCCGCTGATCCCCACAAGTTCAAGCAGCTCCACCGCCCGCTCCACCGCCTGCCGGCGGGTGACCTTGCGATGCCGCCGCAGCGTCTCGGTCAGCTGGTCGCCAATGGTGAACACCGGGTTGAGCGAGGTCATCGGCTCCTGGAAGATCATCGCGATGCGATCACCCCGCAGCGTCGCCATCTCGCGCGGGCCGAGCTCCAGCAGGTTCGTCCCCTTGAAGCTGATCCGGCCCTGCGGCACCTTTGCCGCCTTTGGCAAAAGCCCCATGATCGCAAGCGAGGTCATCGACTTGCCACAGCCCGATTCCCCCACCACGCACAGCGTCTCGCCCGGCGTGATCTTCAGGCCCACATCCTGCACTGCCTGCAGCGGCCCGGTCGCCGTGGGCAGCTCCACGCTGAGGTTCTCCACCTCCAGCACCGGTTCTGTCGTCTTGCCGCTCATGCCCGGCCCTCCGGTGCGGTAATGTCGCGCACGCCGTCGCCCAGCAGGTTCACGAACAGCACCAGCAGGAACAGCGCGATCCCCGGCAGCGTGATCATCCACGCCGAAAAGAAGATCTCCGGCCGCGCCTCCGCCAGCATCAGCCCCCACGAGGGCAGGGGCGGCTGAATGCCCAGTCCCAGGAAGGACAGCGACGCCTCGTAAATGATCGCCACGGCCATCTCGATGGTGGCCACGATGATCAGGGAATTGGCCACGTTCGGCAAAATCTCGGTCAGGATGATCCGCAGGTTGGAACAGCCCACCGCCCGCGCGGCGGTCACGAATTCCTGGCTCTTGATCTGCAGGGTCACCGACCGCATCACCACCGCGAACCGATCCCACAACAGGAACCCAAGCACCAGGATCACCACCTTCAGCGACCCGTCGAAGATCGACACCACCGCCAGCGCCACCAGCACCACCGGCATCGACAGCCGCGTCGTCACGATGAAGGAAATGGCCGCGTCGATCTTGCCCCCGAAATACCCGGCCACCACGCCCAGCGTCGTCCCGATCAGGCACGACACCGCCACCACCGAACCGCCCACGAACAACGAGATCCGCGCACCGTAAATCAACCGCGTCAGGTAATCCCGCCCCAGCGGGTCGGTGCCCAGCGGATGCAGCCATCCAGCCTTCTCGTTCCCGTAGAACCACGCGTGCCAGATCGGCGGAATGCGCCGGCTCGTCAGGTCCTGCATGTAAGGGTCATGCCATGTCAGCAGCGGCGCGAAGAGCGCGATCAGCACCAGCAGCAACAGCCCGCCACCGCCAATCATCAGGCTCCGATGGCCCAGGTAGCGCGAGATCGCACTTCGCCGCCGGGCGATGTTGTCGTCCCGCTCGCTCTGTGCCGCGCTGTCGAGTGCGTTGGCCATGCGCTCACCCTCCCCGCAGGCGCGGGTCGAGCCACGCGTTGATAATATCCGCCGTCAGCGTCAGCAGAACATAGAAACAGGCGATGGTCAGCACGATGGCCTGCACCACCGGCGGGTCCGACATTGTGATCGACTCCCACGCCAGGTAGCCGATGCCCTGCATCGCAAAGATCGTCTCGATCACGACCGAGCCGCCCAGCATCATGCCAAGCTGCACCGCCGAGACCGACACCAGCGGCAGGATCGCATTGCGCAGCGCATGTTTCAGCACCACCTGCGGCGGCAAAAGCCCCTTGGCCCGCGCGGTGCGAATGTAATCCGATTGCAGCGTATCGATCATCCCTGCCCGCGTCAGCCGCATCAGCGTCGGCATCGCGTAATAGGCCAGCGCGACCGAGGGCAGTATGAAGCTCTGCCACGTCCCCGAGCCCGAGGCCGGCAACAACCGCAACTGCACCGAGAAGATCACGATCCCCATCAGTGCCAGCCAGAAATTCGGAATGGCCTGCCCCAGAACCGCGATTGTCAACGCACAGCGGTCGATCCACGAGTTGGGCTTCAACCCGGCCAGGATACCCAGCGGGATCGCCACGATCACCGCCAGAAGGAAGGCCGACGCGCCAAGGATCATCGTCACCGGCAGCCGCTCCAGCACGACCTCGGAAACGGGGCGGCGCTGGCGATAGGACTGGCCCAGGTCGCCCTGAAGGATGTCCTGCGCCCAGGCCAGGAATTGTATGTGAAGCGGCCGGTCGAACCCGTAAAGCTCGCGGATCGCCTGGATGTCGTCCGCCGTCGCGCTGTCGCCGGCAATGGCGCGCGCGGGGTCCACGGCCGCGTTGGTCAGGGCGAAGGTGAGGATGGCCACCGCCACCAGCACCAGCACCCCGACCGCGGCGCGTCTAAAGATGAAACGAAGCATGCTTCAGACCCGCCCCTTGCCTTACTCGTCGGCCCATTTCGCCATGAAGAAGCGCGGGTTCTCGTCCGGATGGCTCTCGAACTCCAGCTCCGAGCTGTAGGCATAGATCGTCGGGTGCGTCCACATCGGGTACCAGTAGAGCTTGTCCGCAATCTCGTTCACCGCGAACTGGTACTGCTCCATCCGGGCGTCCGGATCGGCGGTCTCCGCCGCGGTCTTCAACGCTTCGGCCACCGCTTCATCCTGCGCCATGTCGTCCTCGGACAGGGTGAAGAAGTTGTTCAGCAGCGCCGAGACGTCGTTGACCCCGTAAGACCCCCAGTCGCCCAGCATCATGTTGACCTGGTTGTTGACCACCCGCTCGCGGGCATTGGCGTAATCCAGCACGCTGGCGCTCACGTCGATGCCCACATTGGCCAGGTAGCCAGCCACGGCCTCGGTCCATTCCCGGCTGCGGTACGAGGTCATGCGCACCTCCATCCCGTCTTCATAGCCGGCCTCGGCCAGAAGCGCCTTGGCCTTCTCGGGGTCAAACCCGATATCCGTCGCATCCTCGATACAGCCGAACTGCGTCCGGAAACAGGGCGAGTTGATGACCGTGGAGCCCTCGCCGATCACCTGGTCGACAATGGTCTGCCGGTCGATGGCCCAGGCCACGGCCTCGCGCACCTTCATGTCCTGCATCGGGTTGCCGCCGTCCATGTCCCGCAGGTTCATGGAAAGGAAGCTGATCCGCATGGTCTCGTCGGCCGACACGGTGATCCCCGGCACACCCGACATCGGTTCCGCCTGGTCCGGCGGCACGCGCCAGATCCAGTCGACCCCGCCACTCAGCAGCTCGGCAATCTGGGTCGAGACATCCGGAATGGTCCGGTACACCACGGCGTCAAACGTCGGCATCCCCTTGGGGCTGTCCGCGAAATACCCGTCGAACGCTTCCACGCGAATGCGGTCGCCCTGAACGAACTCGGCCAGCTCGTAAGGGCCTGTGCCCACAAGACGCCCGTTCGCACCCGCCTGGCCGGTATCGCCAAAGAACCCTTCCGGCAAGATCGCGTGCAGCGTCGAGATATACTCCATCGCCGCCGGGAACGGCTTCTTCAGGTTCAGCCGCAGCGTGGTCTCGTCGACCGCCTCGGCGCTGTCGATCCAGTTGACGTTGCTCTGCACGTTCACGCCGTTCTCGGGGTTCGAGATGTAGTTGAACGTGTAGATCGCATCGTCGATCGTGAACGGCTCGCCGTCATGCCACTGCACGTCATCCCGCAGCTTGAACTCGAGCGTCTTGTCGTCGACCCATTGCCACTCCGTCGCCAGAAGCGGCAGGTAATCGCCTTCCGAGGTCTTGTAGACCAGCGTGTCCCAGACAAGCTGCCCGTTCAGCAGCATCGCCTCGCGGTGATAGTTGAAATAGGGGTCGATCGTCGTCAGCGGCGCGGTGCTCGTCCAGCGCAGCGTGTTTTCCGATTGCTGGGCCAGCGCGGGGGCGGCCTGAAGTCCGGCCGCGAGCGCAGCCGAAAGCAGAAGCTTGAAGTGCATTCCTAGTCTCCCTGTCATGGTTGCTTTGGTTGGATTTTCCTTCGGTCAGTAGCGCCCGATCTCCTCGATCAGGATGTCTCTGACTTCTTCTATTCTTTCAGGGGGATAGCGCTGGGTGATGTTCCCCACGCTGATCGCCCCGGAAAGCCTGTTCCGGTCGTCGAAAACGGGCGCGCCCACCGCGACGACATATTCGAAAAGATCCTCCTGGCTGACGGCATAGCCCTGCGCCCGGATCTGCCCCAGAAGCTCGCGGATCTTGCCCGGGTCGGTGCATGTATGCGGCGTCCGCTTCTCCAGCGGGCGGCTGAGATAGTCGTCGATGAACGCCTGGTCGGAAAACGCCAACAGAACCAGCGGCGCCCCACCGCAATGCAGCGGCAGGTTCATGCCCACCTGCGAGCCATAGACCTTGATATGCGAAATACCCTCGGCCCGCCGGATCACCAGCGCGTGCTGGTCGCGCTTGATCATGAACAGCGCGTTGTCGGTGGTGCGGTTCGCGATATGCCGCATGATCAGGTCGACCCGGTTCAGCAACGGGTCACTGCTCAGCGCCTTGTTGACGAGGTGCAGCGCCCGCGGGTCCACGGTGTAGAGGCCCGTATGCTCCTGCCGTTCGATGAAGAAATGATGCACCAGCGTCGCCATCATCCGGTTGACCACGGTCCGCGGATAGCCGGTGCCCCGCACGATCTCGGCAATCGAAACGGGCTCTCCGCGTTCGCACATCAAGGTGAAAATCGTCATGGCCTTGCTGGCTGAAAGGCTGATTTCCGAGCTCACGGCACCCTCTGGCTTGACGTATGTCCGATTATCGGACACAATAACCGATAAAAGGATGATTCCACGCTGTCACGATTCTGTCAACCTGGCGCGGCCAAGGTGGCCGTGCCCGGCAGTTCGACGATCTACCGTGGACGCAAAGGCACCATGCCGCGCAACGCGCCCCATGTGCCTGGCCAACCGTCAAACGGCGCACGACCCCGCAATCCCGCGCAGGCCATGTCCTTGTGATGTGAAGAAAAAGATCGGCGATTTTCCCGTCGGGGCCGCCCGAGCCGTCAGTGGCTCACCCGTCCGAAACGCTTCGACGTTTCGCTATCCTGGCAAAGGGGTCCGTGCCCCAGGTCGAGGGCACGGACGTATCTTGTATCACAGCATCGCTGCGATGGTCTTGGTCTCGGTATAGGCGTCCATCACCTCGCGGCCCATCTCGCGGCCCCAACCGGACTTCTTGTAGCCGCCGAATGGCGCGGTCGCGTCGGCAAAGTTGTGCACGTTGATCGACACCGTGCCCGCCTTGATCTTCCGGGCCAGCAGATGCGCCTTGCTCAGGTTCTGGGTCCAGACACTGGCCGCCAGACCATACTCCGTGTCGTTGGCGATTTTCGCGATCTTGTCGAGATCGTCATCGTCGAACGCCTGCACGCAGACGACCGGGCCGAAGATCTCCTCGCGCACGACCCGCATGTCCGGGCTCGTCCGCGCCAGGACCGTTGGGGCCATGAAGTGGCCCTGGTTGCCCACGGTCTTACCCCCGGTCACCACGTCGGCGCCTTCTTCCCGACCGATTTCGACATAGGACGCCACCCGTTCCCGATGGCTTTGAGAGATCAGCGGCCCGTGGTTCACATTCGGGTCCAGCCCGTGCCCAAGGGTCAGCGAGTCGGCGATCTTGGCCACGCCCTCGACCACCTGGTCATAGATGTCCTTGTGGGCGTAAAGCCGCGAAGCCGCGGTGCACACCTGCCCCTGGTTGAAGAAGATCGCGTTCGCGGTCCCTTCGATCGCCATCTGCAGGTCGGCATCCGGCAGCACGATGGCCGGGGACTTCCCGCCAAGCTCCAGCGACACCCGCTTCAGGTTGCCGGTTGCGGCCCGCGCGATCATCTTGCCGACCTCCGTCGAGCCGGTGAAGGCGATCTTGTCGACATCCTCGTGCTCGGCCAGCGCGGCGCCGGCGGTCTCGCCATACCCGGTCACGATATTGATCACGCCATCTGGGAACCCGGCCTCCTGCGCCAGCTCGGCAAAGCGCAGCGCCGTCAGCGGCGTCTGCTCGGCGGGCTTCAGCACCACGGTACACCCGGCCGCAAGGGCAGGGGCCACCTTCCACGACAGCATGTTCAGCGGGAAGTTCCACGGGATGATGGCGCCGGCCACACCCACGGGCTCGCGGGTGGAATAGACATGCCAGTCACCCGGCGTCGTCACCGGGATCTGCTCGCCGCACAGGCGCGTGGGCCAGCCTGACATGTAGTGGAACATGCTGGTGGCAAAGGGAATGTCGACCGTCTGCGCAAAGGCCAGCGGCTTGCCGGTGTCGATCACTTCCAGCTGGGCCAGCTCGTCGGCGTGCTTCTCGAGCAGGTCGCCCAGCCGCCAGATCATCTTGCTGCGCTCCAGCGACGTCAGGTTCGGCCACGCGCCTTCCTCGAACGCCTTGCGCGCCGCCTTGACGGCCGCGTCGATATCCTCCTTTTCACCCGCCGGCACATGGGTCACGACCTCCTGCGTCGCCGGGTCCTCGACCGGAATGCTCTTGCCGGCTTTCGACTCGACCCACTTGCCGCCGATGAACAGCTTGTGCTCCTTGGCAAGAAAGCTCGTATTGGCAGGGAAAAGATCCTGCTTGTTGATGATGACGTTCATGTTCTCCTCCTCTTTTTCTCGATTGCGCCTTGATGGCTCCCGCCGCACCCGCCCTCCTGCGGGCGCGGCGGGTTATGTGTTCACCCCGTCAGGCCTTCGGTCTGAACGAACAGAAGACCTTCGTGACCTTGTCCGTGCTGGCCCATACGCACTCGGCGCCCTTGGGCACGAAAGCGGCCTCGCCTGGGGCGAAGGTGTGTGTCTCGCCGTCGCCCTTCAGGGTCATGGTGCCCTCGAACGGCAGCATCAGCTCGGCATGGTCGATCGGCGCCGGTTTCATCTCGAATGGCGTCGCTTGCCAAAGGCCGAACGTGTACTGCCCGGTCGGATCCTCGAAGATCTTCTTCGCCTTCCACTCGGGTGTCTCACCGATGATCTCCAGCTCGCCCGGCACCGGAATGCTCTGCATCTCCTCCGACTGGTCGATCTTGAAGGCCCGCAGGCTGTCAGGGTCGTCCGCCTCGGCGCCCGACGGGTCGGGGAAGATCATGAAGTACTTGCGCACCTCGCCCGACTGCGTCCATTGCCGCATCGTGCCTTTCGGAATGAAGAACTGCTCACCCGCCGTCGCCGTCAGGGTCGAGCCGTCGCCATGCACGATGGTGACCGTGCCGGAAATCAAGTGCATGAACTCGTGAACCGCGTGCGGCTCCATCTTCGACTTGAACTCGGTGCAGTTCCAGATCCCCACCCGCAGGCCGGTCACATCATCCTCGTAATACTTGTAGCCGGTCTGAACCGGGTCGCCCTCGTCCACGACCTCGGGCGGCAGCTTCGGCCACGCGTCGAGGCCCTTGCCGCCGGGGCCGTCGGGTTCCATGCGTGTGATCTTGGTAACGTTCACTTTTCTAACCTCGTGTGATGGTTTCTCTGTTTCCCCGTGCACGCCGGCACGGGGTCTAACCGCCCGAGCGGGGCTTCTTCTGCGCGCTCAGCGTCGATGCGTTCCAGTCCTGCCAGGAATGCAGCTTGTCCCCGAGGGCGACGACACCGCCGTCCTCCATCATGTCGAAGTAGACACCGAAACGGCCGATCGCCATTTCATCGAAGAACCGCTTGATCATGGCCTGCTTCAGCTCGCCATGAACAAGCGTCCAGGGCTCGTCCTCTGCGTCGAACAGCGCGCTTTCGGCCTCGCCGACCGTGCCGGTCTCCGGCTCGTCCTCGGTCTGAACCCAGAAATAGAACGTGGTCGATTTCTCGCCCGGCTCCTGGAACAGCGAATAGGGCACCGATGCGCCGATCTCGACGTCCAACTCCCGGAACCGCCTGTGCAGTGCCGCGCCGTGGCGTTCGCCCGACGCCAGCTTGGTCGACGGAACGTCCCACGTCTCCGACCCGGGCTGCCGGCACAGAAGCACCTTGCCGCCATGCGACAGGATCCCGCCGACGATCAGCGGGTCGCGCAGTTGCTCGATCTCCCGCACATCCGGCCCGATCCCGACATAGGCCCCCCGATAGAACCCCAGCGGCTGGCTTTCTCCGGCTGTGAACCGCTCGACCCGGCCGATAAGAATGATGTGATCCCCGGCATCGACCACGTTGTGCCGCTCGCAGATCAGCACGGTCAGGCTGCCCTCCACGTAAGGGCAGTCGTCCCCCACGAGGCTGGCGATGGCGGGCCCTTTCACCTCGGGGTCACGCGAGGCAAACGCGCTCGACAGGTCGCGCTGCGGCTCGCCAAGGAAACTCACCGAGAACTTCTCGCAATTGAGGAAATTGTCGATGCTCGTATAGCTCTTCCCGAGACAGACAAGGATCAGCGGCGGGTCCAGCGACACCGAGGTGAAAGAGTTTGCCGTGAACGCGCTGCCCGCGCCATTCGCGTCATAGGTCGCAACCACCGTCACGCCGGTCAGGAATGACCCCAGCGTGTTGCGGAACTCACGTGCGTCGCACTCGTCGGTTCTGATCCACGGTTCAGCCATAGTAAGCATCTCGAACGATTTGAGCCTTTCAACGGCGACGAAAGGGGGCACTGGCAACTGTGCCGGGCGGCACGTGCCTGAGCGCGTTGCGTCGTAGCGCCGGACCTCCCGAGGGCCTTTTTGATCCTGTTCGCATCGCCCGCCTGCATGAGACCTGTTCCAGGTCTCCGGCGGACGGATGTTTCTCCCGCGTGCGTCAGCCCCGGCGTTTCAGAGCGGCAACATGACGCAGCAAGGCCAAGACTAGCACAACGTTGTGTTCATACAATTGAATGGTTATCGACTTTAATTTAGGAAAATTGACATAAGTGCAGCCGTCGCGTGCCTGCTTGCTCGGCCGTTGTCACGCACCGAACGGCCGGTATCCGGCTCGCTCCCGAAGCGGAAAAAGACAGGGCGCACGCCCTGGAAAGTCAGGCCGCGGCCCCGTTCCGGAAGCACACCAGGTTCAGCGCCGCATCCGCCATCCGGTCGCATACCTCGTCGGCCGTCAGCCGCCCGTCGGCGCGGTACCAGCGATGCACCCACCGCACCATGCCACTGATGCACAACGACGCGATCTTGGCATCGGCCACGTGAAACACGCCCGCGTCGATCCCTTCCTGGATCAACTCCGCCAGCAGGCTGTCGAATTCCCGCTGGATCTTCCGGATCCGCTCCTGCGCGTCCTCCGACAGGTGCTTTTCCTCCTGAAGGAAAACCCCGCTCGACACCTGGTGCGTGATGTTGTCCTCGACGAACAGCCTGACGAACCCTCTCAGCCGCTGCTCGGGCGGTCCGGCGGTCTTCTTGGCTTCCTGCAGCGCATCCAGCAGCCGCGCCGCCTGCCGTTCATAGATCGCCTGAAGGATCGCGCCCTTGTTCTTGAAATAGCTGTAGACGAACGGTTTCGTCACCCCGAGCCCCTCGGCGATCAGGTCGACGCTCGTCGCCTCGTACCCCCGCGCGTAGAAAAGCGTCGACGCTTCCTCGATAATTCTCGAGCGCTTGTACTCCCGAAGCTCGTCCCTCATGCCCGCTGGATCCTTCATTCCTTCAAATCGGACGGTGTACCCCGTCCTTCCCTCAAAATAGATCGCCCGGGGCGTATTTGAAAACCCGCCACGTTGCGCCGGGCCCCGGGTGTGACGCCGGGGCAGGGCGCCTTGTGCTCAGAATGTCGGCATCGCTCACAAACCAAGCTGCGCGCGCAACGTGTAAAGGATGTCGCCGCCGTCGCGCTGTCCGCGGATCTGGTCGTCCACCGTCACGAACCCGGCCTTCGGCACTTCGATCATGTTGGTCGAATCGAGCGCGACGTTCCGCGTCTGGATGCGCCATTCCCCGTTGCGCCGGGTCACGTGGTCGACATAGCGGGCATTCACGATCAGGTCGACCGCCGTATCCTTGTCGCCCGGCACGTCCCCCAGCAGCGCCTCGAGGCTCGGCCGCGCGTCGGCCGGGTAGCGCTGGAAGGTGATGTTGTAGGTTTCCACCACCGCGTCGTCGGGCCCCGAGAACTCGATCAGCATGTTGCCAAGAAGATGCTGCGAGAACGGGATCGTCTTGTGCCGGTTGCGCACCCAGTCATAAAACCCCTCGGCGGTCCCGTTGTAAGGGCCGTGATTGTCGATGGCGTCTTCGTGGTAGGCGCTGCGCAGGGTCTCGAAATCCAGCCGGTCGACGCCCCGGCAATAGCGGCACATCACGTCGTAGATCTCGGCCCGATCGGCCAGCCTCTGGGGCGAATAATTGTCGTTGGCCATGATGAAACCTCCTCTAGCCTGTGTCACTGTCGGGCGGGCTCACCCCCCGGTCATCTCGCTCCGTTCGATACCCGTGTTCAGGGTCACCTGCCGGCGCTGATGCCATTGCGGCATCCCGGCGACGGGCGCCCGGAACCTCGGTATCGTCTTCATCTTCAGCGACCCCACGAACACCGTCCGCCCGTCCGGCCCGCCAAACGCCAGGTCGGTGGGCTTCTTCAGCGTCTCTCCCTCCGGGTCCTCGAAGACCGTGTGCATGTGCCCGGCCGGGTCGATCACCAGAATGGCGTTCCGGGCCAGCTCGGTCAGCCAGACATTCCCGTCCACGTCGATCGCCAGCCCGTCAAGGAAAGCCCCCTCGTAAACAGGCTCCGGCCCGAACCGCTCCATCGGGCCAAGCGTTCCGTCCTCGTTGATCTTCGCCCGGGCCACGGCCCCGGCGGTCGTTTCGGCGACGTAAAGCTCCCGCGTTTCGGTGTTGATCTGCATCGCGTTGGGGAAATACAGCCCGTCCGCCACAAGCCGCGCATTCCCGCCCTCGAGCCGCAAGATCCGCCCGTCGGGTCGCGGCTCGCTGATCGCATCCCAAAGGTTGGGCAACTGCGTCGAGACCGTCAGCCAGAACTCCCCCGGGGCCTCGCCACCCAGAATATAGTTCACCGCCCCGATCGGCCCGCCCTCGAACGCATCCAACACCACGGAAGCCCCGGCCTCATCGCATTTCACCACCGTCCGCCGCTCTAGGTCGGTCACGAACAGGTTGCCCTCCCCGTCCAGTGCAAAGGTGTTGGGCAACTCCACCCCGTCGCCAACCCGCTCCTGTCGGCCGTCCGCCCCGATGCGTGCAACCACGGCATGGCAGTCAGAGGCCAGAATACTGCCGTCCGACAGCGCCACCACGCATTCGGGTCGCTGGATATCCTCGCCGAGAAAGGTGAAATCCCCCTGCGTCAGCCTGAAGCCGGCCGGATCGAACCCCGCCTCACCGGTTGCGGCCTCGGTCATTGCGTTTCCTTCTGGCGGTCGAGGAAGCTCGCACGCAGCGGCGCCTTCTGAATCTTGCCTGTGGCCGTCCGCGGCAACTCGTCGATGACCTCCCACAGTTCAGGCACCTTGAACCCCGCCAGCTCCCGGCGGCACAGATCCTTCAACTCGCCGATCAGGTCGTCCGGAACCGTGCCACGCGTCACGACGATCCCGCATATCTTCTCGCCCAGCACCGTGTCCGGCACGCCGATCACGGCACAGGAGTCGATCGAGGGATGGGTGATGAGAACGTTCTCGATCTCGACGGAATAGACGTTCTCGCCGCCCCTAATGATCATGTCCTTCTTCCGGTCGACGAGATAGATGCAGCCGTCCTCGTCGAGATACCCAAGATCCCCGGTATGCAGCCAGCCCCCGGCCAGCGTCTCCTCGGTGGCCTCGGGCCGGTTGAAATACCGCGACATCACCGCCGCCCCGCGCGCGAGCACCTCGCCATGCGCGCCGGTCGGCACCTCCTGTCCCCGGTCATCCAC
Organism: Roseovarius indicus; assembly: GCF_008728195.1. Taxonomy (NCBI): domain Bacteria; kingdom Pseudomonadati; phylum Pseudomonadota; class Alphaproteobacteria; order Rhodobacterales; family Roseobacteraceae; genus Roseovarius; species Roseovarius indicus. The sequence continues at coordinate 1,169,458 of NZ_CP031598.1, forward strand.
GATCCGAACCTCGAACCCCGGAATGGGAAAGCCCGTGCTGCCGTTCTTCTCATAGGCCAGCTCGGGCGGGAGCACGCTGATCGTACCGCCCGACTCGGTCTGCCCCATGCCATGCAGAAGCTGCGCGTTCGGGAACAGCTCCTGAACGGCCCGCAGCTTCTCCGGCGGCATCGGCGACGCGCCGAACCGGACATTGGTCACCGACGTGGTGTCATACCGGTCCCGCAGATCCGAATTCACCATCATCAAGAGCGTCGCCGGCACCGCGTTCAGCCCCTCGATCTTGTGCTTGTCGATCAGTTCGAAACACCGCTCGGTGCTGTAGGTGTCGACCACCAGCGTCCCGTTGAACGCCAGCAACGGATAGAACCACCCGTGAGAGGCGACGTGGAACATCGGGATCATGTCGAGCTGGCTGCACGGAAAGGCATACTGCCACCCGGCCGAGCTCTGGAAAGCGTTGTAAATGAAGGTTTCATGCGTATGCACCACGCCCTTCGGTGCTCCGGTCGTGCCCGACGTATAAAAGATCGTCGCATCCATGTCCGATGTCACCTCCGGCAGCGGCACATCGCCCACCTGCGTGCGGATGACCTCTCCGATCTCCGCGACCTTCACCGGGTAGTCGCCCGTCAAGCTCTCGATGATCGGCAGGTTCGACGGATCGCACACATAGGCGCTGGGCGTGCAATCTCCCAGCACGTGGGCCACCTCCCGCTTGGTCAGTTTCGGGTTGATCGGCACCGAAACCGCGCCCGCCCGCTGGATCGCGAAATACAGGATCATCGTGTAATCGCTGTTGTCGAGGTTCATCACGACCCGATCACCGGGGCTCACCCCCAGGTCGGCAATCAGCGCCTGCGCCGTCGCATCGATGGCGTCATGCAGCTGGGCATACGTATAGCTCCGGTCGCGGTGGATCAGCGCCGTCTTCTCCGGCTCCACCACCCGCGCCCGAAAGAAGCCGGGCAGGCTGCCCCCCATGTGCGGGGCGACACAGGCCTCCAGCCATTTCTTGCTCTCCTCCAGCGTTTTACGCTCCATTCACGGCTCCCCCCTGAACGTGGCCGATCCGCGCGACAAACCTCCTGCGGCCGCAATTTTACCGTCGCGCGCTCGGCAAATACCTTGCAGTAGCCACAGTATACCTACTAGTATAATTTCGACAAGGGCGTACTGCCATGTCAACAACGGGGTGGAGTGCTCCGCGGTCGGCGGGCGCCGTCAGATGGCACTGACAGGCGGCCGGCGACCTTGTTTTGAGCTGATTTCTTGAAAAACCGAGGAGAAATGAATGTCGGATATCGTGCTGTACGAAAACAACGACGGGATCGTTACGATAACCCTCAACATGCCTGACAAGCGCAACCCGATCTCCGAGATCGAGATGGTCGAGGCGGTGCTCGAGGCGCTGCACAGGGCCGACAACGAGCCCGACGCCCGCGTCGCTATCCTGACCGGGAACGGCACGGTCTTTTCGTCCGGCGGCAACCTGAAGAAAATGTACCCGGGCGAGGGGCTGGTCGACCACGAATCCCACAAGACGCGGGTCAACTACAAGCGCGGCATCCTGCGCCTGCCGGTGGCCTTCGAGGCGCTCGAAATCCCCATCATCGCCGCGGTCAACGGCCCGGCCATCGGCGCAGGCTGCGACCTTTCCCTGATGTGCGACATCCGGATCGCCGCGAAGAGCGCGAAATTCGCCGAAAGCTTCGTCAAGATCGGCATCATCCCCGGCGATGGCGGCTCTGGCCTCCTGTCCCGCGCGGTGGGCTACTCCAAGGCCGCCGAGATGATCCTCACCGGCGACGCGATCTCGGCCGAGGAAGCGCTTGCCTGCGGCCTCGTCTCGAAAGTAGTCGAGGATGAAGACCTCCTCGCCGCCGCCACCGAACTGGCCAAGCGTATCTCCGCCAACCCGAACTACGCCGTCCGCATGGCCAAGCGCCTGCTGAAGACGGCCCAGACCGCCTCGCTCAACGAGGAGCTCGAACTCGCGGCCTCCATGCAGGCGCTCGCCAACGCGACCGAGGACAACCAGGAAGCGCTCAACGCCTTCTTCGAAAAGCGCAAGCCGGTCTTCAAGTCCTGAACGAAAAAGCGGCCGCCGAAGGGAGGGTCGGCGGCCGCGTCCGAGCGTTCCGAACGCTCTCTTTCCAGTCCGGTCAGCCGGTCGCTGTCGCCTTCTCCGGCGCGCTTTCCAGCTTCTCCGTCCTGTAAACCTCCGGGTCCGCCTCCCGCGTCATCGACCAGTAATCGATCAGCCGCCAGGGGCAGGCCGACGTTACCCGACCGTGCTTGTTGCGGTAATAGCTGTTCAGACCCTCCGCAGACCACACCAGCGACTCGTGCTCGGCATCGACCCGCGCGGTGTACTCGTCGGTCGCCTCCTGCGTCGCTTCCACCACCTGCAGATCGTCCTCGACCATCCGCACGATGAAATTGGCGATGTACCGCCCGCCGCATTCGTTCATGAAGATCGAACTGCCGCCATGCGCAAGCCCGGTATTGGGCCCGTAGACCACGAACATGTTGGGAAACCCCGGAACGGTGATGCTCTTGTACGCCTTCGGGTCGTCCTCGCCCCAGACATCCTCCAGCTTCACGCCGTCCCGGCCCGTCACGTTGAGCCGCGCGGTCATCCGGTTGATGCGATAGCCGGTGGACACGACGATGATATCGGCCTCGCGGCGCTCGCCGTCCTTGGTGACGATCGCGTTTTCCTTGATATGGTCGATCCCTTCCGTCACCAGTTCGGCGTTCGGTTTCTTGATCGCCTTGAACCAGCCGGCATCCAGCAGGATGCGCTTGCCATAGGGCGGATAATCCGGAATGCACTTCTCGATCAGGTCCGGCCGGTCGGCCAGCTCCGACTTGATATAATCCTCCATCTCGACCCGGTGCCGCTCGTTGATCTTGTTGACCGACCGCGTCGGTGTCGGCCAGTTCGGATCCTTCCGAAGCGTCGGGTGCAGCCCGTCGCCATAACGCCACAGCATCGTCAGGCGGAACCAGTCCGCATAGAACGGCACGGTATCTAGCAGCCATTGCTGGTCTTCGCCGATCGGATCATGGAACCGCGGAATGGGCCGCGCCCATTGCGGCGTCCGCTGGTAGACCTGCAGCTCCTCCACCTCGTCGACGATTGCCGGAACGATCTGCATGGCCGAGGCGCCGGTGCCGACCACCGCAACCTTCTTGCCCGATATATCCAGGTCATCCGGCCAGTCGATCGGGTGGAAGATCTCGCCCTTGAAGCTCTCCTCGCCCTTGAAATGCACCTGCATCGGATCGTTGAGCTGGCCCACGCCGCTGACGAACACGTCGACCGCGACGGTCTCGCGCTCCCCCTTCGAGGACACCGTGATATCCCACTTCTTGCGCGTCTCGTCCCATGTCACGGCCTCGACCGTGGTGTTCAGCCGGACCTTGTCCCAAACGCCGGTCTCCTTGGCGATGCCAATGACGTAATCCTCAAGCTGCTCGCGCGGCGAGAAATACCGCGTCCAGCGATAGCGCGACCCGAACGAGAAGGAATAGGCATGGTTCGGCGTATCCACCGCGCAGCCCGGATACCGGTGCACGTGCCACGTCCCGCCAACCTCGTCGGCCTTGTCGAATATGACGTAATCGACCCCCAGCCGCTCCAGGTGGTTGGCCAGGATGATGCCCGCGGTACCGGCCCCGACAATGCCGACCAGCATCTCGCGGTCCGCCGCCTTTTCCTTCGCGACGGCCGCGTCGGTCCACTTCGCGAAGCGCGAGGCGAACCCGACCTCCTCGCGCATCATCGTCGCATAGCCCGGCTCGATCTTCCGTTCGCCCAGGCACTTGCTCATCATCTCGTGCATCAGGTCGTCGCCCGGGTCCCGGACGGCGGGGGCCTGCGTGCCCGTCAGGATATCCAGCGCCGCGGCGCGGATCTCGGCCTGGGTCACCTCGTCGAACCCGGCATTCCGGTCGGGGATCAGGGCGACGTCGCGCTTGGGCAGATAGGGCTCTTCAAGCCATGTCCTGTCACCGGTCATGTGGAACATCACCATCAGAAGAACGCGAAGGTCGGCCGAGGCCAGCGCCTTTTCAAGCTTCGAGGGATCGATGGGTTTTGCGGTCTCAACTGTGTCGGTCATGTCAATCCTGCCATGTCGTCTGTCGTGAAAGGGAGCAGGCCATCTGATGCCGCTCCGGGGATGGGGCAGGGCAGGGGAATCCGCCCGCTCCGTACCTATTGGTAAAAAAATATACTAGTGAGTAGATTTTGGCAAGAGGTCTCTCCCGCCTGCGGCGAAACGCCAGAAGGGAACGCGGGTTTTGCCCTTATTTCAGGCCTTTACGCCCCCGCGTTCCCGATCCTTGTTCAGCAGATCTCGAACAGCGCCGCGGCGCCTTGGCCGCCGCCCACGCACATCGTCACGACCGCGTATTTCACGCCGCGGCGCCGCCCCTCGATCAGCGCATGCCCGGTCAGCCGCGCCCCCGTCATTCCGAACGGGTGCCCCACGGCGATCGAACCGCCGTCGACGTTCAGACGGTCATCCGGGATACCCAGCTTGTCGCGGCAATAGATCACCTGCACGGCAAACGCTTCGTTCAACTCCCAAAGCCCGATATCGTCGACCGACAGCCCGTGCCGCTCCAGCAGCCGCGGAATGGCATAGACCGGCCCGATCCCCATCTCGTCAGGCTCCAGCCCCGCCACGGCCATCCCGCGATAGACCCCCAGCGGCTCCAGCCCGCGCCTTTCCGCCTCGGCCCGATCCATCACCACGCAGGCCGATGCCCCGTCCGACAGCTGGCTCGCATTGCCCGCCGTGATGAACTTCTCCGGCCCCATCACCGGCGCCAGCTTGGCCAGACCCTCCAGCGTGGTCGACGGCCGGTTGCCCTCGTCCTGCGCCAGCGTCACCTCTTCCTGCGTGACCTCGCCGGTCTCCTTGTTCTTGACGTCCTTCACCGTGGTCAGCGGCACGATCTCGTCATCGAACCGGCCTGCCTCCTGCGCCGCCGCGGTGCGCTGCTGGCTCTGCAACGAATACTCATCCTGCGCCTCGCGGCTGACGCCATAGCGCGCGGCCACCACGTCGGCGGTGTCGATCATCGGCATGAAAAGGTCGGGCTTGTTGGCCATCATCCAGGGCTCGTCCTTGAAGCCCTGGCGGCGGTTATGCGTCACCAGCGAGACATGCTCGATCCCGCCCGCCACGATCGGCCCCGTGCCCTCCATCGCCACCATCCTTGCGGCTACGGCAATCGCCTGCAAACCGGAGGCGCAATGCCGCGACACAACCATGCCCCCCGCCGTCACCGGAACCCCGGCCCGAATGGCCGAGGCCCGCGCGATGTTGAACCCCGCCGGCCCCTCGGCCACGCCACAGCCAAAGACCACGTCCTCAATCTCCCCCGGCTCGATCCCGGCGCGCTCCACGGCGTGCTTCACCACGTGGCTGCCCATCACCTGCGGATGCGTCGCGTTGAACGCCCCCCGAAAGGCCTTGCCGATCGGCGTCCGCGCGGTCGATACGATAACGGCATCTCTGGTCATTGTGCATTCTCCTTGTCCCATTCGGCGAACGTGCCGCCCTCGGCCGCCATCCGCACAAGCAACTGCGCCGGCTCCCAGAAATCGTGGATTGTGTTGAAATAGTTGATCCCGCCAAGAACCCGGCGCGGCCCGATCGTGTCGGCCCAGAACAGCGGCCCGCCCCGCCAGCGCGGAAACCCATAGCCGTTCATGTAGGTCAGGTCGATGTCGCTCGACCGCAGCGCCACACCCTCTTCGAGGATCTTCGCCGCCTCGTTGATCAGCGCATAGATACAGCGCTCGATGATCATCTCATCACTCACCGTGCCCCGCGTGATCCCCGCCTCCTTGGCCGACGCGTCGATGATCGCCTCGAGGTCGGGATTGGGCAGCCGCTTGCCATCCTCGTAGACATAGAACCCCTTGCCGTTCTTCTGCCCGTACCACCCCTCTTCACAGACCAGATCGCCGACCTTCGAATAGCGCTCCTTCGGGTCGCGCAGATGCGCCGTCGATTTCCGCATCGCCCAGCTGATATCCAGCCCGGCCATGTCGCGCACGGTGAAGGGGCCCATCGCCATGCCGAAATTCGTCAGCGCATTGTCGACCTGCTCGACCGTCGCGCCTTCCTGCAACAGGAACTCAGACTCGCGGTTGTACTTGGCGAACATCCGGTTGCCGATGAACCCGTGGCAGACACCCGCCACCACCGCCGTCTTGCCCAGCTTCGTGCCCAGCTCCAGCGCGGTTGCCAGAACCTCCGGCGCGGTCTTGTCGGCCCGCACCACCTCCAGCAGCTTCATGATATGCGCGGGGCTGAAGAAGTGCATGCCCAGCACATCGGCCTCGCGCCCCTGCGTCGCCGCCGCAATCTCGTTCACGTCGAGATACGAGGTATTCGTCGCCAATATCGCCCCCGGCTTCGCGACCGACCCCAGCGTGCCGAAGATCTGCTTCTTCACGTCGATATCCTCGAACGCGGCCTCGACCACGATATCGGCCGTGCCCAGGTCCTCCATCGCCAGCGTCCCCGAAATCAGCCCGGTCCGCTCCGCCGCGGCCTCAGCGCTGATCCGGCCCTTCTTCGCCATCCCCTCGTAAAGCGACTTGATCCGCGCAAGCCCTCGCTCCAGCGCCGCCTCTTCCCGTTCGTAAAGCCGCACGGGGATGCCCGCATTGGCAAAGCACATGGCAATCCCGGCGCCCATCGTCCCGGCCCCGATCACCGCGCCCTGCGCGATCTGGCGCTTCTCGATGTCCCGGCTGATACCGGGGATTTTCCGCGCCTCCCGCTCGGCAAAGAACGAATGCCTGAGCGACTTCGCCTGGTCCGAGGTCACGCATTCCAGGTAGCGCTTGCGCTCATAGGCCATGCCCACGTGAAACGGCATCGTCGTCGCCGCCTCGACACAGTCGATACAGGCCACCGGCGCCAGCTGATGCCTTGCCCTTTTGGCGGCCCGCTCCCGTGCCTCGGCAAAGATGCCGGGGTTTTGCACCGTCGCTTCCATCTCCCGCACGCGCGGGCGCGCGACGCCTGCGTCGAGATCCTTCACGATCACCGCCGCGGCCTCGTCCACCGCCGTCGCATCGTCGAAGATCGCGTCGATCCAGCCATACTCGATGGCCTCTTCCACCCGGATCGGATCGCCCGACACGATGATCGGCAACGCCCGGTCCGCCCCGATCAGCCGGGTCAGCCTTTGCGTCCCCCCGGCCCCCGGCGGGATGCCGATCTTCGCCTCCGGCTGCCCCACCTTGGTGCCCGGAATGGCGAACCGGTACCGGCAGGCCAGCGACAGCTCGATCGCCCCGCCAAGCGCCACGTTCCGGTGCAGGATCGCAACCGGCTTTTCGATCTCGGTATCGATGGCCTCGATCAGGTCGTTCAAAATCGGCTGACCCTTCGGCCAGGCGATGCCCTGCACCCGGATATCGGCGCCGCCCATGATCCCCTTGCCGCCCGGCACCAGAAGAACCGCCCCGATCGCAGGGTCGGCCTCGGCCTGCCGGATCGTTTCCAGCATCTCCTTCGGCGCCCCGATGCTGAACGCGTTCACCGGCGGGTTGTTGAAATGCATGAGCAGGATACGCGGGTCCTTCGCCCACGGCTCGGATGTAATGAATTCTCCCATGACGGCGCTGTCTCCTCTGTCGGTCCGAGTTTGCGCAGGCAACTCCGGCCTGCACCGGGGCCGCACGCAACCGCGGCGCACCCGTCATGGCATCCAGAATCGCGCTCCGCGATTTCCTATACCATAAGGTACACAGAGTTTACTTGGTAGTAGGTTTTTGCCCCGCCGCCCGGAACCCGACCTTACAACAGGCCCAGGATACCTTCCTTCACCGTGTCGATCCCGAGCTTCTTCGACGGGTTCCGGCGATACTCCTCGGGGTACATGATATACACCTGCCGATCGAGCAGCGGCTGCCCCTCCAGCTCGTAAAGCTTCATCGGCAGATTGCCCTTGTCGTAACATCGCTTCGGCACGAGGATCGACCCGCCGAAACGCTCCATGAACCTGATGCCAAGCGCCTTGTTGTCCACCCAGACCCCCGGCGTCTCGTCCACGTCACCCCAGTGCCGCACGATCTGGTCGCGAATGCCCTCGTCCCATTCCACCTCGACATATTCCGGGTCCCAGTGCCCCTTCACCTCGCGCTGTTCCGAGGTCAGATAGATGATCTGGTCGTTGAACAGCGGCTCCGACACGAACCCCCCGCGCGATTTCACCTCGTAGACGACGCAGAAATCGAGCCATCCGTGAAACAGCCGCTCGATCAGCTGGTCAGATGTGCCCGATTCACACCGCAGCGCGATCTCGGGCCGCTCTTCCCGCGTCTGGCAGGCCCAGTCGAACATCAGGTCGTCCCAAAGCGACGTGTCCGCCCCCACCGACAGGATCGACTCGTAGCCCGACGCCAGCGAAAGCTGCCGCCGTGTCATCTGCCATGTCCGCACCAGCGTCTCGGCATAGGGATGAAACTGCGCCCCGGCGGCCGTCATCGTCACGCCGCTCCGGTTCCGGTTCAGAACCTTCCGCCGCAGGATATCCTCCAGCGACTTGATCCGCATCGTGACCGTCGAATGGGTCACGTGAAGCCGCTCCGCAGCCCCCGCAAGGCTTCCCGCGGCGACAACCTCAAGGAACGTCCTTGCCAGTTCTATATTCATGCCTCCCCCCGTTTTAGTTCAGTTATTTTGACTTAGGATATTAAAACATTCGATTGTTATCAATTAGCGCAGATGTAGGATGGTCGCAAAGCCGTTTCGGGGCCCCCGAAACTTCAACTCATCGTTGTGACCGCAAGGACGAAAACCATGCTATTCGGTTTGGAACTGCCCGGCCACTGGCCGGACCCCACGAAAGACATCAACAACCTCTTCCCCGAGCTGATCGAGTGCGTGAAGCTCTCCGATCAGATCGGCGTCGACGCCTTCATCATGGGCGAACACCACTTCATGGATTACAACGCGACGCCCGATCCGATCGCGCTCGCCTGCTACCTTGCGCCCATCACCAGCAATCAGAAGCTGATCCTCTCGGTGCTCTGCCTGCCGTGGCACGAGATCGAGATGCTCGCGGGCCGCATCGCCCAGGCCGATCAGCTCACCCGCGGCCGGCTCGAGCTGGGCCTCGCCCGCGGCGGCAGCACCTATGAACCCTCGAAGATGTTCATGGATCTCGACCCCGAGGCCAACCTCGAGAAGTTCAACGAACAGATCGAGGCCCTCAAGCGCCTCTTCACCGAGAAGGACATCTCCTTCGACGGGAAATACACCAAGTTCCGTGACGTGACGATCGTGCCGCCGGTCTACCAGCGGCCCTATCCGCCGATCTGGCAGGCCTCCATGCGCCCGGAATCCGCCTTCCACATCGCGAAGAACGGTTACCACGTGCAAACCTCGCAACTGCGCCAGCCCATGTCCTTCGTCCAGGAGGTGATGGACAGCTTCCGCGCCGGGGTCGCGGAATCCTCGCAGCCCCAGGGCAAGCAGAAGATCTCCATGCTGCACTGGGTCTACATCGCGAAGGACGAGGACGACCGCCGCGAAAAGGTCGAGATGGCCTACCAGAAGCACCGCAAGTTCATGGGCCTCCTGCAGAACACCTCGAACGTCAAGGAAGGCGTCGTGCACGGCGTCGATGTCGAGGGCACGGCCGAGGAATATGCCGAAACCCTGCTGATCGGCTCGAAGGATTACGTGCTCGAACGGATCATGGAGTTCAAGGAAATGGGCTTCGACGAATTCGGCATGAAGCTCCATATCGGCCCCGACCACAAGGACATCATGGAAAGCCTCGAAACCTTCGGCGACTACGTCCTGCCGAAGGTACAGACCAAGCATTCCGCCGCGGCCGAGTAACCCGCCAGCTTTCCGGCGCGGCCCCTACCTGGGGCCCGCCACCCCCCGGAACCGCGGCGCGGGCAGGTCCACCACCGTGATCAGCCCCGCCGGCGCCGCCGGCATATCGGCCACCCGGTTCACCAGGCATCCCGTCGTCCATTCCAACCCGTAAGCCGGCGTCAGCCGAAGCTCATACGGCGCCGCCCCGCCGAAGCGGCAGGCGTAATACTCGGTCTCTCCTGCCGCGAACAGTTTCGCCGTCAGCCGCCCGACAAGCTCGATCCCCTCGGGCGTCGTCGCCGTCACCACCTCTTCCATCCCGATGATGTGCCTCGGCGCGATCTCGTCCCCGGTAAACGGATTCGGCGTCACCGCCTCCGCCACCACGGGCCCGAGGTAATAGGAAAGCTCCGCCCGCCCCAGCCCAATGTAGTCGCACAGCGCATCCAGAACCTGCCCCATGGTCGAGGCCGGCCGCGTCGCATCCGCCGCCGCCGAAACGCTCTCCTCCACCGGAAAGGCCTCCCGCGCCATGCCCAGCCCCAGCCGCTCGGTCGAGCTTTCGCCCAACCGGCTGAAATCGCTGAAGCAATCCATCTCGATCCGCGTCAGGTCGGTCGTCATCGACGTCGCCGTCCCGGTCAGGTGCACCATCACCCCGTCCTGATACCCGCAGCCCAGGATCGTCGCATTCCCCCGCTTCGCCGCCTTGTCCAGCCTCTCGGCCACTTCCGGCTGAAACGTCCACGGGTAAAGCGCATTGCCCGCAATGCTCAGCACGTTGATCCCCGCCTCGGCACAGGCCATGGCATCGCCCAGCAACTCGTCGAACGCGTTCGTCGTGCAGAAGATCGCCACGTCTGCCATCCCCGGCCTGGCCTCGAACGCCGTCACCGGCTCCACGTTCACCCCTATCGGCGCCCGCCCGATCACCGTGCCCAGATCCTCGCCCACATGGCTCGTCCGGCTATAGGCGCCGGAGATCGTCACGCCATAATCTAGCAACCCACGCGCCGCGTCCTGCCCGACAACGCCAAGCCCGAAGAAAATGCAGTTCAATGCCATGCGACACGCTCCCTCCATTGGCGCGGGGCGCATGCCGCCGCGCGTGAATTAGTGACACCCTGTTGCGATATGCCGGCGCGGCGTCAGAATGCGGGCTTCGGCCCGCCTTTCCTCACCTCGAGTATCCGCGCCCGATCGATCTTGCCGTACCCGTCACAGGCCTTGCCCAGCGGGTTGCCCGGGTCGGTCTCATACTCGACCGACGCGATCTCGACCGTTTTCCCCGTCTCCCGCACAGCGTCCACGATCGCGGCGAAATCCACCCGCCGGCTGACCAGCAGCGCCTTGTCGAACCGCCCGGCTACCGCGTCGGGGATCATCTGCGCCGCCAGCGCCGCTTCCATGCCGCGCTCCACGAAAATGCTGCCGACAATCTGCGTCCGGCAGGCATGCACATGCACCCCCTGCGCCTCGAACTTCGCCATCACCGCCTTCTCGTTCCGGTGCTTGGTGGGGTAGGGGTGCTCGGGGAACGGGCAGTAGTAGAAATGCACCGCCGCAACCTCGTCATCCCCCGCCAGCCCCTTGGCCAGCGCCATCATGTCCATGTCCAGCGACGCGCCCATCCCCCGGACGGCGTCGATCAGGTGGCCCCCGTCAATGTAAACCGCGACTTGCGCCATGCGTTCTCTCCGTATTCCTGTCCGGTGCCGTAGTGCCGCGCGTCAGCAGCTTTCGAAAAACTCGACCATCGCCTTGCAGGCGGGGCTGTCCGGGTCGCCCGCCGCGAAGATGCTCGACGAATGGTCCTCGTTCTCCATCGCCATGAACTCCGCCCGGTGCCCCTTGGCCCGCCACGCCTCGGCAAAGACCTCGGCCTGCCGATGAAACTCGATCGATTCCTCGTCGCCCAGGAAAACCATGATCGGCGGCGCCACGTCGGGAATGTTGAACAGCGCGCTCTCCGTCCGCGCCGTATCCCCGGTCAACTGGATATAGGGTTGCAGAAAGCCCGACTGCATCACCCGCATGTCGAACACCCCGCTCATCGGCACCACGCCTTTGACCGCATCCGCCGGCAAGCCATACTTCGTCCAGTCCGTCACCGCGATCATCCCCGCCTGCTGCCCGCCGGCGGAATGGCCGCACACGAACAGCCGGTCCTTGTTGCCGTTGATCGTCTCGGCATGCTCGTAGGCCCATGCCACTGCCGCGCGGCTGGCCTGGGTGATGTCGGGGATCGTCACTTTCGGGCACAGCGTGTAGTCGGAAATCACCACCGCATAGCCCAGCTGGTGAAACCCGTAGGCCATGTAGCTCCATTCCTTGCGCGTCGTCCCGCGCCACCACCCGCCATGGATGAACATCACAACCGGCGAGTTGGGCGCCTTCGCCGGGAACACGTCGATCCGCTCCTCGTCGCGCGCGCCGACCCGGATATCCTCGATACACTCCAGCATCTCGCGGGTCTGGCGCGACTTCGTCACCACGAATTCCGTGTAAGCGGCGCGTTCCCACTGGTGATTGGCCAGGTCGAACTGAAGGTCGACCTCGACCGGAAGTTTGTACGGCGTGCCGTCGAGCATGAGACCTCCGAAATACGTCATTAGGGGTGCCGTCGCCGCGCCACCGGCGCACCCGCGCCGACACGGCGAACGCAGCGGCCAGCCGAGCGTTTTACGCCGGCACCTGTTCGCCACATGCCGCGAGAGTAGCACCGGGTGCCTCTTGGTAAATCGAATTATGTTCACAGTTATCTTAGTTATTTTGAAGTATTGGTCGAGCGCCGCCAGCACGGCTTGGCCAGATTACCCATTATTAATCAAATAGATAGATCGAAGCCGACCGCCCTTTCCCTCCCTCTGACGCAGTCCTTCGGCAGGCCCGGGCCCCCAAACCGCCCGCCGAACACCTGTCAGGCATATTGACCCATGTGACCATCGGTCGCCATCCTCGCGCGTAGGCCGGTTCTCGGCAGCTCCTCCAACCTAGATACATGGGATTCTCAGCATGAAAGTTCTTATCGTCCTCGACCACCCGCGTCGGGATTCGCTCACCGGCGCGGTCGCCGACAAGCTCGCCGAAGGGCTCAAGGCCGGCGGCCACATCCCCGAAATCGCCGACCTTCACCGCGAAGGCTTCGACCCCCGGATGAAGGTGGAAGACGAACCGATCTGGGGCGATCGAACCCAGACCTTTTCGCAGGAACTGCTCGACCAGCAGGCCCGCGTCGATCGCAACGACGCCATCGCCTTCGTCTTCCCGGTCTGGTGGTGGGGTTTCCCGGCCATGACCCGCGGCTGGATCGAACGCGTCTGGAACCAGGGCTGGGCGCATGGCTGGGGCCGCATGAAGCAATCCAAGGGTCTGATCCTCGGCGTCGCCGCCGACAACGCCCCCAGCTTCGCCAAGCGCAATTACGAACCGTCGATGAAAACCCTGATGCTCACCGGCATCGTCCATTACTGCGGCATCGAGGAAGGCCGGTTCGAACTGCTCTACGACAGCCTCACCAGCCCCGAACACCAGAAGATCCTCCTCGACCGGGCCTTCGAGCTGGGCGAAACCTTCGAAACCTCGGTGACCGAGAAACAGGCCTACAACCCGCTCAAATCCTGAGACCGGCCCCGGCCGGCTGATTGCCGCAGGGGAAATCCACTCTGGACAAAACGTGCTGGTATCATAATATACCCGTCAGTATGAACGCGGCCGGTCGGGGAAAATCCCCGGCCGCCGCGCCAAATCTGGAAGGGGACCATGGACAGCAACGTGGGGCAAATCGCGGTTTCGACGGCCGAGCGAATCTTCAGCCAGACCGTCACCAGGCAATCCCTCGACAGCGCCGCCGAGGGCGACTGGCTCGCCGATCTCTGGCAGGTCATCTCCGACAACGGCCTCCCGCTCGCACTGGTCGACGAGGCCTCGGGCGGCTTCGGTCTCGACATCGACCACGGCCTCATGATCGTCCGCCTCGCCGGCCGCTACGCCGTCCCCCTGCCGCTGGCCGAAACAATGGCCGCCAACCACCTTCTCGCCCGCTGCGGGCTCGAGCCCGCCGAGGGCCCGCTTTCCATGATCGTCTCCGGCCCGGCCGCGCCCCTTGCGCTGACCCGCAAGGACGACACGACATGGCATGTCGAAGGGCAGGGCGCCCACGTCCCCTGGCCCGATCAGGCCGAAAGCGTCGTCGCCCACGCCCACCTCGACGGGGCCAACCACCTCGTCCGCCTGCCGCACGGCGCCTGGACCATCGCGGAAACCTTCACCTCCACAGCCGGCCACCCGGCGGCCCGCGTCACCATTGACACCGATCTCGCCGCCGAGAACGTGGCGCCGATCCCCGCCGATCTTGGCCCCGATCCCGTCATGCTCGCCGGCGCCGCCATCCGCACCATCGCCATGGCCGGTGCCGCCCAGAAGGTCTTCGACCTGACCAGCGAGTACGCCACCACGCGCAAACAGTTCGGCCGCCCCCTCTCGCGCTTCCAGGTCATCCAGCATGACCTCGCGCGCATGGCCAGCGCCGTCGCCGTCACCTCGGCCTGCGCCGACATGGCGGCCGCCGGCTTTTCCACCCCCGACGGCGCCGCCGCCATCGCCGCGGCCAAGGCCCGCACGGGCGAGGCGGTTGGCCTCATCGCCGGCCTCGCGCACCAGATCCACGGCGCCATCGGCGCCTCGCAGGACTACGAGCTTCAGCACTTCACCCGCCTGCTCTGGTCGCTGCGCGACGATTTCGGCACCGAACGCCATTGGCAGGCCCGACTCGCCACCCTCGCGCTCGACCACGCCGATCAGGGCCCCTGGGCCTTCATCACCGGCATGGAACCCGTGCGCGAAGCCGTCTGAGCGCGCCCGGCCCACCCAAGACATCACCAACGGAAGACCGGAATGACCGAACTCACCTTCGCCACGCCCAAGACCTCCGAGGCCCTCGACAGCCTCCGGGCCGAGGTCCGCTCATTCCTCGCCACCGAGATCGCCGACCGCACCCCGCTGCAAAAATCCGACTCGTGGAATGGCCTCGACACAGAATTCAGCCGCAAGCTCGGCCAGAAGGGCTGGCTCGGCATGACATGGCCCACCCAGTACGGCGGCCACGCCCGCACCGAGATGGAGCGTTACGTCGTCATCGAGGAACTCCTCGCCGCCGGCGCGCCGGTTTCCGCCCACTGGATCGCCGACCGCCAGACCGGCCCGCTGATCCTGAAATTCGGCACCGAGGAGCAAAAGCAGACCATCCTCCCCCGCATCGCAGCGGGCGAATGCTTCGCCTCCATCGGCATGAGCGAACCCGACGCAGGCTCCGACCTCGCCTCCGTCCGCACCCGCGCCGAACCGGTCGACGAGGGCTACCGCATCAACGGCACCAAGGTCTGGACGACCAACGCCCATGTCGCCCATTACATGATCCTCTTCTGCCGCACCCACGGCACCACCGAAGACCGGCAAAAGGGCACCAGCCAGCTTCTCATCGACATGTCCACCCCCGGCATCGAGGTCAAACCGATCATCGACCTCGCGGGCCAGCACCATTTCAACCAGGTCGTCTTCAATGACGTGCTGGTCCCCAAATCCGCCCTTCTGGGTGAAGAGGGCAACGGCTGGGCCCAGGTCATGAGCGAGCTCTCCTACGAACGCAGCGGCCCCGAACGCTTCCTCTCCTCCTTCGAACTTGTCGTCGAGCTCGGACGCATCCTCGCCGCCGCCCCGCACTCGGAATCCGCCGCCATCGCCTATGGCCGCCTCCTCGCCCACACCGCCGTGCTCCGCCGCCTCTCGCGCAGCGTCTCGGTCATGCTGGAGGACGGCGAAGACCCGCTCGTGCACGCCTCCATCGTCAAGGATCTCGGCGCCACGCTGGAACAGGAAATCCCCGAAATCGTCCGCCAGTTCGCCGACCTCGCGGCCGACCCGGCCTCCGCCCGCCAGTTCCGCGAAGTCACCTGCAACGTGCTCCTCAACGCGCCCACATTCTCGCTCCGCGGCGGCACCCGCGAAATCCTCCGCGGCATCATCGCCCGCGGCCTCGGCCTGCGCTGAGCCCTGAAACACCAACCCGGGAAGGCCCGTCTCACATGAAAACCCTCGTGGTTCACGCCCACCCCGAACCCCAGTCCTTCAACAGCGCCATGGCGGCCCGCCTTGTCGATGCCTTCAAGGCACGCGGCGACGAGGTTGCCACTTCCGACCTCTACCAGATGGGCTTCAACCCGGTCGCCAGCGCCGCCGACTTCACCGAGCGCGGCAACCCCGAGTACCTCAACTACGCCCTCGAACAGCGCCACGGGGTGAAAACCGAAACCATCGCCCCCGACATCCGCGCCGAGCTGGACAAGCTCCTGTGGTGCGACACGCTGGTCCTCAACTTCCCGATCTTCTGGTTCTCCACCCCGGCCATCCTCAAGGGCTGGATTGACCGGGTCTTCGTCTCCGGCGCCGTCTATGGCGGCCGCGCCTTCTACGACAAGGGCCGTCTGCGGGGCCGCCGCGCCATGGTCTCCGTCAGCCTCGGCGGCCGCACCAACATGTTCGGGCCGGGCGCCGTCCACGGCCCCCTCGAAGACATGCTCCGCCCCCTCCTGCGCGGCACGCTCTACTACGCGGGCTTCGACGTGGTCACGCCCTTCGTCGCCCACCACGTCCCCTATATCGACGATGCCGCCCGCGCCGCCCTTCTCGAAGAGCTCGACGCCCATGTCGCCCGCTTCGACAGTCTCGAAACCCTCAGCTTTCCCAGCCTTGACGACTTCGACGACCAGATGAACCCGATCGCCGCGGGGCAGGGGGCCTCCACATGACCGCCTACTCCGAAATCGAGCTGGAAACGCAGGACGGCATCGCCACCATCCGCCTCAACCGCCCGCAGAAATACAACGCCATCACCCGCACCATGCTGACGGAACTGGTTGATGCTTTCGAAACGCTCACCCGGTCCGACGACATCCGCGTCGCCGTCCTCACCGGCAACGGCAAGGCTTTCGCCGCCGGGGTCGACCTGACCCAACTCGAGATCGACCCTGACAGCCTCGCCAGGGGCGATATCGGCGATGCCATGAACATCCCCGCCCGGCGCCTCAACACCCTCATCGAAGACGCGCGCTTCCCGGTCATCGCCAAGGTCAACGGCGCCTGCTTCACCGGTGCCCTCGAAATCGCGCTGGCCTGCGACTGGATCGTCGCCGCCGACACGGCCCTGTTCGGCGACACCCACGCCAAGCTCGGCATCCGCCCCACCTGGGGCATGACCGCCCGGCTCGCCCAGGCCGTGGGCCTGCGCCGCGCGCGCGAGCTGTCCTTCACGGCCCGCACCTTCAACGCCAAGGAAGCCGCCGACTGGGGCCTCGTCACCACGGTCGTCGCCCCCGATGAACTCGACGCCGCCGTCGACGCCACCTGCGCCATGATCGCCGGCAACAGCCCCGGCTCGCTCGCCGCCTACAAGTCGCTCTACCGCGCCGGCGGCCGCCATCTGAAAGACGAAATGACCGCGCTCGAGGCGCAGACCGACTTCCCCTGCCCGGACGCCCCCGCGCGCATCGAGGCCTTCATCGAAACCCTCACCCGGGGGCGCAGGACATAGCCGCGACAGGGGCCGCCGAAACAGGCGGATCAGGGGCAAAACACGGCCCGGATCGCGGCTTTCGGCCCCGGTCCGGCACGATCCGGCGTCTCAAACGCTCTTCCGGCCGCCACTGGCCAGACCGCAATCTCCGCCGCATTTGGCAATAACAGACTAACAACCTGAAAGTGAACGATAAAACATGGTTCAAGAAAATCAAAAATCGCCAAATCAGCTGCCTGAAAGGCCCGTCGCGGGCCTAACATCAATTCAACATTCATCAATCTACTGGTCGAAAAATTAAATATAATGATCGCATACATTCGATTACACTCAATCATGATGGGCAGCCTGTCGTCAGAATGGGTCCATCGGTTTCGAGGCTCCGCCCCGGGTGCGAGAGCGGTCAGATACCGGCCCGCGACATGGGCCAGGCACACCGCCGACCGCCAGCCATCGGCCTTGGGTCAAGGCTTTCGAAGCTTCAAAATTCAACCAACCGGGAGGTCGTCATGACAAACGACTACGATACACTGAACCAAGAAAAAGCCCCGAGGTTTCGTGGCGTGAAAAGTTTCGCCATGGGGATGGCGGCGGCTCTCGTTACCGCCACGGGCATCGGCACCGGCGCCGCCAAGGCGGGCCCGCTGATGGACCGGATCGAGGCCGGCGAACCGATCCGCCTCGGCTACATCTCCGCCCCGCCGTGGTGCGGGCAGGGCCCCGACGGCACGCCCAACGGCTTCGCCAACGAAATCGTCGTCGGCTCGCTCAAGGCGGCCGGGTTCGACAACATCGAATCCATCATCCTGACCGACTGGGCCGGCGTCATTCCCGCGCTCAACGCCGGTCAGTACGACATCGCCTCCTGCGGCCTCTACATCCTCGGCGAGCGCTGCCAGAACATGGCCTTCGCCAACCCGCTCGGCGTGATGGGCATGGCCTTCGTCGTGCCCGCCGGCAACCCGCAGGGCATCAACACCGTCGAGGACGTCATCGAGAAGGGCATCAAGCTCAGCACGACGGCCGGTTCCGCCGGGCAGAAATACGCCAAGGAAGGCAACGTGCCCGAAGGCCAGATGACCATCCTGACCAGCGACGCCGAGGTCTTCGCCGCGATGAACTCCGGCCGGGTCGATGCCGCGCTCTACAACTACTTCACCTCGAAAGAGCTGGTAGACCGCAGCAACGGCAAGTTCGAACTGAGCGATATGTCGAAAATGCCGATCGACACCAAGAACTGGCCGGCCGCGGGCTTCCGCCCCGACGATGCCGACTTCGTCGAGCTCTACAACGAGGGGCAGAAAAAATACCTCGGCTCCGAGGAGATGCTGGCCGTCGTCGAGGATGACGGGTTCACCGAGATGAACATTCCCGATCCGTCCGTGACCGCCGACTGGGTCTGCGAGAACCGCTGATCCCGCAACGACGTCTCGACATGCGAGGGGCCTGAGACGGGCCGGTACATGCCGGCCCGCGGTGGCCCGGCCCTGGGGCATCCCAAGGGGCGGGTCACGGGCCCCTCCGCCACGAGACACACCGGGCACATAAATAAGTCAATCCGCGGAATGGTCAGCCAAGGCACGGGAAATCCGTGCGCGGGCAAGCGGGCAGGGCGCATCAAGGCCTTACTCAGCCGCGACCCGCGGTGCTATCCTTCCTTTCAGCTGGTCACAATTTCCGCGAAGGCGTCGGTGAGAAATGCCATACTTTGAATTCCTCGAGACCTACTCCGACTTCTTCATCAGCGGAACCTGGATCTCGATCCAGATCTACCTGGGCTCCGTGGTGGTCGGCACCGTGTTTGCCTTGGTCTCGGCGCTGCTGCGCCTGTCTCCCTACAAATCCGTCCGCACGATCGCCGCGGCCTATATCGAGGTGTTCCGCGGCGTGTCGATCGTGGTCCAGCTCTTCTGGATGTTCTACGCGCTGCCGCTTTTCGGCCTGCAGCTCGAGAAATACTTTACGGGTATTCTCGTGCTCGGCCTGACGATGGGCGCCTACGGCGCGGAAATCGTCCGCGGCGGCATCCAGTCAGTACCCAGGGGGCAGTCGGAGGCGTCCGTCGCCCTCAACCTGTCGGCCCGCACGAGGATGCAGCGGATCATCCTTCCCCAGGCGGTTCTGATCATGCTGCCCTCCTGGGGCAACCTGATGGTCGAGATGTTCAAGTACTCCTCGCTGGTCTCGATGATCGCGATCTGGGACCTGATGTTCCGGGTCAAGCAGATCAACCTCGACACGTTCGGCTCCGTCGCGATCCAGAGTTTCGGAACCGCTATGATCATTTACTACCTGCTCAGCCGCCTCGTCATCTCGCCCGGGATGCGCTGGTTCGAAAAGGCCTGGGCCAGGAAAATAGGGATGGTGCGCTGATATGGGTTTCACTTGGCAATGGGATTACATGTTCGAGGTGCTCCCGCGGCTGCTGGGCGCCACGGGCAACACGCTTCTGGCCGCGATCGGCGGATACGCCATCGCCGTGGTCATCGGCCTCGTCTTCGCCCTGGGACAGCGCACGCCCTTCTGGCTCGTCAACCGGATCGTCCGTGAATGCGTCGAATTCATCCGCTCGACGCCGCTGCTCCTGCAGATCTTCTTCGTCTTCTTCGTCGGGCCGCAGTTCGGCATCTTCCTGTCGCCGTGGGTGGCGGGGCTGCTCGCCATCGGCGTGCATTACGGCTCCTACCTCTCCGAGGTCTACCGTGCCGGTCTCGAAAGCGTGCCGAAGGGCCAGTGGGAAGCCGCCAAGGCGCTCAACCTCAGCACATGGCGCACCTACACGCGGATCATCATTCCGCAATCGCTGCCGCCTTCGGTGCCGGCCATGGGCAACTACCTCGTGTCGATCTTCAAGGATACGCCCATGCTCTCGGCCATCGGCGTGCCCGAACTGGTTCTTCGCGCCACCGAGGTCGGCTCCGAGGTCTACCGGTTCCTTGAACCCTTCACCCTTGTCGGCATCATCTTCCTGGTGATCTCTCTGGTCGCCGCCGCCGGGGTCCGCAAATTCGAGCAGAAGGTCCGCCGCGCGATGGGCCTTAGTCAATAGAGGAACACATGACCGATACACTCACCGACAAGCAGAAATTCCCGCTCAAGCTGAGTGAACCCTGCCCGATGGTGCGCATGGCAGGCGTTCGCAAATGCTATGGCGATCTTGTCGTGCTCGACGATCTCGACCTCGACATCGCGGCCAACGAAACCGTCTCGATCATCGGGCCCTCCGGCTCGGGCAAGACGACGGTGTTGCGCGTCCTGATGACGCTCGAGGAAATCAACGGCGGCGTCGTCTATGTCGACGGAGAGCCGCTCACCCACATGGACAAGAACGGCCAACTCGTCCCCGCCAGCACCAAGCACCAGCGCAAGCAGCGCTCGAACATCGGCATGGTGTTCCAGCACTTCAACCTCTTTCCCCACATGTCCGCGCTGGAAAACTGCATGGAGGCGCCCGTGCAGGTGCTGGGCCTGTCCAAGGCCGAAGCCAAGGACCGCGCCGAAGGCCTGCTCGACATGGTCGGCCTCGCCGACAAGATGGGCGAACACCCGCTCCGCCTTTCGGGCGGCCAACAACAGCGCGTCGCCATCGCCCGCGCGCTTGCCATGCGCCCCAAGGTCATGCTCTTCGACGAGGTCACCTCCGCCCTCGACCCCGAGGTGATCGGCGAGGTGCTCTCGGTCATCCGCAAGCTCTCGGAAGAGTTCAGCCTGACCATGGTCATGGTCACCCACCAGATGGGCTTCGCACGGGAAATTTCCGACAGGGTCTGCTTCTTCGACAACGGCAGCATCGCCGAAATGGGCGAGCCCGAGCAGATATTCACCGAACCCCAGAACCCCCGCACCCAGCAATTCCTCTCCGCGGTGCTCGAGGCCGGCTGAGCCGCCCCATTCACCGGGCAAAGAAAAACCGGGCAGGTCGCTCACCTCTGCCCGGTTTCCCGCACGCGCCGGCCGAAACCGGCCCGGGCGTTGTCCTACAGTTCAAGCACCAGCTTGCCGACGTGCTTCTTCTTCAGGAAATCCTCCTGCGCCTGCGCGATATCGGTCAGCTTGTAGGTCCCCGAGATCACCGGCTTGATTTCGCCCTTCTCGATATAGCTCACGAGGTTCTTGAACACCTCCGGCTCGAACGCCGTGCAGCCGAACAGCGACAGGTCCTTGAAATACATCGTCCGCAGGTCGAGCGTGACCACCGGCCCGGCAATCGCCCCCGACGTCGCATACCGCCCGCGCGAGCGCATCACCGTCAGCAGGTGCGGCCATTCCTCGCCGCCCACCAGGTCGATCACCACGTCGACACTGTTGATCCCCAGCGTCTCGACAAGGTCGGCGTCGCGGTCCACGGTCCGGCTGGCGCCGATCGCCTTCACCTTGTCGGCCTTGTCGTCGCGCACCACGCCGATCACCTCGGCGCCCCGCCGCGCGGCCAGCTGCACCGCGGCCGAGCCCACGCCGCCCGACGCGCCCGTCACCAGCACCACGTCGCCCGCCGACACACCGGCCCGGCTGACAAGGTTCTCCGCCGTCGAATAGGAGCACGGGAACGAGGCCAGTTCGACATTGCTCAGATCGCTCTCGACCTTGTGCGCGTTCTCGGTTGGCGCCACCGTGTACTCGGCAAACGCCCCGTCGCATTCAGCCCCGAAATACTTCACCGGGTTCCGGAACAGCGGTTCCACGATCACCCGATCACCGATCCGGCTTTCGTCCACGCCTTCCCCCACGGCGACGATCTCGCCACAGGCATCCGCGCCCTGGATCCGCGGGAAATACACCCCGCCGCCTTCCCAGACGCCCTCGGCCAGCTGCTGGTTCTCTTCTTCGCTGTCCTCGTCCTGCGCGTACCACGCCAGCCGCACGTTGATTTCCGTGTTGTTGACGCCCGCCGCCAGCACCTTGATCAGCACCTCGCCCTTGCCGATCTCGGGCACGGGCACGTCCTTGTATTGCAGCTTGTCGTAATCCCCCTGTCCGGTCAGGACCATGGCTTTCATCGTCTCGGGAATATCGGTCATATGTCTCGTACCCTCCTTGGGAGTTTGAATGTGTCACCTGCCGCCCGCCGGGCGACCCGGTCTCGTCACGAACCGGGCAGGCCCGCCGCCGCCGTCAGACGCGACAGGGCGACCCCGTTCCTCTCTTCCAGAAGCCGGATCGCCTGAAGGCACCCGACATTTTCGCCGTAACTCTCGCGCGCCTCGTTGAAGACCCGCCCGCTCAGCTCGGTGGCCGGCAGCTCCAGACCCATCTTGCCCGCCAGCTCCAGCGTCAGCCGGATATCCTTGCATGCCAGAGACATCACGAAATCCGACGCGTAATCGCCCGACATGATCTTTCCGCCATCGGTCTGCGCCACGAAACTGTCGGCATAGCTCGACTTGATCGCCTCCAGCGCATGCCCGGTATCGATCCCGTACTTGGTGGCAAAGATCATCCCCTCGCCAAGCGCCACCGCGTTCACGAAAGCCACGAAATTTGTCACCAGCTTGATGACCGTGCCGCTGCCAAGCGCGCCGAAGTGAAACACCTCCGCCGCCATCGCGTCCAGCACCGGCCGCACCGTCTCGAACGCCGCCTCCGGCCCCCCGGCAAAGACCGTGATCTTGCCCGCATGGGCGTTCAGAACCCCTCCCGTCACCGGCACGTCCAGCGTCTCGGCGCCTTTCTCGGCCATCAGCGCGGCAAGCGTCCGGATCACCTCGATCTCGTTGGTGGTCAGGTCGACCCAGACGGCACCCGCCCCGATCCCTTCCAGCACACCGCCCTCACCGGCAATCACCTCTTCCACCTGCGCCGGGCCGGGCAGGGAGGTCAGAACCACCTCCGCCCCCTGTGCCGCCTCCGCCGGGCTCTCGGCCCACTCGGCCCCCAGCGCGATCAGCGCATCGGCCCGCGACCGGTCGATATCGAAGACACGCAGCGCATGCCCGGCCTTCAGCAGGTTGGTCGCCATGGGCGTTCCCATCGTGCCCAGGCCGATAAACCCAAGTCTCATCAAGCAGCTCCCTGTTATCTTGTCGTCAACCGGCCGCCACGCCGCCATCGACGGGAAGGATCACCCCGTTCACATGCCTTGCCGCGCCCGAGACAAGGAAACCGATCGTATGCGCGATATCCTCCGGCGTGGCGACCCGCCCGCTGGGGCTCTGGCTGGCCCATCTCTCCAGCATCACGTCCTTCGCGATACCCTGCCGAAGCCCGAGATCCTCCAGCATCGGCGTATCCACCGAGCCGGGGCACACACAATTGACGGTGATCCCTTCCTTGGCATGCTCCAGCGCCATCGCCTTGGTCATCATCACCATCGCGCCCTTGCTGGCACAATAGGCGGCAAGGTAAGGCGCCCCGTCGAACCCGTAGGTCGAGGCGACATTGACGATCGACCCGGCATGCCCGGCCTCGTGAAACTGCCGCACGGCGGCACGCGACAGGTAATAGGCGGAATCGCAGTTGATCGCGAAATGCCGCCGCCAGAAATCGTCGCTCGTCTCGGTCGTCGGGCAGCGTTCGCAGATGCCCGCGTTGTTCACCAGCGCATCCAGCCGCCCGAACCGCTCGACCGCCGCCGCCACCAGCCTGTCGGCCACCGTCGGATCTTCCAGGTCGGCACTCTCGAAATGCACCTTCTCCTGGCCCAGCTCACCGATCAGCGCCTCGGCCGCCGCCGCGTTGCGCCCGCAGATCACCACCTGCCAGCCCTGCGAAACAAGAACCCGCGCCGTTGCGGCGCCGATGCCCGAGGTGCCCCCAGTGACCAAAGCGACAGATGACATGTGACCGGACCTCCACGTAAAAAAACCGGGCGATCATCGATCGCCCGGGTCCAGGGACGGAGAATTCAGAAATTCGGCTGCGGGCCTTCGATCTTGTGACGGATGACCTGCTCGTTGGTCAGAACCGCGTAATTGTCACAGCACTCTTCCAGCTCGTTGGTCGGGTCCACGACGAAACGGAAAAAGCTCACGTTGACCGTCTTGCCGGCCTCACGCACCGCCGTGATGGCCGGTTCCAGGTCGGGCCGCCGGCTGATCACCAGCGCGGTGTCGAACTTGTCGGCATAGGCATCCGCCATCATCTTCGCCGACAACCGCGTATCGACACCCCGGTCGACGAAAACCTGCGCCTTCTGTTCGGTCCGGCCGATATGCACGGTCAGCCCCTGGTCCTCGTAGCGGGCCATCAGCTTCTCGTCGTTCTTGCGCCGGTTGGGGTATTGCACCTCCGATGACAGGTTCATGAAATAGTGGATTTCGCCCACCTCACCGTCACCGGCCAGCTCCTCGACCAGCGCCTTGAGGTTCATCCGCATGGACATGCCCTGGCCCCGCACACCATCCTGGAAGAAGGCGCCGTCGATATATGCGTTAACTTTGCTCATCATATGCTCCGTATCTCGTCGCCAGGGCGTCAGTGTTTCTTGAAGAAATCAACGACCGCGTTGCAGGTCGGGCTGTCCGGGTGGCCCATCTCGAAGATGTAGGTCGAGTGATCCTCGTCCGGGATGATCACCAGGCTGCCGTCGAGCTTCTTCGCCTTCCACGCCTCCAGGAACTCTTCCGCCTGTCGGTGAAACTCGGTCGACTCCTCCTCGGCCACCATCAACTGAATGGGCGGCGCGCTGTCGGGAATATGCAGGATCGCGCTCTGCGTCTGCACCGACTCGCCGTTCAACTGCACGAACCCGTTGAGATAGGAATGTTGAATCACCCGCATGTCGAAGATCCCGCTCAGCGGCACCACCGCCTTCAGCACATCCGCCGGCAGGCCGTGCTGCACCCAGTCGGTCACCGCCATCATCCCGGCCTGCTGCCCGCCGGCCGAATGGCCCGCAAGATAGATCCGGTCGCGGTCGCCATTGATCTCGTCGGCATGCTCATAGGCCCAGGCCACGGCGGCCCGGTTCGCCTGCGTGATATCCGGAATACGGCCCTTGGGGCACAGCGTGTAATCGCTCACGATAACCGTATAGCCATGCTGCACAAAACCGTAGGCGGTATAGCTCCAATGCTTCCGCGTGGTCTTCAGCCACCAGCCGCCATGCACGAAAATCAATATCGGCGCCTTCGGATTGGGGTTCGGGAAGACGTCGATCCGTTCCTCTTCCCGTGCGCCCACCCGGATATCCTCGATGCAGTTCATCGCGTCGCGGGTCTTCATGCTCTGCGTCAGGCAGAACTCGAAATACGGCATCATGTCCGCATAGCTGCGCGTCAGGTCCAGCTCGGCGCCGATCTCTTCGGGGTTGTTGAACGGAACACCGGGCAACATCGGCGGCTGCGGCACGGCCGCGGCCTGCCCCGGCAGGTTTACTTCGATCGAGTTCTTCGTTGACATGAATGCGTCCCCAGAATGGAAAAACCGACGCGCTGCGTGACGCGCACGCGCCTTCGTTACAAGGGCCGGCGGGAATGCTGTCCTGGCCCGTGGTGAGTGTGTCCTGTTCAGGCGGTCAACCGCCTCGCGCTCCCTGATGCGGCATGACGAAAGGGTGACGAACCGCCAGGTTCACCCCCCGATACGACGTACCGCACCGTTAGCGTATCATCGCCCCCGCTTCGGGCAATTGAAAATAAACGCATTTTAATTCGAGTTTTTTCAATACCGGCGATGGCGCCCGCCACCGCCCGGCGTGACCGCCCCTACATCTTGCTGCAGGCCAGGATCGCCGACTTGATATCCTTCGGCGTCAGCTTCGGCACCCGCTCCTTCAGCGACTTCTCCGAATACATCAGGTAGGCCTTCCGCTCCAGCGCCGGCTCCCCGTCGATCGGATACAGCGGCCTTGAGATCAGCCCCGCATTCAGAAGCCGCTGCGGAATCACCGTCGAGCCTCCGAACTCCTCGATGATCTTCAGCGCGATCCACTGGTCCGAGGCCGAAACCTTCGGCGTCTCGTCGATCTCGCCCCAGCGCATTTCCGACTGCCGGGTGATGCTCGCGCCCCAGTCGACCTCGACGAATTCCGGGTCCCACGGCATCGTCTCGCGCCGCCGGGTCGAGACCGTCACGATCGGGTCGTCGAACAGCGGTTCGATCGAAAACCCGCTGCGCGACTGCACCTCGTGCACCACGCAAAAGTCGAGCCAACCCGAGAAAAGCCTGTCCACAAGGAACTCGTTCGTCCCGCTTTCACAGCGCAACGCCACGTCCGGCCGGTTGTGCCGCATGTCGCTCGCCCACCGCAGCATGATGTCCTGCCACAGGCTCGATTCGGCCCCCATCGACAACAGCCCGGCAAAGCCCGAGGCCAGCGACATCTGCTTCCGCGTCATCTGCCAGATCCGCACCAGGTCTTCCGCGTGCCGCTGAAACCGCACCCCGTCGGCGGTCAGGGATATGCCGCTGCGGTTCCGGTTCAGCACCCGACGCCGAAGGATATCCTCCAGCGTCTTGATCCTGACGGTGACGGTCGAGTGGGTCACGTTCAGCCGGTCCGCCGCACGCGACATACTGCCGGTCGACACCACTTCGAGGAAGGTTCTCGCGAGTTCGATATTCATGAATTGGGGCCCTACAAGTCTCTGTTCGCTGGAGGTTTTCGGGGCAACGCGCGGTGCCCGGCACCGCCTGTTCGCGTTGCGTGTCGGCCGTCCGGGCTGGACATCCCCTCGGGCCATGATTTGATTTTGTAAACATATAATATGAAATAATTTTATTGAGTGCAATAAACTTGCATGCGAGCCTCAAGCCAATGGTTACTTCCCCGTACATCAATTCTGTTTAAGGAGGCCTCTATGAAAGTGGGAATGGAAATGGGGGGCTACTGGCCCAGCCATGACAGGCATATCGACAATCTCGTGCCTGAAATGATCGAGATGGCAAAGCTGGCCGAAGAGGTCGGTCTCGACGAAATCGCCATCGGCGAACATCACTTCATGGATTACGGCGCCACGCCCTCTCCGCTGGCTTTCGCCGCCTATATCGGCGCGATCACCACGCGCGTGCGGCTGATGCTCTCGGTCCTGCTGCTGCCGGTCCACAAGATGCCGATCCTCGCCGGCGAAGTCGCCTTCGTCGACCAGGCGATCGGCGGCCGGCTCGACCTCGGCGTCGGCCGCGGCGGCGGCCCCTACGAGTTCGAGCGTCTCGCCATGACCACCAATATCGACGAGATGCGCGAGATCTTCGACGAAAAGCTCGAGCTCCTGCACAAGCTCTTCGAAGAGAAGGACGTGCATTTCGACGGCAAGTACGAAAGCTGCACCAAGACCAACATCATGCCGCCGCCGCGCCAGCGGCCGCACCCGCCGATGTGGCTCTCCTGCATGCGCCCCGAGGCAGCCTACCACGTCGCCCGCAAGGGCTACAACGTCGCCACCACCAGCTCGCGCAAGCCGCTGGCCTGGTCCGAGGGCATGCTCAAGGCCTTCCGCGACGGGGTTGCGGAATCCTCCGGCCGCCAGGGTCCGCAGAAGATCTCGAACCTGCAATGGGCCTATGTCGCCAAGGATGACGACGACAAGCGCGAAAAGCAGGCGATGGGCTATCACAAGCAGCGCCAGTTCCAGGGCCTGCTGATGAACACCTGCCAGGCCCCCGGCGGCATCGTCGAGGGGGTCGATATCGACGAGACCCCCGAACAGGTGGCCGACGGCCTGATGATCGGCACCATCAACGAGGTCAAGGAGAAGATGCTCGAGGTCAAGGAGCTCGGCTTCGACATGCTCGTGCTGAAGACGAACATCGGTCCCAACATCGACGACGAGAAAGCCGGCCTCGAACGCTTCGCCGAGCACATCCTGCCGGAACTGCGCGACGAAGAGGAGAAGGCTGCGCTCGAGACGGCTTGAGTTCAATATTCTTGACTTAACGGACAAGAAAATTCGATTGAGGGCAATGATAGCCGCGCTTAGCATCGAAGTTGCTCGAGATCGGATTTGTCCCAAGTCCGCGCTCGAAAACAATTGGCGACCCAGCGAACACGCACCGGGGGCATAGGAAAAACCGCAACACTCACGCGGATGCCCCCGGGGCGCGCTTCGACAGAAAACAGAAAATGAAAACAGGGGGAAACATGGCTAACAAGATCGATCGCCGGCAAATGCTGCTCGGAACGGCAGCGCTCGGAACAACACCGTTGTGGATGTCCAACCTCGCCTTCGCCCAAAGCGGCGACACGCTCTACATGCGTATGCTCGAGGAAATGAAGGCCTTCGACCCGCCGTTTTCGGTGGGCGAGTCCGATACCTGGGTGATCAAGACCGTCCATTCGGGCTTGATCGACAACAAGACCGGCAATGAATGGGATTGGGAGCTTCTGCTCGCCGAATCCATCGAACAGACCGACGAGACGACCGTCACCTTCAAGCTCAGGGAAGGGCTGCAATGGTCGAACGGCTATGGCGAGGTCACGGCCGAGGACGTCAAGTATTCCTACGAGCGCTACCGCGACGAAGATCTCGCGGCGCCCAACGCGGTGTCCTGGGCACCGCTCGACCATGTCGAGGTGACCGGCACCTATACCGGCATCATCCACCTGAAAGAATCCTTTTCCGGCCTCTTCAGCTATCTTCTGCCGCGGGATCCCGGCTCGATCATCTGCAAGAAGGCCTGGGAAGAAGCGGGCGGCGCACCCGGGCTCGAAGTGCCCGCCGGCCACGGCCCCTACCAGATCGTCGAATACCGCCCCGGCGACCGCATCATCTTCGAACCGAGCCCCGTCTGGAGCGGCGAAGAGCCCGCGTTCAAGCGCGTCGAGATGCTGCCCATCACCGACACCAAGGCGGCCGAGAACGCCGTGCTTTCCGGGGATCTCGACTGGGCCATCGTCTCGATCAGCGCGGTGCCGTCGATGCAGGAAGGCCTGCCCGACAACCTCGCCCTCGACATCCGCTCGACGCCGAACTTCATCTGGATCGGCTCGAACATGAATAACCCCGATCTAGCCGACGAGCGGGTGCGGAAGGCCATTCACATGGCCATCGACCGCGAAACCGTGCTCGAAGGCGCCTATTTCGGGGTGATGGAGCCCTCCTACGGCGTCGCCGCCAAAGGGGCGCCCGGCTACATGGACAGCCCGCCCGTCGAACGTGACGTCGAGGGGCCAAGGCGCTTCTGGAAGAAGCCGGCGCCACCGGCCTCAGCCTGCGCCTCGACGTGCCGGCAGAGCCCGACAAGGTCACCGCCGCCCAGATCGTGCAGGCCAACCTCGCCGAGGTCGGAATCAACGTCTCGATCAACCAGCACGAGGCCGGCGCCTTCTGGGGCCTGCCCGAAACGCTGGGCCAGGACCTGCAGCTCTTCTTCACCGAGTGG
This sequence comes from Roseovarius indicus, assembly GCF_008728195.1. Taxonomy (NCBI): domain Bacteria; kingdom Pseudomonadati; phylum Pseudomonadota; class Alphaproteobacteria; order Rhodobacterales; family Roseobacteraceae; genus Roseovarius; species Roseovarius indicus. The sequence continues at coordinate 1,199,158 of NZ_CP031598.1, forward strand.
ACGCTGGTGCCCCCCGACATGAACTGGGTCACCCAGTGGTGGCTGCCGGAACAGGCGGGCGTCTGGAACTGGCAATATCTCCAGGACGAAGAGATGGAGCGCCTGCACTACGCCTCCGCCGCCGAGATCGACCCCGAGAAACGTGGCGAACTGCTCAAGCAGCTGCAGACCGTCGTCGACGAGTCCTACACCTGCTTCATGCTCGGCCACCTGCCGCGCCCGGTGCTCTACGACAAGACAAAGGTCGTCCCGGCCATGCTTCCGAACGCCGAACCGCGCACGGAAAAGTTCAAGAAAGCATGACACGGCCCCGCTCTTGACAGGGTCGCGCCGCCATCCGTCCGAACCGGGGTGTCCCGGGCCGTATCCCGGCCCGGGCCTCCGGTCCGGCACCGGCCGGCGCGCCCGCTCTCGCCCTGTCCCGCTGATCCGTCTCAAATGGTTTAGGCAATGTTGGCATTCCTGATCCGGCGAACCTTCGTCGCGGCGATCATAATATTCTGCGCGATCACGCTACTCGTGATCATGATCAACTCCGTTCCGGGCGATCCGGCCAGTATCCTTCTCGGGCCCCGCGCCACCCCCGAGATGAAGGAGGTGCTGCGCCGCGAGATGGGGCTCGACGCCTCGATCCCGCAGCAGGTGGTGATCTTCATCTGGAACGTCTTCCAGGGCGATCTCGGCACAGACGTCTTCTCGAAACGCCCCGTGCTCGACGTCGTCATGGATCAGCTTCCCTACACGCTCATCCTGATTTCCGTCTCGATGGCCGGCGCGGCCCTCATCGGCATCCCGCTCGGCTGCTACTCGGCCCTCCACCGCGGAAGCTGGCTCGACAACATCGTTGGCATCCTCTCGGTCAGCGCCATCACCATCCCCGCCTTCGTCATCGCCATCTACTCGGTGCTGATCTTCTCGATCTCGCTCAAGTGGCTGCCCGCCATCGGTGTGGGCGAGCGCGGCGACTTCTTCGATCAGGCCACGCACCTCATCCTGCCGGCCGTCTCCATCGGGCTGAACTGGGTCGGGTATCTCTCCCGCTTCGTCCGCTCCTCGATGCTCGAGGTGCTGGGCGAACAGCATATCCGCACCGCCCGCGCCCACGGCCTGTCGGAAACCAAGGTCGTCTTCCAATACGCCCTGCCGCTCGCCGTACTGCCCACCATCACCATCATCGGCATCGGCATCGGCTACCTGCTCTCGGCGGCGGTCCTGACCGAGATCGTCTTCGCCCGACCCGGCGTCGGCAAGCTGCTCTACGATTCCGTCACCCAGCGCAATTTCCCGGTGGTCATGGGCACCGTCCTGATCACCACGATCCTCTTCGTCGTCACCATGACGCTCGCCGATCTGGTCAACGGCATCATCGACCCCCGCGCAAGGGACCAGGCCTAGACATGGACACCCACGCCACCAGCCCCAGCCCCGTCCGCCGCGCCACCGCCGGCACCCTCACCATCCTCCGCAGGCTCATGCGCACGCCGATGGGCGCGGCCGGGCTCGTCATCGTCGCGGTCGTTCTCTTCGCCGGCATCTTCGGCGACCTGATCGCGCCGCATGACCCCATCGCCCTCAACATCCGCGAACGGCTCACCTCGCCCAGCCTCACCCATATCCTCGGCACCGACCAGCTCGGGCGTGACAACTTCTCCCGCATGCTGAACGGCACGCAGGTCGCGCTCACCGTCGCCTTCATCTCGATCTCGCTGTCACTCGTCACCGGCGTCATCGTCGGGCTTGCGGCGGGCTACGGGCCGCGCTGGCTCGACCAGATCCTGATCGTGCTCTTCGACACCGTGCGCTCCTTCCCGACGCTGATGTTCGGCATCGCCATCGTCGCGCTCATCGGGCCCAGCCTCGAGACGATCATCACCGTGATCGTCATCACCACCTTCCCGATCTACGCCCGCGTCGTGCGCACCCAGACCATCGCCATCAAGAACAACGAATTTTTCCTCGCCGAGCGTTCCATCGGCGTGGGCTCGCTGCGCATCGTCTTCACCCACGTCCTGCCCAACATCCTGGGCCAGCTCCTGATCCTCGCCAGCATGGACGTCCCCGTCGTCATCACCATCGAATCCGGGCTCAGCTTCCTCGGCCTCGGCATCCGACCGCCCGAGGCAAGCTGGGGCACCATGCTGGCCGACGGCTACGCCTATATCCGCAACTCGCCCTGGCCGGTGATCGCCGGCGGCGGGCCCCTCATCATCGCCACCATCGGCTTCACCTTCCTCGGCGAGGCGATGCGCGACATCCTCGACCCCAAGACAAGGACCAATTCCCAATGACCGCTGAAGCAAGCGGATTGCAGGTGCGCGGCCTGACCGTCGATTACCGCTCCGAAGGTGGCCGCATCCATGCCCTGCGCAATGTCGATATCGAGGTGCCCGCCGGCTCGATCGTCGGCGTCGTCGGCGAAAGCGGCTGCGGCAAATCCTCGGTCATCAGCTCGATCATCCGCCAACTGCCCGAAAACGCCGATGTCACCGGCGGCACCATCGGCTTCGGCGGGAACAACCTGCTCGACCTGTCGAAACCCGAGATGCGCCGCATCATGGGCGACCGCATCTCGGTGGTCTTCCAGAATCCGATGACCAGCCTCAACCCGATCCGCTCGATCGGCAAGCAGATGATCGACATCCAGTACCGCTCCGGCCGCTCCAAGGCCGAAAAGCGCAAGGTCGCCATCGACATGCTCAACCGCGTCGGCGTGACCGACCCCGAGGCCCGGCTCGACCAGTATTCCTACCAGTTCTCCGGCGGCATGTGCCAGCGCATCGCCATCGCCATGGCGCTGATGGCCGAACCCAGCCTGCTCATCGCCGACGAACCCACCACCGCGCTCGACGCCACGCTCGAGGTCCAGATCGTCGACCTTCTCAAGAACATGCAGCAGGAGCTCGGCTGCTCCATCCTCTTCGTCTCGCACCACTTGGGCGTCATCGCCGAGCTCTGCGACCATGTCGTCGTGCTCTACGCGGGCGAGGTGGTCGAACAGGGCGCCGTGCGCGACATCTTCCACCGCCCGGCGCACCCCTACACCCGCCGCCTGATGGAATGTGAACCCGGCATGATCGAAACCGTCACCCGCCGCCTGCCCAGCATCGCGGGCGAGGTGCCGGGCCTCGTCAACCTGCCCAAGGGCTGCATCTTCGCCGACCGCTGCACCGAACGCTTCGCCCGCTGCGAGGCCGAGCACCCGGAACTTCAGCAGATCAGCGACAGCCACCGCGTCGCCTGCCACCTCGCAGACGAGAACGGGGGCCGCCCATGAGCACACTTCTCGAAGTCCGCGACCTTCAGGTCGAGTTCCAGATCGGCACCCGCCTCGGCAGGCTCACCGGCGCCGGCGCGCCCAGCCGCATCGCCGCGGTCGCGGGCGTCGACCTCGACCTCGAAGAGGGGCAGACCTACGCGCTGGTCGGCGAAAGCGGCTCCGGCAAATCCACGCTCGCCCGCGCCATCAACGGCCTCGTCGAGGCCGAACCGGGCAGCAGCATCCGCTTCGGCGGCGAGCAGCTGGTCGGCCTGTCGCATGCCGGTTTCCAGAAACACCGCCGCCGCATGGCGATGATGTTCCAGGACCCGATCGGCAGCCTCAGCCCCCGCCTTTCCGTCCGCTCGCTCCTGACCGAACCCTTCAAGGCCCACGGTCTGACCGACCGCGACCTCAACGCCGAGTGCGACAGGCTCCTGCAGATGGTGGGCCTGCCCACCGCCTTCGCCGACCGCTACCCGCACCAGCTCAGCGGCGGGCAGGCCCGGCGCGTCGGCGTTGCCCGCGCCCTCGCGGTCGATCCGAAACTCATCATCGCCGACGAGCCCACCGCCGGGCTCGACGTCTCTGTCCAGGGCGAGGTGCTCAACCTCCTCGACGAGTTCCAGCAGCGCCTCGGCCTGACGATCCTGATCATCACCCACAACCTGCACGTGGTCCGCCACGTCTCGCACCGCACCGCGATCATGTATCTCGGCCGCTTCGTCGAAGAGGGCCCCACTGAAGACATCTTCAGCGACCCCCGCCACCCCTACACCAAGTCGCTCCTCTCGGCCGCGCCGAAGCCCGACCCCGACGCCCGGCACAACCGCGTCGAGCTCAAGGGCGAGGTGCCCAGCCTCAAGAACCGGCCCTCGGGCTGCGAATTCCATCCCCGCTGCCCCTTCGCACAGGAAGACTGCAAGACCATCGCCCCCGACTACACGGTCGAGCCCGGCGGCCACCGCTACACGTGCCTGCACCCTCTCGCCTGAGGGCGGGGCACAGACCCAATAGAAACCGATGACCCAAAGACCGGCCCCGGCCGGCCCCCGCCCCCGGAACAGGACAGGAGACGCGCGATGACCAAGACCAGAACCACCGACTACCTCGTCATCGGCGCAGGCTCCGCAGGCTCGGCCGTCGCCGCCCGCTTGGCCGAGGACGAAAACACCACCGTCACCCTGCTCGAGGCCGGCCCCACCGACCGCCACCCCTACATCATGATGCCCGCCGCCATGGGCTACAATCTCGTCTCCGACCGCCGCAACTGGTTCTACCGCACCCAGCCGGAACCCCATCTCGACAACCGCACCGTGATGCAGGCGCGGGGCAGGGTGCTCGGCGGCTCCTCCTCGATCAACGGCATGAACTGGGTCCGCGGCAACCCGCTCGACTACGACGAATGGGCGAACATGGGCCTGAAAAGCTGGGGCTACGAGTCCGTCCTGCCCTATTTCAAACGCGCCGAAACCTTCGACCGCGGCGGCAACGACTACCGCGGCGACAGCGGCCCCATGCGCGTCCAGTCCTGCGCCGGCAAGAACCCCCTTTACGAGACCTTCCTCGAAGCCGGGCAGGAAATGGGCCTGCCCTATCTCGACGACCACAACGCCTACCGCCAGGAAGGCGTCTTCCACGGCCAGCGCAACGTCCATGACGGCATCCGCTGGAACACCTACCAGGGCTTCGTCCGCTCGCAGGCCGCCAAGCCCAACCTCACCGTCGAGAAGAACGCCCGCGTCCTCAAGATCGAAACCTCCAACAAGCGCGTCGTCCGCATCCAGGCGAAAATCGACGGCATCCGCCAGACCTTCGAGGTCGAGAAGGAAACCATCCTCTGCGCCGGCGCCCTCAACTCGCCCCAGCTGCTCAACCTCTCCGGCATCGGCCATGCCGACGATCTCAAGGCCGCCGACATTCCGCTCACCCACCACCTTCCCGGCGTCGGCCGCAACCTTCAGGATCACCTCTCGATCGACATCCAGTACCACACCACCAAGAACGTCTCGATCGCCCATGATCTCAACCTGCTCGGTCAGGCCAAGGCCGGCCTGCAATGGCTCCTCTTCAAGAAGGGCATCGGCGTGTCGAACTTCTTCGAGGTGGGCGCCTTCATCCGCACCCGCGAGTCCGAGAAGATCGCCAACATGCAGGTCGAATTCATCCCCATGATGGCCGAATTCACCGACGACAACTTCGCCGCCCTCCCGGGCTTCCAGGGCTACCTCACCCTTCAGCGCCCCGGCTCCCGCGGCCGCGTCTGGGTTGATAGCGCCGACCCGATGGCGTCACCGAAATTCCGCTTCAACTACTACGAAGACCCCGACGACCTCGAACAGGCGCTCGAAATGGTGAAGACCATGCGCACCCTCATCAAGCAATCCGCCTGGGACGAGCTGCGCGGCGCCGAGGTCATGCCGGGGCCGGATGTCCAGACCGACGACGAAATCCGCGCCTGGCTGCGCACCATCACCGCCACCAACTACCACCCCTGCGGCACCTGCCGGATGGGGCATGACGACGATGCGGTGGTCGATGAAGAGGGCCGGGTTCACGGTCTCGAGGCGCTGCGCGTCGTCGACGCCTCGATCATGCCCAAGATCGTGACGGGCAACCTCAACTGCCCGACCATCATGATGGCGGAGAAGATCTCCGACAGCATCCGGGGCCGCGCCCCCCTCCCGCCCGAGCCGCAGCCCTATTACACCGCCCACTGAGGGGGCGGTGCGCATGGCTGCCTCACTCCTTGACGTGGGCCTTGATCACGCCTTTCGACAGGTCCGAATAGCCGTATTTCTCGACCGCCTTCAGCATGTCGTGAAACTTGCCCTTCCACACCGGGTCATCCGCATGCGCCGACAGCCCGACAACCTTCTCCGCGTCGATCCAGTAATGCCCCGGCTCCTCCGCGGGCTCCGCCATGCCGGCAAAGCCCTCGTTCTCCATCGGGTCCGCCGGCCCGTGCTCGGCAATCTGGATGTCGAACGCCCGAAAGTTTTCCGCGTCCTCGAGAGTCAGGGATTGGCTCTGACCGCAAAGAAGTATCATGCTTTGTCACCTGTTCGTTTCACCGGTTCAGAATACCACCTGACCCCGCCGCGCACCACAGCACAAAGCCGAAATATCTCAATTACTTGCCTCCAATTTTGCTGGGCCCGCCGATTGCCCGAGAAACCGGCTCCCGGCTCTGCTATCCTGACCGGGGCAGGGCGCCCCGAACCCCGCGTCAGAAGGGCCACGACATGACCGTCACCTTGAACCACACCATCATCCACGCCAGCGATCCGGCCGCCACGGCCGACTACTACACCGAGATCCTCGGCCTGCCGCCGTCCTTCCGCTATGGCCCGTTCATCGTCGTGCAGGTCGGCGAAACCTCCCTCGACTTATCCGCCGCCGAGGGCGACATCGCCTCGCGCCACTTCGCCTTCCTCGTCTCCGAACCCGAATTCGACGAAATCTTCGCCCGCATCACAGGCCGTGGCATCGACCATTGGGCCGACCCCTACCGCCGCCAGCCCGACAAGATCAACACCCGCGACGGCGGCCGCGGGGTCTACTTCCCCGACCCCGATGGCCACCTCCTCGAAATCCTCACCCGACCCTATGGAAGCGGAAGCGCATGACACCCGAAGATTACGCAAAGCTCGACGCCGTCGAAATCGGCACGATGGTCCGCGAGGGCCGCACCAATTGGCAGGCCGTCGCCGAGGCCGCCAGCCACGCCATCGACGCCCTCAACCCCACGCTCAACTTCATGGTCATCGACGACCGCCCCCGCGCGCTGGCCACCGGCCCCGAAGGCCCCGCCACCTCGCCCATCCACGGCGCGCCTTTCCTGCTGAAAGACGCCAACCAGCAGACGGCGCACATGCCCACCACCTACAGCTGCGCCTTCTTCGACGGCGCCGAACCCACCGAGGACGGCACCCTCGTCCGCCGCTGGCGCGACGCCGGGCTCGTCATCCTCGGCAAGACCAACACGCCCGAGTTCGCCGCCGACTCCACCACCGAGCCCACCTTCCGCGGCCCCACCCGCAACCCGTGGAACACCTCCATCACCGTCGGCGGGTCTTCCGGCGGGGCAGGGGCGGCGGTCGCTTCCGGCGCCGTGCCCATCGCCCACGGCACCGATCTCGGCGGCTCGATCCGCATCCCCGCCGCCTGCTGCGGTACCTTCGGCCTGAAACCAAGCGCCGGCCTCAACCCGCTCGGCCCCTCCATCGAGAACATCGCCCTCGGCCTCAACTCCGACCATGTCCTCAGCCGCACCGTCCGCGACAGCGCCGCCGCCCTCGACGCGGGCTGCGGCCCCGAACCCGGCCAACGCTACCCGGTCCGCCCCTCCGTCGCCTCCTACCTCGCCGCACTCGAGGAAGAACCCGGCCCGCTCCGCATCGGTATGGCGCTCGAAGAACCCAATGCCGGCGCCGTCGACCCCGAAATGGCCGCCGCCACCGAACGCATGGCCCGCCTGCTCGAAGACATGGGCCACACCATCGCGCCCTTCACCTTCCCGGCCATCGCCGCCGACACCGACTGGTACGACCTTCTTTGGTTCTTCGACGTCTCCACCGAAATCCGCGCCCGCACCCACCAACTCGGCCGCGCCCCCCGGCCCGACGAGCTCGAAGCCATGACCCGCCACATCCTCGACCGCACGTCGACCTGCACCGGGCAGGAGCTCTACGACGCCCAACGCGCCCTCCACGCCCACGCCGTCATGCTCGACCGCGCGCAGGAGGGGTTCGACCTCATCCTCACCCCCGCGCTCGGCTCCGACCCGGTGCCCATCGGCCTGCTCGACAGCCGCACCGAGGCCTTCAACTACGACCAGTGGATGACCGACACCCTGCGCATGGTCCCCTTCGCGATCCAGTTCAACATAACCGGCCAACCGGCCGCCTCGCTCCCGGTCGAAATCTCGAAGGCGGGCCTGCCCCTCGGCATCCAGCTCGCCGCCCCGAAAGGCCGCGACGACCTGCTCCTGTCGCTCGCCCACCGGATCGAGGCCCGCACCGGATGGCGTGACAGCCACCCGCCGCACTGGGCCGGAACGCTCTGAGCCTCCGCCGCAAGGGTAAAGATATCGCCACCCCCACCGCCCGGCCCGTTAAAGGGCCGAATGGCGGTGCGGGGCACCGACGCAATACCGACAAAATACCGACGTTATACCGACGTCGCAAAACGCCGAAATTTCGCTTGTTAACCAGATATTTGACCCATGATTCGGGCCAAACTCAGATCGTCACGCAAATCTTCCCGAAATGCCGTGCCTCGAGCTGGTATTCGAACGCCTCCGCCAGCTCCGCCAGGTCGAAACTCCGGTCGATCACCGGCTTCAACCCGGTCGCGTTCAGCGCCGCCACGAACTCCCGCTGATGCTGCGGCGAGCCCACCAGAAGCCCCTGCACCCGCACCTGCCTGACCAGCACGGCGGCCAGCATGAAATCCCCGGTAAACCCGCTCATCACGCCGATCACGGCCACATGCCCGCCCGGCTTCGCGGCCTGCACAGACTGGTTGATCGACCCGATCCCGCCGGTCTCGACCACGTGATCCGCACCAAGCCCGCCGGTCAATTCGCGCACCTTCACGCCCCATTCCGGCGTGGTCTTGTAGTTGATCACCTCGTCCGCCCCCAGCGCCCTCAGCTTCTCCAGCTTGGCATCCGAAGACGACAGCGAAATCACCCGGGCCCCCAGCGCCTTGGCCAGCTGCACGGCATAGACGGCCACCCCGCCCGTGCCCAGAGTCACCACCGTCTGACCGGCCTTCAGCCCGCCATCCACCACCAGCGCCCGCCACGCCGTCAGCCCGGCGGTGGTGATCGTCGCGGCCTCCTCGTGGCTCCAGCCCTCGGGGCTTTTCGTGAACCAGCTTGCCGGCAGCGTCACCTCGCTCCGCGCGAACCCGTCGATCCCGTCACCGGGCGTCTCGGCGTTGTTGCTCGGCAAATCGGCGGCATTGGTCCAGGTCGGAAAGAAGCACGACACCACGCTGTCGCCCACGGCGAAACCCTCCACCCCCTCGCCGACCTCAAGCACCTCGCCCGCGCCATCGGCCATCGGGATGCGCCCGTCGGCCGCCCGGCCCTCGATCGCACAGACCATGTAATCATGGTAGTTGAGCGAGCTCGCATGCACCCGCACGCGAATGTCTCCCGGCCCCGGCGTCGCCGCGGCAGGTTCGGTTTCGGACAGGGCAAGGTTTTTGAGACCGCCCGGGGCGGTCACACGAAGCAGGCGTGATGTCATCGGATATTCGCGTCTTTCAGGTTGGGTCGGTTGGCCTTGTCGGCGCGCGGCGCATACCCGTCGCGGTGCCGGTCTCCGAGCGAGAGCCAAAGCTCGGCAAGCTCTTCGAGGGCGTCGCCCGGCGTCGGGTCGAACGCCGCGCAGGCGGTGCTGGGATCGTCTTTCATGTCGCGCGTCCTGACTGTATGTCGGTCTCTTTCGTCCACGGGGCCGCGCCGGGCCCGTGAACCTCCCCTCATGCGTAACGGCCCGCGCTTCGGATGGGGATTCAAAATTCTTCAGCGATGGTTTCACGTCCTGATCATCCACAGGCGCCGTGACAGGCACTTTTGGGATCTTAACGGAATTTTAAATTCGTTTCAGTAGGTTGCGCTCTGCCAGGGGCTCTCCGCCTGTCCGGCCGCCGCGCGCTGGCTTCACGTTTTCGAACCGAAGGCCGAAGAATTCTCAACCCCGGGTGCCTCATTGTCGGGCATTCCCGCACGGGGCCAACCGCACCCATTCCCCGCGGTTCAAGATATCCGAACGTAACGACGAAAATATTCGTTTGTCGTTAACCTTTCCGCATGCAACCTTTTTCCCGCCCGCCGCATCCACCGCGGGCCCGGCGGCCAACAGGCGGCCCAGAACAATCACCGAAAGACCGGACCACAGGAAGGCTGCACGCAATGGCGAAATACAAGCTCATCGTTCTGATCAACGCGATCGAAGGCCGCGAGGACGAATTCAACGACTGGTTCACCAACCAGCACATGCATGACGGCCTCAAGGTCCCCGGCATGAAGACCGCGCAGCGTTTCGAACTGACCGATGACCAATGGCCCGAAGCCTCCCGCCAGTGGCGCTACATGACCCTCTACGACGTCGAAACCGACGACATCGCCGGCGTCATCGCCGAACTGCGCCGCCGCGGCGGCACGGAAGAGATGCCCAGCACCGACACGATCCAGCCGCCGGTCTACATCCACGTCTACGAGCCGATCACCGAAATGGTGGAATCGTCCGAATAACGCCGGATTTCAACATCTTGGTCCACAAACCCTGACCGGCCCCAAGGGGCCCGTCAGCCCAGCTTGTCGAACCGGTAGGTCAGCGCCGGGCCACCGGGCTGCGCATAGGCCAGCTCGGCCGTCACCATCGCGAAGGGCTCGACGAACCGCGCCGTGCGCAGCGGCCCCGCCTCCAGCGGATCAAAGCCCACATCCCGGACCAGCCCGCCCGCAACCTCCTTCGCCCCGGCATCGTCGCCATAGGTCAGCACCTGCGGCCGCGGGCTGTCCTCCCGCCGCTCGAACACCGGCAGAAACGCCTCCGACGGCACCGTGTTGAAGCACGACACCCACCGCGTGTCCGGCCGCATGTTGGCCAGCTCCTCGGCGCCCGAGGTGGTCGTCCCGACAACCAGGTCGGTGTTGCTGTCATCCAGCGGAACACAGCAGTTCAGAACGATCTGCCCGGCCATGTCACCGGCCCGGTCGAGCACATCGGCCACATTCGACCAATGCACCGACAGCAGCACCGCATCGGCCCCCTGCACGGCATCCGCAACCGAGCCATGCGCCGCCCCGGCCTCCTGCGAAAGCCGCGCCAGCTTCGCATCGCTCCGCGAATACGAGAACGTCACATCATGCCCGCACCGGGCCCAGAGCAGGCCGAGTTTCGAGCCCATCAACCCCGATCCGAGAATTCCGATCTTCATCCTGCACCTCTCAAAACAACAAGGGCGGCGGGGTCGCCCCCGCCGCCGCTGATCTTACTGCGAACGGTCCTCGAAGACATCCTTCGCGACCGGCATCGCCGAGAACACCTTGGGCCACCCGGCATAGAACGCCAGGTGCGACAGCATCGCGCCGGCTTCCTCCTGCGTCATGCCGTTATCCATCGCTCGGTTGAGGTGGAAGGTCATCTGTTCCGGCTGCCCGGCCGCGATCAGCGCCGCCACCGTCACAAGGCTCCGGTCCCGCGGCTCCAGCGCCGGGCGCAGCCACAGGTCGAGGAACAGCATCTGCTCGGTGTTGTCCACCACGCCCTGGCTGACGTTGCCATAGGTGCTCGACACGAAGTCCTGCCGGCTCGCCTCGGCCTCTTCGTCAAGCGGCAGCAGCTCGGCATCGACGGCGGGCAGGTCGTCCTCGCTCACACCCCGCTCCTCGAAGACCGGCGCGGCGGCCTCGGCGGCGGCGGTCGCATTGCCCCAGCCGGTGTAGAAGGCCAGATGCGTGATCGTCTCGGAAATCTCGGCCGGCGTCACACCGGCATCCAGCGCCAGCGCCACGTGCTCGCCAAGGTTGCCCGTCTCGTGCCGCGTCATCAGCGCGGCGAAGGTGACAAGCGCCCGGTCGCGCATCGACAGCTCTTCCCCGGTCCACACCGTGCCGAACAGTCCATCATTGGAATAGGCTTCAAGCGCGGGGGAAACTTTGCCGACCGCATCGGGCAGGGTGGCGGCCATGTCCTGCGCGGCGGCAGAGGTCGTCATCAGCGCAAGCGCCGAGGCGGTAAGATAGGTCTTCATCGGGATCTCCTTGGAGTGAGTGTCGGTTACCCCCCTGATATGGACGCAACGTCCGGTCACTTAATGACCGGGACACTCAATCCACTCATGATCGATCCTCATGAATGCTCAGCGCCGCTCGCGCAGCGCGTCCAGCACCACCCCGAACGCCGAAGAGGGCCTCTGCCGACTGGGGTAATACAGGTGAAACCCGGGGAAGTAGGGAGACCACTCATCCAGACAGATCCGCAACTCGCCAGTGTCGAGATGCGGCTGCGCCAGCCTCTCGGGGATCAGCGCCAGCCCGTGCCCGTCGATCGCCGCGCGCATCACCGGGTTGACGGTGTTGAAAATCGCCTGTCCCTGAACCTTGACGCGGATCTCGTTGCCGTGCTCGTCCTCGAACTCCCAGGCGTAAAGCGCGCCATGGGTCGAGAGCCGCAGGTTGATGCACTTATGTTCTGTTAACTCTTGGGGAACTTGCGGCGTCCCGGCCTCGTCGAAATAGGCCGGGGCACCGATGCAAACCATGCGCTCGTCCGGCCCGATCCGCATCGAGATCATCCCGTCGCTGACCTGGTCGCCATAGCGCACGCCCGCATCGCATTGCGCCTCGGCAAGATCGGTGTAGCCATAGTCCATCACGAACTCGACCTTCACCGCCGGGTACTGTTTCAGCACCGGGGAAAGCTTGGGCCAGAGCAGCGACTCGATGGCATATTCCACGCCCACGATCCGCACCGTCCCCGACGGCTCGTCGCAGCTGTCGTTCAGCGCCTGAAGCCGCGCCTCGATGGTTTCGAAACAGGGGTTGAGCGTCGCCAGAAGGTCTTCGCCTTCAAGCGTCGGCGCCACCGACCGGGTCGTTCGCGTCAGCAATCGCAGCCCGAGCCTTTGTTCCAAGCCCTTGATTGTATGGCTTAAAGCGGATTGCGACACGTTCAGCCGGGCCGCGGCGCGGGTAAAGCTGCGCTCTTCGGCGACGGCCGCCAGCGCGATAAGGTCGTTGATATTCTCTCGGAGCATGAGGCCAGCCCTGATCTGCCGTTCCAGGATCATCTTGGGTTTGCCTCTCGATATATGGGCCCGGCTCATGTGTCGATGGATTGTGCATCACGATGTCGTCAGGTGCCGGGCGGGGCGCGGCCCGCCGGGGCGGGCCACGCAGCATGGCTCATTCGGCGCCATATTCCTCGTCGGTGACATGCTCGCCCCAGACGACGTTCTCGCCGTTTTCCAGCTGCTGGATGGCGATATGCGTCACGGCCGTGCTGTCGGTCGCCCCGTGCCAATGCTCGACATCCGGCGGGCACCAGACCACGTCGCCGGTCTGCATCACGTGCTTCTCCTCGCCGCGTTCCTGCACCCAGCCGGTGCCCGAGGTCACGACCAGCATCTGGCCGGCGGGGTGGGTATGCCAGGCCGAACGGGCGCCGGGCAGGAAGGTCACCTGGCCTGCGTTGACGGCGAACGGGTCATTGGCCGGAAAGACCGGTTCGATATAGGCGGTGCCGGTGAAAAGGTCTTCACTGCCGATCGTCCCTTCACGGTCTTCCGCCTTGGTGATTTCCATGGATTGCGCGAAGGCCGCCGGGGCGGCCAGCGCGAAGGCCAGAGCGGGTGCGAGAATTCGTTTCATGTCAGGTCGTCTCCTTGGTTGATAGAGGCGGCCATGTGGCCAGCGGCAGGGCGTGCTTCGCCTTGCCTGCGACATCACGTAAGGGCAGCACCCGGCCGTATCATGGGGGCATGTCAGGATGCGTCCATGAGCCCGGCTCATCAATCCGAGCGCTGACAGGGCCGACGGGATTGATGAGCCACTTTCATGACAGGTAGTATTCAACGGCCGGTTATCCTTCGCCGGAAGACCACTTATCTGGGCTGTAACCGCAGAGGAGAGCACGCGCATGACCAGACAAGCACCCCTGGCACGGGCACTGGCCGCGGCGCTTCTTCTTCTCGGCCCGGCCACCGCCGGAACCGCAACCGAACCAGGGAACGACACAGCCATGACCAGCATCCGCGTGATCGTCGGAGACGAAACAATGCAGGCCACGCTCGACACCACGACCGCGGCGCAGGACTTCGCCGCGATGCTGCCACTCGAGCTGACCCTGACCGACTATCACGGCATCGAGAAGGTCGCCGACCTGCCGCGTACGCTCGACACCTCCGATGCGCCGGACAGCTACAAGCCCGAGACCGGTGACATCACCGTCTTCGCGCCGTGGGGCAATCTGGCGATCTTCTACAAGCCGTTCGCGAACTCCCGCGGCCTTGTCCGGCTGGGGCAGTTCGACGGCCCGATCGACGCGCTGGTTCAGGACGGTGGCATCCCTGTCCGCATCGAAGCGGCCGACTAACGACAATCGAAAACGCGGCCCGACCTGCCGTGCCGCCCGCAAGGGCCGCGCGCCGAGGTCCCGCTGCCACACGAAGGAGAAGACCATGATACTGAACGAAACCTACACCCTGCCCAATGACGTCAAGATCCCCAAGCTGGGCCTTGGCACCTGGATGATCGACGACAGCGACGTCGCCGAGGCGGTCAAAAAGGCCGTCGAACTCGGCTACCGCCACATCGACACCGCGCAGGCCTATGAAAACGAGCGTGGCGTCGGCGAAGGTGTCCGCAACTGCGGCGTCTCGCGCGACCAGCTCTTCGTGACCACCAAGCTCGACGCCGGCATCAAGAGCTACGAGGAGGCCAAGAAAGCCATCGACGGCTCGCTCGAAACCATGGGGCTGGATTACATCGACATGATGATCATCCACAGCCCGCAGCCGTGGGACGATTTCGGCAGCGACAACCGCCATTTCGAAGGCAATATCGAAGCCTGGCGCGCCCTTGAAGAGGCCTACGAGGCCGGCAAACTGCGCGCCATCGGCGTGTCGAACTTCCAGAAGGAAGACCTCGACAACCTGCTCGAGAATTCCAAGGTGAAGCCGATGCTCGACCAGGTCCTCGCGCATGTCAGTAACACCCCGTTCGAACTGATCGACTACATCAAGGAAAACGGCATGATCGCGGAAGCCTATTCGCCCGTCGGTCACGGCAAGATCCTCGACAATGCCGAGATCGCCGACATGGCCACGAAATACGGCGTCAGCGTTCCCCAGCTCTGCATCCGCTACACGCTGCAACTGGGCCTGCTGCCACTGCCGAAAACCGGCAACCCGGACCACATGCGCAGCAACGCCGATGTCGATTTCGAGATTTCCGAGGCCGACATGGAAACGCTCAAGAACGCCGAGCCGATCAAGGATTACGGCGACGCGAGCGTCTTCCCGGTCTACAGCGGCGCCGCATAAGGCGGCCCGAGTTTATCGACAGAATGCCCTGCCAGCAGCAGGGCCAAAGGAAGAGGGCGGCACCGCCCTCTTCTTCGTTTCAGGCGCCGAACCTCACGCGCCTTCGAACACGGCCGCCATCCCCTGGCCGCCGCCAATGCACATGGTCTCCAGCCCGTAACGCACCCCGCGCCGCTTCATCTCGTGCAGCAGCGTCGTCATGATCCGCACCCCGGTGGCGCCGATGGGGTGGCCCAGCGAGATGCCCGAGCCATTCACGTTCAGCTTGTCGCGCTCGTCCCAGTCGAGCCCCTTGAGGCAGGAAAGCACCTGCGCCGCGAAGGCCTCGTTGATCTCCACCAACCCCATATCCGAAAGGCTCAGGCCGGTTTTCTGCATCACCTTCTGCGTCGCCGGCACCGGGCCGATACCCATGCGCGACGGGTCACAGCCGACGGCGGACCAGCCGGACAGAAAGGCCAGCGGCGTCAGCCCCAGCTCCTCCAGCTTGTCCTCCGCCACGATCAGGCAGGCGGCGGCGGCGTCGTTCTGCTGCGCCGCGTTGCCGGCGGTCACTGTCCCGTCTTTCATCAGTACCCGCAGCTTGGCCAGCTTCTCGGGCGTGCTGTCCGGCCGCACGCCCTCGTCACGCTCGAACAGCAACGGGTCGCCCTTGCGCTGCGGCACCGACAGCGGCACCACCTCGTCGGCAAACCGCCCATCCTCCCACGCCGCGGCGGCGCGGCGGTGGCTCTCGGCGGCAAAGGCATCCGCCTCCTCGCGGGTGATGCCGTAATCCTTCGCCAGGTTCTCGGCCGTCTCGATCATCCCCGAGATGTACCCGAACCGGTGTTCCGGCTGCGACCGTTCGCGCCCCCGGTCGAGCCGGTCGTAGAACTGCGTCGTCCCCGACCGTTTCCCCCAGCGCATGTCGGTCGTGTAGAACTCGATATTCGACATGCTCTCCACACCGCCTGCCAGCACCACGTCGCAGGCGCCGGTCTGCACCATCATCGCGGCCGTCGTGACGGCCTGAAGCCCGCCACCACAGCGCCGGTCGGTCTGCAGCCCCGGCACCTCGATCGGCAGCCCCGCATCCAGTGCGATCCACCGGCCCACACAGGGCGTTTCGGAATTGGCATAGGACTGGGCAAAGACCACGTCCTCGATCCGCGCAGGGTCGAGGCCGGTCTGCTCCAGCACGGCCTTGGTGACCGTCCCGCCCAGCACCTCGACGGGAACCGGGCGCAGGGCGCCGCCAAAGGCGCCCACGGGCGTGCGAAGGGGGTTTACGATAGCGGCGCGGCGCATGGCGTGCTCCTTGGCTTGCGGGATCAGCAGGGATCCCAGGTAAAGACATCCTGGCTGCGGTCGAGCGGGTAGAAGTTCGAGCGCAGGGCGGGAATGGCGTGGTCACGCACGGTTTCCGGCGTCCAGTCGTCACCGGTATGGACGGAACGCAGCGGGCGGCTTTGACCCATCAGGAAGATCTCGTTCTTCCGGACCGAGAAGATCTGGCCCGACACGTCCTTCGCATCGTCCGACCCCAGGAAAACCGCCAGCGGCGCGTTCTTCTCGGGCGTCATCTTCTTCAGCCCTTCGACGCGCGCCTTCTGATCGGGCGTATCGGCCGGAATGTTCGAGGTCATCCGGCCCCAGGCAAACGGCGCGATGCAGTTTGAGCGCACGTTGTACCGCTGCATGTCGAGCGCGATGGATTTCGACAGGCCGGCCACCCCCATCTTGGCCGCCGAATAATTCGCCTGTCCAAGGTTGCCGATCAGGCCGGAGGTCGAAACCATATGGATATACGACCCGCTCTCCTGCGCCCGGAAATGCTCGGCCGCCGCTCGGCTGACATAGAAGGCGCCATTGAGGTGGACGTTGACCACAGATTGCCAATGCTCGATCGACATCTTGTGAAACATCGCATCCCGCAGGATGCCGGCGTTGTTCACCACGATGTCGATCCGGCCGAAACTGTCGATGGCCGTCTGCACGATCTTCTGCGCGTTCTCCCATTCGGAGACGGAGTCGGTGTTGATCGCCGCCGCGCCGCCGAAGCCTTCGATCTCGGCCTTGGCCTCCTCCGCCGGGCTGGCAGAGCCGCCTTCGCCCGACAGCGAGACGCCGATATCGTTGATCACCACCTTCGCACCGGCCTTCGCCATGGCGACCGCGATGGCCCGGCCGATGCCATTGCCGGCGCCGGTGACGAGGGCGACCTTGCCGTCAAGTATGTTGCTCATTGCGTGTGTCCTTTCGGTCTTGGTCAGGGCAGGTCGAGGACCGCCTTGGCGAGAATGTTCTTCTGAACCTGCGATGTGCCGCCATAGATCGTGGCGGCGCGGGCGTTCATGAACTGGCTCATCATCGCGAGGTTCCGGTTGCCCTCGAGCGGGTCGAGCCACGCGCTGTCACTGCCCATCAACTCAAGCCCGTATTCGGTGATCCGCTGGTAAAGCGAGGTCTGGTTCAGCTTGAGGAACGACACCTCGGCGCCCAGCTTCTCGCCCCGCCGCAGCTTGTCGGCGATTTTCTCGAAGAGGCAGAGATGATCCTCCAGCTCCATCCGGAACCCGGCATAGCGGTCGACGAAAACAGGGTCGCTCAACAGGCCGTAATGCTCCCCCAGCCCACGCAGTTTCGAAAGCGCGTTCGACGCCTGCCGCGGCGAGCCGAGGAAGATCCGCTCGAACCCCAGCAGGTTCTTGGCCATTGTCCAGCCCTGGTTGACCTCGCCCACGATATTCTCTTTCGGCACGCGGACGTCGTCGAAGAACACCTCCGAGAATTCGTCATCCATCTCGAGGTTGATGATCGGGCGGGTGGTCACGCCGGGCGTGTCCATCGGGATCAGAAGAAAGCTGATGCCGGCCTGTTTCTTCGCCTCCTTGTCGGTGCGCACGAGGCAGAAGATCCAGTCGGCGTCACCGGCCAGCGTGGTCCAGATCTTCTGGCCGTTCACGACCCATTCGTCGCCGTCGAGCACCGCCTCGGTACGCAGGTTGGCGAGGTCGGAACCGGCATTGGGTTCGGAATAGCCCTGGCACCAGATATGCTCGCCCGAGATGATCTTGGGCAGGAAATGCGCCTTCTGTTCCTCGGTGCCGTAGTTGATCAGCAGCGGCCCAAGCAGCATCATGCCGTGGTCGGGGGTGCGGGCGGCGCCGAACTTCTCGAACTCCTCGACATAGATCAGCTGCTTCGACGCCTCGAGCCCCATGCCGCCATGCTCACGCGGCCAGGCCGGCGCAAGCCAGCCCGCCTCGGACAGGATCATGTACCACGGCTTGGCCTCCTTCCAGTGCAAACGCTTGGCCGGATAGCGGATATCCTCGGGGTGGTTTTCCCGCAGGAACCGCCGCACCAGCGCCCGGAAATCCGCATCGCTCAGCGCGTTGAAGTCCTCGTGTTGATAGGCGTCATAGGCCATCGCTCAGGCCTCCTCTTCGATGGGCTTGAGGGCGGCATAGGCGCGGCGGTGACACTCGGCGCTGCCGTACTGTGCCGCCATCACGATTGCCTTGCGCAGGTAAAGCCCGATATCGTACTCGTCGGTGAAGCCGATGCCCCCATGCAGCTGGATCGTCTCCCGCGTCAGCCTGAGGGCCGATTGCGTGGCGCGGGCCTTGGCCCTCGAGATTGCGGCATAGGTCTCCGGCGTGGGGCCGTCGCGATCCCAAAGCTGGGCCGCGTCCTCGACGCTGGCGCGCGACACTTCGAGCTCGAGCTTGAGGTCTACCGCCATGTGCTGAAGCACCTGGAACGAGCCGATGGGCCGGCCGAACTGAACCCGCTCCTTGAGATAGGCCACGGTCATGTCGAGCGCGCTGTCCATCAGCCCCAGCAGGTAGGCGGCCGTGGCAAGCGCCGCTTCGGCAAAGGCGGGGCGGGGGTCGGCCGCGATCACCTTGCCTCGGGCCTTGTCGAACGTGACCCGGGCGAGCGTTGTCCCATCCTGCGCCTTCTCCGCGGCAACGGTCACACCCTCGGCATCCGCCTGAACCAACGCCGCACTATCGGTGCCGATCACCAGAAAGGCGTCGGCGCCGCCCGCCACCGGAACATAAAACTTGGTGGCGCTGACCTTGTCGCCCTCGGCACCCAGCGGTTTCTCCGGTCCGATGGCATCGCGGCTGTCCTGCCACGCCGGCAGAACAAGCGTGTCGCCCGCCAGGTGCGCGGCAAGCGTGTCGCCATCGAGCAGGGCAGCCGTCAAGGCCCCCGGCACCAGCGGTTCCGGCATAAGCCCGCGCCCCACTTCCTCGGCCAGCGCGCAATAAGGCAGCAGGCCAAGCCCGACACCGCCTTTGTCTTCGGGCAGGCGCAGCGCCGGCCATCCCATATCGCACATCTCGCCCCAGACCGCCCGGTCAAAGCCCGGATCGGTGAAGCGCAGCTTCCGCACGCGCGACAGATCCCCGTGAGACACGATGCCCCGGGCGCTTTCCCGGATCATGTCGATCGAGGATTGTACGTCTTCCGATATCATCTCACCCTCCCGTCCCGGTGGTTTCGACCTGTCCGCCGTCGATGACGATGACGTCCCGCTCGACCACGCGGGCCTGGAAACGGCCATCGTTCCAGATCTCCGTGCGGATCGTCTCGCCCGGGAAAACCGGCTTGGAAAAGTTCAGCCGGATCGAGCGCAGGCGCTCGGGCTGATACCCGGCAAGGCTCTTGAGGATGGCGTGATAGGCCACACCCATGGTGCAGAGCCCGTGCAGGATGGGCCGGTCAAAGCCCGCACGAATGGCAAGGTCGGGGTCGCTGTGCAACGGGTTGAAATCGCCATTCAGGCGATAGAGCAACGCCTGCTCGGGGTGGGTTTTCATGTCGATGCTGTGATCGGGCGCCGTCTGGGGCGCCTCGGCCCGCGGCATCTTCTCACCCGGAGATCCCCCGAACCCGCCGCCGCCCCGGATGAAGAACGTGCGGTTCAGCCGGGCGAAGAACACCCCGTTCTCGTCGCGAAGCTGTGTCTCGGCCTGCACCAGCGCCGCCTTGCCTTCACCCTTGTCAATGATGTCGGTGATATGTGTCCGGCTTTCCACCTCGCCGGACTTTGGCAACTCGGCCAGGATCTCGAAGGCCTGCGAGGCATGCAGCACGGCTTTCGGGTCGACGCCTGACGCCGGGTCGCCCATCCAGAACCCGGGATGCGCCATCACCAGAACCATCGAGGGCACCACCTCCGGCCCCTGCAGGGGGTCGACAAAGCGCAGCTGCTCCCGGTCAAGCGGGTCGCGGCCCAGCCCGATCGAAAGCGCGTAGAGCGCGATATCGTTCGGCCTCAGGGTCTCGCGCACGTGGGGAACCGGAAAAGCCTTCAGTTTTTCGATGTCGATGGTCATGCCGTCGCCTTACGTCGTTGATATCGTGGCCGTCATTGCGGTGTACCCGCCCGGCCCCTCGGCCCAGAGCGCGTGCGACTGGTCTTCGTCCCGCCGCCCGCGCAGGGCGACGTCGCCGCCCGAGAACAAGGGCGCGCGCCCGCGAAACGAAAAGCTCCGCGGCGCGGCGCCAACATGCTCGCGAAACCCCTTCATCAGCAGCGTCGCGGTCAGGGGCCCGTGCATGACAAGCCCCGGATAGCCCTCGTCCTGCGTGGCATAGGGCAGGTCGTAATGAATGCGGTGGGCGTTGAAGGTCAGCGCCGAGAACCGGAACAGCACGATCGGGTCAGGCCGGAACATGTCCTGCCAGTCATGCGCCGGGGTCTCGGCGCCGGGGTCGGGTTCCGGCTGACGGGTCGTCGAATGCCCGCGATAGACGATGTCCTGCTCTTCCTCCACGGCCAGCCCGTCATGGCCGGACAGCCGGTGTTTGAGCGTCAGAAAAACCAGATCGCCCTGCTTGCCGGATTTCTCCTTCACCGAAAGGATCTCGGTCTCCCGCGTCACCGTCTCGCCAACCCGCAGCGGGGCGTGAAACACCAGCCGGCCACCGGCCCACATGCGGCGGGGCAGGGGGATCGGAGGCATGAAGCCCGTGCGCTCGGGGTGCCCGTCGGGGCCGAGCCCCGACCGCGCGGTCGTCGGTGCGAAGTAGAACCAGTGCCACAGGGGCGGCAGCGGGTCGCCATCGCCGAAAGCCGCGCCATCGTCGTATAGCGCGGCAACGCGTCGGGCGTGCTCGGCGTGGAACCTGTCCTGTGCCGTCTCCGTGCGGCCGATCCAGTCCTGCAGGTCGGGATCATGGGTGCTGGTCAAGCCGGAACCTTCTCGTTGCTTCTGGTGGTCACGATGGGATGCCCCTGTGTCAGGTCGCGGGCTTGAGAAAATCCGGCCGCCGCTTTTCTTTGTGAGAGGCCAGCCCCTCCTTCACCTCCGGTCCGGTGAAGCCCAGAAGCTCAAGCGCGAGCGAGGCGTCGAAGGCCGGCCCGGCGCTGCGCATCCAGTTGTTCAGCGCGTGCTTGGTGAAGCGGATCGCGGTCGGCGCCCCCGCCGCCAGCTTGATGGCCGCCTCCATCGCCTTGTCCTGAAGCTCGTCATCCTCGACCGCGGCCGAGACGAGCCCGATGCGCTCGGCCTCTTCGCCGGACATGGGCTCACAGAGCAGCAGGTGATATTTCGCCTTCGCCACCCCGCACAGCAGCGGCCAGACGATCGCGGCATGATCGCCCGCCGCCACGCCCAACCGCGTGTGCCCGTCGACGATCTTTGCGGTCTTCGCGGCGATCGAGATGTCAGCCATGAGAGCGGCCACAAGCCCCGCGCCAACCGCCGGGCCGTTGATCGCCGACACGATCGGCTTCTCGCAATCGAGGATGTTGTGAACCAGGCTGCGCGCCTCGTGCCAGACCCGGACGCGCGCCTCGTAACTGTCGATCATCTCCTCGACCAGGGCGAAGTCGCCACCCGCTGAAAAGGCGCGGCCCTCGGCCTTCAGCAGAACCGACCGCACGTCGGGATCCGAGTGGATCTCTGGCCAGATCTCGGCAATTTCGGCATGGCCGACGCTGTCGAGCGTGTTCAGCCGGTCAGGGCGGTTGAAGGTGATGCGCAGCACGCCGTCTTCCGGCATGTCGACACTGAACGCGGTGTAGCGGGAATAGTCTTTCATCGGTTGCTTCCTCAGCTTGCGGAGGTTTCGCTCAGGGCGCCGATCTCTTGCAGCGCCGATGGGTTGTCGAGCGACGACAGGTCGCCCGGCGTCTCGTTGCAATAGCTTTGCCGGATCAGGCGCCGCATGACCTTGCCGGATCGGGTCTTGGGCAATTGGCGCACGATATGCACCTTGCTGGGCCGGAAGGGTTTGCCAAGACGGTCGGCCACTGCGGTGGCACAGGTGGCGGCAAGGTCTTCCGGATCGCCATTGAACTCGGGCTTGGGGATCATGAAGACCACGAGCTTCTGCCCCTTCACCGGGTCGGCCACGCCCACCGCGGCGGCCTCGCTGACACCTTCCAGCTCGAGCACGACATCCTCCACCTCGGCGGGGCCGAGGCGTTTGCCGGCCACCTTGATGGTGTCATCCGACCGGCCCATCATCAGGAACGAGCCATCCTCGGTCTTGAGCGCAAGGTCGCCATGCACCCAGCACCCGGGAATGGTCGACCAGTAGCTGTCGAGATAACGCGCGTCGTCCTGCCAGAAAGAGGCCGTCATGCCGATGAACGGCTCGCGGATCACCAGCTCGCCGATCTCGCCCTCAACCGGCTTGCCGGCATTGTCGGTGACGGTGACGTCGATGCCCGGCGTGGCGGTATTGAACCCGCCCGGCGCAATCGGCCTCACCTGCACCGAGGAGAGCAGTGCACCGGAGACCTCGGTGCCGCCGGTGTAGTTGATCAGCGGGCTGCCGGGAGACGCGAAATGGTTCTGGAACCATATGAAGTGTTCGCGGTCGATCACCTCGCCCGCCGTGATCAGCAACTCGACACTCGAGACATCATGTTTGAGCGCAAGGCTCTCATTCGCCGCCAACCCGCGGATCAGGGTCGGGGCCGAGCCGTAATGGGTGATCTTGTGGTCCTCGATCAGCTTCGACATCCGCGACCAGTCCGGGAAATCGGGCGCGCCGTTGTATAGCACCAACGTCGCCCCGCGCATGAGCGCCGTGGCCAGTACCAGCGTCCCGGCAATCCAGCCCATGTCGGCGGGCCAGCAGAACGTGTCGCCCTGGCCCACGTTGAAATGCACCGCCGAGTCGTGCGCGATGCGCAGCGGGAAGCCGCCATGAGTGTGCACGGGCCCTTTCGGCTTGCCCGTGGTCCCGGAGGTGAAGATCACCATGAACGGATCCATCGGCTCCATGATCTCGACCGGTTTGCCGTCGTCGGCTGTAGCAACAAGATCGTTCCAGTTGACGCCGGTCTCCGGCGTGGCGACGCCGGGGGCACATTTCCAGATTACCGTCTCGAGCGAGGGCAGCGCTTCGGTGACCGCATGCACCACGGGCTGCATGTCGACATATTTGCCCCGTCTGGTGAAGCCGGTCGTGGCGATGATGGCCTTGGCCTTGCTCGGTTCCAGCCGCGAGATGACCGCCTCGCTGCCAAAGCCGGAAAAGAGCGGCACGACGATGGCACCGATGGCCGCCAGCGAAAGAACCGACACCGTGGCCTCGATCCCGTTGTCGCAGAGAAGCCCCACCCGGTCGCCCCGCGTGATGCCGCGGGCCCGCAGCCCGGCCGCGAACCGGCGGACCTTGTCCTTTAGTTCGGCATAGGTGGCCCGGGCGACGCTCCCGTCTTCCTCTTCGGCGACAAGAGCCAGCTGATCGGCGGTTTCCGGCGCTTCGCCAAAGCCCAGTACGGTATTGACCCAGTTCAGTTTTCCGCCGGGAAACCAGCTGGGAAACTCCTTGCCTCGCGAGAGATCGACATATGACACGGGCGGGGTGTCCCACTTGATGCCGAGATAGTCGATGGCAACGAACCAGTACCGTTCCGGCTCCTCGATCGAGAGCTTCAGAAGGCTGTCGTAATCCTGAAGCCCCATGGAGGCAGCCAGCTTCAGGGCATGCGCCTTCTCGAAATGGCGCGGCTCGGGATGCCAGGTCTTTGCGTCGGTCATGTTCCGGTCTCCGAATTCTTTACCGGCCATCGAAGTGCAGGGGCAGCGGACCGCGGGCCGCGCCCCTGCGAGAGGGTTCGCCGGCCCGTTGCCTCGCTGGTTCGGAGAGGCCACGGGCCGGCGACTCCTAGCTACCTAACATATGTTCGAATGGCCAGTCAGTGGATGCCAATGCTGCTAAAGGGCCAGCCTATGCCGGCTGTGGCCCTCTTGTCAGGCATCGCAATGGCTTGGCGCACCGCCGATGTAAGTCGCATCGAGATCGTATTTTCCGATCATTTCCCGCACGATGTTCAGCACGGTCTGCTCCACCTTCATGCTCGCCAGAGACGCCGTGCGCGTCTGCTTGCGGGCAAGGTAGGTGGTGCGCAGGAAGGTGGGCGCAACGATCCGGGTCAGCGCAAGCTTGTTGCTGGCCAGACCGTTTGCCACCGCCGCACGCGGCAGGATGGTGCAGGCGCTCGCGCGGCTCACCAGCTCGATGATCTGCGACAGCGAGTTCAGCTCGACCACCACGTCCAGGTCGATTCCGTTGGCCTGGGCGAAGCTATCCATCGCGCGCCGCGCACTGTGCGGGCGGCTGGGCAGAACCAGGGGAACCTTGCCGAGCTCTTCCACCCGGATGGTCGCGTTACCTTCGGCATCGGGCGCGACGGGCATGTCGTCGGGGGCCGAGACAAGGAACATCTCTTCCTCCATCACCGGGGTGATCTGGATGTCCTGGTTCTGGGGGTTGGCATAGACGAACCCGAAATCGATTGTTTCGTCGGCGAGCCATTCCTGGATATGACCTGACAGCCCCTCGGTCAGCTCAAGCTTGATGCTCGGCAATTCGAGGCGGCTGGTTTCTGCCAGCGGCACGCTGGCGATATGGCTGAGCGAGGGCGGCAGCCCGATGGAAACCGTGCCGCTCATGTCATGGCCAAGCTGGCGCAGGCTGTTGGTGATCTTGTCCGCCACGTCGACAAGCGACTTGCCTTCGAGCGCGAGATACCGTCCGGCCTCGGTCAGGGTGACGCCGCGCGGGCTGCGGATGGCCAGGCGCGTGTTCAGTTTCTTCTCCAGCCGGGTGATGTTCTCCGACAGCGACGGTTGCGCAACGCCAAGAGCGTTGGCCGCCTTGGAAATCGACCCGAGCTGGTCGAGCATCATCAGGTAATAGACATGCTTGATGTCTATGGCGGGTGCTTGGAACTTGGTGTGAATCATTGCGGCTCCTCCCTAAAAAGCCATGACCGCCATTGGCGATCATCTCCCATAGGGAAACCTGATAGGGCATCGCGCGATTCGAATCCACGAAAAAATAACAACCGTTAGGTAGGTAGCGTTCAGGGCCGTCGCATGCCCGCCAATCCCCTTTGAAACAAAGGATGAATGCATGCAGAAAACGTAATCGGGGAAGTGCGGAAGCTGCACCGACGGCCGTTGCGCCGGTTCAGACGATGCCGTCGGCCTTGAGCCTCTTGATGTCGTCTTCGCCCATCTCAAGCGCCTTCAGAAGGTCGAAGGTGTCGGCCCCAAGTTCGGGCGCCATGCGCCGGTCGGTGCTGTCGGCGCTGCGGGTGTGGATCGACCGGGCGACAAGCGGAAGAGGCTTGCCATCGTCCGAGACCGAGAGATCTTCAACGTAGTCGTCGAACCCCTTGAAGTTCAGCGTGTCCGCCGGTGTAAGGCACCGGCACGCGGGCACACGGTTGGCGGATAACTCGTCAAGGCATTGGCGGAAGGTGCGTGTCTTGCACCAGTCGGCCATGATCCTGCTGAGTTCCTCGCCATTCTCGCCGCGGTCGCTGTCTGTCGCGTAACGCGGGTCGTCGACCAGCTCGGGCATCCCCATGAGGTTGGCCCAACGGCGGAACATCGCATCGCCGATCACCTGCACCATCACCCATCCGTCGGTGGCGGCGTAAAGGTCGGAGGGCCCGGCGATGGGGCTGCGGTTGCCCATCGGCTTGCGAGACCGATAGCCCGAAGCCTCTTCCATCAGCATCGGGTTCATCATCGTCAACGCGGTGCCCATCAGCGAACAGCTGACATGCTGGCCCTGGCCCGTCTTCATACGCTCGATTACGGCCGTCATCGTGGCAAACGCGGCTGACATGGCCGTGGCGTAATCGACATAGGAGACCGCCGCGCGCGTCGGGCGCTGGCCATCGCCGGTCAGGTACATGCTGCCGCTCAGGGCCTGACCCGTGCCATCGAACCCGACGCGATCACGATCGCGCCCCGAGGCATCGAAGGCCGAAATGGACGTCAGGATGATGTCCGGCTTGATCTTGCAGAGGCTTTCGTAATCCAGCCCCAACTTGTGCAGAGCGGCATGCGGAACATTGACGACAACGATATCCGTGGTGGCGATAAGCCGTTCCAGCACGGCGCGCCCGGCTTCGGTCGAGAAATCCAGCGTCAGCGATTTCTTGTTGTTGTTGACTTGAAGGTAAAGCCCGCCGCGCCCCTCGATGCCGACAGGCATGACGACCCGGTCAGTCGCGCCTTCGGGCGGTTCGACGCGGATCACCTCGGCGCCCTCGTTCGCCAGCAGGTGAGAGCAATAGGGCGCCGCGATGTAACGGCCGAAATCCAGAACGCGGAGCCCGGAAAGGACCGGCCCGGTTGTCTTTTGCATCCCTGCCGTCGCGTCTGCCCGCAAGTCGTCCTCCTGTCGCCGATGCTGGCAAGGCCATGGCATCGAAGCGAAAAATCCTTCTAACAAATGTTAGATTTATTTGCCGCCGGCAAGACGGTCAACAAGACAGTTTTTTGCGGTAGGCATTCCGGGTGGAGCTAAAAGAAAAACCTTTCGCTCCAGTGCGGGCTCAAAGCATCCCCCCGTCCTTCGCGGCCCGTTCCAGGGGCTCTCGATGGTCTGGATGGGCGACGGCGATCATGGTGCCGACGCGCTGCTTGAGAGAAAGTCCACGCAGGTCGGCGATGCCGTGCTCGGTGACGATCACGCAACTGTCGGCACGAGGCACCGAGACCGGGCCGGATAACTGCGCAACGATACGACTGCGGTCACGCGCCGTGGAGGGCAGGGCGACGATCGGCACGCCGCGTTCCACGGAACCGGCTGCCCGCAGGAAATCGATGATTCCCCCGACGGCGCCGACGTATCGCCCGCCGGCAACCTCGGAATTGATCTGCCCTGTCAGGTCGACTTCGACCGCCGAATTCACGGCGACGAAGTTCCCGAGCTGCCCCAGGATCATCGGGTCGTGCGTGTATTCCGTTCCGCGAAGCTCCAGGGTCGGATTCCGGTGCGCAAAGGCGCGCAGTTCGGCGCCGCCCATCAGCACGCCGCCGATGCTGAGACCTTTGTCGACGGCCTTGCGGGCATTGGTTACGGCGCCCGACCTGTGCAGGCAGGCCATACCATCGCCGATGCTGCCCGTATGCACCCCGAGGTCGCGCCGGTCGGACAGCTGGGCCATGACCGCGTCTGGGATGGTGCCGATACCCGTCTGCAAGGTTGCGCCGTCCTCGATGAGGCTAGCGGCGTTCCGGCCGATCGCATCGGCCACCGGGTCGATCTTGATTTCTGCGTCGGCAGGCAAGTCCTCGTCGGACGCAAGGAGCAGGTCGAAATCGCCCTTTGCAAGATAGGGCCCGCCGTGGGTCCAGGGTACATCGGGATGAACTTCGGCCAGCACCACGCGGGCATGTTTGAGCGGCTCGGTCAGGTATTCCCGCGCCATGCCGAGGCTGTAGCGCCCCGCGTCATCAGGCGGAGAAACCTGAAGCATCATCACATCGACCCGCAGCGCGCCGGAGCGCACCAGATGAGGCAGCCGCGAATAGTGAACAGGCAGGATATCGAGCGCGCCGCTCGGGGCGAGCTTGCGGGTGGTGCCGCCCCCGCCATAGGCGAGGAAATCCATCGCGTCGGCATGCTCGGGCTGCAATTGCCCGGAAAGCCCGATACCAAGGAAAACGCGGACGCGGCCGACCTCGTGGCGCTGCTCCACAAGGTTTCGGATCAGGCGGCGGGGCTCTGCGTGGGATTGCCCCCACATGATCGTGTCGCCGGGTCTGATGAAAGAAGACAGATCGGGGTCTGGTGACTGGGGCATCCGGAAGCCGGCCTTTCCTTCATCGTGGCGCGCCGGCACACTAGGCGGGGCACGTCATGCCCGGAACAGCGATTTCCCGCGAGTGGCCAAAGGGTCAGCCTTTGCCGGAGAGCGCAGGTGTAATGGTGTGGTGCTGGCTCAGCCGTGGGGCTTGGGCGAAATGCCGTTCATGGTGGTTTCGACGACCATGTCGACCACGTGCTCGATCTTCATGTGCTCGATATTCGCCCATTCCGGCGCCCGGTTCAGACCGCTCAGAATGTACGGCGCAAAGAGATCGAGATCGAGGTCGGCGCGGATTTCGCCCGTGGCCTTGCCCTGGGCAATCAGGTCTTTCCAGAAATCGGCATATTTCTTGCGGACGATCCGCCCCTGCCGCTTGATGACCGGTGTGAGGTGTTCATAGACCTGCATCAGGGGCAGTTCGCGGTCGACCTTGCAGGAGATGTGCACATGCACCGCGCGGCGCAACCGGTCGACGAACGGCGTGGACGCCGGCAGGTCTTCGACCGCGCTGCGCACCTGTTCCAGCAGCGTTTCAGTGCCCTTGTTCATGATCTCGACGACAATCTCGTCCTTCGAGGCGAAATGGTAATAGAGGCTTCCGGCCTTGATGTTCACCCGCTGCGAGATCGAACGCATCGTGCAGGCGTTGAACCCCTCGCTGACGATCAACTGCGCTGCCGCTTCGAGGATGCCTTCCCGGGTTGCATTTTCCTGGCCCGTGGCGCCGCGGCCTTTCCTGGGTTTTCTGGCGGAAGCAGCCTGGTTCATCTGCAACTTATCCTTTTTCGTTCCTGCGGCCTGTCAACCATTAGGTATGTGATCCGGCTTTGGATGTCCATGTTGCCACGGTGCCGCGGCGCGTCTGTCCTTCAACTTGCCTCCGCCTCTGCAGCGGGCGATTTGGGTGCCGGATGCCGGCAAACCGCGAACCCCTGTGCGGTTCACAATATTGGCGTGGAGCGCACCGTTCCTGCAAGGTCTCCTGTCCAGAGCGTCAATCCTCCTATGCCCCCTATGGCAAATCGTGCATCCACGCCCCTTGGCGTGGACATGTACACGATCGATCAGGATATACAAACAGACGTTAGACAGGATGAACGGAGGCAGGATGACCGGAAGACTCGACGGAAAAGTGGCGCTCGTGACCGGGGCCGGCGGCGGCATCGGCGCGGCGATCTGTGACAGGTTCATCGCTGAAGGCGCCCGCGTGCTGGCAGCCGATATCTCCGACGAGGCGATCGCGCGTGCAGTCAAGGCCGCGGAAGGAAGCGAGCGCCTTCTGCCGATGACATGCGACATTACCGAGCCCGGTGATGTGCAGGCCGCCGTCACCCGCGCCGTCGAGGTCTTCGGCAAGCTCGACACGCTCGTCAACGCCGCCGGAGGCTCGACCCCTCATGATGGCCGCGTGACGGAAGCGCCGGACGAGGAATTCTGGCGGGCGATCCGGCTCGATCTCTACGGCACATTCCTTGTCTGCAAGCATGGCGTTCCCGAACTGGTGAAGGCCGGGGGCGGAGCCGTCGTCAATTTCTCGTCGATGGTTGCCAAGATGGCCCTGCCGGAGCGTGATTGTTACACCGCCGCCAAGGGCGGGGTTTCGGCCCTCACCCGTTCAATGGCGCAGGAATATGCCCAGGACGGGATCCGCGTGAATGCCATCGCGCCCGGGCTTACACTCTCCGAACGCGTGCGGGGTCTCGTGGAGGAGCGGGACGAACTCAGGAAGCTTGCCGATCAATGCCTTCTCGGCCCCAACGACCCATTGGACATGGCATACATGGCGGTCTACCTCGCGTCCGACGAGGCACGGCGGACCACTGGCCAGATCTTGTCGGTCGACAGCGGCGTGACCATCTACTGAGGCATGGCCCAAGGTTCAATCGGCAAGCGCCCCGCACAGGTTGGGGCGCTTGCTTTCGACCTTTCTGCTCCGCTCACAGCTTCTCGGTGAGTTCCGGCACGACGGTGAAGAGGTCGCCCACGAGGCCGTAATCGGCCACCTGGAAGATCGGCGCCTCTTCGTCCTTGTTGATCGCGACGATGATCTTGGAGTCCTTCATCCCGGCAAGGTGCTGGATGGCCCCCGAGATGCCGACCGCGACATAGAGGTCCGGCGCCACGACCTTGCCGGTCTGACCGACCTGCCAGTCGTTTGGCGCGAAGCCCGAGTCGACGGCCGCGCGCGACGCGCCGACGGCAGCGCCCAGCTTGTCGGCCAGCTTCTCGATGATCGCGAAGTCTTCCTGGGAGCCAACGCCGCGGCCGCCCGAGACGACGATCCCCGCGCTGGTCAGTTCCGGACGATCGCTCTCGGCCACCTTGTCCTCGACCCATTCCGACAGGCCGGGGTTCTCGGCCGCCGAGGTGGTCTCGATCGGGGCGGCCGATTGCTCGCCCGCGGCGTCGAAATTGGCGGTCCGGATCGAGACGACCTTCTTGGCGTCCTTCGATTTCACCGTCTGGATGGCGTTGCCCGCGTAGATCGGGCGCTCGAACGTGTCGGCGTCGACGACGCCCGAGACATCCGAGATCACCATCACGTCGAGAAGCGCGGCCACCCGGGGCAGCACGTTCTTGGCGTCGGTGGTGGCGGGCGCGACGATGTGGTCGTAATCGCCAGCCAGCGACACGATCAGCGCGGCGGTGGACTCGGCCAGCCGGTGCCCCAGCGAGTCGTCCTCGGCCACCAGCACCTTCGAGACGCCCTCGATCTTGGCGGCCGCTTCGCCCGCGGCGGCGGCGGAGCCCCCGGCGCAGAGCGCGGTCACGTCACCGAGGTTGGCACAGGCGGCCACGGCCTTGGCGGTGGCGTCCAGCGCCAGTTCGCCGGAATTCACTTCGGCAAGAAGAAGAACAGCCATTACACGACTCCCTTTTCTTTGAGTTTGGCAACCAGCGTATCCACGTCCGGCACGATCTCACCGGCCTGGCGCGCTTCCGGCTCGTCGGTCTTGACCACCTCGAGGCGCGGGGAAACGTCGACGCCGTAATCCTCGGCGGTCTTCTCGTCGAGCGGCTTCTTCTTCGCCTTCATGATATTCGGCAGCGACGCGTAGCGCGGCTCGTTGAGGCGCAGGTCGACCGTCACGATGGTCGGCATCTTCACCTTGATGGTCTGCAGACCGCCATCCACCTCGCGGGTGATCTTGGCGTGATCGCCCTCGATGTCGAGCTCGGACGCAAATGTGCCCTGGCTCCAGCCCAGCAGCGCCGACAGCATCTGCCCGGTGGCGTTCATGTCGTTGTCGATCGCCTGTTTCCCGGCGATCACCAGGCCCGGCTGCTCTTCCTCGACCACTTTCGCGAGGATCTTGGCCACCGAGAGCGGCTCGATATCGGTATGGACGTCATCGGCAGCCACGACCAGGATCGCCCGGTCCGCGCCCATCGCCAGCGCCGTGCGCAGCGTCTCCTGCGCCTGCTTCACGCCGATCGAAACGGCCACGACCTCGTCGGCCTTGCCCGCTTCCTTCAGACGGATCGCCTCTTCCACGGCAATCTCGTCGAACGGGTTCATCGACATCTTGACGTTGGCGAGATCGACACCCGATCCAT
Source organism: Roseovarius indicus (assembly GCF_008728195.1). NCBI lineage: Bacteria > Pseudomonadati > Pseudomonadota > Alphaproteobacteria > Rhodobacterales > Roseobacteraceae > Roseovarius > Roseovarius indicus. The sequence goes on from NZ_CP031598.1 coordinate 1,231,116, forward strand.
CCGCTTTCACGCGGACCTTCACGTTGTAGTCGATCACGCGCTTGACAGGTACCAATACCTTCATCGCGTATCTCCCTGGGGTTCAGAACGACCTTGGCATGCCGAGGACATGCTGGCCGATGTAACTTAGGATCATGTTGGTCGAGATCGGCGCCACCTGGTACAGCCGCGTCTCCCGGAACTTGCGCTCGACATGGTATTCCTCGGCAAAGCCGAAGCCGCCGTGGAACTGGATGCAGGCATTCGCCGCTTCCCAGCTTGCCTTTGCCGCCAGGTATTTCGACATGTTGGCCTGTGCGCCGCAGGGCTCGTTCGCGTCGTAAAGCCGGCACGCCTCGAACCGCATGAGGTTGGCCGCCTCGGTCTCGATATAGCTTTCGGCGATGGGGAACTGCACGCCCTGGTTCTGCCCGATGGGCCGGCCAAAGACGACACGTTCGGTGGTGTAGGCAGTGACCTTGTCGAGGAACCAGTAGGCGTCGCCGATACATTCGGCGGCGATCAGCACGCGCTCGGCGTTCAGCCCGCTCAGCAGATGCTTGAAGCCCTGGCCTTCAGTCCCGATAAGGTTCTCCTCGGGTACCTCGACGTTGTCGAAGAAAAGCTCGTTGGTCTCGTGGTTGACCATGTTGGCGATGGGGTTGATCGTCAGCCCGTTCTTCTGCGCCTCGGCGATGTCGAGAATGAAGATCGACATGCCGTCCGACGGCTTCTTGCATTCCTCTATCGGCGTGGTCCGGGCCAGCGCGATCATGATGTCGGAGTGTTGCACCCGGCTGATCCAGACCTTCTGGCCGTTGAGGATGTACTTGTCGCCCTTCTTGACCGCGGTGGTCTTGATCTTCGTCGTATCCGTGCCGGTCGTGGGCTCGGTCACGGCCATGGATTGCAGGCGCATCTCGCCGGCTGCGATCGCAGGCAGGTATTTTTTCTTCTGCGCCTCCGAGCCGTATTTGATCAGCGTATTGATCACGTACATCTGACCGTGGCAGGCGCCGGAATTGCCGCCCGAGCGGTTGATCTCTTCCATGATCACCGATGCCTCGGCCAGGCCCAGACCGGACCCGCCGAATTCCTCGGGGATCAGCGCGGCAAGCCAGCCTTCCTTGACCAGCGTATCCACGAACTCCTCGGGATAGGCGTTTTCCTGGTCGACCTTGAGGTGGTAATCGTCGGGGAAGTTGGCGCACAGCGCGCGAACCCCGTCGCGAATGTCCTGATACTGGTCTGGGCTCTGCTGGATCATGGTCTCGTCCTCTGCTGGCCACGCGTGATGTCGGTTGGCCTTGAGCAGCTAACAAATGTTAGGTGCCAAGGCAATCTCGTGGCTCCCCGTACGGGCGCACAGGGGTCATAAGCTCACCCTATGGCCGGTCACGGGAGCATGGCATGGGGCGGGTGGGCCAATGCTGACGGAAGGTGGTTAAGCATTTGAAATGCCGTGAATTTGCGGTCTTCGCCGGTTAAGCCTATGCCGCAACGGCCCACCGGATCCCCCAAACCTCCATTTTGCCAAACTAACATTCGCTTGATAGCGCACGGCTTCAACGCTACCCGGGAAAGCATCACCGGGGCAGGGGCGCAGGTCACCGCGCCGGACCCGGACCAGCAAGGAGACAGCCGTGCCGGACACCATGCTTTTCGAACCGCTGCAACTGCGCGGGGTGACCCTGCCGAACCGCATCGCCGTTTCGCCAATGCAGGTCTACATGGCAGATGCAAAGGGCATGGCGAATGACTGGCATCTGCACCACCTCGGCAAGTTCGCGACCGGTGGGGCAGGGCTGGTCTTCACCGAAGGGCTGATCGTCGACCCGGTCGGCCGCAGCACGTACAGCGACTGCGGCATCTGGACGGATGCACAGATACCCCCATTGCGGCGAATTACCGACTTCCTGCGCGCGCAGGGCGCCGTGCCGGCCGCGCAACTTCATCATGCCGGCGCCAAGGCCGCCCGGCGCCGGGCATGGGAAGGTTTCAGCGCGCTCGACGACGAGGATGCCGCGAAGGGCGAGCCGCCTTGGCAACCCGTGGGCGTGAGCGAGGCGCGCACGCTGGCCAAGTACCACGCCCCTCGCGCCATGACCGACGAAGAGGTCGCCGCCATCCCCGAGACCTTCGCTCAGGCCGCCAGGCGAGCGGATACCGCCGGGTTCGACGTGGTCGAACTGCATGGCGCGCATGGCTACCTGATCCATTCCTTCCTGAGCCCGGTGTCGAACACCCGAGGCGCCCCATATGGCGGCAGCCCCGAGGCCAGGATGAAGCTCGCCCTCGACGTGGCGGAAGCGGTGCGAGAGGTCTGGCCGGCGCGCAAACCCCTGTTTGTTCGCCTGTCCTGCGTGGACGGCGTCGAAGGTGGCTTGTGCATCGAGGACAGCGTGAGGCTTGCCCATGAGCTGAAGGCCCGCGGCGTGGACGTGATCGATTGTTCGTCGGGCGGCATCCGGTCGGCAACGTCGAGTTCTTCCTCCGGCCCGCCAAAGCCGGGCTTCCAGGTGCCCTACGCCGACCAGATCCGACGGGAGGCAGACCTGGCCACCATGGCCGTCGGTCTGATCCTGAAGGCGCAACAGGCCGAAGATATTCTCCGGAACGGCGATGCCGACATCATCGCACTCGGCCGGGCCGTGCTTGAAGATCCGAACTGGGGCCTGCGCGCGGCGCATGAGCTGGGTCTCGACCCGAACCGCGACCGTTGGCCGAACCCATACGCCTGGGCGGTGCGGGCACTCGATGCCGCCCGCGATGCCGGGTGAAGACCCGACCGCGCCACGAAAGAACAGGAGATCAGGGATGTACGAGATAGACACCGAAACCGGCTGGAGCGAAATTCCAGGGACCTCCGGCCTGGCCGTGAAGCTGCTCAGCGGCGATTTCGACGAAGCGAACGCGCGCGGCTTCCGCACGCGGTATGTCCGGTTCGAGCCCGGCGGGGAGACGTTCGAACCCTTTACCCATACTTATTGGGAGGAAGTCTATCTCGTCGAGGGTGCGCTGGTCGCCAAGGAAGACGGACGGTCACTCGAAGCGCCCGCCTATGTGATCCGGCCGCCCGGCACGCCGCACGGCCCGTTCATTTCGCCCAAGGGCTGCCTGCTTCTGGAAATTCAGTACTTCGCGGAGCGTGCCCCGGGCGAAACCGATTATCTGGACCCCAAAGCCCCCACCTAGGCGCTTTTGTTACCGCCCGAAGGCGCATCACTTCGATCGAACCTGCGCGCCCGCGGCTTCTTCGATCAGCTGGATGATGCTGGTGAAGTCGTCGCCGCCGCGGCCCTCCTGCGCGGCGCGGTCCCACAGCCGGGTGGCGGCCTGCATCGTTTCCACGGGAACATCCAGCTCCGCGGCTTCGCTCAGGCCGAGCTTGGCGTCCTTCTCGACGATCGAGAGATGCGCGCCGAAGTCGAACCCACCCGTCAGGGCCGCCTTGGCCAGAATGGTGGCGGCGGCGCTCTGCCCGGTGCCGGCGGTCAGAACCTCCATCATGGCATCCGGATCGAGCCCGGCCTTGGCGCCCATGACCAGGCCCTCGGAGGCAATGACCATGTTGGCGGCCATCATCGCGTTGTTGACCACTTTCATCACCTGCGCCTGCCCGGGGGTCTGGCCCAGAACGTAGGTCTGCCGCCCGATCCGGTCGAGCCACGGCACTACGCGGTCAAGCGCCTCCTGCGCGCCGGCGGCCAGCATGGCCAGGCGGCCTTCTCGCGCGGCGGGCGGGCCGCCGGTGATCGGGGCGTCAACCGCCAGGATACCAGCCTTGGCAAGACGGTCGGCGATGCCCTCCATGCACGTCTTGCCGATGGTGGACATCTCTGCGTAGACGCGCACAGCGCTTCCGTGCACCACCCCGTCAGAACCGTAAGCGACGGCCTCGCTGACGCCTTGGTTCGGCAGGCAGGCAAAGACGACCTCGGCCGCGTCAGCCACTTCCCGGGGCGAGCCGTGCCCGATCGCCCCGCGCGCGGTGAAGCGGTTCATCGCCTCGGATGACGTGTCGAAGACGTGCAGTTCCGCGTCGTCCCCCAACAGCCGCTCGGCCATTGCGGCGCCCATCTGCCCGAGGCCGATATAGCCCAGTTTGGTCTTTTGGGTCATGTCCCTGTCACCACCTTTGTTGCCGGAGGAAAAGTCGAAGCGCGAGCGCTGTTACTGGCGCGATTCACATGTTGTTCCAAAGCGGGTCGAGCCCGGGCGTGTCGAGCGACCTTGCGCAAAGATGCCCTTCCCGGATCGCTGTCTGAAGGTTGCGCGGAGACATTGCGTCGCCAACGAAAAAGACGTTCGGCCCGGTCTCCGTGAATGCCATCCACTCGTCACGAAAGGTCTGCCGATAGGTCACCAGAACGGTCGTGTCGGCGGGCACGGTTTCCGGCCTGACGCCTTCGACGGGCCGAACCTCGACCGAGCCTTCGTTGATCGCCAGGACAAGCGAGTCCGCCAGTATGCGGAAGTTGCCAAGACGGTAGAAGCGGCGCAGCGCCGCCTGCGCGCGCCCGGTTTTCTCTATGTCCGGGGCAAAGATCGGGTGGCGCGTGACATAGGTGACGTCGAGCCCCCGCTCGAGCAGGTGCTCGCACACGCCGATCGCCTCGTAATGACCGACATCGTCCAAGACGACGGCACTATTCCCGAGATCCCGGCCGGCATCGTGGATCAGGTCGTCGGGCCGGATGACATTGGCACCGGGGGCGATTTCGACCTCGAGATGCGGAGCCGCCGTCTGAACGAACGCCTCCTCCATGTGCATGGCTCCGGTGGCGAGGATGACCACGTCCGGCCCCAGCGCGACAATCTCGTCCGGCTCCATGTAACTCGAGACGTGAACGTCGACACCAAGGCGGAAAATCTCTCGCTCCTGCCACTTGGTGATATCGCCGATGCCGTGGTTCTTGGGGAAATGCGCAGCCATGTTGATCTGCCCGCCCAGGTCCGGCGCCGCCTCGTAGAGCGAGACCTTGTGGCCGGCCAGCGCCGCAACGCGGGCGGCCTCCATCCCGGCCGGGCCACCGCCCACGACCACCACGTTCTGCGGCGTCTCGGACGGCACGATCAGGTGTTCGCCCAACTGCGCCTCGTACCCCACCACCGGGTTCACCGCACAGCCCATCCGGCCCGAGAACAGCCCACCGATACAGCCCTGATTGCAGGCGATGCAGGGCCGAACTTCCTCGGGGCGCCCCTCGAGTTCCTTCCGGACAAGATGCGCGTCGGCAATCGTTGCCCGCACCATGTTGATCATCTCGCCATCGCCCGCCCGCAACGCCTGTTCGGCATCATCCAGCGTGCCGAAGCGCCCGACGATCAGACGGGGAATGCTCACGCCCTTGCCGATCTCCCGCGCGTCGGGAAGCTGGTAGCCCGCCGACTGGTCCATCCCGGCATAGCGTTCGACATGGAAATAGTAGTCGCCCTGCGAGATATCGACGAAATCCAGCAACCCCTTGTCTTCCAGGTGCAGGATCGCGGCGTTGACATCTTCCGAGGCGAGGATGCTCTTGTCGCAGCTAGAGCCCATCCGCGCGCCGAGGGCGAAATCCGGTGGCACGCTGGCGCGGATGTCGCTCAGCACTTCCTCTAGAAACCGCATCCGGTTTTCGAGAGAGCCACCATAGGCATCTGTCCGGGTGTTCAGCCTGGGCGACAGGAATTGCGAGAAGAGATACCCGTTCCCGGCCAGAACCTCGGCCCCGTGCAAACCCGCCTTGGCCAGCCGCGCGGCAGCCGCGCCGTAAGACCGAACCAGCTCGGCGATCTGCCGCCCCGACATCTCGATCGGGGGCATGCGGGAATAGCGGCCGGGCAGGGTGGTCACCGACCAGGGCGGGCCGCCATTTGGCGCCGCCTCGATCCCGCCGCCATGCCACAGCTGGTTGAACAGCTTCATGCCCGTGGGTTCGATCGCCTCGACCAGCCGGGCGAGTTGCGGGATTGCGCTGTCGTCGGTCAGTTGCAGCGAGAAATTCGACGTCCGATGAATCGACACCCCTTCGAGGATCGACAACCCGATCCCGCCGCGCGCCCGCTCGAGGTGATAGTTGATATGGTCGTCATTCACTTCGCCCTTGGAAAACAAGGTCGCATGCGCCGACCTTACCAGCCGGTTGGGCAGGGTGACGGGCCCGACACGAAGTGGCGACATGGCGTGTTTGTACGTGTCTGACATCAGGCTAACCGACGTGCCGCGCGGATCAGATGGAGCGGCGTGACGTGATGCCGCCGTCAAGCGTGACGATTGTACCGGACGTGTAGCCAGATCGCGGCGAGGCGAGGAAGGCAAACAGGTCGGCCACCTCGCGCACACTGGCCGCCCGGCCCAGCGGGTATTGCCCCATCAGCTCCGTGTAGCGGCTTTCGTCATCCCAGGCCTCCTTCGCCCGCGTCTTCATGATCTTGACGATCCGGTCGGTGGCCACCGGGCCCGGGTTGATGCCGACCACGCGGATGTTGTCGTCAAGGCTCTTGCCGCCAAGCGCGCGGGTGAACCCCATAAGGGCGGCGTTCCCGGTAGAGCCGGCGATATAGCGGAAATCCGGGTTCTCGCCACCATTGCCGATATTGTTCAGTATGACACCGCCACCGGCCGCCTTCATACGCTTGTAGAACTCGCGGCACAGGTCGATATAGCCGAAGACCTTCACCTCCCAGCCGGCCCGCCACGCATCGGCGTCGACCTGCCACAGATCCCCCCCCGGGATGGCCCCGGCATTGTTGACCAGGATATCCACCGCGCCCACCGCCTCGGCAATGCCTTCGGCCGCATCGCGTGACGAGATATCGAATTCGTGAACGGTGACATCCGTGCCGTGTGTCTCGCGCAGCTTGGCCGCATTGGCGTTCAGCTTGTCGGCGGATCGGGCAACAAGATGCAGGTTGCATCCTTCCTCGGCGAATACCTCGGCCAATCCCGCGCCGATGCCCTGCGATGCCCCGGTGATGAGTACCGTCTTCCCGCTCAGTCTTAAGTCCATGCTGCATGCCTATTTTGCTGGATGTCCGAGGCCGTAAGGCCAAACCTGTATCCCGCGGCCCTGCACGCACGTCGAATTGAGCGTAGGCCCACTCCGATATTTCGCGCCAAGGCGCGACACTGTCCGTAAGGATGCCCCGGGATCATGCGTGGCACGCTATATATCTCGGGTCCGCTTGTGAACGAGGCGATTGATTTCGGGGACATAGGACCGGCCTATGGAGCCAAGCTAACTATTGTAAGTTTGGGGGTCGGGCAATATCCCTCGTAGATATTCATCCAAATGCAGGAGGAGGTGCTGAGATGACTATCTTCAACAAGTGCGCAACGTCGGGGGCTGCCATGCTGGTGGCGTCCTTCGCGGCGGCGCCCATGGCTCAGGCAGAGGAGGTCATCAAGCTTGGCCTGTCCACGCCGTTGTCGGGGGCTGCGGCCATCTGGGGCAAGGGCGCGGAATTCATGTGCGAAACCGCCGCCGAGGAAATCCGCGAAGCTGGCGGTGTCTCCGTTCAGGGCGAGACCTATTTCTTCGAATGCCTGTCCTACGACAACAAGTACAACGCGGCCGAGGGCACCAAGGTCGCCCAGGCGCTGTTCAACCGCGAAGGCGTGAAGTTCATCGGCGGCAGCCTGGGCACCGCGCCGGTCAAGGCCCTTCAGTCGCTCGCCGAGCGCCAGGGCGCGCTGGTCTTCACCACCGCATGGGGCGCCAGCCTGAAGGGGCCGGAACACCCGACCACCTTCACGCAGATGAACACCCCGGGCGAGATCCTGCCCGAGCTCATCGGTTACATCGTCGAGCAGCATCCGGACGCCGCGAGCGTGGCGATGCTCAACCCCAATGACGCGACCGGTCAGGAAACCGAAGAAATCGCCGCCCAGGTCTGGGGCGAAAAGGAAATCGAGATCGTCGCCAGCGACTACTACGAGCGCGGCACGACCGAGTTCCAGCCCATCGCGGCACGTCTGGCCTCGTTCGAGCCCGACATCATCGACCTCGGCGCGACGCCGCCGGCCGATGCGGGCGCGATCTTCAAGGAACTCGCCGTGATCGGCTGGGACGGCGTGAAGGTCGTCGAGGTCGGAACGGGCGCTGACGGCCTCAAGGCAACCGGCGGCGATGCGGCCGAAGGTGTCTACATGGGCGCCGGCGTGACCTTCAACCCCGACACCGCGACCGAGCACCAGATCGAGGTAAACGAGCGCGCGAAGGAAGCCATCGGTGAATCTCTGAACGCCGTGCAGATTGGCTTCTACGACTCGCTCTTCGCCCTGAAAGCGGCCATGGAAGCTGCAGACAGCGTCGAACCGCAGGCCGTCGCCGAAGCCATGCCCGACGTCACCTTCAAGACGTTCTACGGCAGCGAAATCGGCTTCTACGGTGAAGAGCGCTATGGTCGCGTCCAGCAGATGCGCCTGCCGATCATCGTGACCCAGGTGCAAGACGGCGAACTCGTCGAAGTCGGCCGCCTGACGCCCTGACGCGATAACAGCAACCGACCTACGGGGATCATACCGTGCAGACTTTCATCCAACTCAGTGCAACCACTCTTCAGATCGGTGCCGTCTACGTCCTCTTCTCCTTGGGCCTGACGCTGATCTTCGGGGTGATGCGCATCGTCAACTTCGTGCATGGGCACATCTTCGCGGTTGCGGCGCTCGTCGTGGCGTATCTTCTTCCGATCCTGGTGGGGGGCGGCCTTGCTGCCCCCGCCGCCTACGTCCTGGCCTCGCTCTGCGGCATCGCCGCATCGCTCGGGCTGGGGATCATCATCTATCTTTTCGGGTTCCGCTATTTCCAGCGCGACCTTGTCGGCTCGTTCATCCTGTCGATCGGCCTCGTGCTGCTGCTCGACGGCGTGCTTTTGCACGTGTTCGGCGGGGCCGTGCGCGGCGTGCCGGAAATCTTCCCCGGCTCCGTCAATATCGCGGGCGCCCAGATCACTGTTCAGCGGCTGTTCCTCTGCGGCGTCGCCTTCCTGATGGCCGGCATTCTCTATTGGACGCTCGGCCACACCAAGCTCGGCCGGGCCCTGCGGGCTGTGGCCTATGACCACGAGGCGGCCATGATGATGGGCGTGCCCTATGCGCGCATCGCCTTCTTCGGCTTCCTGATCGCCTCGCTTCTGGCCGCCATCGCCGGCGCCCTCATCGCGCCCGTGTCCATCGTCTCTCCGGTGATCGGCACTGATTACCTGATCAAGGGCTTCATCGCCGTCATCATCGGCGGGCTGGGCAGCGTGCCCGGCGCCATCCTCGGCAGCCTCTTCGTGGCACTCGTGGAAACGCTTGGTGGGTACTATTTCGACTCCTCCTACGCGACGATTGCGATCTTCGCGCTGGTGATCGTGGTCCTGCTGTTCCGTCCGAAGGGGGTGATGGGCCGTGCTTAAGTCGACTTCCACCATTAGCTGGCTCGTCTTCGCCGGCGCGGCGCTTCTGCTCTCGCTTCTGCTGCAGGATCTCTACCTGCGCAGCGTCCTGAACCTCATCGCCATCAGCGCGCTTCTGGCCGTCAGCCTGCGGTTCGTGATGCTGATGGGCGAACTGAACTTCGCCATCGCCGCCTTCGTCGGCATCGGCGCCTACGCGGCGGGCTACATGAGCACGGCGATGGAGGTGCCCTTCTGGCTTGCCATCCTGATTGCCGGCATCGGAACAGGCATCGTCAGCGCCGGCTTCGGGGCGGTCACGCTTCGCGCCAAGGGGCCGTACTTCCTGCTGATCGGCTTCGCCTTCACCGAGGCCATCCGCGTCGCCTATTCCAAGGTTCCGGCACTTGGCGGCACCTCGGGCATGATCGGGATCTTCCCTCCGATCGCGATGGACCCGTGGATGCCGTTCTTCGTCATGGCGACGGTGATCGTGCTGCTGCTCGTCTTCTTCATCCTCGAACATTCCGATTTCGGCCGGGTGCTCTTCGCCATCCGCGAAAAGGAAGAGGTCGCGCGCAGCGTCGGTATCAACACCTTCGTCTACAAGATCGTCACCATCGCCTTCGCCTGCTTCGCGGCCGGCATCGCGGGCGGCCTGCACGCCTTCGTCAACAACGTCATCAGCCCCGGCGATTTCAGCTACCTGATGGCGGCCTTCGCGCTGGCCTACGTGAAAGTCGGTGGCGAAGATCACTTCGTCGGCCCGATCCTCGGCGCGATTTTCCTGGTCTCGCTCTCGGCCTATGCCCTGGGCTTCGGCGGAGACGAGCATTTCATCTACGGCGGTGCCATCGTGCTGGTCGTCCTGCTGCTGCCGAAAGGTGCGGTGGGCGCGGTCGCCAACATGCGGCCGAAGAAATCCGACGTGAAAGGAGGCGCCAATGCAGCCCTCGAGCAATGACGCCCTGCTTCGGGTCAGCGAGCTCAGCAAGCGCTTTGATGGGCTGCTGGCCGTCGACAACCTCGAGTTCGAAGTCCGCCCCGGCGAGATATTCGGCCTGATCGGCCCCAACGGCGCGGGCAAGAGCACCACCTTCAACCTGATCAGCGGGTTCATCCCCTGGACCACGGGCAAGGTTCAGGTCTGCGGCAAGGAAATGCGCCGTGGCAAGCCGCTGGTGGCCAGCGAGGCCGGCCTCGTTCGCACCTTCCAACACGGCAGTTATGTCGGCGGCATGAGCGTGCGCGACAACCTCCGCCTCGGCACTATCGTCCGCAACAAGAAGGCGGATCGCGATGCCGGCGTGCTCGAGGCCGCCCGCCGGCTGGGCCTGTCGGACTATCTTGACGAAACCACCAGCAACCTGCCGCACGGGCTTCAGCGCCTTGTCAGCATGGCCATCGCCATCGCCGCACAGCCGCGCCTGCTCTGCCTCGACGAGCCGCTCACCGGCCTCAACGAGACCGAGGTCACCACCGTGCTCAATGTGCTCGACGACTACCGCAAGACGGAAGGCCGGGCGATCCTGCTGGTGGAACACAACATGAAAGCCGTTATGCGCATCTGCGACCGCATCCTCGTGCTGCACCACGGCGCGCACCTCGCCACGGGCAGCCCGGAAGACATCCGCGGCAACAAGGCCGTGATCGAAGCCTACCTGGGAGAGAGCCATGCAGCCTGACGCGCCGACCCTCGATCTGTCCGGGGTGTCATCCGGCTATGGCAGCTTCCCGGTTTTGCACAATATCGACCTCAAAGTCGAAAAGGGCACCATCGTCGCGCTGATCGGTGCCAACGGCGCCGGCAAGTCGACCCTCATCAAGACCGTCAGCGGCCTCGTCCGTACCAAGGGCGGCAAGATCGTCTTCAACGGTCAGGACTGCACCAGCCACAGCCCCGACAAGATGATCCGCGCAGGCCTTGGCCTCGTCCCGGAAGGGCGCCGTCTCTTCGGCGACATGACCCTGCGCGAGAATCTCGAAATGGGCGCCTATGCCCGGTCCGACAAACACGCCATCGCCAAGGATTTCGAGCGTGTGCTGGCGCTTTTCCCAGAGCTGAGAGATCGGCTTTCAACCGTGGCGTCCTCGTTCAGCGGCGGGCAGCAACAGATGGTTGCCATCGCGCGGGCCCTCATGGGCGCACCAAAGCTCTTGCTGCTCGACGAACCGACGATCGGTCTCGCCCCCGTGGTCGTGGAGCGCGTGGCCAACCTGATCCGGGAAATCTCCGAGATGGGCGTCGACATCCTTCTGATCGAACAGAACGCCGAGGTCGCGCTGACCATCGCGGATTACGGCTATGTTCTGGAGAACGGCAAGGTGGTGATGGAAAACAAGGCCGACGTGCTCCTCGACGACCCGCAGGTTCAGACGGCCTATCTGGGCATCTGACATCGCGGTGGCGCGGGCGCGGTCTGTGCCGGGCCCGGCCACCACTTCAGGTGCTGGCCCTGGTCAGGTGGTCGATGGTCGTGCGAATATGCCGTCGCGCGATGGCCTCGGCCCTGTCACCGTCGCCGCTGCGGATCGCCTCGACAATCTCCACATGCTCTTCGATGGCCCGGGTCGCGCGGTCGCGGTTAAGCATCGAAGACGGCGTGAATACCTGCGACGTCATCCTCACGAGCGGCAATTCTCGCGACAGGAACTTGTTGCCCGCGAGGTCCAGAATGGTGGCGTGAAACTGTACGTTCAGGTTCGTGTAGTCCTGGGGCACCCAGGGGTCGACTGACCGGCGCTGCTGTTTGACAAGGTCCAGCAGTATCTCGAGCGCGGCATCATCGGCATGTTTCGACGCCTCTCTGGCGGCAAGCCCGTCGATGACTTCGCGCATCGCGTAGGCATCGAGCAATTCATCGGGGCACACGCTGACAACCCGCACGGCGCCGCCGCTGCTCTGCGTCACGAGCCCTTCCTGCTCCAGCACGCGAAAAGCTTCGCGCACGGGGGTCCGGCTTACCTTCAGCGTGGTGGATATCTGAACCTGGCGAAGGTGATCACCGGGCGAGAGCTGCCCGGAATAGATGCGCTCGCGAAGCAGATTCGCAACTTCGTGAACCAGTCGGGTTCTGCTTTCCCATTCGAACGTTCTTTCCATGCACCTTACTTTAACAGGTTTTTCGCTCAAAAAAACGGCGACCTTGACGGCGTTAATCGTTAATGTATCCTGTATCCAAAGTCAACCATCGGTGGATCAGGGAGGCGAAGTGCTCGTACAGTTTGGTGCCAAAATGATCGGGTTCATTGGCACCGTTCTGGCGTCGATGGTCTTGATCTTCATCATGCTGGAGGTCCTGCCCGGGGATCCTGCACTGGTCATGCTCGGCCCCGATGCCACGCCGGACACGCTGGCCGCCCTGCGCACGGAAATGGGGCTGGACCGGCCAGTGCTCACACGGTTCTTCGAGTGGATCCTCGACATGCTTCGCGGCGATTTCGGCATCAGCTATGCTTATGGCGTGCCGGTTTCCGAGCTGATCCTGGACCGGCTTGCCGTGACCCTTCCGCTGGCAATGATCGCGATCGTGATAACGGTCGTGCTGGCGATCGGCCTTGGCGTATTCACGGCAATCAACAACCACAGGCTGCGCGGCCAGATCATCATGGCGCTGACCCAATTCGGAATTGCCATTCCCAGCTTTTGGTTCGGCCTGCTGCTGATCCTCCTTTTCTCGATCCACTTGGCTTGGGTCCCGTCCGGCGGTTTCCCCGGGTGGGACGAGGGGGTGGGCACGGCCCTCGAATCGCTGATCCTGCCAGCCTGCGCGCTCGCGCTCGTCCAGGCGGCGATCCTGACGCGTGTCACCCGTTCGGCTCTCCTCGAGGTGCTTCACGAAGATTACATCCGCACCGCCCGCGCCAAGGGGCTGGCAAGGCAGGGCGTGCTATGGCGCCATGCCTTGCAAAATGCGCTCGTCCCCGTGGCGACGGTCATGGGCCTGCAATTCGCATCCCTCGTCGCAGGCACGATCGTCATCGAGAACGTGTTCGCCTTGCCCGGCCTCGGGCGTCTGATCTTCCTGGCAGTCGAGCAGCGGGATCTGGTCGTCATCCGTGTCATCGTCGTTCTGCTGGTCGGCATGGTCATCCTGATGAACTACCTGGTCGATATCGCCTACCTCTTCATTGACCCGCGCCTCCGGAGGCGACCCGCATGACGGTTGCGACCGGCAGACGAGCCTCGGCATTCCGCAGGCGCCTGGGGTCGGCAGGGCTCAGCCTGTGGTGCGGCGGGGCCATCACGGTGTCCCTGATCGCCGTCACGATCCTGTCGTTCGTCTGGACGCCATACTCCCCCCTGAAAATGAACATGCGCGAACGGCTGCAGGCCCCGTCGATAGAGCATCTTCTGGGAACCGATCACTTCGGCCGGGATGTCCTGTCGATGCTCATGGTCGGCGGGCAAAGCGCCCTCAAGGTCGGGATCGTCGCCGTGCTTATCGGCGTCATCCTGGGGGTCGCCCTCGGTCTGGCCGCCGCCGCAAGGGGCGGGTGGTTCGAGGCTCTGGCGATGCGGACCTCCGATCTTCTCTTCGCCTTTCCCGTCGTCCTTCTCGCCATCATGCTTGCGGCGGGGTTCGGGCCCGGCAGCGTGACCAGCATGGTCGCCATCGGTATTCACAACGTGCCGATATTTGCACGCCTGACGCGGGCAGGGGCCAAGACGATCTGGGCGCGCGAGTTCGTGATGGCTGCCAAGGTCAACGGACGTGGAAATTTCTACATTTCGATGGTTCACGTGCTTCCCAACGTGGTGAACATCCTTGTCGTGCAGGCGACGATTTCATTCGCGATTGCCATTCTGGCAGATGCGGCGCTCGGGTATCTTGGCTTGGGCACACAGCCTCCGGTTCCGACCTGGGGGCGAATGCTGAGCGATGCGCAATCCTACATGGCGCAAGGCCCCTACCTTGCCATCTTTCCCGGCCTGACCATCGCGCTGGCGGTGCTGGGGCTCAATCTGCTGGGGGATGCGCTGCGCGATCTCATCGACCCAAGATCGTCGAAGGGGCACTGAGATGGCGTTGCTCGAAGTCGATGCACTCACGGTTGCGATCCCGTCCTTCGACGGTTGGATCAGGCCGGTTGACGACATCTCGTTCGAGATCAGCCGCGGCGAGATCGTCGGCATCGTCGGCGAATCCGGCTGCGGAAAGTCGACGACGGCCCTGGCCATCATGCGGTTGCTGTCGGAAAGCGTGAAGACGACCGGCAGCATACGATTTGCGGGCGAGGACCTTCTGGCCCGGTCCGAGGCCGAGATGTGCACCCTGCGCGGCAACCGCATCGCGATGGTCTTCCAGGAACCGATGACAGCCCTGAACCCGGTGAAATCCATCGGCTACCAGGTCATGGAACCGTTGCTTCTGCATACGAAAATCTCGCCGTCCGAGGCCCGGGCCGAAGCCGCAAGGCTGCTCCATCGGGTCGGCATCGATGATCCGGAACGGCGGCTGCGGGCCTATCCGCATCAGCTTTCGGGCGGGCAAAGACAGCGCGTGGTCATTGCCATGGCGCTGGCGTGCAAGCCCGACCTGATCGTGGCGGACGAGCCGACGACCGCGCTCGATACCACCGTCCAGCGGCAAATCCTCGATCTGCTCGTCGAACTGGTCGACGAAACGGACGTGGCCTTGCTGCTCATCACCCACAATCTCGCGATCGTCTCCGAGATCGCCGATCGTGTGCTGGTCATGTATGGCGGCCGGATCGCAGAGGCCGGGCAGGCCGACAAGGTCTTCGCCAACCCGTTGCACCCCTACGCCAAGGGTCTCATGCGGGCGCTGCCGCAACCCGGCGCCGCCCAAGGCGAACGCCTGAAGCCGATCGGCGGTGTGGTGCCCCGCCTGGCCGACATGCCGCCGGGCTGCCCCTTGGCCGACCGCTGCCCCGATGTCATTCCCGAGTGCCGGAGCGCGCGTCCCGACGTCCGGACGGTTGCCGATGACCACCAGGTCGCCTGCATACGTGTGGGAGGTACGCCATGACGACGACGACCGGCAATGTTCTCTCGGTCGACAGCCTGAACGTCGACTACGCGCTGCCCCGGCGCAGTCTTTTCACCGCACCGGGGCATTTCCGGGCGGTCAGCAATGCCACGTTCTCGATCAAAAGCGGCGCCTCGCTTGCCCTGGTAGGGGAATCCGGTTCCGGAAAATCCTCTCTGGCCAAGGCGGTGATGGGCCTCGAACCGGCAAGCAGCGGCACCGTGACGCTCTTCGACCAGGACGTGGCAAGCCTGTCGTCGGAAGCCTTCCGGAAACTCCGCCAGCGCTTCCAGATGATCTTTCAGGATCCTTACGGCTCCCTTGATCCCCTGCACTCGATCGAGCGCATCATCGTCGAGCCGCTTTTGGGCGTCGACAGGAAAACCGCCCGCGACCGCGCGGCAAAGGTCCTGTCCGACGTGGGCCTGTCGGCGGACGACCTGAAGAAATACCCGCACCAGTTCTCCGGCGGACAACGCCAGCGCATCGCAATCGCCCGCTCGCTGGTCACGCGCCCCGAACTGATCGTCGCCGACGAGCCGGTTTCGGCCCTCGATGTCTCCGTGCAGGCGCAGGTTCTGAACCTGATGCAGGATCTCAGGGCCGAGTACGGCATGGCCTACCTGTTCATCAGCCATGACCTCGCCGTGGTCGAATATCTCTGCGAGGATATCGTCGTCCTGTTCCGCGGCACCATCGTCGAGTCCGGCAATACACGCGACGTGATGCGCAATCCGATGCATCCCTACACGCAAGAGCTTGTCGCGGCGATGCCCCGGATCGGGCGGCGCAAACGCGGTGTCGACGCCGAACCCACCGCACCGGTCGATCGGGGTCCCAAGGACGTCTCGGAGAGCGGCGGCTGCCCCTACAAGGCCCGCTGCCCGCTGGCGGCGCCGGTCTGCGATGGCACGCCGAAACTTCGCCCCATCGAAGGGGGCCGCCATGTCGCCTGCCATTTCGCATGACCTGCCGATCCCCGCACCACGATCCACGACAGCATGTCGCGGCGGAAGCCATTCGAACAGAAGGAACAATTGATGCCAGGTTTTGAGGGCTCCTTTCAACAGTACGACTGCGTTGCCGACACGCATCATGGCGTTTCGATGCGCGACGGGGCCGTGCTCTATGCCGATGTCTACCGTCCGGCCCTGTCCGGGCAGGCCGTCGAAGGCAAATGGCCCGTCCTGCTCGAACGCACCCCCTACAACAAGGACCGTCTCTCGTATTCGGTATCGGGCCGGTACTTCGCCAAGCGTGGGTATGTCTACGTGGTGCAGGATGTCCGTGGCCGCTGGTCTTCCGAGGGTAATTTCGCGTTCCTGCGCAACGAGGCCGACGACGGTGAAGACACGATGACCTGGCTGGCAAGCCAGCCCTGGTGCGGCGACCGGATCGGAACGGTGGGCATTTCCTACACCACCGCCACGCAGCAGGCCCTTGCGATACGCCACCCCGAGAAGCTTGCCACGCAGGTGCTCTTCGACGGCGCCTACAACTACTTCCGCCAGACGATGCGCCACGGCGGCGCCTGCGAATACGCCATCGCCTTTCAGTATTCCGTCTCCATGGCCCGCACCGGCAAACAGGCTGTCGCCAACCCCCGGATCCGCGCCCAGCTCGACGAGATGTGGAAGGACCTGCCGAAATGGCTGCGTCACCAGCCGTTGCGCCAGGGCGCCTCGCCACTCCGGCTGACACCCGACTACGAACAATGGTTCTTCGACATGCTCACCAAGTCGGATTACGAGGACTGGTGGAAAACGCCCGACCTCGCGATCGAGGAGTATATCGACGACTACCCGGACATTCCCTTGCTCTTCGAAACCTCGTGGTACGGCCACCATATCACCGCCACCCTGTGGAAATACGAACAACTCAAGAACCGCCACAAGACGCCCAAGAAGCTGATCATCGGCACATGGCTGCACGGCGGCGACATGTTCGTCCAGACCTGGGCGGGCGATGTCGATTTCGGCTCGGCAGCGGCGCTGGAAGACAACAATTCCCTGCGCCTCCGTTGGCTCGACCACCAGATGAAGGGCATGACCACCGGGCTCGATGAAGAGGCCCCGGTGCAGCTCTTCGTGATGGGCGGCGGCAGCGGCCGCAAGGATGCGATGGGCCGTCTCTCGCACGGTGGGCGCTGGCGGGACGAGCAGGAATGGCCGCTCGCCCGCACCCGGATGACGACCTTCCACCTCAATCCGGACGGCCGGCTTGCGGAACAGGCACCGCCGGAAGATGCCGCGCCCATCACCTACGACTTCGATCCCGCCAACCCGGTCCCGACCGTTGGTGGAAACTTCACCAATTACGGCACGACCGGCTTCCTCGAAGGCGGTGGGTACAACCAGAACAGCGGCACGATGTCCGGCGACCACAGCCCCGACCTGCCGCTTGCCGTCCGCCCCGACGTGATCGTCTTCCGCACCGACCCTCTCGAAGATGGCGTCGAGGTCACCGGTGTCGTGACCTGCACGCTTTTCGTCAGCTCCTCGGCGCCCGACACGGATTTCACGGTCAAGCTCATCGACGAGTACCCCCCGAACGAGGATTACCCCAACGGCTATGCCCTGAACCTCGGAGATTCCATCCTTCGGATGCGGTATCGCGACGGATACGACCGCGCCGAGCTGATGACCCCCGGCGAAGTCTACGAAGTTCAGCTGCGGCTTCAGGCCACCAGCAACTTCTTCGCCCCCGGGCACCGCATCCGGATCGATATCTCCAGCTCCAACAGCCCGCATTACGACGTGAACCCCAACACCGGCGAACCCCTCGGGCTCAACCGGTGCCAGCAGGTCGCGCGCCAGTCCCTGTACGTCGATCGGGTCAGGTCATCGCATGTCGACCTCCCGATCATTCCACCTGAAGCTTAACCAAAGGAGAAGATAGAAATGCCAAATCGGTTTCTGAAAGGCCTGATGGCCAAGCGGCGAAGCGTGCTGATCGCATGTCTTGCCGTCATGATATCTCCGTGGCAAGCGGCTCACGCTCAATCGTCGGACAGTGAAATCGTCGTTGCGCTCGCGACAGAGCCGCCGGGCCTCGACCCGACGATGCAGGCCTCTGCCTCGGTCAGCGACGTCGTCTGGTACAACATCTACGAGGGCCTCACGCGCTACGGTCCCGACGGCAGCCTCGAACCGGGCCTGGCGGAATCCTGGTCGCGCGAAGGCGAGAACGTCTACGTCTTCAAGCTGCGCCCCGATGTCGTCTTCCACGACGGCACGCCTTTCACGTCCGAAGACGTCAAGTTCAGCTTCGAACGGAACGTGGCGGAAGAGAGCACCAACAAGCGCAAGCGCGTCTTCGAGAACTTTTCGAAAATCGAAACCCCCGACCCGCTGACCGTTCGCATCACACTGGCTGAGCCGTCTTCCCTTCTGCCCTTCGCGCTTGCAGAGGCAACCGCGGCCATCTCCTCGCCGGCGACGGCGGACGACAACCGGACATCCCCGGTCGGCACGGGCCCCTACAAGTTCGTCGAATGGGTGCGCGGCGACTCGATCGAGATGGAGCGGTTCGAAGACTACAACGGCCCTATCCAGCCGACGATCGACGACGTCACATTCCGCTTCCTGTCGGATGAAAACTCGCAGATCCTCGCGGTCCGCTCCGGCCAGGTCGACTACCTTCCGAGCATCGCGGCGGTGGAAGCCGTGGAAACCATCGAAAACCAGGGCGGCTATCAGATCACCCAGGGGCAAACCCAGGGCGTGCTGTTCCTCGGCATGAACAACAAGCAGGAACCGTTCGACGACGTGAACGTGCGCCGTGCGATGTACTATGCCGTCGACCCCGAAGTGGTGAATATCGGCACCCATGCCGGCCTCGGCAAGCTGGGCGGCGCCCAGACGAACGAACTCAACCCCTACTTCGTCGATGTTCTGGGCGAACGGCAGCCCGACCCCGAGAAGGCCAGGGAACTGCTGGCCGAAGCGGGCTATCCTGACGGTTTCACCGTCAATCTCCGGGTCCTGTCGAGCCCGTCCACCCGCCGCACGGCCGAGATCCTCGTCGGTGTTCTGGCCGAATCCGGGATCACGGTGGAGCTCGAAATCCTCGAGACAGGCCAGTGGATCGACACTGTCTTCCGTCAGAAGAACTACGACATGACGATCATTTCACACCCGGAACCCTGGGCGA
Source organism: Roseovarius indicus (assembly GCF_008728195.1). Taxonomy (NCBI): domain Bacteria; kingdom Pseudomonadati; phylum Pseudomonadota; class Alphaproteobacteria; order Rhodobacterales; family Roseobacteraceae; genus Roseovarius; species Roseovarius indicus. The sequence goes on from NZ_CP031598.1 coordinate 1,250,606, forward strand.
TCCTGAACTACACCGACCCGAACTATTTCTACCAGTATGACGGGCCGGAGTTCCGCGCCCTCATGCAGGAAGCGCAGGCCGCCACCGACGAGGAGGTCATTCGCGAGAAACTCGCCGCCGCGCAGGAACAGCTCTACGAAGATGCGCCGGTGGTCTGGATGTATGCGATGCCCCAGGTCGGTGTCGTGCGTGAAGGTCTGAAGGGCACGCGGGTCGATCTGCCCGTCTCGGCCTACCCGATCGCCGAGATGTCCTGGGAAGAGTAACCGTTGACCAAAAGGTTCGGGCTGTCCTTCAGCCCGAACCTGCCACGAGCCGCGATAGCACGTTACGCGAACTCTCTCTTTACCAGGCTCGGACCATTCGAAAACGCGACCCCCGAGCAAGCCGCCTTGCCACCGCCAGAAGCGCGCGGTGGAAAGGAAAAGGGGGAACCGAACGCTGCCGATCCCCCCTTCACACAAGTCTCAAATCGCGACGTCAGCCGAAATCATGCTTTGACAGGGGCAGGCTTCGAATGCGCCGCCCGGTCAGTGCGGACACCGCGTTCACGATGGCGGGCGGCACGGCAGGCAGGCCAGGCTCGCCCACACCCCCCATCTCGGCGCCGCTTTCCACGATCTCGACATGCACGTTCGGCATCTGGTCCGGCCGCAGGAACGGGTACATGTCGAAGTTCCGTGCCGTCGGCTCGCCGTTTTCATATACGAGCTCTTCAACCAGCGCCTCGGACGTGCCCAGCGCAGCCGCGGATTGCACCTGCGCTTCGATCACGGCCGGGTTGACGATCTGCCCTGGGTCCAGTGCGATCCAGAGATCGTGAACCCGAACCTCGCCACCGTCGATCGAGACCTCGGCAATCGCGGCCGCTTCCGACCCGAACGGAGAGGCCATCGCCACGCCACGCGCGCGGCGGCTGCCATCCTCTGCCTCGAACGGTCCGCGTTTCCAGCCGCCCGAGCTTTCGACGACCCGCTCCAGCAGCGTGCGCAGGCGATCGGACCCCGTCAGCAACCTGCGCCGCATCTCGACCGGATCCTGCCCACCGGCATCGGCCAGCTCATCAAGGAAGCACTCGTACATGTAATCATGCATCGAGTGGCCGACCGCGCGCCAATAGCCGATGACAGCCGGGTTCGGCTGGAACAACTGCCCGACACGGCTGTTCGGGATCGCATAGGATTTCCCCGAAATGCCTTCCGTCGCAGAGGCGTCGCTGCCGGGTTTGGCGTTGTACCACCGTCCAGTCGGGCCTTCGCCGACAACCTCGGCCACAAGGGCCGTCGGCCCGTCCGGCTCCACTGCGCCGCGGAAACGGGCCAGTCCGAGCGGGCGCACGGCGTCGCGCAGGAAATCCTCCTCGCGGCTCCAGATCAGCTTGACCGGCCGGCCGACCGCCTTGGCAAGCTGGATCGCTTGGGGAAAGGGGTTTGATGTCTCGTAAAGGAAATGCCGCCCGAAGAACCCCCCGAGAAGCTGAGAGTTGATCCGCACATTCGCGGGCTCGATTCCGGCAGCGGTGGCCGCCGCTTCGCGGAACATCTCGGGCGCCTGGTTGGGCAGCCACAGATCCAGCGAACCATCATCGTTGAACCGGGCCGTGGCCGATGGCGGCTCAAGCTGGCCGTGGACAAGGAACGGCGCGTCGTAGACAGCCTCGATCACCGTGTCGGTATTGGCAAGCGTCGCCTCCGCATCGCCCCGCGCCTCGACCTCGACGACCTCACCCTGCGCCGCCTCGAGCATGTCGCGGAACCCGGCGGAAGAGAAGCTTTCCGGCATCGGCCATTTCGCGTCTCCCTCGGTCCATTCGACCTCCATCGCGTCGATCGCGCGGCGGGCCTGCCAGAACCGGTCGGCGACCACGGCAACCGCGCCGTTCAGCACATGCACCGAGTGCACACCGCGCATCGCCTCGATGTCCTCGCGATTGACCACCGCACCGGCGGAAAGGCCAAGCCGCGGCGCATGTTTGACCGCCGCCAGCAGCATGCCCTCGACCTCGACATCGATGCCGTATTTCGCCTGACCGGTCGATTTCTCATGAATGTCGAGCCGCGGTTCCGGGCTGCGGATCCAGCGGAACTCGGACGGATCGCGCAAGGTCACATCCGCGGGCACCGGCATGTCCATCGCGGCCGTCGCCAGCTCGCCATATCCGGCGCGGCGACCGCTCGCATTATGCAGAACAGCACCCGGCTCCGTCGTCAGCTCGGACGCGTCGACGCCCCATTCCTGCGCGGCCGCCTCGATCAGCATGGCCCGGGCCGAAGCGCCCAGTTGACGCATGATCGGATAGGACGTGCGGGTCGAGGCGCTGCCGCCGGTCAGGCGGAAGCCCCCCATGAGGCCATAGGGGTTCCCCGCCGGCGCGCTTTCCACGGTAAACTGTGATGGCGCAAGGTCGAGCTCTTCGCCCACGATCTGCGCAAGCGCGGTAAAGATGCCCTGACCGCCCTCGATGAACGGGCTGAGCAGGCGGGCCGTGCCGTCCTGTCGAAGTTCGAGAAAGGCCTGAACGTCCGGGGGCTGTGCCCCCGCCGCCTCTTGTGCCCGACCCTGGCGGGCGGGCAGCGTCGTCGTCAGGACAAGGGAGCCCGTTCCGGCAAGGAAGGCGCGGCGGGAGACGTTGAGCGGGCGGCGCGGCTGTCTTTGCATGGCTGTCATTGCTCAGGCCTCCGACGCGCTGCGCACCGCGTCGCGGATCTTGTTGTACGTCCCGCACCGGCACAGGTTCACCATGGCGCCCGCGATGTCGTCATCGCTCGGGTTCGGCGTGTCATTCAGCAGCGACGTCGCCGTCAACACCTGGCCCGACTGGCAATAGCCGCATTGCGGCACCTGGTTTTCCACCCAGGCCGCCACGACCTTCCGGCCCGTCTCGGTCTCTTCCACAGTTTCGATCGTCGTGATCTCGGCATCCAGAACGCTGTCCGCAGGGGTCACGCAGGACCGCGTGGGATAGCCGTCGACAAGCACGGTACAGGCGCCGCACTGGGCGATGCCGCACCCGTATTTCGTGCCGGTAAGGCCAAGCTCTTCGCGTATCACCCAGAGAAGGGGGGTATCGGGCTCGACGTCGACATCGTGAGTCGTACCGTTGATGTTCAGCTGCATGTGGTCTCCTGTCATCCAAGATCGTGTGGCTGGCGAGTACCGGGCGCGCGACGGCCATGCTGACAAATCGGCGCGCATTACGGTGATCGCGGACAATATCGGACCGTATGTAGACGCTGCTGACCGGCTGTCTAAGGGCCCCTGCCTTATAGCGTTGATGAAGCTGAATCATGAATGGCGGCTGCGCTTCGGGACGGCCGCGCTCCGGGCGGGCCCTTGGCGCTTGCGCTGTCGGATTTCGTCGGTTGCGACGATCCCGGGAAAGATGTCCGGCCTTATGTAGCCGGGTAACGACCGCCGCGTCGGCGCGGCCATCGGGCCAGACCGCCGAGCGGCTGGATAAATGCGCCCGTGCGGTTGCTTGTTTCCGGCGAGCAGGGCTACATGGCGGGCGCCGGGCCCGGCCCTGATGCCGGCCCCACGTTCTTAGCCTGTGAAGGATAGTAGACCATGGATTTCAGAATTTCCGCCGACCTCGAAAACACCCGCCGCCGGATCGCGGCATTCGTCGAGGAAAGGCTTCTCCCGCTGGAGGCGGACAAGGCGAGTTATGACGACCATGAGAACATTGCCCTCGACGTGCTGGAGCGCGAACGCGCCGCGGCCCGCGAGGCGGGGCTGTGGTGCCTGCAGATGCCGCGTGAACTTGGCGGCGGCGGGCTGGGCAAGGCCGGGATGGCCGTCTGCTACGAAGAGATGAACCGCTCGATCTTCGGGCCGGTCGTGTTCAACTCGGCCGCGCCGGACGATGGCAACATGATGGTTCTGGGCGCGCTGGGCACCGAGGCGCAGCAGGAGCGCTGGCTGCAGCCGATCATGCGGGGCGAGGTGCGCTCGGCCTTTGCCATGACCGAACCGCACCCCGGCGGCGGCTCCGACCCGGGGATGATGCAGACCCGCGCCGAGAAGCGCGGCGACCGCTACGTCGTTCACGGCCGCAAGTGGTTCATCACCGGCGCCGACGAGGCCGCCCATTTCATCCTGCTCGCCCGCACGTCGGATGACGCGCGCCGCGGACACACCGCGTTCCTCTTCCACCGCGACGATCCGGGTTGGCGCATCGAACGCCGTATCCCGATCATGGGCCCGGAAGAGCATGGCGGCCATTGCGAGATCGTCTTCGACGGGCTCGAGATACCGGAAGAGAACGTCATTCTCGAAGAGGGGCGCGGCATGAAGGTCACCCAGACCCGCCTCGGCCCGGCACGCCTGACCCACTGCATGCGCTGGCTGGGTCTGGCCAAGCGCTGCATGGAGATAGCCACCGAATACGCCGAGGTGCGCGAAGGCTTCGGCCAGCGCCTGATCGAGCGCGAAAGCGTGGCGCAGATGCTGGGCGACGTCGCCATGCGCATCGAGGTCGGCCGCATGCTGGTGATGAAGGCCGCGCAGGAGATCGATCGCGGCGGCTTCGCCAAGAAAGAGATCTCGATGGCCAAGATCCAGGTGGCCAACGTGCTGCACGACGCCGCCGACGTGGCGATTCAGATCAACGGCGCCCGCGGCTATTCGAAGGATACCGTCGTGGAGTGGATCTACCGCTATGCCCGCCAGGCCCGCCTCGTCGACGGCGCCGACGAGGTGCACCGCATGATCCTCAGCCGCGAACTGCGCTCGGAAGGCCGCGACTTCTGGCGCTGGGGCGTGGCGGAGTAATCGGGATGAGCGAAACGGATTTCGACCCGGCCCGCCTTCAGGCCGTGCTCGACGCTGAACTCGGCGCCGCCCCGGTGTCCGAACTGACGCGCATTTCGGGCGGCCAGTCGAACCCCACCTATTTCGTCACCCACGGTGATCGCCGGATGGTGCTGCGCAAGCAGCCGAACGGCGAGATCCTGAAAGGGGCCCATGCCATCGACCGCGAACACCGCGTGATGAAGGCGTTGGGCCCCACCGATGTGCCCGTCCCCGACGCGGTGCTCTTTCACGACGACCCGGACGCGCTCGGCACGCCCTTCTACCTGATGGAGCGGCTCGACGGCCGCGTGTTCGACGATTGCTCGCTTCCCGGCATGGCGCCTGACGAGCGCCACGCCATCTATCTCGGCATGGCCGACGCCATGGCCAAGATGCACGCCGTTGACCCGGCCCAGATCGGCCTTGGCGACTACGGCAAGCCCGGCAATTACTTCGCCCGGCAGGTCGGGCGATGGACGAAACAGCTTCACGGCTCCACGGGCGAGCCCATCCCTGAACTGCATCGCCTCTCGGAATGGCTCGAGGCGAACCTCCCCGAGGATGACGGCAAGAGCGTCATCGCCCATGGCGATTTCCGCCTCGGCAACCTGATGTTCCACCCCACCGAACCCCGGGTGATCGCCATCCTCGATTGGGAACTGTCAACCCTGGGCCACCCGCTGGCCGACCTGGGCTATTGCTGCATGACCTGGCACACCACGCCCGAGGAATACGGCGGCATCCGGGGACTCGACCTCGAAAATCTTGGCATCCCCGCGAAAGACACGTTCGTCGCGCATTACGAGAAACAGGCCGCCTCCGGCCGTCTGAGCGATTTCCACGTCATCTTCTCGCTCTTCCGCTTCGGCGTGATCTTCGTCGGCATCGCCGACCGCGCCCGGGCTGGCACGGCCGCCGGCTCCGATGCCGCGCGTCTGGCGCCGCTGGCCCAGGCCTTCGGCCGGCGCGGGCTCGAACTGATCGACGGCTGAGGCGCGAATTCGTCGGTTGCGACGATCCGGGCAGGCCGCCCACATGACAGTGTGGCCAAGCAATATCTGAAGACCAGAAGGGAGGGGGCGGATGCCAGACGCCTATATCGTAGCCGCGAAACGCACGGCCGGCGGCCGCCGGAAGGGCGCGCTTTCGGGGTGGCACCCGGCAGACCTCGCGGCACAGGTCGTCGACCATCTCGTCGACCTCACCGGCGCCGACCCGGAAACCATCGACGACGTCATCGTCGGCTGCGTCGGGCAGGCGGGCGAGCAGAGCTTCAACATCGGCCGCAACGTGGTGCTGGCCTCCTCGCTGCCCGAAACCGTGCCGGGCACCTCGGTCGACCGGCAATGCGGCTCCTCCCAGCAGGCCCTGCACTTCGCGGCCCAGGCCGTCATGTCGGGCACGCAGGATATCGTGATCGCCGCCGGCGTCGAAAGCATGACCCGCGTGCCCATGGGCTTGCCATATACCCTGCCCAAGAAGAACGGGCTCGGCACCTACATCTCCCCCAACATGCAGGCGCGCTACCCCGGCATCGAGTTCAGCCAGTTTGACGGCGCCGAAACCATCGCCCGCAAATACGGCTTTTCCCGCGAACGGCTTGACGCCTTCGCCCGGCAAAGCCACGAGCGCGCGGCCCAGGCCACCGACCGTGGCCAATTCGAGGACGAGATCCTGCCGGTCGAAATTCGCCCCTTCGAAGGCGAGTCGGAGGGCATGCACGTCCGCGACGAGGGCATTCGCGCCGACACCACGCTGGAGGGGCTCGCAGGGCTCGACCCTATCGTCGAGGGCGGGCTTCTGACCGCCGGCAATGCCAGCCAGATGTGCGACGGCGCATCGGCGGTCATGGTGGTGAACGAGGCCGGGCTCAAGGCCCTGGGCGTCGAGCCGTTGGCACGCATCCACCACATGAGCGTCCATGGCGGCGACCCGGTCGTCATGCTGGAAACCCCGATCGAGGCCACCCGCCGGGCGCTGGCCAAGGCGGGCATGACACTGGACCAGATCGACCTCTTCGAGGTGAACGAGGCCTTCGCACCCATCCCGCTCGCCTTCATCGAGGCGCTGGGCGCCGATCCCTCCAAGGTCAACGTGCGCGGCGGGGCCATCGCCCTCGGCCACCCGCTCGGCGCCACCGGCACCAAGCTGATGGCGACGCTCGTGCACGCGCTTCGGAAACGCGACGCACGCTTCGGCCTGCAAACCATGTGCGAAGGCGGCGGCCTCGCCAACGTCACCGTGGTGGAGCGCCTGTAATGGCGGCCCCAACCCTGATCGAGCTCTCGACCGAGGGCAACGTGGCCGTCCTCACGCTCGCCAACGAGGCGACGCGCAACGCCCTCACCGTGGCGATGCAGCGCGAACTGCTCGACGCGCTCGACCGGATCGCGGCGGATGACGCGATCCACGCCGTGGTGCTCACGGGGCAGGGCAGGGGCTTCTGCTCGGGCGCCGAGCTTGGCGGCTTGAAACCCGAGGGCGACGAGACCCTGGGCCAAACCGTGGCCCGCCAGATGGACGAGACGACCCACCCCCTGATGGAACGCCTGCGCAACTTCGACAAGCCGGTGATCGCGGCGGTAAACGGCGCGGCGGCGGGCATGGGCGCCAGCCTCGCGCTCGCCTGCGACATGGTCGTGGCCGCCGAAACCGCCTTCTTCGTCTTCCCCTTCGCGCCCAATCTCGGGCTGGTTCCCGATTGCGGCGCGACATGGCACCTGGCCCGCCGCCTTGGTCCGGCGCGGGCGATGACCCTCGCGCTGACAGGCGAACGCCTGCCGGCTGCCACCGCGGCCTCCATCGGCCTCATCGCCGAGTCCGTCGACCCGGCCAGGCTCCACACCCGCGCCGTCGAACTCGCCACCGCCGCCGGCGCCGCGCCGCCGCACATGGTGGCCGAGCTTCGCGCCGCCTTCGATGCCGCACTCGCTTCCGATTTCTCTACCCAGCTGGAATATGAACGCCAGCGGCAGAAGGAACTGCTCGACGGCGCCGCTTTCGCCGAAGGCACCGCCGCCTTCCTCGAAAAACGCAAACCCGATTTCCGAAAGGCCGGCACATGACCAACCGCCTGACCGACATGCTGGGCATTCGCTACCCGATCGTACAGGGCGGCATGCAATGGGTGGGTTACGCCGAGATGGCCGCCGCCGTGTCGAACGCGGGCGGCCTCGGCACCCTCACAGCCCTGTCGCAACCCGACCCCGACGCACTCTCAAAGGAAATCGCCCGCACGCGCGAGATGACCGATGCGCCCTTCGCGGTGAACCTCACGGTGCTGCCTTCCATTAACCCGCCGCCCTATGCCGAGTATGTCGACGCCATCGTCGAAAGCGGCGTGAAGATCGTCGAGACCGCCGGCCAGTCGCCGCGCGAATTCGTCGAGACCTTCAAGGCCAACGATATCCGCATCCTGCACAAATGCACCCAGGTCCGCCACGCCCTCTCGGCCCAGAAATCCGGCGTCGACGTGATCTCGATAGACGGTTTCGAATGCGCCGGCCACCCGGGCGAAAAGGACATTCCCAACCTGCTGCTGGTGCCGCTCGCAGTGCGGGCGCTCGACATCCCCGTAATCGCCTCGGGCGGCATCGGCGAGGGCCGGGGCCTTGCCGCCGCGATGGCCATGGGCGCCGACGGCATCAACATGGGCACCCGCTTCTGCGCCACGAAAGAGGCGCCGATCCACGACAACATCAAGCGCGCGCTGGTCGAGGCCACCGAGCATGACACCCGCCTGATCTTCCGCACCATGAACAACACCGCACGGGTTCTCGCCAACGCCATCTCCGACGAGGTGGTCGCCACCGAACGGCGCGAGGGCGGCTGCGAGTTCAAGGATATCCGCCACCTCGTCGCCGGCCAGCGCGGCAAGGCGGCGCTGGAGGCGGGCGAGGTCGACAACGGTGTCATCACCGCCGGGCCGGTGATCGGCCTGATCGACGACATCCCAAGCTGCGCCGAACTGATCGAGCGCATGATGGAGGAGGCCCGCCGCCACCTGCGCGACGGGCTCGCGGCGCTCGTGTAAAGCGCGCCGGAAGGGAGGAGACATGAAGAGTTTCGGACGCGGGATCGACCGGCTCACCCGGGCGCTCGTCTTGCTGGGCGGGGTCTGCGTGGCGCTGATGATGCTGCACGTCACCGCCGAGATCGTGCTGCGCGCCACGCTGAACATGCCGCTGCCGGGCACCATCACCATCGTCGCCAACTACTACATGATCGTCGCGGCCTTCGCACCGCTGGCGCTTCTCGAACAGCGCAACGAACATATCTCGGTCGACATCTTCACCGCCGCCATGCCCGCGTTTATGCAGCGTATCATCGAGATCGCCGTGCGCGCCCTGACGGCGGCAGTCCTGTCGCTGCTGGCGGCCCGTACCTGGACCGAAGCCCTCTCCAAGGCCGATATCGGCGCCTCGGTCACGCAAGGCTCCTCCTCGATCCCGGTCTGGCCCGCCTATTTCGTGCTGCCCGTCGGAGCGGCGGCCATGGCGCTGGTCGCGGCGATCCGCATGGTCGAGGCGGCGACGCGCACTGATCTCGGCCTCCCCGACAGCCACGAGGCCCTGATGGCACAGGAGCGGGCGGAATGAGCGACGTAGGCATCGGTTTCACGGGGCTCGGCATCCTGCTTCTCCTCCTCGCCCTGCGCACGCCGATCGGCGTGGCGCTCATGTCGGTCTCCTTCACCGGGCTCTGGGTGCTGATGGGCTGGCGCGTGGCCTGGGGCTCGCTCGGCACGCTGCCCTACCAGTTCGCGGCCAACTGGGTGCTATCCTCCGTGCCGATGTTCCTCCTGCTGGGCTTCATCTGCTACCACACCCGGCTGACCGAGGGGCTTTTCGCGGCGGCGCGGCTCTGGCTCGGGCGCTTGCCCGGGGGCCTGGGCGTCGCGGCCATCGCGGGCTCGGCCGGCTTTGCCGCCGTCTCCGGCTCCTCGATTGCCTGCTCGGCCACAATGGGCCGGATCGCGGTGCCGGAAATGGTCAAGGGCCGCTACGACCCGGGCTTCGCCACCGGCATCGTCGCCGTGGCGGGCACCATCGGGGCGCTGATCCCGCCCTCGATCATCATGATCCTCTTCGGCATCGTCGCCCAGGAAAGCATCGCGGCGCTCTTCCTCGCGGGCATCGCGGCAGGGCTCATCACCACGCTCGCCTATGTCATCCTCGTTATCGTGCGCGTCCGCCTGAACCCCTCGCTCGCCCCGCCGGCCGAGGTCACCGCCACAAGGCGCGAGAAGATCGCCGCGCTGCGCGACACCTGGCCCATCGTCGCCACCATGATCGGCATCTTCGCCGGCCTCTTCGGCGGCATCTTCACCCCGACCGAAGCCGGCGCCGTGGGCGCGGCGCTGGCCACACTGGTGGCGGTCCTCAAGCGCAGCTTCACCTGGGCCCGCTTCCGGGCGGCCGTGTCCGAAACGCTGATGGCCACCGGCATGCTGCTCTTCGTCGCCATCGGCGCCAGCCTGCTGACCCGCTTCCTCGCCCTTTCAGGCGCCTCCGACGCGCTCTCCTCCGTCCTGATCGGCACCGACGTGCCCTTCGCCGTGATGATGCTCGGGCTGGTGCTGGTCTATCTGCTGCTGGGCATGTTCCTCGAACCCATCGGCGCCATGCTCCTGACGCTGCCCATCGTGCTGCCGGTGATCGACGCCTACGGCATGTCGGTGATCCTTTTCGGCGTGATCCTGACCAAGCTGCTGGAAATCGGCATGCTCACGCCCCCCGTCGGCATGAACGTCTTCGTCATCAAGAGCGTGGTCGGCAACCTTGTCCCGATCCAGACGATCTTCCGCAACGTGGCGATCTTCATCGCGGTCGACCTGGTTATCGTGGCCCTGCTCCTGGCGGTCCCGGCGCTCGCACTCTGGCTTCCCGGCCTGCTCTGATCGTCGCAACCGACGACGCGGCGCGCGCCCCGGCCCGCCAGACTGACCCTGACGATGCGAATCAGGCGTCGCTAAACCTCGGGAGGAAGAGATGATCACCAGACACACACTCGCGGCCAGCGTGCTGGCCCTGACGGCCGGCGCGGCCAGCGCCGACACCCTGACCTATGCCACCGGCTTTCCGCCGGGTTCAGACGCGGTGAAAGCCGCCGAAACCTATGCCGCGGCGATGGAGGAACATTCCGGCGGCGAGCTCGGCGTCAAGGTCTTCCCGATGTCGCTGCTCAGCTTCGCCGAAACCTCCTCGGGCCTGCGCGACGGGCTGGCCGATATCGGTTGGGTCGCCACCGCATACTTTCCCGCCGAATACCCGCATATCAACCTGATCGCCGAACTGTCGCTGCTGACCGCGGCGGATGACGTCGAGGGCGGCGAGGGGCTCGCCTATGCCGGCGCCATGGCCGAGTACATCTTCGGCGCCTGCGAAAGCTGCCGGGCAGATTTCGCCGCGCAGAACCAGGTCTTCACCGGCGCCGCCTCGTCGACGCCCTATGGCCTGCAATGTACCGAAGCCGTGACCAGCCTCGACGACCTTCAGGGCAAGCGCCTCCGCGTCGCCGGTTCGCAATGGTCGCGCTGGGCCGGGTCGGTCGGGGCGACGGCGGTGTCACTGCCGCTCAACGAGGTCTACGAGGGCCTCAGCCAGGGTGTGATCGACTGCGTCATCACCTCCGCGCCCGAGATCACCAACATGGGCCTCATCGACGTGATCAAGGCGGTCGACATGTCGACGCCGGGCGGCGTTTACGCCGCGAACGGTCCGATCAACATGAACAGCGCCCGCTGGGCCGGTCTCAGCGACGCGGGCCGCGAGGCCGCCCTGCGCGCCGGCGCCGCCTTCGCCGCTGACGTCTCCTGGCGCTACGAGGAAGGCTCGGCGCGCTCGCTCGACGCGGCCAGGGAGAAGGGCGTCGAACTGACCGAGCCGGATGAGGGCCTGACCAAGGCGACGGAAGATTTCATTGCGGCCGACGTGGACGCCATCGCCGAATATTATGCCAGCGAGCACGGCATCGAGAACGCCGCCGACATCGTCGCGGAATTCCGACCGATCCTCGAGAAATGGATCGACCTGACCAAGGATGTGGGCTCCGCCGAAGAGCTGGAACAGCTCTACTGGGACGAGGTCTATTCCACCGTGGACGCGTCGTCCTACGGGCAGTAACCTCAACGCTGCAACACCGGCGGACCCGGCGGCCAGGAATGGCGCCGGGTCCGTCTTGATGCGCAGGGGAGTGCGCAAGGGGGAACACGGTGTCGGATGGAAGTTACGCCCCGGCCAGGGGGCTGGGCCACAAGCTTGAAGCGCCCAAGGTCGGCGACGACGTGGTCGGGCGTGACGAGCATGTCCGCCGTCTCTGCGACGCCGAGGGCGCCAGGCTCATCCTCCTGCACGCGCCCTCGGGTTTCGGCAAGACCGTCGTCATGGCGCAGATCCTCGACGAGATGCGCCGCCGCGGCTGCGCCTGCGGCTGGCTGACCCTCGACCGTGCCGACAACGACGCCTCGCGCCTCGTGACCGGCCTTCAGGCGGCCATCGACCGGCTGGGCGCTACGCCCGGCACCCCGGCCGAAAGCGAAACCGGAAACGACGGCACCGCCATGGTCGAGCTTCTGGGCCGCGTCGCCGACCTCACCGAGCCCTTCGCGCTATTCCTCGACGATTTCGAAACCCTGCACGAGGATTCCGTGCTGACCCTGATCGCGCGGCTGATCCAGACCCTGCCGGCCCATGGCCGCCTGATCGTCGGCAGCCGCAAGATCCCCGACCTCCCCATGGCCCGCCTGCGCGCCACCGGCGAGATGCTCGAACTCGACATGCGCGCCCTCAGCTTCACGCGCGAGGAGACTGGCGCCTTCCTCGCCTCCGCCCGCGGCGTCGACCTGAACGAGGCCGACCAGACCCGCCTGCACAGCAAGACCGAAGGCTGGCCCGTGGCTCTCCGCCTGGCCTCGATCGTCCTCTCCGAAGCCCGCGATCAAAGCGGCTTCGTCCGCGATTTCTCCGGCTCCGACCGGCTGGTCTCTGACTTTCTCGCCGAGAACATCCTCGACACCCAGGACGCCGAAGTGCGCGAGTTCCTCCTGCGCACCAGCATCCTGCGCGCCCTCGAACCCCAGCTTTGCGAGGCGCTCGTGCCCGGCTGCGACGGTGCCGCGCTGCTGGAACGGCTCGCCGCCGCCAACGTGCTCCTCAACCGCATCGACGGCACCGCGCCGGTCTACCGCTTCCACTCGCTCTTCGCAGCTTACCTGCGCGCGCGGCTCGCCTCGCAGCACCCCGAAGAGCTGCCCCGCCTCCATACCGCCGCCATGGAATGGTACCTCGCCAACGACCGCCCCGTGCCCGCCATCGACCACGGGATCGAGGCACAGGCCATCGACCGCGTTCTCGCACTGGTGGGCGAGGTTGGCCAGGCCTGCCTCGAACAGGGCCGCATCCGCCTGCTGACCCGCTGGTTCGACATGCTGCCGGATGACCGCGTGGCCGACGAACCCCGCCTCTGCCTGATGAAGGCCTGGGCCTATTGCTTCACCCGCGGCCCGCGAGAAGCCGCTGCCGTGCTCGACGCCAACCGGCTCGAGGCCGAGGCCGGAGAGGTCGGGGCAGAAGCGCTCTCCATCCGCACCATGATCCGCGCCATGAGCGACGATTTCCGCGGCGCCGCCGAGATCGGCCGCGAGGCGCTCGACCGCGCGGCCTGCTCCTCACGCTACAGCCGCACGGTGCTGGCCAACTGCATGGCCAACGCCTTCTCGGTGCTCGGCGCCCCCGACGCCGCGCTCGAAAACCTTGACGAGGCCCGCGCCGAGCTCGGCGGACCCGAGGACGCCTTCAACACCATGTACTCCGAATCCGTCCAGGGTCTCATCGACCTTCAGGAAAACCGCTTCCGCGAGGCCAAGGCCCGCTTCCGCCTGGCCGCCTCCGCCCGCCGCTCCGACGACCGCCGCCGCTTCAACGGCAATGCCTGGGCCGGGGTGCCGCTGGCCTGCGTCCGCTACGAGGAAGACGCCCAGGACGAGGCGGAGCACCTGTTGCAGGTCTTCCTGCCCATCGTCCGCGATGTCAGCCTCCCCGATCACCTGATCCTCAGCCACGTCACCCTGTCGCGCATCGCCTTCTGGCACGGGCAGGTCGACCACGCCTTCCGCTACCTGGCCGAGTTGGAACAGGTCGGCCAGCGCCGCCGCCTTGACCGCGTGGTCGCCGGCGCCCGGCTGGAACGCACCCGGCTCTACCTGCGGCAGGGCAACCTTTCGGCGGCCCGCCACCAGATCGACCGCGCCCGCAACAATGCCCTGTGGGAGGAGGTCCGCGACCTGCGCCTGCCGGCCAATGACCTCGACACCCGCGACATCACCGAGGCGCGCGTGCTGCTCGCAGAGGGGCGCGCCTCCGAAGCGCTCGACATCCTCGACGCCGAAAGCGCTGCCGCCGAACCGCGCCACCGCCGTCGCCGCCTTCTGGTCCTGGACTTCCTGCGCGCCGCCGCGCTCCTGCGCCTCGGCGAAACCGGCCGCGCCCGCGAAACCGCGGGCAACGCCCTGCGCATCGCGGCGCGCGAAGGCTACCGCCGGCTGATCCTCGACGAGGGCGAGCCCGTCGCCGACGCCATCCGCGCCTGGGCCGGCCCCGCGCTTTCCGGCGACCTGCCGCGCCGCGACCCGGTCTTCGCCGAATGGCTTCAGGCGCTCTCCGACGCGCTCGGCCCCGGCCACGCCGCCGGCAGCACCGAGGTCTCCCGCCACGCCCCCCTCGACCCGCTCACCAAGAAGGAACTGCAGATCCTGCGGCTTCTTTCCGAGGGCTATTCCAACGCCGCCATGGCCGAGAAACTCTTCGTCTCCGACAGCACCGTGCGCACCCACCTGCGCAACATCAACTCCAAGCTCGACACCGCCAGCCGCACCCAGGCCGTCGCCGCCGCCCGCCAGCTCGGCATCCTCGGCTGAGAATCGTCGGTAGCGACGATGTTGCGCCGCCCCGCCCGGGGGTAGGTGTTGGGCCAAGGCCGGAGGAGACGTATCACGTGGGCCCTGAAGGGAGGATGCCATGTACCTGACACAACCGCTGCACAAGGCCCGCCGAGAACGGCCGGGCGACCTGTTCACGATCCACGGCGACCGACGGCAAACCAATGCCGTCTTCGCCGACCGTGTCGCACGGCTGGCCGGAGGGCTGGCGAGCCTTGGAGTGAAACCCGGCGACCGGGTCGGCATGCTCGCCGCCAATTCCGACCGCTATCTCGAATACGTCTTCGCCACCCTCTGGGCCGGCGGCGTCCTGAACCCCGTCAACACCCGCTGGAGCGTGCCCGAGATCGCCTATTCCCTCGATGACAGCGACACGCGCCTCCTCATCGTCGACGACAATTTCGCCCCGCTGGTCGAAGACCTGCGTGCTCAGGCCGATGTCGAGCTCACGATCGTCCGGCTGGGCGAGGCCGAGATCCCCGGCGCGCACGATTTCGAAGCGCTGATCGCCGGCTCCGACCCGGTGCCCGACGCCATGCGCCACGACGACGACCTCGCGGCGATCCTCTACACCGGCGGCACCACCGGCGCCCCCAAGGGCGTCATGCTCAGCCACCGCAACATGTATTCCGACGCGCTGGGCCTGACCGCGGCGGCCGATCACGGCGGCGACGCCCCGGGCCTGCACGTGGCGCCGCTCTTCCATGTCGGCGGGCTGGCGGTCGTCTTCCAGTTCGCCCTCCGCCGCGCGCCCCAGGTCACCATCCCCGCCTTCGACGCGGGCGAGGTGCTCCGCCTGATCGAGGCCGAGGGCGTCGGCGACATCTTCCTCGTCCCGGTCATGCTGCGCCGCCTCATCGAACATCCCGACATGGCCACCCGCGACGTCTCGGCCCTCCGCTCGATCCGCTACGGCGCGGCCCCGATCGATGTCACGTTGCTCGGCCGCGCCATGCGCGCCTTCCCCGAAGCGGGCTTCCTGCAGGTCTACGGGCAGACCGAATGCGCCCCCGTCGTCACCGTGCTTGCTCCGCAGGATCACGTCCCCGACGCCGAGGCGCCCCAGATGCGCTCCGCCGGCCGCCCCATCGCCACCGCCGAGATCCGCATCGTCGACCCGGAAGGTAACGAATGCCCCACCGGCCAGGTGGGCGAGATCGCCGTGCGCGGCCCGACCGTGATGCAGGGCTACTGGAACAAGCCCGAGGAAACCGCCGAGGCTTTGAAGGACGGCTGGATGCACACCGGCGATGCCGGCTGCTTCGACGAAGCCGGCTTCCTGCACGTGGTCGACCGCATCAAGGACATGATCATCACCGGCGGCGAGAACGTCTTCTCGACCGAGGTCGAGAACGCGCTTGCCAAGCACGACGGCGTCTCGCTCTGCGCCGTGATCGGCGTGCCCGACGACGAATGGGGCGAGCGCGTCCATGCCGTCGTGCTCTGCGTCGAAGGCCGCGACGACCTCTGCGCCGAGGTGCTCAGCGAACACTGCCGCGGCTTTATTGCCGGCTACAAGGTGCCCCGCAGCTTTGAATTCGTCACCGAAATGCCCCTCTCGCCCGCGGGCAAGGTCCTCAAGAAAGACCTCCGCGCGCCGCACTGGGCCAACCGCGACCGCCACGTCGGCTGAGGAGACCCCATGAGACCCCGACTGCATTTCGAACAGGAACACGACATGTTCCGCGACAGCGTGCAGAAGTTCCTGACGGCCGAGATGGCGCCCCAGGTCGACCGCTGGCGCGAGCAGGGCCATGTCGACCGCGCCGCCTTCCGCCGCATGGGCGAGGAGGGCTACCTCTGCATGTGGGCGGACGAGGCCTATGGCGGGCTCGGCATCACCGACCTGCGCTTTGAACAGGTGCTGCAGGAAGAAACCGTGCGCCTTGTCGATCCGGGTTTCTTCCACAACGCCCATTCCAAGCTGGTGGGCCCCTACCTCGAACGCCTCGCCACCGACGAGCAGAAGGCCCGCTTCCTGCCCGGCGCCGTCTCGGGCGAAACCATCCTCGGCATCGCTCTCACCGAACCCGACGCCGGCAGCGACCTCGCCGCGATCCGTACCCGCGCGGTCGAGCACGAGGATCACTGGGTCCTGAACGGCGCCAAGACATATATCTCCAACGGCGTCATCGGCGACCTCTTCGTCACCGCCGCCCGCACCGGCGACAAGCGCGGCCAGATCGGCCTCTTCGTCGTGACCTCCGACATGGAAGGCTTCTCGCGCGGCCGCCACCTCAAGAAGATCGGCCTGCACGCCCAGGACACCGCCGAGCTGCGCTTCGACAATATCCGGATTCCGAAAGAGAACGTGCTCGCCGACCCGGGCCGGGGCTTCACCTACATGGCCGAATGCCTCGCGGTCGAACGGCTGATGAGCGCGATCACCTCGATCGCCCACGCCCAGGCCGCCTTCGAGGTGACCACCGACTTCATCCTCGAACGCCGCGCCTTCGGCAAACCCATCGCCGCCTTCCAGAACACCCGCTTCCGCATGGCCGAGATGCGGGCCGAGCTGGACGCCGTGCAATCCTATGTCGACCGCTGCGTGACGCTCGCCAATAACGACCGCCTCTCGCCCGAGGCCGCCGCCGCCGCCAAGCTCGCCACCTCCGAAACCGAGGGCAGCGTGATCGACCAATGCGCCCAGTTCCACGGCGGCGCCGGCTACATGGACGAATACCGCATCGCCCGGATGTACGCCGATGCCCGCATCAGCCGGGTCTACGCGGGCGCCAGCGAAATCATGCTCGAGATCGTCGGCCGGGGTCTCGGCCTCGGCGAACGCGACCTGACCTGAGGATCTCCCCCAATGCCAGACGCCATCATCTTCGACCACGTCCGCACGCCGCGCGGCAAGGGCCGCCCCGACGGCGCACTGCACGGCGTGACCCCCATCCAGCTCGCCGCGCAAACCCTGCGCGAACTGCGCCGCCGCACCGAATTCGACCCCGCCGACCTCGCCGATACCGGGTTGGGCATCGTCATGCCGGTGGGCGAGCAGGGCTGCGACATGACCCGCTTCGCCCTGCTGGAAGCGGGTTATGGCGACGGGGCAGGGGGCTATCAGCTCAACCGCTTCTGCACCTCCGGCCTCGACACGGTGAAGATGGCGGGTGCCCTCGTCGCCTCCGGCCAGGCCGACGCGGCCGTCGGCGGCGGCGTCGAAAGCATGAGCCGCGTGCCCATCGGCTCCGATGGCGGTGCGGCCTATTCCGACCCGGCGGTCCTCGCCCGCTTTCCCTACGTCCCCAACGGCATCGCCGCCGACCTCATGGCCTCGCTCGACGGCACCACCCGCGAAGAGGCCGATACCTACGCCGCCGAAAGCCAGTCCCGCGCCGCCGAGGCCCGGCAGGACGGGCGCTTCGCTCGCTCCCTCTTCCCCGTGCGCGGCCCCGATGGCGAGGTGGTGCTGGAAGAGGACGAGGCAATCCGCCCCGGCACCTCGGCCGCCAAGCTGGGCGAGCTGCCGCTGGCCTTCGAAAGCCTCGGCGGGCTCGGCTACGACGACCTCGTGCGTGATCGCTACCCCTCGCTCGAACGGGTCTCCCACGTCCACACCGGCGGCAATTCCAGTGGCATCGTCGATGGCGCCTGCGCCGTCCTGGTAGGCTCCGAAGAGTGGGGCCGGGCCAACGGCCTCGCCCCCCGCGTCCGCATCCGCTCTGCCGCCTCGCTGGCCTCCGAGCCGCATATCTCGCTCGCCGGCGTCGTCCCGGCCACCGACGCGGCCCTCAGGAAGGCAGGCATGGAAATCGACGACATCGACCTCTTCGAGGTGAACGAGGCCTTCGCCGTCGTCCCCCTGCGCTATGCCCGCCACTACGGCATCGACCGCGACCTGATCAACGCCAACGGCGGCGCCATCGCGCTGGGCCATCCGCTCGGCGCGACCGGCGCCATGCTGCTCGGCACCCTGATCGACGAGCTGGAACGCCGCAACCTGTCGACCGGTCTGGTGACGCTCTGCGCCGCCGCCGGCCAATCGACCGCGATGATCGTGGAGCGTATCTGATGACCCAATCCACAGCCGCAGCCACCACGCCCGCCACCGGCACCGTCACGATCCGGCTGGCCGACCATGACTTCGACAGCCTCGCTACGGCGCTCCGCGACGCCATCGCGCAGCTGCCCGAAGGCATCCTGCTCGACGGGCGCGGTGGCGCACCGGTCGTCAACGATCCGCACGAAATCCTGCGCCTCTTCGGCACCGGCGCCGGGCGCGAGGCCGTGCGCGACTGGGCCACCCGCCGCGGCGCCGTGCTGCGCGCGCTCGAAACCTGCGGCGTGCCGGTGGCCTGTATCTGGTCCGGCCCGGCCTTCGGCCCCGGCTGGGAGATCATGCTCGCCGCCCACACCCGCTTCCTCGACGGCGAGGCGAAATCCTCGGCCCCCCGCGACCTCACGCTCGGCCTGCTGCCAGGCGCTGGCGCGGTGCAGCGGCTGGCGCGCATCCTCGGCGTCGAAACCGCCTCTTCCCTGCTGATGGGCAAACCGATGGACGGCGCGGCGCTGGAAACCGCGGGCCTCTGGACCCGCTGCGAGACCGGCACCGCCGAAACCGCCGCGAAGGACTGGCTCGCCGCCGCCGGCGAGTCGGCCCAACCGTGGGACGCCCGCCGCTACCGCATCGCCGGTGGCACCGGCGCCACCGCACCCCATGCCGCCAAGAGCTTCGCGCTTCCGGCCATCGCCGCCCGGGGCAGGGGTCATGACTGCGACCCCGCCCCGCTGGCCACCCTCCGCGCCCTCTACGAGGGCTCGCAACTCCCGATGGACGCGGCCCTGGCCCGCGAGGCCCAGATCACGGCCGAGGTCCTGACCGCGGGCGTCGCCACCAGCCGCATCCGCACCTTCGTCGTCAACAAGGCCCGCGCCGAGGAGGGCGCTGCCCGCCCCGACGCTCCCCGCCGCGAGGTGCGCAAGCTTGGCGTGCTCGGCGCCGGCATGATGGGCGCCGGCATCGCCCGCGCCGCCGCCGAACAGGGCATCGACGTCATCCTGCTCGACCGCGACCGCGACAGCGCCGACCGGGGCCGCTCCGGCGTGGCCAAGGCGCTGGAAAAGGCCGTCGCCAAGGGCCGCGAGACGGACGAAAAGGCAAACGCCACCCTGTCCCGTATCCACCCCACCGCCGATCAATCCGACCTCGCCGGCGCCGAGCTCGTGATCGAGGCGGTCTTCGAACAGACCGACCTCAAGCGCGAGGTCACGCAATCCGTACTCCCGCATCTGGCCGACGATGCCATCATAGCCTCCAACACCTCCACCATCTCCATCGACACACTGGCCGGCGTTCTCCCCGATCCCGCCCGCTTCATCGGGCTGCATTTCTTCTCGCCCGTTGACCGCATGCCGCTGGTCGAGATCATCAAGGGCCGCGACACCAGCGACGAAACCCTCGCCGCCGCGCTCGATTTCACCATGCAACTCGGCAAGACGCCCATCGTGGTGAATACCTCCCCCGGCTTCTTCACCAGCCGCATCTTCTGCACCTATATCGACGAGGCGATGGCGATGCTGGCCGAGGGCGTGGCCCCCGCCCTGATCGAGAACGCCGCCCGCATGATCGGCGCCCCGGTCGGCCCGCTGGCGGTCACCGACGAGGTCTCGCTCGACCTGCAGAAAAAGGTGATCGACCAGGCCGAGGCCGACGGGCTCGACCCACGCTTCCTGCGTGCCCGTGCCAAGCCGGTGGTCGAACGCATGGTCGCCCTCGGCCGGCTCGGCCGCAAATCCGGCGGCGGCTTCCACGACTTCCCCGAGGACGGCCCGAAACGCCTCTGGCCCGGCCTGGCGGAAGAGTTCCCGCCCGCCGCCACCCAGCCCGACGTGGAAGAAGTGAAGGCCCGGCTCCTCACCATCCAGGCCCTCGAATCCGCCCGCTGCATCGAGGAAGGCGTCGTCGAACGCCCCGCCGATGCCGATCTGGGCTCGGTGCTGGGCGTCGGCTTCCCGCCATGGACAGGCGGCGTGCTCAGCCATATCGACACCGTCGGCGCCACCGTCTTCGTCGCCGCCTGCGACGCGCTGGCCGATGCCCATGGCGATCGGTTCCGCCCCTCCGCCTGGCTCCGCGACCGCGCCGCCACCGGCACGCGGTTCCACGAAGGAGAGACCCCATGACCCTCATCCCCCGCACCATCTTCGAAGAAGAGCACGAACAGTTCCGCGATACCGCCAGGCGCTGGGTCGCCGACGTGCTTGCGCCCAAGGTCGAAAGCTGGCGCGCCAACGGCGAGGTCGACCGCGAAAGCTTCCTCAGTGCCGGCGAAAACGGCTTCCTCTGCCTCTGGGCCGACGAGGCCTATGGCGGCGCCGGCATACGCGATTACCGCTTCGACCAGGTCCTGCAGGAAGAGGTCGTGCGCGGCGCCGACCCGGGCTTCTACCAGAACCTCCACTCCCAGATCGTCGCCCCCTATATCGACCGCTTCGGCTCTCAGGCCTTGAAAGACCGCCTCATGCCCGGCGCCGTCTCGGGCGAAACCATCCTCGCCATCGCCATGACCGACCCCTCGGCGGGCAGCGACCTCTCCGGCATGAAGACCAAAGCCCGTCAGGACGGCGACGACTGGGTCCTTTCCGGCGCCAAGACTTACATCTCCAACGGTATCATCGCCGACGCTGTCGTCGTCGCCGCCCGCACCAACCCGGAGAAATCCCACGCCATTGGCCTCTTCGTCGTGGAAACCGGGATGCAGGGCTTCGCCCGCGGCCAGCGTCTCAAGAAAACCGGGCTCGACGCCCAGGACACAGCCGAGCTCTTCTTCGACGAGGTGCGCGTGCCCGCCGAAAACGTGCTGGGCGACCCCGAAAAGGGCTTTGCCTACATGAGCGAACTGCTCGCCACCGAGCGGCTCATGGTCGCCATCGGCTCGATGGCCCACGCCCAGGCCGCCTTCGACGAGACCATGGCCTACATCACCGAGCGCCGCGCCTTCGGCCGGCCCGTCGGCGCCTTCCAGGAAAGCCGTTTCGCCATGGCCCGCATGCGCACCGAGATCGACATCGCCCAGTGCTTCACCGACGACTGCGTGATGCTGGCCAATGACGGCCGCCTCTCGCCCGAGGTGGCCGCCGAGGTCAAGCAAGTCACCACCGATCTCGAAAACCGGGTGATCGACCGCTGCGTTCAACTGCATGGCGGCGCCGGCTTCATGGACGAATACCGCGTCTCGCGCATGTATCGCGACGCCCGGGTGAGCCGCATCTTCGCCGGCTCGAACGAGATCATGAAGGAAATCGTCGCGCGGGGCCTTGGCTTCGACGCGCGCAAGATGAGCTGAGGGAGAGAGATGTTGGACGACGCCGAAACCGTCTTCGACGGAAAAACCATGCGCCTGACCCGCGGGGCCGGCGGCATCGCCCGTCTGGTGATCGAAACCCCGGGGCCGCTCAACACGCTCAGCGCGGCGGTCCATGCCGATCTCGCCCGCGTGGTCGAGACGGTCGAGAATGACGCGCAGATCACCGGCCTCCTCGTCACCAGCGAGCGCGACGATTTCGTCGTCGGCGCCGATATCGGCGAGTTTGCCGAGCTTTTCGCGATGGACGAACCCGCCATCGCCACCCGTTGCCGCGATATGAACGCAGGCTTCGCTGCGCTCGAAGACCTGCGCGTGCCCACCGTCGCCGCGATGCCCGGCATGTCGCTCGGCGGCGGGCTGGAACTCGCCATGTGCTGCGACGCCCGCGTCCTCGCCGACACCGGCCGCGTCGGCCTGCCCGAGGTCACGCTCGGCGTCTTCCCCGGGCTGGGCGGCACCGTCCGCGCCCCGCGCCTCGCCGGCTGCGCGCTGGCGCTCGACATGATCGTGTCGGGCAAGCCCATCGACGCCGAGAAGGCCCGCAAATCCGGCCTCGTCACTGAAACCGCCGCCCCCGCCGCGCTGGGCGAAGCGGCCGGGCGCCTGCTGGCCGACCTCATCGCCAGCGGCGACTGGCGCGCCATGCGCGCCCGCAAGACCGCCCCCGCCGTCGGCATCGACCCCGGCGCCATCGACGCCGTCCGCAAGGGCGACCGCTCGGGCCCGCACCAGCCCGCCGCGCGCATGGCCATCGACCTGATCGAACGCACCGCCCCCCAGGGCCGCGCCGAGGCGCAGGAGGCCGAATGCCTGGCCTTCGCCGCCGTCGCCAAGACCCAGGCGGCCGCGTCCATGACTAAGACCTTCTTCGCCCAGCGCGCCGTCGCGAAAGCCGCCAAGACGGCCGCCGACGGAGCCGAGGCACCGGCAATTGTCGGCGTGCTCGGCGCCGGCATCATGGGCGGCGGCATTGCCTATACCCTGGCGCGCAACGGCGTGCAGGTGCCGATGCGCGATATCGCCGACACCGCCCTCGACGCCGCGGGCGAGGAGGTCGACCGCCTTGTCGCTGGCGAAATCAAGCGCGGCAAACTCGACGACGCCAAAGGCGCCGACCTCAAGGCCCGCATCGCCGGCAGCACCAGCCTCGACGGCACTGCCGACGCCGGCCTCGTGATTGAGGCCGTGGTCGAACGGCTCTCGGTCAAGCGCACCGTCCTCGCCGAGCTGGAACAGACGATCGCCCCCGACGCGGTCATCGCCACCAACACCTCGAGCTTGCGAATTGACGATATCGGCGCAGAAATGATCCACAATGATCGGCTGGTCGGCATGCACTTCTTCAATCCTGTCCCCAGAATGCCCCTTGTCGAGATCGTGCGCGGCACCCATAGCTCCGACGCCGCCGTGGCCCGCGCCGTGGCGACCGCGCTCAAGATGCGCAAGACGCCCATCGTCGTCGCCGACTGCCCCGGCTTCCTCGTGAACCGCATCTTGGTCGCTTACATCAACGCCTTCACAAAGCTGGTGTCCGAGGGTGTCGACTTCCGCCAGATCGACCGCGTGATGGAGGCGATGGGCTGGCCGATGGGCCCCGCGCTCCTGCAGGATGTCGTCGGCATGGATACCGGCGCCCACGTGATCGAGACCATCTCCGCCGGCTACCCCGACCGCATGACCCACGACTGGCCCGATGCCGTCGTCGCCATGTCCGGGGCCGGCCGCCTCGGGCAGAAATCCGGCAAGGGCTTCTACGCCTGGTCGCGCGACGACAACGGCCGCCTGCGCAAGCAGGACGACCCCGAGTCCGACGCGCTGATCGAAAGCATCCGCACCGCCCCGCCGCGCGAGGCCAGCGATACCGAGATCGAGGAGCGCATGATGCTGGCCCTCGTGCTCGAAGCTATCCACGCGCTGGAAGACAACGCCGTCGGCTCCGCGGCCGAGCTCGACATGGCGCTCGTCATGGGTATCGGCCTGCCGGTGCACATGGGCGGCGCGCTGGCCTGGGCCGACTGGACAGGCCTGCCAGAGATCGTGGCAATGTGCGACCGGTACGAAAACCTCGGGCCGGCCTACCGGGCAACGGAAGACCTCCGGCGCCGGGCCGAAACGGGCGACCCCTATCGCTGAGACGGCAGCGCTCGCGCCCCTCAGATGGCCACGACGATCTGCGAGACAAGTTCGGCGGTGTTGTTCACCCCGAATTTCTTCATCAGCCGCGCGCGATGCGTCTCGACCGTGCGGGTCGAAATGCCAAGCCGCTCACCGATCATGCGCGAGGTCATGCCCTGGCCGATAAGCGGCGCGATCTCGCGTTCCCGAGGGGTCAGGCGGACCGATTGGTATTGCCGCCCCTCGACGCGGTCGAAGGTCCAGATCATCAGGGCGAACGGGTCTTCCGGTGACAGGGTGCTGCCACGGGCGCGGGCCCAGAACACCTCCTGGTCGCTGGTCTGCATGAAGCGCTCGTCTTCCCAATAGGTCGCGCCCGTCTTGCGCATCTCCGTCTCGCAGACCTCGCCCAGCCGCTTGAAATCGGTGATCGAAGGATAGAGCCGCTGGGCCGAGCGGCCGATCAGATCGCTGCGGCGGTAGCCGAACATGCGTTCGAGCGCCCCGTTCAACTCGATAATGCGGCGATAGCGGACCATCACATGCGCCACGGGTGATTCTCGGAACGCCAGAAGCCCGGCCTTCTCGGGGGTGGACGTGTCGATCATGTACGTAGACCTACGTAGATAAGTGCGTATATCTACGCATATCCGGCGTTTCTTGTACATGTCATTCTTTCCGCAGTTGAGGGAGGACGACATGACCGGCAGGATTTCCATCGTTGGCAGCGGCCACACGAGTTTCGGCAAACGCGAGGACCGTCTCGAGGACATGATCGTCGAGGTCGTCCGCGAGGCCGTCGAGGATAGCGGCGTCGACCCCGCCGAGATCGATGCGCTGTTCCTGGGCCATTTCAATTCGGGCCTTGTGGCCGACGGGTTCGCCTCGTCGCTCATTCACCAGGCCTATCCTGAACTGCGCTTTACCCCGGCCGCCCGGGCCGAGAACGCCTGCGCTTCCGGTTCGGCGGCGATCCATGCCGGCATGAACGCGATCCGCGCGGGCCAGGCCCGCACCGTGCTGGTGGTGGGCGCCGAGAAGATGACCCACCGCTCGACCGAGGATGTCACCCACGCGCTGGCCGGCGCCGGCTACCAGAATGACGAGGAGGAGCGGAAACTCAGCTTCCCCCAGCTCTTCGGCGTCGCGGTGAAGGAGTACACCGGCCGCTATGGCAGCCCGCTCGACGCGATGGCACGGATCTCGGTCAAGAACCACGCCAACGCGATGAAGAACCCGCTGGCCCAGATGCGCAAGGAATTCACCTTCGAAGAGGTCTCGCAGGTCACCAACAAGAACCCCGAGATCGCCCCGCCGCTGCGCCTGAGCGACTGCTCGCTGGTAACCGACGGTGCGGCCGCCGTCGTGCTCACCACCGAGGAAGACGCCGCCCGCTTCGACCGGGCCGTGCGGATTCGGGCCGCCTCTCATGTCAGTGACCGTTTGCCGCTGCAGGGCCGCGACTTCCTGGCCTTCGAGGGGCCCGAACGGGCCTTTGCCATGGCCTTCGAAGAAGCGGGTGTGGCGCTGGACGACATGGATTTCGCCGAAGTCCACGACTGTTTCACCATCGCCGAGCTGCTGATCTACGAGGCCCTGGGCCTTGCGCCCAAGGGGCAGGGCGCCCGCGCGCTGGAAGAGGGCACCGTCTATCGCGACGGCGCCCTGCCGGTGAACCTGTCGGGCGGGCTCAAGGCCAAGGGCCACCCGGTCGGGGCTACCGGGGTGTCGATGCACGCGCTCGCCTACCGTCAACTGACCGGCCAGGCCGGCGAGATGCAGAAGGACGGCGCGTCTCTCGGGCTCGTCTTCAACATGGGCGGCTCGGCGGTGGCCAACTACGCCTCCGTGCTCGAAACCCAGAAAACCTGAGCCGACCATGAACATCGCAAGCTGGCTTCACCACACCGGCCTCGTGCGGCCGGACGCTCCCGCGATCCGCGCCGGGGCCGCGCTTCACGCAACGTATCGAGAGTTTGCCTTTCGCGCCTGGGCGGTGGGCGAGCACCTGAAAGCCGCCTACGGGGTCGGCCATGGCGACCACGTCGCGCTCTTCGCCAGGAACTGCCCCGAGTATCTCGAAATGCTCTACGGCGTGCTCTGGACCGGCGCGACGGTCGTGCCGATCAACAACAAGCTGCACCCGCGCGAGGCGGCGTGGATCATCGAGAACGCCGAGGCAAAGCTGGCAATCACCGAGACGGGCGACGTTTATGGCCCCCCCGACGAGCTTGGCGGGCATTGCGCCGAGGTGGGTATCCGGGCCGAGGAATTCGCCACTGCCGTCGCGTCTGCCCCTGCCGGGGCGTACAAACCGCCCGTCGCGACGGCGGAAGACGACACCGCCTGGCTCTTCTACACCTCCGGCACCACGGGCCGGCCCAAGGGCGTGATGGTCACCCATCGGAACCTGCGGATGATGGCCACGACCTACGCGCTCGATGTCGATACGGTCTCGGCCAGCGATCACTCGCTTTACGCCGCCCCGATGTCCCACGGGGCAGGTCTCTACAATTTCCAGTTCGTGCGCGCCGGCGCCTGCCATGTCATCCCCGCCTCGCAGGGCTTCGACCCCGCCGAAATCCGGCAACTGGCCGAGAGCCTCGGCAACCTCGTCTTCTTCGCCGCCCCCACGATGATCACGCGGCTTGTCCGCTATGCCGAGGCGAACGCCTATGACGGCGCGGGCATCCGCACGATCACCTTCGGCGGCGGGCCGATGTACCTGGCCGACATCACCCGGGCGCTCGACGTGTTCGGGCCCAAATTCGTGCATGTCTACGGGCAGGGCGAGTCGCCGATGACCATCACCTCGATGGCGCGCGACCTCGTGGCCGACCGGACCCACCCGAACGCCGACGCGCGCCGCGCCTCGGTCGGCACGGCGCAAGCCTGCGTCGAGCTGCGCGTGGTCGATGACGCCATGCACGACCGGCCCGTGGGCGAGACGGGCGAGGTCGTCGTGCGCGGCGACACCGTGATGAAGGGCTACTGGAAGAACGATAAGGCGACAGCCGAGACGGTGGTCGACGGCTGGCTGAAAACCGGCGATCTGGGCCGGCTCGATGCCGATGGCTTCCTGACGCTCACCGACCGGTCGAAAGACGTGATCATCTCCGGCGGCACCAACATCTACCCGCGCGAGGTCGAGGAAGCGCTGCTCACCCATGACGGCGTGCTCGAGGCCTCGGTCATCGGCTGCCCGCATCCCGACTGGGGCGAGGAGGTCGTGGCCTTCGTCGTGCTGACCAAGGGCAGCACCTGCGACGCCGGCACGCTGGAGGAGTGGTGCCGCTCGCAGATCGCCTCGTTCAAGAAGCCGAAACGATACATCTTCGTGCCCGAGCTGCCCAAGAACAGCTACGGGAAAATACTCAAGACCAGCCTGCGCGAACGCACCGCACCTCTGATCGAAGACGTGTGAGGCAGCCGCCAGGCATCAACGCTGACCAGGGAGGATATCATGCAGCGTAGAGAATTCCTGAAAAACAGTGCGGCCGTGGCCGGCGGTGCCTTCACATTGGGGGCCCCGTCGATCGTCTCGGCGGCGACGTCGCTGAAATTCGACAGCTACGTGTCCGACAGCGCCGGCCCCTCGTGGACCGACCGCTGGTATCTCGACGAGCTCGAGAAACGCACCAATGGCGAGGTCGAGGTCCGGCGCTACTGGTCCGGCTCGCTCAACAAGGTGGGCGAGCACCTCGCCGCAGCCCGTGACGGCACCTCCGAGATGACCCTGATCGCGCCGGGCTATTACCAGGCCGAGCTGCCGGTCACCCGTGGGCTCGACTGGTACTTCCGCATGAACCGCGCCGACGCGCTTCAGCGCGTCTGCCGCGAGACCTATGAAAAGTTCGACCCCCTCCGCGCCGAATGGGAAGAGCGTCACCGCTCCAAGGTGCTCTACTGGACCACGTGGAACTACGCCCCGCTGATCCTGCGCGAACCCATCGACTCGCTCGAAGGCCTCAAGGGCAAGCGCATCCGCGGCTACGGCGTCGCCACCGACGTGATCGAGGCGCTGGGCGGCACCGCCATCCCGATGGCCGCCCCCGAGGTCTACCCGGCGCTGGAACGCGGCATCCTCGACGGCGTCTACGGCTTCGATTTCGTCACCGCCGTGGCCTACAAGCTGCACGAGATCGCGCCGAACTTCTACGATATCGGCGACGGCCCGCACGGCACCTCGGCGGTCATCATGAACAAGGCCGTCTACGATGGCTTGCCCGATGACATCCGGCAGGTCTCCGACCAGATCGTCGACGAGATCTACGACCACAAGTTCGCCGAGATCTACGGCGAGGTGCTCGAGCGCTACGTCGACACCGCCAAGGCCGAAGGCGTGCAGATGAACACCATCTCCGACGCGGAGAAAGAACGCGCCCGCGGCCTCGTTCAGCCCGCCCAGGTCAACAAGTGGATCGAGAACGTCGCCCCCAAGGCCGGCGTCGACGGCGAGGAAATGCAATCGATCATCTCCGACGCCATCGCCAAGTACGACCCCGAAGGCGTGCTGCGCCGGCCCTACGAGATTGCCACCGGATCGTAAGCCCCGCACCATGTCCCTGCGACCACCCCGAAGGAGGACCCGATGAACATTGTCAGTCTCGCGCTGAAACGCGTCTCGGGTGCCTTCGGGGTGGTCGCGATGATCTTCCTGGCCTTCCTGATGTTCGGCACCACGGCCGACGTCATCACCCGGGCCGTTACGGGCGAGCCGATCTCCGGCGTCTTCGAGATGTCCGAGCTCAGCCTCGTCATGGTCGTCTTCCTCGGCGCCATGTGGGCGCAGGAGGATCGCGCCCATATCCGCGTCAACATGCTGTCGACGCGGCTTTCCGGCCTGCCGCACCGGGTGGCGATGGCCTTCGCGTGGGGCTGCGGGGCGCTGGCGCTCTTCATGTTCGCATGGCCCGCCACGCAAGAGGCGATCTATTCGGTGTCCATATGGGAATTCCGCTGGGGCTACATCCAGGTGCCGATCTGGTGGGCCAAGGTGGGGCTGGCGCTGGGGCTGTGGCTGGCGGCGCTGCAGATGGCGCTGCACGCGGTGCTCGCCGCGCTCCGGGACGAGCCGGAAGACACCACCACCGGCCCCGAGACGTAAGCCATGGCGCCGTGCTTCGCTGTTGAAAGGTAACCTGAATGGACCCGCTTCTCGCCACCTATATCGCGGTCGCGCTGATCTTCTTCCTGATGGCCACGGGCGTGCCGGTCTTCGCGGCGCTGGCGCTGTCAGGCGCGGCGGGGCTGATCATGGTCGAGGATCTCGCCTTCCTGATGACCCGGCTGAAGTCGCTGACCTACTCCACCACGGCCGTCTACACCCTCGTCATCATCCCGCTCTTCATCCTGATGGGGGCCTTCGCGCATCACGCCAAGATCGGCGAAAAGCTCTTCCACGTGGCCGCGAAATGGGTTGGCCATCTGCCCGGCGGGTTGGCCATGGCATCGATCCTGACAAGCGCGGGTTTCGCCGCCACCTCCGGCTCCTCGGTCGCCACCGCGGCCACCGTGGGCAGCGTCGCCCTGCCCGAGATGAAGAAAGCCGGATATGATCCATCGCTGTCGGCCGGGGCCGTCGCGGCGGGGGGTGTTCTCGGCGTGCTGATCCCGCCCAGCGTCCTCCTGATCTTCTACGCCGCCCTGACGGAAAGCTCGGCCGGCAAGATGCTCATCGCCGGGATCGTGCCGGGCCTGCTGACCACCTTCATCTTCATGATGGGCATCTGGCTCATCGCCCGCAAGGGCGCCTCTCGAACCGCCGTGACCCAACGCGCGGGCTGGGGTGAGGCGGTGGCCGGCACGGGGCAGGCCTGGCAGGTGCTGGTCCTCTTCATCGTGGTGATGGGCGGGATCTACATGGGCCTGATGACGCCCACCGAAGCGGGCGCGCTGGGCGCCTTCGCGGCCTTCCTGATGCTGCTCGCCCACCGCGCGTCGTGGCGCGAGGGGATGCTCGGAAAGATCACGGAAAGCTTCAAATCGACCATCGACACCACGGTGATGATCCTCTTCACCGTCATCGGCGCGGGCGTGTTCTCCTACTTCCTCACCCTCATTCAGGTGCCCAACCAGGTCGCCTCGGCGGTGGTCGACTCCGGCCTGCCGCCCTATCTGGTCATTGCCTGCCTGCTGCTGGTCTTCGTGCCGCTCGGCATGTTCCTCGATGCCTTCTCGATGATGGTGATCGCCATCCCGATCATGTTCCCCACCGTGCGCTCGCTCGGCTTCGATCCGATCTGGTTCGGCATCCTGACGGTGAAGATGTGCGAAATCGGCCTGATCACGCCGCCGGTCGGGCTCAACTGCTACGTCATCGCCGGGATCGACCGCGAAACCCCGCTGCCCACGGTGTTCCGGGGGGCATCGTGGTTCGTGGCGATGGAATTCGTCACAATCACGCTGTTGTTCTTCATCCCCTCGATCGTGACCTGGCTACCGGGGCTCATGACGGTGAACTAGGGCAGGGCGGCCCCGCCCCGACCCGCACCCGAGCCCGCCTAGAACAGCGCCCCCGGCAGCCACGTCGCCAGATCCGGCAGCAGCCACACCAGCAGCACGCCCACCGCCTGCAATCCGATGAACGGCAGCACACCGGCATAGATATGCCCCGTCGTCACTTCCGGCGGGGCCGCCCCGCGCAGGTAGAACAGCGAGAACCCGAAAGGCGGGGTCAGGAAGCTGGTCTGAAGGTTGATGGCGATCAGGATGCCCAGCCACACCGGGTCATGCCCCATCAGGATCAGCGTCGGCATCACCAAAGGCAGCACGATCACCGAGATTTCCACGAAATCCAGGAAGAAGCCCAGCACGAACACGAACAGCATGGTGAAAAGCAGCGCCCCGGTCGGCCCGCCGGGCAGGTTCTCCAGCAGATGCGCCACCCGCTCCTCGCCCCCAAGCCCGATGAACACGAGAGAGAACATGCCTGCCGCTAGAATGGTCGCAAAGATCATCGCGGTCATCGTCAGGGTCGAATACGCCGCATCGTGCATGACCCGCTCTCGCAGCGTGCCGCGCAGGGCCAGCAGCACCGCCACCACCCCGGCAACCGCCAGCCCCGCGTAGAGCGCGCCAAGCGCGTAATCGCCCGGCGACAGGTCACTCCGTTGCAGCCGCACCGGAAACGCCCCCGACAGAACCCCCAGCAGAATCAGCGCCCCGGCGCCGACCATGATCAGCCGCGGCGTATATCCCAGCCGGTGCCCCGCCATCAGCACCGCACCCACCGCCCCGACCGAGGCCGCCTCGGTCGGCGTGGCAACACCCCCGAGGATGGCGCCCAGCACGGCAAAGATCAGCAGAACGGGCGGCACCACGGCCCCCAGCACGTCAGCCCGGTCCGGCCGGGCCGCGCCGGCCTCGGCCGGCGGCATGTCCTGCGGGCGGATCATGCCGCGCAACAGGATGTACGCCAGGTAAAGCCCCACCAGCATCAGGCCCGGGATCAGGGCCGCGGCAAAGAACTGCCCGACCGACAGCGCCTCGACCGAGAATTTCCCCTGCTCGTACTGCGCCTGCTGATAGGCGTTCGACATCACGTCGGCCAGGATGATGAGCAGCGTCGAGGGCGGAATGATCTGCCCCAGCGTCCCGGCGGTACAGACGATCCCCGCCGCCACCCGCGGGTCATACCCGGTCCGAAGCATCGTCGGCAGCGCGATCATCCCCATCGCCACCACGGTCGCCCCCACGATCCCGGTCGAGGCCGCCAAAAGCGCGCCCACCAGCACCACGGAAATGCCCAGCCCCCCGCGCAACTGCCCGAAGATCCGCCCCATCGTATCGAGCAGCACCTCGGCGATGCGGCTTTTCTCCAGTATCGCACCCATCAGCACGAAAAGCGGTATCGCGATCAGCACATCGTTCGACAGAAGCCCGAACACTCGCTGTCCCATGGCCCCCAGAAGCGAGATATCCATCGCCCCCACCAGCCAGCCAAGATAGGCGAAACAAATCGCCACGCCGGCAATGCTGAAGGCAACCGGAAAGCCGCACAGGATCACCACGACCAGCGCCGCGAACATCAGAAGGTCGAGATAGGCTGTCACTTGGGTCCACGCACGATCAGCTTGATGATCTCCGACAGCGATTGCAGCATCACCAGGATGCAGAAGGCCGGGATCAGGGATTTCAACAGGAAGACCGCCTCGATCCCGCCGACGGAAATCGGCCCCTCGAGGATCTTCCAGGAATTGCGCACCGAGGGCCACGACCAGTAGAGCAGCGCCGCCATCGACGGCATCAGCAGGAAGACATGCCCGAACAGGTCGATGGCGCGGCGCGAGCGCGGGGCGGCCTTGGCATAGAAGATGTCGACCCGCACATGCTTGTCGACCAGCAGCGTATAGCCCGCGCCCAGCATGAACAGCGTGGCATGCATGTAGAGCACGCTTTCCTGCACGGCGATGGA
Organism: Roseovarius indicus; assembly: GCF_008728195.1. NCBI lineage: Bacteria > Pseudomonadati > Pseudomonadota > Alphaproteobacteria > Rhodobacterales > Roseobacteraceae > Roseovarius > Roseovarius indicus. The sequence goes on from NZ_CP031598.1 coordinate 1,283,181, forward strand.
ATTGACGCCAAAGACATAGCGGCCCAGCACGATACCGAACTGCACCAGCACCATCAGCAGCGCCAGCCATTTCGTGACGGTCGCCACGATGGTGTTCATCCCGTCGAGCGTTGCGGCGATACGGTTCATCTGTCCCCCGGAAAGGCAGGTGTGGCGCGCCAGGCGCCACACCCTGGTCTTGCGATCAGTAGCCCATCACGCCCGCGCGGGCGTTCATCTGGCCGTTGTCGGCATAGGTCATGTAGCCGCCAACAAGGTCGCGATAGGCGATGAAGCTCTCGGTGATGCGTTTCACCAGCTCGTCCTCGTCCTGGCGCAGCTCGTCGATGACCTCCTCGGCCGCCGAGCCCATCGCCGCGATCACGTCGTCGGGCAGCTTGCGCACCTGCACGTCATGCTCTTCCACAAGGGTCTTGAGCGCCTGCGCGTGCTTGGTGGTGTACTCGGTCCAGACCGGGTTGTAGAGGCTTTCGCAGGCAAAGCTGACGACCTGTTGCAGGTCTTCGGGCAGCTCGCTGAACACCTCGGCATTGACGCCGCATTCCTCGGCCGAGGACGGCTCGCCCACACCGGGCCAATAGTAGTTCTTGGCGATCTGGTAATAGCCCAGCGCGCTGTCGGTCCACGGCCCGATGAATTCGCCCGCGTCCAGCGCCCCGGTCTGCAGCGCCTGGAACATCGCCGGCCCGCTCATCGCCTGCGCGGCCATGCCCAGCTTGCTGGCCATCTCCGAGGCAAGGCCCGTGGTGCGGAACTTCAGGCCCTTCAGGTCCTCGACCGAGTTGATCTCCTCGCGGAACCAGCCGGCCCATTGCGGCCCGGAATTGCCGCACAGGAACGGCTTGACCCCGAACCGGCCATACATCTCGTCATAAAGCTCTTGGCCACCGCCGTGGTAAAGCCAGCCCACCTGCTCGTCGGCGCGCAGGCCGAAGGGTTGCGACCCGAACAGCAGGATACCCTTCGATTTCGACCCCCAATAGGCCGGAACCGCGTGGTAAAGCTCCGCCGTGCCCTCGCTCACGGCGTCGAACACGCCGGGCCCGGGCACCAGTTCGCCCGCGGCAAAGAGCTTCACCTCGATCCGACCGCCCGAAAGCGTGGTGATCCGGTCGGCCAGCATCTGCGCGGCCACGCCCGGCCCGGGCAGGTTCTTGGGCCACGCGGTGACCATCTTCCACTGGCGCACATCCTGCGCGATCGCCGGGGCCGCCAGCCCCGAGGCAGCCGTCGCCGCGACGCCCGTTGCTAGAAATCTGCGTCGGTCCATTTTCTTATCTCCTTGTTGGCAATGTTGAAGCAAAGGGCGGGTGTGCGGTCAGAGACCGGCATGATCCGCCTTCCTGCACAAGCTGACCAGCCAATCCCACCCGGCGCAAGCCTGTTTTTCGCCCAACACCCGGCCCGCAGGCGATTTTCCCTGAAGTACCTAACCGCGCCCATGTCGCCGGGGCCACGGCCGGATCCGACCTGTGTGACACGGCCGCAACACCCCATACTTAACCATACCACTGTCCAAAAAAGGCCACATAAGACCGGTCATTTCCCGGGGCATCGGCGCGTCGTGACCTTCGGCGCAGACCCGGTGCCGCTAGGCAAGACGTGGCAGTGAACAGTTGATTGGGCCGGGGGCAGTCTCCGTATGAAGAACGTGAATCACCGGAATAAGACATCCCGGCTCGCCCGGGTGCTGATCGGCGTGTCCATCGTGCTCACGACGGCGCTTTTCTTCGTCGCCGTCGAGATCGATGATCTCCTGCGCGAAAACCATCTCAACGAAGTCCGCGCCGACAGTACGGTGAACCTCATCGAGGTCCGCGAGCATATCGAAGAGAGCATCTTCGGCCACTTCCTTCTGCTCCAGAAGGTCACCACCTATGTCGAGGAAAACCCCGACGCCACGCAAGAGGAATTCTCCGCCTATATCAGCACGCTCGATTACCTGCCCGAAGAGGTCATCAACTTCGCCACGGCGCGCGACCTCGTCGTGGACATGGTCTATCCGGTGGAGGGCAACGAAAGCGTCCTCGGCTTCGACTACCGCAGCAACCCCGACCAGCGCCCCGGCATCGAACGCTCGATCGAGAACCGCAGGGCAACCGTCGTCGGCCCGATCGATCTCGTCCAGGGCGGGAAGGGCTTCATCTTCCGGCAGCCGGTCTATGTGAACGATCCGTCCTCGGAAACCGGCAAGCGGCTGTGGGGCATCGTGTCGATCGTGGCCGAACACGATGCCTTCCTCGATGTCACCGGCCTGAACGATATGAGAGACGAGTTCGATATCCTGATCACTTCGGACCCTCTATACGCCGGGCGCGAGCGCGTGGTGCTCGGGAGCCCGGAAATCGCCAATCAGAATCCCATCAATCTCGAGCTCGAGTTTCCCACCGGTCATTGGGAGGTCGCAGCCATTCCGGCCGGCGGCTGGCCGACCAACTCGCCCACTTACGTGAAAGACCGCATCCTTCTGGGCTTCGGATCGGCGGTGATCATTGGCCTCGTGCTGCTGGTCGCGACCCTCGCCGTGCTCCAGCGCCGCGCCCAGGTCCGCCTGACCGAGGCGATCGAGGCGATGGATGGCGGCTTCGCCATGTTCGACCACAAGGGCCGCCTCGTCGCGTTCAACGCCAAGTACATGGAAATGTACGCGGTTTCCTCGGAACGCATCCGCGAAGGCGCGCGCTTCGAAGACATCATCCGGCTCGGCGTCCAGAACGGCCAGCATCCCGACGCGATCGGCCGCGAAGAGAAATGGATCCACAAACGGCTCGAGAGCTTCTTCGGCCCCGACACGGAATTCGAACAGGAGCTGTCGAACGGCCGCTACCTGCTCGCCTCCGACCGCGCCCTCAGCGATGGCGGCCGCCTCTGTGTCCGCACCGACGTCACCCAGCTCAAGCAGGCGGTCGACCAGGCCGAGGCCGCCAGCCGCGCCAAGTCCGAGTTCATCGACACGCTCTCGCACGAGCTCCGCACGCCGATCACCGTCATTCTCGGGCTGTCCTCGCTGGGCAAGAATTTCGAAACGCTGGGCATGACGAAAACCCTGCGCGAGAAGCTCGATGATCCCGAGGTCGAGATCGACGAGATCAAGGATGCCGTCTCGGTGCTGGTCAAGCATTTCACCGACACGATGGAAAAACAGGAACGGTCGGCCAAGCACCTGCACGGGCTGGTCGAGGACATGATCGATTTCGCGAAGATCGAGTCCCGCAAGCTGGCCGTGCGGCCCGAAACGGTCGATATCGTCGATCTCGTATCGTCGGTCACCGATCAGATCCGCATTAAGGCCGAGGAAAAGGGCCTCGCGTTCAAGGTCGAGGCCGAGAAGGGCGAGGTCTTCTGCGACCAGCTGCGCACGACGCAGATCCTCCTGAACCTGGTGGGCAACGCCATCAAGTTCACCGAGACCGGCGGCATCGAAATGAAGGCATGGCGCGAAGGCGACTCGGCGATCTTCGAGGTCTCCGACTCCGGTCCGGGCATTCCGACCGCCGATCAGAAGCGCATCTTCAACGCCTTCGAACAGCTGGAATCCTCCAACGTGCGCCGGCACAGCGGCATCGGCCTCGGCCTTGCCATTTCCCGCACGCTTGCCGACGCCCAGAACGGCTCGTTGCATGTCGACAGCGAACCCGGCAAGGGGTCGACCTTCACGCTCCGGCTGCCCTCCAACGAACGGCACGGCTCCGCACGCGATTACGGCGCGCATGCCAACAGGCTCGACTCGGCCGCCTGAGGCCCGCGCCCGCCTCACCGCACCGTCGCACGGATCACCACCTCGCCCGTCGCCCCGGCAGGCAGGGCCGCGTCGGCCAGGCTGACCCTACAGCCGCCGCCCGCGCAATCCTGCCCCGATACCGGCGTCGTCAGTCCGAAACCCGGCCCGTCCGCCTCGAACCCCAGTATCCGCGCGGCCCGGAACACGAGGCTGCCGTCAAGCTCGTCGGCAAGGCTCACGTCATCGGCCGGGCGCGTGCCGGTATTCGTCACCCGGATACGGTACTCGATGCAGGCGCCCGGAATGGTCAGCTCGGCCCCGCCCGGGGCGGGCGCGTCGAAATCGCCACAGGCCTGCGGGGTTTCCGAGATCACCGCCTGGGTTTTCGTGGCCTCGAGATTGGCGGGACGCACCGCGCAAAACTCGATATCCGACAGCGCGATCGCCTGCCGCTGCGGGTTGGGCGACGGGGCATAGAGCCCGTTGGTGTACTCGATCCGCACCGATGTCACCGGCTGCCCGAACCGCACGGTAACGTTGCCCTCGTCCGTGCCGGGCGCGGCATCGCCGCCGTAACCGACCACCTGGTTCGCGGCGAGCGGCGCGCCGAAATAAACCGTCGCCCTGTCGGACGTGGTCTGCCCCGCGGGGAAATACGGCGACCGCAGCGCGGGCAGGGCGGTGCCGCCGTCCTCCGTCACGCCGGTGACGGTCACGCCGTCGCGAAATCCCCGCTGAACCCGCTGATAGGGCAGGTAGTCCACATCGAGGATCTCGAAGCTCAGCCCGTCGACCGGCGACGCAAAATCGAGCCGAACAGTGACCGATTGCTGGTTGCTGCCGAAATCCACCTGCAAGGCCAGCGACTCATGCCCCGAACCCCGCCCGCCGGTGAACTCCGAACTCACGGCCGGGTATCCCTTTTCGAAGCGGTTGGTCGCGCCGGACAACGTGACCGTGACCGCCTCGCCCGTCCCGTCGCCCGAGGCACCCGTGCGCCCCGCGGTATACGTCCCGCCCTTGCTTCCAGCCGTCCAGCCGGTCTCCGACCAGTCGAGCCGAAGCGCATCGCCGGCCGCCGCACAGGCCTGCGCCCGCGCGGCCAGCGGCAGGGCAAGCCCCAGCAGCAGGGCGATGACCCCGGCCGCCATCGCCGGGCCCGCGGCGCGCCGCTCAGAAGATCTCATTGAAATTCTCCTGGTCGATCTTGAACCGGAACTGCACGAAGGCCCCCTCGTTCGTATAGCCGTTCTCGCTGAAATCCTCGTCGCGGAACCCGGTGACATTATAGCCCACCGACAGCCAGCCATTCTTGAACGGCGTCAGGCCCACCGACACCCCGGCCGAGAAATCGCTTGTCCTGCCCTCGGCCGACCACAGCGCCGCGCCATGCACGCCAATGTCGAACTTCTCGCTCAGGTCGTGGCGGTACTCGCCGCCCACCAGCATCAGGAAATCCGTCACCGTCTCGCCGTCGAAGGATTGCTCGATATATTTCATCCCGTGCCGCGCGGTCACCTCGTTCCGGTCGTCCAGCTGCTCGGTATAGATCAGCGAATTGATCACCCGGGTTTCGTCGACGACCTCGTCGCGTTCCCGGATCACCTCGAACTGTTCCAGCACGATGATCGGCCGCTCCTCCGGCCGCCAGGCCGAGCTGAACCGGACCTCGTGGTCAAGCTCCCGCGTGCCGTCCTTGCGCACCGCGCTGAAGAAATTCGCATAGGCCCCGACCGACAGGTTCGCGGTCAGCGGCGTCGTGGCCCGCGCCTGAAGGCGGACATGGTCGTTCTCGTCGGTATAGCCCAGCTCGGTATCGACCGAGGCCTTCCACCCCTCCGTCACCCGCTCGAACCCCGCGCGGTAAACGACGAACCCTTCCGACAGGCGCGGGTTGGTCAGCCCCGCCCGCTGCAACGGCCCGCTGTCCTCCAGGTTCCCGGCCAGCGAATCCTGCGCCTCGACACCCAGGTAACCGGTCGCATACTCGCTCATCTCCAGCTCCTGCCTGAGACCCAGGTGCCCCACCGTCTGCGCGTTCCTCCGTGTCATGGCATTCACCAGCCCGCCCGTCAGCACCGCGCCGGGCCAGACCGCGTAATCGGCCCCGGCGGCAAGGATATCGACCCGGAAATCCCGCCCCAGCGCCACCTCGTTCGTGCCCCACACCGACAGCCTCTCCGTAACGTCGTAGCGCAGCGTCAGCGTGCCCCGGTCGGCCTCGGCCAGCCCGCCGTCCTCCCATAGGCTCACCTCCTGTCCCATGGCCATCTGGAACCGCCCGTCCTCGCTTTCATAGGTCGCCCGGCCAATCGCCTTCAGCACCCGCCCGTCCGGCCCCTCCGGCGCGTTCCGCCGCTCGGCAAAGCGCAGCCCGATGCCCCGCGTTCGCCGGTTCTCCTCGCGCAGCACCAGCCCCTCGGCCAGCGTCAGCGTCTCGCGCGTGTCGACATTGTGCTCGCTCCGCGCGCTCGCCTCGAAGCGCAGGATATCGGTCTGGGTCTCGCCATCCTCGTCCACCTCGCTCCGGTCGGCCAGAACCACGCTCGCGGTCAGCCCGGCGCTGTTGATCGTCTGCGGACCCTCGACGATATTCTCGATCCCGAAGCCGGTGCTTTCCGTGCGGACATAGGCATCGACCACGCTCGCCCCGTCGTCATAGCGCAGCGTCACCTCGGCCGCATGCGCCTCCCGCCCGGCCTCCAGCACGTTCGACGCCTCCTGCTGCGACATCGCCACCTCGGCGCCGAAGGTCAGCGTGTCGCTCACCCGGTACTCCGCATCGACCCCCAGCAGACGGCCCGCGCCATCGGTATCGGCAATGTCGTCCTCGTGCACCAGCGTCAGCCCCGCCCGCAGCCGGTCATTCACCCGCACATCGTACCGCCCGCCAAGGATGAACCCGCTGCGCCGGTCGGTCTCGGTCTCGTAGGTCACCACGATGGTGTTGGGGTCCAGCTCCGGTGTGCGCGACAGGATCGGCGCCGAAAAGAAGATCCGCCCGTCGACGTAGTCGATCGTGTAATCCGACCCCCGGCGCAGCTCGACCCGGTTGATCACCCGCGCCGGGTCGCTGCGGTCCGTGGTCTCGATCACGATGGTTTCCGAGTTCGGCAGGATATCCGCCCGGCGCAGGTCGAACGGCCCCGACGTACCGTCGGCGGCAAAGCGATCCTCGGCAAAACCGAGGCTGGTCTCGGCCGCAAACAGCGTCAGCCGCTGCCGCTCGTCCTCGAAGATCGCTCGCCCGCCGGTCAGGCGGCGGGTATACTCGGCCAGCCTGTCACGCCCGACCCCGGTGTCGAAATCCCCGTATAGCAGGTCGACCCCCTCGCGCTCGAGGTGAAAGTAAAGCGGGCTCCGGCTGCTCGCGGCATCGCCCTCGCGGCTTTCGTCGCCATAGACGATGTAGTCGCGGTCGGGATCCTCGGCGAAGAAATCCCGCTCGTCGGGGTCGATGGCACTGTCATAGCGCAGGGTCAGAAGCCAGTCGTCGCGCACCACCCCCTCGGCATAGATCGCCGCCCGCCCGTCGATGGCCACGTCACCGAAGGACAGGATGCGCCGGTCGCCGGGGTCGGCCATGGCATCGGCCACCCGGTCCCCCGCCAGCGTCCCCTCGGCCAGCCCCACCACCGTCCAGGGCCGCTCGGCCGCCGAGATGCGCGCCGTCGCCACCGGCCGCTCATCCGCCCCCTCGATGGCAAACCTCGCCAGCCCCGACCGCCGGCTCGGCGCCAGCCGCATCCGGAAATACCCGTCGGCATCCACCGTCGCGGTGGTCCGCTGCATCGGCTCCGCCCCCTCGCGCGCGTCATGCATCCTTGCGTCGGCGGCGAACGCAAAGGGCCTTTCCACCGACACCGTGACAATCGCCCCCGGATGCAACGGCGTGCCCTCCGCATCCGTCGCTCGGAACACCACCCTCGGCCGGCTGCGCCCGTCCGTCCTCAGGTCCGACATCTCCTCCACCACCTCCAGACCGGCGGGCGTGTCGGCGAAACGGATGCTCCGCGTCTGCTCCCGCACGACGGCGCCATCCGCATCCCGCAACACCAGCCGCAGCCGGTTCACCCCGCCCTCCAGCTCGGCCCCGCGCCAGATCTCCAGGAACCGCTCGCCGCCATCCCCGGCAATCGCCGGCCGTCGATACAATTCCGGCACCGGCTCACCGTTCAGGTAAAGCTCCGTCCGTTGCCCCTTGCCCCGCACGATCGCCGCCGACAGGCTGCGCGTCGGCGGCAGGTGATTGTCCGGCGGAAAGGCGATCCCCACCCGCCGCGGTGCCGCATCCAGCCAATCCGCGTCATAGGCCTCGATCCCCGGCGGCATGGCGATCTCCGGCTCCGGCGCCTCGTCGATCCCGGTCTCGCGGATATGAAACCGCACGTTCCGCACGAATCCTTCCCGCGTCTCGACGAAGATCGATTGCGCCGACCCCGCCCGCCGCGTGTTGTTACCACACAGCACCGGCACATACCCGCGCGGCAGGGTCAGCGGATCGACCGCCAGCACATGCGTCCCCTGCACGATGCCGCGGAAGGTGAACCGCCCGCGCGCATCCGTCTCGGCAAACCGCCCGTTGGCCAGCATCACCCTGATGCCCGACAGGTCCCGTGCCGCCCGGCGCGGCGGGCCGCATCCCACCCGCACCTGGCCCAGCACCGCGCTCTCGTCCCGCTCGAAGGCCGGCACCACCTCCAGCCGGTGCGCGGCCGACAGCGTGGCGAACTCCTCGCCCGACGCGGTGCTGCGCGAGGTCAGGATCCCGCGATCGGGCGCCGCGGGCGTGACGCGCGCCAGGTAGCTCACCTGCCGCCGCGCCCCGGCACGCAGCTTCAGCCCCGCCAGCTCCAGCCTCCTCCCGTCCGCCGACACCTCCAGCCGGCCGCCAACCCTTTGCCCGTCAATCCGCAACGACCCGCGCACCAGGTTCAGCCCCTGCGGCAGCCGGTCTTCGAGATCGACCTCCGTGTCGCCGGGCACCGAGGCACCGACCGTGACGGTGAACCGAAGGGCCTCTCCCACCGCAAGCCGGTCGGACGAGGCCGACCGGCTGAGGTCAAGCATCGCCGCGCCATCGAGGGGGATATCGTAAAGCAGCGTCTGCCCGGGCGCGATCTCGAATGGTTCGAGATAGGAGGCGCCGGTCACCCGGGTTTCGGGGCTGACCGCCGCCCGTATCTGCTCGGGTGAAATGCGGCTCGGCGCGACATAGCCGTCGGGCGGCTCGAGGATGAACAGGTAGCGGCCCGGCTCGACATAGGGAAACCTGTAGCTGCCCGGCGCGAAGTCATAGCTTTGCCCCGAGGCATCGCTGGGCCGCCCGCCGCTGACCACGGTCGACGGGAAGGGCGAGACCAGATCCTCGCCATACACATCCGCCACCGCGCCGGTCTCGGCGTTCACGATGGTGATCCGCGCCCCGTCCAGCGGCGTGCCGCTGCGGCTGTCGAACACCCGCCCGGTGGGCGAAACCGGCCCGACCGTGACACTGTTCTCGAACTGCCGCTTGGGAAAACGCCGGTTGCTGCTCCGCGCGATCAGCCGCGAGTTCTCCCGCGTGGCCAGCCGCCCGTCGGCCTCGCGCCCCGACCCGTCGCAGGCGCATATGCCCCCGGCGAACAGCCCGGTATCCGCCCCGGTCTCGTGGATGCGCAGAAGCTCCGTATCGCCGCTCACCGAATCCTGCACCTCCAGCAGCGCGTTGTCCCGCCGCCCCGGATCGGTATTCGCCAGCGGGTCGTCGAGCACGAAGACAACCTGCTCGCCCGTCCGTACCCGGCCGGTTCTCGCAAGCCGGCTGATCACCGACGCCCCGGCGCCCGGCGCCGCCTCGGGAACCGGCCGGAAGGGGCCGCCGGCCCGCGCGGTGGTGCTGTAATCCGGCGGCGGAACCTCCAGCTCGATGGCATCCGCCTCTGCGCCCGACACACGATAGGCCGACAGCTCGCCGGGCAGGTCGGGGGCGACCACCTCGATCGTGCTTTCCGCCTCGATCGTGGGGATGCCGCCCGTGCCGAACTCGATCACGGCGCGGTTGGTGATCTCTCCGCCAGCCGCGCCCGGCTCAGGCGTCTGGGCCTGCGTCGTGCCCGCAATCAGCAGAAGGGCCGTTGCCGCTATCCGGAACGGTGCGCGCCATCTCGGCATGTCAATCCACTGTGGCGCGTATCCGGACAAAGGCCGAGCTGCCCGGCGCAAGCGTGGCCACCGCGCCGCTGATCATCGCCCCCTCGACATCCAACTCGTCGAACCCGTTATTGACCGCGACACTGTCGAAGGTCACCCCCTCGGGCAGGGTGTCGTTGAACTGCAGGAAGGTCGCCGGGCTGCCGGCCTCGGGCGCATTGCTCAGCGTGATCGTGTACTCGATGCAGGCGCCGGGGATGAACGCCTCGGCGTCCGGCTCGGGCGCGCCGCCGGAACAGGAAAACTCGCCCGAACGGTTTTCCGACACCACGACCACGTCCTTGGCCGCCGTCAGCTGCGGCGCCAGCACCTGGTAGCTCGTCTCGCTCAGCACGGTGCCGTCCTCGCCCTCGTCGGCATAGACGATATCGACCGCGCCAAGGCCCTGGCCGCGCACGGCACCCTGCGTGCCGCCGCCACCCGGCGTCAGCGGCGCGGCACTGACCTCGAAAGACGTCAGCGCACCATCGCCCGCGCTGCGCGGGATCGTCGCCCGGATCACCACGATCCGCGAGCCATCCGCCGGGATCGGGCCGGTCGAGACCACGCCGCTGGGGTCATAGGCCACGGCCGTGCCGCCGGGCTCGTCCAGAAGGAAGACCGAATAGGTGCCTTCCTCGCCGCCGCCGCCCGGGTCAAGCGTCAGGCCAAGCTGATCCGCCACCGCCGCGACATCGATGTCGAAGGGCACCGCCGCGTTGCCCGTGTTGGTCAGGATCAGCCGGATCTCCTGCGCCGCCGCGCCCGGTTCGACATTCACCGTCCCGCCGTCCTCCAGCGAGGCGAAGGTGAACGACAACCGTTGATCGACCGTAAAGCTCGCCTCGGCGGCCTCTTCCTGCGTGATCGTGTCGCCGCCGGTCTCGTAGCTCAGCGTCATGCTGTTCGAGACGATCTCGCCCGGCGGCGCGCCGGCAGCCGACGCGCCTTGCGCGAATGCGCCCATCAGCAGGGCCGCCGAAAACAGGGTGCGGGTGTCGCGTGGCATGGGGTCCTCCGGCAAGTCGTTGATCGGGTCGGCGGGCAGGTCGATGGGTCAGTCCACCGTGGCGCGGATACTTACGCTGGCGGTCGCGCCGGGGGGCAGGGCGGCCAGCTCGGCCGTGACCGTGCCGCTGGCTTCGTTCACCGCATCGAACCCGGTATTCGCGGCGATCCCGGCAAAGGTGATGCCCTCGGGCAATGCGTCTGTGAGGGTCACATTGACGGCGTCGGTGCTGGCCTCGTCGGCATTGCTGACGCTGATCACGTATTCCACGCAGGCCCCCGGCACGGCGGCCTCGGCCCCGGCTTCGGCGGCGCCCCCGCCACAGTCGAACTCGCCCGACAGGTTCTCCGACACGATCGCAGCCGTCTTCTCCGCGCTCAGCTGCGGCGCCTGGATCACGTAGCGTTCCGTCGCCTGCTCGGTGCCGTCCTCGCCGGGATCGGTGAAAATCGTGTCGACGCCCTGCAGGCCCTGGCCTGTCACTTCCGTCGTCACCGTGCTCGTCCCGGCATCGAGCGCCGTGGCGGTGACGTCGAACGTATCCTCCGCCGCATCGCCCACGTCGCCCGGCACATGCGCCACGATCTTCACGAAGCGTACCGCGTCGGCCGGAAGGTCACCGATCGTCGCGGTGCCGTCATGGTCATAGACGGCGTCCTCGGGCGCAACATCGGCCTCCGTGCCGACATAAACCGAATAGGTCCCCGGCTCGCCAGCCCCGGCCGGGTCATGGCTCAGCCCGATATCCCCGGCGCTCGCCACGTCGATATCATAGCCCGAACTGTCATTGCCCTCGTTCTCCAGCCGGAAGACCATCACCTGCCCGTCGGCGCCCTGGTCGGCCAGCACGGTGCCGCCGGCATCCTGCCCCTGGAAGCTGAAATCGACCTTGCGGTCGACCACGAATTCGACGCTCGCGGCATCGTCCTGCGTGATCGTCGTGCCGCCGCTCGAATACGAGATGCTGACCGTGCTCGACACGCTCGTGCCGGGTTCGGTCCCGGCGGCAAGGGCCGCGGCGCCGGGCAGGGACAGGATCGCGGCAGCCGCGACGGCTCGGAAGGTGGGGAAGAGTGGCATGGTCGGGTCCTGGGCTCGTGAACGGGCGGGCGCGGGGCCCGGGAAAATCAGCGGACGACGGCGTCGTAACTCACGGCGATCGTGCTTTCGGCACCGACTTCCGCGATCTCGATCCGCATATGGGTGAGGTCGGTCGCCTGCGCCTGGCGCGTCGTGCCGCCGTCCTCCACCGACAGCGTTTCGAAGGCCTCAAAGCTCTCGCCGCCATCGACCGAGAACGTGACGCCGATATCCGTCTCGGCCGACACCGATTGCGGGTCGATGGCAAGGCTGTCGTCAAGCGGCAGCGACAAGCCCACCGACGTCGCGGGAACGGGGTCGGTGTTTTCCAGCCGGATGCGGTAGATCAGCGGCTCACCGGGAACGGCGGTCTCGACCGGCTGAAGCTCGCTGTCGCCCTCGGCGCTGTCCACCTCCCGCACGACGTCGATCGAAACCGTGGTTTCGGCCTGGGCGGGCTGGATGGGCAGGAAGAATGCTGCGGCAAGCAGGCAAACCGGGATGCGGCTGTACTTATACACGTGACCTCCATTGCTGTCGGGCACCGTCGAAACACGACGATTCATCGTTACACCCCCACGCCTCTCATCCAAATGTGAAAGGAGTGTGGCATCAACCCGGACCAGCAAGAATTCGCAGGCCGGGGGCGCCGGCCCCGCGCTGCGGCCCCTAAGTATCAGAAATCTTTTGGAAAATGCAGGCGCAAAAAGGCCAGGCACGCCTCCCGGGCGCGGCTCTGCCCCTCGGATACCGGCCCGCCCGACACGATGCTCTCGATCCACAGGCCCGAGATCATCGCGTTGAGCGACACCGCCACCTGGTCTGCGTCGATCTCGACGCCGCGCATGCGGGCCAGCTCCTTCAGGTCGTCCGCCACCATGCTGTTGAAGTGGGCACGCATCTCGCCGCATCTCTCGCGATAACTGCCGACCCGCACCGACTCGGCCCAGAACGCCACCCACATCGCAACCGAGGCCCGCCCGCTGGCCCGCTTGCTGAAATCCGCCTGGATCATGCTGCGCACCCGGTCGGCCGGGCCGCTCGACGTTTCCCGCAATTCGGAGAGATAGGCTTCATACTCCTCGGCCGCATGGTCGAGCGCGGCGAAGATGATGCCCTCCTTCGACTGAAAGTGAAACGCGGCCACCCCGAACGAGCACTTGGCCTCGGTGGCGATGGAATTCATCGTCACCCCGGTCAGGCCCTTTTTCGCAATCACCTTGATCGCGGCCCGGATCAGGCTGCGCCGCCGTTCCTCTACCTTTTCCTCGCGGCGCGAGGCCCGCTTTCCGGCAGGCGCGTCCTTGCGGTTTTTCTCGCGGGTGGAAATCGGATCACCTTCCTCTGCATGGGGCCATATGCCTGATTTTTCGGCGTCCGGCGCGTTTTCCTACATGGGCGGGACAGCCCGATAATGTCAACGTTCTATCGGCTTTCGTGCAGCCGTTCCACCGGATGATTGCAAAAAAATGATTGATTAAGCAATCAAAAAAAGTTGACAGCAAAGATCCCCCGATGCACACAGTGCCGCCACGCGAACACCGCAGGATCATCCGCGCGAATCCCCTTGCGCGACGAAAAACGGAGGTAAGATCATGGCTGAAATTCAGGAAACGAGCGTCACCTCGGCGCGGCAGAAGCACATCGTGCGCCCCTCCCAGGAAATGGCGTCGCTCGGCAAGGACGACATGCCGGTCCTCACGAAGGCGGAAGGCATCTATGTCTATGCCGAAGACGGCCGCAGGCTGATCGACGGCCCGGCTGGGATGTGGTGCACCCAGATCGGCTATGGCCGCAAGGAAGCCGTCGACGCCATCGCGCACCAGGCCTCGACCATCTCCTTCGCCTCGCCCTGGTACATGAGCACCAGCCCCTCGGCGCGGCTGGCCGAAAAGATCGCCAGCCTCACGCCGGGCGATCTCAACCGCATCTTCTTCACCACGGGCGGCTCCACCGCCGTCGACAGCGCGCTGCGCTTCACCGAGTTCTACAACAACGTCCTCGGCCGCCCCGCGAAAAAGCGCATCATCTCGCGCATCGACGGCTACCACGGTTCGACCGGGCTTGCGGCCTCGGTCACCGGGCGCAAGGGCAGTTGGGCCAATTTCGACATCGAGACCGACCGCGTCTCGTTCCTGTCCTCGCCCAACCCGCGCCACGCCGGCAGCCGCACCGAGGCGGAATTCCTCGACGATCTCGTCAAGGAATTCGAAGACCGGATCGAAGCGCTCGGCGCCGACACGGTCGCCGCCTTCATTGCCGAGCCGCTTCTGGCCAACGCCGGCGTCATCATCCCGCCCAAGGGCTACCACGCCCGGTTCAAGGCGGTCTGCGAAAAGCACGACATCCTCTATATCTCCGACGAGGTGGTCACCGCCTTCGGCCGCTGCGGGGAATGGTTCGCCTCGGAAAAGGTGTTCGACGTCACCCCCGACATCATCACCTTTGCCAAGGGCGTCACCTCGGGCTACGTGCCGCTGGGCGGCTTCGCCATCTCCGACGCGGTCATCGCCCGCATCTCGGGCGAAAACGCCAACGGCAGCTGGTTCAACAACGGCTTCACCTATTCCAACCAGCCGGTTTCCTGCGCCGCCGCCATCGCCAATATCGACCTGATGGAGCGCGAGGGCATCGTCGATCACGCCCGCGCCACGGCGGGGTATTTCCGTAAGGCGCTGGAATCGCTGCTCGATCTGCCGGGGGCAGGGGCCGTTCACTCTGCCGGTCTGGTCGGTTGCGTCCAATGCCTGCTCGACCCCAGCCAGCCCGATGGCACGGAAGAGGACCGCGCCTTCGCCGCCCGCGTCGATGAGATCTGCTTCGATCTCGGCCTCATCGTCCGCCCGATCGCCGAACGCTGCGTGATCTCTCCGCCGCTGGTCATCACCCGCGCGCAGATCGACGACGTCGTCGGCATCCTGCGCAAGGCGATCACGCAGGCCGGGGAAGAGGCCGGGCTGAACGCCCCCGCCGGCGCGGCCGCCGGCTAAGCCGCCAGCCCCAAACAGCCGGGCGCCCCGCGCCCGCTGATCCTACCTCGCCCGTGGCGTCCTTCCCGGCGATGTCACGGGCGCTTCCGTTGCCGGGCCAGCCGGTCCGGCAAGGCCGCCGGACCTCGCCCGACCCGGGGCGCCGATACCCGCGCGATCGCGCCCGGGTATAAACTCAGCCACATCTCAAGCCCTGCCAAATACCCCGAAAACCTGCCGCCTCGCACGCGCGCAGGTGCCATTGTCCTGCGCGGCGTCGCAATGGTGCGGCCATGAAAAATCAATATTTAACAAGATATTAATCGCATACCGCTGACCCGGAGACACGATCCCCTGCATCGCCCCGACCCCCTGTTCCAACCCCCACACAGGGCCTCTCTAAACATTACTTCAGGTAATGCCCTTCTTACTATTTGTGACTTCGTCGAAGCCCCCTCCATCGCTACTCTTTTTTCAGTCGCGAAGGCCGCGCATGGGCAAGACACCACCCCCTGAACAGGCCTCCGAACCACGGCGCGCGAACCGGGGCGGGCCGGCCGAATGACACGGACGAAAACGAAAAGACCAAGAACCGAAACCGGAAACACGATCACACCGACAGGGAGAAGAAAATGAAACGCATTCTAGCAACCATGATTGCCGCGTCGGCGGGCCTGTCCGCCGCGCCGCTTCATGCCGAAGACTCGCTGACCTACGTCTCGTGGGGCGGCAACTACCAGCAGGCCGAGCGCGACGCCTTCCTCGACCCCATCGAGGACGAACTCGGCATCACCATCCGCGAGGAAACCTACACCGGCGTCCACGAAGTCCGCGCCCAGGTGCTCTCCGGCGCCGTGACATGGGACATCGTCGATCTCGGCGGCTTCGAATGCGCCCAGGGCCAGGCCGAAGGCCTCTTCGAAGACCTCGACTGGAACGTCGTCTCCACCGAAGGGCTCGACGAGAACGCCTGGTCCGACACCTGGGTCTCGATCCTCTATTATTCCACCGTCCTCGCCTATAACCCCGAGGCGCTGGAAAAGGCCCCGACCAACTTCACCGACTTCTGGGATGTCGAGAACTTCCCCGGCCGCCGCGCCCTCTACAACGAGGCGCCCACCATGCTCGAGGCGGCGCTGCTCGCCGACGGCGTGCCGAAGGATGAGCTCTACCCGCTCGACATCGACCGCGCCTTCGCCAAGCTGGAAGAGATCAAGCCGCATATCGACGCCTGGTGGGATTCCGGCGCCCAGTCGATCCAGCTTCTCGCCGATGGCGAGGTCGACATGCTGCCGATCTGGAACGGCCGTATCGAAGTCCTGAAGGAAGAGGGCTTCCCGGTCGAGATTGCCTGGGATCAGGGCACCCTCTCGGTCAGCTGCGTCGCCATTCCCAAGGGCGCACCCAACAAGGATCTCGCGATGAAGGCGATCAACCTGATGATCTCGCCCGAGATCCAGGCCAACCTGCCGCAATACATCAACTACGGCCCGGCCAACGCCCTTGCCTTCGACACCGGAAAGATCGCCGAGGACAAGGTCGCCACCAGCCCCTCCGCGCCCGAACACCTCAAGGTGCTGGCCGTCATCAGCCCCAGCTACTGGGGCGAGCGCCTGACCGAGCTCGACGAGCGCTGGGACGCCTTCATGCTCAAGTAAGCGACGCGTCCGCCGCCCGGGTTCACCGGGCGGCATCCCCCAATGACAGGAGGCGGAATTGAACGGCTCAACCGGAATGTCCATCAGCGGATTGTCGAAGCTCTACGGAGATTTCCGCGCCCTGGACTCTATCGACCTGACGATCGGGGCAGGGGAGTTCATGACCCTGCTCGGACCGTCCGGATCAGGCAAGACGACACTGCTCATGACCCTGGCGGGCTTCACCCGGCCGACAAGGGGCCACATCCAGATCGCCGGGCGCGATCTTGCGGCGGTTCCGCCGCACAAGCGCAATTTCGGCATGGTCTTCCAGCACTATTCGCTGTTCCCGCATCTGAACGTCGCCGAGAACGTGGCCTATCCCCTCCGGATGCGGCGCATGTCACGCGCCGATACCGAAGAGCGGGTCGCCCACGCGCTCGACCTCGTGCAGCTGCGCCACCTCTCCGACCAGCGTATCGGCAACCTGTCCGGCGGTCAGAAACAGCGCATCGCGCTGGCCCGCGCCATCGTCTTCGAACCCGACGTGCTGCTGATGGACGAACCGCTTTCGGCGCTCGACAAGAACCTGCGCGAGCAGATGCAGTTCGAAATCCGCAGCTTGCACGACAGGCTGGGCATCACCACCGTCTACGTCACCCATGACCAGCGCGAGGCGCTCACCATGTCCGACAGGATCGCGGTCATCAACCGCGGCCGGATCGCCCAGCTCGGCACGCCCACCGATCTCTACAACCGCCCGGCCGACAGCTTCGTGGCCGAATTCCTGGGCGAGTCGACCCTCCTTCCGGTCGATCGCACGGGCGAGGGCTATTCCCTCTCCGGTCAGCCGCTGCGCCATGACCACGCGGCGCCCGATGCAAGCTACCTGATGGTCCGCCCCGAAAAGCTCGAATTCTGGGAGCCCGAGCTCGAACCCACCCACAACCGCTTCACCGGCACGGTCGAGCAGAAGGTCTTTCAGGGCGACAGCCTGCAGATCCGCATCCGCCTGGCCAGCGGCCAACAGATCGTGATGCGCCGCTCCGCAAGGCGCACCGTGCTCGACCGGATCGGCGAGGGTGGCGCCGACATCGCGCTGGCCCTGCACGCCGAGGACACGGTCCTGGTTCCGGACGGTGCCGCATGACCGCACAAACCGACACGGCCCCGGCTGCCTCCCCCGACACCGAGGACAACACGCGCAAGCTTGCCGCCGCCGGCCGCGGCGAAACCTTCCGCCATTTCGCGCTGACCTTCCCGGCGCTCTTCCTGATCGTCGTGCTGGTCTTCGGCCCGGTCGGCTGGCTCTTCTGGCTCTCGCTGATCGAGGACGGCCAATTCTCGCTGGCCCATTACCGACGCATGTGGACACCCACCTATGTCGAGATCTTCAGCCAGACCTTCCGCATCAGCCTGCTCGTCACCGGCCTCGCCATCCTCGTTGGCTACCCGCTGGCCTACCTGATGAGCCAGCTGCCCAGGCGCATCGCCGGGCTGATGATGATCTGCGTGCTGCTGCCCTTCTGGACATCGCTTCTGGTGCGCACCTACGCCTGGATGGTGCTGCTGCAACGGCGCGGCCTGATCAACGACGCGCTGATCGGCACCGGCATCATCGAGCGGCCCCTGGCCCTCGTCAACAACCTCACCGGCACGGTGCTGGGCATGCTGCACATCATGCTGCCCTTCATGATCCTGCCGCTCTTCGCCAGCCTGCGCACCATCGACATGACCTACATGCGCTCGGCCTCGAACCTCGGCGCCTCGCCGATCCGCGCCTACTGGACGGTCTTCTTCCCGCTCTCCCTGCCGGGGGTCTTCGCCGGGGCAATCCTCGTCTTCGTCCTCTGCCTCGGCGTCTACGTGACCCCGGCGCTACTGGGCGGCGGCAAGGTGATGATGGTGTCGATGAAGATCCAGCAGAACGCCGCCCTCTATTTCGACTGGGGCGCCGCCTCGTCGCTCGGCGTGGTCCTTCTGGCCATGACGGTGGTGCTGTTCTGGGGCCTCAGTCGGCTGACCCGCATCGAAACCATGTTCGGAGGTGGATGATGCTGCAAGGCAATGCAACCGACACCCAGATCACCCACCTGCAACGGCTGTGGCTCTACGTCCTGTGCGGGCTGATCCTGATCTACCTGGTCTTCCCGATCTTCATCGTGGTGCCGCTCTCCTTCTCCGACAGCCGCTTCCTGCGCTTTCCCCCGAAAGAGCTGTCGCTGCGGTGGTACACCAACTTCATCACCTCGCCGGAATGGCGCGAGGCGATATGGGTCTCGATGCGGGCGGCCGTCTATACCACGCTGCTCGCCACGCCTGTGGGCGTGGCGGCGGCCTGGGGGCTGGCCCGCTCGCGCCTGCCGGCGGCCCGGCTGCTCGTGCTGGCGGTGATCAGCCCGCTGATCGTGCCGGTCATCATCACGGCGATCGGCCTCTTCTACCTCTATGCCCGGCTCAACCTTGTCCACACCATGACCGGCATCGTGCTGGCCCATACCTGCCTGGCCATCCCCTTCGTCTTCGTCACCGTCTCGTCGGCGCTCAGCAATTTCGACATCGGCTACGAACGCGCCGCGCGCAGCCTCGGCGCCTCTCAGCTGCGTGCCTTCATGACGGTCACGCTGCCTCAAATTGCACCGGCGGTGATGTCCGGCGGGCTCTTTGCCTTCTTCACCTCACTGGACGAAGTCGTGATTTCGTCGATTATCTCGGGCGGAGAGAACACGACTCTCACCAAGAAGATGTTCAGCGGCCTCCGAGACGAGCTCGACCCGACCATCGCCGCGGTCTCGTCGTTCCTGATCGGGGTCTCCCTCGTAATCCTGCTGCTTGCAGTAATGATGTCGAAAGGACGCAATGATGACTAAGGCAATGGCCGACACGATCCTCGTGAACGGCGACATCGTCACGATGGATCCGCTCTTGCCGCGCGCCACGGCGCTCGCGGTCCGCGACGGAAAGATCCTCGCCATCGGCGGGGATGACGACATCACCGACCTCAAGGGCCCCCTGACGCAGGTGATCAACGCCGGCGGGCGCATGGTTCTGCCGGGCATGCAGGACACCCATATCCACCTGCAGGACAGCGGCTACCAATACAGCGCCATGGCCGACCTGACCGGCGCGGTGACCCATGACGCCCTGCTCGACAGGCTGTCGGACTTCGCCGCCGGGCATGACGGCGAATGGGTGCTCGGCGTGGCCTACGACACCGGCGCCTTTTCCGAGGCCAACCTCAGCCGCGCCGACCTCGACCGCGCCGTGCCCGACCGGCCCTGCCATATCCTGTCGGCCGATCTCCATTCCTCCTGCCTCAACACCGCCGGCTGCACCGCCCTCGGCCTCACCCGCGACACGCCCGACCCCGACAACGGCCTCTTCGCCCGCGACGCCACGGGCGAACCCACCGGCATGCTGCACGAAAGCGCGATGGATTGGGCCCACAACCGCATGCCCCCGGTCACCGACGACGACTACGTCAACGGCATCGCCGAGGCCCAGGCGCTGTGCCACCGCAACGGCCTCACCGGCGTGATCGACCCCCGCGTCACCGAACGCCACGCCCGCGTCTACCAGCGCATGGCCGCCGACGGCAGCCTCCGGCTCCGGGTCGGCGGGGCCGGCCTCGTCCTCCCCGAGCTCAGCGTCGAGGACAACGTCGCCGGTCTCGTCTCCATGCGCGAAACCTATTCCGGCGGCCTCTTCCACCTCCATTCCGCCAAGTTCTTCCTCGACGGCGTGTTCGAGAACCGCACCGCCGCCATGATCGACGGCTACCAGGACGCCGCCGGCGGCAACTACCCCCTGATGTTCGACCCCGATCACCTCAACGCACTCTGCGTCGCCTTCGACGCGCTGCGCTTCCAGATCCACATGCACGTGATCGGCGATTACGCGGCCCGCGCCGGGCTCGACGGGGTCGAGGCGGCGCTCCGGGCCAACGGCGCATGGCCCTCGCTGCATCAGCTCACCCATGTCGAATGCGTCCACCCCGCCGATATCGGGCGCTTCGCCGAGCTGGGCGCCGTCGCCAACATGCAATGCCTCTGGGCCCGCAACGCTCCCACCGTCACCAAGGTCGCGGTGCCGATGACCGGCGCCGACCGCTCGGCCGACATCTACCCGTTCGGCGCCCTGATCGACGCCGGCGCCACCACCACGCTCAGCAGCGATTGGGGCGTCTCCAGCCTCAACCCGTTCGAAATCATGGAAGTGGCGATGACCCGCCAGAAGGTCGGCCAGCCCGACGATCCGCCCTTCCACCCCGAACATCGCCTCACCCGCGAGGATGCGCTGAAAGGCTATACCGTCAACGCCGCCGCCGCGGCGTGGCGGCCCGAAACCGGCAGGCTCTCCCGCCACACCGCCGCCGACCTCATCGTCATCGACCGCGATATCCTGACCTGCGACACCTACGAGATCGGCGCGACCGAGGTGCTGCTGACCCTCTTCGCGGGCACCGAGGTTCACCGCTCCGAGCGGTTCAACGGTTAGCCGGCCTGCTCCCGGGCCGGCGCCTCGCCACTGCGCAGCTCTGCAATGAGCCAGTCACGCACCTGCGCAGTGGTCTCCCGCATCGGGCTGTCCGCCGCGGCCACCACGTGATAGTCGAGCCCGGTCAGGTAATCCCGGTCGCACAGCGTCACCAGCCCGCCCTGTTCCAGCTCGTGCTCGACGATATACCGCCACCCCAGCCCGATGCACTGCCCCTTGATCACCGCCTGCATCAGCAGCGCGTAATCCGAGAACCGGATCTCGGCCGCCCCGCCCGGCGGCGGAAACCCCATTTCGGAAAGGTACTTGGCCCACGGCACGCGAAGCTGCTGGTTGAGATGCCCCAGCGTGTGCCCGGCGAGGGTCTCGCCATCGAGGGTGCCATGCGCCGCCACATAGGCGGGGCTCGCCACCGGCACGATCCGCTCCTGTTGCAGAAACCACGCCTCGAACCCGTGATCGGCCTCCTCGGTCCGCCGCACCCCAAGGTTCGCGCCGTCCAGCGGCCCGACCGCCTCGTCATGCAGGATCTGGAACCGGATGGGGATATCGGCGAAGGTGCTGCGAAACAGGTCCATCCGCGGCATGAACCAGTGCATCGCAAAGGCCGACGTGACCGACAGCGTCACCGTGTCCGGGTCGGATTTCAGCCGCTCGATCTCCAGAAACGCATCCTCGATCCGGCGGAACCCGCCCTCGACCGCATCCGCCAGGATCTGCCCGGCACGCGTCAGCGTCACCCCGCCCGAGCGCCGCTCGAACAACCGCACGCCCAGGTCATCCTCGAGCTGCCGGATGGTCTTGCTGACGGCCGGCTGGGTGACGTTGAACTCCCGGCTCGCCTCGGAAAAGCTCAGCTTCCGCGCGGCGCTCTCGAACACGAACAACGCGCCGGTCGACGGCAATCTCGAACGCAGGGTCATCGGCAGGCATCCTCGGTGACTCGCACCAGGTTATCATAACCTCAAGTAATGAAGTAGTGAGAAATCGCGGCATGGTGCGAGGCGCGCGATTTAAATACCTTTCCGACCAGAAACACCGCGCCCGTCCGCCCAAGCGATCCCTGGTCACCCATGCACTCACGCCCTCGCTCCCACCCCCAAGCCCTCGCACCGACCCGGGCCGACCCGGCCCGTGGCTCGGGCATGGATGCGCTCCTGCGTCCCTCGGGCATCGCCCTCGTCGGCGCATCGAACCGGCCGGGCTCGCCGGGACGGGTCATGGTGGAACAGGCCCTGGGCGGCGGTTATGGCGGCGGAATTTTCCCGATAAACCCAAGGGAAACCGAGATTTCGGGCCTTCCCTGCCATCCCGATCTCGCCGCGCTGCCGGCCCCCGTCGACCTCGCCGTCATCGCCCTGGGCGAGGCGCGCACCGAGGCCGCGCTGGCCGATGCCATCGCCCGGGGCATTCCCGCCGCGGTGATCTTCGCCGGCTGCGACGGCACCGACGCCACCGGTGACGGCGTACTGGCCCGCCTCACCGCCATGGCGCGCGAGGCCGGAATGGCGCTTTGCGGGCCCAACAGCATGGGGCTCGTCAACCCGTCCTTCGGGCTCAACGTGATGGCCTACGCGCCCCGCGTCGCTCTAAGGCCTGGTAATATCGCCCTGATCGCGCAATCGGGCTCCGCCTTCAGCGCCCTGACCTACAATCACGACCGTCTGGGCTTCTCGCTGGCCGTCTCCACGGGCCGCGAAATCGCCACCCGCAGCGAAGATTACCTGCACTGGGCGCTCGACCGGCCCGAGACCGGCGTCATCGGCCTCTTCCAGGAAACCGCCCGCGACCCCGACCGCTTCCGCGACGCGCTCGACCGGGCCGAGGCCCGTGGCATCCCCGTCGTCATCCTCAAGGTCGGCCGCAGCGAGGTGGCGGCCCAATTCGCCGCCAGCCACAGCGGCGCCATCGCCGGCAACGCCGCCGCCTACGAGGCCGTCTTCCGCGCCCATAACGTCATCGAGACCCACACGCTCGACGACTTCGCCGCCTGCCTGCAGCTTTTCTCCCATGTCGACCCGCTTGCGCTGCCCGACGGGCGGCTTTCCGGCGTCCACGATTCCGGCGGCGAACGCGAGATGGTCGTCGACCGCGCCGAAGACCTCAACGTGCCCTACGCCGTCCTCTCGGAACACACGAAAGCCCGCCTCAGCGAAAACCTCGACGCCGGCCTGCACCCGGAAAACCCGCTCGACGCCTGGGGCTCGGGGCAGGATTTCGAACCGAAAATCAACAACATGATGAACGCCCTCATCACCGACCCCGATGTCGGCGTGCTCGGCCTCTTCGTCGATATCCGCGACGGCTCGTGGACCTCGGGAACCTGCGTCGCGGCCCTCGCCAACGCCTCCGCCGCCAGCGGCAAGCCGGGCGTCGTGGTCAGCAACTTTTCCGGCGTGAACCACGCGGTGATGGCCAGCGACGCCATCGCGGCGGGCCTGCCCGTCATCGAAGGCACCGACGAGGGCCTCAGCGCCATCCGTGCGCTCTTCGACTGGCGCGACGCCCGCCGCCACGCGGCAACCGCCGACCCCCTCCCGCATGTCGCCCCCGGCATCGCCGCCAAGTGGCGCCTCCGCCTCACGAAACCGGCCCCCCTCGACGAGGCCGAAGCCCTCTCGCTCCTGGCCGACTACGGCATCCCCACCCCCCGGCTCGCCCGCATCTCCGGCCCGGCCGACATCGACGCGGCCGTCGCAACCGCCGGCCTGCCGCTCGTCCTCAAGACAGCCGCCCCCGGCGTGGCCCATAAAAGCGACGTGAACGGCGTCATCGTCGGCCTGCACACCACCGACGAGGTCCGCGCCGCCTATGCCGACCTCTCCGCCCGGCTCGGGCCTCAGGCGATCGTGGCCGAGATGGCCCCGAAAGGCGCCGAACTGGCCTTCGGCATCCTCCACGATGACAGCTTCGGCCCCCTCGTCATGCTGGCCACCGGCGGGATCTGGATCGAACTCCTCAAGGATCGCACCGTCGCCCTGCCGCCCTTCGGCCCCGCCGCCGCCCGCCGCATGATCGACCGCCTGCGCCTGGCCGCCATGCTCACCGGCGCCCGCGGCCGCCCCCCGGCCGATCTCGATGCCGTGGCCGACGCCCTCGCGCGCCTCTCCCGCCTCGCCGCCGATCTCGGCGACCTGATCGCCGAGATGGATGTGAACCCGGTGCTGGCAGGCCCCGGCGGATGCTGCGCCGTCGATGCCCTGCTGACGCCCCGGACCCCCAGCACATAACCGAAGGACAGACGATGGATTTCACCTTCACCGACCACGAACGCGCCCTCTCGAAACGCGGCCGCGACTTCTTCGAGCAGGTCCTCGAACCCCTCGAAGTCGTCACCGACGAGCACGGCGAACTCCCCGACGCCGAACGCGCCCCCCTGCGCCAGAAGGTGCGCGACTGGGGCCTCGCCGGCATCAACCTCGACAAGGATCACGGCGGCATGGGCCTGTCCATGGTCGAACAGACCCTGATCGAGGAACAGCTCGGCCGGGTGACCAACGGCCTCTGGTCCGCCGTCTGGCGCGCGCCCGTCAGCCTGAAATTCGGCACCGACCGGCAGATCGAGGAGTATCTCATCCCCTCCGCCGGCGGCGAACGCCGCGGCTGCTTCGCCATCACCGAGCCCGGCGCCGGCTCCGACCCGCGACAGGTCCAGACCCGCGCCGATTTCCGCGACGGGCACTGGCGGCTCAATGGCGAGAAGTGGTTCGTCACCTCCTACAACGCCAGCGATTTCATCATCGTTCACGCCCATGTCGACGGCGACCCAGACAAGCCCACGCTGTTCCTCGTCGACAAGCCCGATTACTACACCGCGCCCCCCAACACGACGCACAGCCGCTCGCCCAAGTTTATGCACAACTTCGCCTACGACCACGCCGAGCTGGTCTTCAACGACACCCCCGTGCCCGCCGACAAGATGCTGGGCGAGGTGGGGCAGGGCTTCGAGCTGACCAAGGACTGGTTCGTCGAGGCCCGTCTCCAGATTGCCTCGCACGCGCTGGGCGCCGCCACCCGCGCCGCCGAAATCGCCAACGCCTACGCCACCGAGCGCCGCCAGTTCGGCCGCGCCATTCGCGATTTCCAGGCGATCGAGTTCATGCTCGCCGACATGGCGGTCGAGCTTTACGCCGCCAAGTCCATGCTCTTCCGCGTCGCCGCCGAGATCGACAGCGGCGCCGACCGCTCGTTGATCCACTCCCACGCCAGCGCCCTCAAGCTGCACAGCTCCGAGGTGGCGGGCCGTGTCGTCGACAAGGCGCTGCAGATCCTCGGCGGGCGCGGTTACATGCGCGAAAACCCCGTCGAACGCCTCTACCGCGACATCCGGGTCGACCGCATCTGGGAAGGCACCTCCGAGATCCAGCGCAACGTCGTCGGCGGCCGCCTGCGCAAGATGGGCATGTCGCTTTACAGCGACGTGGCCTGATGGCGGCCCCTATGCATAGCCCGCACACAGGCGACATCTTCACCGGCGGGGCCTGGCACCCGCCGCTCGGCCGGGCGGTACAGCGCGTCATCAACCCCGCCACCGAAGAGGTGATCGCCGAGGTCGCCCTGGGCGACACCCGCGACCTCGACCGCGCCGTCGCGGCGGCCCGCGCAGCCTTCCCCGACTGGTCCGAAACCAGCCGCCAGACCCGCCTCGACCTGCTCCGGTCGGTGCTCGACATCTATACCCGCCGGATCGGCGATTTCGCCGCCGCCATCACCGCCGAACTCGGCGCGCCCCGCTCCCTCTCCGAAGACGCACAGGCGCCCGCCGGCGTGGGCCACCTCCGCGCGGTGATCGAGGCGCTCGAAGCATTCCCCTTCGAGACCCGCCTGCCCAATGGAGACCTGATGCTGCGCGACCCTGTCGGCGTCTGCGGGCTCATCACGCCGTGGAACTGGCCGATCAACCAGATCGCGCTCAAGGTCGCCCCGGCGCTGGCGGCGGGCTGCACCATGGTGCTCAAACCCAGCGAGTTGACACCGCTTTCCGGCCTGCTCTACGCCGAGGTGCTGGAAGAGGCGGGCGTGCCGCCCGGCGTCTTCAACCTCGTCAACGGCACCGGCCCCGAGATCGGGGCGGCCATGGCCGCGCACCCGGATATCGACATGATCTCCTTCACCGGCTCGACACGGGCCGGCAAGGCGGTGCTGCGCGGCGGCGCCGAAACCGTCAAGCGCGTGACGCTCGAACTGGGCGGCAAGTCGGCCAACATCATCTTCGCCGACGCCGACCTCGAAACCGCCGTTGCCAGCGGTGTGAAAACCTGCTTCCAGAACACCGGCCAATCCTGCGACGCACCGACCCGCATGCTGGTCGAGCGCTCCGCCTATGACCGTGTCGTCGCCCTGGCCGCGAAAGCGGGGTCAGAGGCCACGGTCGGAGACCCCGAACAGCCCGGCCCCCATATCGGCCCGCTGGTCAGCGACCTGCAATTCACCCGCGTGCAGGAGCTGATCTCGGTCGGCATCGCCGAAGGCGCGCGGCTGGTCACCGGCGGCCCGGGCAAGCCCGAAACCTGCCAGCGCGGCTATTTCGTCCGCCCCACCATCTTCGCCGACGTCACCCCCGACATGCGCATCGCCCGGGAAGAGATCTTCGGCCCGGTCCTCGTCATCCTGCCCTTCGACACCGAGGCCGAGGCGATCGCCCTGGCCAACGACACGCCCTACGGCCTGGCCTCCTACCTCTCCACGGGCGACCCCGACCGGGCCATGCGCGTGGCCCGCGCCATGCGGGCCGGCACCTGCAACGTCAACGGCGCCTATTTCGGCGCGGGCAGCCCTTTCGGCGGCTTCAAGCAATCCGGCCTCGGCCGCGAGGGCGGCGCGCTCGGCATCGAGGATTTCACCGAGGTGAAGGTGCTCGCCATCTGACCGCTCTTGCTGGCATACTGGCCGCCGGGGCACCTGGCCCCGGCAGGCAGATGGCAGGCGGAAGGATACACCATGAGCCTTTGCAGCGACGCGCTGATGGTTCTCTTCTACGACATCGAGGGCGACAGCCGCGATCACGACGCATGGCACAGCCACGAGCATTTTCGCGAACGTCTCTCGGTGCCCGGCTTCCTTCGCGCCACGCGCTGGGTTGCGGCGGGCCCGGGCCCCGAATTCATGGTGACCTACGAGGTCGACAGCGTCGATGTCGCCACCTCCGGCGCCTATCTCGACCGCCTGAACGACCCCTCCGACTGGACGAAATCCATGATGCCGCGCTTCCGCGGCATGGTGCGGGGCTTCTGCCACGTCGTCGCGGGCGCGGGGCTGGGCCTTGGCCATGTCGCCGCCGTCGTCCGCTTCGCGCCCGAAGCGGGGCAGGGCGGGGCGCTGTTCGACCGGCTGCGCGATGACGTGCTGCCCGGCCTCGCCGCGCGCCGCGGCATGGCGGGCGCGCACCTGCTCCGGCCCGCACCGCCCCCGCCCATGACCCGCGAACAGGCCCTGCGCGGCACCGACCGGCCCTTGCCCGCGCTGCTGATCGCCACCGCCTATGATGCCGCGGCCCTCGATCAGGCCGTCCGTGCCCTCCTGCCGCCCGAGGCGCTCCAGGCGACGCGGGCAGAGCCCCCGGCCGAAATCCTGACCTACACCATCGCCCACACCGCCACCGCCGCCGAGGCGCGCCCCGGCGGCTGACCCCGCGCCACCGAACGCCGTTGCGCCGCCCGCGCCCTGGCCGCGCGCCGCGTTAACCCCGCGACATCGGACAAAAATACCGACGTAATACCGACGTAATACCGACGCGATACCGACCCGGCTTTTCCGTTGTTAACCAGCCATTTGACCCCGATTCGGGCCCCGATCCCGGGACTCCGCCCGCACCCCTCGCCGAACCCCCGTCAACAGACAGGCCCGGCGGTCAAAATCATAACCCAAATCGATATTCAGACAGATTTTTTTAATTTGAATTTATGATCCGCGCCCATGCAATATCCCGCCACGGCGAAACGGCCCCGGAAAGCCGGGCCGATACCGGGCGATCACGTCGCCGACAGTACAGGAGACACCGAATGAACAGCGCGGGTGCAGGTTGGGCAAAGGCGGGCCACGTCCTCTGGAACGGCCTTCTCAGGCTGCAGCGCCTGATCATGCTCGCCGCCATCGTCTTCACCACCACCGCCATCATGATCGAGGTGGTGATGCGCTACATCTTCTCCTCCTCGATCATCGGCGTGCAGGAACTCGCGGCCTATTCCGCCCTCTGGCTCTACTTCTCCGGCGCCGCCTACGGCACCTACACCCGCGTCCACATCACCGCAGAGCTGACCCACCTGGTCTTCCGCTCGCCCCGCCAGATGCTGGCGCTCAAATTCCTGACGAACCTGATTTCCTTCGGCCTCCTGGCCTATATCGTCCCCTGGGGATGGCGCTATCTCGAATGGGGCCTCACCCGGCACGAGCAATCCTCCTCCACCTTCCTGGGCAGCACCTACGACATCGTCTTCTTCCAGTCCGCGATCTTCTACGGGATCGTCCTGATGACCTTCTATTTCTTCGTCGAGACGCTCCAGTGCCTGCGCGCACTCCTGTCGGGCGACGACACCCGCACCGACCTCCTGACCGACCGCCCCGAGGCCGACACATGGATATGATCATCCTCGCCTCGCTCCTGATCTTCACGCTGCTGATCTTCTCGGGCGTCCCCATCGCGCTGGGCTTCCTCGGCGCCACCGTCTTCGTCGCCGTCACCAAGGATTACGACCCCGATTTCCTGCTCCCGGCCGGCTTCGCCGCCTTCAACTCCGTCACCCTGCTGACGCTCCCCTTCTTCATCGCGGTGGGCTACCTCGTCACCGCGGGCTCCGTCGCCAGCCGCCTGATAAACCTCGCCGACGCCGTCTTCGGCCGCGTCCGCGGCGGGCTCGGCATCGTCGCCATCGTCGTCTCCTGCGTCTTCGGCGCCATCTCCGGCGCGGCGGCCTCCTCGGTCATCGCCATCGGCACCACGATGATCCCGCAGATGGAAAAACAGGGCTACCCCCGCGGCTACTCGGCGGCCCTCATCAGCTCGGCTGCCGTGCTCGCCACCATGATCCCGCCCAGCCTCGCGATGATCATGTTCGCCTTCGTCACCGGCCAGTCCGTCGCCGCCTGCTTCCTCGCCACCGTCGGCCCGGCCATCGTTCTGGCCACGCTCTTCAGCCTCCTCAACGTCATCATGGTACGCCGCATGCCCGGCGTCGTCTCGCCCAAGCCCATGTCCTTCAAGGGCATCGCCACCGACCTGCGCGACCGCACGAAACCCGCCATCGGGGCGATCATGCTGCCCGTCGTCATCCTCGGCGGCATCTACGGCGGCATCATGACCCCCACAGAGGCCGCCGCCGTCGCCGTCTTCTACGTCATCTTCCTCAGCCTCGTCGTCTACCGCGACATGAGCCTAAAGCAGATGGTCATCGCCCTGCGCGCCTCCGTGGCCAGCACCGGCACGATGATCGTGATGACCTTCTTCGCCGCCCTCCTCGGCCGCCTCTACACGATGGAGCAGGTGCCCAACCAGGTCAGCGACGTGCTGCTCTCCCTCTCCTCCGACCCGCTCGTCCTGCTGCTGCTCATCAACCTCCTGCTCATCATCACCGGCATGGTGATGGACGAGCTCAGCGCCATCCTCCTCGTCACCCCGCTGCTCTTCCCCGTGGTCCTGCAACTGGGCGTCCACCCGATCCAGTTCGCCGCGATCATCGGCACCAATCTCGGCATGGGCATGATGACCCCGCCCATGGCCGGCATCATGTACGTCGGCGCCCGCGTCGGAAGGGTCACGATCGACAAGATGATCGGCACCTCGATGATCCTGATCCTCTTCGGCTCGATCCCCGTGATCCTGCTGGTGACCTTCTGGCCGCCGCTCTCGCTGGCCCTGCCGCAACTCCTCGGCGTCGTGCGCTGAACCCTCCACCCAACCCGTTCGCTTCCAACACAAGAATGAGGCCCAAGTTGAAAATCACCGAGATCGAAATCTTCCCGGTCAGCATCCCCACGATCACGCCCTACTTCGTCTCCTCCGGCACCCTGACCGCCGCCAACTCCATCGTGATCCGGCTTCACACCGACACCGGGCTGTACGGCATCGGCGATACCTCCCCCTCGCCGCTCTTCTCGGAAGAGTCGCCCCAATCCGTCATCAGCACGATCCGCGATTTCCTGGCCCCCGCCATCCACGGCATGAACCCGCTCGAACTGGAAAGGGTCCATCAGCGCATGGATGCGGCGATCAAGGCCAACTCCTTCGCCAAGGCCGCCATCGGCATCGCCCTCTACGACCTGCTCGGCAAGCATTTCGACGTGCCCGCCTACCAGCTCATGGGCGGCCTCGTGCGCGATGAATTCCCGCTGCTCTGGCCCCTCATGGGCGGCGACGCGGAAACCAATGTCCGCGAAGCGCAGGACGCCATGAAGCGCGGCTACCGTTCGGTCATGATCAAGGTCGGCCACAACGAACCCGACATCGAGGTCGAGCGCGTCGCCGCCGTGCGCAAGACCATTGGCGACAAATGCGTGCTCATCCCCGATGCCAACCAGGGCTGGTCGCCGCAGGTGGCCATCCAGTGCATCCGCCGGATGGAGCCCTACAACGTCGCCTGGGTCGAACAGCCCGTGCCCCGATGGGATCTCGACGGCATGGTCAAGGTGCGCGAGGCCACCGGCGCCCTGATCTCGGCCGATGAAAGCCTGTGCTCGACCTACGATGCCATGGCACTGGTGAAATCCGGCGCGGTCGACGTGGTCAGCGTCAAGCTTCAGAAAAGCGAAGGCCTGCTCAAGGCCAAGAAGATCGCCGCCATCACCGAGGCCGCCAACATCCCGATCTTCATCAACAGCATGATCGAAACCGGCGGCAGCGTCGCTGCCAGCCTGCAATTCGCGGCCTCCACCCCCAACGTGGTGCCATACACCGCCGCGCTCATGTCCACCCAGCGCCTGCAAGACGACATCCTCACGCCCGGCAGCCTCGCCATCGACGGGCCCACCATCCGCGTGACCGACCGCCCGGGGCTGGGCATCGAGCTCGACGAGGCGAAACTCTCGAAATACGCCGCCTGACCCGGCCTGCCATCCCCCCGCCCGGGGGGATGGCGCCTAGCCCTTGTACGACGCATACGCCTCCAGCTTGCGCGCCAGCAGGTCCACCAGTTCCTCGGCCAGCTTCGACATCGGCCGGTGCGCCGGCGACATCAGCGACAGCTCGAGATGAATGGCCGGCTCGAACGGCCGGAACACGATCCCGCTGTATTCCTTGTACCCGCGCTGGTGGCTCAGTGCCGAAAAGCTGTCGCAGATCAGGTAACACATCCCCTCCGACACCAGCCTCAGCGCCGGCAGGACCGACTCGAACTCGAAGCGGTGGGTCAGCGGCACATCCGCTTCCTCGAAGGCCCGGCGCACCTTGGGGCCCAGCACGTTCTTCTGATGGATCAGTGCCAGCGGCCGGTTCGCCAGGTCGCGCGACGTGATCACCGGCTTGTCCGCCAGGTCGCTGGTCTCGGGAATGGCGCACAGGCAAGGCAGCGCGAACCGCCTCGCATTGATCGTGCTGCGCTCTTCCGAGGATTCCCCCACGCCGATGTCGTATTGCTGCGACGCGATCCAGTCGGTCACCACCGCCGACGACCGCATCATCAGCGAAACCTTAACGTTTGGCTTGTCTGCTAGGAACTCGGCCAGCGCATGGGGCATGAAATAGGAGGATGCGGTCGGGTTGCACGCAATGCGCAGCGTGCCCTTCTCCAGGTTGGCCACCTGCTGAATGGTCCGGCCCGCCTTGGTCAGCCTTTTGAGAACGGCCTCGGCTTCCTCTAGGAAGTAATGCGCCTCCGGCTTCGGCACCAGCCGCTTCTTCTCCCGCTCGAACAGGGCAAAGCCGATTTCCCGCTCCAGCCCCGATATGGTCGAGCTGACAGCGGGCTGCGTCCGCCCCAGGCTGCGCGCGGCCTCCGAGATCGAGCCGACGCGCATCACCTCGGCAAAGGTCTGAAGCTGGCGGATGGACAGATTCGTGCGCATCTTTACATATAAGCAGGAATTCTGTTTTCGGCGAAATAGAAAGATTAACCGGATGTTAACCTCTGGCGGGCCCGGCCATGGCCCCGTCTGACCGCTGGTCGAGGCCGGTCGCCCGGATATCATAAAGCTGATTTATGAATTTAGCGAAATTATCAATTTGGATTTCTGTATGCCCTTGCCCGATAGTGCCACCTGAGAAGCCCGCGCGCCCATCCGCAACCTGGCGCCGCTGGCTGTGAACGCACAAGGATAGCCAAGGAGGTTGGTATGACGGTTTCAGCATTGAAAGGCGCCACCCGCGCACTCGCATCGGTGGCCGTGGCGGCGGGCGTCATCGCGGGGGCGGGCCTCGCCCACGCCCAGGAGCACACGTTCAAGTGGTCGCACATGTCCCCGGTCGACTCCATCGTCGACCAGGCCACAAAGGCGATGATCGCGGAAATCGAGGAAAAGACCGAAGGCCGCGTCGCCTTCAAGCTCTTCCCCTCCGGCCAGCTCGGCGACTGGACCGAGGTCAACGAACAGGTCGTGCGCGGCGTCGTCGATTTCGCCACCCAACCCGTCTCACCTTCCTACGACCCCCGCCTTCAGATCCGGGTGCTGCCCTATTCGGTGATGAACTTCGCCGAGGTGGAAGAGGCCTATTTCGGCGAAGACGCCTACCTCTTCGACCTCATGAGCGAGATGATGGCCGAGAACGACATGACCGCGCTGGGCGTGGTGGCCCAGGGCTTCGGCGGCGGCGGCTTCCGCGAATGCCCCGAGGATGTCTTCGACACCGAGGCCAACAGCGGCCTGAAAATGCGCTTCCCGCCGGGCAACCAGGCCTGGCAGAACATGGTCGCGGCCCTCGGCTTCGAGCCCACCCCGGTGCCCTGGGGCGAGCTCTACCTCGCCCTGCAGACCGGCCTCGTCGACGCCCAGGTCGGCGGCCAGCCTTACAACACCTGGACAACCCACCGCGACGTCACCGAGTGCTGGGTGCAGTACAACACCCACTTCCAGAACTCCTTCGTCTTCGCCAACTCCGAGTCCTTCCAGGAACTCTCCGAAGCCGACCGGCAAATCGTCCGCGACGCGGTCATGACCCACGGCATGGCCAGCCTCGACATGGCCCGCGGCGAGGATCAGAAATACATGGATCTGATGGCCGAAGACGGCATCGAGGTCATCGTCCCGACCGAAGAACAGCTGGCCAGGATCGCCAAGCTCGCCCGCGAACAGGTCTGGCCCGTCATGGATGACGTCATCGGCAAGGACCTGATGGACATGATGCGCGAAAAAGCCGGCCTGATGTAAGCCGCGCGCCCTTGCGAAACCGAACCGGGCCGCCCCGAAACACGGGCGCCCGGTTCATCACGACAGGATACGACCGGATAGCGGAATGGGCTTTGACTACGCGATCATAGGCGGCGGCGTCGTCGGCCTCTCGGTGGCCTGGGGCCTGCTCAGGCGCGGCCACAAGGTCGTCGTGCTCGACGGAAGCGACGGCAGCTTCCGCGCCAGCCGCGGCAATTTCGGCCTCGTCTGGGTGCAATCCAAGGGCCTCGACCGCCCCGAATACGCCCGCTGGTCGCAACGCTCCACGGCCCTCTGGCGCAGCCTCGCCGACGAGCTACTCGCCAACACCGGCATCGACGTGGCCCTCAGGCAGACCGGCGGCTACTGGTTTTTCAAATCCGATACCGACCTCGCCGCCATGGTCGCGAAATACGAGGGCCTCAAGGCCCAGCTCGGCGGCGACTACCCCTACGAGATTCTCGACCAGGACCAGCTGCGCAAGGAAGAACCCCAGATCGGCCCCAAGATCACCGGCGCCATCCTTCACCACCAGGACGGCCACGCCAACCCGCTCAAGCTGCTCCGCGCGCTGGCCGCCGACACCCGCCGCCTCGGCGGCGAGGTGCTGACCGGCAAGACCGTCACCGCCATCACCCGCAACGGCCAGTTCCGCGTGACATGCGAGGATGGCACCGTGGTCGAGGCCGCCAAGACCGTCATGACCGCTGGCCTCGGCGCCGCGGGGATCGGCCCGCAAATGGGCTTCCGCGCCCCCGTCCGGCCCCAGCGCGGGCAGGTGCTCATCACCGAGAAACTGCCGAAGATCATCAACCGCCCCTCCCTGGTCGCCCGTCAGGTCGACGAAGGCGGCATCCAGATCGGCGCCACCAACGAAGAGGTCGGCTTCGACGACAGCGTCACCCTCGACGGCATCGCCGGGCTCGCACGCGAAGCCATCGAGGCCTACCCGATCCTCGGCCGCGCCCAGCTCATCCGCAGCTGGGGCGCCCTGCGCGTCCTCACGCCCGACGGCCTGCCGATCTACCAGCAAAGCCCCGAGATGCCGGGCGCCTACATGGTCACCTGCCACAGCGCCATCACCCTCGCAGCCGCCCATGCCCTGCTGCTGCCCGACTGGCTCGACGGCACCCAAGGCGCCCCCGATCTCGAGGTGTTCAGTGAAAGACGGTTCGACAATGCAAAGACTGGATGACCCCGCCGCCCTCGTGCAGGTGCGGTTCGACGGCACCACGCTCGAACTGGCCGAGGGCGGCAACCTCGCCGCCGAACTGCTCGCTGTCGGTGTCGCCGCCTTCCGCCGCACCCCGGTCTCCGGCGCCCCGCGCGGCCCGTTCTGCATGATGGGAGCCTGCTTCGACTGCCTGGTCGAGATCGACGGCGTCGTGCGTCAGGCCTGCATGACCGAGGTGCGCGACGGCATAGAAATCAGCCGCCCGTCGGCCGGCGCGGAGGTCTCGAATGACTGAGACCGATCTCGTCATCATCGGCGCCGGGCCGGCCGGCATGGCCGCCGCACGCCAGGCCGCCGACGCCGGGCTGTCGGTCGTCCTGCTCGACGAACAGCCAGGGCCCGGCGGCCAGATCTATCGCGATATCACCCGTGCATCCCCCACGCGCCGCGCGCTGCTGGGCAAGGAGTACGACAAGGGCACGTCACTGGCCGAGGGCCTGCAACACCCCGATATCACGCATATTTCCGGCGCGGTCGTCTGGCAGATCGAAGGCGACGCGCAGGTCGCCTACACTGCCAACGGGGTCGGCGCGCTGGTCACGGGCAAACGCCTGCTCATCGCCACGGGCGCACTGGAACGCCCCATGCCGGTGCCGGGCTGGACCCTTCCGGGCGTGATGACCGCCGGCGCCGCCCAGATCCTCCTCAAGCAATCCGGACTCGTCGTCGAAAACGCCGTCCTGGCCGGCGCCGGCCCGCTCCTCTACCTCGTGGCCGCCCAGATGTGCCGGGCCGGCACGCCGCCGCTGGCGCTTGTCGAGACCCAGGCCGCGTCAGACCGGCTTTCCGCCCTCCGTCACGGGGCAGGGGCGCTGCGGGGCTGGCGATACCTGCTCAAGGGCCTCGGCCTTCTGCGCGAACTCAGGCGGGCCGGCGTCAAACGCTACACCGGGGCCGACGACATCGCCATCGAGGGCTCGACCCACGCCGAGGCACTTCGCTTCTCCGTCAAGGGCAGGACGCACCGCTTGCCCTGCGACACCGTGCTGCTCCACCACGGCGTGGTGCCCAACACCCAGGTCGCGCGCGGCCTCGGCGTCCCGCACCGCTGGCATGCGGGGCAGGGGGCCTTTTGTCCCGAAAGGAACGACTGGGGCGGAACGCCGGTCGACGGCGTCTTCATCGCCGGCGATGGCGCCGGCATCGGCGGCGCCGAGGCTGCGGCGAACGCGGGCAGGCTCTCGGCACTCGAAATCGCCCGCCAGCTTGCGACCCTCACGCTGGCCGAGCGCGATGCCGCGGCGAAACCGCTGCGCCGCCGATTGCGGCGCGACCTTGCCGCCCGCCCCTTCCTCGACAGGGCCTATCCCCCCTATGCCGGCGCCCTGTCACCGGCCGACGACACGATCGTCTGCCGCTGCGAAGAGGTGACCGCCGGCGATATCCGCGGAATGGCCAGGCTCGGCTGCCGCGGCCCGAGCCAGGCCAAGGCCTTCGGCCGACAGGGCATGGGCCCCTGCCAGGGCCGCTATTGCGGCCTCACGGTCACGGGCCTGCTCGCGGCCGAGACAGGGCAGTCCCCGGACCAGACCGGCTATTACCGCATCCGGCCCCCGTTCAAGCCCGTGACGCTTCAGGAACTGGCGGATATCGCCCCGGATCAGCTCACCCGTGGTGATTGATGATCGTCTTGACCCGCGAAAACTCGAGCAGCGCCATCAGCCCCTTTTCCCGCCCGTGGCCCGATTTGCGTACCCCGCCAAACGGCAATTCGATCCCGCCGCCCGCCCCGTAGCCGTTGATGAACACCTGTCCACAGCGCAGGGCCTTGGCCACCCGGTATTGCCGCCCGCCATCCCGGGTCCAGATGCCCGCGGCAAGCCCGAACTCCGTGCCGTTGGCAATACGTACCGCGTCGGCTTCGTCCTCGAACGGGATGGCGGCCAGCACCGGGCCAAAGACCTCCTGCTGCGCCAGCCGGTCGGCCGGGTCCACCGGCCCGTAAAGCCGCGGGGCGACATAGTATCCCTCTTTCGGCGCCTCAGGGTCGACCTGGCCCTCGGCCATAAGGGGCGCGCCCGCCGTGCGCAGGAACTCCTCGACCCGGCCCTTCTGTTTCAGGGAGATCAGTGCGCCAAGGTCCCTGTCGGCGCCATGAGACGAGGCGACCAGCGTGCCGAACCGCTCGACAAGCCGCGCGGTCAGGGTCTCCCAGATGTCCCGATGCACCAGCACCCGCGAGCCGGCCGAACAGGTCTGCCCGCCGTTCTGAACGATCGCCCCGGTCAGCACCGGCAGCGCCTTCTCCAAATCGGCATCCTCGAACAGGATCTGGGGCGACTTGCCACCCAGTTCCAGCGTGCAGCCGATGAAGTTCTTCGCCGCCTCGGTCTGGATCATCACGCCAACTTCCGGCGACCCGGTGAAGGAGATGAAATCAATGCCCGGATGCGACGAAAGCGCAGCCCCGGCCACGTGGCCCCGCCCGGTGACCACGTTCAGCGCCCCGTCGGGAAACCCCGCCTCCTGCGCCAGCGCGGCAAGGGCCAGCACGGTCAGGCAGGCATCTTCGGCCGGTTTGACGACGGTGGCATTGCCCATGGCAAGCGCCGGCGCGACAGTGCGGCCGAACATCTGCGCCGGGTAGTTCCACGGGATGATATGCGCGGTGACCCCATGGGGCTCATGCTCGGCGGTGACCGCGTAGCCGTTGAGAAACGGAATGACCTCGCCATGCAGCTTGTCTGCGGCGCCGCCGTAGAATTCGAAGTAGCGGGCGGTCGCCACCATGTCGGCGCGCGCCTGCTTCATGGGCTTGCCACAGTCCAGCGCCTCGATCCGGGCCAACCGGTCGGCGTGGTCGTCGATCAGGCGGGCCAGCGCCATGAGCAGCCGGCCACGTTCGGTCGCCGTCAGCGCCGACCATGCCCCGCCGTCGAACGCCTCGCGTGCCGCCGCGACCGCCGCGTCGATATCTGTCGCGTCACTGTCGGCAATGGTCGCGAAGGGGGCGCCGTCGCTTGGGCAGATCATGTCGAGCGTCTTGCCCGACGCCGCGGGCTGCCAGCGCCCGCCGATCAGGTTGAGCGGGTCGGGAAGGGCAATGTCGAGGTCTTTCATCAGGGGCTCCTTTGCGGTTGCGTGGCGGGTCGCAGCTTGACCCGATTTATGTTCGAACATAATAAGGACGGCGAGGCCCGGTAGCGGCCAGACACCTATTATACGGGAGCGCGACATGCCGAACGCCATCGTCCTGCGGGAATTCGGACCGGCCGAAAACCTTGTCTTCGAAGAGGTCGCGCGCCCCGAGCCCGGGCCGGGCCAGCTGCGCCTTCGCGTCTCCGCGATCGGCGCGAATTACCATGATGTCTACGTGCGCACCGGTCTTTACCGCACGCTCGACCTGCCGGGCGTTCCGGGGATCGAACTGGTCGGCGTGGTCGAAGCGCTGGGCGAGGGGGTGACCGGCCCGGCCCCCGGCACGCGCGTCGCCTGCGTGACCGGCCGTTATGGCTGCTATACCGAGGAAGCGGTGGTGCCGGCAGAGCTGGTGCTGCCGATGCCCGATGCCGTCAGTGACGAGGCCGCGGCCGCCGGCATGCTGAAAGGGCTGACAGCCGCCATGTTGCTGACCGAAGCCTACCGGGTGGGGGCCGAAACGACCCTGCTGATCCACGCCGGCGCGGGTGGCGTCGGCCAGATCGTGACACGGTGGGCCAAGGCGCTCGGCGCGACCGTGATTTCCACCGTCGGGTCCGAAGCGAAGGCCCGCGTTGCCCAGGCGTGCGGCGCAGATCACGTCATCCTTTACCGCGAGGAGGATTTCGTCGCACGCGTGAAGGAAATAACCGGCGGCCGCGGTGTCGATGTCGCCTACGACTCGGTCGGGAAGGACACCTTCGCAGGCTCGCTCGATTGCCTTGCCCCGTTGGGGCATCTCGTGAATTTCGGCCAGGCGTCCGGCCCGGTGCCGCCGTTCGAGGTGTCGCGCCTCGCCGCCGGGTCGCATACGCTTCTGCGGCCGATCATCTTTCACTACCTGGCCGATCCCGCGCGGCGCGGACCTCTCTTCGAAATGTTGCTCGGGGCGATGGAGGCGGGCCTCGTCACACCCGACGTCGCCCTGAGCCTGCCCCTCTCCGAAGCGGCCGAGGCGCATCGGGCGCTGGAAAGCCGCGCGCTGGCAGGGGCGGTGATCCTGCGCCCGTGATCGCGCCGCGGTGGTCATCCCCTGAAGATCGCCACCGCGTCGACCCAGAACAGCCGCAGCATTTCCAGCAGCATGAGCAGGAAGGCAAGCGGCATCATCACGGCAATCGGCCAGAGCAGCCAGGTATCCGTGCCGATCTGCATCGTCCGGCCCGTGTCGACCGCCTTCATCACGAAGGTCGAGCTGAAATAGAGAATGGCGAGGTAGACCGCGATCTCGACCGCCAGCACGGCCGCCCCGAGGGCACGCGCGGCAAGACGCGGCAGATGCTCGGAGAGAAGCTCGAAGCGGGGAAACAACCCCTCGCGATGAGCCAGCGGCATCGCCCAGAACACGATCAGCGGGAACAGCACCCGCTCGATCAGGTTATAGCCGCCGGGAATGAGGTCGGTATGCAGGACATAGCGGCCGAAAACCCCGGCGACCGTGATCAGCATCACCGCAAGGATGCACAGCCCGGCTCCGATCCCGGCCATGTTCTTTTCGATCAGTCCGATTGCAGACCAGAAGCGCATTTCAAGCTCCTATCGGATATGGGCGGGCAGCCAGGTCACCAGCGGCGGCCAGAGCAGCATCGTGGCGGCCACGGTGACCGCGGCGATAAAGGCAAAGAGCGTCGTCGGCCGGAAGACCTTGGCCACCGGCACGTTCGACACGCTGGCAGCGGCATAGGTCGACAGGCCCACGGGCGGTGTCAGGAGGCCGAGCGTGATCATGAAGCTCGCAAGAATACCGAACCAAAGCATGTCGACCTGCGCGGCTTCCAGCATGGGCTGCACGATCGGGATGAGCAGGATGATCACCGCGATGGATTCCAGGATCATGCCGGCAATGAAGATGACAAGCATCAGAACGGCCACCAGCATCAGCGGCTGATCAATCATCGGCTCGGCAGCAGACAGGATCGTGCGCGGCAGTTGCGAAAAGCTCAGGAACCGCGAGAACACCTGGGCGGCGATCACCAGAAGCACCAGCATCGCCGTGACCTTGGCCGACTCGGTAAGGGCGGCGTAGATGTCGCGCAACCCGATCCGGCGCATGGCCAGCATGCCGGTCAGCGCGGCAAAGGCGCCCATGGCGCCGGCTTCGCCGACCGTGACGATGCCGCCGTAGATGCTGCCGAAGACGACGAACATCAGGAAGAGCACGAACAGGAACGAGATGATCGTGCCGGGCCCGATGGGTTCGTCCTCGATCACCGTGGCATCGCTGCCGCGGGCCTCGGGCCGGATGTCGGAAAAGGCCCAGAGGCAGAAGATGAAAACCAGGATGCAAAGGATCGCAGGCCCGATGGAGGCGATGAAGAGCGCCCCGATCGGCACCAGGGTCATGGAGCCGTAGATGATGACGATGATGCTGGGGGGGATGATGGCCGAAAGCGACCCACCAATGGCGGCCAGACCCACGGCGAAAACCTTGGTATAACCCGATTTTTCAAGCTCGGGCCCGGTAAGGACCGCAAGAGAGGCGGCGCTCGCGCTGCCTGACCCCGAAACCGCGCCGAGCATTCCGCCCGTGAGGATCGTGGCCACACCGAGCGGCAGCCGCCTTGGGCCCGCAAGACGCCGCCCGATACGGAAAAGATCGACGATCACGTTGCCCTTGAGCAGGGCCTGCGCCATCAGCAGATAGAGCGGCACAATGGAAAGCGAATAGGTCGAGGCGGTGAAGAAGATGTCCTGTCCGACCAGCCCGTGCAGCACGCGCGGCCCGGCCCACAGATAGACCCCGACCAGCCCGGCCCCGAAAAGGCAGGTTGCCACGGCCTGTCCGAGGAAAAGGGCGATGGCGAACCAGGCTCCGACGAACCAAAGCGTGAATTCATGGGACATGGCACTCTCCCCCCTGCCGATCCGGTCGGATACCGGCGGCGGCGCACCAGACGCGCCGCTGCCGTCGACTCAGAGTCCGAGATACTCGGAAATGCCGGTCGGAAGCACACCGCCTTCGGCAACGATGTACTCACCATAGAGCTTTGCCGCGGCCTTGGCAGGATGGCCCTGCGCTTCGAGCTTCTCGATCCACTCGACCCAGGTGTCCTCGGCCGCCTTGGCGATATGGGCCTGCATCTCGGGTGAAAGATCGTCGATCGCAACGAATTCCGACCCGGCATCGACGGCGACCTGGCGCACCGCGCCCACACCTTCTTCCCACTGCTGTGCCGCGTCGATCGACACCTGGCGGGCCGTCTCGTCGAAGATCTTCTGTTCTTCCGGCGACATCCGGTTCCATGCGTCCTGGGTGATCGCCAGATAGCTTTCCCACTGGCCGATCGACACGCCTTCGATCGTGTATTTCAGAAGCTGCTCCATGGAGTAACTCTTCCAGTCGACCACGGCGAGCACGATCCCCTCGATCGTGCCGCGCGACAGCGCCTCGTAGGCTTGAGAGGCGGGCATCGTGACCGGCGTGGCGCCGAGTTTCTCGAGCACGATGGTCTGAAGACCCGAGCCCGCACGCATGGGGACGCCCTGGAAATCGCCGGGCGCTTCAAGTTTCTTGCCGGTGGTCGAGATGGAATAGGCCGCGGTGGCGCCGATGCCCCAGCCGATGATGCCCTTGTCGCCGATCTCGTAGTCGTAGAACGTCTTGCCGTCGACCAGCTCGACGTCGCTGTCCATCAAGTTCTGGAACGCCCGGGTGACCATGACCGAGTCGGTCTCGTATGTCGGCAATTGCGTGACTTCGCTCAGCGGGAAGGCGCCTTCGTGGTAGGGCGCAACCAGCGGGTCGATGATGTCGACAACGCCGTTCTGCAGCGCATCGAGCTCACGGCCAAGGCCGGTCAACTCGCCCGCGAAGAACGGCGTGAAGGTCATCTCGCCACTGGTCTTCTCCTCGAGCCGTTCCATCAGCACCTCCTTGTGGGCCGAAACCCAGAGATGCGCGCGCGGCAGCGAAGAGGCGATTGAGAAATTGTCGGCGTGAGCGGCGCTTGCCAGCCCGATTGCGGTGGCGACAGCGGCCGCCCGTGTGCCGATACGGCGCACGACGTTGATGTTCATAATGGTAGTCCTCCCTAACCATCCCGACCCCTCGATCGGAACATTCGTCGGGTAACGCCGGCCCCGTCTGCGCGGTGTATTTTGGCATGATTACCCTAGGTATTATTATATTCGAACAAAATACCTCGCACAAGACATGTTGGCAAATTTATTCGGACTAAATATCATGGTCTGGACAAGTCCGCGACGCGCCGTGGATGGTGGAAGCCCCGATTCAGGAGACCATTAATGACCGACGGCAGGACTGCAACGATCCATCACTCGGTGCTGGCCGACGAATTGCAGCAGGAGATCGTCAGCGGCGCCTACAATGTCGGTGAACGGTTCCCGACCGAGGCCGATCTGCAGGAGCGTTTCGGCGTGGGCCGGTACACCGTGCGCAAGGCTTTGAAAGTGCTGACAGAGCGGGGCATGATCGCGCGGAAGCGCAAGAGCGGGTCTGTCGTCACCTCGACAAAGCCGCTCTCGCAATACATCCACAGCCTTCGCGACATCCGCGGCCTGACGGAATTCGGCCGCTCTACCGACCTTGCGATCAAGCAACAGGGGTTCGTCGTTCTCGAAAAGACCGATCAGGATACGGGCGGTCGGTATTACCGCCTGGCCGGGCTTCGCAGGCGCAAGGCTGACAACATGCCGCTTTGCTGGTCGGAGATCCTGATCGCCGAGGCCTATGCGGATATCCGTAACCAGGGCACGGGCGACGATTCTCCGATCTACGAGAAGATCCTCGAAAAGTACGAGCTGAAGCTGGGATATGTCGAGCAGAGCGTGTCGGCCATCCCTCTCAACCCCGCGATGCGCGACCTGCTGGAAGCCGGCGAGGAGGTTGCAGCGCTCATGGTCGAGCGAAAGTACTTCGAGGCGGGCGGCACCGTGTTCGAGCGGTCGCGCAACATCTACCCCGGCATGCGCTACGTCATGACCAACGTCTTCCGCGAACGCTAGGTCGCGCCGATGATCGTGTCGGCGGCTTTCTCGGCGATCACGTAGGTCGCGGCCATCGTGTTGGCCGAT
This sequence comes from Roseovarius indicus, assembly GCF_008728195.1. Taxonomy (NCBI): domain Bacteria; kingdom Pseudomonadati; phylum Pseudomonadota; class Alphaproteobacteria; order Rhodobacterales; family Roseobacteraceae; genus Roseovarius; species Roseovarius indicus. The sequence continues at coordinate 1,325,965 of NZ_CP031598.1, forward strand.
GGCATCGAGGGCATGATCGACGCATCGACCACGCGCAGGCCGTCGATGCCATGCACCTTCAAGTCGGGGCCGACCACGGCCATCGGATCGGTCTCGGGCCCCATGCGGCAGGTGCTGATGAAATGGAACACGGTCGAGCCGAGGGTGCGGGCATAATCGAGGATCTCGTCATCGGTCGTGACCTCTGCACCGGGGCTTTCGAGCGCGACGAGATATGGCGCCATGGCCTTGGAGTCCATCAGCTTACGGGTCCAGCGGACCGCCGAGACGATGACACGGCGGTCGGTCTCGGCAGACAGGTAATTGGGCTGGATCTCTGGTGTTTCGCGCGGGTCCAGGCTGCGGGCCCGCACGTGCCCCTTGCTTTCCGGGCGTTGTTGCCATGCGCCACAGGTCATGCCGTCATAGCTGTCGAGCAGGCCGACGATGCCTCCGGCAAAGCTGGCGGGGGCGAAGGTGAACTGGATGTCCGGCTGATCGAGCGCGGGATCGGATTTCCAGAAGGCATAGGCGAGCGATGGGCTCAGCGACAGGACGCTTGGCCGGCGCAGGGCGTATTTGACCGCTTCCATCATGAGGGGAAGGCCGCGCGTCATCCGGTTGATCGTGCGCACGCCCTTGACCCGCGCGGTCGCGCGGATGGCCCAATGATCCTGAAGGTTGGCGCCCACGCCGGGCAAGTCATGCACGACAGGCGCGCCAAGATCGTTCAGCAGGTCGGACGGTCCGACACCCGAGATTTGCAGAAGCCGTGGCGAGTTGAGTGCGCCGCCACACAGGATGACCTCTCGTTCCGCCCTTATCGTGTGTTCGGTTCCGTCTGCGCGCATCAGCACGACGCCGGTCGCACGTCGGCCGTCAAACTGGATGCGTTTCACCACAGCTTCGGAGATAAGGCGCAGGTTGCCGCGGCGGCGGGCGGGGCCGAGGAAACTGCGCGCGGCGCTGCGGCGACGCCCCCCCTCGATGACCCGCTGATAGAACCCAGCCCCGGCCTGATCGGGGCCGTTGTAATCGGTGTTGCGCGGGATGCCGTTCTCGACGGCGGCCTCGACGAAAGCGTCGCACAGAGTATGCGGCCAGTCGAGATCGGAAACCGGCAGCCCCCCCGATCGCCCGCGATAGGCGTCGTCCCCGCCCGTGCCGAGGCGCCGCTCGGTTCGGCGGAACAGTGGCAGCAGGTCGTCGTAACTCCAGCCCGGGTTGCCGCGCTGCGCCCAGCTATCGTAATCGGTCCGCTGGCCGCGGTTGTAGCACATCCCGTTGATCGAGCTCGAGCCTCCGAGGGTTCGGCCCTGGGTCGCCGGAATGGGGCGGTTCGCCGTGCCCTCACTCGGTTCTGAGGTGAATTGCCAGGTGTATCTGGGGTTCACGAGGGTCTTGATGTAGCCCGCCGGCATGTGAATGAACGGGTGGCTGTCCCGCGGGCCGGCCTCGATCACGCAGACATTGCGGGTGCCGTCTTCGGTCAGCCGGTCGGCCAGCAGGCATCCGGCGGTGCCTGCTCCGATGACGATGTAATCATGTGTCTCGCTCGCGGTCATGTCGTTCCTCTTGCGCGTATCAAGCCATGGCGGTGGCAAGCGATGGATAGCTTTCGGCCAAGCCTGGAATGCCCGCCTTTTGCACCGCGCCGCCCAGTGTTTCGTTCGGCAGCCAAGCCGACAGCCGGCTGCGAAGATCCAACAGCGCCCTCATGTCTATACCGGTGGAAAGCCCCTGCGTTTCCAGCAGGTAGACGGTATCTTCCGTGTCGATATTGCCCGTGGCGCCGGGCGCGAATGGGCAGCCGCCCAACCCTCCCAGCGAGGCGTCAAAGCGGCGGATGCCGGTCTCGACAGCCGCCATGACGTTTGCAAGGCCAAGACCGCGCGTGTCGTGAAAATGGGCGGCGACCGGGGTGCTTCCCGTTTCGGCCAGGACTGCGGCGAATAGCCGGCGTACCCTCAGCGGGTCGGCATAGCCCACGGTATCGGCGATCATGATCTCGTCGGCCCCGGCCTCGACTGCTTCCGCAACCAGCCGCAAAACATCGGCTTCCGCGACCTCACCCTGCAGGGTGCAGCCAAAGGCCGTGGCGATGCCACAGCTCAGGGCCACCTTCCCCTCGAGCCCACGGCTCCGGCGCTCGGCGGCCACTGCGCGAAAGGCCTCTACGGCTTCCTGGCGGGTGCGACGCACATTGGCGCGGCTGTGCATCTCGCTGGCCGAAATGACGTAGTTGATCTTGCCAATCCCGAGGTCATAGGCGCGCTCGGCCCCCTTCAGGTTGACGGCGAGGGCAGAGGCGAGCGTGCCCGGTACCTCGAGCGCGGCCGCAGTCACGGCGTCGGCATCGGCAAACTGGGGAATGACATGCGGGGGGACGTAACTTGTGACTTCGATTTCCGGCAGGCCCGCGCCGGCCGCGGCTTCGATCCATTCCAGCTTGAGCTCAGTCGGCAGGACATCTTTCACCAGCTGCAATCCGTCGCGCAGCCCCACTTCCCTGATACGAACGAGATCGGCCATGCGCCTATTTCCCCTCGAATTTAGGTGGGCGTTTCTCGTTGAATGCGGCGGTTCCCTCGTGCCTGTCCTGCGTATGGATCAGCCGGTAATAGGCCTCGATCTCGAAGCTGAGACCGTCCGACAAGGACATGTTCACCCCCTTCCGGATAGATTGCTTCGCCTGGTTGACGGCAAGCGGGGCATTGGCCGCGATCCGGTGGGCCACATCAAGCGCCGCTTGCATCAGTTCGGCGCCGGGCAGCACACGGTTCACCAGCCCCCATTCATGGGCCTGCGCGGCGTCGAAGGTGCCGCCGGTGAGGATCACCTCGGTGGCCCGCCGGGTACCCATGGCGCGGGGCAGGTTCTGCGTCCCCCCCGCTCCTGGAATGATGCCGAGCTTGACCTCGGTCTGGGCAAAGCGGGCGGTGTCGGCCGCGTAGATGAAGTCGCAACAGGCGGCAATCTCGCAGCCCCCGCCGAACGCCGCGCCGTTGACCGCGGCGATGATCGGTATGGGGCAGGCGATGATCGCCCGCGCCATGCGTTCGAAAACGAGGTGTTGCGCCGTCCATTCCTCGTCGGTCATGCCAAGCCGCTGCTTGAGGTCCCCGCCTGCGCAAAAGGCCTTGTCACCATCGCCCGTCAGCACGATGCAGCGCGCGCCGCAATGGTCGAGCTGATACCCCTCGAACAGGGAACACAGGTCCAGACCCATCTGCGTGTTGAGGGCGTTCCGCGCCTCTGGCCGGGTGAGGGTCACGACATCGACATGGTCACCATGCCGCGCAAGGGTGAGGGTTTCGTAGCTGGTCATATGTCATCCCGTTTCAAAGCGGCGAGGTCGGCCAGCCAGGCGTCGACCGGCATGTCGCTGTCCAGAGCAAGCCCGGCCTCGAAAGTGGCCCGCGCCGCAGAGCGCGATGTTCCGGGACGAAACCGTGACAGGCAATCGTGCCACTTGTCCAGATGGTCGTCGGGCAGGATGGGGTCTTCGGGCGAGCCCGGCGAGGTCGTGCAGGTGGCCTCGGCGGTCGATCCGTCGCGCAAGGTCAGGGTAACGGTTACAGGGGCTGAGCCGACGTCTCCGCCTCGCTGTGACCGGCCCTGTCGTTCAACCAGTTCCACATCGCCGAAACGGGCGCGCAGGGCAGGGCGGTCGACGGCGGCCTGGGTGAAGCTGGCCAGGTTGACCCGCCCGTCCGCCAGGCTGGCCACAACGGCATATGGGCCACTGAAAAGGGCCTCCAGCGCTGTCGTCGGGCGAGGGTGAATGAGCGGGCGGGTTCCGCCCGCTGGCATGTCCACACGGGCCGAAACCATGTCGTCCAGCGTAATGCCCTGTGCCTGTAACGACAGGGAAGCATGGATCATCCGGTGCAGCATGTAGCAGCAGGGATAGCGCTTCAGCTCGAAGCCGGGCGTTTCGATGACGAAGGGCGTGCCGAGGGTGACGTCGCCCGGCCAGGTATCGGTATGGCCGCCGGAAAAGGCATTCAGGAAGCCGTTGGTTTCGAAAGGCTCCCGCGATGCTTCAACCCCGGCCGCGGCCAGTGCTACGGCGCGAAGGCCGCTTTCCGCGGCAAGCCCCACGTGCAGTGACTTGACCGGCGTTCCGAAGTTTCGCCGCAGTCCCGACGACATACTGGCGGCAATGGCCAGAGATGCGGTGGTGCACGCGTGATCCTGGCCAGTCAGCCGGGCGACGGCCGCCGCCGCGCCAAGCGTTCCAAGGGTTCCGGTGGCATGAAAGCCCAGGTCATAGTGCCGGAAGCCAAGCGCCTCGCCCGTCCGGATCAGGACCTCTGTGCCGACGCAGACCGCGTCGATCAGGTCGCGCCCGGTCGTGTCGTGGGGCATTGCCGCGAGACAGGCGGCGAGGACCGGAGCCGTGGGATGGCAGATCGCGAGCATGGACACGTCGTCGTAGTCCAGAACATGGGATGCCATCCCATAGAGGCGCGCGGCGTCGTCGCGCCGCAGCATCCCGCCGGACCAGAAGTCACGAACGGCGTCCGCGTTCTCTGAGCGTTGCAGGGTTGCAGCCAGCCGGCCTACGGCGGGCTCGGTTCCGCCGGCGAGCATCACGGCCATGGTGTCGATGATCGAGGAAACGGCCCGTGTCCGGGCAATGCCGGACGGCTTGGCCGAAACCACGAAATGCGCCATTCGGCCGGTGGCTCCGGCTGTGGCCGGGCTCTCGGGGCGCTGGGCTGTCGATTGCACTGTCATGTCCTGGTCTCCTGTTCGTGCTACCCGATGATCCCGCTGTCGCGCAGCCGGGACACCTGGACCTCGTCGAGGCCCAGGCCGGAGATGATCCGGTTGGTATCGGCACCAAGGTCTGGCGGGGCAGACCGGGCGTGGGGCCGTTGCCCGTCGGCCCGTATCGGCAACCCGACGACCTGGCCGCCGGTGCCGGGCAGTGTTTCCAGAAGCCCGACCGCATCGACCTGCGGGTCGTTCACGATCTGCGAGACATCGTTGATGAGGGAGCAGGGCGCCCCCTCGGCCCGCAATCGGCTGACGATCTCTTCGCCATTCATGGCAAGCGTGCTTTGCTGCAACGCCTCTTTCAGCGCAGCGCGATTGGCCACGCGCGACGGGTTGTCTGCAAAGCGCGGATCCTCGGTCAGGTGCATGCAGCCGAGTCCGCGGCACACGCAACCGAAGAGCCGATCGTTGCCGGCCGCGATGAAGACATAACCATCCTTGCAGTGATAGACTTCGTAAGGCGCCGCCATCGCGACACCGGAGCCGAGACGTTTCTGTACCTGACCGGATACGAGGTAGCTCGAGATGACTATCGACATCCAGCCGATGCCCGTGTCGAGAAGGCTGGCCTCGACGGTGCAACCCTCTCCGGTACGGGTGCGGTTCAGCATCGCCGCCAGTACCCCGAGAGCGGCCCAGATGCCGGTGCCCAGGTCGACGATCGAGACGCCGGCCCGAACGGGTTCGTCGCCATCGTGACCGGTCACGCTCATGATGCCGCCAAAGGCCTGGATCAGGGGGTCATACCCCGGGAGCGACCGCAGCGGGCCGTTCTGGCCGAAGGCGCTAATCGCGCAATAGACAAGCTTCGGGTTGGCCGCGCGCAACTCGTCCGCTCCAAGACCCGCCTTCTCGGCGCTTCCAGGCTTGAGCGAATGGACCAGGATATCGCAGTCGGCCGCGAGGCGCCGCAATAGATCCTGACCCTCGGGGGTGGACGTGTCGACGCAGATGCTCTGCTTGTTGCGGTTGAGCGCGGAAAACGTGGCCGAGCGCCCGTCGTCTCCGATCGGGCTCCAGGCGCGGGTGTCGTCGCCCTTGCCGACACGTTCGACCTTGATGACCTCCGCGCCGAAATCGGCCAGGATCTGGGTCGCGAACGGACCGGCCACGTTTTGCGTGAGGTCGAGCACGGTGCAGCCCTTGAGAACGGTATCCAGCATCAGGGGCCTTTCAGTATGACCGCGGCAGGCCAAGCACATGCTCGGCGAGGTAACTGAGGATCAGGTTGGTCGATATCGGCGCGACCTGGTAAAGCCGGGCCTCGCGAAACTTGCGTTCGATGTCGTACTCTTCGGCAAAGCCAAAGCCGCCGTGGAACTGTACGCAGGCTTCGGCGGCCGCCCACGAGGCTTCGGACGCGAGCATCTTGGCGAGGTTCGCCTCCTCGCCGCAGGGTTCGTTTGCCTCGAACAGGTCCGAGGCGCGTTCGACCATCAGTGCGGCGGCCTGGGTTTGGGCATAGGCCCGCGCGATCGGGAACTGCACGCCCTGGTTCTGGCCAATCGGGCGGCCGAAGACCTCACGCTCCTGCGCATAGGCAATGACCTTGTCGAGAAACCAGCGGGCATCGCCGATACATTCGGCGGCAACGAGGATGCGCTCGGCATTCATGCCCGACAGGATGTAGCGGAAGCCTTTGCCTTCCTCCCCGATCAGGTTTTCGGCGGGAACGGGGACATTGTCGAAGAACACCTCGGTCGTGGAGTGGTTCATCATCGTGCGGATCGGCCGGATCGACATTCCCGCGTCGCGCGCGGCCTGCATGTCAAGCAGGAAGATCGACAGACCATCTGTTTTCCGGCCAACGTCCGAGAGGGGCGTCGTGCGCGCCAGCAACAGCATCAGGTCTGAGTGCTCCGCACGCGAGGTCCAGATTTTCTGGCCGTTCACCACGTAATCGTCTCCGTCCCGAACGGCGGTGGTGCGCAGGGCGCCGGTGTCGGTCCCGCTGGTCGGCTCGGTCACGCCGAACGCCTGCAAGCGCAACTCGCCCGACGCGATCCGGGGCAGGTAGGTTTGCCGCTGCTCGTCGCTTCCGTGTCTGAGCAATGCTCCCATGATGTACATCTGCGCATGGCATGCGGCGCCGTTGCAGCCGGTTCGCTGGATTTCTTCCATGATGGCGGATGCGGCGGGCAGGGGCAGGCCGGCCCCCCCGAATTCCTCGGGAATGAGGGCTGCAAGGTATCCGGCGTCCGTCAGCGCCTGAACGAACTCGGACGGATAGGCCATGTCACGGTCCTTGTCCCTCCAGTAGCTGCCGGGGAAGCGCTCGCAGACTTTCCTGACGCCCTCCCTGATCTCAGGAAAGGTTTCTGCAATGGGCATCATGTCCTCCCTTGTGCCGCTGTATCGGCGGCACATCTCGCTGTTTATATTTATTCGAACATAAAAATTCTGCCGAGTCGAGATTGATTGCCGGTAAAAAATTTATATTCGAACAAATATGGTGAAAGCCGGTCATGTCGCGCCGCGCGGAGGCAGGATTCTTCCCGAACAAAGCTGAGCTTGACATGCATCAATGCTGAGCGGCCTCGCACCCGTACACTGCACCTCGAAAGGGGTTTCGTCATGGGCGCAGTGTTTCGCACACAAGGCCTGAGCAAGGTCTACGACACCGGCGATCTGAAGGTCAGGGCGCTGGATGGCGTCGACCTCGAACTGTTTTCCGGGGAACTCGCGGTGCTTCTCGGCCCATCGGGCAGCGGAAAGTCGACCCTTTTGAACATTCTCGGCGGACTCGACCATGCGTCGTCGGGCAAGGTCTGGTTCCGGGATATGGATCTGTCGGCCATGAGCGACCGGGACCTGACGCTCTATCGCCGTAATCACGTCGGCTTCGTGTTCCAGTTCTACAACCTGGTCGCCAGTCTTACGGCGCGAGAGAATGTGCACCTGGTTACCGACGTGGCGCCGAACCCGATGCGCGCCGAGGATGCCCTGGCGCAGGTCGGGCTCGATCATCGCATGGACCATTTCCCGGCTGAACTTTCCGGGGGCGAACAGCAAAGGGTGGCTATCGCACGGGCGATCGCCAAACGGCCGGAGGTTCTGTTGTGCGACGAGCCTACGGGTGCACTGGATAGCAAGACCGGTGTTCAGGTGTTGGAGGTTCTGCGCGACGTCAATGACAGGCTGGGCACCAGCACCGTTGTGATCACCCACAACGCCGCCATCCGGCAGATGGCGCACCGGGTGGTTTATTTTCTCGACGGGCGGATCGACCGGATGGAGGTGAACGACGCCCGAATGGCACCTTCCGATATCAGCTGGTGAGGTCAGGGTATGCACGCGCTTGACCGCAAGCTGTTGCGCGACTTCCGCCGCCTCTGGGCCCAGGCTCTGGCCATTGCGCTGGTGCTGGCCTGCGGCGTCGCGATCCTGCTGACCACGTTTGGCACCTATATCTCGCTAGAGGAGACGCGAACCGCCTATTACGAGCGCAACCGTTTCGCCGACGTCTTTGCAGATGCCACGCGCGCGCCACGATGGCTGTTGCGCGACATTCGCGAGATCGAGGGCGTTCGCGCGGCCGACGCCCGGATTGCGGAATTTGCCGTGCTTGACGTGCCGGGGCGCGAGGAGACTGTGACCGCGCGCATCTTGTCGCTGCCGGCGGGCGGCCCCGGGCACCTCAACACTCCGATCCTGCGGCGGGGCCGTTTGCCGGCGCCCGGCGCTGTCGACGAGGTCGCCGTGAACGAACCCTTCGCGGAGGCGAACCACCTGGGCCCCGGCGATACCTTCCTTGCCAATCTCAACGGGCATCAGCGCGAGCTGACACTGACCGGTACGCTTTTGTCGCCCGAGTTCATCTACACCATAGGCCCGGGCGCGCTGATGCCGGATAACGAAACCTTCGGCATTCTTTGGATGCCGGAAACCGCGGTCGCCGCCGCCTTCGACATGGAAGGAGCGTTCAATAACGTGACGCTCAAACTCAACCGCGGCGCCAGCATCGATGACGTGATTGATCGCCTCGACGATCTGCTCGATCCCTATGGCGGGTTTGGTGCCTACGGCCGTGATGTACAGATCTCCAACAGTTTCATCGAGTCCGAGCTTGAGCAGCAGAAAACCGCGGCGATGATCCTCCCGCCGATTTTCTACGTGATCTCGGCTTTTCTCGTCAGCATGGTGATTGGCCGGATCATCGCCCTTGAACGCAGCGAGATCGGCTTGCTCAAGGCGATCGGCTATTCCGACGTGGAAATCTGCGTGCACTACCTCCTTCTGGCGGTTCTGATTGCCATGGCGGGCACGCTTATCGGCTGGGGCGCGGGAACGTGGCTGTCGCGGGCGCTGGCCCGGCTTTACGCCAGGTTCTTCGATTTCCCCTACCTGATCTACAATCTAAGCTATTCCGCCTATGCGCTTTCGGGGCTTCTGGCGGTGGCCAGCGCGGCGCTGGGGGCGGCGCGCAGTGCACTGCGGGCGGCCCGCCTGCCGCCTGCCGTTGCCATGGCGCCGCCCGCGCCGCCAAGGTTCAAACGCACGCTCTTCGATCGGATGGTGGCGGCGCTGCACCCGACACAGCCGGTGGTGATGATCCTGCGCAGCCTGATGCGCTGGCCCGTCAGGTCGGCCTTTACCGCGCTGGGGCTGGCGCTTGCCGTTGCCGTACTGGTGGCGACAAGCTTTTTCCCCGCAGCGCTGAACGAGATGATAGCCACCACCTTTGACCGATCGAACCGGCAGGACGCCATGCTGATGTTCGAACCCGACGTGCCGGAAACCGCGCTTGCCGCCGTCGCGGGCCTGCCGGGCGTGCTGCGGGCCGAGGGGCAGTATTACCAGTCGGCTGTGTTGCGCCATGCCCATCGCGAAAAGGATGTCGCCATCGAGGCCCGCCGCCCCGGAGCTGACCTTGCCCGCATCATCGGCGCAGATGGGGAGGTGGTTGATCCGCCGCCGCATGGTTTGTTGCTGTCGCGGCGGCTTGCCGGTCAGCTTGTCGTCGGGCCAGGCGATGTCATCGAGATCGAGCTTCTCGGCGGCGTCAACGAAACCCATGAGGTGCCCGTGGCCGGAATCGTCACGCAATATGTTGGCCTGGGGGCCTATATGGACGTTGAAACACTCAGCCGCCTGTTGAGGCAGGCACCGCGCATTTCGGTGGCCAACCTCGAGGTGGACACCGGCGCACTTCCGGAGTTGCACAAGGTGCTCAAGGATACCCCGGAACTGAGCGGGCTGATCATGCTCAACAAGATGCAACGCTCTTTCGAGGCGACGATCCGTGAAAACGTCACCATCATGACTACGATCTACATGACCGTGGCCGTGATGATCACAATCGGCGTGGCCTATAACGGCGCCCGCATTCAGCTGTCGGAGCGCGCAAGGGAGTTGGCCAGCCTGCGCATATTGGGATTCTCGCGGGCTGAGGTGTCGTTCATTCTCGTCGGGGAAACCATGCTTCTGGCGCTGGTGGCGCAACCCGTAGGCTGGCTTCTGGGAGCCGGCATAGCCGGTGCGCTGGCGCATGGGTCCGCGAGCGATCTTTATGAAATTCCCCTGATCCTGAAGCCGGCGGGCTTCGCGCAGGCCAGTCTGGTGGTGTTGGGGGCTGCGCTGGTATCGGCGCTTGTCGTGCGCCGCAGGCTCGACCGGCTCGATCTCGTGCAGGTGATGAAAACACGTGAGTGAGGATGAGTCATGAAAACAAGAACTGTTGTACTCACGGCATTCGGTATCCTGACGGCAGGCATGCTTGGCGTTGTGGCGTTTCGGACAGATCCGGTTCCGGTGGACCTTGTAGAGGTCACTCGTGGGCCGATGCAGGTGACTGTCGATGTCGAGGGCAAGACGCGTATCACCGAGATCTACGAAGTGGCGGCGCCCATCCGGGGCGTGGCGCGACGCTCGCCGGTTCGGGTGGGCGACGATGTCAGGGCGGGGCAAACGGTCGTTGCCATCCTCGATCCGGCCGCGTCAGACCCGCTTGACCCGCGCAGCCGGGTTCAGGCCGAGGCGGCGGTGCGTGAAGCCGAGGCAGGTCTGCACATGGCCCGCAGCAACCTTCGCAAGTCCAGAGAGGAACTGGACCTTTCAGAGAGCGAATTCCGCCGGGCCAAGGAACTGGTTGACCGTGGTGTGGCCTCGCTGACCCGTTTGGAAAATGCCGAGCAGACCCTGGGGGCCCGGAGGGCGGCGCTGGAAGCGGCGATTTCGAACCTGGAAATGGCCAAGGGGGCGCTTGACCGGGCCCGGGCGACGTTGATCGAGCCGAGTAATGCCGTACAGTCTTCCGGCGATTGCTGCCTGAAGATCACCGCGCCGGTGGACGGTCGCGTTCTCAAGATCGAGGCCGTGAGTGAGCGGCCGGTCGCTGCCGGGGCGCATCTGCTTTCGGTCGGGCAGCCTGATGACCTCGAGATCGTGGCGGATGTGCTGTCGACCGATGCCGTCCGCCTAGCGGTCGGAAACCCGGCCCGGGTCGAGCGGTGGGGTGGTGATGGCGCGCTTGACGCTGAACTGGTCGAGATCGAGCCCACCGCCTACACGAAGGTTTCGGCGCTTGGCATCGAGGAGCAACGCGTGGACGTGGTGTTCAGCCTGCTCACGCCCGTAGATCGGCGTTCCTCCCTCGGGCATGGTTTCTCGGTCTTCATGCGGGTGGTGGAGTGGCAAGGGAATGACGTCCTCCAGATCCCGTTGAGTGCGCTGTTCCGGCAGGACAAGACATGGGCGGTTTTCGTGGCCGAAGGCGGCGTCGCTCGCCTTCGCACGGTCGAGGTTGGCCGGATGAACGATCTTACGGCCGAGATCCTTGGTGGCTTGGCGGACGGAGACCGGGTGCTTGTCCATCCCAGCGACAGAGTTGACGACGGTACACGGATCGTGCAGCGGTCGGAGGGTTGAGCGGCGAATGGCGCGGATGTCGCTCCGTGGGCGTATGGGCGTGGCGCCTATACGCCTCCGCAATCAAGTGCCGGGGGCGCGGAACCAAATGCCCGAAGGCGCCGGCGTTGCCCTGTGAACTGGGTTTTGACTACCAGATGCCCGATGCTCAAGAACCGCTTTTTGAATGAGTGTCTTGTCGCACTCTTCCGAAGCTGGCGGAACGCGTAGCTTTCTCGAAAAAAGACGCATCAGCCAGTCGGTTCAGCGGTCAGCCGATGCCTCTTGCCAGGCCGGTGAACCACAGATGCAGGCAGTCGGACCTGTGCAGTCGAGGGGACTTCTCACTTGATCAACACTGCTTGAAAGTCGTCAGCGCTCCCGTTGAAGTAGCTCGCGTCGACCTTGCCGGTGACCCCGGAAAGATCGAAGGAATCCGTGTACTGCCAAATCGTCCAGTCGTTCCAGCCATCCGGGATTTCTGGGTGGTCCACGTTGTAATCGGCAATCCAGAGCCGCTTGCCGGGCAAGCTTTCCTTCATCGCATGATCCCAGAAATTGGGACCCGTATAAATGATTGGCGCATGGCCGTAATGGTCCTCGAGCTTGCCGAGGAACGTGTCGAAATCCTTCAGCAGGTCATCGTCGATCGGGGCTGCGATATGCTCGATATCAACGATGGGGGGAAGGTCACCCGCTTTCAGAGTGACGTTCGAAATGAACCATTCCGCCTGCTTGGCGGGGTCGTCGTCGGTTTCGTAGTAGTGGTAGGCGCCACGCACGATACCTTCATTTCCGGCAGACCGAAACCGATCGACAAAGGTCGGGTCGAGCCAGTCCAGACCGTCGGTCGCCTTGAGGATCACGAAGAGTGGAGACGCTTTGCCGATCTCCGACCAGTCCGTCACCTCGTTGTGGTGCGACAGGTCGATGCCGGTCTTGAGCGCCGCATCGTCGGCCCAGGCCGATCCGGACACGAGCAGCAGTGCCAGGGCCGAAACGAGGGCCCGTCTTAAGTCAATCATTTCAGGCCTCTTTTCTGGTTCTTGCTCGAAAGTCGAAGACACGCACGGCGCCGCCTGGCGGAGCTTTCGACCCTGGTGACGTTCTACTCGTTTCTTTTGAAACCGCCAAGCGGCGGAACGGCGGAGGCGAAATTCACGTCCTCGGCAGTATCACCATCCACGACACTCAGTATAACTAAATGTAAAATAAAACAAAGCAATTGACAGAAAATGAAATCTGGAAAAGGGTCGCCCCATCCGAAGTCTGCAGTACGGATTCGGAAAATTGGCTTGGGACAGGTGCGGATCCGTTCTGAGCTCAAAGACCTAAAAGACCGCTCCGGCACGGCGAAGCCAACGGTTCGGTGCCCACCGAAGGCGAGCGGGAAAGTAACGAAGGATCAAGATGGAGCTCAGCGAAAACCGGCTGCTACAAAGGTTGGACAGGCTGTCCGAGTTCACCGAACCCGGGCGCCCCTGGACACGCCGCGCGTTCACCGACCGCTATGCGTCGGCAAGGGATTGGCTGCGGAAGGAAATGGAGCAGGCCGGCCTGACCACGCGCATCGATGCCGGTGGCAACCTGATCGGAACGCTTGCCGGTTCAGAACCGGGGGCGGGCATTCTTGCCAGCGGCAGCCACATAGATACCGTCGTCGACGGTGGAAGGTATGACGGTATTCTTGGCGTCGTTGCCGCACTGGAAGCTGTGCAAGCCATCCATGAAGCCGGTGAGACGCCTCGCCACACTCTCGAGGTGATCGACTTCCTGTCGGAAGAACCCAGCGACTATGGGGTTTCCTGCGTCGGGAGCCGGGCCATGGCTGGTAATCTCCCCGCCGACCTTCTGGAGTACACCAACTCCTCTGGCGAGAGGCTTGGGGAGGCCATCAGGCGGGCAGGCGGCTCACCTGAGAAGCTAGATGGCGCCCTGCGGCGCGAGGGTGAACTGTCAGGTTTCCTGGAACTGCACATTGAACAGGGCCGGGTTCTGGAATCCTCCGGCACGCAAATCGGCGTCGTGACCAACATCGTCGGGATACGGCGCTACGAGATTATCATCAGCGGGCGTGCTGACCATTCTGGCACGACTCCGATGAACCTCCGGCAGGACGCACTTGTCGGCGCATCACGGATCGTGGAGCGGGTAAATACGCAAGCGAAGGAACGGCAGTCGTCGAACGGCTACCTTGTGGCAACCGTCGGCAAGATCAGCGTCCGCCCGGATGCCGCCAACGCCGTTCCGGGTGAAGCCCGGCTTACGGTCGAGGTGCGAAGCGACAGCCAGGATCGGCTGGATAACTTCCTCGAGCCCCTGATCAAATGGGCCGAGGACGCTGTTTGCCGGAACGACCAGTTGCGGATCGAGGTACGCCCGCTCAGCGCCTCGCATCCGACCGATTGCGCGGAACCCATCGTCAACACGGTGGCCGAGGCCGCCACTGAACTCGGTTTCAGTTCGATGAAAATGCCGAGCGGCGCCGGTCACGACGCCGCCCACATGGCGCGGCTCTGCCCGACGGGGATGCTCTTTGTGCCCTGTCTGGATGGAAGAAGCCATTGCCCGGAAGAGAGCATCACGATGGACGATGCGCTCAACGGTGCCCGGGTTCTGCGCCGGGCGCTGCTCTCACTGGATTGCACGGCACCGCAAGGGGTCGCGCAAGCGAAATAGTCACGGATCTCAACAGAGGAGAAGACAATGCTGAACAAACTGAAGACATCTGCCGCCATCGTGGCGGTCGCCCTGATGGCGGCCGGCGCGCATGCGCAGGACCGGACGGAAGTACGCATCGCGTACGACACCATTCCTCCGACCATCGACCCCCACATGTCGACGGCCTACTCCACGATGGATTTTGCCGCCCAGATCTTCGAGCCGCTGGTGACGCTCAATGCCGATTACGAGCCGGAGCTCGTGCTGGCCGACTCCATCGAAGTGAGTGACGACGGCAAGACCTACACGATCAAGCTGCGCGAAGGCATCACCTTTCATAACGGCGAGCCGCTGACGGCCGATGATGCCGTGGCTTCGATGAACCGCTGGAAAGAGAAATCAATCCTCGCGCGCGGAACTCTGTCGGACGCAACCTTCGAAAAGGTCGACGACCTGACGCTCGAACTCAAGCTGGCCGAGGCTGCGCCGCTGACCCTGTCGGTCATCGGCAACCCGATGCAATTCGCCGGCATCATGCCGCAGGAAATCATCGAGAACGCCCCTGCACAGGGCGTGACCGAATACGTCGGCACCGGACCTTACGAGGTCGCCAACTGGGACACGGATCAGGAGATGCACCTCGCCAAGTTCGAGGATTACAGCTCCGTCGACACGGAGCCGAACGGGCTTGCCGGATCGAAGAACCCGGGCGTCGATGACGTCTACATGGAAATCGTGACGGACGATTCGACCCGCGTGTCGGGCCTACGGTCGGGTCAGTACGACATTGCCCTGCGCCTGCCGCATGACAATGCCGATCAACTGCTGAATTCGGACGACCTGAAGATCTTTGCAGAGGACTATGCTTTTCTTGGTATGTTCTTCAACAAGAAGAGCGGCCCGTTCACCGACATCAAGCTGCGCCAGGCTGTCGCCGCCGCGCTCGACATGAACGAAATTCTCTATGGCGCGCTGGGTAACGAGAAGTTCTATTCGCTCGAGCACTCGCTCGCCTCGCCGAACCAGGTGCTCTGGTACAACGACGCCGGAGAGGAATACTACAATCAGGACGACGCAGAGAAGGCTCGCAAGCTGATCGAGGAATCCTCCTACGACGGCGAAGAGCTGACCTTCCTGGTGACACGCGCCTACCCGCTGCACTTCTACGCGGCGGTCATCGTGCAGCAGCAGCTTCAGGAAGTCGGTCTGAACGTGAAACTTGCGGAATATGATTGGGCCACGCTGCTCGAATACCGCTCCGACCCGGAAGCATGGGACATGTTCGCCTCGGAGTTCACGTTCGAGCCGACGCCGATCAACGCGATCTTCCTGCACTCGCGCAACGAGTATGCCGGCTGGACGAACAGCCCGGAGGTCGACGCCCTGATCGAAGAGATCCGCGTGACCGAAGATCAGGACAAGGCGCTTGAACTGTTCACGGAGCTTCAGGCCGAGTTGATGGAGTACACGACCTACATTCGCTACGGCAACTACAAGCCGCTGCACGGTCTTTCAGCAAAGATCGAAGGGTTCACTGTCTCAAACAACATCATCCTGTCGAACCTGTCGGTTGCTGACTAAACAGAAATGACAACCAGCGAGGCGATGCGTCCGGCATCGCCTCGCGTCTGCCACCACTCGCCAAGGAATGCCCCATGTCGCGTCCCGCCACAGCTGATGTCACCCCGCAACCTGCTGCGGAACCGCTGCTGCGTGCCACGGACATCCGGCAGCATTTCCCGGTCCGCCGGGGATTCTTCAAGCCCAACGCCTATGTGAAAGCCGTCAACGGTGTTTCGTTCGACCTGATGGAAGGCGAAACATTTGGACTGGTCGGGGAATCCGGCTGCGGCAAGAGTACCCTGGGACGCACGCTCTTGCGGCTGATCGAACCGACAGACGGCGCGTGCTTTTATCGGAACGAGAACATCTTCGAGAAAACGCAGGCCGAGTTCGGCAAGTATCGCCGCGAACTCCAAATGGTGTTTCAAGATCCCTATTCGTCGCTCAATCCCAAGATGCGCGTCGGCTCGATCCTCGAAGAGGCCATGACCATCCACGGCATTGGCACACGTAAGGAACGCACCGATCGTGTGATCGATCTGCTCGAAACCGTTGGCCTGTCGAGCGAGCACTACTTCCGCTTCCCGCACGAGTTTTCCGGCGGTCAGCGGCAAAGGATCAACCTCGCCCGTGCGCTATCACTCACCCCCAAGGTGGTGGTCTGCGACGAGACTGTCTCGGCGCTCGACGTGTCGATCCAGGCGCAGGTCTTGAACCTGATGAAGCGCATTCGGAAGGAGTTCGACCTGTCCTACCTGTTCATTTCGCACGACCTGGGCGTGGTGAAATACATTTCCGACCGGATTGGCGTCATGTATCTCGGCAACCTGGTGGAGGTCGCCACCTCGAAAGAGCTTTTCGAAGCGCCGAAGCATCCCTACACGCAAGCGTTGATTTCTGCGCTGCCCAAGACGAATCCCAAGATCGACAAGCAGCGGATCAAGCTGTCGGGCGAGGTGCCCTCGCCCCTCAATCCGCCAAGCGGGTGCTGCTTTCACACGCGTTGCCCGCACGCGACCGACATATGCCGCAAGGTCGTTCCGACCTCGCGCACCATTTCCGGCACGCACAAGGCGGCCTGCCATCTTTACGAGGACAACGTGTGAGCATGTATCGGCACGTCGTCACTCCACTTGAGCTAAAGGATGGGACGCGCTCCCGGCACACGCGCCTGAATTCGGTGACGTGGGACCCGACATCGCGTGAGCTCATCTACCTTAGCAACGAAGCCGGGCTCACCGGCCTATGGAGCTGCGACCCGGCCACCGGCAAGCGCAAGGCGCTGACAGATCCTTACTTGAACGTCGTGCGGTATTGGCCGGTCGAAGATCCAGTCGTGAGACTGGTCCTTGCCTTAGACCCGGCATTCACCGAGAGAGAGCAACTTTTTCTTCTGCATCATGACGGTACACTGCGCGCATGGATCGAAGCGGAAGACGCCTACCACTATTTCGGCGGTCAACTTTTCGACGGCGTGGGGTTTTATGTCTCGAACAGTGCGTCGGACACCCGCCACCGCATCATGCAGGCGGATAGATCGACCGGCCGAGACCGAGAACTTTTCGCGTCGGATGCGGTGCTGACGACAGTAATGCCGCTCTCGTCAGAGCGCCTCTTGCTGCTTGAAGAATACACCAATATCGACCGGAGGTTCCGCGTCTTCGACACGCAGACCGGGGTGCTCACCGCGCTTGCCGCCGGATATGGCCGGATCGGTCAGATACGCCCCATTTCCGCGGATACTGTCATTTTTGCCGGTGATCTCGGCGGCGAAAGGGTCGGGCTTCACACCCTGAACCTTGATAGTGAAGCGGTGTACACCGTCTTGGAAAGGCCCGATCAGGACGTGCTGGCCTTTTGCGTTCATCCGACGACCGGTCGCATCGCCATGACTCTGAGCAAGGAATGCGCGTCGGAGCTCGTTACGACGACACTTGATGCGCCACACGTCGCGGTGGCGCTGACGCGTGAGCCGATCCACGTGCATTCCATGTGTTTCCTCGGTGAGGACGACTTGCTTACCGTAACCTCCGGGCCGTTCCAGCCACCCGAAGCACAAGTCCATGCGCTGGCGAAACCGGCCGAAGCGCCGGATGCCTCCTGCGCAACGACAGAGGCCGGCGCCGAAACGGTGGAGCGGTTCACCTCCTTCGACGGACGGGAAATCGAGTATGTGGTCATGGGCTCGCCCGACAGCGGGCGGGCGATGATCTATCTGCACGGTGGCCCCGAAAGCATGTTCGAGCGGTCTCATTCCCCGGTCCTCGAGCAACTCGTTGACAACGATGTGCTGGTCATCGCCCCGAATATCCGTGGCAGCGAGGGGTATGGTCGATGCTTCATCGGCCTCGATGACGGGAACAGGCGCACCGATGCTCTGGCGGATGTGATTGCCCTGCGTGAACATGTTCAGGCACGCCATGGGCTGGATGACGACAAGATCGGCGTTATGGGGCACAGCTACGGCGGGTTCATGACCCTGATGGCCATATCGCACCATCCCGGGCTCTGGGCTTGCGCGGTGGACATCGCAGGGATGTCCCATCTCGGTAATTTCCTGAAAACCGCGCCCGCCTGGCGGCGCAGGCTTCGCGCGATGGAATATGGCGACGCTGCCACGCATGCCGACTTCTTCGACGACACCGCGCCGCTCAACAAGGCCGGCGAGATCCGTTGCCCCCTGCTTATCCTGCATGGCGACAGCGACACGCGCGTCCCGACGACCGAGTCTTTGGCCATGGCTGAAGCCATGGCGGCGGAAAACAGGGATGTCGAACTTCGGTGGATCGAAGGAGAAGGGCACTTCCTGACCAGGCGCACATCGACCGAATGCGCGGCGTCGACGATCGTCGAATTCGTCAAAGCCAGACTTGCGACACCGAGCGAAACGCCTGGGCGCCCTGCGCATTCCTACTCCATTCCGGGGGCAACATGATCACCTATATCGTCAAGCGAATCCTGTCACTCATCCCTGTCCTTGGGGTGGTCGCCGTGGTCGTCTTCGCCCTCGTGCACCTCTCGCCGGGCGACCCCGCCAGCGTCATTCTCGGCCCCGACGCATCGGCTGCCGATATCGACCGCCTGCGCGAGGAACTCGGCCTGAACCGCCCGGTGCCGCAGCAGTTCTTCATGTGGCTCGGCAATGCGCTGACCGGGGATCTGGGCAATTCCCTCTATAACGGCACGCCGGTCACCGAGGTCTTCCTCAACTATTTTCGCCCAACGCTCTCGCTTGCCATCTTTGCCCAGATCATAGGCATCGTCGTGGCGTTGCCGATGGGCGTCTTCGCTGCTCTCAACAGGGGAAAAGGCGTGGACGGCGCGCTGATGAGCTTTGCCCTTGTTGGCATCTCGGTCCCGAGCTTCCTGATGGGTCTTCTGCTCATCCTGTTCTTTGCCGTCTTCCTCAACTGGCTCCCCGTCGCGGGCTATGCGCCACTGTCCGAAGGCCTTCTGACACATCTCGAATTCCTGTTGCTGCCGGCAATCTCTCTGGGCTTCATCCAGGCGGCGCTCATCACCCGCATCACCCGCTCCGCGATGCTCGAGGTGATGAACAACGCCTATGTCAAAACGGCGCGGGCCAAGGGCCTGCCGCGCGCTGCCATCGTGATCAAGCACACCCTGCGCAACGCCTTCATCCCCATCCTCGAGATCATAGGACAAACCTTCACCACGCTCATCGCCGGCGCCGTTGTGGTCGAGTTCGTCTTCAACATACCCGGGCTGGGGCAGCTCATCGTCAATTCCGTCGAGCGTCGCGACTTCCCGGTAATCCAGGGCACAGTCCTTCTCGTTGCCTTCGGCTATGTGCTGATAAATCTCATCATCGACCTGATCTACGGAATCGTCGACCCGCGCGTGAGGCTTGACCAATGACCGATACGCCCCCCACTGCCGAAGAGCTCAAAGCGGCGAAAAACCGGCTGAAGCAGGAACAGCGCAGCCTGACGATAAAACGATTCATGGCGAACAGGCTGGCGGTTTGCGGCCTTGGTCTTACCGTCGTGATCTGCCTCGTTGCCTTTCTCGGGCCGCTGATCTCGCCGCACGGTCCGCTCGACATCAATCCGATCAACCGCCTGAAGCCGCCATCAATGGAAAACTGGATGGGCACCGACAACTTTGGCCGGGATATCTATGTCAGGGTCATGTACGGGACGCGCGCCTCGCTTCTGATCGGTTTCAGCGTTGCCTTGCTATCCTCGGTGATCGGTGTGGCGATCGGCCTGTACTCGGCCTATTTCAAGCCGCTCGATCACTTGCTGATGCGCATCACCGATGGGCTTATGGCCTTTCCGGCGATCCTGCTGGCGATTTCGGTGATCGCCGTGTTCGGACCTACGACGCAGAACGTGATCCTGACTCTGGTGGTTGTCTACACGCCGTTGATCGCGCGGGTGGTGCGGTCCAATGCGCTTGTGGTCAAGGAGCAGCCCTATATCGAGGCGCTTCATGCCCTGGGCTCCAGCACGACCCGGATCATCTGGCGGCACATCTTCCCGAACACCGTTTCCTCGCTGATCGTCCAGGCCAGTTTCGTCTTCGCTGTCTCCATCATCACCGAGGCCATGCTGAGCTTCCTCGGCGTGGGCATTCCCGCACCGCACCCGAGCCTCGGCAACATCCTCTATGACGGGAAGAACGTCATCACCTCCGCCTGGTGGATGACCGTCTTTCCCGGCGCGATGATCATCGGGATCGTGCTGGGACAGAACATCCTCGGCGACGGTCTGCGCGACTTCCTCGATCCGCACACGAACAAGGCCGTGTCCAAACGCTAATCCGAAAGAAAGGGCTTCGACATGTCCGCGTCTCACGTCATTGATGTCCAAAACCTGCGAACGCATTTCCACACCGAGAAGGGCCGGGTTACCGCCGTGGACGATGTGTCGTTTCACGTCGAACGAAACGAAGTTCTCGGTGTCGTCGGGGAATCGGGCTGCGGCAAGAGTGTGACGTCAGAGGCGATCATGCAGCTTCTCAATACCGATATCACCGACTTCGAGGGTGAGATCATGTTCGACGGCGAGAACCTTCTCACGCTGGATGAAGACAGGCTTGCCCGGATCCGGGGCAAGGACATCTCGATGATCTTTCAGGATACGACCAGTTCGTTGAACCCCCTCTACACCGTTGGAGATCAGATTATCGAGGCATTGCAGACCCATGGCCGCCGTAACCGCAAGGCAGCCGCAGAGGCCGCTCTGAAAGTGGTGTCTGCCACCGGTATACCTTCGCCGGAAAAGAGGCTGCGGGAATACCCTCACGAGCTCTCGGGCGGTATGCGACAGAGGATCATGATCGCCATGGCCCTCGTGTGCGAACCCAAGCTTCTGATCGCGGACGAGCCGACCACCGCACTGGATGTCACCACACAAGCCCAGATCCTCGATCTGATCGTTCAGATGAAAAGCGATCTTGATATGGGGGTGATTTTCATCACCCACGACATGGGCGTTGTCGCCGAGATCTGCGATCGCGTCGCCGTCATGTACCTTGGCCAGGTGATCGAGGACAGCACGGTGGAAAGCCTGTTCGAAGCGCCGCTGCATCCTTACACCAAGGGTCTGATGCAGGCGATGCCCACAATCGAGAGCGATCCCCAGGCCGATCTTTACACGATCAAGGGCAAGGTCCCGTCCCTGTCCGACGTGCCCAAAGGTTGCCGGTTCGCGGCACGCTGCCCCTACGCGACGGACAAGTGTGTTTCGGAGGCCCCGTCGCTGGAAGTGGCGACAGAGGGGCACAAGGTTCGCTGCTGGCATTGGAAAGCGATTGCCGAGGGCAATGCGCCGGCACATGAGAAGGCCGCAGAGATGACCTGAGAGAGGTCATTCTTCCAGAATTCCCATCCCCTTCAACCGGGCGACCTGCAATTGTATCTCGGTGAACATGGATTCCGAAACCTGACTGACGGGAACGCCGTCGGGTGTCAGGAAGACAAGATCCCACTCGATCCTGGGTACAAGCCTCTTTGATACAACGGATGTGCCCGCGAGAAGCAGTTCCGCGAACGGGTCGACAATCGCGACACCCACACCTCGATCGACAAGGGCGCAAGCCCCGCGCATGGTGCCCATTTCCACGACGGTGCGGCGGTCCTTGCTTTCGGTCTGGATCACTTCATCGACGCGTTTCCTCAGCGGGCTGTCAGGCATGAGGTCGATGAAATCCTCGTTGTGCAGCATGTCTTGCGATATTTTATCCTGCTTTGCCAACGGGTGGTCCCGGTGCATGATGCAACGCGCCTCGCACCGTGCGAGCTTGCGTACCTGCGCGCTGTAATTCCCGGCCTCGAGCGTAATTCCCAAGGCAACATCGCAGTATTTCTTGTCGAGCGTCCTGAGCAACTCGCGCATGCCGACGTCGAGAACGCGAATCCCGACATCGGGGTGGGTTTCATGAAAGCTGCGGATGGCGTCGAGTAGAAACGTATCCACGAAGGTCGGCTGCGAGGCGACAACAATGTTGCCAAGCTGGTTGTTCGCGATGGCCGCGGCATCCTGAGTGGTTTCCCGCACCTGCGAGATCAGGCGCATGACCGAAGCGTGGTACAGGTGCGCTTCCGGTGTGGGCTTCAGCTGGTTTCGTTTCTTTTCGAATAGGGCGAAGCCGAGTTTGCCTTCAAGCGTGCCCAGAAGTCTCGAGATCATGGGCTGGCTGACCCCGATTTCTTCTGACGCGGCCTTCATCGTGCCGTACTTCATATATGCGTCGAACGCTTCGAGTTCCCGGAGTTTCAATTGGGCTTTCTCCTGCTTGGTACCGGAGAGATATCCTGCCTTGGACTGTTTGTCTTTCGATTCCGAGGCCGGGAAAACGTGAAGCCCGGCGAAGGGGAGAGCAGGGCCATGGCGTGAAGAAGGCAGAACTTTCCTCTCTGAAACGAACGCCCTGTGCTACCGGGCAAAGGCCACGTCCCTCTACCTCAAAGGGTATGGAGGTGCGCAATTCAGCGCGACGCGTGTGTTTCTGAGAGATCGTGGCCGTGGCACTCAGATTAAGTTGACTTAAATTATAAGGTTTAGTACGGACCGTATCGGAAGCAAATTCCGAACAAGCCAGCCCCCGTGCGCCCGCTATCAACAATAAACGCGCAGAGGGATGGAAAATGTCCAAGCCACTGAATGTTGCGGTGCGCCTCATGGCGGGCCTGTTCTTGGGGGTGTGCCCGGCCACGTTGGTGTCGGCGCAGTCTGGTCACGTAGAACTGGGGACGATAACACTGAAAACGGACCGTGCAGGCGGGCAGGTGCTCGATGTACCAGCCAATGTCACGGTGATCGACGAAGAGGACCTGGAAGATCGGCACATCACCGATATGGAGGAACTGGTCCGCAACGTGCCAGGCGTGACCGCGCCGCGCCAAACCTCCGGTACCGATCCGTTCAGCACGTTCGGCGGTTTCACCATCCGCGGGGTCGGCGGGAACCGCGTGGCCATGCAGGTCGACGGCTCGCGTGTCCCCGAGCGGATCATCGACGGCACGCGGGATTACCTGGATTTCAGCTTCACGAAGCAGGCAGAGATCGTGCGCGGCCCGGCTTCGGTGCTCTGGGGTGCCGATGCCCTCGGCGGCCTGGTGGCACTTGAAACTCTTGACCCCGAAGATCTGCTCGACGGCCGGGACAGCGGGCTGAACGTCAAGGGTGGTTTCGACAGCTTCGACAGCAGCACCGACGTCTCTCTCACCTTCGGCCAGCGCTTCACGGACGACCTTTCGATCCTCGTCGGCCTCAAGCGCAGCACGGCGAACGAGCCGGAATTGTCGAACGCCCGGGATGATGGCGGCATTTACGGCTGTCCCCGGAATATCGGCTTCGGTGCGATCCCCTGTGGCGAATTCGACCCGATGAGCACCGAGTCCACGCGCACTCTGGCCAAGCTGGTCTGGACTCCCGGCCAGAACCACCGCTTCGAATTCAGCGCCGACATTACCGGCCGCGAAACCGATGTGCGCCAGCTTGCCTCGCTGGGCCCCGTCTTTTCAACCGTCACCGGCTTGCCTACCGGTGAGGTCATCAACCAGAAAGACCGGTTCCTCGACCTCTACCGCGAGCGCTATGCGGTCGAGCACAGCTATACCCCTGGTGGCGTAACGCGAGAGTTGCGTACCACCTTCGCCTATACGCCCAACGGATACTCCCGCACCGGCACCGAAGCCTCTACCTCCGCCGCAGGCGACAGCATCATCACGCGAGATTTCCTGGGCTATTCCGAGGATTTCTACGAGCTCGACGTTCAAGCCACGTTCGACTTCATGCTGGGCCAGACCGAGCACGAGCTGATCATGGGCTTCGACGGCGACGTGGCGCGTACCGATTACCAGCGGCGCGATATTGAGACCAATCTGACGACGGGCGTCGTCACCGATACGCGTGCGGGCGGCTTCAACTTTGCCAACGCCACTACGACCCGGGCTGACGTCTACGTGCAGGACCAGATCACCTTCGCCAACGGCGCGTTCGAACTGACGCCGGGACTGCGCTTCGCCACCTACAGGATCGAACCGCGCCCCGACGCCAACTATCTGGCCGTGCCGGGCAAGGAGCCGCGCACGCGCGAAGAAGAGCGCCTGCTCGCCAGCCTCGGGGCGATCTACAGGTTCGACGATACTTGGTCGGTCTGGGGCAAGTACGGCGAGGGCTTCAAGATGCCCACCGCGCAACAGCTCTACACCTCGTTGCCCGGCGCCTTCTTCAACCTGATCCCCGCGCCCAATCTGCGCCCGGAAGAGGTCAAAAGCTACGAGCTCGGCCTCCGCTTCGAGAAGCCCCTCGGCTTCTTCGCCATCAACGGCTTCTACGCCCAGTATGACGACTTCATTCAGGATTTCTACAACCCGCCGGGCACAACCGACTATACCTACCGCAACATCTCGAAGGTCGACATCTGGGGGATCGAGGCCTCGGGTGCGTGGCAATTCACCGATCGCACCGGCGTCGATTTCTCGGCCGCGTGGCAGAAGGGTCGTCAGAAGGTTTCGCCCGCGGCGGTCGAAACGCCGCACACCCTGCCGCCGCTCACCGCGACCGTTGCGCTCAAGCATGAGTTCCCGGCTCAGAAACTCACGCTGGAAGGTGTGGCGACATTCGCCAGCGACGTGAAGGAGACAGCAAACCCCACCGACTTCAAACCCGACGGCTACGCGCTGCTCGATCTCTACGCCAAATGGGAGGTCGTCGATAATGGCTTCGTGAAGTTCGGTGTACAGAATGTCTTCGACACGCGTTACTTCGTGCCCAATGCCGCGACCTACAGCACGACCGCATCGTCAAGCGTGGCGCGCACCAACCCGATCGAGCTGCAGACCGGGCCTGGCCGGACCTTCATGGTCAGCTTCGACAAGACCTTCTAGATGCGCGCCGTATTCCAGCGCATCTATCGCCTGACCCGACTCGCGGCCTCCGGGCCGCGGGCCTGGGTCGGGCTTACCATGTTCGGCTCGGTGCTCGGCCTGCAATTCGCCGACATCTGGGTCGATGTGCAGATGATCGCCTGGTACAAGCGGTTCTACGACGCGCTGGAAAACCTCGACGCGTCCGCCGCAATCCGCGAACTCTGGGTCTTCGGCGCCATCGTCCTCCTGTCGTCCATGATTTTCCTGCTGGGCGACTACATCCGCAAGCGGCTGCTCCTGCGCTGGCGGGCGCAGCTCACCGACCGCGCCCTCGATGCCTGGACGAACGGGCACGCTTACTGGCACCTGCGCCCGGGGCTCTCGCCCAAGTCCGTCGACAACCCCGACCAGCGCATCGCGCAGGATTGCCGCCTCTACATCGAGCTTCTGCTGCAGGAAACGCTCGACCTGATCGGCCGCATCGTGGCGCTGGTCTCCTATGTCGTGATCCTCTGGAACCTCTCCGACTTCGTCCTGCACCTGCCGATCTTCGGCCGCGAATTCGCCATTCCCCATTACCTCGTCTGGCTGGCCTTCCTCTACGTGGCGGTCTCGAGCCTGTTCACCCACCTGATGGGCCGTCCACTGAAATCGCTCGTCTTCCGGCAGGAACGGCGCGAGGCCGATTTCCGCTACGCGCTGGTTCAACTGCGCGACAACGCGGGCGAGGTTGCCCAGTCCGCGGGCGAGCCGGCCGAACGCCGCCGTCTCGCGCAGCGCTTCGATGGCATCCGTCACAACTGGTATCGCCTCATCGGGCGCGAGTTCATCCTCGGCCTCTTCACCCGGCCCTATTACCAGTCGATCCTGCGCATCCCGCTCTTCTTCTCGCTGCCCGCCTATTTCGCCGGCGCGGTCACGCTGGGCGGGCTGATGCAGCTCTCCAGCGCCTTCGGCCGCGTGACGCAAACGCTCAGCTGGTTCATCTTCTCCTACCGCGACCTGGCCGAGTTCGCCGCCGTCGCCGAACGGCTCGACGACCTCTTCGCCAGCGCCGACCGACCGCCGCCGATGCCCGGCGCGGCCCGCGACATCATCCGCACCACCGCCTCCGACGACGCGCTGCACGTGCGCGGCCTGCGCCTGGTCACGCCGCAGGGCAGGGCGCTTTTCCCGGTGCCCGACCGCACCATCTACCCCGGCGAGCGGGTCTGGATCGCCGGCGCCTCGGGGCAGGGGAAAAGCACGCTGCTCGCGGCTGTCTCGGGCGTCTGGCCCTATGGCGAGGGCCAGATCGACCGCCCGGCGAACCGCATCCTTTACCTGCCGCAGAAACCGCACCTCTTCGGCGAGGGGCTCGCCGCCGCCGCCTGCTACCCGGAAGATCCCGCGGATTTCGCACCCGAGCGCATCCGCCAAGTGCTGTCCCAGTTGGGCCTCGACCACCGCCTGCCGGCGCTGGACGATGACGGCCCCGGCGCGCTCGAAGGGCTGTCGATGGGCGAACGCCAGCGCCTCGCGCTGGCCCGCGTGCTGCTGCTCCGCCCCGACTGGGTGGCCCTCGACGAGGCCACCAGTAGCCTCGACGCCACCGCCGAGGCCGAGATCCTGTCGCTGATCAACCGCTCGCTTCCCGACACCGCGATCCTCTGCGTCTCGCACCGGGATCCGTTCCCGCTCGCCCCCTATTCGATCTGGCAGATCGGCCTGCCGCAACAGGACCAGACCCAACAAAGGAACACCGCATGACCCAAGCTGCGCAAGACACCGTTGAAACCGCCATGGGCCGCTGGCGCCTCGACGGGGCCGACCCCGCCGCCATCCTGCAACACCTGCCGAAGATGGATCGGGTGATGCTCGCCATCCGTCTCGAAAATTTCATGCATGAACGGCTCGGCACGGTCGACAGCGTCACCGTCGAAGGCGGCCGCATCCAGATCACCGGCCCCGAACAGGCCGCCAACCTGCCGGCCGACGCCTTCGCCTCTGTCGTGCTCGACATCAGCACGATCATGCGCGACAAGCTCTACCCCCGGCTCGAATTCCTCGACGCCGCGGGCGAGCGCATCTTTTCCGTGACCGGGCTCGAGGGCGCCGCACCCATGGAAACCGCGCTCGACGGCCTCGCTCGCACCACGCTGCCCGCCAATCCGCCCGCCCCCCGTGACGAGACCGCCGAACCGGCCGAGATCGACCCCGCAGACCCCGGCCTCGCCCTTCTCGAAAAGCTGCAGGAAAGCGCCCAGCCGGTCACCATCACCGCAGAGTTTTCGGGCCTCACGCAAAGCTGGCAGGGTACGATCGAGAAAATCGTGCCGATGGGCGGATATATCAACGTCATGACCAAGGGCTTCCACCTTCACCTCGCCGGCGGCAGCGTTGCGGGCTGGGAAACCGATGCCAACGGCCACCGTGCGCTCGACGCGGATGGCGCGCCCACCGGCCTTCTCGTGGTGCCGTCATGAGGGCGGGTGAGTGGTTCGAGCCCGGCACCGGGACGTCGCTCGCTTACTCTGACGTGCTGGCACGTGCCGCACGTGCCCCGGCAGTCCTGCTGGGCGAGACCCACGACCGCGCCGACATCCATCGCTGGCAGTTGCATGTTTCCGCAGGGTTATTGGGGTGCGGTCGCCCCCTTGTCATGGGCTTCGAAATGTTCCCGGCGCGCCTCAATCCAGTGCTGGCCGAATGGGTGGCTGGCGGGTTGAGCGAGACGGCGTTCCTCGAGCGCGCCGAGTGGGTGGAAGTCTGGAATTTCCCTCCGGACCTGTACCTGCCTCTCTTCCGGTTCTGCCGCGACACCGGAACGGAGATGATCGGCCTCAATTGCCGAAGGGCGCTTGTCAGCGAAGTTGGCAAGCTTGGATGGGACAACATCGAAGAAGAGGCGCCGGAAGGCCTGACGCCTGCGCGATCAGCTACGCCGGAATACCGCCAGTATCTTTTCGAAGTGACAGGCGGCGCGCGGCCCGATCGGCAGGCTAAATCCGCTGAAGACCCGGCTTTCGACCGGTTCGTCAGGGCCCAGCAGACCTGGGACCGATCCTTTGCCTGCCGGATAGCGACGCGGGCGAAACAGGACGATGAACCGCTGGTGATCGGCATCATCGGGCGTGGACACCTGGAATTCCGCGGCGGCACCCCGTTCCAGCTGGATGATCTCGGGTTAAACGGTGCTGCCGTGTTGCTCCCGTGGGACAAGGACATGCCGCATATGAAAGGGCAGGGCGACGCTCTCTGCTGCATGCCCGATGGCAAGGAGAGGATCTCGCGCTCAGA
Source organism: Roseovarius indicus (assembly GCF_008728195.1). Lineage (NCBI taxonomy): Bacteria > Pseudomonadati > Pseudomonadota > Alphaproteobacteria > Rhodobacterales > Roseobacteraceae > Roseovarius > Roseovarius indicus. The sequence goes on from NZ_CP031598.1 coordinate 1,354,421, forward strand.
CCCGAAAGGTGATGTCAGTGCAGCCTGACTACCTGTCCAAGCGGGAGTGACGCTTCCCGTTATCCATCAAGCAGGCTCGCCCGAAGGTCGAGCTTGCTGTCTTCCTTGGAAGAGAAATCCAATCGGCTTTCGATCCCGCGCAAGTGGCTGTCCATAAGGGTCGAGGCCTCGCCTCCTTTGCCCTCGAGGATCAGCTCGGTCAGCCTGGTGTGTTCTTCCAGTTCCGCCTCGTCCGGGTTCTTTGCCTCGTAAACCGCGATGATCAGCGAGGAACGGGCGATCAGTTCGCGAACGAAATGCGCCATGATCGGGCTGTCGGCCTGGTCGGCAAGCACCTGGTGATATTTGCCGCAGCGCTTGATGACCTGCACCACGTCGCCGGCTGCCCGGGCGATGTTCTCGTGCTGCAGGTGAGCATGCATGGCCTCGCGAATCGTGTCACTTGCAGTCTCGGCTGCGCGGGCGGCCAGGTGGCACTCGATCACCCGGCGGGCACGGAAAACCTCGCGTGCTTCCTCGACAGAGGGCTGGGCCACGAAGGCCCCGCGATTGGCTACGAGGGTGACCACATGGTCGGCCGCGAGACGCGAGAGAACTGCCCGCATGCGGGTGCGTCCGATGCCGAAGATGTCGCATAGCTCATCTTCCTTCAGGTGCGTTCCCGGTGCGAGATTGTGGTCGACGATCGCGTCGAAAATTCGGTTGTAAATCTGGTCACTATCTACGGTTTCGGCGCCTCCGGACGCTGTGGCAAGAGTCGATGTCTTGTTCATGATGCCTCTCTCTCCGGCGTCGCGTGATGGCTGCGGCGAACGTGCCGCGTAAGGCCCCGTGCAAACCGCCAAGCCAATACGTGCGATCATACCGTATACAATGGTTGTATGAAAGCTGTTCAAATATTGTGTACGATTTTATTTTACTTTTGTACACAATTATGAAAACCTTTGGTCATTGGCCCTGGTGCAAGCACATCACTCAACCGGGCCGCCGCCCCAGAAACAGCGCCTTAAGAAGCGCGCGGGGCATTCACAAACCAACGGGAGTTGCAGATGAACTTCAGACTTTTCACCGGAACCGCGGTCGCGGCCCTGGGCCTCAGCCTCAGCCTTGCATCGGCGAACACGCTGCGCATGGCCGATTCCACCGATATCGCCGCGATGGATCCGCACTCCATGACGGAGAGCAACACGATCGGCTTTCTCAACCATGTCTACGAGGGGCTGGTGCGCTACAACGAAAACCTGGAGGTCGAGCCGGCGCTCGCCGAGTCGTGGGAATTCGTCGAGCCGACACGCGTGCGTTTCAAGCTGCGCGAGGGCGTGACATTTCACAATGGCAACCCCTTTACCGCGGATGATGTCGTTGCCTCGCTCGAGCGGGCAAGCCACGACACGTCACCCGTCAAAAGCAACCTGCCCGGGCTAGAGCGCGCCGAGAAGGTCGATGACTTGACGGTCGATCTCGTCCTGAAAGGGCCGGATCCGATCGTGCTCAACTACCTCACCAACATCTACATCCTCGACAAGGAGTGGATGGAAGAGCACGATGCCCTGCTCCCCGCCGACATGCGCCGCGGCAAGGAGAACTATGCCGTCGCCAATTCCAACGGCACCGGCCCCTTCGTCCTCGAAAGCCGCCAGCCGGATGCGCGCACGGTCCTGACCGTGAACGAGGGCTGGTGGGACGAGCCCCGGCACAACCTGACGCGGATCGAGTTCAGCCCCATCGGCTCCGATGCCACGCGCATCGCTGCACTGCTCTCAGGCGAATTGGATTTCATCACGCCGGCGCCACTTCAGGATATCGAGCGGATCAACCGGGCGAGCGGTGTTTCCGTGATCGAGACCCCCAGCCTGCGGACGATCATGCTGGGCCTGAATTATGCGGATACGTTGCACAATTCGAACCTCACCGACGACAACCCTCTGAAAAAGCAGAAGGTGCGCGAGGCTCTGCAACTTGCGATCAACATGGAGCTGATCCGCGACAAGATCATGCGTGGCCGGTCACGCAACGCAGGCCTACTCGTGGCGCCGCAGGTTCCGGGCTTTGACGAGGCGCTGGATACGCGCCCCGCTGCCGATGCGGATGCCGCCCGGGCCCTTCTGGAAGAGGCCGGCTACCCCGACGGGTTCGAGGTGGGGCTCGACTGCCCGAACGACCGCTATGTCAACGACGAGGAAATCTGCCAGGCGATCACTGCCATGTGGGCCCGCATCGGGGTCGATGCGCAACTGACGGCGCGGACCAAGTCGAAGCACTTCGAGAAGGTGCTCGCCGGCGGTGGTGACATCTACATGGTGGGCTGGGCGACGCTGCCGATGCTCGACAGCTACAGCGTCCTCTCGGCCCTGCTGCACACGCCCGGCGACCGTATGGGCGCTTGGAACCCCGGCGGATATTCGAACCCCGAGATCGACGCGCTGACCACCAAGATCGCGACCGAACTCGACGAAGAAAAGCGAACGCAGATGATGAAGGATGCGTTGAAGATCGCGCGCGACGACGTCGCCATCATCCCGCTGCACCAGCAGCCGCTGGCCTGGGCCGTACGCGACGGGGTCAACCTGAGCGTCACCGCGGATAACAAACCGCGCCTCTGGTACGCCACCATCGACTAAGGTGGGTCATGGCCCGGCCCGCGCGGAACCTCTCCCGACCGCGCGGGCCGACGGCCGAGACATACGCGACCACATCAAACCCAACATCCGGAGTCCGTTCCCATGACAGCCTTCATCCTCCGGCGTCTGATCCAATCCATCCTGGTCATGCTGGCCGTGGCCCTGATCGCCTTCACCATGTTCCGCTTCGTCGGCGACCCGGTGAACAGCATGCTGCCCGAAAACGCCACCGCCGAAGAGCGGCAGGATCTGCGCGAACAGCTTGGCCTGAACGCCCCCGTCACGACCCAGTTTGCACGCTTCGTCACTGGCGCGGCGCAGGGCGAATTCGGCATTTCCTACCGCAACAAGCGCCCGGTCAGCGACCTGATCGCCGAGCGCCTTCCGGCGACACTGGAACTGGTGCTGGCCGCCGCGATCTTCGCGCTGGCGATGGGGGTGCCGATGGGTATCTACACGGCACTCCACCGAAAGGGTTTTCTCAGCAATTCCATGCAGATCCTGTCGCTGATCGGCATATCGGTGCCCACCTTCGTGACCGGTATCCTGCTGATCCTCGTCTTCTCGGTCTGGCTGAACTGGCTGCCCTCCTTCGGGCGCGGCGACGTGGTCCAGATCGGCTGGTGGTCGACCGGCCTGCTGACATGGAGTGGCCTGAAATCGCTGGTGCTTCCGGCAATCATGCTGGGCCTCTTCCAAGTAACGCTGATCATGCGGCTTGTGCGGGCCGAGATGCTCGAGACCCTGCGTTCCGATTACGTGCGCTTTGCCCGGGCCCGGGGCCTGACCAACCGCGCCGTGCATTTCGGACATGCGTTCCGCAACACGCTGATGCCGGTGATCACCATCGTTGGGCTGCAACTGGGCGCGATGATCGCCTTCGCCATTATCACCGAGACCGTCTTCCAATGGCCCGGCATGGGCCTTCTGTTCATCCAGGCCGTCAGCTTTGGCGACATCCCGGTGATGTCGGCCTACCTCGTGTTGGTCGCGCTGGTTTTCGTGGTCATCAACATGATCGTAGACCTGCTCTACTTCGCCATCGATCCGCGCCTGTCGATCCGCGCGGGCCGCGCCTGATCCAAGGAGACCAGACCCATGGCAACCCTCATCGGAAAACACTCACGCCTCACCGCCTTTTTCGAAAGCGACCTGTTCTACAACTTCCGCACCTCGCGGATCACCGTGATCGCGTTCATCGTGACGATCGGCATGGTCCTCGCCGCCGCGCTGGCGCCGTGGATCGCGCCGCATGACCCGTTCGACGTCTCGACCCTCAGCCTTCTGGACAGCGAACTGCCCCCGGCCTGGGTCGAGGGAGGGGATGCCCGCTTCCTGCTGGGCACCGACAACCAGGGGCGCGACGTATTCTCGGCCATCCTCTACGGCTCGCGCATCTCGCTGGCGGTGGGCTTCATCAGTGTTGCACTGGCCATGGTGCTGGGCGTCATCGTCGGCCTCGTCAGTGGCTATTTCGGCGGCATCGTCGATGCCTTCTTCATGCGCATCGCCGACGTCATGCTGAGCTTCCCCACCATCCTCGTCGCCCTCCTCGTCAGCGGCATCGCGCGGGGCATCCTGCCACGCGAACTGCATGACAGCGCGGCGCTGGTGGTGCTGATCTTCGCCATCACCATCACCACCTGGGTGCAATATGCCCGCACCGTGCGCGGCTCGACGCTGGTCGAGAAGAACCGCGAATACGTGCTGGCCGCCCAGCTCGTGGGCCGCCGGCCGCCGGCGATCATCTTCAGCCACATCCTGCCCAACGTGATGGGCCCGGTGCTGGTGATCGCGACCATCAACCTCGCCATGGCGATCCTGATCGAAGCGACGCTGTCGTTCCTCGGCGTCGGCATGCCGCCGACGAACCCCTCGCTCGGCACGCTGATCCGCGTCGGCAACGAGTACCTGTTCTCGGGCGCCTGGTGGATCGTGATCTTCCCCTCGCTGACGCTTGTGGTGCTGGTGCTGGCGGTAAATCTGCTGGGCGACTGGCTGCGCGACGCGCTCAACCCGAAACTGCGCTGAGGAGACGGAGATATGCAAACCATGACCCATTCCGCCGACCCGCTTCTGCAGGTGCGCGACCTGTCGATCGCCTTCGACACCCGCCACGGGCCGCTGCGCGCCGTCGACAACATCACCTTCGATCTCGCCCCGGGGGAAATCCTCGGCATGGTCGGGGAATCCGGCGCCGGCAAATCGCTGACGGGCACCGCGATCACCGGCCTTCTGGAACGGCCCGGCCATATCAGCGGCGGCGAGATCCATTTCGAGGGCCGGCGCATCGACACCCTGTCGAAGGATGCGATGCGCCCGCTGCGGGGCCGCAAGATCGGCGCGATCTTCCAGGATCCGCTGACCAGCCTGAACCCGCTACTGACCGTGGGCAAGCAGCTGGTCGAAACGATCCAGACGCATATGTCCATGTCGAAGGAGGCCGCCCGGAAACGCGCCATCGACCTTCTGTCCGAGGTCGGTATTCCGGCCCCGGAACAGCGAGTGGATCACTATCCGCACCAGTTCTCGGGCGGGATGCGACAGCGGGTCGTCATCGCGCTCGCGCTTTGCGCCGATCCAAAGCTGGTGATCGCCGACGAGCCCACCACGGCGCTCGACGTCTCGATCCAGGCGCAGATCCTTGCCCTGCTAAAGAAGATGTGCCGCGAGCACGGAGCGGCGGTGATCCTCGTCACCCATGACATGGGCGTCATCGCCGAAACCGCAGACCGCGTGGCCGTGATGTATTCCGGCCGCCTGGTCGAGATCGGGCCGGTCGAACAGGTCGTGAAAAACCCGCGCCACCCCTACACCAAGGGGCTGATGGGCTCGATCCCCGTCGTCGGCGGCGGGCTGAAGCGGCTAACCCAGATCGACGGTGCCATGCCCCGGCTGACCGACCTGCCGTCGGGCTGCGCCTTCCACCCCAGGTGCCCCAAGGCCACCGAGGCCTGCACCCGCGTGAAACCCTCTGCCGTGAAGGTGGAGGACGGGCAGGTTGCCTGCCTGTTGTATGAAGGAGCCCAGTGATGCAGACCGTAACGAACCAAGGCGACGCACCGCTTCTGTCCATCACCGGAATGAAGAAGCATTTCGACCTCTCGCCGCCGCTTCTGAACCGGGTGATCGAGCGCAAGCCGGTGCAGCATCTGCGCGCCGTCGATGGGCTGGATATCGCCGTGCCGAAGGGCAAGACCTTCAGCCTCGTGGGCGAGTCTGGTTGCGGTAAGTCGACGGTGGCCAAGCTGGTGGTCGGGCTCTACGGGCCGACCGAGGGCAAGGTGATCTTCGACGGGGCCGACCTGACCGATCTCGAAGCCTCGCAGCGGGCCGAGTACCGCCGGCGCATCCAGATGATCTTTCAGGATCCCTATGCCAGCCTCAACCCGCGCTGGCGGGTGCGGGACATCATCGCCGAGCCGCTGCGCTCGTTCGGGCTGGTGGGCTCGAAGCAGGAGGAGCGTGACGAGGTCGGGCGTCTGCTCGAACTGGTCGGGCTGAACGCACGCGACGGCGAGAAATTCCCGCACGAGTTCTCGGGCGGCCAGCGTCAGCGCATCTCGATCGCGCGGGCCATCTCCTCGCGCCCCGATTTCCTTGTCTGTGACGAGCCGACCTCGGCGCTCGACGTGTCGGTGCAGGCGCAGATCCTCAACCTGATGCGCGACCTGCAGGAGGAACTGGGGCTGACCTATCTCTTCATCAGCCATGACCTTGCCGTGGTCGATTTCATGTCGGATTACGTGGGCGTGATGTACCTCGGCCGGCTGGTCGAGGTGGGCCCGGCGGAGCAGGTCTTCCACAACCCGACGCACCCCTACACCCGCCTTTTGATGGACACGATTCCCGACATGGAGATGACCCGGCGTGACCGGGCGCCGGTGGCGGGCGAGGTGCCCAACCCGATCAACCCGCCGCCGGGCTGCACCTTCCACCCGCGCTGCCCGCTGGCCAATGCCCGCTGCAAGGCGGAGCCGCCGCAATTGCGGGCCATGCCGGGGGATGCGCGGGTGTCGTGCCATGCAGCCGAGGAAGGGCGCATACCGCCGCTGGTCAAGGGCCCGGCCGGGCTCGCCGCCGACGACGACGCGCCCGTGATGCAACTGCGCGCAAGCGCCGGAGGTGCCTGATGGAAGTCGATTTCACCAAGCTCGACCAGCGCGACCGCTACCGCCTGCTGTGCAGCTTCGTCGCCCCGCGCCCGATCGCCCTTGTCACCACGCTGGACAAGGACGGCACGTCGAACGCC